>NZ_FOUD01000016.1 GCF_900114765.1 Halopseudomonas pachastrellae
GGAGCGGGTTAACCAGAATCGTCTTACCCCTGAAGGCAAGCGCATCTATGCCAGGCGCAAGGAAACCGTCGAGCGCAGCTTTGCGGACGCCAAGGAGCTGCACGGGCACCGTTATGCCCGATTCCGTGGGCTGCGCAAGGTAATGAAACAGTGCCTGCTGGCAGCCGCCTGCCAAAACATGAAGAAGATTGCCCGCCTGCTGGCGATGCTTTTACGCCTGCAATCCGGGATAAGAAGCGGCACTTGCCTGCCAGGCTGGAAATGGAGCTGCTCGGACGGTTTTTAGCGGTTAGCAGGCTAAATTACCCGACACCTGCAAAATCATCACAAACACCCCAGAAAAACGAAACCCCGCGAAAACACGGGGTTCGTCAGCAGTCTGAGCCCCGCCGAGCGGGGCTTTTTTGTGGTTGCTTCACAGCCCTTGCAGACGGCGGTTGAACCAGTAGTCAACACTCACCCAACGCCCACCGCCGGTAAAGAACAGGCTCAGCAGCAGTACGAAGTAGGTGATGGCGAACTCGATGCCGTTGTTGAGGATGACCAGGCGGCCGCTGCTGGTCAGCCAGTCGTAGTTGCCGTGCTCCTGCAGCAGTGCCTTGGCTCGTGCGAGCTTTTCGGCGGAGGCGGCGACGCGGTCGTTGGCAAAGAGCGAGCTGGGGTCTGCAATGGCTGACCAGCCGTAGGGCCAGTGCACGGTAAAAGCGGCTACCAGCATGGTGATCATCAGCGGAATGCTGATCCAGCGGGTCGCAAAGCCGATTAGAAGTAGTACGGCGCCTATGACTTCGGTGAGGGTGGCCAGCCAGGCCAGCAACTCGGGAAACGGCAGGCCGAGGCCCTGTTCAAACCAGCTGACGGTCGAATCGATATGGGCCATTTTTCGGCCATGCCGCGTTGTCGGTCGCTTATGTGGAATAACCACACTGCGCTTGCTCCGCCTTGCCTGGCCGAAAAATGGCCTCCGGCAGACGGGTGAACGAAACGCCAACAGACCCTTGCAGCGGGGCGATAAAGTCGAGGGTTTGGGTGCGGTCCAGCAGGCGCTGGGCCGGCAGCAGGGTAGAAAGCATGGCATCGGGTCCTTGGTGGTGACCACCAGAAGACGCCGATGCCAGCCGGTTGTTACACCAGCTCTTCGCCTACGTGCAGCAGCTTCATGGAGTTGGTGCCGCCACGGGAGTTGTAGACATCGCCCTTGGTCAGAATGACCCAGTCACCGGGCTGCACATGACCTGCCGCCAGCAGTCGGTTGACCGCTTGCTGGTTGATCTCGCTGGAGGGCAGTTCAGCCGGGTTGAACGGGATGGCCTGCACACCGCGCATCAGTGAAACCCGGCCCAGGGTCTGGGCGTTGGGTGACAGCGCAAATATCGGCAGGTGCGAGCGGATGCGCGACATGATCAGCGGGGTGTAGCCGCTCTCGGTCAGGGTGATGATCGCAGTTACGCCCGGGAAGTGGTTACCGGCATACATGGCGGCCAGTGCCACGGTTTCATCACAGCGCTCGAAGGTCTGGTACAGGCGGTGGCCGGATTTTTTGCTGACCGGCTGCTTTTCTGCACCAATGCAGACGCGGCTCATGGCACGAACAGCCTCAACCGGATAGTCGCCGGCGGCGCTTTCGGCCGAAAGCATGACCGCATCGGTGTAGTCCAGCGCGGCGTTGGCAACGTCGGATACCTCGGCGCGGGTCGGCATGGGGCTGGTGATCATCGACTCCATCATCTGGGTGGCGGTGATCACGACCTTGTTCTGCTTGCGGGCGCGGCTGATGATGTGCTTTTGAATGCCGACCAGCTCGGCGTCGCCAATTTCTACACCCAGGTCGCCACGGGCAACCATGACGGCATCGCTCGCCTGGATCAGGCCGTCGAGGGCTTCGTCATCGGCAACCGCTTCGGCGCGTTCGATCTTGGCTACCAGCCAGGCGTCGGACTCGGCATCACGCAGCAGCTTACGCGCCAGTTCCATGTCGGCGGCATCACGCGGGAAGGAAACCGCGACATATTCCATCTGCAGCTCGGCCGCGAGGTTGATATCGGCGCGGTCCTTGTCGGTCAGCGCAGCGGCAGACAGGCCGCCACCGCGGCGGTTGATGCCCTTGTTGTTGGACAGCGGGCCGCCGGTGGTGACGCGGCAGCGCACTTCGTCGCGACCGACACTCTCAACCTGCAGTACCACGCGGCCGTCATCGAGCAGCAGCTCGTCGCCGGCGCGGCAGTCCTTGACCAGGTCCGGATAGTCCAGGCCCACGATGTCCTGATTGCCGTCTTCCAGCCCGTGGCTGGTGGACAGGCGGAAGTGATCGCCAACCTCAAGTGAAATGGGGCCATCGGCAAAGCGCCCGATGCGAATCTTGGGGCCTTGCAGGTCGCCCAGCAAGGCAACGTGCTGACCGTTCTCGGCGGCAATCTCGCGGACCAGGCGGGCGCGCTGGCGGTGCTCGTCGGCACTGCCATGGGAGAAGTTCAGTCGTGCCACGTTCATGCCCGCGTTAATCAGCTCGGCGATACGTTCCGGGCTGCTGCTGGCGGGGCCGAGAGTGGCAACGATCTTGGTGCGGCGCAGTGACATGCAATGGTCCTTGTGCGGTGGGTTTTTGCTGCGCCATACAATAGACCATAATGCCGCTAGACGGGTAGGTTGACGGCGAATTGGAGTGGTAGCGATGCACCCCGAAGTAGTAGCGGTTACAGAACGGTTGCGCGAGCGCAGTCGCGTGTCCAGGGCTGCGTATCTGGTGCAGATGGCGCAGGCCCCAGCGGGGCGCAGCGGGCTGTCTTGCGGCAACCTGGCGCACGGCATGGCGGCGTGCTCGGCGCAGGACAAGGCCCGCATCCGGATGATTGATGAGGTCAACATCGGCATGGTCAGCGCCTACAACGACATGTTGTCGGCCCACCAACCCTACGAGCGTTACCCGCAATTGTTGCGTGATTACCTGCGCAGCATCGGCGCGACTGGCCAGGTGGCGGGCGGCGTGCCGGCCATGTGTGACGGGGTGACCCAGGGTGAACCCGGAATGGAGCTGTCATTGGCCAGCCGCGATGTGATCGCCATGGGCACGGCAGTGGCGCTGTCGCACAACATGTTCAATGGCGTGTTGTGCTTTGGTATTTGCGACAAGATTGTGCCGGGGCTGCTGCTTGGTGCGCTGCGCTTTGGTCATTTGCCGGTCGTCTTTGTGCCGTCCGGCCCCATGCCCAGTGGCCTGCCGAATAGCGAGAAGGTTCGGGTACGGCAACTGTACGCCGAGGGTAAGGTGGACCGCGAGCAACTGCTGGCTGCAGAAAGCGCGTCCTACCACAGCCCCGGCACCTGTACTTTCTACGGCACCGCCAATACCAACCAGATGCTGCTCGAAGCCATGGGCCTGCAGCTGCCCGGTGCGTCTTTTGTTGCCCCGGATACGCCGTTGCGTGACGCGCTGAGCCGGGCCGCAGCCAAGGCTGCGGTCACGCTGGCGCGGGCCGGGGAGGGCAGCCTGAGCCAGGTGCTGGATGAGCGTGCGCTGATCAATGCCGTGGTCATGCTGCTGGCCACCGGTGGCTCGACCAACCTGACATTGCACCTGGTTGCCATCGGTCAGGCGGCCGGGCTGCAACTGCGTTGGGAGGACATGGCGGATCTGTCGCGGGTGGTGCCGACGCTGGCGCACATCTATCCCAGCGGCAAGGCAGACATCAACCAGTTTCAGGCGGCGGGCGGGACTGCCTGGCTGTTCCGGGAGCTATTGACGGCGGGCCTGCTGCACGAGGATGTGCAAACCGTCGCCGGTGCCGGCTTGTCGCGCTACTGCCAGGAACCCTATCTGCACAATGGCGAGCTTGCCTGGCGTGATGGTCCGCAGGCCAGCCTGGACAGCGACGTACTGCGCCCGGTCAGCGCGCCCTTTGCCGCCGATGGCGGCTTGCGCATGCTTGACGGCGAGCTGGGCCGCGGCGTGGTGAAGGTGTCTGCGGTGGCGCCGGAGCATCGGCAGGTGACCGCGCCCTGTCGCGTATTTGATAGCCAGGAAGACTTTGTAGCTGCTTTTCAGGCTGGTGAGCTGGCGCGGGACCTGGTGGCCGTGGTGCGATTTCAGGGGCCGGCAGCCAACGGCATGCCCGAACTGCATCGTTTGATGCCTTACCTCGGCGCCCTGCAGGACAAGGGCCACCGTGTGGCTCTGGTGACAGACGGCCGCCTGTCCGGTGCTTCGGGCAAGGTACCTGCGGCTATTCACTTGTGCCCCGAGGCATTGCAGGGCGGAGCGATCTCGCGGCTGCAAGACGGTGATGTGCTCAGCCTGGATGCTGACGCCGGTACGCTGCAGGTGCAGGTCGAGGGCTCTGACTGGCAGCAGCGCGAGCAGGCTGCCTGCCCGCAGACGGTGCGCCGGGGCTGGGGTCGTGAGCTGTTTGCGTTCATGCGCGCCCAAGCCAGCTCGGCCGAGCTGGGGGGCTGCGTGTTCACTGCCGGGCTGCACGAGGCTGACCAGTGAACCGGTCATGGCAGGCAGTGTTGCGGGAGCGTGGCGTCGCCTGGGTAGAAACCGCCTCGCCGGCCGCGCATGCACAAGGCTTGGCCGAGACGGTGGCGGCGGCCCTGCGCGAGGCGCTGGCGTCGCGCGGCGAGGCGCGCCTGGCGTTGTCGGGCGGGCGCAGTCCTATTCCGTTTTTGCAGGCGCTGGCATGCCACGTGCTTGACTGGGAGCAGGTAAAACTCACCCTGGTCGATGAGCGCTGGGTGAGCAGTGATCAGCCTGAGAGCAACGAGCGGCTGTTGCGCCGCCATCTGCAGCCGGTCTTTGATCGGTTGCACTGGCAGCCACTGTATCAGGGCGCAAGTCCTGCGCAGGATGCAGTTACGGCGGGCGCCGCACTGCTCAAGTGGCAGCCGCTGGATGTTGTGGTGCTGGGCATGGGGCTGGATGGCCACACTGCCTCGCTGTTTCCCGGTCAGCCGCAGGTAAGTCAATGGCTGCAGCCTGGCGCCGGCGCGCTGTGCGCGGCCACGCTGGCGGCGGATGCGTCGCCAAGGTTGACGCTGACCGGTCGTGCGTTACACTCCGCGCGCCGCCAGCTACTGGCGATCAGCGGCGAGCAAAAATTGCAGGTGTTGATCGGGGCGCTGGAGCGCGCTCCGGCGGATTGCCCGATAGCGGCGTTTTTGCGCGCGCCGCTGGAGATTCACTATTGCCCGGACCAAGCTTGAGGACACTGATGTCGCTGCCTGAAAAGACTCGCCTGCTTGATAGCCTGTTTGCAGACTGCCGCCTATTGCCGCTGCTCAATATTGAGCGCCTGGCAGATGTGCTGCCGCTGGCCGATGCCCTCAGCGCCGGCGGCGTGACGACGCTGGAAATTACCCTGCGTACGCCCCTGGGGATAGACGCTATTGCGCTGCTGCGCGCCGAGCGCCCGGCACTGACAATCGGCGCCGGCACGGTGCTGGATGCAAGCCAGTTCGCTGCGGTGCAGGCTGCAGGCGCAGCATTTGTGGTCACGCCTGGCTGCACCGAGGAACTATTGGAAGCGGGCCGCGATGGCCTGATTCCCCTGCTGCCGGGCATCGCAACCGCATCCGAGCTGATGCAGGGTTATCGCCTGGGTTACCGGCGCTTCAAGCTGTTCCCCGCAGAAATTGCCGGTGGTGTTGGCCTTATCAAAGCCTTTGCCGGCCCGTTCCGGGACGCCGCGTTTTGCCCCACCGGTGGGGTGACGGCAGACAACCTGGGGGCCTATCTGGCCCAGCCGAATGTGATGGCGGTAGGCGGCAGCTGGATTGCGCCGCCGCAGCTGATTGCCGCAGAGCGCTGGCAGGACATTACCGCACTGGCCAAGGCCGCGGTGGCCGCCGGGTAACGCGCCGACGGATGTCGGCGCGGTCTTGCCTTACGGCTTGCTAGGGTCGACGAACCCGTCGGGCTTGAGAATCAGCAGATCACAGGGCGTCGCGTCGATCAGGCGCTCGGCGGTATGGCCGATCAGCGCGCTTTCCAGACGCGAGCGCGATACGGCGCCCATGATCAGCAGATCAATCTTCTGCTCCTCGACAAAGCCCGGCAGTGCTTCTTCCGGGTCTCCCTCAAGCAGGTGCGTTGCAGCCCCATCGGCAGGTGAGCGCGCGAGCAACTGACTGAACGCAGTGGCGTGATGCTGCTTCACATCCTTGGCGTAGCCTTCGTAGTCGGCAATGACACTGGCATCGAACACCATGGTGCGTGGCAGCGGTGTGTAGCAGTGGGCCAGATGCAGCTGCGCGTTGAGCTGCTGGCCAAGCTCATGGCCACAGGCGATCAGCTTGTTGTCCAGCGCTGCCGGCTTGTCGGCGCTGTGCAGCGGATCGACACTGGCGCACAGCTGCTTCAGCGGGTTTTCGCCATGCTTGACCAGCCACAGTGGCACTTCACAGTAACGAATCAGCTGCCAGTCTGCAGCGCTCAGCAGCAGGCGCTTGAGCGGATTACGCTGGTGGGTGGTTTTCAGCACCAGATCCGGCTTGCGCGCCTGTACCTCGCGCAGCACGTGGCGGTCCAGGCGCTTGCCCCAGACGGCGGTGGTCTCGACCTGGACACCCTGCGAGCGCAGCGGCGCCGCCAGCTTTTCCAGATAGGCGGTGTGATGCTCAAGCAGCGACTGGCGCGCTTTTTCCAGCGAGTGCGACTCGAACAGCATGCCGCCATCCAGCGCCGGGATGTAGTCGCAGATCATCAGGCTGAGGCTGGCCTGTCCATAATGCTCAAGCAGTTGTGTTGCGCGCTCCAGGGCGGGCTGCTGCTCCTCGCGGGAAGCGTCGATGACGACCAGAATGTGGCGAATATCCATACAGCTGACTCCTGTTGTCCAAGGCTCTGGTTCGGGAATGTCCAGCCTAGCGAAGCCTGCCGGGTTTTGCACTGACCTGGGTCATCGCATGTGTCACTGCAGAACAGAGCGCAGCTGCCGATACAGGGCCATTAGCGGAGGTAAATATGAACAGATTCTGGCTCTATCCGGCGTTGGCTGCGCTGCTCAGCGGGTGCGCCTCCTCGGCCTACAATAAACACCTTGATGAAGCCTACAAGGCCTATGCCGAGGGTGACTGCAGCCGGGTGATCAGCGAGCTCTCGCGCACCGAGCGCGGGATTCGAAGCAGGCCCTATCTGCAGCCGGAAGTCTCGCTGCTGCGTGGCCAGTGTCTGGAGCGGCAGTCGCTCTATCTGGATGCCATTCAGATTTATCGCTTTATGCTCGACAGCTATCCCTCAAGCGAATACAGCTACCGCGCGGCGGCGCGGCTGGAAACCTTGCGGCAACTGGGGCACTACGATCCGGCCCGGCCAGTGCCGCCGCGCGCAGAGGATTGAGCGCTTGGCTGGATAGTGGCCGTCCGCTATGCTCAGAGGCCTGTTCGTCCTATCGGGGTTAGCCCACCATGCGCATCCTGCTGCTATTGGCCTGTTGTGGCCTCAGCCTGCCTCTGCAGGCCGAGATCTACCGCTGGGTAGATGCCAACGGGCAGGTGCACTTTGGCGAGCGGCCGCGTCCGGGTGCTGAAACGGTCGAGGTCCGTCCGCAGGTGATCGAGCGCGACCAGCGCATGCGAGACGGTGAGGCCGACATGCAGCGATTGTATGAAGTACGTACCGCCGAGCGCGAGCAACGCAATGCGCAGCTGGCTGAGCGCAGGCGTCAGCAGAATGCGCGCTGCCAGCAACTGCAACAGCGTCTGGCTGACTTCCAGCGTCGCACCTACTGGTATGAGGAAGATGCGCAGGGCAGGCAGGTAGAGGTCAGTCCGGCGCGCGTGCGTGAGGCCGAGGCGGCGGTTCGCCAACAAATAGCGGAGCAATGCTGACATGCACCTGCTACCCGACTCAGGCCCGGTGCCCGCACCTGAGCAGCGGCGGATACCGCGACATCAATTAACCGCCTATCTGGCGGTCTATAACAGCCTGACCGGCCGCCCCTTCGGCTATATCGGCAACCTGTCTTCCCACGGAATCATGCTGCTCTGCGCGATGCCGGTCATGCTCAATGAGGAATACCACCTGGAGCTGCATCTGCCCGAGTTGAGCGCCAAGGACTACCCGCGCTGTATTCGTTTCAAGGCGCGCAGTCGCTGGTGCCGGGCCGATGTTACGCCCGGTCATTACGACTGCGGTTTCAGTATCAGCCACAATCGTGAAGCCTTCGCCGGCCTCACCACCGCCTTGCAGCGCTACTTCACGTTCGGCGACTTTGCCGGTGCCTGAGGCGCTCAGGTACGTTACCCTGCCGCTTTGCCTGCAGGGGGAGATATGAGCAAGCGCTTTTTCTGGTACGACTTTGAGTCCACCGGCATCGACCCGCGGCGCGATCGACCGGTGCAGGTGGCGGGGTTGGCAACCAACGCCGAGCTGGAACAAGTAGGCGAGCCACTGTGCATTGATGCGCGCTTGCCGGCCGATGTACTGCCCCATCCGCAGGCGTGTCTGGTCACCGGCATCACGCCGCAGCGGCTGGCCAACGGCCTGCCGGAAGCCGAGTTTATCCAGCGCCTGCACGATCAGATGATCCAGCCCGGCACCTGCAGTGTCGGTTACAACAACCTGCGCTTTGACGACGAGATGACGCGCTTCTCGTTGTATCGCAACTTCCATGACCCCTATGCACGTGAGTGGCAGGGCGGCAATAGCCGCTGGGACCTGCTCGATGCCCTGCGCGCTGCGCATGCGCTGCGCCCGGAGGGCATTGAATGGCCGCAGGTTGATGGCTTTACCAGTCTGCGTCTTGAGCTGCTGACCGCAGCCAACGGCATCGACCACGGGCAGGCTCACGATGCCCTCGCTGATGTGCGCGCCACCATTGCCATGGCAAGGCTGCTCAAGCGCGCCCAGCCGCGCCTGTTTGATTATCTGCTGGGTCTGCGCGACAAACGCCGGGTGGCGGAATTTATCGATTTGCAGCAGGTGCGGCCGCTGGTGCATGTCTCGGGCCGTTTCGGGCGTGAACGCAGCGGCCTGTCGCTGGTTTTGCCGCTGGGCTGGCACCCGGTCAACCGCAACGCGGTGATTGTCTATGATCTGGCCGCTGATCCGGCGGTGCTGACTGATCTGCCGCCGGAGCAGATACGCGAGCGGCTTTACACGCGTACCGAGGATCTGCCGGCGGGGCAGCAGCGTCCGGGGCTCAAGCTGGTACATATCAACAAGTGTCCGGTGCTGGCTGACACCAAGGTGCTGCTCCCGGCGGATATTGAGCGCTTGCAACTGGATATGCCGTTGCTGAGTGCACGGGCAGAGGAGCTGGCCCGCTGGCGTGAGCAGGGGCAGGCGGTGCTGGCCGAGATCTACCGTGAGCAACCAGGCGACGACAGCGCCGAGCAAGACGCCGAGGTGCAACTGTACGATGGCTTTCTCAGTGATGCCGATCGCCGCCTGATGACCGCCATACGCGAGGCCGATGGTGCGGCACTGGGAGCGATGCGTTGGCCTTTGCGTGATCAACGGCTGGTGGACATGTTGCCGCGTTACCGGGCGCGTAACTTCCCGGACAGCCTGAATGCAGAGGAGCAGCAGCAATGGTTGGCCTGGTGCGCTGCCAGATTGTCAGGCGCCGCCCCGGGTGCCCCGGTCACCTTGCCGGTTTTCCTGCAGGAGATTGATGCCCTGTTGCCAACCCTGGATGCGGCGCAGCAGGCGCTATTACAAAGTTGGCGTGCGTACGGGGTGCAGCAGGCCCAGCTGCTGGGCATCCAGCAAACGGCCGGGTAAATCCGGAATGGGCGCGGGCGCTGGTGATGGCCCTGTGGGGCTGGCCCTGATGCCTGCGATGAGGCAATAAAAAACCCGATGCGCTGGCATCGGGTTTTTTGTTACTGCAGCTATCAGCCCAGGATGGTAACCCAGGACTCGACAGTGTCGGCGCCGTACTTTTCTTTCCAGGTCTTCAGAGTCTTGTGGTTGCCGCCTTTGGTTTCGATAACCTCACCGGTGTTCGGGTTTTTGTACTGCTTAACCTTGCGCGCGCGCTTGGCGCCGCCAGCAGCTTTACCCTTGGGGGCGGCCAGCTTGTTGTCCGGGTCAAGAATGGCAGCTACATCCTTCAGCGACTTGTTGTACTGGCCCATCAGGCTGCGCAGCTTTTCTTCGAACTCGATTTCTTTCTTAAGTTTGTCATCATTGGACATCGAGTTCAGACGCTCTTTAAGTTCGCGGATCTGTTCTTCGATGTTTCGGTATTCTTGCAGCATGGACATGGGATAGTTTCCTTTATGTCTAGTTTGATAATCAGGACGAAAAGAATAATAGGTTATGCCTGCTGAACCTACAATAAGTTGTTGTCTATCCCAGCGTGCCATAATCGGCGTTTTTATGTTTGCGATGTCATCTCTTTCCCCGCCGCGACGCGCTGTAACATCACCAAAGCAGCGATAGTGCTCGTCTTCGTTTGCGCTGCTCTGCCTGACGCCTTAATGACCGAATTAGTCCGCACGCAAACAGGGGCAACAGGGTAGAATGTCGCGGCCCGAAATGTCCTGTTCAAGTGATACGGGCAATGTCTTTTGAAAATCGCACACCACAGGAGAGCAAATGCGCACTTTCAGGCTGGTAATCGCCTGCCCGGATCGGGTTGGCATCGTTGCCAAGGTCAGTAACGTACTGGCAACCTATAACGGCTGGATTACCGAAGCCAATCATCATTCGGATAACTTGTCCGGTTGGTTTTTCATGCGCCACGAGATTCGCGCTGATTCCCTGCCGTTTGACCTGGAAGGGCTGCGCACTGCCTTCGCGCCGATCGCCCGAGAGTTTCAAATGGACTGGCGAGTAAGTGACTCGGCAGTGCGTAAGAAAGTGGTGTTGATGGCCAGTCGCGAGTCCCACTGTCTGGCCGACTTGTTGCACCGCTGGCACAGCGGTGAACTGGACTGTGACATCAGCAGTGTCATATCCAACCATGACGATTTACGCAGCATGGTAGAGTGGCACGGTATTCCCTTTCATCATGTTCCAGTCGATCCGAAAGACAAAGAGCCGGCGTTTGCTGAAGTTACTCGACTGGTTGAAGAGCAAGAGGCCGAGTGTATTGTGCTGGCGCGCTATATGCAGATTTTGCCGCCGGCCCTGTGCGAGCGTTACGCACACCGCATTATCAATATTCATCACAGCTTTTTGCCGTCCTTCGTTGGCGCACGGCCTTATCACCAAGCCGCCCAGCGAGGGGTCAAGCTAATTGGGGCGACCTGCCACTATGTGACAGAAGAGCTCGATGCCGGGCCGATCATTGAGCAGGATGTGGTGCGTATCACCCATCGCAACAATGCTGAAGACATGGTGCGGCTAGGCAAGGATGTGGAAAAGATGGTGCTGTCGCGCGGCCTGCGCTATCACCTGGAAGATCGCGTGCTGGTTCACGACAACAAGACGGTAGTGTTCAGCTAAGCTGTAGAGGGACGTTCGTGGTGCTGGCGCCGGTGTCGAGGTGTCAGCACACCCTCACAGGAGGCTTTATGCTCAAATCCGTCAAAGTGCGCGATTACATGACCACGGACCTGGTCACCTTTTCTCCCGAGATGGATCTGTTTCGTGCCATCGACCGGCTACTGGCCCACCGCATTTCCGGCGCCCCGGTGCTCGACGCCGATGGGCATCTGGTTGGGCTGTTGTCCGAAGGTGATTGCCTGAAGGGCATTCTGGCCGGTAGCTACTTCGAGGAGGCCGGCGGTAGCGTGGCCTCGGTCATGACAGTGGTTGTTGAGACCATCGATGCGGACGCCGACATCGTCAAGGCGGCCGAGCATTTCATTACCATGCGTCGTCGGCGCCTGCCGGTGATCGACGAGGGCAAGCTGGTAGGGCAGATCAGTCGTCGCGACATTCTGCGTGCCATGCAGACCTATAACGAGCATGGAGCCCCTAAATGAGCGATGAAGAAGAGCTGAGCCCGCTGGCCGCTGGCGCGGCTAGTCTGCCGCCCACTTTGGGAGAAGGCTGCTTGCTGCGGTTTGACCCGGACGAGCTGACCGATGAAATGGGTGCAGAGTTTGATGCGCCGCTGACGCCGGAGAGCTGATCCAGGTTGCGCGGCACGCTGGAAAAGGCGCTCGGCCAATGGCATATTGTCATCATAGTGAGGGAGTCATCCGCAGCGCGCGCAAAGCCGTGCCGAGGCGGGCTGTACGGATACGCGGCACAACAATCATTAAAGGCCGTAACCGAGCATGCTCAAGAAGATTTCGACTGCCACCCTGCGTAAGGGCATGTTTGTAGACCAGTTTTGTGGCTCCTGGTTGGATCATCCTTTTTGGAGTCGCAAGTTGTTGATCAAGGATGACAAGACCCTCGAGACCATCGTGCACAGTTCTATCACCGAAGTGGTGATCGATACTGCCAAAGGCGCTGACGTTGCTCCTAACCCAACTAGCAACGCCGCGCCCGATCCTGCCCCTGAAACCGATTCTGCCCCTTGCCCCAGCGCTGAAGTGCCCACTGCCGAAATGCCGTCGGTGGCGCCGGAGCTGCCGGTCAGCGTAGCGCTGGAAGAGGAGGTGCAGCGCGCCAAAGCCATTTTTCGCCATGGCAAACAGGCGGTGCGCAGCATGTTTCAGGAAGTGCGTCTGGGCAAGGCGCTGGATACCGAGGGGCTGCAGGACATGGTTGAGGATATGAACCGCTCCCTGGCTCGCAACCCCCACGCGCTGCTCAGCGTGGCGCGGATCAAGCACAAGGATGAGTACACCTATCTGCATTCGGTGGCGGTGGCCGCGCTGATGGTAGGGCTGGCGCGGGCGGCCGGGCTGGACGAAGCCGCAGTGCGGGATGCGGGCATGGCTGGGCTGTTGCACGACCTCGGTAAGGCGATGATGCCCGAGGAGGTGCTGAACAAGCCGGGCCGACTGACCGACCAGGAATTCGACGTCATGCGTCAGCATCCCATGGAGGGTTACAAGTTGTTGCAGGAGTGGCAGGACGTACCCCAGGCCGTGCTGGATGTGTGCCTGCATCACCATGAAAAGATGGACGGTACCGGTTACCCGGAGCGCCTGGCTGGTGAGGACATCAGCCTGATGTCGCGCATGGGCGCCATTTGCGATGTGTATGACGCCATTACCTCAAACCGACCCTACAAGGCAGGCTGGGACCCGTCCGAGTCGCTCAGTCGCATGGCCAGCTGGAAAGGGCACTTTGATCCCAAGTTGTTCCAGTTGTTTGTCCGCATGCTTGGCATTTACCCGGTTGGCTCGCTGGTGCGCCTGACCTCCAGGCGCTTGGGCGTTGTGGTAGAGCAGAATCCGACGGCGCTGCTGCTGCCGCGCGTGCGGGTGTTCTACTCGGCAACTCTTCGGCAGGCGGTCCCAGTAACGCTGATCGATCTGGCCGAGGCGGGGCAGCCGGAGCGCATTGTCGGCAGAGAGGATCCGGAGAACTGGCCCTTCAAGAGCCTGGACCGGTTCTGGGCGGGAGACTGACAAAAGAAACGGGCAGCCTGAGCTGCCCGTTTCATTTACTGCCCTAAGGCCCTAGCCTGTATCAGGCTTCGGCGACGGCTTCTTTGGCTTGTGCCTGCGCCGGATCCGGTGTGCGGATCAGGTGGTCGAAGGCGGCCAGCGACGCAGTGGAACCAGCGCCCATGGCGATGATGATCTGCTTGAAGGGCACCGTAGTCACGTCGCCAGCGGCAAATACGCCGTTCAGGTTGGTGGCACCGCGTGCATCAATCTCGATCTCGCCAAAGCGGGTCAGGTTCAGTTCGCTGTCCTTCAGCCATTCGGTGTTGGGTACCAGACCGATCTGGACGAAGATACCGGCAACGTCGACCTGCTTGAGCTCCTCGGTGGTGCGGTCCTTGTAGGTCAGACCCACTACCTTGTTGCCGTCACCACGGACTTCTGTGGTTTGTGCGCTCTTGATGATCTCGATGTTGCTCATCGAACGCGCCTTGCGCTGCAGCACCTCGTCGGCACGCAGGGTGTCGGCAAACTCCAGCACGGTGACGTGCTCGACGATACCGGCCAGGTCAATCGCGGCCTCGATGCCGGAGTTGCCCCCGCCGATCACGGCTACGCGCTTGCCCTTGAACAGCGGGCCGTCACAGTGCGGGCAGTACGCCACGCCCTTGCCACGGTATTCCTGCTCACCGGGTACGTTCATTTCTCTCCAGCGCGCGCCGGTCGCCAGGATGACCGAACGGCTGCGCAGGGTCGCGCCACTTTCCAGGCCAATTTCGACGTAGTCACCGGTTTCCAGGCTGGCGGCCTTTTGCTCGGTAATTACGTCAACCTCGTACTCCTTCACGTGTTGCTCCAGGCTGGCAACCAGCTTCGGGCCTTCGGTGTAGGGCACGGAGATGAAGTTCTCGATGCCGACGGTATCCATGACCTGGCCACCGAAGCGCTCGGCAACGATACCGGTGCGGATGCCTTTACGCGCAGCGTAGATGGCTGCCGAGGCGCCGGCCGGTCCGCCACCGACGATCAGTACGTCGTAGGGCGCCTTGTCGTTCAGCTCGGCGGCCTTGCGCTTGCTTGCGCCACTGTCGACCTTGTTGACGATTTCGGCGAGGGTCATGCGGCCCTGACCGAAGGGCTGGCCGTTCAGGTATACCGACGGCACGGCCATGATCTGGCGCTCGTCGACTTCATCCTGGAACAGGGCACCGTCAATCATCACGTGGGTGATGTTAGGGTTCAGTACCGCCATCAGGTTCAGCGCCTGGACCACGTCCGGGCAGTTCTGGCAAGACAGCGAGATGTATGTCTCGAAGTGAAACTCGCCTTCGAGGTTACGAATCTGCTCCAGCAGCGCCGGGTCTGACTTGGACGGGTGGCCGCCGGATTGCAGCAGTGCCAGTATTAGTGAGGTGAACTCGTGGCCCATCGGGATGCCGGCGAAGCGGATCCGGGGTGTTTCGCCTGCCGGACCCACACCCATGCTCGGGGTGCGTTTGTCTTCGGCGGCTACCAGGCCGATTTTGCTCGACATTTCGGCGATTTCGACCGCGAGCTCGTGCAATTCTTTGCCCTTGGGGCTGTCATCAGTGGACACGCTGACTTCAATCGGGTTAACGATGTGTTGCAGGTACGTGTCCAGTTGCTTCTTCAGGTTAGCGTCCAACATGTGCGTGTCCTTTTGAGTAAGAGTCAAATTCTGGGCATAAAAAACCCGGCCCGCCGTCTGCGCGCCTGAGGCTGCGCAGCGGGCCGGGTCATCAGGCCGATCTTAGATCTTGCCTACCAGGTCGAGGGAGGGAGCCAGAGTGGCTTCGCCTTCCTTCCACTTGGCCGGGCACACTTCACCCGGGTGGGCAGCGATGTACTGGGCGGCCTTGACCTTGCGAACCATGTCCTCGGCGTTACGGCCGATGCCTTCGGAGGTGATTTCAACAGCCTGGATCACGCCCTCGGGGTCGATGATGAAGGTGCCGCGGTTAGCCAGGCCCTGGTCTTCGCGCAGAACTTCGAAGTTGCGGCTGATCTGCATGGTCGGGTCACCGATCATGGCGTACTTGATCTTGCCGATAGTTTCGGAGCTGTCGTGCCATGCTTTGTGGGTGAAGTGGGTGTCGGTGGAGACCGAGTACACTTCAACGCCCATTTTTTGCAGCTCGTCGTAGTAGTCGGCAACGTCGCCCAGCTCGGTCGGGCAAACGAAGGTGAAGTCAGCCGGGTAGAAGAAGAAAACGGCCCACTTGCCTTTAACGTCGGCTTCGGTCAGTTCGAAGAACTCGCCGTTTTTGAATGCAGACGCTTTGAACGGTTTGATTTCGGTGTTGATAACGGACATGTAGAACTCCTTTGTGAGTTGTTTCGTCGTTGGTTGAGAAGACAGGTGCAATGGTATGCGCCTGAGCTAAATACTTAAAATAAATTTCAACTAAATCCTGAATAGCTTTTCGCTATGTACGGTGCCGCGCCGTTACGGTGTTGATCATGCTTGAGGCGTATGACCGTTTCGAGGTCATACGGTTCTGCGTCAACCCCGATTGCAGTAAAGTGGCGGCTGGTTACCTCGGAGAATCACTGTATGCTGACTCATCTGGACGCACAAGGGCGGGCGAACATGGTTGATGTTACCGCCAAGGCTGTCACCGCGCGTGAGGCGGTTGCCGAGTCGCGTGTGCGCATGCGTCCTGAAACCCTGGAACTGATCCAGGCGGGCGGCCACCCCAAGGGGGATGTGCTCGCCGTCGCGCGTATTGCCGGCATTCAGGCAGCCAAAAAGACCTCCGACCTGATTCCGCTTTGCCACCCGTTGATGCTGACCAGCGTCAAGGTGGAGCTGACGCCGCAGCCGCCAGATGCCGTACACATTCAGGCGCGTTGCAAACTGGCCGGCCAGACTGGCGTGGAAATGGAAGCCCTGACAGCCGTGAGTGTGGCGGCGCTAACCCTCTATGATATGTGTAAGGCGGTGGACAAGGGCATGGTCATTGAACAAACGCGCTTGCTGCACAAATCGGGCGGCAAGAGCGGTGACTATCATTTGCAGGAGCCGGGTGCATGATCCATCTGCAGTTCTTTGCCCGTTACCGGGATGCGCTGGGCTGCGATGCCGAGCAGCTCGCCTGGGATGAGGACCTGCGCACCCTGGCTGATGTACGCAGCCGCCTGCTGGCGCGCGGCGAACCCTGGCAGGTGCTGGCCGAGCCGCGGCTGATGTGCGCCCGCAACCAGGAGCTGTGTGATCTGGCCACCGCCGTGGCCGATGGTGACGAGGTTGCCTTTTTTCCACCGGTGACCGGGGGCTGAGATGCGAATCAGCGTACAGACAGCCAGCTTTGATCCGGGCGCGTTGCTCAACGAGCTGCACGCCGATTACCGGGGCACGGGCGCGGTGGTCGGCTTTGTCGGCTATGTGCGCGACTTCAATGATGGCGATGCGGTCAGCGGCATGTGGCTGGAGCATTATCCGGGCATGACCGAAAAAGCCCTGGCGGGCATCGTCGAGCAGGCGCAGGCGCGCTGGTTGTTGCATGAGGTGCACGTGCTGCATCGTGTCGGGCAACTGGAGCCGGGCGAGCCGATCGTTTTTGTCGGCGTGGCCAGCGCGCACCGTCAGGCCGCCTTTGAGGCCAATACTTTCATCATGGATTACCTGAAAACCCGCGCCCCGTTCTGGAAGCGCGAAAGCACACCTGAGGGTGAGCGCTGGGTCGACGCCAAAGACAGTGATGAACAGGCGCTGAGTCGCTGGCAATCAGCGGGGGAGTCGTCATGAGTCTGCAGGACGGCCTGGGTCGGCGTATCGAGTATCTGCGGCTGTCGGTGACTGACCGCTGCGATTTCCGTTGTGTCTACTGCATGGCGGAAGACATGACCTTTTTGCCCCGCGCGCAAATTCTGTCCCTGGAAGAGATCGAACGACTGGTCCGCCTGTTTGTTTCCCTTGGCGTGCGCAAGATTCGCCTGACTGGCGGTGAGCCGCTGGTCAGGCGTGGCATTGTTGATTTGTGCGCGCGGATCAGCGCGCTGCCCGGGCTGCGCGAGCTGGTGATGACCAGTAACGGCTCACAGTTGGTGAAAATGGCCGAGCCGCTGGCCGCCGCCGGGGTTAAGCGCCTTAACATCAGTCTGGACAGCCTGGATGCCGAGCGCTTTAAGGCCATTACCCGCACCGGCGAACTGCAGCAGGTGCTCGATGGGATCCAGGCGGCGCGGGCTGCCGGCTTTGAACGGATCAAGCTGAATACCGTGGTGCTCAAGGGCCGCAACCACGACGAGGTGCCGGCGCTGACCGACTACGCCCTGTCGCGCGGGCTGGACATCACTTTTATCGAAGAGATGCCGCTGGGCGAAGTAGGGCGCGAGCGTGGCGAAGCCTACTGCTCCAGTGACGAGGTGCGCGCCATGCTGGGCGAGCGCTATCGCCTGCTCGACAGCACCGAGAGCAGCGGCGGGCCAGCGCGGTACTTGCGGGTAGAGGGTTACCCCGACAGCCGTATCGGCTTTATCTCGCCGCACTCGCACAACTTTTGCGATACCTGCAACCGCGTCCGTCTGACCACCGAAGGGCGCCTGCTGCTGTGTCTGGGGCATGAGAATGCGCTGGACATGCGCCGCCTGCTGCGCCAGCACCCCGGCGACGATGCCCCGGTGCGCGAGGCGCTGGAGCGTGCCTTGCTCTACAAGCCGGCGCGGCACGAGTTCAGCGTGGGCGGCGAGGTTCAGGTGCTGCGTTTCATGAACGCGACCGGCGGCTGAACCCCGCTCGGGCTGCCCGGCAGCGTTGTCGGGCCTGCCCGCTCTTGCTTATTGACACTGATCAACAACTCTCCGACCCAGCGCGCGTAGGCTGTACGCAAGCTAGTTAATCTCTGGAGAGCCCCCATGCTGCCTACCCTTCGCTGGGATGCGGACCTGATCCGTCGATACGATCACGCCGGTCCGCGTTACACCTCCTATCCAACTGCGGTGCAGTTTCACGATGGTGTGAAGCCGCTGGATTTTTTTCATGCCGTTGACGCCAGTCGCGCCGCCAACCGCGCGCTGTCGCTGTATGTCCACATCCCGTTCTGCGCCAACATCTGCTACTACTGCGGTTGCAACAAGGTGATTACCAAGGATCGCAGTCGTGCTCGCGAGTATCTGGCCTGCCTGGAGCGCGAAATGGAGCTGGTCAGCGCCCATCTGGGCCCGGATCAGCTGGTGGAACAGCTGCACTTTGGCGGCGGTACACCGACCTTTCTCAGCCATCAGGAGCTGGGTGAGCTGATGGCGGCGCTGCGCCGCAACTTCAAACTGCACGATGACGATATCGGTGACTACAGCATCGAGATCGACCCCCGCGAGGCGGATTGGGCGACCATGGGCCTGCTGCGCGAGCTGGGTTTTAACCGGGTCAGCTTTGGGGTGCAGGACCTGGACCCCGAGGTGCAGCGCGCGGTCAACCGCCTGCAATCGCTGGAGCAGACCCAGACCGTGATGGACGCGGCCCGCACCCTGGCCTACCGCTCGATCAATATCGACCTGATCTACGGCTTGCCCAAGCAGACCCCCGAGCGTTTTGCCCGCACCGTCGAGGCGATTATCGAGCTCAAGCCCGACCGGCTGTCGGTGTTCAACTACGCGCACCTGCCCGAGCGCTTCATGCCGCAGCGCCGTATCAACAGCGCTGACCTGCCGGCGCCCGCGCAGAAGCTGGAGATGTTCGAGAACAGCGTGCGCCAGCTGATGGATGCAGGCTACCGCTATATCGGTATGGACCACTTTGCCTTGCCCGATGACAGCCTGAGCGTGGCGCAGGAAAACGGCGAGCTGCAGCGCAACTTTCAGGGCTACACCACCCACGGACATTGCGATTTGATTGGCTTGGGCGTGTCTTCGATCAGCCAGGTCGGCGACCTCTACAGCCAGAACTCGGCGGATCTCAAGGTCTACCAGCGAGCTCTGCAGCAGGACGAGCTGGCGACCCAGCGAGGGCTGGTTTGCCACACCGACGATGTCATTCGCCGCGCGGTGATCGGCCAGCTGATCTGTCATTTCAGCCTCAGCTTCAACGACATCGAGCAGCGCTTTGGCATCGACTTTCATGAGTACTTTGCCGGCTGCCTGCCGATGCTGGAGCAGATGGCGCGCGATGGCTTGATCATCCTGACGCCCGGCGGTATTCGAGTGCTGGCGGCAGGGCGGCTGCTGATACGCTCGATCTGCATGCTGTTCGATGCGTACCAGAGCGAGCTGAGCCAGCAGCGCTTCTCGCGGATTATCTAGCGCCTCTGCCGAACCTCCCCCTCTGCCTGCTATGCTGCGGGCAGACTGGGGCAGAGGGCAGGCTATGAAGGTATTGAGAGAGCGCAGCGGGCAACGCCGCCTGCTGCTGTTGCTGGTTGTTGCTCTGCTGGTGCTGCTGTCGTGGCTAGGGCTGGGGGATCGCAGTTCCGCAGCTCAGCTGGATGCCTCGCTGTTGCAGGCCTCGGTTGCCTTTGCCTCTGCCCGCGCCCTCAACGCGCTCATTTCTGTTCTGCAATCAACCACCATCAGCTTCAGCCTGTTTGGCGGCGTGGCCGTCACGCTGGGCGAAATGCTGGACCCCTTCAATGATCTGATCGAGCAGTACGCCTATCTCATGCAATGGGCCATCGGCTCGTTGCTGGCGCAGAAAATACTGCTTGGGCTGGTGGGGCAGACCTTTTTTAAGTGGCTGCTGACGCTCTCTGCCGTGCTGCTGGGCGCTGCCCTTTGGGTGCGCGGCGGGCGCCACGCAGGGCTGTTCTTGCGCCTGTTTCTGGCCATCGCCTTTCTGCGTTTTGTGCTGGTGGCGGTGGTGCTGGTCAACGGTGAAGTGGATCGTTGGTACCTGACGCAGCAGAGCCGCGAGCAAATCGCTCTGCTGGATCGCCTGCCGGGAGAGGTCGAGGTGCTTGGCGCTGACGCCAATGCCGACGCCGCGCTGCTGGGTGGCTCAGCTGCAGGGCAGGCGCTGGACAGTCAATTGGCCATGCTCGACGAACAGCGTAGCCGCCTGATCATCGCCCAGCGCGATGCCGGCAGGGCCATCAGCGAACAGCGCCAGGCGCTGACGGCTCTGGAGCAGCAGCTCGATTGGTCTGAGCGCCTCAACCCCTTTGCCGAGGTCCCGGCCAGAGAGGACGCCGCCAACAGGCTGGCGCTGCTGCGCGGCAGCTATCAGCGTATCAGTCAGGAGCTGAGCGAGGTCGAACAGCAGCGTGAGCAAGTGCTCAAGGAGCGTGCAGCGCTGTTGGTTGACAGTGACTCCAGCTGGCGTGGCTTTGGTGAGCAGTTGGCCAAGGTGGGCGATCCGCAAACCTACATGGCCATCAAGCAGGCGCTGGATGATGCCGTCGACAGCGTACTGCAGGTGATGACGCTGTTTGTGCTGCGCACGCTGATCCTGCCACTGCTGTTTTTCTATCTGCTGTTGCGTGGCATGCGCTGGCTCTGGCGGTTGGATGCGGCATGGCTGCTGGCTGAGCGGCGGTCTGCGCTCGGCAGTTGAGAGGAATTTGCAGGTGGGTGTGCTCAGCCCAACTACTCTATGCCGGGCGTCAGCGCTTGCTTAACTTTTAACCAGTTCGGCTACCGCCTGGCGTAAGCCGGTATAGCCGGTGCAGCGGCAGAGGCTGCCGTGCAGCGCCTGCTCCAGCTCCTGCGCCGTGGCTGCCGGGTTGTTGCGCAACTCGGCGGTCAGGGTGCTGGCGATGACCAGCGCGGCGGTTACCCGCTCGAACACCGGTTCATTGCGTAACCCTTCAATGGTTTGCACCGAGCGGCCTTGCAGCAGGCAGGCCAGCAGCAGGCAGGCGGGTGTTGATTGGCCGTCGACCAGTACGCTGCAGGCGCCGCAGCGGCCGATACCGCAGCCTTCTTTTGGCCCGGTCAGGCCCAGGTCCAGGCGCAGAATGTCGAGCAGGCGCCGGGTGGGGGATAGCTCGATAGTCTGCTCGCTGCCGTTGACGCTGAACTGCAGGGTCATGCGTGGCTCGTTCATGGCTGTTGCTCCTGCATGGCCGTGAGTAGGGTTGTCGGGCGTACCGGCAGCTTGTCCGCTCGCACGCCGGTGGCGTTTTCGATAGCGGCGGTCAACGCCGGGCTGATGGCTTCAATGCCCAGCTCGCCGATGCCGCGTACCGGGTAGCTGTCGTCGCCAAGAATCCTCTCAATCACATCCACCCGCTGCTCTGGCGCATCGGCCATGGTTGGAATCAGGTAGGCGTCGAGGTTATCAAGCAGGAACTGGCCGTCCTGCATGGGTACGTCTTCCAGCAATGCCATGCCCATGCCCATGACGGCTGCCCCCTCGATCTGGCCGCGATAGCTGGGCGGGTGGATGACCTTGCCGCCAGCGGTGATGTGATGCAGCTGCATCACGCGCACCCGGCCGGTCAGGCGGTCAACGGCAACACGGGCCACGCTGGCGATCAGTAGCTGCAGGTAACGGCCACGGGGCGTTGCGTCCGGGCCGGTAGGAAGGTCGAAATGCACCTTCAGCGCCTGCAGACGCGTATCGCTGCAGGTAGGTAAATACTTGTCCGTAGGGTCAGCTATTGGTTGTTGAGCAGGCTTGCGAAGACCGCTTTGGCCCGTGCTCTGGACCGTATGAGTGCACTGCGTACGTTTCTGGTCGACAGTTGTGCGCGCTCAGGTGCGCGCACAACTGCCTGCAAAAAGTGAGCAACTGGTCAATAGTTGCAGGGCGTGCCTTCAAGCGCGTCAACGCACGGTGTAGCCACGGGCCTCAAGGCAGGCTGTCATTGCGCGTTGGTAGTCGGCACGGCTGGCCACAGACTGGCTGGCTGCGACGCCGCCGTAGGGCTGGGTCGGGTCGTACCCTGTCTGGTTGCTGCCCCACTGATGACACTCGTACTTGTCCTGTGCTTGCTGCTGCTCACTCTGGTTACGCGCGGGGTAGATGAACAGCGCATCGGTGCTGCTGGTTTGCGCGCTGCTCGGCGCATCAACTACCACGTATTGTGCTCCCCGCTGCACGTAGTACACGTCTTCGTAACGATAGTAGGGTTGCCCGCCGATGGTGAGGGTCACATACCCCGTCGGCAGCACCGGAATGCTAAGGCCGACCGGCGGCATCACAATGATGAAGCTGCCGCCGTGGGGGCGGTACCAGAGCCCTCGGACATAGTAGTAGTCGTGGTCACGGTGGTGGACCATGCGGTAGCCGCTGGGGAGTTGCGGTACAACGCTGCCCCGCTGGCCCGCAGGTGCTCGTGTCACCGGTTGTTGAGGCTGCTGTTGGTGACTGTGCTGCGGGCCCTGCTGGTAACTGCCGCCTTGCCGGCGCTGATCACGTGAGTCACCTTGTCTGCCGCTGTTATTGTGCTGCGGGCTTTGTTGCTGCTGGCGACCGTCGTGGCTATCTGGCGCTGCCAGTGCCCCAGTGCTGAGCATCAGGGTTGTGGCTGCCAGGGCCAGCAGGCCAGTGGATGATGTAATGCGATTGGTCATAGTGATTGCTCCGGTTAGCGTACGCTGTAGCCGCGCCCGACAAGGCAGGCTTCGAGCGCCCGTTGGTAGCTGCCTTCGGTCAGTGCCTGGTGCGCTGCTCGCTCGGCGTTGATGGCTTCAATTTGATCTGCTTCTTGAGCGTCGCCTGCAGCGCCAACGACGGCGCCTATCACAGCGCCTACCAGCGCACCTTCGCCGCCATGATGTGGGCCGCTGAGGACGGCACCGGCCACGCCGCCGACCACCGCACCCGTTGCGGTGTTGTTGCCGGGTGAGGCCGGTACCGGCAGGCTGGCGTTGCCGCCGCTCATGGTTGCCGGATCAAAATGAGATTGCTGTACGGCCCATAGGTGGCATTCGTAGCGGTCGCGGCTGATCTGCTCAGGGCTTTGACCGGCGGATGGGTATACCGCCAGCGGCGCGGCGGGTTGCGTCTGGCTGGCGTGTGGGGCCGGTGCAGTGGTGCAGGCGGCCAGCAACAGCAGTGGTGCGAGTAGCAGCTTGGCAGATGTGGGTAAGTGCGGTGTATTGGTGGAGGTTGCTTGCATGAGGCAGCTCTGGCGAAGACATCCGGGTCAGGGTGGTGACCGTTTTCCCTCGCGGTCTCTGGTTCGCGGGGCGCGTTTGGGGCGCAGCAACCACGTGAAGCCAGCTTACCCAGGCCTCTGTCAGCCGCCGCCAGCACTCTGTAAAGAATGTGTAAATCTGCAGATCAAAAAGCAGGCACAAAAAAGCCCCGTCGGACGGGGCTTTTGAGGTGAGGGCAGCGGTTACATCTGCGATTGCAGATAGTTCTTCTCGCCAACCATCTTGATCAGGCGCAGCTGCTGTTCCAGCCAGTAGGCGTGGTCTTCTTCGGTATCTTGCAGTTGCAGCTCGAGAATTTCACGGGTCTGGTAGTCAGCGCAGCGCTCGCACAGGGCGATGGCCTTGGCCAGGTTCTCGCGTACTTCATATTCCAGCTTGAGGTCAGACTCCAGCATTTCCTGCACGGTGAAGCCGGGGGTGATCACCGACGGCCGCATGTCCGGCTTGCCTTCCAGAAACAGGATGCGCTTGAGGATGGCATCGGCGTGCTGGGTTTCTTCTTCCATTTCGTGGTTGATGCGCTCGTACAGCTTGGCGTAACCCATGTCTTCGTACAGGCGCGAGTGCAGGAAGTACTGATCACGCGCACCCAGCTCTCCGCGCAACAGCTCGATCAGGCAATTGACGACGTCCGGATGACCTTGCATGGCACTGCTCTCCCACTCATTAGTTAACAATGCGGCCATTGTGCAGCATGTTGCGCTTGAATGCCATGTTTTGCTTTAAAAAGTCCAATAATTACAACGGGTTATATGTATTTTGATAGTAAGGAAAGCGCAAAGTAGAGGTGTTTGCGCGCGCGAGCTTTTCTCGTTCGTTTGGCAAGTTGTTGATCCTGCACCAAAACACCGCTGCAGCGTCAGCTGGGCGCTGCCTTGCCAGACATGCTTTGGCGGAAACGCGCCGGGGTCAGGCCGGCCCCCTTGCGAAAGAACTTTACGAAGTTGGTTGGCTCAGAAAAGCCCAGTTGATGAGCCACGCTCGCTACTGACGCATCGCTGTGTGCCAGCAGGCGTTTTGCTTCCAGCAGGATGCGCGCGGAGATAACGCTCTTGGCAGAGCGACCTTCGGCACTGACGCAGGCGCGGCTGATGGCGCTTTGTGAATAGCCAAGGCGTTTTGCGTAGTACTGCAGCTGATGCTCTGTGGCGAATGTCTGTTCAAGCAGCTGGATAAACAGACGGTATGTCCGGTGGTGAACGGCGTCGGCTGGTGGGTGATCCAGGTGCAGCTTTTGCTGCTGCCTGGCCACGCGGATAAGCAGGGCCATCCTCTCGCGGGTTACAGGTCGGCACATCGTCTATCAGCAAATCGCACCACAGCAGTTGAAAGAGGGCTTGCTGCAAGCCGGCTTGCCGGAGGATTACGCGGATTTTCTGCTGCTGATTCTGAGCTACTTTGCCAGGGTCATAGCAAAGCGGTGACAGGCAGCGTGAAAGCGTTGCTGGGCCGCGAGCCGATCACCTTTGAGCAGTACGGAAACGACTACCGCGCGGCTTGGATATAGGCGGCTACGCGGGGTTGTAGTATGCAGCGTGGCGCCTAACTTGGGCGCCACGGCGAGGTGTAGGTTGGGGGCTGGAGCGGGTGAAGGGAATCGAACCCTCGTATGCAGCTTGGGAAGCTGCCGTTCTACCATTGAACTACACCCGCGCAGGCGCTCTTTTTACCAGAGTCGCCTGCGACAGGGAAGGGGGCAGATGCGGTTATGCCGTGGCGCGGCCGCTGCGCAGCGGGGCGCTTGTTAGAGCGCTTCGGTAACCCGCTTGAGCAGTGCGTAGCTGTGCTGGCGTGCGCTCTGGTCAAAAATCGGGCTGTTGACGATCAGCTCGTTGACGCCGGTGCGTTCCAGCAGTTCGGCCAACTGGCCACCAACCGCCTCAACGTCTCCGATCAGGCTGCCTGACAGCGTCGACATGACCTGGTGGCGTTCATGCGGTTGCCACAGTGATTCCATGTCGTGGGTCGGCGGCGGCAGTTGGCCCGGCTTACCCCGAATCAGGTTGAGGAAAGCCTGCTGGTGCGAGCTGGCGAGGTAGTGCGCCTGTTCTCGGTCGTCTGCGAGGTACGCGTTGATGCCCAGCATGGCGTAGGGCGATGGCAGCTGCTCGCTTGGGGTAAAGCTTTCGCGATACAGGCGCAGGGCGCTGAACAGGTAGTCGGGCGAAAACTGCCCGGCAAAGGCAAAGGGTAAGCCCAGGCGGCCGGCCAGCTGCGCGCTGAAGGTGCTGGAGCCGAGCAGCCAAATGGGCACATTCAAGCCGGTGCCGGGCACGGCGCTCAGGCGCTGGCCGGGTTTGGCCGGTGCAAACAGCTGGCGCAATTCATCCAGCATCTGAGGAAAGTCTTCGCCATCGGTGCGGCCGCGGCGTAACGCTTGAGCGGTCATGCCGTCGGTGCCCGGGGCGCGGCCCAGGCCAAGATCAATACGGCCGGGGTAGAGCGATTCCAGGGTGCCAAACTGCTCGGCAATTTGCAGTGGGGCGTGGTTGGGCAGCATGATGCCGCCCGAGCCGATGCGGATGCGTTCGGTGCCGGCGGCCAGATAGCCCATGACCACCGAGGTGGCGGCGCTGGCGATGCCCGTCATGTTGTGGTGCTCGGCAACCCAGAAGCGGCGGTAACCCAGCGCTTCCGTGTGCTGCGCCAATTCCAGCGCGTTGTGCAGCGCGGTGGCGGCGGTGGCGCCTTCGGCAATGGAACAGAGGTCCAGTACGGAGAGAGGAAAATTTGAGCCGGGCATCTTGGTTCCTGCATTTCGGTGTGCAATCCGGCTATGCTAGCCTCCTTTGGTATCGGGCGACACCGCAGCACGCTAATCGTCGTGAAGGGCGGGCCGTAACGGCAGTAGGCGGAGACGCGTCGATCGGGCTTCGTTTCGTTAGGGGGGGAGTATCGTGCGCAAGGTTAGAGATGTAGGACGCATAAGCCGTTTCTGGCTGCGTTTTGGTCTGCTGTTGCTGGCTCAGGCGTTGTTGCTGGAATCGAGCCTTGCGGCGCAAATCCGGCTGACCGATGAGACAGGCGCACCGCTGGCCAATGCTGTGCTGTTGATTGACGGGGTGCCGCCCGCACCGAACGACAGCTATGTGATGGATCAGGTTGATCGTCAGTTTAGGCCGCATGTACTGGTTGTGCCGGTCGGAGCGCGGGTGGATTTTCCCAACAGCGATGATGTGCGTCATCACGTCTACTCCTTCTCCGAAGCAAAGTCATTTGAGTTGCGTCTGTTCAATGGTATGGATGCGCCTCCGGTGACCTTTGACCAGGCGGGCGCAGTCGTATTGGGCTGCAATATTCACGATGCGATGGTCGGCTACATTCTGGTTACCGGCAGTCCCCGTTTTGCAGTAAGCGATGCGTCGGGCCGCGTTTCCCTGCCGGACTTGCCTGCAGGCACCTGGCCGGTCTCCTGGTGGCATCCCAGCCGCTTCCAGCAGGCGCCGGCCTCGCTGGGTGAGCTGGACCTGGGACAGGACGGGTTGGTTGTGAGTTTGCCGCTCACGCCTGTGCCGGAAGAGCCCGCGCAACCCCTGTCGCCGCTGCAACAGCGCTTCAAGTCGGCGCAGTAGCCCTATGCGCTTGGGATACCTGAGGACGCGGCTGATTCTGACGTCAGTAGGTCTGCTTGCGCTGGTCCTCGGCGCGGTGTTTGTGGTGGTTTATACCGCAACGGACCTGTCCGCCAACCGGCAGGCACAGAAGCAGTTGCAGGTAGGCAGCAATGTATTCAGCAATCTGCTTGAGGCGCGTGCGCATGAGTTGGTGGCTGCTACCGAGATATTGGTCGCCGATTTTGGTTTTCGCCAAGCGGTGGCCACCGGCGATCAGCCGACGATTCGTTCAGCGTTGCTCAACCAGGTCATACGTATTGGTGCTGACCAGGCGATGTTGTTTGACGCCCAGGGGGGGATGCGTATCTTCTCGGTCAGGAATGGCGATTCCGTCCCAGGCGATGTGCAGGCGCTGCAGCGACTGTCTGACCAGGCCATGATTGCGATTATTGACGATCAGCCCTATCTGCTGGTCGAGGCGGTGGTTAAGGCGCCGGTGGTGCTCGGTCAGGTTGCGATGGCCTTCAGTCTGGATGAAGAACTCGCGCTCGAACTGCAGAAGCTTACCGGGTTGGAAATCCGGTTTGTCAGCAGCCACGCCGGTAACGTCATGACCAGCTTCTCAACGCTGACTGACTCGGCGCCTGAAATGCGCGCTGCTGACGACGGGGACATGGTGGAAACCGAAGGGTACCTGACCACCGTCTTCACGCTGCTTGAACAATCCGAGTATCGGGTTGAGGCACAATTGGCCAGCCCATTGAGTGAGACCTTGGCGAGCTTCGACCTGCTCAAGCGGGAGCTCTTGATCATTACTCTGGTAGCGTTGCTCGCGTCTTCGCTGCTGGCAGTGCACCTGTCGGGCAGCCTTGCCCGGCCGGTTGCGCAGTTGGCCGAAGCGGCGACTCGCATCGGTCGAGGTGACTACACCGGTCAGGTCCAGCTTGATCGCAATGATGAGCTGGGGTTGCTGGCTGAGCGGATTGATGCCATGCGGGTGGGCATCGCCGAGCGTGAAGAGCTGATTGTGCATAACGCTTTACACGATCCGCTGACCGGGTTGCCGAACGTCGGGGTTGTCCGGGAGCAGCTCAGAAGTGCGATCGCCGGTGGGCAGGGCGGGGTGCTGGCGCAGTGCAACCTGCTGACTGCTGACCTGCTGCTGAAGGCACGTGGGCAAGACTTCATGGATACGTTGATACGGCAGTCGGTAGCCAGCCTTGAAGGCTTTCTGCCTGCCAATGTGCTGTTGGCCTGGCAACCGGGCAGCGGCTTCTTGTTGCTGCTTAAGGAGCGCGAGCTGGAAGAGGCCGTGGTCATCATGGACGGCGCACTGGCTCGACTCGCACAGAAAATGCAGGTTCAGGACATCAAGCTCAGCTCGCAGTGGCTGGCTGGGCTGGTGGCCTGGCCGCAGCACGGACGTGACCCGCAGGAGCTGCTCCGCCAGGCAAGTATTGCGCTGAACGATGCCGCACCCGGGGCAGAACGTATCGCCGTTTATCAGGCGCAGAGTGATCAGGCCTATCAGCGGCGTATTCGGTTGGCACGGGATCTGCGCTACGCTGCACAACACCATGAGCTGAGCGCGGTATTCCAACCCAAGCTTGATCTGGCCTCCGGCGAGGTGCGGCAGGTTGAGGCACTGATGCGCTGGCAGCACAGTCAGCTTGGCATGATCCGGCCTGACGAGTTTATTCCGCTTGCCGAGCAGACCGGCAGTATCACTATGCTCACCGAGTGGATGATCGTGGCAGTGCTGTCGCAGCTCCGTGACTGGATTGACCGCGGCATTCACCTGCAAGTCGCCATGAACCTATCCGCGCGCGACCTGGATGATCCCGAGTTCCCGCGGCGCGTCGAGCGGATGCTGCGTGCCCAGCAGATCAGTCCGGATTATCTCGCTTTGGAAGTGACCGAAAGTGCAGTCATGCGCGACCCGCAGGCCAGCATTGACAGTCTGCTGGTATTACGCGATTTGGGCATTAGCCTATCGGTGGATGATTACGGAACCGGCTATTCGTCGCTAGCGACGCTCAAGAGCTTGCCGGTGCAGGATTTGAAAATCGACAAGTCTTTTGTCCTGCAGCTGGCCGAAAACAGCGATGATGCGGTTATTGTGAAATCGACCATCGAGCTTGCCCATAACATGGGGCTTAGGGTCATCGCCGAGGGAATTGAAAATGCCGGCTCGCTAGCCTGGCTCAAGGCGCGTCACTGTGATGTGGTACAGGGGTACTTCATAAGCCGTCCGCTGTCTGCCGCTGACCTGGAGCGCTGGATGGATGAGACGCGCGGAACGTTCGTTTAGATGGGCTGCCATGAAAAAAACTGTGTTGTGTGGAATGGGCTTGCTGTGCCTGGCGGGAACGGTCTGCGCTGATACCGGTGGCCGCCTGCTGGCGACCGGAGGGGTGACCAACATCGAAGGCTCAGCCGGCGGCGGCATTGTGCCGTGGGCGGTGCTGTCCGGCTACGGTGCTCGGGGTGAGTGGGGCGGTGATGCTTTTGCCACTCGCGTCGACACGGGAGACTATCGGCTCGACGCCTTCGGTGCGTCGCTGGCATTCAATAACCGGGTGGAGCTTTCGGTGGCTCGGCAGCGACTGGATATGGATGCGCTGACCAAGGCGGCCGGCCTGCCGCATAAGAGTCTCAATCAGGATATCTTAGGCGTGAAGCTGCGGTTGTTCGGGGACCTGGTGTACGACCGCTTGCCGCAGGTCGCGGTGGGTGCGCAGTACAAACGTCAGACTAACTTCCTGATCCCGTCGCTGGTTGGTGCCCGGCGGGATTCGGATACTGATTATTATCTTGCCGGCTCCCGCCTGTTCCTTGGCGCAGTGGGCGGCTATAACCTGCTAGTGAATGGCACACTGCGCTATTCGCGGGCCAATGAGACCGGGCTGTTGGGTTTTGGTGGCGACCGGCGCGACAGTCGGACACTGCTCAAGGAGGGGAGTGTGGCGCTGCTGCTCAACCCTCGCTGGGTGGTGGGGGTTGAGTATCGGGAGAAGCCAGACAATCTATCCTTTGCTGGCGAAAGCGATTGGCAGGATGTGTTTGTCGGCTATTTCCCGAGTAAGCGTCTGGCTCTGGCTGCTGCCTGGGCTGAGTTGGGCGAGATTGCCACGCTGGAGGGTCAGCGAGGCATCTTCCTTTCCATGCAGCTGAGTTATTGAGGTTCCCATGCGTAGACAATTACGTGCGACGGCCGGTGTTGCGCTTGTTCTGTTCGGCCTCGTCGGGTGTGCTATCAGCCCGGCGCCGGAGAACGATAGCCTGTACCAGGCGATGGGAGGCCAGGCTGGCATCAATCGCGTGGTGGAAGGACTGCTTTACCAGATCGCGGATGACGAGCGTATTGTTCATCACTTCGCTGACACCGACATAGTGCGATTGCAGGAAAAACTGCAGGAGCAGTTCTGTGTCGAGGCGGGAGGCCCTTGCGTGTATTCCGGCGACAGCATGGCCGACGTGCATGCCGGATTTGAGCTAACCGAAGCGGATTTCAATGCGCTGGTTGAAGACCTGATTGCGGCAATGGAGGCCGAGCAGTTGCCGGTGACAGTTCAGAATCGCCTGCTGCAGCGTCTGGCGCCGATGCGCGCAGATATCATTTACCGCTAGCTGCTGGCACTCGGCTTGTCGGCGTCAAGCACCCGGATCTCGGTGATCAGGCTGGCCGAAGGCATGCCGATGGCGGCGCCCTGGGCATGCTGGATGCCCAGGGCACGCACCTGATTCAACACCGCCGGGTTGTGTACGAACTCGGCCACGGTCTGCATGCTCAGCTCCTGCGCAAATTGCACAATGCCGCGGCACAGGGTCAGTGCGGTGGGGTTGCTGTCGAGCTGGCGGATCAGGCTGCCGTCGATCTTGATCAGGTCTACATCCAGGCGCAGCAGGTGCTCAAAGTTGGAGTAACCGGTGCCAAAGTCATCAATGGCAATACGGCAGCCCTGCGCCTTGGCGCGGTCAATGAACTGCCGTACCGCGCTGTAGTTCTCGATCCCTTCTGATTCCAGAATCTCAAAGATGACCTGCTTGCCCATGCCGCGTGAGGCGATGGAGTCGAGGATGTGGTCGCTCAGCTCCGGGTCCAGCAGGTCTTCGCAGGAGAGGTTGAGCGAAAAGCTCCACGGCTGCCCTTCAAAGCGCTCCAGCGCCAGATCAACCATGCGGCGGGTGAGGGTGCGGTAGAGGCGAATCTTTTTGGCCAGATCCAGAAAATGAACCGGGCTGACGGGTTCGCCCTGCTCATCGAGCATGCGCACCAGGCACTCGTACTTGTCGATCTGGCCGGTGGCCAGATTAAGGATGGGTTGGTAGAAGGCGACGATGCGTCCGCTATCCAAAGCGGCGCGCAGGCGGTTGGCGCCGATCAGGTTTTGCTCGTAGCCCTCACGCACACGTTGGCTGGCATCGTAGAAGACAAAGCTCTCCAGATTCAGGCGGGCCAGCTCCAGGGCGATGTTGGCGCCGTGCAGCAATTGCTCGCCGCTCAGGTCGGCGGCGTTGCCCTGCTGGCTGCAGGCCACGCCCAGGCTGGCGTTGAGTGTCAGGGGCTGATCCTCCCAGCGCACCTGCAGCTCGCCGATAAACGCCAGCAGGTCCTCCAGCGCCGGCGTCAACTGCTCGGCGTTATGGTGCCCGGGCAACCAGATGGCGAGCTCGTCGGCGGGCATGCGGTACAGCCGGGCGCCCCGCCAGTCGGGGTTAGTGTCCAGCTTTTCTTGTAGTGCGTGGGCCAGGCTGATGATCACGTGGTCACCGCAGCTGTGGCCGTAAAAATCGTTAATTTCCTTGAAGGAGTCGATATTTAGCAGGATCAGGCTGGCGGTGTGGCTTTTCTTCAGGTCGGCCAGCAGACGCTCGCGGTTGGGCAGGCCGGTCAGGCTGTCGGTGTACAGGTTCTGCAGCTGGCGCAGGGTGCCGGCCACCAGATACAGCACCAGACCCGATATCAGCAGCATGATGACGCCGGCAATCAGCTGAATGCGCAGGTTGCTCTCGCGCATGGGGGCCAATACCGCGTCTATCTCGGCCTGCGGCACGCCGATGCCAAAGATCATCCCGGCCTGGCTGCGGGCAAAGAAGAGTCGGTAATCGTCGCCGGCCAGGGTTTGCTGCAGTTGCTGCAGCGGCGCCGTGAGCTGACGCGCATTGACTATCTGTGGCAGCGTTTGCGGCTCCAGCTGGTTGCCCAGCTGGAGGTCAATTACGGCGTTGATCAGCGGCTGGGCCTGGGCCTGATCGGTTGCGGCAGACAGGCTGGAGAGGTTGCGGTTGGCGTGGTCCAGCAGAAACGAGAAGGTACCGGGCGTGACTTCTACCCGGCTGATGGTGCGAATGATGTCGTCGGCCAGCCAGTCGGTGACGGCCAGACCGATCGGCGTGCCTGCGTTGTTGGTGATCAGGGTAGCGTGGCTGATTACGACACTGCTGATGCTGTCTTTGTAGTAGGCCGCGGTCCAGTTCTGGCTCGGGTCGCTGTCGGCGGCGGCGTTGGCGGCGCGCAGGCGCTGGAACCACTCGCGCAGCTGCGCTTGTTCTGCACTCGGCACGTCGGTTACGGCAAGGCGCTGTTCCTGCCGGTAGGCATAGCGGGCGGGCAGGGCGGCGTTGGCGTACCAGAGGGTGCTGCCGTGGGTGTCGGGGAAGTCGCGCAGGGCCCGGCGCAGGCTGTCGTCCAGCTCCTCGCCCGGGCGCGGCATCAGGCTGCCGGCGCGGGCCAGGCCTGCGGTGCTTTGCGCCATCAGGCGGTGATGGGCGTTGATGCGGTCCAGGTTGGCGTAGAAGGTGTCGGCAATCTGGCGTTGGCGCAGCTGCGCCATGGCTTTTTCGGCGAACTCCAGGTTGGCGCTTGCCATCAGCCAACTGACCACCAGCACCAGCCCGACCATCAGGCTGAGCAGGATCATGATCGCGCGTTTGACTGGCAGCATTCCCTTGGCTCCGGTGTTCAGCGGCTATTCAGGCGGTTTTGTATCTGGTTACGAGCGGCGGCCAGCTGCGCGCTGTCCAACTGCCCCGAGAGTTGTTCAAGATAGCGCTTGCCGCGCTGTTCGCCATTGACCAGTGACAGGCTCAGCCAGACGTAAGCGCTTTGCGCATCCTCCGGGCCGCCTGTGCCGCGCAGGTAATCCAGCCCCAGCCGGTACTGCGCCTCGGCCGAGCCGCGCTCGGCGGCCTGTTCCAGCCAGTATCGTCCGGCGGCTGTGCCGTTCTTGTCGATGCCAAGGGCCAGCATGGCGGGCAGGTGGCCAGCTGCTGCAGCCAGACGCAGCTGGGTTTCGGCGCGGGCCGGATCGGCAGCGGTGCCCAGGCCTTGTTTATAGGCCTGCGCCAGTTGGTAGTGGGCCTCGGGCAGTTCTTGCGCGGCGGCCTTCTGCAGCCAGCCAAAGGCTTGCTCGGGGGCTTGGGGTTTGAGCAGCTCGGCAAGCAGCAGTTGCCCATTGGCCTGGCCCTGATCCGCCGACAGGCGCGCCCAGCGCAATGCCTCGGTCTGATTGCCGTTGCTGTTGTTGATGGCGGCCAGGTGGTGCCGGGCTTTGGCGTCACCTGCATGGGCTGCGGTGCGGCACAGCGGCTCGGCCTGCTGATAGTTTCTGATCGCGAACAGCAGATAGCACTCCTGCGCCTGGGCCGAACGGCCTGCTTGTCCATTGCTGCTGGCAGACGACCCTGCGGCAGGCGCTCCTGCAGCGGCTGTTTGCGGGTCAGAACTGCCCGTTGCCGGTACGCGCTTGGCGAACTCATCGACGACGTCAGGACAGGAGAACGCGTAGCCCGCTTTCAGGCGCTGCAGTGCGTCGCGGGTGGCCGGCTGGCTGTTGTAGCGATAGGCGATAGCACGGCAGCGGCTGTCCCGTTCTGCGCGCACCACCGGCACGTAGTCGCGGTAGGCCGGGTCGTCGGTATGCTCGTTCAGGTAGCGGGTCAGCGGGTCGATGTAGGCCTGGTCGAACAGCGTTTCAACCTCGGCGTGCCGTGCTTCAGCTTGCGGGTCGCCGGTTATGCTGGCCGCGAGGTCTGCCAATTTCTGGGCCTGGGTTTTGATGGCGTCACTCGAGCGACCGAAAACGCTGTTCTGGTCGGACAGCGTCTGACAGCCGCCAAGAGCTACGGCGAGCACCAACAGCACGGTAGTGTGGATCCGCATCATCTCTCTCTGGTGAGGTGGCGAGCGGCCTTTGCCGAGACGGCGCTGCAGGCAAAGGCTTAGGGAAAGGCGTATTCCGCTTGTGGCCGTCCGTTGCCGTTGCAGCGTTGGTCAGTCTATCAGAAAGCCCGCGCAGCCCATGCATGATGGCAAATAGGCAGTCGTTTTGTCGATGGGGTTCCATCGAGAGAGCACAGGGTACAGAAGAGCTGGAACGCTTTTTGCGTAGTCCCAGGCAAGTATGTGAATAGCGTCAAATATTTGATTCGGGGACACTTCTGCCAATGGCTGTTGATCGCGCACAACTGATGGGCAACATGCGGACCAATCTGGCCGGGCTGCGTCACGGCAGCCTGGGGATTCCCGTGCTGCTGCTGGTGATGCTCGGCATGATGATGCTGCCGATTCCGCCATTTTTGCTGGACGTGTTCTTTACCTTCAACATCGCGCTGTCGCTGGTGGTGCTGCTGGTCTGTGCCTACGCACTGCGGCCGCTGGACTTTGCGGTATTCCCGACCATTCTGCTGATCTCCACGTTGCTGCGTCTGGCGCTGAACGTGGCCTCCACCCGCGTGGTGCTGCTGTACGGTCACGAGGGTGGTGACGCGGCCGGTAAGGTGATTCAGGCCTTTGGTGAGGTGGTGATCGGCGGTAACTACGTTGTCGGTCTGGTGGTGTTCGCCATCCTGATGATCATCAACTTTGTGGTGGTCACCAAGGGCGCGGGGCGCATTTCCGAGGTCAGCGCGCGCTTCACCCTGGATGCCATGCCCGGCAAGCAGATGGCTATTGATGCTGATTTGAACTCGGGCCTGATCGATCAGGAGCAGGCCAAGACCCGTCGCCGGGAAGTGGCGCAGGAAGCCGAGTTCTACGGCTCCATGGACGGTGCCAGCAAATTTGTCCGCGGCGACGCTATTGCCGGCCTGCTGATTCTGTTTATCAACGTACTTGGCGGCCTGGCCATTGGTATGGCGCAGCACGGTCTGCCGTTTGCCGAGGCGGGCCGCATCTATGTGCTGCTGACTATTGGTGACGGCTTGGTGGCGCAGATTCCGTCGCTGCTGCTGTCGACTGCGGCGGCCATCATGGTGACCCGTGTTTCCACTTCCGAGGACATGGGCGCGCAGGTTCAGCGGCAGATGTTCGCCTCGCCCAAGGCGCTGGCAGTTGCAGCGGCGATTCTGATCGTCATGGGCCTGATCCCCGGCATGCCGCACTTTTCGTTCCTGAGCCTGGGTGCTATCGCTGCCGGGGGCGCCTGGTTTATCGCCAAGCGCCAGAAGGAAAAGGCCGAAGAAGAAGTCGAGGCCGAGCGCAAGCGGGCGCAAGTACCGGCCGTGCAGGCGCCGGAAACCCGCGAGCTGGGCTGGGACGACGTTACCCCGGTGGATATGGTCGGGCTGGAGGTAGGCTACCGCCTGATCCCGCTGGTGGACCGTAATCAGGGTGGGCAGCTACTGGCGCGTATCAAGGGCGTGCGCAAAAAACTGTCGCAGGACCTCGGCTTTCTGATGCCGTCGGTACATATCCGCGACAACCTGGATCTGGCGCCCAACGCCTATCGCCTGACGCTGATGGGTGTCAGCGTGGCCGAGGCCGAGATCTACCCGGACCGCGAACTGGCGATCAACCCCGGTCAGGTGTTTGGCGATATCAAGGGTATTGCCGGCAAGGACCCGGCCTTTGGCCTGGACGCGGTCTGGATCGAGGCATCGCAGAAGGATCAGGCCCAGTCGCTGGGTTACACCGTGGTAGACGCCAGTACCGTGGTAGCGACCCACATCAACCAGATTCTGCACAAGCACGCGCATGAGCTTATTGGCCATGAGGAGGTGCAGCAGTTGATGCAGGTGCTGGCCAAGGCCTCGCCCAAGCTGGCCGAGGAGCTGGTGCCGGGCCTGATTTCGGTCTCCAACCTACTCAAGGTGCTGCAGGGTCTGCTGCAGGAGCAGGTGCCGGTGCGGGACATTCGTACCATCGCCGAGGCCATCGCCAACAACTCGGGCAAGAGTCAAGATACTGGCGCGCTGATCGGCGCGGTGCGGGTCGCGCTGTCGCGCTCAATCGTGCAAAGCATTGTGGGGCTTGACTCCGAGCTGCCTGTGATCACCTTGGAGCCAAGGTTGGAACAGATGTTGCTACAGAGTCTGCAGAAGGCCGGGCAAGGCGCTGACGACGGAATGTTGTTGGAGCCGGGCATGGCCGAGAAGCTGCAACGCTCGCTGGCCGACGCGGTACAACGGCAGGAGGTGCAGGGCAAGCCGGCGATTCTGCTGGTGGCCGGGCCGATTCGCATGATGATGGCCAAGTTTGTCCGCTATGCGGCGCCCGGAGCCCACGTACTGTCCTACCAGGAAATACCGGACAGCAAGCAGGTCACCATCATTGCGACGGTTGGCCAGAACTAGCAGCACCGAATGATTGAGACATCTGCCAGGGCAGATGACCGTTAAGCGACGAGGTCAGCCATGAAAGTCAAACGTTTCTTTGCCGCCGATATGCGCCAGGCGATGAAGCTGGTCCGCGATGAGCTGGGCGCCGATGCGTCCATCATTGCCAACCGCCGGGTGGCTGGCGGCGTCGAACTGACAGCAGCCCTGGATTACGAAGCGCCGCGCCTGAGCGCGCCGACGCCGGGCCTGGATCAGGAACTGAAAAAGACCCAGGAGCGCATTGTCGCTGCCCGCGCCGAGCTGGAAGACGGCCAGATGGCTTCCCACGACCAGCCGCTGGTCAACCGCCAGCTGTTTGGTGACAGCACCCGTCACGCCGCACGCCAGGGCTCTGCCGAAGCTCGCGAACTGCTGGACCGGCTGATTCAGGAGCCGACCGAACCGGCTCCCGCCGCGCAGGCAGCGCCGCGTCGTCCTCAAGCTGCTGCCCCGGCGCCGGCTGCTGAAGCCGACAGCGCAGGGCTCAGCGCCATGCGCGCCGAGCTGGCCGGGCTGCGCGAGATGCTGGAGTCCCAGCTGGGTGGTCTGGCCTGGGGGCAGCTGAATCAGCAAAAACCCAAGCAGGCTGGCCTCTGGCGTCGTCTGACGCAGATGGGCCTGCCGGCGGATGTCTGCCAGGGCTTGCTGCGTCAGGTTTCTGACGTGACTGATGCGCGCCAGGCTTGGCGTATGTTGCTGGCGCATCTGGCGCAACGCGTCCCGGTGCTGCGCGAAGAACCCATTGATGCCGGCGGCGTAATCGCCCTGGTTGGCCCCACCGGTGCCGGCAAAACCACCACGCTGGGCAAGCTGGCCGCCCGTTATGTGCTCAAGCACGGTAGTCAGCACGTTGCGCTGGTGACCATGGATACCTACCGTATTGGCGCCCACGAGCAATTGCGCACCCTGGGGCGTATTCTCAACGTGCCGGTCAAGGTGGTGGACGACAAGCAGAACCTCGGTGATGTGCTGGCTGACTTTGCCGGCAAGCGCCTGGTGCTGATCGACACCGCCGGCCTGCAGGCCAATGACCCGTACCTGCGTGGTCAGCTGGACGCACTGGCCCAGCAGGGCCGTCAGGTGCGCAACCTGCTGGTACTGGCAGCGACCAGTCAGCACCGGGTGATGAAAGCGGCGTATCACAACTACAAGTCCTGCGGTCTGTCCGGTTGTATCCTGACCAAGGTTGATGAAGCGGCTACGCTGGGAGAGTCACTGGGGCTGGCTATGGAGCAGGGTTTGCCGGTAGCCTATCTGGCAGATGGCCAGCGGATTCCGGACGATCTGAGCAAGGCCGTGGGCCACCAGCTGGTCAGTCGCGCGGTCAGCATGGCAGGTAACGAAGCGCCGGCAGATCAGGCCATGGCAGACGTGTTTGCCGGTATGATGCACGGCCAGCGGGCAGGCTAAGTTAAGTTAACAGGCTAAGTTAAGTTAAACAGACAAGGTACCAAGCGCAGATGGGCAGCAATCACCCGGTTCAGGTTATCGCAGTCACCGGCGGCAAAGGCGGCATCGGCAAGACCAACGTGTCGGTCAACCTCAGTCTGGCGTTGGCCGACATGGGGCGGCGCGTCGTGCTGCTGGACGCTGACCTTGGCCTGGCCAACGTCGACGTTCTGCTCGGCCTCAAGCCCAAGGCGACGCTGGCGGATGTGCTCGACGGCAAGTGCGACCTGCGCGATGTCATGGTCACCGGCCCCGGCGGCATTCGCATCGTGCCTGCCGCCTCCGGTGCGGCCAGCATGGTCAGCCTCAGCCCGCAACAGCACGCCGGCCTGATTCAGGCGTTCAGCGAGATTGGCGACAATATCGATGTGCTGGTTGTGGATACCGCTGCCGGTATCGGCGATTCGGTGGTCAGCTTTGTTCGCGCCGCGCAGGAAGCGCTGATCGTTGTCTGCGATGAGCCGACCTCCATTACCGATGCCTACGCGCTGATCAAATTGCTCAACCGCGATCACGGCATGACGCGTTTCCGCGTATTGGCCAATATGGTGGGCACGCCGCAGGAAGGACGCATGGTGTTTGCTAAACTCACCAAGGTAACCGACCGTTTTCTGGATGTGGCTCTGCAGTATGTCGGCGCAGTTCCCTTTGATGAGTCTGTACGCAAGTCGGTACAGAAGCAGCGCGCGGTGTTTGAGGCGTTTCCGCGCAGTAAGGCGTCGCTGGCGATTCGGGCCATTGCCCAGAAGGTGGATGCCTGGCCGTTGCCAGCCAACCCCCGCGGTCACCTGGAGTTCTTTGTCGAGCGCCTGGTGCAGCCGACAGGAACCGATCTATGACAGCACGGGCCGGCAGATTGAACATGTATACACGCGCACAGGGCTCGGCCGAGCAGCAGGATCGCCTGGTCGAGCAGTATGCCCCGCTGGTCAAACGTATCGCCTACCACCTGCTTGGACGTCTGCCTTCCAGCGTCCAGGTCGAAGATCTTATGCAAGCCGGCATGATCGGCTTGCTCGAAGCCTCTCGCAAATTCGATTTTGGCAAAGGTGCCAGCTTTGAAACCTACGCAGGCATCCGCATTCGTGGCGCCATGCTGGATGAGGTGCGCAAGGGCGACTGGGCCCCGCGGTCGGTGCACCGCAATACGCGTATGGTCAGTGATGCGTTGCGGGCGGTAGAGGCGCGCTTGGGGCGTGATGCTAAAGATCATGAGGTTGCGGTCGAACTGGATATGAGTCTCGAGGAGTACTACGCCATCCTCAGCGATACCGCCGGCAGCAAACTGTTCAGCTTTGACGATTTGCTGGAGGCCGGGGCGCCGGCTGATGTGCAAGGGGGCGAGGAGCCCTTGAGCGGCCTGCAGGACGAGCGTTTTCGTGCGGCGCTGGTGGAGGCGATTGATGGTCTGCCGGAGCGCGAACGGCTATTGCTGTCGCTTTATTATGATGAGGAATTGAACCTCAAGGAGATCGGCGCGGTACTGGGCGTCAGTGAGTCGCGGGTCAGCCAGCTGCACAGTCAGTGCGCTGCTCGGCTACGGGCCAAGCTGACAAACTGGCGAAATGATTGATTTTGTCGCCAACATCCGGACAATGCTCGGATTGCCTGGCTGGCAGATGGCCGTCAGGGCGCGGTAACCGGCGTTGAGCAGGGCGCATCTGAACAGGTCATTGACGCCAGTGGCCTGCTCAGAGCTTCTTCTACGGCTTGTGTGGCCATTGGCAATGGGTTTTGGGAGTGCAGGCCTGCACTTATCCTGGTTTGTACGGAGGTCGACTTGGACAAGAATATGAAAATTCTCATCGTTGATGATTTTTCGACGATGAGGCGCATCATCAAGAATCTGTTGCGCGACCTCGGGTTTACCAACACCGCCGAGGCCGACGACGGCAACACGGCGCTGCCGATGCTGCAAAGCGGCAACTTCGACTTTCTGGTGACCGACTGGAACATGCCGGGCATGAGCGGTATCGACCTGCTGCGTGCGGTGCGTGCCGACGACCGGCTGAAACACCTGCCGGTACTCATGGTGACCGCCGAGGCCAAACGTGACCAGATCATCGAGGCCGCCCAGGCCGGTGTGAATGGCTACGTCGTCAAACCCTTCACTGCGCAGGCGCTGAAAGAAAAGATCGAGAAGATTTTCGAGCGGGTGCAGCCTAAATAACAATCAGCCGGGGTACAGGTTATGGCTTTGAGCAAGGATCCCGGTCAGGCGACTGCCCAGGAATTCGAACATTCTCTCAAGGACAATGCGCACCAGCTGGTTGGTCACCTTGAAAGTGGCGACTTCGCCGAGGCGTTGCTGGTGATTCACGCCATTAATCAGGCGCGTGATCGTGGTTTGTACCACGAGGTCGGTCAACTGACCCGCGCCCTGCATAACGCGATTGTCAACTTCCAGATAGACACCTCCCACGCACTGGGTGGAGATGCTGAAACCTCCAAGATTTCCGATGCCTCCGATCGCCTGGATTATGTTGTCCAGCTGACCGACAAGGCGGCCAACCGCACCATGGATCTGGTCGAGGCCAGCGCGCCCAAGGTGTCCGAGCTGGGCCAGCAGGCCAGCGCACTCAAGGAAGACTGGCAGCGCCTGCAACGGCGCGAAATGGCGGCTGACGAGTTTCGTGATCTGTATCGCCGCGTGGGTGAGTTTCTGGATCGCACCGAAACCACCAGCTCCGAGGTGTCAGCGCACCTCAACGATATTCTGATCGCCCAGGACTACCAGGACCTGACAGGCCAGGTAATCAAGCGCGTGACGACACTGGTGCACGACGTCGAGGAGAGCCTCGTCAGTCTGGTGCGTATGGCCGGACAGGTGGATCGCATTACGGGTATCAATCACGCTGAAGTCAGCGAGACAAAAAAAACCTCCTCCAGGGGTGAAGGTCCGCAGATTCATGCCGATAAAAGAGAAGACGTTGTTTCCGGTCAGGACGAAGTTGATGACCTCCTGTCCAGTCTGGGCTTCTGACTCCTGCCGAAGTCGCCGTGTCTTGCTCCGGCGTGGCCCGACTGACAGCTGGCAAATCAGGCATCTGCCGGATCGCAGCGCTCAATAACAACGGCGCGCGCAGCCGGCAAGCCTGGATGGCGCCAAGCCGTTTACCGATAACACGCCCGAGGGGAGTGGGTGCATGAGTTTCGAAGCGGATGAAGAAATTCTCCAGGACTTTCTGGTAGAGGCCGGAGAGATTCTGGAGCAATTGTCCGAGCAGTTGGTCGAGTTGGAAAACCGGCCCGACGACATGGACCTGCTCAATGCCATCTTCCGCGGCTTCCACACCGTCAAGGGCGGTGCCGGCTTCCTGCAGCTTGATGCTCTGGTAGCCTGCTGTCACATCGCTGAGAACGTGTTCGACATCCTGCGCAAGGGCGAGCGTACTGTTACCTCCGAGCTGATGGATGTCGTGCTGCAGGCGCTGGATACCGTCAATAGCATGTTTGATCAGGTGCGCGAGCAGCAGGAGCCAACCCCGGCCGACCCTGCGCTGCTTGAAGCCCTGGCCCAACTGGCGCAACCGGCTTCCGCCGAAGAGGCCGCCGCTCCGCAACCTGAACCCGACCCCGAGCCTTCTCCCCCCGTAGAACCCGTGACTGTGCCCGCAGCGGGCGGCACTGACGACGGCGACATTACCGACGACGAGTTTGAGCAACTGCTCGACGCCTTGCACGGCGACGGCGGCAGCCCCAGCGCGCAGCCGGCCATACCCGAGAAGCCCGCCGCCGCTGCGGCAGACTCTGACGAGATTACCGACGACGAATTTGAAGCGCTGCTTGATCAGTTGCACGGCAGCGGCAATGCACCGGCCGCCGCGGCACCGGCTGCGCCCGCCGCCAGCGCTGCAAAAGACGCTTCGGCCAGTGACGACATCAGCGATGACGAATTTGAAGCCTTGCTTGATGAGCTGCACGGCAAAGGCTCTGCGCCGGGCCAGCAAGGCGCCGGTGAGGCGGGCGCAGGCGACTCGTCAGCCGCAGCGGGCTCGGACAACATTACTGACGATGAATTTGAGGCGCTGCTGGATCAGCTGCATGGCAAGGGCAGCGCGCCCGGCGCTGCTGCCGAGTCGGCTGGTGCGGTAACGTCGCCCAAGCCCGCGGCCCCGGCCGCCAAGGCTGAAGCACCCAAGGCCGAAGCGCCCAAGCCCGCAGCCAAACCGGCGGCGGCCCCTGCGGCCAAGGCGCCTGCTGCGCCAGCGGCGAGCAAGCCGGCCAGCGCGGCCGAAGCCCCGGCAGCTGTCGAAACCACCGTGCGGGTAGACACTGCGCGGCTGGATGAAATCATGAACATGGTTGGGGAGCTGGTACTGGTGCGCAACCGCCTGGTGCGCCTGGGTGTTTCCAGCGGTGACGAGGAACTGGGCAAGGCCGTTGCCAATCTGGATGTGGTGACAGCCGACCTGCAGATGTCGGTCATGAAGACCCGCATGCAGCCGATCAAGAAAGTCTTTGGTCGATTCCCCCGCGTGGTGCGAGACCTGGCGCGCAACCTGAAGAAAGAAATCAATCTTGAGCTGATCGGTGAAGAGACCGATCTGGACAAGAACCTGGTTGAGGCGCTGGCCGATCCGCTGGTCCACCTGGTGCGCAACTCGGTCGACCACGGTATCGAAATGCCGGATGAGCGTGAAGCAGCCGGCAAGTCACGCACCGGTAAGGTAGTGCTGTCGGCGCAGCAGGAAGGCGATCACATCCTGCTCACCATCGTTGATGATGGCAAGGGTATGGACCCGGAAATCCTGCGTGCCAAGGCAGTTGAGAAGGGCATGATGGAGAAGGATGCGGCTGATCGCCTGAGCGATACCGAATGCTTCAACCTGATTCTGGCGCCCGGATTCTCGACCAAGACCGAAATTTCCGACGTGTCCGGCCGTGGTGTCGGCATGGATGTGGTCAAGACCAAGATCTCCCAGCTCAACGGCACCATCAATATCGAGTCAACCAAGGGGCAGGGGTCGCGTATCGCGATCAAGGTGCCGCTGACGCTGGCTATCATGCCGACGCTGATGGTCATGCTGTCCGACCAGGCGTTCGCGCTGCCGCTGGTCAGCGTGAACGAGATCTACAGCCTGGATCTGTCGCGCACCAACGTGGTCGACGGTCAGGAAGTCATCATCGTGCGCGACAAGGCACTGCCGCTGTTCTACCTCAAGCGTTGGCTGATGCCGGGCGTTGAGGACACCAGTGACCATTCCGCCGCCAGTGTGGTGATCGTATCGGTCGGCACGCAGCGGGTCGGCTTTGTGGTTGACCAGCTGGTTGGCCAGGAAGAGGTCGTGATCAAACCGCTGGGTCGCATGCTGCAAGGCACGGCCGGCATGGCGGGCGCAACGATTACCGGTGACGGGCGGATTGCTCTGATCCTGGATATTCCCAGTCTGCTCAAGCGCTACGCACGGCGCATGTGATAGCCTGAGCCGGAGCCTGCAAGGGGCTCCGGCACGGCAAGCGCCCGGCATTTTGCCTGTGGTGCGGCACGACTCATTTTAGATGCAGGATGCAGTTCGGGAGAGGGTATGGCGGTCAAGGTTCTGGTGGTCGACGATTCGGGTTTCTTTCGCCGCAGGGTGACGGAGATTCTGGCGGGCGACCCGCAAATCCAGGTGGTTGGTACCGCCAACAATGGCCGCGAGGCGATTGAGCAGACCCTTGCGTTGCATCCGGACGTAATCACCATGGATTACGAGATGCCGGTCATGGACGGCATCGAAGCGGTGCGGCAGATCATGCAGCGCTGTCCGACCCCGGTCATCATGTTTTCCTCGCTGACCTACGAGGGCGCTCGCGTCAGTCTGGATGCGCTGGATGCTGGCGCGGCCGACTATCTCCCAAAAAATTTCGAAGACATCTCGCGTAACCCGGATAAGGTGCGCCAGCTGCTGTGCGAGCGAGTGCAGGGCTTGGCACGTACCAACCGCCGCTCGCTGGGTTTGAGCAACACGCACCACGCGCAGCCGGCGAGCACCCTGAGTACGCCGGCTCGCAGCATCAGCCCGACGCCCGCCGCACCGCCGCCGCGCCCGGCTGCTGCGCCGACCACGCCGGCCAAAACCAGCCCGGCGCCGCGTAAGCGCAGCTACAAACTGGTCGCTATTGGCACCTCCACCGGCGGTCCGGTGGCGCTGCAGAAGGTGTTGACGCAGCTGCCGGCCAATTTCCCGGCGCCGCTGCTGCTCGTACAGCACATGCCTGCTGCCTTTACCAAGGCGTTTGCCGAGCGGCTCGATAAACTCTGTCGCATCTCCGTGAAGGAAGCCGAAGACGGCGATACCTTACGGCCGGGGCGCGCACTGCTGGCGCCGGGCGGCAAGCAGATGATGGTCGACTCGCGCGGTGTAGTGCGCATCTTGCCGGGCGATGAGCGGTTGAATTACAAGCCCTGTGTTGACGTGACCTTCGGCTCTGCCGCCAAGGCATTCCAGGACAAGGTGTTGGCCATTGTATTGACCGGTATGGGCGCTGACGGCCGCGAAGGCGCGCGTCTGCTCAAGCAGGCCGGCAGTGCCATCTGGGCGCAGGATGAAGCCAGCTGCGTGATCTACGGCATGCCGATGGCGGTCGCCAAGGCCAATCTGGCCGATGGCATCTACCCGCTGGATGACATCGGGCGCTACCTGGCAGAGATCGGCTGATGGATATCCTCAGCATCATTGGCGTCATTCTGGCTTTTGTCGCCATTATCGGCGGCAATTATCTGGAAGGTGGGCATGCCAGTGCCTTGCTGAATGGCCCGGCGGCGCTGATTGTCATCGGCGGTACCCTGGGCGCGGCTTTTATCCAGACGCCGCTGACCGTGTTCAAACGCGCTCTGGTGATCCTGCGCTGGATTGTCTTTCCGCCTTCCAATCGTCTGCGCGAAGGTATCTCCCAGGTTATCAACTGGAGCACCATTGCCCGCAAGGAAGGCCTGCTTGGGCTGGAATCGCTGGCCGATCTGGAGGCCGACCCCTTTGCTCGCAAGGGCCTGCAGTTGCTGGTCGACGGCAGTGAGCCGGAGGCGCTGCGCAGCATTCTTGAAGTGGAGCTGGTCAACCGCGAACACGCTGACCTGATGGCGGCCAAGGTCTACGAGAGCATGGGTGGCTACTCGCCCACCATCGGCATCATTGGCGCGGTCATGGGTCTGATTCATGTCTTGGGCAACCTGGCCGACCCTTCGCGTCTGGGCGCCGGCATAGCGGTGGCCTTTGTCGCGACCATTTACGGTGTGGCGCTGGCCAACCTGTTCCTCCTGCCGGTCGCCGCCAAACTCAAGGCGGTGGTCATGCAGGGGTCCAAGTATCGCGAGATGATGCTGGAGGGGCTGCTGTCCATTGCTGAAGGTGAAAACCCGCGGTCCATCGAAATGAAGCTTGAAGGCTTCCTCGACTGAGTCAGGGGTTGCCCTATGCGCCGACAACGTCATGAAGAGCACGAGAATCACGAGCGCTGGCTGGTGTCCTACGCCGATTTCATCACGTTGCTGTTCGCCTTTTTCGTCGTCATGTATTCCATCTCCTCGGTCAACGAGGGCAAGTACAAGGTGCTGTCGGACACCCTTGAGGGTGCGTTCAACCAGCCGCAGCGCTCGGTGGACCCTATCCAGATTGGTGACCAGCTGCCGCGTGGCCTGACCCGGGAGAACAACGATGCCAGCGGCGCCGGCACGCCCGATTCTGGCAGCGATGCGCTGGCAGACATTACCACAGCAATGCAATCGGCCTTCGGTGAGCTGATTCAGGCTGGCGAGCTGGAGGTGCGGGGCAACGAGCTGTGGGTCGAGATCGAGCTGAGTTCGGGGCTGCTGTTCCCCAGCGGCGATGCGCTGCCGCTGGATGCCGCCTTTGACCTGGTGGAGCGGATTGCCGCCATCCTCAAGCCCTATGACAACCCGGTACATGTCGAGGGCTTTACCGACAATCTGCCGATGCGCTCCGGGCGCTATCCGACCAACTGGGAGTTGTCCGCCGCACGGGCTGCGACGGTGGTGCGCATGCTCAGCAATGGCGGCGTCAACCCCGACCGACTGGCTGCGGTAGGCTATGGTGAATTTAGACCGGTTGCCGATAACAACACGGCTGCCGGGCGCCGCGCCAATCGGCGGGTGGTGTTGCTGGTATCTCGCTATCTGGACCGCCGGCATGAGCCCTTTGCTGCGCCGACCGAGGGCGTGGATGAGATGCGCGAGGCGCGTTTGCCCTCGGAGGCTTCTGGCACGGGTTCTGCATCGAACCCATCCCAGTAGTCTGAAATGGATTAGTCTGTCAAAATGTTGTCGTATTTCCACGGTGTAAGGGTGTCCGTTCCATGGCGCGCCCGCGGAGGAAAGGTATGAGAGTCTGGGCCGTTGCCAACCAGAAAGGGGGAGTGGGTAAAACCACGTCCGCCGTGGCGCTGGCTGGCCTGCTGGCGGACCAGGGCCAGCAGGTGCTGGTGGTCGACCTGGACCCGCACGGCTCCATGACCAGCTATTTTGGTCATGACCCTGACCAGCTCACCAGCAGCGTATTCAATCTGTTTCAGCATAATGGTCAGGTGCCTGACGGTCTGGCTGCCGCGCTGCTCAAGGACACCTCCCATCCCAATATCCGCCTGATGCCGTCCAGCACCTCGCTGGCGACGCTGGAGCGCCAGTCTGCTGCCCAGGGTGGTTATGGGTTGGTTATTTCCCGGGCGCTGGCGCAGCTGTGGAACGACTACCAGTTCGTGATCATCGACAGCCCGCCGCTGCTGGGCGTGTCCATGATCAACGCGCTGGCTGCCTGTGAGCAGCTGATCATCCCGGTGCAAACCGAGTTTCTTGCGCTCAAGGGCCTTGAGCGTATGGTGCACACCCTGAACATGGTCAACCGCTCCCGTAAGCAGGCGCTGCCCTATACCATCGTGCCGACGCTGTTTGATCGGCGTACCCAGGCATCGCTGAATACCCTGCGCCTGCTGCGCCGCGATTACGCCGAGCATCTGTGGCAGGCCTATATCCCGATCGATACCAAGCTGCGCGACGCCAGTCTGGCCGGCGTGGTGCCGTCGCAGCTCGACGGTAATGCCCGCGGTGTACTGGCCTATCGTGCATTGCTGCGTTACCTTCTGGCGCAATCGTTGAGCCGTGGCGAGCAGGTCGCCTGAGCCATGCGAAACTCCGTGACCAGAGCCGCTAATGCTTTGGCACTGCAAGCCGATACACAATCAAGGCCGTGCGCGGCGTAGTGAGCTGATGTCCAGGTTATGAACAAGCCCCAGTTACCGGTACAGCAATATGTTCCTGAGCAGACCATCCAGCATTATCTGGATGCGTTGCTGCAGGATGCGGCCGACGAGCTGGCCCGCGCCGACGCCGAAGTCCCGGCGCCCGCACCGACACCGGCGCCGGTAGCGACAGAGCCGCCCCGCGCGGCGGTGGTGCACAAGCTGGAGCGCCCGGTCGATATTATCGAGCCTGAGGTGCCGGCTGAGCCGGTGCTAGAGCCGCCGGCGGCGCCACCGCCGGTGCAGCCGGCCGTGGCTGCCTGGCGGGAGGAGCCTTTCGAAGCGCTGCTGTTTGACGTTGGCGGTTTGAAGCTGGCCGTGCCTCTGGTGCTGCTGGGCACCATTTACCCGCTTGAGGGCGAAATTACCCCGCTGTTTGGTCAGCCGGACTGGTTTCTTGGCATTTTGTCCACGCCGGCCGGCAATCTGAAGGTGCTGGACACCGCCCGCTGGGTGATGCCGGAGCGCTACACGCCCGAGCTGCAGGATACCCTGAGCTTTGTTATCTCGGTGGAAGGCTATGATTGGGGTATGGCGGTACATGGTGTGCAGCAATCCATTCGCCTCAGCCCGGAGCAGGTCAAGTGGCGCTCCCAGCAGGGTAAGCGGCCCTGGTTGGCTGGCACGGTAATCGAACACATGTGTGCATTGCTGGATGTCTCGGCCTTGGCCGAGCTGATTGTAGGCAGTGGTGGTGCGGCTGGTAATGCCGCTGCGCCAGCATTAGGATGAGCATGGCAGGGCAGCGTCGCCAGGCGACGGATTTGGCTCTGGACTTCAATGATGATCGGGAAGCAAGACAATGAAAAATAATTCGGGACAAGGTGCTGAAGATCCGATCCTGCAATGGGTGACCTTTCACCTGGACAACGAGAGCTACGGCATCAACGTGATGCAGGTCCAGGAGGTGCTGCGCCACACCGAGATTGCACCGGTACCCGGCGCGCCGACCTATGTACTCGGCATCATCAACCTGCGCGGCAACGTGGTGACAGTGATCGATACCCGTCAGCGCTTTGGTCTGACGCCAGCCCCGATCACCGACAACACCCGTATCGTCATCATTGAAGCCGACAAGCAGGTGGTCGGGATTCTGGTCGACTCGGTTGCCGAGGTGGTTTATCTGCGTCAGTCCGAGATCGAGACGGCGCCCAACGTCGGCACCGATGAGTCCGCCAAGTTTATTCAGGGCGTCTGCAACAAGAACAACGAACTGCTGATTCTGGTCGATCTGGAAAAGATGATGACCGAAGATGAGTGGGCCGAGCTGTCAGGATTCTGATTGATGAATGAACCCTGGTTGCTGCTGGTACTCGGCGGGTTGCTCGGTATCCTGCTGGCCGCGTTGGCGGTGCTGTTCATGCAGGTGCGCCGTCTGCCGGTCGAGCAGCAGCAACAGGAAGCTCGACTGCAGGCTCGCTTGGAGCAGCTGTCGCGTGAGCTGGCGACCTTTCAGCAGGGCAGTATCCGCATGGGTGAGGAGATCACCGCGCTGCGTCAGCAGGTCAAGCGCCTGGAAGACAAGCAGCTCAAGCTGGAACAGCATGACCCGCAGTCCCTCCCGTACAACCAGGCCGCTCGGCTGGTTGGCATGGGCGCCAGTATTGAAGACCTGACCCAATCCTGTGGCCTGTCCAAGGCCGAAGCCGAGCTGTTCGTCAAGTTGCACGCCTCGCGCTAGGCTCAGCAGACCCTAGGCATGACCTGAGCGCGTTACTCTTCCTTCCTGTTCTCCAGCTGTAACGGCTTTTCCTTGCCGCCATCGGGATCAAAGCCCTTCGGGCGTTTGCCCTTGATATACCAGGCAAAGGCAATGATCTCGGCGATGGTGCGATACAACGCCTCGGGTATCTGATCACCCAGCTCCATGCGTGCGAGCATGCGCGCCAGATCGGCATTCTCGTAAATTGGCACTTCATACTGCATCGCCAGCTGAACGATTTGTTCGGCCAGGTCACCTTCGCCCTTGGCGGTGATGGTGGGCGCCTGTTCGCCGCCGTCGTAGACCAGGGCGATGGCTTCGCGTGCATCGCTCATCAGGTGACCTCGTCGATCCAGGTTTGCTGTACGGCCTGCCGTGGGGCAGGTGGCGTGCCGCAGTGGCAGCTGATCTCGCCGACATCCAGCCCCTTGGCCAGCAGGCGGTCTCGCAGGGTGCTCAGTTCGCTGTTCAGCAGGGCGAGTGTCGGTTGCTGTTCGGCCCAGAGTTCGCTGCTGACGCGATCATTGCGCAGTCTGGCAATGGCCTGCAGGTTGCCCAGGTGATCCAGGTTAAAGGCCAGGCGCACCTCCCAGACGGGCACCGGTTCGGGTTGCTCGCGATCTGGCGCGGGACTGTCGCGTTGAATGCGCATCTGCACGTGGTTGAACTGCTGACCGTCGCGTAGCGGGATTTCCAGCTGCCAGGTGGTCTGGGTGCTGCCGTCTGAAAATGTCTGGGTCTGGCCCATGCTCTGCAGCTGGTGATGCTGGATGCGCGAGAGCAGGGCGGCGGTCAGTCGTAGCAGGCTGCCTAGGTCGCCGGTGTCGCCCAGCGCCTGCAGTGCCCGGCTGGGCAGCGGGAACAGGCCGGGTTTGGTCGCCGTCTGCTGCTGCGTCGCCTTTATCGCCTGCTGCCAGGGCCCCGGCGGCAGACCAGCGGTTTGCAGGCTGCCGGGCGGCAGCTGTTGCTGCAGGGTTACCAGCAAACCGATCAGCGCGCCCTTGAGGTCGGCTCCGGCCAGGGGTTCTGCAGCGGCCGGGCTGGCCAGACTGGCAAGCAGGGGCAGCAGCTTGTCGAGCGCAGGCAGGGGGTTGGGTGTGCGGGTTGCACCCTCTGCGGTCAGGGTGGCCGGGTTGGCCGCAGGCTCTCCACCGCCGGGGGTGACCGGGGCAGCTGCGGCGGCAGCCTGACGGCCAAGAATCTGACTCAGCTGGGCCAGGTTGCTTTCCAGAAAGGCGCCGCTCTGGGCGACGGCGTTGGCAACGCCCGTTGCGGTGGTCAATTGCGGCGCGCTGACGATCTGGTTGAGCACGTTCTGAATTGCCTGGTGCAACTGCGGCACCGCTGGCAGTGGCTGCGGGTTGCTGGCCAGGGTCTGCAGGCGGGCCAACAGTGGTTCGGCCGAGCCTTGGCGTTGCAGCGCCTCGCGCAGCCCCTGCAGCAGGTCGGCCTGGCGCACCTGTTCGCTGCCGCTTTGTACGCGCAGTTCGCCCTGGTTGCCTACGGTGGCGTTGAGCAGGGTGCCGGGGGCGACCGGCCGCGTGCTGCTCAGCTGCAGCAGGGTTTGTGGCGTGCTGTGCTGCACCAGTTCGGCAACCAGTTGATAGCGGGCGATCTTGCCGTCGGGCGCGGGTACCGGTTGCTGCTCGATAACCCGTGCTTGCAGCTGGCTACCTGCGGGAAATTGCTGCGGGTCGAGCCGCGTCAGGGCAGGCCCGGGCCCGGGCGCGTTGCTGGTGGCCGGCTGCAAGGCCGCCATCAGTTGATTCTGCGAGATCGCCTGTACCAGCAGCTGGCTGCCGGCTGGCAGCGGCTGAGGGCTGCTGGTCGGCAGGTTAGTGCTGGTGCCGGGTGGGGAGGTAGTACCAAGGTTCTGTTTCGAGATGCGCAGCAGCAGTTCAAACTGGCCATTGGCGTTGGGGCGCTCGCTGCTCTGGACCACCTCGGCACGTGCCTGTTCGCCGCCCAATAGGGCCAATGCGTCAATTGGCCGCAAGAGTTGCAGAGCGACCACCAGGGCGTCGGCACTGCGGGCCGGCGCCGCGCTGGCGGGCGCTGCGGGCTGGGTCTGGCTGGTCGGCGGCAGGCGAATATCAGGGCTCATGTTGTCACATGTTGACGTAAATCGAGGTCCCCGGCCAAGGGGCTGCATGTATAATGGCGCCGCTGAAATAATAGCGCTCGGCGGAGTCTGTTGGCCTGACAGAGTATAGCGGCAGCCGGCGCGAGAACATGAATAGGGTGGCGACTCGACAGGGTAGCCTACGGAGTACAGGTGGCGGCTGAGCAGATCGACATCATCGACCTGACCTGCGAGCGGGACGAACGCGAGCTGTTTCGCGGGCTGAGTTGTCGCCTGCAGGCCGGTGACGTGCTGCAGGTTGCCGGGCCCAACGGCGCCGGCAAGACCAGTCTGCTGCGTATTCTGGCCGGGCTGATGCCGGCTGCTGACGGCGATATTCACTACGCCGGGCAATCCATTCTTGGCGGCGCTGGCCGTGAACGCTGGCGCCGCAGCTTGCTGTTTCTTGGGCACGCAACGGCGGTCAAGGCCACCCTGAGCGCTGAGGAAAACCTCGCCTGGCTGTGCGCGTTGGATCAGCCGGTGGCGCGTGAGGCAATCTGGGAAGCCCTGGCTGCCGTCGGGCTGCGCGGCTACGAAGACGTACCCTGCCGGCAGATGTCGGCCGGTCAGCAGCGCCGGGTCGCGCTGGCACGCCTGCGGCTGCAGGACAAACCGGTCTGGGTACTGGATGAGCCGTTCACCGCGCTTGATCAGGCCGCCGTGCGCGCGCTGGAGCAACAGATTCTGGACTTTGCCGACAGCGGCGGCTCGGTTGTCCTGACCACGCACCACAGCCTGGAGCACCTGAGCCAGGTACGTCAGCTGGATCTGGGGCGGGTGGCCTGATGCGTGCAGTGATCTGGCAATTGCTGCACCGCGAATGGCAGCTCAGCTGGCGCCGGCCGGGTGATGTGCTCAACCCGCTGGTGTTCTTTGCCATGGTGATCACCCTGTTTCCGCTGGCCGTTGGCCCGGAGCCGCAGATGCTGCAGCGCATGGCCTCCGGCGTGATCTGGGTGGCGGCCCTGCTGGCCACGCTGCTGTCACTGGACGGCCTGTTTCGCAGCGATTTTGAGGACGGCTCGCTTGAGCAATGGGTACTGTCACCGCACCCGCTGACCTTGCTGGTACTGGTGAAAGTGCTGCACCACTGGCTGATGTGTGGCGTGTTGCTGGTTTTGCTCACGCCCCTGCTGGGCATGATGCTGGCGCTGCCCTGGTCGGTTATTCCGGTGCTCTGTGTCACCCTGTTGCTGGGCACCGCCGTTCTGAGTTTGCTGGGGGCGATCGGCGCGGCGCTGACGGTCGGCCTCAAGGGTGGCGGCAGCATGTTGCTGGCGCTGCTGATTTTGCCACTGTATATCCCGGTGCTGATTCTCGGCACCGGCACTATGGATGCGGCGCTGCAGGGCTTGCCCGTGCAGGGCTACCTGCTCTGGATGAGCTGCCTGGCGGTGCTGGCGTTGAGTTTGTCTCCGCTGGCCATCGCAGCAGGTTTGCGTATCGGGGTTAGCGAATAACATGCGGAGTTGAACGGCCAATGAGCTGGACTTTTTTCCACAAGCTGGGTTCGCCCAAATGGTTCTATGAGATCAGCAGCAAGCTGCTGCCGTGGGTGGCTGTTTTCAGCGTGCTGATGCTCGCGGTTGGTCTGGTCTGGGGGCTGGTCTTTGCGCCAGAGGACTACCAGCAGGGCAACAGCTTTCGCATCATCTATATCCACGTGCCAGCGGCCATTCTGGCCCAGTCCTGCTACATGATGCTGGCGGTCGCCGGCGTGGTCGGGCTGGTCTGGCGCATGAAGCTGGCCGACGTGGCGCTGCAATGCGCAGCCCCCATCGGTGCCTGGATGACCCTGGTTGCGCTGTTTACCGGCTCCATTTGGGGCAAGCCGACCTGGGGCACCTACTGGGAGTGGGATGCCCGCCTGACTTCCATGCTGATCCTGCTGTTTTTGTACTTTGGCATCATTGCCCTGCGCATGGCGATCAGCAACCGTGACACCGCAGCCAAGGCCACGGCGGTGATGGCGATTGTCGGCGTGATCAACATTCCGATCATCAAATACTCGGTGGACTGGTGGAATACCCTGCACCAGCCCGCCACCTTCACCATCACCGAGAAGCCGGCCATGCCGCCGGAAATGTGGATGCCGCTGCTGGTAATGGTGCTGGCCTTTTACGGCCTGTTTACCCTGAACCTGTTGATGCGCATGCGCCTAGAGGTGCTGCGCCGCGAACACAAGACCCGCTGGGCGCGGGCCGCTCTGGAGAGCAATACATGAGCAACCTGACCGAGTTTTTTGCCATGGGTGGCCATGGCCCCTATGTCTGGACCGCTTACGGATTGACGGGCGCGGTTCTGATTCTGTTGTTCCTGACCCCGATACTTGGACGTCGTCGGCTGGTGCAGGCTGAAGCACGCCGTCGTCGGCGAGAGGAAACCTGATGCATCCCGCACGAAAAAAACGCCTGATCCTGATTCTGCTGGTGTTGCTGGGCGTAGGCGCTGCCGTGGCGCTGGCTCTGAGCGCGCTGCGCGAAAACATCAACCTGTTCTACACCCCCACCCAGATTGCCAATGGCGAGGTGCCCGAAGGGGCGCGCATCCGTGCCGGCGGCATGGTGGTCGACGGCAGCGTCAAGCGCTCCACCGACAGCCTGGATGTGCAATTTGACGTCTCCGATGGCGCCGAGGCGGTAACCATCGCCTACAGCGGCATCCTGCCGGACCTGTTCCGTGAAGGGCAGGGCATTGTCGCCCTGGGCCGGGTAAATGCCGATGGCGTGCTGGTGGCCGATGAAGTGCTGGCCAAGCACGACGAGGAATACATGCCGCCCGAAGTGGCCAAGGCCATGAGCGATGCGATGCAGAACAAGGCAGCGCAGCCGGTAACAGCCGAATAAGGGGTAACAGATGATTCCCGAGCTTGGGCAGATTGCCCTGATCATTGCACTGTGCCTGGCCGTACTGCAGGCCAGCGTGCCGCTCTATGGCGCCTGGCGTGGCGACGCGCTGGCGATGAACGTGGCGCAGCCGGCGGCCGCGGCGCAGTGTCTGTTTGTTGCCTTTGCTTTTGCCTGTCTGGTGCAGGCCTTTGTGGTCGATGACTTCAGCGTGACCTATGTTGCGCTCAACTCCAACTCGGCCATGCCCTGGTACTACAAGGTCAGCGCAGTGTGGGGTGGTCACGAAGGCTCGCTGCTGCTGTGGGCGCTCATCCTGGCTGGCTGGACCTTCGCGGTCGCCATCTTCTCGCGCGATCTGCCGGAAGAAATGCTGGCGCGTGTGTTGTCGGTAATGGGCATGATCAGCGTCGGTTTTTTGTGTTTCATGCTGATGACCTCCAACCCGTTCGATCGGCAACTGCCGTTCCACCCGGTGGACGGCAATGACCTGAACCCGCTGCTGCAGGACTTTGGCCTGATTGTTCACCCGCCGATGCTCTACATGGGCTACGTCGGCTTCTCCGTTGCCTTTGCCTTTGCCATTGCTGCGCTGCTGGGCGGTCGCCTGGACGCGGCCTGGGCGCGCTGGTCGCGGCCCTGGACCATCGTCGCCTGGGCGTTTTTGACCATCGGTATCGTGCTTGGCTCCTGGTGGGCCTATTACGAGCTGGGCTGGGGCGGCTGGTGGTTCTGGGACCCGGTCGAGAACGCTTCCTTCATGCCCTGGCTGGTCGGCACGGCGCTGATTCACTCGCTGGCCGTGACCGAAAAGCGCGGCGTGTTCAAGAGCTGGACCGTACTGCTGGCCATCGCCGCCTTCTCGCTCAGCCTGCTGGGGACCTTCCTGGTACGTTCCGGCGTGCTCACCTCGGTGCACGCCTTTGCCAGCGACCCTGATCGCGGCGTGTTCATCCTCGGCTTTTTGCTGGTGGTGGTCGGCGGATCGCTACTGCTCTACGCCCTGCGTGCCCCGGTGGTCAAAAGCCAGATCGGCTTTGCCTGGAGCTCGCGTGAGGCGCTGCTGCTGGTCAACAACGTGGTGCTGGTGGTGGCCGCATTGATGGTGCTACTGGGTACCCTGTATCCGCTGATCATGTCGGCTTTCGATACCCTGGTGTCGGTTGGTCCGCCGTACTTCAACGGCATGTTCCTGCCGCTGATGGCAATTCTGATGGCTGCGCTGGGCGTCGGTATTCTCAGCCGCTGGAAGCAAACGCCGGTCTCCTGGCTGGTGGGTCAGCTGAAATGGGTGCTGGTGCTCTCTGCGGTAGGCGCGGTGGTTATCGCTGTCTGGCTGGGCGCGCATCAACTGGCAATCGGCAGCCTGCTGCTGCTGGTGTTCTGGGTGTGCGGCGCCTCGCTGCGTGATGTGCTGCACAAGACCCGCAACAAGGGCCTGGTGGCAGGCGTGCGCGCGCTGCCGCGCAGCTACTGGGGCATGACCCTGGCGCACATCGGTATTGCCGTGTGCGCTGTCGGCGTTGTCGGCGCGAGCCTGTTCGACAATCAGCGTGATCTGCGCATGGCGCCGGGCGATGCGCTGGAGCTGGGCGGCTATACCTTCATCTTTGATGGTGTACGCCACCGTGAAGGGCCCAACTGGATCTCCGATCAGGGCTCGGTCAGCGTCTACGCCGGTGATCGTCAGATCACCACCCTGCACCCCGAGAAGCGCCTGTATCGCGTGAAGAATCAGGTCATGACCGAGGCAGGTATTGATGCCGGCTTTACCCGTGACCTCTTTGTCGCCATGGGCGAGCCGCTGGAAGGGGATGCCTGGGCAATGCGCGTGCACATCAAGCCCTTCGTGCGCTGGATCTGGCTGGGCGGCCTGATGATGATGGCCGGCGGTCTGCTGGCGGCCAGTGACAAGCGCTACCGTCTGAAGGTGCGCCAGCGCGCCGACAAGACGGCCCAACGTTTGCCCGGGGAGATTGCCTGATGCGTCGTGCACTGCTGATTCTGCCGCTGCTGATTTTTCTGGTGCTGGCCGGTTTCTTTCTCTCCAGCCTGATGAGTAAAGAGGCCGGGGTGACCGAGCTGGAGCTGCCGTCGCCTTTGCTGGACAAGCCCTTCCCGAGTTTTGACCTGCCGTCTGTGCTGGATGAGCAAACGCGCATTACCCAGGCCGACTTCCAAGGCCCGGCGCTGGTCAATATCTGGGCCACCTGGTGTGTGGCCTGCCGCGTCGAGCACCCGGTGCTCAACCGTCTGGCGGCTGAAGGCGTGGTGATCTACGGGGTCAACTACAAGGACAACAGCGCTGATGCGATCAAATGGCTCAAGGATTTTCACAATCCGTACCAGTTGAACATCAGCGATGCTGACGGCCGTCTGGGGCTGGACCTGGGCGTCTATGGCGCGCCGGAAACCTACCTGATCGATGCCCAGGGCAATATCCGCTACAAGTTTATCGGCGTGATCGATGACCGCGTCTGGGAGACCAATCTGGCCGCGCGCTATCAGGCGCTGGTCGAGGAGGCCCAATGACCCGACGACTGAACTGGCTTGCTCTGAGCCTGTTGCTGCTGGTGGGCAGCGTCAGCGCGGCGGTAGATACCTTTGAGTTCAGCTCCGAACAGGAGCGTGACCGGTTTTACGCGATTGGCGCCGAGCTGCGTTGCCCCAAGTGTCAGAACCAGAATATCGCCGATTCTGACGCACCTATCGCCTCTGACCTGCGCAAGGAAGTGTATCGCCTGCTGGACGAAGGCCAGAGCGATGAAGAAATCGTGGATTACATGGTCGCCCGTTACGGCGAATTTGTGCGCTACAAGCCGGCGCTGAACCGCGAGACGTTGGTGCTCTGGTTTGGTCCGTTGTTTTTCCTGCTTGCCGGCGTGCTGGCCATTGTGCTGCTGGTACGTCGGCGCCAGAAGGTCGCCGCCTCTGCACCGGCAGCCGAGCTGTCGCCGCAAGAGCAGCAGCGCCTGGACGACCTGTTGAACAAGAAGAGCCAAGATGACTGATTTGTGGTTTGCGGCCGCCGGCCTGGTGCTGGTGGCCATTGTAATGGTGCTGTGGCCGCTCTGGCGCCGCCGTCAAAGCGAGCGGGTAGATCGTACTGCGCTCAACGTTGCGCTGTATGAAGAGCGGGTTGCTGAACTGGAAGCCCAGCAGCGTGCAGGTGATCTGAGCGAGGCCCAGCTGGCTGCTGCCAAGGGTGAAGCCAGCCGACTGCTGCTCGAAGACACCGCCGCCGCTGACGCCCGCCAGGCGCCGCTGACCCGCCAACTGACCTGGGTGCTGATCATTGGTGCCCTTGCCCTGCCATTGGCCGTGCTGGGGCTCTATCGCCAATGGGGCGCTGCCGACGGGCTGGCGCTGTATCGCGAGATGCAGGCGACGCCGCAGGTAGAGACCCTGGAGGCGCTGATCGATCGTACCCAGCGGGTGGTCGAGGTGCAGCCGGAAAACGGCGAAGCCTGGTACATGCTGGGCCGCGCCTACATGAGCGCGCAGAACCCGGAGAAGGCAGCAGATGCCTTTGGCAATGCGCTGGCGCGCCTGGGTGAGCAGCCCGAGGTGTTGGCGCAATTGGCGCAGGCGCGCTACTTCGCCAACGGCAACCAGCTGGATGCCGAAACGGCCCGTGCACTGGACAAGGCCATCGAGCTGGACCCGCAACAACCTACCGCTCTGGGCCTGCTGGGTATCGCAGCCTTTGAGGCCGGGGACTTTGCCGGCTCCATTCGTTACTGGCAGTCGCTGATGCAGGGCATGGACCCGGAAAGCCCCGGCGCCCAGGCCATTCAAGGCGGCATTGAGCGCGCGCTTCAGCGTATGGTCGATGCCGGACAGACGCCGCCACCGGCAGCCGAGCCCGCGGCGGGCCCGACCATCAGCCTGCGTGTGAGCGTGGCGCCTGAACTGCTGGCCGAGCTGCCGGCCGATGCCAGCGTGTTTGTCTTTGCCCGCGACCCCAACGGCCCGCCGATGCCTTTGATCGCCAAGCGCCTGAGCCTCTCGCAGCTGCCGCTGGAGATTACCCTCAGCGCGGACGACGCGATGCTGCCCGGCGTCACCCTGGATGAGGAGACCGCGCTGCAGCTGGTTGCCCGCGTATCGCCCACTGGCGACGCGCGTGAAGGGACGCATCTGGGGCAGTTGGATGAGGTGCATGCCGGGCAGGATGGGACGTTGGAGCTGGTGATCGACCGCGCGATTAACTGAGGTATTTGGTCGTTTATGCTTGTTAGCCTCGCATAAAATGGCCGCTCTGTATCAGCGCCTGGCTGCCTTCTGGCCAGCTTTTCGCCTTCACGGCGAGCCAAGGGGGGCTGCTTGCCCAGCCCCCCTTAGCGATCCCCCGGGGCACCCGACTACGCGGCCCTTCGGGTTCGCTGCGTTGCTCGATTTATCGGGGAGCCACAAAACTCGTCGCTGCGCTCCTCAGACATCCTGTGGCTCTTTTTCCCGATAAATCTGCGCTACTCGCCCGCGTAAACGGGACTAGGAGCTGTGCCCACTTCAACATTGTTTTTTGATTCGTAACCTTTTGCCTGGTGACCGGTAATTGTCTGCTCGGGCTGAACCAGAAGCACGGCTGTAGAGTCCATTCTGTAACAGGACCTTTACAGCGCCTGCAGGGCAGGCGGGAGGCGTGCGCTATGTTGACCCATATTCCGTTTGGTAACAGCAAGGTGCTGGGCTTTCGCATTGAGGGCAAGGTCAGTGCCGAGATGCTCGACGAGATGCTTGAGCTGATTGAGGCCAAGTTACGCGAGCACGCCAAGGTGCGGCTATACGTGGAGATACCGGCCTTTGGCGGTATGGCTGCCGAGGCGCTGTACAAGGATCTGAAGTACGGTATCAGTCACTGGAATCGCTTTGAGCGCGAGGCGGTGGTGACCGACCAGGGCTGGCTGGAGAAGCTGGTCGGGCTGGCTGACCGCCTGGTGCCGGGTGTCGAAGCGCGGGTCTTTCCGGCCGCCGAGAAAGACGCCGCGCGGGACTGGATTCAGGCGCTGGAGTGAGGGGCGGCTCAGTCCTGCTGTACCTCGGGCAGGCTGACCGCCAGCAGTGCGCCAGCCAGCCCCACGCCGGACAGCAACAGCAGCATGCCGGCGGCGCCAATCAGCGAGCTGAGCAGGCCGAACAGGCCGGTCGCCAGCAGAATCAGGCCAATGGCGCTGTTGCTGACCGCAACATAGTCGGTGCGCTTGTTACCGCCGGCCATGTCCAGTACATAGGTCTTGCGGCCCACGCGCACGCCGGCGTGGGCAATCCCCAATACAAAGAACGCCACCGGGAACAGCCATGCATGCAGGTTGTCAGGCAGTGGCGCCCAGAGATCAATGGCGATGACCACCGGCCCCAGCAGGCTGGCCAAAAGCGCCGCGCGGATCAGCACCTGGCGGCTGGAGGCATCCGACATGCGGCCCCAAACGCCCGCACTCAGGCTGCTGGCCAGCCCGTTGGCGACTAGAAAGGCGCCGAGCATGCCAAAGCTGGTTTCCACTTCTTGGGCCATGACCACGTAGTAGGGCGCCGACAGCGCTGAACACAGCAGCAGGGCGCGGGTAACCACAAAGCGGCGAAACGGCGCGTCGTCGCGCAGCAGGCTGATGCGGCCAAGGGCGTGGCTCAAGGCATTGCCGCCGCCTTCGGTGGCGCCGGGCGCCTCATCAATGCCGCGATATATCAGCGCCGCCGCTACCCAGAGCAGCGCCGCGCCGATCAGCAGGGCTGCGTAAAACAGCATGTCGTCATCGCTGGGCGGGTAGATCAGGCAATACACGCCAAAGGCCAGTGCCAGCCAGCCCGACAGGCTGGTCGCGACCCCGTTCAGCCGGCCGCGCCGGGTTTTGGGCACGGTCTTGCCAATCACATCCTTGCTCGCCACCGAGCACAGCCCGCGCGCCAGGCTGAAAATAACCAGGCAAACAATGATCAGCGCACCGGCCAGCGTGCCCTCGATGCTCCAGGCCACTGCGCCCATGGCCAGCAGGGCGGCGGCCTGCAACAGGCTGCCGACAATCCACACGCCGCGCCGGTAGGGCATGCGGCGAATCCAGGCGGCGATCAGCAGCTGCGGCAGCATGGAGCCGGATTCGCGAATCGGCACCAGCCAGGCAATCAGCGCCACTGGTGCGCCGACCACACCCATCAGCCAGGCCAGGGTGGTTTTCGGGTTGGTCAGGGTATCGCCCAGGCTGGTCAGCGTATTGGCCAGCACCTGGCGGAAGAAATTCTGCGGCACATCCGAGCAGGCGGCGTCGGGAATGTCTTTGCAGACGCGCGCGTCTTCTTCGTTCATCAGCTTGCTGTAAAGGTCGTCTAGGCGTGGTGTCTGGGGCATCGTCTGGTTTCCTGCTGAACCTGTGCTGCGGCGCTGGCAAGTGTGCCGCAAGCCACGGTTGCAGGCCAGTGTCACAGGTATTTGCCTGCAACCCTTCTCATACGGGCACCGTCCGGGTAACAATGCGGGTTTGGCCCAAGGCAGCAAGGACAACGCCCCTTTCATGCGACTCAAATGCATCAAGCTGGCCGGCTTCAAATCCTTTGTGGACCCGACTACCGTCTATTTCCCTACCAACATGGGTGCGGTGGTGGGGCCGAACGGCTGTGGCAAGTCCAACATCATTGATGCGGTGCGCTGGGTCATGGGCGAAAGCTCGGCCAAGAACCTGCGCGGCGAGTCGATGACCGACGTCATCTTTAACGGCTCCAACTCGCGCAAACCGGTAGGGCAGGCCTCCATTGAGCTGGTGTTCGACAACAGCGACGGCACCCTGCAGGGCGAGTACGCCGGTTACAACGAGATTTCCATTCGCCGCAAGGTGACGCGCGAAGCGCAGAACCAGTACTTCCTCAATGGCACCAAGTGCCGCCGCCGCGACATTACCGACATCTTTATGGGCACCGGCCTTGGCCCGCGCAGCTACTCGATCATCGAGCAGGGCATGATCTCGCGCCTGATCGAAGCCAAGCCTGAAGAACTGCGCCTGTTCATCGAAGAAGCAGCCGGTATTTCCCGCTACAAGGATCGTCGCCGCGAAACCGAAAACCGCATTCGTCGCACCCAGGAAAACCTGTCCCGCCTGACCGACCTGCGTGAGGAGCTGGAGCGTCAGCTGGCGCACCTGCATCGCCAGGCCCAGGCGGCAGAGAAGTACAAGGAGTTCAAGACCGAGGAGCGCCAACTCAAGGCCCAGTTGCAGGCGCTGCGCTGGCAGAACCTCAACGAGCAGGCCGGTCAGCGGGAACATCGCGTGCGTGACCTTGAAGTCGCGCTGGAGGCCTTGATTGCCGAGCAGCGCAACGCCGACAGCGAGATCGAAAAACAACGCGACCAGCACAGCGACCTCACCGAGTCCTTTAACCGCGTGCAGGCGCAGTACTACAGCCTGGGCGCGGACATCAGCCGCATCGAGCAGATTCTGCAGTTCAACCGTGACCGCCAGCGGCAATTGCATAGCGACATTGAAGAGACCGAGCTGGCCTGGCAGGAGGCGCAGAGTCATCTGACCCAGGACGAGGCGCTGCTGGCCGATCTGCAGGCCGAACTCGACGGTATCGAGCCCGAGCTGGAAATGGCGGGCGCCGCCGAAGAAGACACCGGCATGGCGCTGCAGAGCGCTGAAGATGCCATGCAGAACTGGCAGAGCGCCTGGGACCAGTTCAACCAGCGCGCCGCCGAGCCTCGTCAGCAGGCCGAAGTAGAGCAGTCGCGTATCCGTCATATGGAGCAATCGGTCGAGCGTCTGGGCGAGCGCATTCAGCGGCTTGAGGACGAGCGAGCGGGCCTGAGCGTCGGCAGCCTCGACGACGAACTGGCCGAGTTGTCCGAGCAACTGGCGGAGCTGGAGCTGCGCAGCGAAGGCGAGCAAATACAGCTGGCGGAGGTGGGCGAGCGCCTGCAACAGGATCGCGACACCCTGTCAGCCTTGCAGCAGGAGCAGGATATCCGCCGTGGCGAGCTGCAACGCGGCAGTGGCCGGCTGGCCTCACTCGAGGCCTTGCAGCAGGCGGCACTCGCCCAGGGCAGCGATGTTGGCGACTGGCTCAGCGCCCAAGGGTTGCAAGGTCGTGGGTTGCTGGCCGAGCAACTGCAGGTTGAAGCAGGCTGGGAGGCTGCCGTTGAGGCGGTTCTCGCCGATGACCTGCAGGCCATCGCGCTGGATGACCTGAGCAGCCTGGATGCCACCCTGGCCGAGTTTGAGCAGGGCAGTCTGCGCCTGCTGCAGCGCGGCGCGCCAGGACAAGCCAGCCCCGGCAGCCTGCTGGACAAGGTGGACAGCCCGCTCGACCTGCGCCCCTGGCTGGCGGCTATTCGCCCGGTCGACTCCGTTGCCGAGGCACTGGCCCAGCGCGTAGAGCTGGCACCGCACGAATCCCTGATCACCCGCGAAGGCCATTGGGTTGGCCCCAACTGGCTGCGTTTTCGCCGTGGCGAGGCCAGCGAAGGCGGGGTGTTGGCTCGGCAGCAGGAAATGGAGCAGTTGCAGGCCAGTCTGGACGAGCAGCAGGCCGCACTGGATAGCGGGCAGGAACGTATTGATCAGCTGCGCGAAGGCATTCGCGTGCTGGAGCTGCAACGCGATGGCTTGCAGCAGACACTGGCTGCCAGCGGCCGGCAGCAGGGCGAACTCAAGGCCCAGTGGTCCGCCCGCCAGGTGCGGCTTGAGCAAATCAAAGCCCGCCGTCAGCGCATTGGCGAAGACCTGGAAGAGCTCAAGCGTCAGCGCGGTGAAGAGCTGGAGCAGATTGGCGAGGCACGTCTGACCCTGCAGGACGCGTTGGACAGCATGGCGGCGGATACTAGCCAGCGTGAAGCGCTGCTGCGCCAGCGCGACCTGGCCCGCGAAACCCTGGATTTGGCCCGCCAGCAGGCGCGTCAGCACAAGGATCGCGCGCACCAGCTGGCCCTGCGTGCGCAATCGCTTAACGCGCAGTTGAAGAGCACCCGGCAGGGGCTGGAACGTCAGCAGAGCCAGGCCGAACGGCTGTCCGAGCGGCGTGAACAGCTGCGCATGACCCTGGAAGAAAGTCAGGCGCCGGAAGACGATCAGCGTATCGAGCTGGAAAGCCTGCTGGAGCAGCGTGTGGAGGTGGAGCAGTCGCTCGGCGCCGCGCGCCAGGCGCTGGAAGGCGTAGATCAGCAGATGCGCGCGCAGGAAACCCGGCGCGTACAGGCTGAACAGCAGGCGCAGGTGCTGCGTACCCAGCTTGACGAGCAGCGCCTCAACGCCCGCGACCTGCAAACACGCCGTCAGGGCCTGCAGGAGCAACTGGCCGAGGCAGGTTACGACCTGCACGGCGTGCTGGCCACCTTGCCGCAGGACGCCAGCGAAAGCGACTGGGAGCAGCAGCTGGCGCAGCTGGATGCGCGCATTCAGCGCCTTGGCGCGATCAACCTGGCGGCCATTGAAGAGTATGAGCAGCAGTCGGAGCGCAAGCGCTATCTGGATGCGCAAAACGCTGACCTGGAAGAAGCGCTGGGCACCCTGGAGCAGGTGATTCGCAAGATTGACCGGGAAACCCGTGCGCGCTTTAAAGAGACCTTCGATAAGGTCAACCACGGCTTGCAGTCGCTGTTCCCGAAAGTCTTTGGTGGCGGTCACGCCTATCTGGAGTTGACCGGCGATGATCTGCTCGACACCGGCGTGGCCATCATGGCGCGCCCGCCGGGCAAGAAGAACAGCACCATTCACCTGCTGTCCGGTGGTGAAAAGGCGCTGACGGCCATTGCCCTGGTGTTCTCGATCTTCCAGCTCAACCCGGCGCCGTTCTGTATGCTGGATGAGGTAGATGCGCCGCTGGATGACGCCAACGTGGGGCGTTATGCCCGCATGGTCAAGGAGATGTCGGCGCGTGTGCAGTTCATCTATATCACCCACAACAAGATCGCCATGGAAATGGCGGATCAGTTGCTGGGTGTAACCATGCATGAACCTGGCTGTTCGAGGCTGGTCACAGTAGACGTAGAAGAGGCGGCTGCGTTGGCGGCAGTGTAGTTTTGATGGCGGGCATGCTAGCATCCGGCCAGACGAGAGGCGGGTTGCCAGCCGCCCGAATAGCATAGTGAAAACAGGAACGGGTATTCATGGATTTCGGTTTGCGTGAGTGGCTTTTCATCTTCGGCCTGCTGGTCATCGCGGGCATCTTGTTTGATGGCTGGCGGCGCATGGGCGGTCGATCAAAGATCCGCTTTAAACTCGAACGCAATCTCTCCGATCTGCCTGAAGAAGGCGGCAACGACGAGCTGCTTGGGCCGCCGCGAGTGGTCAACCGCAACGAGCGCGCCGAACCTTCCTTCGGCGGGGACGGCGACGCCCTGTCCGCTGATGATGGCAGCCAGTGGCATGAGCCGGAGCAGGTAGGTCTGGATCTGGACGAGCCGCCGGTTCTGGTTGATCCGGTGGCCGCCGAGCCGCGCAGCAAAAAGTCTGCGGCCGACAAGCCCGCACGCAAAACCGACGCCGAGCCCAAGCCAGAGCAGCAGTCGCTGCCGGTCGAGCTGGTGCTGGTGATCAATGTGGTCTCGCGTGACGAGCAGGGCTTTTCCGGCTCGGCGCTACATCAGAGCATTCTCGAAAGCGGCCTGCGTTTTGGCGATATGAACATCTTCCACCGCCATGAAAGCATGAGCGGCAACGGCGACGTGCTGTTCTCCATGGCCAATGCACTGAAGCCGGGTGTCTTTGATCTGGATGAACTGGATCAGAGCCATGTTCGCGCGGTCAGCTTCTTCATGGGCCTGCCCGGCCCGCGCCACCCCAAACAGGCGCTGGACCTGATGATCGCCGCCGCCCGCAAACTCTCCCACGAGCTGGGTGGCGACCTGAAAGACGAACAGCGCAGCGTGCTCACCGCCCAAACCATCGAGCACTACCGCCAGCGTATTGCTGAATACGAGCGGTTGAGCTATAGCCAACGTCGCTAGGCGCCCGCAGGGCGCTTAGCGACGCTGGCTAGCCGCAAGCTTCAAGCTGCAAGCTACAAGTAAACCCGGCCCCGCTGCTCAGGCTCGGAGTGCGTTGGGTTTCGCTTGCAGCTTGTAGCTTGCGGCTTGAAGCTTTGGTTCGGTTAGAATACTCCCCGAACTCCCAGCCCTGCGACCGTCCATGCCCCAGTCCGTTACCCCCGCCGAGCGCGCTCTTGCCCTGCGTGAAGAAATAGCGCAGCACAATTACCGTTATTACGTGCTCGATGAGCCGGCGGTGCCGGATGCCGAGTACGATCGGCTGTTCAACGAACTCAAGGCCATTGAGGCCGAACACCCTGACCTGATTACCCCAGACTCACCCACGCAGCGTGTGGGCGGGGCGCCGGCGTCCGGCTTTGGCGAGGTAAAGCATGAAGTGCCGATGCTGAGCCTGGGGAATGCCTTTGCCGAGCAGGATATGCACGACTTTGATCGGCGGGTGCGCGAGGGGCTGGATTTGCCAGCCGGCGACCTGTTTGGCGGCGGTGCAGAGGTCGAGTACTGCTGCGAGCCCAAGCTGGACGGGCTGGCGGTCAGCCTGTTGTACGAGAACGGCCTGCTGGTGCGTGGCGCTACCCGGGGCGACGGCAGCACCGGAGAAGACATCTCCACCAACGTGCGTACCATTCGCAATGTACCGCTGAAACTGCGTGGTGAGGGTTGGCCGGCGGTGCTGGAGGTGCGCGGCGAAGTGTTCATGAGCAAAGCGGGCTTTGAAGCGCTGAACGAGCGCGCCCGTGAAACCGGCAGCAAGACCTTTGCCAACCCGCGTAACGCCGCGGCCGGCAGCCTGCGTCAGCTGGACCCGACCATTACCGCCAGCCGGCCGCTGGAATTCTGCTGCTACGGTTTTGGTCGGGTAGATGGTGAGCTGCCCGATAACCAGTACGCTATCTTGCAGGCGTTTCGCGAGTGGGGCCTGCCGATCAGTCGCGAGCTGAAGCTGGTCAAGGGCATCCAGGGCACACTCGATTACTACCGGGATATCGGCGAGCGCCGGGCGGCGTTGGAATACGAAATCGACGGGGTGGTGTTCAAGGTCAACCAACTGAGCTACCAGCGCGAGCTGGGCTTTCGTGCCCGTGAGCCGCGCTGGGCCATCGCCCACAAATTTCCGGCGATGGAAGAGCTCACCGAGCTGCTGGACGTTGAGTTTCAGGTCGGCCGCACCGGTGCGGTGACGCCGGTTGCGCGTCTCAAGCCGGTTCAGGTGGCGGGTGTCACCGTATCCAATGCCACGCTGCACAATATGGATGAGGTCGCGCGCCTAGGTGTGATGATCGGCGATACCGTGATCATTCGCCGCGCTGGAGATGTGATTCCGCAGGTCATGCAGGTGGTCACCGAGCGTCGCCCGGCTGACGCGCGGCCGGTTGAGGTGCCGAGCAATTGCCCGGTGTGCGGCTCGGCGGTGGAACGCACCCAGTTGGTCAAGCGCGGCAAGGCCGGCTCTACCACCAGCGAAGGCTCGGTGTACCGCTGCGTTGGCCGCCTGACCTGTCAGGCTCAGCTCAAGCAGTCGATCATTCACTTCGTCTCCCGTCGTGCCATGGATATCGATGGCCTGGGCGAGAAGAGCGTCGAGCAACTGGTTGATACCGGCCTGGTTGCCTCCCCGGCAGACCTGTATCGCCTGACCTATGAGCAGGTGCTGGCACTGGACGGCTTTGCCGAGCTGTCGACCAAGAATCTGCTGACCGCCATTCAGGCGAGCAAGAAGCCGACCTTGGCGCGCTTCATCTACGCCTTAGGCATTCCCGATGTGGGTGAAGAAACCGCCAAGCTGCTGGCGCGCGCGCTGGGCAAGCTGGAGCGTATTGAGCGCGCTTTACCCGAGGTGCTGGTTTATCTGCCGGATGTGGGGCTGGAAGTAGCCCACGAGATTCATTCCTTCTTTGCCGATGCGCACAACCGCCAGGTTATCGACCAGTTGCTGGAGCGCGGTGTCACACCCGAGGAGCCGGGCGAGCTGGCAGCTGAATTTGCCGCTTGTGTATCGCTGGCCGATTTCCTGGCGCGCCTGAATATCACCGGTATCGCCAGCACCGGCGCCGAACGCCTGGCCAGCACTTTTGGCAGTCTGGACAAGATTCTCAGCGCCGACTGGCTGGACCTGAAACAGGTTGAGCGCCTGAACGATAAGGCGATCAAAGCCCTGCGCGAGTTTGCCGAGAACCCGGAGCAGCGCGCCCACGCCGAAGCGGTTGAGCAGCAGTTGCGGGATTTCGGCATGCATTGGGACAGCCCCCGTGCAGAAGCCGCTGGTGGCCTGTCTTTGGCCGGCCAGACCTGGGTGCTGACCGGTACGCTGGAGGCCATGTCCCGCGATGTGGCCAAGGCGCATCTGGAAAGCCTGGGCGCCAAGGTGGCTGGTAGCGTGTCGGCCAAGACCCACTGCGTTGTGGCTGGCCCTGGCGCCGGCAGCAAACTGGCCAAGGCCGAGCAGCTGGGCGTAACTGTCTGGACCGAGCAGCAACTGCTCGACATGCTGGCGGAGCAGGGCATCAGTGCATGAGTAGCCCTGAGCGTGTGAACAGCCCTGAGCGCATAAGCGGCCCTGTTGTGCTGGCGCCGATGGAAGGGCTGGCCGATGCGCCGATGCGCGATGTGCTGACGCGTATTGGCGGCATCGACTGGTGCGTCAGCGAGTTCATTCGCGTGACCGAGGGGCTGCTCAATGTGGGAACCATTCGCCGCGGCGTCCCGGAAAGCGAGCACGGCTGGCGGACCCGCGCCGGTGTACCGGTGCGGCCGCAATTGCTTGGCTCCGACGTACGCTGGATGGGTGAAAACGCGGCGCTGCTGGCGTCTATGGATGCCCCGGCCATTGATATCAACTTTGGCTGCCCGGCCAAAACGGTCAACCGTCACCGGGGCGGCGCTGCGCTGTTGACCGAGCCCGAGCTGCTGCGCGAGATTGTTGCCAGCGTGCGGGCGGCGACGCCGACGCACATTCCCGTGACCGCCAAGATGCGCCTGGGTCTGACCGATACCAGCCAGACGCTGGAATGCGCGCAGGCGCTGGCCGATGGCGGCGCTGGTGAAATCACCGTGCATGCCCGCACCAAGGTCGAAGGCTACAAGCCGCCGGCCCATTGGGAGTGGCTGGCGCGTATTCGCGAGGCGGTACCGGTGCCGGTGATCGCCAATGGCGAGGTGTGGACCACCGAGGATTATCGTCGTATTCGTGAGGTCAGTGGCTGTGATGCGGTGATGATCGGCCGAGGCCTGGTGCGCTGCCCGGATCTGGGGCTGCGCATTCTGCAGGATACCGATGCAGCCGTGCTTGGCTGGGATGAACTGTGGCCCTGGCTGGCTGACTTCTTCCGTCAGACCCGGTTGCGGGTGGTGGATCGGCACTCGCCGGGGCGGTTAAAGCAGTGGTTGGCCATGCTTGGCCAGCATTATCCCCAGGCGCGGGAGCTGTTCGACAGCCTGCGTCGGGAAACCAGTGCGGACGTTGTGACCCGCCGGTTGGAAGGGCCGCTGGAGTCGGCTGCCTGAGCTTGATGTTATGGCTTATCGCTGGCTGGTGCGTGGCGCAGGTTATGGTGGATACGCTTCGCTTAATCCACCCTACGGCTTGGTGCGAACTTCTGTAGGGTGGTGAACGCCGCAGGCTTCGCCACCATCGGCCTATTGCTCCGGCTTGTAGCCCAAGCGTAACCCTCCCCAATGTTGTCCGCCGACCATGATAGGTACCGACAGGTCGTGCATTACCTCGCCGGTATCACGCTTGTAGGTTTGCAGCAGCAGGGTTTGTTCGTGGCTGCCGGAGCGCCGTCCGGTGGGGTCATCGAACAGGCGTTTGCTGCGGCAGTGCAGGGTGTCGTGCTGCACATCGCCGGTGGGTTGCTTGCTGAAACGCTGGTTGTGGGTCGGCACATAGCCCGAGGGAATGGCGGCGATGGCATAGACCAGCTCGGGGTGCTGCTGCAGCAGGGGTTCCTGCAGGGCCGGCAGCACCTGATCTGTGTAGCTGTCGAAGGCGCTGTGGTAACGGGCGGGGTTGCTGCCGGCAATCGGGGTAAGGTTGCGATCGAACAACGCCGAGCGCTGAATTTTGCCGCTGGCCAGATCTGCTTCAAAGCGCGCTGCAATCGCTGCGGCCGTCTGCTGCGCAGCATCAAAAAAGCGCTGGTGATAGTCGTCCAGCGCCACATCGGCCAGCATTTCGCTGACCTGCTCGGCCAGCGATACCAGGTTGACTGCTTCACCGCCCAGGCGCTGGGTCTGCTCATCGCTTTGTTCAATGTCGCTGCGTACCTGCTCCAGTGCGGTACTCAGGCTGGCCAGCTGGTCGCGGTTGGTCAGGCTGCTACCGGCGATCTGCTCGGTCACGGCTTTCACTTCGCCGCCCTGGGTGCTGATCTCTTCCAGTTGGCCGGCGGCCTCTTCAATAAGGCTGACGCCACCGCGTACCTGTTCAACCAGGGCAGCAAAATCGGTATTCACCCGCTGGCTCTGCTGGTGCATGCGCTCGATGATCTCGCCAACCTCCGAGGTGGAGGCCGCGGTGCGGCCGGCCAGAGCGCGTACTTCATCGGCTACCACGGCAAAGCCGCGGCCCATCTCGCCGGCGCGCGCTGCCTCAATGGCGGCATTCAGGGCCAGCAGGTTGGTCTGGCTGGCAATGGCCTCAATCACGCCGGTGACCTGCACGATCTTCTCGGTCTGGGCGTTGAGTTCGGCCAATACCGCGTTGGATTCATCCGCTTGCGCGGCCAGTTGATGCATCACGCGGGTCGCCTTATCGAGTGCCTGGCGGCCGTCCTGGCTGCGGCTGCGGGCCTGCTCGGCTGCGCTGTCGGCGCGCTCGGCATACTGGGTGGTGGCGTCTACTTCCACAGCAATCTGCTGGGCGCTGTCGGTCACCTGACGAATCGCCAGCAGCTGCGATTGCTGGCGCTGACGCAATTGATCAACCGAGTGCGCGACCTCTGCCGCAGCGATGGCGTTCTGGCTGGTGGCGCGTGATAGACGCGCGCTCAGGTCGGCGTTGTCGGTCCCTTCGGACGATTCAGGCGGGCGGTGGGGCTGGTCGGCGGGCGGGTAGAACCAAGGCAGGCCAAGCCAGGGCAGCAGGCAGAGAATCAACGCTGGGGCCAACGCTTCAATGCCGGCAGAGTGATACAGCCAGCCAAGGGTGGCGAGCTGCAGTAGAGCCAGTACGGTCTTGCCGAGAAATCCGGTGCGCATACGGGTGTCCATTCCGGGCTAGGGGGCCCCTTTGTTTTAATTTGTCTGCTATTTAGCCACCTGTATCAATACTAGACAATCGGTCTTTGGTCTTGGGCTGGAAGGCCACCAGCTTGCTGCAGGCTCCGCATGAAGCCGGTGTCCAGCCGGTCCTTGAGGGCCAAGGCTAGCCGGCTGCGCAGCGCCAGCGGGCCGTAGCAGGCCAGTGCCTGGGCGTCGCCGGTCGCCAGCAGCGCGAGGGCCCGTGGCTGGGGCTGATAGCGCTGCAGAGCAGAATCGCCGGCCAGCAATGTGCGCAGGTTGGGGCCCAACACGGCACCCTGACGGACCGCGTAAACGCCTGAGTGCGGGCAGCCCGGTAGCGTCGCGCAGTCGCCGCTGGCCAGTATTCTCGGGTGCGACTGGCTCTGCAGGGTATTGCCGATTTGGATAAATCCGCTGCTGTCGGTGGCCAGTCCGCTGTTCTGCTGCCACGGCGCTGGTGCGGCGCCAGTGGCCAGAATGAGTGCGTCGGCCTCAATCGCGCGCCCGGCCTCGGTCAGCAGTGCGCCGCTGTCGATGCAGCTGACCAGATGCCCCTCTTGCAAGGTAATGCCTCGGTCCGCCAACAGGGATCTGGCCAGGCGTGCGGCGCGTGGTGGCTGGGCAGCCAGCAGCGCGCTGGCGCAGATCAGGGTCAACTGACAGCCGGGCAGGGCGCGTTGCAGCGCCAGAGCGAGCTCCACAGCCGCCGCGCCGCCGCCCAGTATTGCCAGGCGAGCAGGCGCGCCGTGCTCGCGCCAGTGCTGCCAGCGCCGGTACAACGCGCCAAAGGGCTTGGCGCCGACTAGCTCCAGACTGCCGTCGTTATGCGGCGGGGCGGGGTTGCCGGCACCGCAATCCAGAGAGATCAGCTCGCCGTTCAGCGCCTTGCCGCTGGCCAGTTGCACGCGGCGCTGGTCTGCATCCAGCGAGATCAGGCTGTCGAGCTGCAGTGAGATGCCTGCGGCGTGGCAAAGCGGGCCCAGCGCTACTCGGCACTGCTCGCTCTGCCAGCGGCCGGCCAGCAGCCCCGGCATCATGCCAGAGTACCAGGCCTCTGGCTCCGGCGTGATCAGCACACTGCCGGACGGAGGCTGGTAGCCCTGCCTGATCCAGTCACGAATGGCGACCAGGTGCGCGTGTCCGGCGCCAATCATGATCAGCGGCGCAGTCATCTCGCGAGCCCACTGGCTGGCGGGTTATGGAAACCTTTTGCGTGATTCATAGCCCCCGGTGATAGGTACGCATTGAAGTGGCTGATCAGTTTATTTCGAAATCGACTTTCGCTGTGCGAACCTGATAGTCTCAAGTTGCTAAAAATTCCAATTACAAAAAATGGAGCATAGCGTGCACGAGAATAATAGCTATCCGTCGCCCAAACGGGCCTGGTTGACTGTCGGTATTCTGCTGGTTGCCTATGTTCTGTCTTTTGTAGATAGACAGATTTTGAACCTGTTGGTTGAGCCAATTCGCCGCGACCTACAGATCAGTGACACCGAGATGAGCCTGCTGATGGGCTTGTCCTTTGCGATTTTTTACACCGTGGCCGGGATTCCGCTGGGCCGGATTGCCGACTCCAAGAGCCGCCGTGGGTTGATCGCCGGGGGCGTTGCGGTATGGAGCCTGATGACCGCGTTTTGTGGTCTGGCGCAGCAATATTGGCACTTTATTATCGGCCGCATTGGTGTGGGGGCAGGTGAGGCGGCGCTGTCGCCGGCGGCCTATTCATTGATCGCCGACAGCTTTGCGCCCAACCGCCGTGCCACGGCCATCAGTGTGTACGCGATGGGTATTTACCTTGGTGCCGGTGCTGCGTTTCTGCTGGGCGGTATCGTGGTGACCTGGGCCAACGCGCGTGGCGCGATGGTGTTGCCGGTGTTTGGTGAGGTGCGCCCCTGGCAGCTGATCTTCCTGGTGCTGGGTGCAGCTGGTCTGATGTTCTGCTTGGTACTGCTGGCGATCAAGGAGCCGACGCGCAAAGGTATTGGTGCAGGTGTTGCGGTACCGCTCAAGGATGTTGCCAACTACCTGCTGGGCATTCGCAAGGCCGTGCTTTGCCACAACTTCGGCTTTGCCTGCCTGTCGTTTGCGTCGTATGGGGCGTCGGCGTGGATTCCGACCTTCTTCATCCGCAACCACGGTCTGACAGCGGGTGAGGTAGGTATTTATTACGGCTCGCTGGTCATGGTGGCCGGCTCGCTGGGGATCGTATTCGGTGGGCGTCTGGCGGATTTTCTGGCGCAGCGTGGCTGTCTGGATGCCAACATGCGGGTCGGTCTGCTGTCGGCTATCCTGACCCTGCTGTGCAACGTGGTTTATCTGGTCGACAACATGCCGCTGCTGTGGACCATCATGTTCTTTAACGTCTTTACCGTGGCAATGCCCTTTGGCGTTGCTCCGGCGGCCATTCAGGAGATCATGCCCAACGCCATGCGCGGGCAGGCATCGGCGATCTACCTGTTCACCATCACCCTGATTGGCCTGGGTATCGGCCCGACCGCCGTTGCCCTGTTTACCGACTATGTGTTCCAGGACGACATGGCGGTGCGTTATTCCATATTCATCGTTGCCAGCGTGATAACCGTGGGCTCTATCATCCTCCTCGCCATGGGCCTCAAACCCTACCGAGAGGCACGGGACACGCTGACACGCTGGGGTGAACAACAGGGCCAGCCGGGCTGAGGGCAACCTCAGCCGGCTGATGACTTGAATTACAACAGGAGCAAAACACATGACAGACGCAGTTATCGTATCCACGGCCCGTACCGGCCTGGGCAAATCCTACCGTGGCGCACTGAACAACACGCACAGCGTTGACATGGCCGGCTTCGTTATCGAAGAAGCCGTTAAACGCGCTGGTATCGACCCGGCACTGGTTGAAGACGTGATCCTCGGCGCGACCTTCCACGAAGGTGCTCAGGGCAAAAACATGGCGCGTCTGGCTGCCATCCGTGGTGGTCTGCCGGTTACCACCGCCGGCATGTCCCTGAACCGTTTCTGCAGCTCGGGTCTGCAATCCATCGCTATCGCTGCCCAGCGCGTTGTCAGCGAAAAGATCCCGGCTATCGTTGCCGGTGGCGTTGAGTCCATCAGCCTGTGCCAGAACGACAAGATCAACATGTTCCACGGTACCAACGAGTGGATCATGAAGAACAAGCCGGAGCTGTACCTGTCCATGATCGAAACCGCCGACATCGTAGCCCAGCGCTACAACGTCAGCCGTGAAGCGCAGGACGAGTACTCCCTGCTGAGCCAGCAGCGCGTTGCTGCCGGTCAGCAGAGCGGCAAGTTCGCCGACGAAATCGTGCCGTTCAAGACCATCATGAAGGTTCAGAACAAGGAAACCGGCGAAATCACCGATCAGGAAGTTGTGCTGGATCGCGACGAGTGCAACCGTCCGGGCACCACCCTGGAAGGTCTGTCCTCCCTGCAGCCGGTGCGTGGCCCGGACAACTTCATCACCGCCGGTAACGCCAGCCAGCTGTCTGACGGCGCGTCTGTCTGTACTGTTATGAACAGCAAGGTTGCCGAGCAGCTGAACGTTGAGCCGATGGGTATCTTCCGTGGTTTCGCGGTTGCCGGTTGCGAGCCTGACGAAATGGGCATTGGCCCGGTCTTCGCCATTCCACGTCTGCTGGAGCGTAACGGCCTGAAGATGGACGACATCGGCCTGTGGGAGCTGAACGAAGCCTTTGCTTCTCAGGTTGTCTACTGCCGCGACAAGCTGGGCATCCCGGCTGAGAACCTGAACGTCAACGGTGGCTCCATCGCTATCGGTCACCCCTACGGCGTAACCGGTTCGCGCCTGACTGGCCACGCACTGATCGAAGGCAAGCGTCGCGGCGTGAAGTACGTGGTTGTCACCATGTGCATCGGCGGTGGCCAAGGCGCAGCCGGTCTGTTCGAGATCGTCTGATCCCAGTCGCAAGCTGCAAGCCGTAAGCTGCAAGCAAACCCGGGCCATGCTCGGGTTTCGCTTTTGGGGTTCGGCTTGTTGCTTGAAGCTTGTAGCTAAAAATTCCAGAGGAATTTTCCGTGTCCCAAAAAATCATCAATACCGACGATCTCGCGTTTCTGCTCTATGAAATGCTGGATATCGAGCGTTTTACCCAGTTTCCGCGTTACGAAGACCACAGCCGCGACACCTTTGACGCCGCCATTGAGCTGGCGCTGAAGGTCGCGAGCGAAACCTTCGCACCGCACAACCGCCTCTGTGATGAAGACGAGCCGCGTTTTGAAAACGGCAAAGTCGTGATTCGCCCGGAAGTCTCCGAGGCGCTGGCCGTGCTGCGTGATACCGGCCTGATGGCCGCCTCGCAGGACTACGAGCGCGGCGGCATGCAGCTGCCGGCTGCCGTATCCCAGACCTGTATCGGCCTGATCAAAGGCGCCAACGTCAGCACCCAGGCTTACGCCGGTCTGACTATCGCCGCCTGCAACCTGATCATGGCCCACGGCACCGACGAGCAGAAGCAGCGCTACGCTGAGCCGATGATGGCCGGCCGCTTCTTCGGCACCATGTGCCTGACCGAGCCGCACGCCGGCTCCTCGCTGGGTGACATCAAATCCCGCGCGATTCCGCAGGATGACGGCACCTACCGCATCAGCGGCAACAAGATCTTTATCTCCGCGGGTGACCACGAGCTGAGCGAAAACATCGTTCACCTGGTGCTGGCCAAACTGCCTGACGCACCGCCCGGCGCCAAGGGCATCTCGCTGTTCATCGTGCCCAAGTTCCTGGTCAACGAAGACGGCAGCCTCGGCGAGCGCAACGACGTTCAATTGGCCGGTCTGATCCACAAGATGGGTTACCGTGGCACCACCTCCACCATGCTCAACTTCGGTGAGAAGGGCGGGGCGGTCGGCTATCTGGTCGGCGAGCCGCACAACGGCCTGGCCGGCATGTTCCACATGATGAACGAGGCGCGCATTGGCGTAGGTCTGGGTTCGGTCATGCTGGGTTACACCGGTTACCTGCACGCACTGGAATACGCGCGTGAGCGTACCCAGGGCCGTGGTCTGGCCGAGCGTGACCCGAACACCCCGATGATTCCGCTGGTTCAGCACGCCGACATCCGTCGTCTGCTGCTGGCGCAGAAAGCCTTCGTCGAAGGCGGCCTGTCGCTGTGCCTGTTCTCCTCGACGCTGGTCGACGAGAAGAAGCACTCGCCGGACGCTGCCGTGCGCGAAGAGGCCGCTGGCCTGCTCGACCTGCTGACGCCCATCGTCAAATCCTGGCCGTCGCAGTTCTGTCTGGAAGCCAACAGCCTGGCGATTCAGGTACACGGTGGCTACGGCTACACCCGTGAGTACCCGGTTGAGCAGTTCTACCGCGACAACCGCCTGAACCCGATCCATGAAGGCACCCACGGCATTCAGGGTCAGGACCTGCTGGGCCGTAAGGTCACCATGGCCGGTGGTCGTTTTTACCAGAGTCTGCTGACCCGCATCCGCGCCACCCTGGACGAGTGCGCCAACGTCGCCGAGCTGAAGGCCAACGCCGAACTGCTGAGCGCTGCGCTGAGCACTGTCGAAGAGGTGACCGAAGCTCTGCAGGCGATGAAGAAGAGCGAACCCGATCGGGCGCTGGCCAACGCCTACCTGTACATGGAGTGTTTCGGCCATCTGGTTGTCGGCTGGCTCTGGCTGCGTCAGGCGCAAGCTGCTCTGCGCGGTCTGCAGAACGGCGGCGAGCGCCCGGCGAGCTTCTATCAAGGCAAGCTCAACGCCTGCGACTACTTCCTGCGCTACGAACTGCCCAAGCCGCTGGCGCTGGCAGAGGTGCTGCGCAGTGCCGATCGCACTACGTTGGACATGCCGCTGGATTGCTTCTGATCCCGCAGGTGTGACGAAAAACCGGGCCTTGGCCCGTTTTTTCGTGGCTGCCTGAAGTGCGGGCGCTGACTGTCCCGTTGATGTCGAGGTATCCTTGCCTCATGTACACCCTTGCCCATCCCGTCACCAGTGCGCTGGAAATCCGCAAAAGCCGTTTCCTTGCCTGCGTTGAACCCGTTGCCGACCGCGCCGCCGCGCAGGCACGCGTGAATCAGTTACGCGCAGAGCATCCGGGCTGTGCCCATGTGTGCTGGGCGCTGCTGGCGGGCGGGCATAGCGCGGCGGTTGACGATGGCGAGCCCTCGGGCACCGCAGGGCGGCCGATGCTGGATGTGTTGCGCCATCAGCAGCTCGACGGCGTGCTTGCTACCGTGGTGCGCTATTTCGGTGGCGTCAAACTGGGTGCTGGCGGCCTGGTACGGGCCTACACCGACGCTGTTGCCCAAGCGCTTTTGCAGGCGGAAAAGGTTGAATACATTCCCACTCAAACGCTCCGGTGCGAGCTGGCCTACGCCCATGAAGGCGTCACGCGCAATCTGATTGCCGAGCTGGGTGGTGAGCTGCTTGAGGTCAATCATGGCCAGGCCGTGCGTATGCAGGTGCGTCTGCCCGCCAGCGCCACCGAAACCCTGCGTGAGCAACTGATGTCCATTACTCGTGGTGAGCTTGGCTGGGAGGCTGAGGGGGCGGGAGAGTGATACCTCACTGCGGATAAGGGCAGTGCAGAGGGTGCCTGAGTGCATGTCAGGAAAGGCCCGTACCTGCACACACGAACCACACAGCCCGTCTGTCAGCGCACCTTCCTGAACGTCAGGTTATATCGCACGGCACCTGTTTGCGGGTGGCTGGCTTTTTTGCCTAGCGGGCTTACACCGTGAAAGTACAATCGACTCTCGCCACCCCAAACCACCACGTCGCCGTGCTCCAGCAGCCAGCGGCTGGTCGGGTCGATGCGGTGGGCGCCGCCGAACAAGAAGGTAATGGGCGCGCCCAGGGAGATGGAGACGATGGGGGCGTTCAAGTCCTGTTCGTCCTTGTCCTGGTGCAGGCCCATGCGCGCGCCGGTGGTGTAGCGGTTGATCAGGCAGGCTTCCGGGGCAAAGTGGGCAAAGCCTGCGCTGCGCGCAGCGCGTTCGGCCAGCTCGCCAAACAGCGCGGGCATGGTGGGCCAGGGCTGATTGCTTTGCGGGTCGAGGGCGCTGTAGCGATAGCCGTGGCGATCGGTGACCCAGCCATAGGCGCCGCAGCTGCTCATGGCGGCGGACATCTGATAACCGCCGGGGGTGATCTGGTGACGAAAGGGCGCCTGCGCAGCAACGTGCTCAATGGCAGCCAGCAGCGCGTCTGCATCCTTCAGGGCAAAGCCTTTAAGCAGCCAGGCATCCGGGCCGATCTGCTGACGTTGTGGCGCCTCAGGCGCGCCGAGGTCAAGCAGGCCTTGCATGGCTGTAGCTCACAGATGGCGGTGTGGGTGATGGGAACAGCATGGGGCTAGCCGGTGGTTGAAAGCGTCCGGCCATGATGGCGCAAGGGAAGGGTTGGCTCAAGCAGCCCCCGCCGGGAGACGGGGGTGCAGGCAGGCTTAGAACTTCATGCCGGGCAGATTGAGCGAGGCGGTGTTGCCGCCATCGACAGCCAGTGCTTGCCCTGTGACGTAGCTGGCGTCGTCGCTGGCGAGGAAGGCGATGGCACCGGCAATCTCCTCCGGGCGGCCATAGCGGCGCAGCTCGCAGCGGGTGCCGAGTTTCTCTTCCTTGTTATTCTCGCGGGCGTATTGGAATACGGGGGCTGTCATGCCGGTTTCAATCAGGCCGGGGCACACGGCGTTGACGCGAATATTGAACTGGCCGAGGTCGCAGGCCGCGGTCATGGTGAAGTTGATCACGCCGGCTTTGGAGGCACTGTAGGCGTTGCCACCGGCACCGGAGCGGATGCCCGCCACCGAGGCGGTGTTAACGATGGCGCCGCTGTTTTGTTCGCGCATCTGACGTGAGGCGTACTTGGTGAACAGCATGACGCCGAACAGGTTGACGTTGATGATCTGCTGCCAGGTTTCCAGGCTCTGATCGGTGGCGATGCTGTAGTCACCACCGGCGATACCAGCATTGTTGCAGAGCACGTCCAGACGGCCGTAATGGGCCACGGTATCGGCGACGCATTTCTCCACCGCAGCTTCGTCACCCACGTCCAGCTCGCGGTGCAATACGTCAGTGCCAGCCGGCAGCTCACTGATGGTCTGTTCCAGACCTTCGGCGTTGCGGTCCACCAGCATCAGACGCGCACCTTCGTTGGCCAGGCGTTTGGCGGTAGCACGACCGATGCCGCTGCCGGCACCGGTGATCAGGGCAATTCTGTTGTCGAAGCGTTGCATATCAAAATCCTCTTTGAAGGGCAGCTGGAAGTCAGAAGCTTGAAGCTTGAAGCTGGAAGCTAGATGTCAGTGAAAGTGGCTGGTTATCTGCGCGGGGCCGATGCGATGCTTTGGTCATGCACCTGCATTTGCCGCCGCTGCGTGCCATCGCCTTCCAGCTTCCAGCTTCCAGCTTTCAGCTCCCTTGGGGTTAATGACTAATACTCGGATCATCCGCTACAGCGGTGTTGTCGCCGTTCTGATCAATACCCAACTGGTCGGCCATGTCGCTGGTGTCGACTTGCCAGCTGCTGGCGATGTCGCGTTCAAAGCGTACCGGGGACAGGGCGATCAGGCCGTCGCGCAGGGCGCCGACGTCGGTCTGGCGGCCGGTGATGCGGTCGGTCTGGCGCTGGAAGCCGAGCCAGTAGTAGGGCACACCACGGGTGTCTTCGCGGCGTTCGATGTTAACGCCACCGATGCTGCCGCGTTGCGGGCGGCAGATGGCCACACCGCGCACCTCTTCCGGTGGGCGTGCCGGGAAGTTGATGTTCATGGCGCAGTCTTCCGGCCAGCCGGCGTCCAGCAGTTGGCGAACCAGCTTGGCGCCGTAGTGACGGGAGGTTTCCCAGTAGACGTCGTTGCCGGGGATGTAGGCCTGGCTCAGGGCGATGGCCGGAATGCCCAGCAGAGTGCCGGTCAGCGCGCCGCCGATGGTACCGGAGTAGGCAACCGAGTCGCTGATGTTGGCGCCGTTGTTGACGCCAGACAGCACCAGATCGGGCTTGACCGGCAGCAGCTCGGCTACGCCCAGCAGGACGCAGTCGCTGGGGGTGCCGCTGACGCTGAAACGGCGCTCTTCAAACTGGTGAACGCGCAGCGGGTGGTGGACGGAAATGGACATGGAGACGCCGCTCTGGTCCAGATCGGGGGAGACGATCCATACCTCTTCGGCGATGGCGTTGGCGATCTCTTCGAGCACTTGCAGGCCCGGGCCGCGCCAGCCGTCGTCGTTGGTCAGCAGCACGCGCTTGACGGGTTTGCTCATGGGCAATCCTTTTTTGTCTTTAGATACGCAACGGGGCAGCTTGCGGCTGCCCCGTGTGGTCTTACTTCTGGGCTATTTCCCAGCCGCGATCGGCCAGCAGGCTGGCGCGCTTGCCGACTTCCAGTGCGTCGGCGTTGCTGGCGTTGCCCTGCAATGCGCGGTGGTAAACACCCTGCACAATGGCCGCCAGGCGGAACAGCGAGAAGGCGATGTAGAAGTTCCAGTTGGGGACGTCGGTGCGGCCGGTGTACTGGCAGTACCAGTCCAGCAGTTGCTGCTCTTCCGGCAGGCCGAGTGACTTCAGATCGGCCCCGACCATACCCTTTGCGCCGTCAACGTTGACCGGCATGTGGTAGGGCAGGCAGCAGTAAGCCAGGTCCGACAGCGGATGGCCCAGGGTGGCCAGCTCCCAGTCGAGGATGGATACTACTTTGGACTCGGTCGGGTGCAGCATCAGATTGCCGATGCGGAAGTCGCCGTGGGCGATAGTGGTGCTCTGGTCCGCCGGGATATTCTCTGGCAGCCATTTCATCAGCGCGTCCATCGACGGCATGTCGTGGGTGCGGCTGGCTTCAAACTGGCCGCCCCAGCGTTTCACCTGACGGGCAATGTAGTTGTCGGGCTTGCCGTAGCCTTCCAGGCCAATGGCCCTCCAGTCGGCGTTGTGCATCTTGGCCATGGTTTCAATCATGGACTGATAGATCGGCATGCGCTCTTCCTGCGCGACCTCGGCCAGCAGCGGCTGGGAGTAGACGCGGCCTTCAACGTAATCCATGACGTAGAACGCGGTGCCGATGATCTCCGGGTCTTCACACAGCAGGCGGGCAGTGGGGACGGGCACGTCGGTCTGGCCCAGGGCGTTGATCACCTGGTATTCGCGCTCGACCATGTGCGCGGAGGGCAGCAGTTTTCCCGGTGGCTTTTTGCGCAGTACATAGCGTTTGCCGGCGATGTCCAGCAGGAAGGTCGGGTTGGACTGGCCACCCTGGAACTGCTTTACCTTGATGCCCTGGTTGGCTCCCGGAAGGTAGTCCTGCAGGTAGTTGGCGAGCTTTGCCTCGTCAAACTGGTGGGCAGGCAATACGTCAATCAGGGTCGCTCCGCTCATCTTTGAAGATCCTGTTGTTGATGGTTCTGAAGGGTCAAGTACGGGAAAATAACACGCCAGGGCGATCCCTGGCGTATTGAACAGCCTGATGAATCAGGTGTTATCAGGCAATGGTATCGCCGCCATCGGCGACGATAGTCTGGCCTGTGACGTAGGCTGAAGCGCTGGAGGCCAGGAACAGCGCGACCCCGGCGATATCCACCGGCTCGCCTACGCGGCGCAGCGGCAGCTTCTCTTCTACCTTGCGCAGCCGGTCCGGATCTTCCAGCAGCGCCTGGGCAAAATCGGTGCGGATCAGCCCCGGTGCGATGCTGTTGACGCGGATGCCCTGCGGGCCCCACTCCAGCGACAGATTACGGGCAAGGGCTGCTTCTGCCGCCTTGGACATACCGTAGACACCGATGTTGGCGCTGGCACGCAGCCCGGCAATGCTCGACAGCAGAACGATAGAACCGCCGCTGTGCTCGATCATGTGCGGGATGACCATGTTGCACAGCCAGAAGGTGCCCTTGACGTTGGTGCCCATGATCTTGTCGAAGGCTTCGTCGCTGACCTTGTGGGTCGGACCGTAGACCGGGTTGGTGGCGGCGTTGCAGACCAGCACGTCGATGCGGCCGAAGGCAGCCAGGGTCTCATCCACCAGATTCTGCAGCTGGGCCTTGTCGCCTACGTGGCAGGCAACCGGCAAGGCATCAAAGCCCTGGGCACGCAGCTCGTCGGCTACCTGCTGGCAGGCATCTGCTTTACGACTGGATATCACCACCTTGGCCCCGGCCTTGGCATATTCCTCGGCAATCGACTTACCGATGCCCTTGGTCGAACCAGTGATGATGGCGACTTTACCGGTTAGGTCGAACAAACCGCTCATGGGGGGCTCCTTTGTATTTGTTCTGATTGAGGGGAGGGGGCTGGAAGCTTGAAGCGTGAAGCTGGAAGCCGCAGCCCGGTGTAGGTGGTTGGTTTTTTGTGTGGGGCCTAGAGACGCGTTGGCCCCACACTCATTTCAGCAACTACCTCGAAAACCGTCTTCCAGCCTTCAGCCTCAAGCCTTCAGCCTGCTCGTCCAGCTTCCAGCTTCCAGCTTCCAGCTGATAGCCAATATCAGAGATATTGGCTCATCTCCATCTTCGCAATGGCATTCAGATGCACTTCGTCCGGGCCGTCGGCCAGGCGCAGGGTGCGGGCTTTGGCGTAGGCGGAGGCGAGGAAGGTGTCCTGGCAAACGCCCTTGGCGCCGAAGATCTGAATGGCGCGGTCGATCACGTTGCAGGCCATGGTCGGTGCAACGGCCTTGATCATGGCGATCTGCTGACGGGCGACCTTGTTGCCGTGCAGGTCCATGCTACGCGCGGCGTGCAGGGTCAGCAGGCGGGCCTGGTCGATCTCGCAACGGGAGCGGGCGATCATTTCCGGCACGCTGCCCAGCTTGTACATCGGCTTGCCGAAGGCAACGCGCTCGCCGGCGCGGCGGCACATGGCTTCCAGTGCGCGCTCGGCGATACCGATGCTGCGCATGCAGTGGTGAATGCGGCCCGGGCCAAGGCGACCTTGGGCGATTTCGAAGCCGCGACCTTCACCCAGCAGGATGTTGGAAACCGGGACGCGCACATTGTTGTATTCGATTTCGGCGTGGCCGTGCGGTGCATGGTCATAGCCGAATACGTGCAGGTCGCGCACGATCTTCACGCCGGGGGTGTCCAGCGGGACCAAGATCATGCTTTGTTGCAGGTGCTTGGGTGCATCGGGGTCGGTCTTGCCCATGACGATGGCGATCTTGCAATGCTCGTTCATGGCTCCGGAGGACCACCACTTGGTGCCGTTGATGACGTACTCGTCACCTTCGCGGCGGATCTCGCACTGGATGTTGGTGGCGTCGGAGGAGGCAACGTCAGGCTCGGTCATGGAGAAGCAGGAGCGGATTTCACCGGCCAGCAGGGGCTTGAGCCACTGCTCTTTCTGCTCGTCGTTACCGTAGCGCTCGATGGTTTCCATGTTGCCGGTGTCCGGCGCGTTGCAGTTGAAAACTTCACCGGCAAAGGAGACGCGGCCCATGATTTCACACAGGTGGGCGTACTCTTCGTTGGTCAGGCCGGCGCCGCGCTCGGACTCGGGCAGGAACAGGTTCCACAGGCCCTGGTTGCGGGCTTCTGCTTTCAGTTCTTCCAGGATTGCCGGATGGCCCCATTTGTTCTGTTTTACCTGTTCGTAGAACAGGGCTTCATTGGGGTAAATGTGCTCATCCATAAAGCCTTCGAGCTTGTTTTTAAGGTCTTCTATGCGCGGGCTGAGGTCAAACATGGCTAATCCTTCGATTGGTTGCGGACTGCGGCGAACAGCGCCTTGTGAGCGCGCTGCCGGATAGCGGTGACCATATAGTCATGCCATGCAAAGGAGAACGATGTGTTACTGCCGGCAATAAGCCCGCATAAGTCGGGTTGATTCTGGTGGCGGGGTATTATTCGTCAGCGCGAGACGTCGCCAGCGCGTAAGGCGCGGGCCAGAGCCGGTGGCAGGCGCGCCAGGTCTGCGGGTTCATCCAGATCCCAGAGCGGCTCGCCCTCCCACAGGCTGAGCCCGGCACTTTGCAGGCGCCGGCGGGTGTCGGCCATGACGTTGGCGTGGCTCCACTGCATCTGCTCAAAGGGGGCAGGGTGCGGCTGGCGCTGGCCAATCAGCACGTAGCCGCCGTCTTCGCTGGGGATAATAGCCGTGTCATGCTCAAGTAAGGCCTGGCCAGCAATAGCAATGGCGCGGCTGTCCAGCGCCGGGCAGTCGCTGCCGATCAGCAATGCACCGCCGGGAAAGTCTGCCATGGCGCTCGTCATGCGCGCACCCAGGTCACCCTCTGCCTGCCGCCGCAACGGCAAACCATGCTCAGCGGCCAATGCTCTCAGCTCGGGGTGAGCCGGTTGATCCACATACAAAAACCGCTCTGAAGGCCAGTCGGCAGTCTGTTGCAAGCAGTGCTCCAGCAGCCGCTGATACAACGAACACGCCCCCTCCGCACCCAGCGCCGGAATCAACCGAGTCTTCACCATGCCCGACACCGGGGCTTTGGCAAAGATCAGGAGGGGGCGTCGGCTGGGCATAGGGTCACTGGTAATCATGGGCTCTAGTGGGTTGTTTACAAGTAGCTAGAAGTTAGAAGCTGGAAGCTAAAAGTAGTGTGAGCGGGGTGCAGGTTTGCGAGCTGGCCCTGCGGTCAGCTGCCTTGCCCCGATGTCTGCTCCATTGCACCATGCTTGGCTTCCAGCTTCCAGCTTCCAGCTTCCAGCTTCCAGCTTCCAGCTTCCAGCTTCCAGCTTCCAGCTAGTAGCGCCGCGCGAGTTCCTCCACCGGCGCGCCCCGCCAGTACCGCCAACGCAACCACCACATTAGAACGATAGTGCGCAGGGTGCCGTGGATTTGCCAGCGTCGGCTGGAGGTGGTCAGGGGCGGGCGCAGACAGAGTGGTGGGTTGATTTTGCGCAGGCGTTTGCTTAGTTCGATGTCTTCCATCAGGGGGATCGGCGCGTAGCCGCCCAGTTGTTCGAACAGGGCCCGGCGGACAAAGATCGCCTGATCGCCGGTACATACACCGGTCAGGCGCGAGCGCCAGTTCATCATCCAGGCGACGACATTCAATAGAGGCGATGAGGGGGCCAGCCGCACATCAAAGCGTCCCCACTGGCGGGGTGCGTTGCGGTCTGGAAGCAGGTCGAGAAAGCCCGCAGGCAATTGCGTATCAGCATGCAGAAATAGCAGCCAATCACCTTGGGCCTGGGCCGCACCAGTGTTCATTTGCTGCGCGCGACCGGGGGCGCTATGCAGCACGCGGTCAGCCAGCGGCGTGGCGAGCGCCAGGGTGTCATCACTGCTGCCGCCGTCTACTACGATCAGTTCCAGCTCGCCGCGCAGCGGCTGTAGCGGTGCCAGCGTCGCAACAATATTTGCCGCCTCGTTACGCACCGGGATGATGATCGATAACCTCACCCGCGTCTCCAGGCGTGGAAGCGGGCAACCCATTGCAGCAGCCGTTCGGGTTGATGGGCGCGTTTCCATTCTCCGGCGGCGTACTTGTTGGCTTCGCTCAACGTCGGGTAGCTGTGCACGGTGCCGAGGATCTTGTTCAGGCCCAGGTTGTACTTCATCGCCAGCACGTATTCTGCGATCAACTCGCTCGCGTGGGCGCCGACGATGGTGACGCCGAGGATGCGGTCACGCCCCGGTACGGTCAGCACCTTGACGAAACCTTCTGCTGTTTCATCGGCAATCGCTCGGTCCAGATCATCAATGCCGTAGCGGGTGACCTCGTAATCAATGCTCTGCGCTTGGGCTTCGGTTTCCGACAGCCCCACGCGGGCGACCTCTGGGTCGGTAAAGGTGCAGTGCGGCAGCACCCGGTAATCGGCCTTGAAGCGGCGAAAGGTCCCGAACAGCGCGTTCACGGCGGCGTACCAGGCCTGATGGGATGCTGCGTGGGTGAACTGGTACGGGCCGGTTACATCGCCAACGGCGAAGACGTTGGGGAAGCGGGTGGCGAGGTATTCGTTGGTTTCCAGCGTGCCGTTGTCGTGCAGCGTGAGATCGAGAGTTTCGATACCGTAGCCGCTGGTATTGGCGACCCTGCCGAGGGCGACCAGAACGCAGTCAAATTCGATGTCGACGGTGCTGTCGTCATCGAGCGAGCGACACCGAACGGCCGGAACGCCATCACGCAGTTCGAAGGTCTCGGCCTGATGGCGCAGCCGCAAGTCGACACCGGCGCTGCGCAGGCTGCCCATCACCAGTTCGCTGGCGTCGGCGTCTTCGCGGGGCAGCAGGCGTGCACCGCGTTCGACCTGAATCACTTGTGAGCCGAGCTGTTGAAAGGCCAGTGCCAACTCGCAGCCGATCGGGCCGCCGCCGAGCATCAGCAGGCGGCGCGGTTGCTCGCGCAGGTTCCAGACGGTGTCGGAGGTCACTATGGGCATGTCTTTCAGCCCCGGCAGATCAGGCACGAAGGGGCGAGCGCCGGCAGCAATGATGATATTGCGCGTGCTGATGCTGCGACCGTTCACTTCAACGTGCCAGGGCGAGGTGATGCGCGCCTCGCCGGTGATCACGTCAACGCCCAAACCGGTGTAGCGCTCGACCGAATCATGCGGCTCGATCTGTTTGATCACGCGCTGTACGCGCTCCATCACGGCGGCAAAGTCGACTTGTGCGTCAGCGTGGCTGAAACCCAGCTCTGGCGCTTTGCGCACCTCTGCAGCCAGCCGTGCCGAACGGATCAGCGCCTTGGACGGCACGCAGCCGGTGTTCAGGCAGTCGCCGCCCATGGCGTGCTTCTCGATCAGGCTGACGTCCGCTTTGACTGCCGCGGCGATATAGGCGCTGACCAGTCCGCCGCTGCCGGCGCCGATCACCACCAGGTTGCGGTCAAACTGCTTGGGCTTGTCCCAGCCCTGATAGACGCGGCGTGCCTTGATCACGTCCAGCAGGCGCCGGGCGATCAACGGGAAGATGCCGAGCAGGATGAACGCGCCGAGCAGCCCCGGCGACAGAATGCCCGCCAGCGAGTCGAGCTGACCGAGTTCGCGCCCGGCATTCACATACACCAGTGTGCCGGGCAGCATGCCCAGCTGGCTGACCCACCAGAAGGTACGAGCTGGCAGGCGGGTCAGGCCCATCGCAAGATTGATCAGAAAGAACGGGAAGGCGGGCACCAGACGCAGGGCAAACAGATAGAATGCGCCCTCGCGGTCAATGCCCTGATTGATGCGTTCGAGGCGCGAGCCAAAGCGCTTTTGCACCCAATCCTGCAGCAAAAATCGGCTGATCAGCATGGCCAGAGTCGCCCCGGCGGTGGAGGCAAAGGACACCAGCAGTAACCCCCAGCCAAGGCCGAACAGCGCGCCGCCAATCAGCGTCAGCAATGCAGCGCCGGGCAGCGACAGCGCCGTTACCAGAATGTAGATAAAAACGTACAGCAGGCTTGCGATCAGCGGCTGGGCCAGTACCTGCTGGTTCAGGGCAGCCTGCTGCGCCTTCAGCGCCTCGAGGCTGAGGTGCTGTTGCAGGCCAGAGGCGAAAAAGCCAACGATCAGCGCGGCAACGACGGCGAGCACCAGTAAACGACGCAGGTTCATGACAGCACCTCCATAGCGCAGAGGGTGCTGGCGAGTGTGAAGCCGCTGATGCAGGCGTTCTCGGGTGTCATGTCTGTTCCCTGGTTGATGCGCTGCCAGTAGGACAGCGCAGCGGGCGAGTCGTCAGGCCATTGGCGTTTGAACTCGGCGACAAAGGCGCTTTGGTTGTAGTTGACGGGCAGCGCCTCGACGACCAGCGAGCCCACCTGCGCGCGGTAGATGGCTGATGCGGAAGGGGTTTGCGCGATGCGCGTGATCAGCCCGTAGCGGCCATTGCTGAAGTTTGGCATGCCGGCAGCGCCGTTGTTGATCACCGCCCAGTCACCGGTACTCAGCGCAGCCGGGCTGCAGGTGTGACTGCAGGCCAGCACACGGATGCGCTGCTCGGCAAACCAGTCGGCCAGTTTTTGCTGGCGCTCAGCGCTGCTCAGTTGCGCGTGGTCGCATTGCCAGCCGGCCAGCGACTGCTCGTCTCCATGGGTAATGGCGATGCGCTCTCCGGCAACCTCGGCAACCAGCCAGGCGGGGCGCGTGCCCAGTTGCTCGGCCATGCCGGGCAGGCTGTCGACGGTCTGTTGCAGCTGGTGGTGAATACGGTTGGAGCGCTCGACGGTATCGGCGCTGGTCTGTTCCGGGTAGGCGCAGCCACAGCCAAAATCGTCGCCAACCCGTGCCAGTTCGGTTTCCACATTGCCGCGCAACGGGTGATGGCGTTGCAGACGTTGCTCGATATCGCTGAACACGGCTGGGTCGCAGTCGAACCAGTGCGCGTCGCCATTGAACACAGCGGCTGCGTTGGGTTCGGCGGCCAGCCTGCGCTCGATGGCGTCCAGCGCCTGACGGTTGCCGTAGAGCCCGCCGATCACGTACAGCACATCACACTGCAGGCTGGCGGGGGCGCTGAAGGCGTTGGCGGGCAGGCGATAATCTGCCGGGCAGGTGCGACCTTTACTCATGCTGCTCTGCTGCTCAGGCCGGGCAGCAGATAGCCTGCGGTGCACAGCAGCAGGCCGTACAGGTTGGTGCCCAGCAGCAGGGCGTACTTGCCGTCTCCGATGGCCCAGCTGCCCGGTATCCAGCCCACTGTCAGCGCGACACCCAGGGCCAGGCCGGTCCAGAAGCTCAGATGAAACCCCAGCCGGGTGGGCCGCACCAGACCGTGCAGCAGAAACACCGGTGCCAGGCCAATCACCATGGTGCCGCTGATGGTGGTGGCCTTGAGGATATCTGTGCCGGCCAGCATCGGCAGGTTGCCGAGCAGGGCAAAGATGATCATCGCGGCCATGCCCACGCCGATGGCCTTGTGGCCAAAGTCGCGACCGAGCAGCGCGGGCAGCTCCCGGCCGCTCAGGCGCGCCAGGCTGGAGAAGGTTGAGTCGAGCGTGGAGCCCGCTGCGGAGATCATCACCAGCGTCATCACCACCAGCGCGCCCACCCCGAGGCTTTTTGCCAGGGCAGCAGGCACGTTGCCGCTGGCTTCGATACCGCCAAGGCTGGCGTGCACGCCGATCAGGCTGAAGGCCAGAATCGCCACAAAGCCGAGCACGCCGGCGAGCGTGAACGCGCGCAGCATGGACTTTTCTTCGCTGATAAAGCCGCGGTCGGTCAGTACCGGGTCGTGGAAGGGGTAGCTGACCAGTTGCAGGCAGGCCACCAGAAACAGGTCGACCCCGGCGTTGAGTGCCCAGTGACTGGTGCTGGTCAGCTCGCTGGCGCTGTGATTCGGCAGCACCAGCCCGAGCACCCAGACCAATGCGATAACGAAGATGGCGGCCTGGGCTGCATCGGTCAAAATCGAGCTGCGCAGCCCGCCGCGCAGGCTGTAGATCAGGGTGACTGCAGTAAACAACAGGGCAGAGGCGATAAAGGCCGGGGTGCCGCTGTCACCGTAATAACCGCCGACCACGGCGGTATTGCTCCAGACCTCATTGAACAGGCGAATCAGGATGGCGGCGGAGAAGGCCAGCGCGGCGGCGCGGCCGTAGTTGCTGGTCAGAAAGCTGACCAGGCTGGTTGCCTGAAACCGCCTGCGCAGCCGGTAGATCACCAGGCCGCACAAGGGGATGGACAGCCAATAGGTGGCGTAGGCCAGACCGCCGACCAACCCAAACTCTGCACCCAGGTTGGCGGCATTGGTGACGGATTTGGCGAAGATCCAGCTGATAAAGATGCTGGTGGTCAGCAGCAGTGGGGAGGCCTGGCGGCCCTGGCTGTCTTCACCATTGAAGAAGCCGCCCACGGTGACGGTGCGTGGCGAGAGCCAGTACATCAGGGCGCCGTAGGCGAGCAGAAAACCCCAGAAAAATACGCCGGTCAGCATTTATTGTTGTGTCCTTCTGTCTTCAATTAAGCGTACCGCCACAGCTGGAACCCTGGCCCGCAGTGCAGGCGAAGCAGTGATCCCGCGTGGCGATGGGGTGTTGATTCAGTGGCTGCTCCAGCAGCTCGCGCAGGTGCGGGCGATCAGACGCCAGTACCGGCATGGGCAGGTCGAGCATCTGGTTGAAGTCGCAGTCATACAGGTAGCCGCGCCAGTCCACGCTGACGGTGCCCCGGCACATCACGCCGGCGAGGTTATCTGCACTGAAGTTGTCGCGCAGCAGCTGCATATAGCCCTCAAACTGCCCACGGCTGACCAGGGTGCTGCCAAAGCGCGCAATCGGCTGGTTGGTAATGGTGTGCAGGTGATTGAAGACGATGCCGAAGTCTTCTTTGAGGTGCGCCTTGTAGTCGTTTTCAAGGGCCTGCTGCGGTGGTGGCAGGCTCGGGCCTTGCGGGTTGTAGACCAGGTTCAGCTCAAGGTTGCTGCCCGGCTGGCCGTAGCCCAGCGCGTTGAGTTTGCGCAGGCCGGCGATGCTGCGCTCAAAAACGCCATCACCACGTTGGATGTCGACATTGTCACGGGAATAACAGGGCAGGGAGGCCGATACGGCAACCTGCTCGGCGGCAAGAAACTCAGCCAGATCCTCATGGCCCGGCTCGGACAGGATGGTCAGATTGCAGCGGTCGATAACCTTGATGTCCGCGGCCCTGGCGCGCCTAACCAGCGTGCGGAACTGCGGGTGCATTTCTGGCGCGCCACCGGTCAGGTCCAGGGTATCGACCGGGTGGGCATCAATCACCTCGCACAGCAGCTCAATCAGCTCGGCCGACATACTCTCGGTGCGGGTTGGCCCGGCGTTGACGTGGCAATGCAGGCAGCGCTGGTTGCAGCGGTAGGTCAGGTTGACCTGCAACGTGTCCAGCGCGCCTCGGCGTAGCGGCGGAAAGTCCAGGGTATTGAGCAGGGGCAGGGTATCGCGCACGGTATCTCCTCGTTTGTCGTGTAACAGACTCCCATGAAGCACATCTGTTACATAACTGAACCAAGCCAACTGATTTCAGTCTGGTAGTCTCAGGACCAGAACGCACGCCTTCATAGAGAGAAAACCATGCGAAAACTAGCTTATGCCCTGCTGCTTTGCGCTGCTACCGTGCAGGCGCAAGAGCCTGCCGCCGTCACCCCGCCGCAGCTGGACGAGGCTCAGGTGGCCGCTATTCGCGCTGCTGTGGGCAACAGCGGCCGCACCATCACCAATGTTACTCGCGACGCGTACCGCAACCCTGAGCAGACCCTGACCTTCTTTGGCGTCACGCCGGAGCAAACCGTGGTAGAAGTCTGGCCGGGTGGTGGCTGGTACACCGAGGTACTGGCGCCGCTGCTGCGTGACAAGGGCACGCTGGTCGCTGCGCACTTTGATCCGGAAAGCGACGTCGGCTTTTTCAAGCGCTCGCGCGCGCAGTTTGAAGAAACGCTGGCAGAGCACCCGGAGCGTTACGACCAGGTGCAGCTGACCACGCTCAACTATGATGCCGACACGCCCATCACCGAGCCCGGCTCTGCCGATCGCGTTCTGACCTTCCGCAATGTGCACAACTGGCTGGCGGCGGGTGACGGCAAGGCAGAGGTGATGTTCGACAAGTTTTACGCGGCGCTCAAACCGGGCGGTATGCTGGGCGTGGTAGAGCACCGTGCCAAGGCCGGCACCTCGCTGGAGCAGATGATCGAATCGGGTTATGTCACCGAAGAAAAGGTGCGCGAGCTGGCCAGTAACGCCGGCTTTGAGTTGCTGTCGGTTAGCCCGGCCAACCAAAACCCGCGCGACACCACCGATCACCCCGAGGGTGTCTGGACGCTGCCGCCCACGCTGCGCCTGGGTGATGAGCAACGCGCGCATTATCTGGCCATTGGTGAAAGCGACCGCATGACGCTGCTGTTTATCAAGCCGGAATAACCGTCGGCAGGCGCCACACGGGCACAGCATGCTGTGGCCGTAACTCGTAGTCTTATTCCCCTTTGCTGCGACTCAGCTCGCGCCGATACGCCGTGGGGCTCATATTGGTCCAGCGGCGGAACGCGCGGGTGAAGCTGCTGGGGTCCAGAAAGCCCAGCTCGTAAGCAATGCTGGTCAGCGACATCTGGCCGTCCCCAATCATGCGTATTGCTACCTCGCGTCTTACCTCGTCTGCCAGTTGCTCATAGCTGGTACCTTCCTGGCTCAGCTTGCGGCGCAGGTGGCGCGGGCTGATGTTCAGTGGCTCGGCTACCCGTTCGGCGCTGATATCCCCGGAGCCCAGCAGCAGGTGAATGCGGCGTTTGACCTGCTCGGTCAGAGCGTGGCTGGGCAGGGCGGCTTGCATGGTTTCCAGTGCGTCGATCAGTTTGGGCAGGATAAAGGGGCTGGCACTGGGCAGCGGCTGGCGCGCGAGCTTTTGATCCAGCACCAGGGTGTGCTGCTCGCCGAGCACAAGGTCGTTGCGATGAAACAGGCGTCGGGCGACGCCTTCATCGGCGCAGGCCGGTATGCGCAGTTCCTGCAGCAGGCCCTGGCTGCCGACATCCAGGCGATTGAAGAAGCGGCTGAGATACCCCAGCACGGCATCGGTGTGCTGAGCGTGCGGGGCGCCGACCGGTTGTAGGGTCAAATACAGTCGACCTTCCTCGGCACGGGATACCAGCTTCAACTGAGTGCTGAAGATGCTGAAAAAACGCTCCAGCAGGGCGATGGCATCTTCCATGCGTGCACTGGCTGCGGCCGCCAGGGCCAGGGCGGCGTAGGCGGTAGGCGCAAACACGCGGTGAATACGTAAGCCGAACAACGGGTCTTCAGAAATGCGCACGGCTTCATCCCAGGCGTGGGAGCACAGGCGCTGATCGATAAAACTGGGGTCGCTGCTTTGACTGTCCAGCAGGTGGGCAAGCTGCGAAGAGCTGGCCAGGCTCAGTTCGTACTGGCGTAGCGCCTGCTCGATAGTGGTGACCCAGAAAGCGCTCTCACGAACGTGCGCAAAGTGATCTGAGCTGGAGTTTTCGAGCATCGACTGCATCCTGCCTGGCCATTGTTGTGACAAAAATGAATTTTGTCTTTTATAGCCGCGCAGTATAACGAGAATCTGTTAATGCAGAAGCCCGGCACGAGGTTTCGCACTGCAGAATTGTGTTGCAATCATTGTATTGGCTTTGTAACTGGTGGCCGATCAGGTTGGGTGTACGTTAAGTGTGTGGTGGGTGAGGTGAGTTGCACTGCTTGCACTGTTTGGGTGCTTTCCTGGTAACCTACTGGCTGGCTCTAGGCCGCTATTTTTGTGCTCTGTGGGGTGAAAGTTGGCATTTCCAGTGCGATATTGTGAAGCGCTCCCTATTCTGTGCTTATAGTGTCAATTCATTCTCTGAATGTCCTTTCGGGGCAAACATGTTGGCCGGATCGGACAAGTTATCGATGCTGGCCTCATGACAGACTGCCATGGTCTTGAACGCGCACCCTTCGCGCGAGTTCATGTCACCCAAACGGAGCAGCACAATGACAAAAAAAATGCATGGCTGGTCTCTTGCCGCATTGCCTCTGGCGATTGGCATGGCCACTTTCTCTGGCGCTGCAAACGCAGTTGCTTTCAATATCGGTGAGGTAGAGGCCCAACTGGACTCCCAGCTGTCCATCGGTGCCAGCATGTCCACTCAAGGGGCTGACAAGCGCTTTATCTCTTTGAGCAACGGTGGTGAAGCAGCGTCTCGTACCTCCGATGACGGTCGTCAGAACTATGAAGCTGGCGATGTCTTCTCCAAAATTTTCCGTGGTGTGCACGATCTGGAACTGCGTTACGGTGACTCCGGCGCCTTCTTCCGTGGCAAGTACTGGTACGACTTTGAAACTAAAGACGGCGGCCAGCGTTTCTATGATATTGACGATTCTGGCCGTTCACCTCTAGTGAAGGGCGCGGGTGTCGCACTGCTGGACGCTTTCGTCTATCACAACTACTTCATTGGCAACAATCCGGGCAACGTTCGTCTGGGTCGCCAGGTTGTCAGCTGGGGTGAGTCTACCTTTATCCAAAACTCCATCAACTCCATCAACCCGATTGACGTGGCCGCTCTGCGCCGTCCGGGTGCCGAGCTGAAGGAAGGTCTGCTGCCGGTCGAGATGCTGTACCTCTCCCAGGGCCTGACTGAAAACCTGAGCATGGAAGCCTTCTATCAGCTGAAGTGGGCACCGTATGCGATTGACAACTGCGGCACTTTCTTCGGTTCCGACACTCTGGCGACCGGCTGTAACGATCGCTTGGTCGTTTCTGGGACTGACTTCCCGCAAGGTGACCCCAGACTCCAGAATGGTGCCTACTCGGCGCTGGGTGGATCGAGCTACATCGTGCGAGCGAGCAAAGATAAAGAAGCGCGTGACGATGGCCAGTTTGGTGCCGCCTTACGGTGGTTTGTACCGGAGCTGAACGACTCTGAATTCGGCTTCTATTTCATGAACTATCACAGCCGTTCACCTTATTACTCCAACGTCGCGGGCCGCCTTGCTGGTCCCGCAGCTCTGGTTCAAGCTGGTGCGCTTCCTGGTGGTATTCTGACAATCCCGGGCATGATCGATACCGTCACTGGCGTTGATGGTGTAGAAGGTCCGGCAGGGTACTTCTTTGAGTATCCTGAAGATATTCGCCTCTATGGCGTCAGCTTCCAAACCATGATGGGCAGTGCTTCTGTTTCTGGTGAATTTAGCTTCCGCCCGAATATGCCTATGCAGATCAACACCGGTGATATGAGTCGAACTGCCCTAGTCGCCGCAGGCGTTCCGGTGCCTGGCGTTGGTAATGTCACTGTCCCCGGTAGCGACAACACCCACCGTGATCTGGCCGGTAATGTTCAGCCTGGCGACTACATTGCTGGTTATGAGCGCAAAGAGTTTTACCAGGCTCAGGTAACTTTCGTGAACTTCATCGACCGCGTGATGGGTGCCAGCCGTCTAGCGCTTGTTGGTGAGGCCGGGGTGAACTACATCGCTGGCCTGGGTGATGTTAAGTATGGACGTGACTCTTTGTTCGGTCAGAGCCCGTATGTCGACGGCGACGGCGCATCCACTGGCGCCGGTTCCTGTGCTTCTAACGAGGGTACGGCCGCAGCTGATCGTTCTCCTAACGCTGCTAGCTGGTGTGAGAACGACGGTTTCTACACCGACTGGTCTTGGGGTTATCGCCTGCGTGCATCGCTTGAGTACAGCAACGTTTTCGCTGGCATCAACTTGAGCCCGAACCTGACGTGGTCTCACGACGTTGAAGGTTACGGCCCCAACTTCACCGAAGACGCTAAAGCAATCAGTGTTGGTTTGAATGCTGACTACGGCAACAAGTACAACGCCTCCATCAGCTACACCGACTTCTTCGACGGCAAGTACAACACCGCCGTTGACCGCGACTTCGCTTCCGTCAGCTTCAGCGTAAGCTTCTAAGACTGACCACAGGAGAACAACAATATGCGTATGCAAAAAACTCTCATCGGCGCCGGTGGTCTGGCGTTCAGCCTTCTGGCAACAGGTGTCATGGCTCAAAGCCTGACCCAAGCTGAAATCGATTCTCTGGGTACTACTCTGACGCCGATCGGTGCCGAGAAGGCTGGTAACGCAGCCGGCACCATCCCGGAGTGGACCGGTGGCCTGCCGACTGACGCTGGTCAGTCGCTGCCGAACAACTTCCTGGAAAGCCCTTTCAAGGACGACCAGCCCGAGTTCGTCATTACTGCTCAGAACTACCAGCAGTACAAAGACAACCTGACCCCTGGCCAGGTCGCACTGTTCGAGCGCTATCCGGAAACCTTCAAAATGCCGGTCTACAAGACTGAGCGTAGCGTTGGCTTCCCGCAGTCTGTCTATGACCAGGTCAAGGCAACTGCCGGTCAGGGCAAACTGGTTAACGGTGGTGACGGTATCTCCGGCTTCGCCCACGGCTCCTTTGCCTTCCCGATTCCGAAGTCCGGCGCTGAGGTGGTCTGGAACCACAACACGCGCTACCGCCTGAACATCCACCGCTGGTACATGCAGGCCATGCCGCAAACCAACGGCTCGTTCACGCTGATCAAAATGGAAGAAGAGGTTGGTTACCCGGAGCAGATGTCCGACGTGGACGCCTCGACCATGCCCAACACCCTGCTGTTCTTCAAACAGCGCGTAAACGCGCCGGCTCGTCTGGCGGGTAACGTACTGCTGGTTCACGACAGCCTGGATCAGCTGAAAGAGCCACGCATGGCGTGGGTATACAACGCCGGTCAGCGCCGCGTACGTCGCGCTCCGCAGGTTGCCTACGACGGCCCGGGTACCGCCTCTGACGGTATGCGTACGTCTGACAACTTCTCCATGTACAACGGTGCGCCTGACCGTTACGACTGGACCCTGGTTGGCAAGAAAGAAATCTACATCCCGTACAACAGCGGCAAGCTCACCGAGCCCGGCGTACAGTACGACGACGTACTGCAAGCCGGTCACATCAACCCGGACTTCACTCGCTTCGAGCTACACCGCGTGTGGGAAGTACAGGGTAACGTCAAGGATGGTCAGCGCCACATCTACGCACAGCGTAACTTCTTTGTGGACGAAGACTCCTGGATGATCTCGCTGGCTGACCACTACGATGGTCGTGGCACCCTGTGGCGTGTAGGTGAAGGCCATATCGGCTTCAACTATCAGCAGAAGATTCCGGCCTACTCCATCGAGACCCTGTATGACCTGCTGGCCGGCCGCTACATCGCTCTGGGTATGTACACCGAAGAAAACTCTGCTCCGCAGTATGACTTCGACCCGAGCTACAACCAGTTTACCCCGGCCGCCCTGCGTGCCTCGGGTGTTCGCTGAGTTAGGCTGAGCGCAATGACGCAGGGCTCTGCAAGGCGCCCTGCGGGTACTACCGCAAAACCCCACTTGAGAAATCGAGCGGGGTTTTGTGCTTTCTGCGGCGGTGGCGTGCATTCTGCCGGGTAACCTCTGAGGGCTGAGAGAAGGTGCTGTCTGGTCAGTGTGAGCCTGCTTTGGATAGCCTTGTTATTGATTCAAAAAACAAATGAATGTTCATTCCTATTTGTGCTGGTGTCGTCTTACCATGTCGCTGAACAGGTTGTTTGTCGGCAGGGCATGGATCGATAGGCATAACAACAAGGGATAGAACAATGACAAGAGTATCCACACCATACCGGCTGGCGTTGCTGCCATTGGCGATCAGTCTGGCGTCGACACCCGCGGCCCTGGCTGCCGGATTTCAGTTGGGGACGTGCAGGGCCAGCTCGACTCCGAGCTGTCGATCGGCGTGAGCTGGACCATGGAGGACCCGCTGGACGACTATATACACCCAACCAACGGTGGCGAGGCATCGGCCAGAACCAGTGACGACGGTCACCTGAACTTTGAGAAGGGTGACGTGTTCTCCAACGTCTTCAAGGGTGTGCATGACCTTGAGCTGCGCTACGGCGATTCAGGCATGTTTGTGCGTGGCAAGTACTGGTACGACTTTGAGGCCAAGGACCGTGGCCAGCGCTTTTATGCCATCGACGATGATGGACGTGACCCGCTGCAAAAATCCTCCGGGGTCGCCTTGCTCGATGCCTTTGTTTACCACAACTATTTTATTGGCCAGAACCCGGGCAACATCCGCTTGGGGCGTCAGGTCTTGAGTTGGGGGGAGAGCCTGTTTGTAGGTAACGCCATCAACTCCATTAACCCTATTGATGTGTCCGCCTTCCGTCGCCCGGGCGCGGAGGTCAAAGAGGGGCTGATTCCGGTCGAGATGATCTACTTGTCCAAGGGCCTGACGCAGAACTTGTCTGCCGAGTTGTTCTATCAGCTGAAGTGGGCACCCAGCGTGGTCGACAACTGCGGCACCTTTCTCTCCACCAGCGACGTGCTGGCAAAAGGCTGCAACGACCGCGTGGTGTGCCTGGCCGTCTTGCGGAGGCTGCTGGGGCATAGTGTGTAGGGCGGGCTAAGCAAGGCGTGCCCGCGCCCCGCGTATCCCGTAGCCCGGGCTGCTGGGCAGGCTCTGCTAATCCCTCTTTTGCTTGATCACGCGCCGGGAATGGCCGGCTGCTTGTGCTGGCTGCGGAAGCTGGTGGGGCTCATGCCGGTCCAGCGGCGGAATGCGCGGGTAAAACTGCTGGGGTCAAGAAAACCCAGTTCAAAGGCAATACGCCCAAGGTTCAGCTTACCCTCGCGAATCAGCCGCATGGCGAGTTCCATACGTACCTCATCCAGCAGCTTTTCATAGGTGGTTTGCACTTCGCTGAGCTTGCGGCGCAGGTGGCGCGGGCTCATGTTGAACGGCGTTGCTACCAGCTCTTCAGATACCTCACGCTCGGCAACCAGAACGCGAATCCGCTGTTTTACCTGCTCGGCAAAATCTACGTTGGGCAATTCGCTGAGCATGTCTTCAAGCGAGCTGTCGAGGCGCTTGCGCAAAAAGGCGTCCGCGTTGGGTAGTGCAGTGCGCAGCAGTTGACGGGTAATGCGAAAAGATAGGCGCTTGGCTCCCAAACGTACCCGGTTGCCCAGCAGGGTTTCGCACTGATCCCGGTTGCGCTCATGCTCGCCGGTCAGCCGCGCCTCCAGCATCAGCGAGGCCTTGCCGATGCCCAATGCTTCCCAGATCTTGTTGCATTGGCTCATCACCGCTTCCATGTGCTGCGGATGCGGATTGCCGCGCGGCTGGAAATACAGGGTCAGGTACTGGTCATCCTCTACTGAGTACAGTTGTACCTGGCTGCTGAATACCGGCATGAAGCGGATAACGCGCTGAATCGCATCGCCCAAGGTTTCGCTGGAGGCAGCGGCCAGGGCGAGCAGGGATAAGGTATTGGATTGGTGATGGCGGCCCACCCGCAGGCCAAAGCATTCGTCCTGAGAAAGACGGGCGGCTGCGTTCCAGAGGCGATTAATGTCGCTCTGGCTGATGTGGTTTTGGCTAAGGTCTGCAGCCTTGCAGTGTTGACGCAGATCGCTTGGCAGGTCACGCAGGGACTTGCCGTACAGTTCCAGCCCCTGGGCAATGCTTTGGGCCCAAAAGCAGCGTTCGTTTACACGCTCTGACGAGAGAGATTGAATCTGAGGAGTCATGGGCACTATGCGCCTCGGTTTTATTATTGTTTGTTGACCGCTTACGACCTAAACAATAAAGCAGCGACGGGCATTGTGCAAAATTTTGCAACGGATAATTGCACGTGTTGGATCAGGGGTATTCAGAGCGTGAATGTCCCCAGCGGCCAAAAAACTCGTCCTAATCGGCCAAATCGCCTTCCAATCTCATGACAGACTTGTCCCCGGTGCTAGACGGCTTGCGTCGTCTTGGACCCATGATTCAAATCTAACGGAGCAGCACAATGACAAAAAAAATGCATGCTTGGTCTCTGGCCGCATTGCCGCTGGCAATTGGCCTGGCCAGTTTCTCTGGATCGGCTGGGGCAGTTAACTTCAACATCGGAGACGTCGAGGCCCAACTAGACTCGCAGATCTCCATCGGTATGAGTGTCTCTACCGCTGATGCTGATAAACGGTTTATCCACGTCAATACTGCAGTGAACGGCGACCCGCAAGGTGGCCAGGCTGCCGCTCGGACCAGTGATGACGGGCGCTTGAACTACGAGAAAGGCGATATCTTCTCCAAAATCTTCCGTGGCGTGCATGACCTTGAGCTGCGTTATGGCAACTCCGGTGCTTTTGTACGCGGCAAATACTGGTACGACTTTGAAACCAAAGACGGCAGCCAGGAATTCTATGACATCGACGATTCCGGCCGTCCGCCGCTGGTCAAGGGCGCAGGCGTAGCGCTGCTCGACGCCTTTGTGTACCACAACTACTTCATCGGCAATAACCCGGGTAACATCCGTCTGGGTCGCCAGGTTGTGAGCTGGGGTGAATCCACCTTTATCGGTAACTCTATCAACTCCATCAACCCGATCGACGTGGCTGCCTTCCGTCGTCCGGGCGCCGAGATCAAAGAGGGTCTGCTGCCGGTCGAGATGCTCTATCTCTCCCAGGGCCTGACCGAAAACCTGAGCCTGGAAGCCTTCTACCAGCTCAAGTGGCACCCGTATGCGATTGACAACTGCGGTACCTTCTTCGGTGCTGATACGCTGGCTACTGGTTGTGTTGATCGTCTTGTGGTTGGTGGCGCTGATGCGCCTCAGGGCGACCCAACTCTCAACGGTCGTATTACTGTTCGCGCTCAGAAAGACGTGGAAGCCAAAGACGAGGGGCAGTTTGGCGTAGCGCTGCGCTGGTTTGTGCCGGAGCTTAACGACTCCGAGTTTGGCCTCTATGCAATGAACTACCATAGCCGTACACCGATCTACAGCAACTTTGCCGGCCCACAGGCGGGCCTGGGTGGTTTGGTTGGTGGCGCAGGTTATTTCTTCGAGTATCCAGAGGATATTCGCCTCTATGGTCTGAGCTTCCAGACATCTATTGCTGGCACCTCTCTCGGCGGTGAAGTTAGCTATCGCCCGAATATGCCGATGCAAATAACCACGGGCAGTGTAAGTGTTGCCGGTTTGACTAGCAGCGGTTCTTGGATCGGTCGCAATGATGTTTACGCACCTGGCGATTACATTCAGGGTTATGACCGTAAGGGAATGTTCCAGGCTCAAGTAACTGCGATCAAGTTCATCGAACGCGTCCTGGGTGCCAGCCGCCTGGCGTTGGTGGGTGAGGTTGGCTACAACCACATCGAGGGCATTGGCAGTGACCCGGGCGATACATTCTATGGTCGAGATTCGCTGTTTGGTCAGAGCCCTCTGGCAAACGGTACCTGTCCGCTGTCGCAAGGTGTTGGTCGCGGAGCCAGCTGGTGTGAAACCGATGGTTTCTACACTAGTGACTCTTGGGGTTACCGTATGCGTGCGTCGCTGGACTACAGCAACGTTATCGCCGGTATCAACCTGAGCCCGAGCGTGTCCTGGTCGCATGACGTTGAAGGTTACGGTCCGAACTTCAATGAAGACGCCAAGGCCGTCAGTCTCGCTCTGAACGCCGACTACGCCAACAAGTACAACGCCAGCCTGAGCTACACCAACTTCTTTGATGGCAAGTACAACACCGCAGTTGACCGCGACTTCGCGGCCGTCAGCTTCAGCGTAAGCTTCTGATCTGGCTGACCATAAGGAGAAATAACAATATGCGTATGCAACAAACTCTCATGGGTGTCGGTGGTCTGGCTCTGAGCCTGATGGCATCCTCCGTTATGGCGCAGACCCTGACCCAGGCTGAAATCGATCAGCTGGGTACTTCCCTGACGCCGATTGGTGCCGAGAAGGCGGGTAACGCCTCCGGTACTATCCCTGAATGGACCGGTGGCCTGCCGACCAATGCTGGTCAAGCTCTGGGCGACAACTTCTACGAAGACCCCTTTGCTGGCCAACAGCCGGAATTCGTCATCACCGCCCAGAACTACCAGCAGTATAAGGACAACCTGACCCCTGGCCAGATTGCCATGTTCGAGCGCTATCCTGAGACCTTCAAGATGCCGGTCTACAAGACCGAGCGTACTGTTGGTTACCCGCAGTCTGTCTACGACCAGGTCAAGCGCACTGCCGGTCAGGCCAAGCTGGTTAACGGTGGCGACGGTATTTCCGACTTCTCGCACGGCACCTTCGCCTTCCCGATTCCGAAATCGGGCGCAGAAGTTATCTGGAACCACAACACCCGCTATCGCCTGAACGTGCACCGCTGGTACATGCAGGCCATGCCGCAAACCAACGGCTCCTTCACGCTGATCAAGCTGGAAGAAGAAGTGGGTTATCCGCAGCTGATGCCCGATGTCGACGAGTCGACCATGCCCAACACCCTGCTGTTCTTCAAGCAGCGCGTAAACGCCCCGGCTCGTCTGGCGGGTAACGTACTGCTGGTACACGACAGCCTGGATCAGCTGAAAGAGCCGCGCATGGCGTGGGTATACAACGCTGGTCAGCGCCGCGTACGCCGCGCTCCTCAGGTTGCCTACGACGGCCCGGGTACCGCGTCTGACGGTATGCGTACTTCTGACAACTTCGCCATGTATAACGGTGCGCCTGACCGTTACAACTGGAAGCTGGTTGGCAAGAAAGAAGTCTATATTCCGTACAACAGTGGCAAGCTGACCCAGCGCGGCACCGAGTACGGTGACGTTCTGCAGGCTGGTCACATCAACCCCGACTACACCCGTTTTGAGCTGCACCGCGTGTGGGAAGTGCAGGGTAACGTCAAGGATGGTCAGCGTCACATCTACGCTCAGCGTAACTTCTTCATGGACGAAGACTCCTGGATGATCTCGCTGGCTGACCACTACGACGGTCGTGGCACGCTCTGGCGTGTAGGTGAAGGCCACATCGGCTTCAACTACGCCAACCAGATCCCGGGCTACTCCATCGAGACCCTGTATGACCTGTTGGCCGGCCGTTACATCGCCTTGGGCATGTACACCGAAGAAGTGTCCGGTCCGGACTTCGACTTCGAGCCGAACTACAATCAGTTCACACCGGCTGCCCTGCGTGCTTCGGGTATCCGCTAAGTTCTGATGCTGCTTTGATGTTTGGGTTTTAGGGGGTCTCTTCGGATACCCCCTTTTTTATTGTGTATCCCGTCTCCTTTCCCTGAGCCCGGCCTGCCAGTCTGCTAAACTGCGTGCTTCTTTCGAGCAGATCAACCGACCGAGTGACTCTTTTGTTCAGCGAACTCCAATTGCATGAGCGCCTGCTTAAAGCGCTTGCCGAACTGTCTTTTCAGCAACCTACCGAGGTGCAGCAACAGGCGATTCCTGCTGCTATCGAGGGGCGCGACCTTTACGTGATTGCGCAGACCGGCAGCGGCAAGACTGCCGCCTACGTGCTGCCCATGCTGCAGCGGCTGTTGCAGGACGACAGCAAGCCGCTGGCGCCGCGCGGCCTGATTCTGGTGCCGACCCGCGAGCTGGCCAGGCAAGTGCTGAAGGATATTGCCGCGCTGGCGCAGTTCACCTTTCTCAAGGCAGAGCAGGTCACCGGTGGCGAAGACTTCAAGGTGCAGGCAGCGCGCCTGCGCAAGAATCCGGACATTGTGGTCGCAACGCCGGGGCGTGCGCTGGAACAGCTCACTGCCGGTAATCTGGAGTTGACCGCAGTACAGACGCTGGTACTGGATGAAGCCGACCGCATGCTGGATATGGGCTTTGCCGAGGATGTCGGCAAGCTGGCCGAGGCTTGCCCGGCGCAGCGTCAGACCATGCTGTTCTCCGCAACCAAAGGCAATCGCGGCTTGCAGCGGATGATCGACTCGGTGCTGACCGAACCGCAGATTCTGGAGCTGAACTCGGTACGTGACGATACTCCGAGTATCACCCAGCAGGTTATCCCGGCGGATGACAACACCCACAAGGAAGCCATGCTCAAGTGGCTTATGCTGAATCACGGCGAAGGCAAGACCATCGTCTTTACCAACACCAGGGTAATGGCCGATCGCATCAATGGCGTGCTGCGCGCGCTTGATCTGCGTGTCTACGTGCTGCACGGCGAGAAGGATCAGAAAGACCGCTACATGGCGGTTGAACGCTTCAAGCAGGGTGCCAACGGCATTCTGGTAGCGACTGACGTTGCGGCCCGTGGTCTGGATATCGTTGAGCTGGATCGCGTGGTGAACTTTGATATGCCGCGCAGCGGCGATGACTACCTGCACCGGGTTGGTCGTACCGGCCGTGCCGGTGCCGAAGGTCTGGCGATCTCGCTGGTTAGCCCGCACGAGTGGAATCTGATGTCGAGCATTGAGCGCTATCTGCGCCGTCAGTTCGAGCGCCGCTTGCTGGCGGAGGTGCCCGGTAGCTTCAAGGGGCCGAAAAAGGTCAAGTCCTCAGGCAAGCCGGTTGGCAGCAAGAAAAAGAAAGACAGCAAAAAGGACGGTAAGAAGACCGCGGCCAAGCCGAAGAAGCCAAAGGCAGGCAAGCGCCCGTCGCGGCCGCCGACAGGGCAGGTGGTAACATCCTCCGACGGACTGGCGCCGCCAAAGCGGCGCTAAAAGAGGGTTGCGCCGCGTGTGGCCGATCCATTAGAGTCGTCGCATCGTTTAAAGGTAACCAAGCCATGACACTTCGCTCCGCACAGATCAACATCGCCAGCGCCCTGCGTGCTGTCGCTCCTGCGCGCGCGTCAGTTGGTTACTTTTATTTTGGGTATTGGTTTAGCCAAAGGCGCGCCTGATACCCCACAGGCGGCCTGAATTCACGGGACGCCACCAGAGAATCAACAAACCCCGGTCGGCCTCCCGACCGGGGTTTTTTATTTGGCTTCGATTTTTACTGACTTTGAGGAATGACCATGTACGTACAACGCACTTTCAACCCCCGTTCTTACCGCAGCTGGCGATTTTGCTCTGGTGCCCTGACCACACGACATTCACTCGATCGAACACCCAGATAGCGCTGTGGCGCAAAGACCGCCACAGCTAAGGAAGCAAAAGATGACCGCCACCGTAACTGCACTCGCCAGCGCCGCAGCGACCACTCAAAGCGCCAGCGCCGCACCGACCACTCAAAGCGCCGCCCGCCGCACCCACACCCTGCCGACGCCGGCTCAGCTGCGCGAGCGTCTGCCTCTGAGTTCCGCTGAGGCCGCCGCCATTGAGGCCCACCGCCAAGCCATTCGTGACATCCTGGCGGGCAAGGATAATCGCTTGCTGGTGATCACCGGGCCCTGTTCCCTGCATGACCCCGATGCTGCAATCGAGTACGCCGAGCGCCTGGCTGAGCTGCAGAGCCGCGTTGCAGACCGCTTGCTGCTGGTGATGCGTGCCTACGTTGAAAAACCGCGCACTACCGTTGGCTGGAAGGGCATGCTGTACGATCCCCAGCTCGACGGCAGCGGTGATATGGCCGGTGGCTTGGCGCTCTCTCGCCGCACCATGCTGGCGATCAGCGAGCTGGGTTTGCCGATCGCCACCGAGCTGCTGCAACCGCTGGCCGCGAGTTACCTGGATGATCTGTTGAGCTGGGGCTGTATTGGTGCGCGTACCAGTGAGTCGCAGATTCACCGCGAGATGGTCAGTGGCCTGCACTTGCCGGTCGGTTTCAAGAACGGAACGGATGGCAGCATGACGGTCGCCTGTGATGCCATGCGTTCAGCCCGCCACCCGCATCAGCATTTCGGCATGGACCTGCATGGCCGCCCAGCGCTGGTTGAGACTGCGGGCAATCCAGACACCCATATCGTGCTGCGTGGCGGTCACAGTGGCCCCAATTACCAGGCTGATGCTGTGGCCAAGGTGCGCGCAGAGCTGGAGCGCTTGGGTATGCCGGCGGCGTTGGTGGTGGACTGCAGTCACGCCAACAGCGGTAAAGACCCGCTGCGCCAGCCCCAGGTAATGGCCGATGTGATCGCTCAGCGCGCGGCGGGGGATGCCAGCCTGCGCGGCGTCATGCTCGAAAGCCACCTGTTTGATGGTTGTCAGGCATTGTCGGGAGAGCTGCGTTACGGCATATCCATCACCGACGGCTGTCTGGGTTGGGAGGCGACTGAGCAATCGCTGCTGGCTGCCGCTGAGCAGCTTCGCGGTTAAGTCTTGCGCCGCCGATCCAGTGGTCGGCGGCGCGAGACGGCGTTGTTGTCAGGCTGTCTGAGGTTCGGTGCTTGCAGGGTAGAGGAAGAAGCCTGCCAGCGAGCACAGCGCTGCACCGCTCAACAGCAGGCCCAGGGTCAGTGAGGGGGGCAGGGCGATGGCGCTGATCAACCCGGTGCCGGTGGCCGCAATGGTCATCTGCATAAACCCCAATAGCGATGAAGCCAGCCCCGCCTGCTCGGCGAAGGGCTGCAGGGTAACCGCAGTGCCCAGGGGGTTGATGACGCCCATGCCGGCAAGAAACAGACAGATGGCCAGGCTGAACTGCATCAGATCCTGCCCCTCATACAGCAGTACCTGCAATGTCCCGCCCGCCAGTGCAATCAAGCTACCAAAAACAGCGACCTGAACAGCGCCCCAGCGCTGAGCCATCTGTGGTGCCAGGATTCCTGCGCTGAAAACCACCAACACGGTCGCGGCAAAGAACACTCCGAGCTGCATGCTGCTGTAGCCCATGCCGCGCATCATGATGGCTGGCGCAGACGCGAAGAACGCATAGAGCCCGCCAATCACCAGGCTGACCGAGAGTGCCGGCAGGGCAAAGCGGCGGTCGGCCAGTAGCTGCAGGTAGGACCGGGCGATGGCGCCTGCGGTCATCTTCAGTCGGGCCGAGGGTGCATGGGTTTCGCCCATCGACAGCGCATAGCTGATGATCAGAATGACGCCTACGGCCGCAACCAAGGCGAAACTGGTGCGCCAGCCAAGCTGGCTGTCGATCACGCTGCCGAGTAACGGCGAAAAGCCGGGCGCTGCAGCCATGGCCACCATGATGAACGCCAGTGCCTTTGCCAGTACCGGCCCGTCATACAGGTCACGGGCTACCGCCCGGGCCAGCACCGAGGCGGCGCACACGCCAGCCGCTTGGGTCACCCTGGCAGCGATCATGGTGTTCAGGTCGGTCGCACTGGCGCCGAGCAGGCTGCCCAGTACAAAGAGAATCAGGCCTCCCAGGATCAGCGGGCGCCGGCCGTAGCGGTCTGACAGCGGGCCAACCAGAAGCTGCCCGAGTGCAAACACCAGAAAGAAGCTGCTGAGGGTGAGTGCCATGTCGGCCGCAGACGCATCAAGCGACGCTGCCATCGCCGGGAAGGACGGCAGGATGATGGTGGTCGACAGGGTGCCGACCGCCGCCAACCCGGACAGCAGCACCAGCGTGCGCGTTGTGCTGCTCATGCCGGCGCCTGCTGAGCGCTGACCGAGCTGACGAGGGCGCAGCTGCGGGCGATCACCTGCGCATCGGTCAAAATACGGCGATGGCCAAGCCCGTCGAGCTCAACCAGGTCGGACGCAGGCCAGTGGCTGTGCAGATCTTTTGAGGCGGCGAAGGGCACCACCCGATCGGCCGGGTCGTGCATGATCAACCCCGGATGCTGCAAGCCGTGCTTGAGTGCAGGCAGGTCCATTGCGCTGGTCTGTGTCCCAATGTGTTGCTCTACCCAGCTGCGGAACAGCGCCTGCTCCTCGCTGCTTAAGCTGAAGGCCATTCCCTGCAGCTTCACCATCGGGCTGAGCGACGACGGGCCGCACAGGTGGACGCTGGCCTTGACCTGCAGGCCATGGGCGAAGGCCCACAGGGCGGCTGCCGAACCGAGCGAGTGAGCGATCACAGCGTGAATGGGCCCCAGGCTGTCGGCAACGGCGGCAAGTGCACGGCCCGCATGCACCGGGCTACTCAGCTCACCGCCGGACTCGCCATGGGCGGGCAGGTCAAACAAGGTGACGGCAAATCCGGCGCGCAGCAGGGGCTCAATGAAGCCCGCCAGGTGCGAACCACGGCTGTCCCAGCCATGTGCCAGCAGTATGCGCGGGCCAAGGCCCAGGCTCCAGATGGCGATATCGCCGTCCTCGAAAGGCAGCGTAGTGCGCTCGGCCTGGGCGAGCACAGAGCGCTCAAGGCTGCTGGCTTGAATGCGCTGCGGCACGCTGAAGGCGCGGCAGGCGCTGTCGAGTGCTGAGGAAGGTGCGGCGCTGGCATGTTGACCGGTCATGGCTGTGCTCCGAAATTTATATTATGGTGTTAATGTTATTTAAATGTCGGTCATCATTTAAAAAGAGTCAAGCTTTTTTGTGTTCTTTACGGAGTGTCGGTACGGATGAGGGGTGTTGCCTCGGTCAGGCAGTGAGAACCGTTCAGTCACCCTGCGGTTGCAGGGTGTGTCAGGGCAAGTAAAGCCAGGGGAGTAGCTGCTTCCCTAGCCCATACAGAAGGTTGTTACCGTGTCGCGGAGCCCCGATGGTTACAGGGTATAGAGCGCGTGTCGATCCACAGGGGCACCTGGCTGCCTGGCGCCTCGGGTTCGCTGCGTTGCCCGGTGTGCTTAGTTGGCCGAATCACCGCCTGCCAATGCATCGAGAAAGCTCTCCAGTACCAGATGCGGGCGACGTCCCTTGCGCGTCACCGCCGATAGCACCAGATCATAGTGATAACGCGCCGGATCGAGCGCCCGCATGCGGCCACTGGCAACCCATTGGGCGGCGTAGTGGTCTGGCAGGTAGCCGATGTAGTGGCCGGTCAGCAGCAAAAAGGCAATACCCTCGCGGTCTGAGGCTGTCGCGGTGCAGCGCAACTGCTGAAACTGCTCCTGCACCTCGGCGGGTACGCGAAAGCTGGGTGAGATAGCATCGTGGCGCTGCAGCTCATGCAGGGTCAGTTGCTCATCGCTCAGCTCGAACAACGGGTGCCCGACCGCGCAATAGAGTTCGGCACGCTCGCTGTACAGCGGCTGATACTCCAGACCGGAGAGGGCGCCCACCTGCGGAATTACGCCCACGTGCAGCCGGCCATCGAGCACGCCTTGTTCAACCTGTCCCGGCGCCGACATGCTGATCTGGATGCGCACGTCCGGGCCGCGGGTTTTCAGGCCTGCCAGTGCGTGGGTGACGCGCATGTGGGGCATGGTGACCAGGTTGTCGGTCAGCCCGATATTGAGTTCACCGCGCAGGTGCTGGTGCAGCCCGTTGACCTCGGTGCGGAAGTTTTCCAGCGCGGAGAACAGTTGCAGCGCCGCCTGATACACCTCGCGCCCATCTTCGGTCATGGCAAAGCCGGCGCGGCCACGCTGACACAGGCGCAAGCCCAGGCGCTGCTCAAGGTCGCTCATTTGTTGGCTGATGGCCGAGCGGCCGATGCCCAGCACGCTTTCGGCCACAGAAAAACCGCCGCATTCAACGACCGTGCGGAACACGCGCAGCAGGCGTAGATCAATATCTGAGAGTTGGGCCAGAGGAGCAGAGCGACGGTTTTTCATAGTTTAGTGGTTGCCAAACTGAAGGTATAAAAAGTCATGTTTTATCATAACTTTTGCTGTGGCAACGTATGGGCATTGAAAACACGGGCGTAGACGCGCTCTTTGCCGACTTATCGTGAGGCACCACCATGCAAGACCACAGCACCGAACAGCTCGCCAGTCAGCTCAAGCTGGATGCGCACTGGATGCCGTTTTCCGCCAACCGCAACTTTCATCGTGATCCGCGCCTGATTGTCGCTGCCGAGGGTAGCTGGCTGACCGACGCCGATGGCCGTCGTATCTACGACAGCCTTTCTGGTCTGTGGACCTGCGGGGCGGGGCACTCGCGCAGCGAGATCCAGCAGGCGGTGGCGAAGCAGCTGGGCACGCTGGACTACTCTCCCGGCTTCCAGTTTGGTCATCCGCTGTCGTTCCAGCTGGCCGAGCAGGTTGCAGCCAAGCTGCCGGGTGACTTGAATCACCTGTTCTTTACCAACTCCGGCTCCGAGTGTGCGGACACGGCGGTGAAGATGGCGCGCGCCTACTGGCGCCTCAAGGGCCAGCCAAACAAGGCCCGGATGATCGGCCGTGCCCGTGGTTATCACGGTGTGAATATCGCCGGCACCAGCCTGGGTGGCATCGGCGGCAACCGCAAGATGTTTGGTCAGCTAATGGAAGCCGACCACCTGCCGCATACCCTGCAGCCGGGCATGGCATTTACCCGCGGCATGGCCGAAACCGGCGGTGTCGAGCTGGCCAACGAGATGCTCAAGCTGATCGAGCTGCACGATGCATCCAACATTGCGGCGGTCATCGTCGAGCCGATGTCTGGCTCGGCCGGCGCCATTGTGCCGCCCAAGGGCTATCTGCAGCGTCTGCGCGAGATTTGCGATCAGCACGATATTCTGCTGATCTTTGACGAGGTGATTACCGGCCTTGGGCGCCTGGGGCGCTGGACGGGTGCCGAGTACTTCGGTGTTACCCCGGACATGATGAATCTGGCCAAGCAGATCACCAATGGCGCCATTCCTATGGGCGCGGTCGCGGTTACCGGCGAGATTTACCAGACCTTCATGCAGCAGAACACGCCAGAGCATGCGGTCGAGTTTGGCCACGGCTACACCTATTCGGCGCACCCGGTGGCCTGCGCCGCGGGCCTGGCGACCATGAAACTGCTGGAAGATGACGCTCTGATTCAGCAGGCAGCCGACCTGGCTCCGCAGTTTGAGTCCATGCTGCATAGCGTAAAGGGGGCGGAGCACATTGTGGATATTCGCAACTGCGGCCTGGCTGGCGCCATTCAGCTGGCCCCGCGTGACGGTGACCCGACCATTCGGCCCTTTGAAGCCGGTATGGCGCTGTGGAAGGCCGGTTTCTATGTTCGCTTTGGCGGCGACGCCCTGCAGTTCGGGCCCATGTTCAATGCTCGCCCGGAAGATCTGGACCGCGTATTCGATGCGGTCGGCAGTGTACTGAACACATTGGATTGAGATTCAACCGAGGTGCCTGATTGCACCTTGTGACCCATTCAGGAGTTATTTGATGAGCAATATTACCCATCTGATCGACGGCCATCCGGTTGCCGGCACCGGCCGCAGCGCCGACGTATTCAACCCGTCCACCGGCACCGTCAGTGGTCAGGTGCCGCTGGCTGATGATGCGGTTATCCAGCAGGCGATCGACTCGGCCAAGGCGGCATTCCCGGCCTGGCGTCGCACACCTGCGGCCAAGCGTGCGCAGATCATGTTTCGCTTCAAGCAACTGCTGGAAGAAAACGAAAACACCATCGCCGAGATGATCAGCGCCGAGCACGGCAAGACCATCGAAGACGCTGTTGGCGAACTCAAGCGCGGTATCGAGAACGTTGAATACGCTTGCGCAGCTCCCGAGATCCTCAAGGGTGAATACAGCCGCAACGTTGGCCCTGACATTGATGCCTGGAGTGATTTTCAGCCGGTTGGCGTGGTGGCTGGTATCACGCCGTTCAACTTCCCGGCCATGGTGCCGCTGTGGATGTATCCGCTGGCCATCGTGTGCGGTAACTGCTTTATCTTGAAGCCGTCCGAGCGCGATCCAAGCTCCACCCTGTTCATCGCCGAGCTGCTGCATCAGGCGGGTCTGCCCAAGGGCGTGCTGAACGTGGTGCACGGCGACAAGCAGGCGGTGGATGCGCTGATCGCAGCGCCTGAGGTCAAGGCATTGAGCTTTGTCGGTTCTACCCCGATTGCCGAATACATCTACGCCGAAGGCACCAAACGCGGCAAGCGTGTACAGGCTCTCGGCGGCGCCAAGAACCACGCGGTCTTGATGCCCGATGCGGATTTGGACAACGCGGTCAGCGCGCTGATGGGGGCGGCCTACGGCTCCTGCGGCGAGCGCTGCATGGCGATTTCGGTCGCGGTTTGTGTCGGTGATCAGGTTGCCGATGCGCTGGTCGAGAAGCTGGTGCCGCAGATCAAGGCGCTGAAAGTCGGCCCGGGCACTACCTGCGGTCTGGATATGGGCCCGCTGGTGACGGGGCAGCACCTGGACAAGGTGACCGGTTACGTTGAAGACGGCGTGAGCGCAGGTGCCGAACTGGTGGTCGATGGTCGCGGCCTGAGCATTGACGGCCACGAAGAGGGCTTCTTCCTCGGTGGCTGCCTGTTTGATCGCGTCACCCCCGAGATGCGCATCTACCAGGAAGAGATCTTTGGCCCGGTGCTGTGCGTGGTGCGCGTCAACAGCCTGGAAGAGGCGATGCAACTGATCAACGATCACGAGTACGGCAACGGCACCTGCATTTTTACCCGCGATGGTGAGTCTGCGCGCCTGTTCTGCGACGAGATTGAAGTGGGTATGGTTGGTGTCAACGTACCGCTGCCGGTGCCGGTTGCCTACCACAGCTTTGGTGGCTGGAAGCGCTCGTTGTTTGGTGATCTGCACGCCTACGGTCCGGACGGGGTGCGTTTCTACACCCGTCGCAAGGCGATCACCCAGCGCTGGCCCAAGCGCGCCAGCCATGAGGCCGCGCAGTTTGCCTTCCCCAGTAACGGCTGATTTGTCGTTCTCACAGGCCGCCGCAAGGCGGCCTGTTTCGTTTGAGGCATTAATTTCTAATCTATTAATTGCTGCAGCCGATATAGTCTCCTGATTGCAAGATGATGGCGCAAAACAGGCTTGGCCTTGGCAGGGTACGCGCCTACACTGACCCTCTTCCCGACGTAGTGTGGCGAGTTCAGGAGCGAACGATCAGGCATGCCAGATAATAACAAGGCGGACATCCACCGTAGCGAACAGCGGCCGGAGTTTTGGGACCTGTCCATGCGGTGTTGCCAGTTGGCAGCAACGGTCGATATCTGTTTTTTTGCCATTTTTCTTTGGCTTGGTTCGCCTATTCTGGCCTGGATTAACGTCATCAGTGTGGGCATGTATGCCTACGCCTATCGAGCCTTTCGCCAGCGGCGCAACTACCTGGCAGTGATGCTGATTCGCATTGAGGTGCTGGTGCATGCCGCGCTCGGTGTCGTGCTTATCGGCTGGGACAGCGGCTTCCATTACTTTTTGCTGATGTTCATTCCCGCATTGTTCGCCAGTATGCACCTGCGTAGCGCCTGGATTCTGGCGATTTGCCTGTGGGCCTATTACGTCGGTCTGTATGTGCTGATGACCTTTATCGACCCGCTGCAGCCGGTGTCTGACATCGCGCTGTTGTACGTCAATATCTTCAACTTCACCGTCGTCTTTCTGATGTTTGCCTATCTGACCATGTACTACGTGGTGACGGTAACGCGGGCCCATCGACGGCTGGCGCGTATGGCAACCACCGATCCGCTGACCGGGCTGTTCAATCGCCGGCATATGGTTGAACTGACAGAAAAGCTGCTGGCCCGAGAGCAGCGTCAGCCGCGCAATCTCGCGCTTATGCTGATGGATCTGGATCATTTCAAGGACATCAATGACCAGTATGGTCATGAGCTGGGCGACCGGGTGCTTGAGCGGGTAGCTGATCTGCTCCGCAAACAAGGTCGGGAACAGGACTTTGTCGGTCGCTGGGGTGGGGAAGAGTTTCTGGTGGTCTTGCCGGAGACTGACCCAGTCCAGGCGCGCACGGCCGCCGAACGTATTCGGGCGGCGGTGGAAACGCTGGACTGGACTGATGTACAGCCGGGCCTCAAGGTGACCCTGTGTGTTGGTATCAGCCAACTGAACGAGCTGGAGACCTTTAGCAGCGCCATTGCTCGAGCTGATGGCGCGCTTTATCGCGGCAAGGCGCACGGCCGTAATCGCGTCGAGCAAGCAGAGCTGGAGGATCTGGACCCCATGGTGGTAGAGCAGCCGGCTTCATAGGGCCAGCTAGCGTTTGTTCACCCGCAGGCAGGCTGGTTAATGAAACCGCAACCGGCCCTAATCTGCGTCCAGAGAGGGGCCGATCATCTCGGCTACCTGCTCGTACACACCCGGGCAGGCGACCAGATAAGGGTTGCCCTTGAGCAACCCCTCGCCGCGCAGGAAGTTATTGCAGCGCCCACCAGACTCCGCCAGCAACGCCAGCCCGGCGACGCAATCCCAGCTTTTCAGGCAGGTCTCGTAGTAGCCAAGCAAGCGACCTGCTGCGACATAGGCCGTCATCAGCGCGCCTGAGCCGTTGCGCAGAAACATACCGCCAGCATCGAGCAGCTTGCCCAGAAAGGGCATGAAGTGTTGTTTACCCTCGGCATAAAAAGTCCCAACGCCCAGCAAGCCGGCGCGCAGGTCCTGCGCCTCGCTCACGCGCAACGGCTGCTCGTTGACCCAGGCACCAAAACCGCGGCCGCCGTGGAACAGCTCATCGTGGTTCGGGTCTGCGACGGCGCCGATGGCGGGAACACCGTCAACCAGCAGGCCGATTGACACGCACCAGTTGTGCAGCCCGTGCAGAAAACAAGCCGTGCCATCAATCGGGTCGATAACCCAGATGCAGCGTGCATCAAGGCGCTGCGCACCGGTCTCCTCGCCAACAAAACCGTCTTCGGGAAAGAGCTTCATCAGCTCGGCCTTGATGAAAACTTCCAGCTCGCGGTCAGCGGCGCTGACCACATCCTGGCTGAATCCACCCTTGTGCTCTACGGCCAATTGGTCGCGTTGGCGGTAAAGCCGCAGACCGCGCTGCGCCGCTTCACGTGCCAGCTGGCAGGCCAGTTGATAGCGGCTGCTGAGATCGAGGGGCTGAGTAGCGTGCATGAGTAGAAATCCGGCTGAACAATAGCGGGGAGCGTACTCAATTGCGCTGCTTATGGTAAGAGGGTGGCGAGGTTTTCAGGGGGAGAGACCGGTGATTAATTCAGCGGTGCACTGCATGGCGGCGGGGATAGAGCTGCAGGCAGAACCAACAGGGCAGCCGGTCGTTTGAGGCTGCCCTGCGTGGGTGGGTTCAGGCGTTGTTGCTGGCGCAGTCGGGGGTAGTGGTGTAGGTGCGCGAGCTGTCGACATTGCCCAGCTGGTCGAGGGTGCGACGGCCGAGCAGGACCGGGTAGTGCATGTTGCTGCGATCGCGCAGGGAGAACTCTTCATTTAGGCGCTCGCCAGCAATACACACGTCCATGCGCACAACCGGGCGCTCCTCCGAGCCGCCAGCGCCCCGTACGCTCAGGTCACGTTCCAGCGGTCGCTCAAAGGTTTTACTGATCAGGCTTTCCGACTTCAGGTCTTCCAGTGCGACCTTGAAGCGGACCCATTGCTCACCGTCGCGCTCGAAGCGCTCGATGTCCTCCGCGTGCATTGACGAGGTCAGTGCGCCGGTGTCCAGCTTGAACTTGACGGTCATGTCAGCGGGCTCGATTACCCCTTGTTCGATCCAGCCCAGGTTGCGGGGGCTATCTGCGTTGGCCGTCAACGGCAAGGCGGTGGCGAGAGCGATTGCAGCGGGCAGGAACAGGGTCTTCAATGTCGCGGGCATCCGTAACGTCTCCTAGAGCAGCCAAAGTGAGGGAGCACCCGCCTGGTGTCGCGTCGAGCGCATGACAGCAAGGTGGCGCTTCCCGATATGCATTAATGGACCAAGGAGGCGTTGATTAATTCCATTAGCGTTTGTGTCTGAATGCAAACGTCGCCATGTGGCGAGGTCTGTGCCCTGGTTGGCGCGGGGACGGGCCGGCATAGCGCTTGCCGGCCCGCGTTATTTACTGCGGGGTGAGGCGGTACAGGCCGTTGTTGGTGTCGGAGCCGAAATAGACACGGCCTTGCGCATCTACTGCCAGCCCGGTCGGAATGCCGGTTGGCGGCATGCCGGGCCCGGCAGCCAAGCCAATTGGCAGCTGTTCGGCGCTCACCTGTTTGCTGCCGGTTTCAGGATCTATGCTGACCAGCCGCTGGGCACTGGGCTCTGCTACCAGCAGGCGGCCGTCTGGCAGTTCGGCCAGCCCCTCGGGCAATTGCAGGCCGTCTGCAACGGTATGCAGGCTGAAATCAGCCGGGTCCAGACGCGCCAACTCGCCGCTGAGCAGGGTCAGGTAGATCTGGCCGCTGCGGCTTTTGATCATCTGTACCGGGCCTTGCAGCCCACTGGCAACTTCGCGGCTCTGCGCCAGCTCCGGGCCGGAAAGCTGCAGCAGTTTGCCGCTCGCCAGCTCGCTGACCAGCACGCTGCCGTCCTCCAGTTCTACTGCGGCGGAGGGCGCATTGAGGTGGTGGACCATAGCCTGGGTGCTGTTGTCGCTGCGGTTGATGGCCTGCAAGGTGCCGGTCGAGAAGCTGGTAACCAGCAGGCGCTCACGGCCCAGCGCAACGTTGATCGGGTATTCGGCATCGGAGCCATGCGCACGGCGCAGATCGGTCACTTCGCCGCTGTCGGTATCCACGGCGCGCAGTGCGAAGACATCGGCCACATACAGGGTCTTGCCGTCTTCGGAAAGAGTCAGCCCAGCCGGCACCGCCAGCTCGCCGTTGACCAGGCGGTGCTGCTCGCCGGTTTCGGGGTTGACGCGGGTAATCCGGTTGTTGGCCATGTTGGACACGTAGATGTTGTCTTCCGCGTCCAGCGCCAGGTTGTCCAGAGCGCTGTCGAGCTGGGCGATCAGGCGGGTTTCGCCGCTGCTCTGGTCAACCTGCTTGAGCTGGCCACTGAAAGTATCGATGGCGTAGAGATTACCCTTGGAGTCGAAGTTGGCGGCAGCTGGGGTCTTGAAGTCACTGGAGATGACCTTGACCTCACCATCGGCCGGATTGATGCGCACGATCTGGCCTTTGAACCACAGCGGGCCATACAGCCAGCCATCGGTACCTACTTCAAAACCGTTGAAACCACCGAGTTCCTTGCCGATCAGTCGCGGCGGGGCGGCGCCTGTGCGATCAATTTCCCACAGGGCATCACCGAGGAACACCTGGCTGGCGTAGAGCGCGCCGGTTTCATCGTTGAAGTCCAGGGAGTTGATGCCGGGCAGGTCGGTTGCCAGCACCTGGATAGGCGCGGCGTCGTTCTCCCGGTACATGACTTTGCCGGTATAAAAACCGGTCCAGGCCATCTCGCCATTGGGCCCGATGGCGATGTCATCGCCCTGACCGTCATTGGGGCCGATCAGTGTTTGTACTTCGCCGTTGTCGGTGTCGACTTCATACAGGCTGGCGCCGACCACGCTGCCGGCGAGCAGACGACCCTGCTTGTCGACGGCCAGACCGTGCACGCCCTTGAAAGGAGAGGGGGCGACCAGTTGTTCCGGTGCGGAGTAGTTGGTGGCTAACGCCAGAGGCGCCAGGCTGAATAGCCCGGCGAGCGTAAGGGTGCGAAGGCGCAACGTCATCTTGGAGCTTCCTTGTTGTTGTTTTGCTCCGATTCTAGACCTGGATGGGGTTGTTTGTGGGGGGATCAGGCAGGGTTATGGTGGGGGATAAATAGACTTGGCGTGATGCTCGCGTCCGCGTAGGTTCATTTGCGGGGTTCTGTTTTTGAGCTGCTGTCTGTTTCGCTTTTCGCCTTTGCCGGCGAGCTAAGGGGGGCTGCTTGCCCAGCCCCCCTTAGCGATCCCCCGGGGCACCCGACTACGCGGCCCTTCGGGTTCGCTGCGTTGCTCGGTCTGACGGGGAGTCGCAGAACTCGTCGCTTCGCTCCTCAGACATGCTGCGACTCTTTTTCCCGCCAGCCCCGGCGCTACTCGCCCGCGTAAACGGGGAGGGGCTGCGTGCATGCTTCACGGTTTGCGGTCTGTAATCTGCAACCCCCAGATTAGGGTTACAGGGGCAGCCACCGTCACGCCGGCTGCTCAGCCTCCTCCAGCTCCTCACCAATAAACCCACCAGACTGACGCGCCCAGAGGCGAGCATAGACGCCGTTTTGCTCGATCAGCTCGGCGTGGGAGCCTTGCTCGATGATATTGCCGTGTTCCAATACCACCAGCCGGTCCATCTGCGCGATGGTGGACAGGCGGTGGGCGATGGCGATCACGGTTTTGCCGTCCATCAGGCGGTTCAGGTTTTCCTGAATCGCTGCTTCTACATCCGAGTCGAGCGCCGAGGTGGCTTCGTCGAGGATCAGGATGGGCGCGTCCTTGAGCATCACCCGTGCGATTGCGATGCGCTGGCGTTGGCCGCCGGACAGCTTCACGCCGCGCTCGCCCACGTGGGCATCAAAACCCCGACGGCCCTTGGCGTCTTCCAGCTCGGCAATGAACTGATCTGCCTCCGCGTTGCGCGCAGCCTGGTGCATCATCTGCTCGTCGGCATCCGGGCGCCCGTAGAGGATGTTGTCGCGCACCGAGCGGTGTAGCAGCGAGGTATCCTGGGTCACCATGCCGATATGTTCACGCAGGCTGTCCTGCTGCACATCGGCAATGTTCTGGCCGTCGATTATCACGCGGCCGCCCTCAACGTCATAGAAACGCAGCAGCAGGTTGACCAGCGTAGATTTACCGGCGCCGGAGCGGCCCACCAGACCGATCTTTTCACCGGGGCGAATGTGCAGGTTGAGCTGCTCCATCACGCCGCTGCCCTTGCCGTAGTGAAAGCTGACGTCCTCGAAGCGAATGTCGCCCTGACTGACGGCCAGTGGCGCTGCGTTCGGGCGATCAAGCACCAGTTGTGGGCGGGAGATGGAGTTGACGCCGTCCTGCACCGTGCCGATGTTCTCGAACAGGGCGGACAGCTCCCACATGATCCACTGGGACATGCCCCACAGGCGCAGCACCAGCGCGACTGCCACCGCGACTGCGCCCACGCTGATCGAATCCTGCACCCAGAGCCACAGGGCCAGCCCGGCCACGCCCAGCAGCAACAGGGCGTTGAGGACGTAGAGCAGGCTGTACAGGGTGGTTACCAGCCGCATCTGCTTGTACACGGTGACCATGAACTGGTCCATGCCTTCGCGCGCATAGGCCGATTCACGGCGGGCGTGGGAGAACAGTTTGACCGTCTGGATGTTGGTATAGCTGTCGACGATGCGCCCGGTCATGACCGAGCGGGCATCAGCCTGCACCTTGGCGACCTGGCCCAGTACCGGAATGAAATAGCGCATCAGCAGGATGTAACCGACCAGCCAGCCCAGCATGGGCAGGGTCAGGCGCCAATCGGCAAAACCGACCAGGATCAGGGTGCCGATGAAATAGACACAGATGTAGTTGAGTACGTCGATCAGCTTGATTACGCACTCGCGCACAGCCAGCGCCGTCTGCAGCAGTTTGGTGGCGATGCGCCCGGCGAACTCGTCCTGGTAGAAGGCCATCGATTGCTTGAGCAGATAGCGGTGCACCAGCCAACGGATGCGCATGGGATAGTTGCCCATCAGCGTCTGATGGGTCATCAGGCTATTGATAAAAATCAGCGAGGGCAGGGCAACCAGCACCACAAAGGCCATGCCGGCCAGTTTCCATGCTTCTGTCTGCAGGAAGGTTTCGCGGTTCTGGTCCGACAGCCAGTCGACAATGCTGCCCAGAAAGCCGAACAGCCAGACCTCGGCGATGGCAATACCGGCCATCAGCAGCGAGGCAAGAATGATGTAGGGCCAGGCGCCCTTGGTGAAGTGCAGACAGAAGGGCAGCAGCTTGCGCGGCGGCTCGCTCAGCTCTTCAACGGGGAACGGATCAAGACGGTTTTCAAACCAGCGGAACATGCGGCGGCCTGCGGAATAACGAGGGGGGAAGGCCGTGCATTATGAGCGCCAAGGCGGCGGGGCTCAAGCGGACACGGCAAGCCGTGTCCCAGACTGCTGACAAAGCCCCTAGCCGAAAGGCGGGGGCTTTTGTTTAATGGGTTGTCGTTTATCGCAGGCCAACCCGATGCTCAAACCCCCTTCACCCAAACAACACGCGCTGGAGATGGTCACCCTCGAAGAACTGGTGCCAGCTGACCATCTGCTGCGCAAGATCGCCCAGCACATTGATTTCGAGTTCATTCGTCCTGCCACCCAGCACCTGTATTGTGCTGACAACGGTCGCCCGGCGATTGACCCGGTCACTCTGTTCAAGATGCTGTTTATTGGCTACCTGTTCGGCGTGCGCAGCGAACGACAGTTAATGCGCGAGATTCAGGTTAACG
>NZ_FOUD01000024.1 GCF_900114765.1 Halopseudomonas pachastrellae
CGCAAGGAAACCGTCGAGCGCAGCTTTGCGGACGCCAAGGAGCTGCACGGGCACCGTTATGCCCGATTCCGTGGACTGCGCAAGGTAATGAAACAGTGCCTGCTGGCAGCCGCCTGCCAAAACATGAAGAAGATTGCCCGCCTGCTGGCGATGCTTTTACGCCTGCAATCCGGGATAAGGCGCGGCACTTGCCTGCGAGGCTGGAAATGGAGCTGCTCGGACGGTTTTTAGCGGTTAGCAGGCTAAATTACCCGACACCTGCAAAATCATTACAAACACCCCAGAAAAACGAAACCCCGCGAAAACGCGGGGTTCGTCAGCAGTCTGGGACACGGCAAGCCGTGTCCCTGAGTTTGAGAGGAGAGCCCGGGACCTAGGGCCACGACATGTCGTGTCCGGTGACCGGCCCTCCCGAAACATCAATCCAGCGCTTGCAGGATCTTGTCAGCCAGTACACGGGAGCCGGCGGCGGTCGGGTGGATACCGTCGCTGATGATGTACTGAGCCTCCTTGCCGGCAAATGCAGCGCGCACATCAACAAACTTCACACCCATGCCCGGATAGGCCACGGCCTTGTAGTTCATGCTGTAGTTGTTGATGTCGTGCAGATCGATGGCGCTGCCAACGGCGTTGTAGTAGCCGAGGAAGATGATCTCTTCGATGCCGTCGTTGCGCATCTTCTGCACCAGCGCGGCGATGCGGTTTTCCAGGTCGTTGAGCAGTGGCATGCAGGCGCTCAGCGACGGACGGCAGCTGTTGAGCTGAATGTCGTTGCCGCCGCCGTTGAAGATCACCGTGCGGATGCCGCTCTTGTCGGCGCGGGCGTACTGGTTTTCGACCGAGTAGAGGCGTGAACAGAGAATGTTGCCGCCGGTCAGCTGGCAGCCCGAGCGGGCGTAGGTGTCGATGTTTTCATCCAGGTCCGCTTCCAGGTTTTCGTGGATATCGCCGGACAGGGCGAAGATCGAGTCGCCGAGGATCATGGTGTCGGGGGAGCTGATCGGGTTGGTTGCCAGCGCTGGCAGGCTGAACAGGGTGCTGAGGGTCAGGGCCGCAAGGCCGCGTTTGAACATGATGTGCATGGAAGTCCCTTCTTGTTGTTGTGCTTATGGGTCTCCAATAAGGCTGAATTCAATAGTGAAACAATTGGAGACATTTGTGCGTTATGCATCGCGCATCTTAGGCAGCACTGCCCCCTGATCAAGCACCCATACGGGCGATCAGGCGCGCTGGTTCTGTGCACCATTGCGGACGCATATGCGGCTTTTTGCACTGAGCTGGGTCGATTTGGCGGGGCTGGTGAAGTCGCTATCTGGCTGGGCTGTTAGGTAAAAAGGTTTTTAATATCAATTGGTTGTGTTGTTTGTTCGGCTTTTTTTGAAAAGGTGGCACCGGTTTTGCTGAAGTGAGTCAACGGCCAGCTCAGACAGCGTGGCCGACTGCTCGGACATGCAACGCAAGGCGGCAGAGTCGAGCAACACAATTCGAGAATCCAAGGCAAAGGCGCCTGCAACTGGAGACAGTTGCAGGTGCCTTTTTTGTTGTCTGCGAAAAAGCAGACCCGTGACAGAGGACTGGCCATGAATGCGTTCGTCGCCCCGATCAAGAAAGAAACGCTGATCATCATCGGCAATGGCATGGTGGGTCACCATTGCATCGAGCAGCTCGTCGAGCAGGGTGCGCTTGCCCATTATCAGGTGCACGTGTTCGGCGAAGAGCGCCAGCGGGCCTACGACCGCGTTCACCTGTCGGAGTACTTCGGCGGGCGCGATGCCGAGTCGCTGGCGCTCTGCGCTGCGGACTATTACAGCGAGCACGGCGTGCATGCGCATCTGCACGAGGCGGTGCTGGAGATTGACCGCGAGCAGCAAGAGGTGGTCACCGCCAACGGCCGTATTGCCTATGACAAGCTGATCCTGGCGACCGGCTCTTACCCGTTTGTGCCGCCGATTCCGGGTGCCGATGGCAACTCGCGACTGGTGTACCGCACGCTGGATGATCTGGATGCGATTCGCGCGGCAGCGGCTGGTGCACGCCGCGGTGTGGTGGTTGGCGGCGGCCTGCTCGGGCTGGAAGCGGCTAACGCACTCAAGTCACTGGGGCTGGAAGCGCACGTGGTCGAGTTTGCGCCGCGATTGATGCCGGTGCAGCTGGATGAAGACGGCGGCGCGGCGCTGAAGGCGCGGATTGAAGCGCTGGGTGTTGGCGTGCACCTGTCACGGGCGACCAGCGACATCGTCGCCGGAGAGGACTATGCCTACCGCATGAACTTCGCCGACGGCGAATCGCTGGAAACCGACCTGATCGTGTTCTCTGCCGGTATCCGCCCGCAGGATACGCTGGCGCGGGCCGCAGGTCTGACCGTTGCCGAGCGCGGCGGGGTGGTGATCGACGACGGCTTCTGTACCAATGATCCGGCGATCTTCGCGATTGGCGAATGTGCCTCCTGGCAGGGCCGGGTGTTCGGTCTGGTCGCACCGGGTTACAGCATGGCGCGCAACCTGGCCGCGCTGCTGGTCGGCCGCCCGCACGAGGCGTTCTCCGGTGCCGACATGTCGACCAAACTCAAGCTGCTGGGCGTTGACGTGGGCTCCATTGGCGACGCCCACGGTGCCACCGAAGGCGCGCGCAGCTACCGCTATATCGATGACATCAACCACAGCTACCGCCGTCTGGTCGTATCTGCCGATGGCAAGCGGGTGATTGGCGCGGTACTGGTCGGCGACAACAGCTATTACGACACCCTGCTGCAATATGCGCTGAACGGTATCAAGCTGCCGGCCGATCCGGCCAGTCTGATTTTGCCGGTGGGCGAGGGCGCGCCGACGCTGGGCGCTGATGCGTTGCCGGATACCGCGACCATCTGCTCCTGCCACAACGTCAGCAAGGGCGCGGTCTGCTGTCAGGTCGATGCCGGTTGCACTGATCTGGGCGAACTCAAGGCCAATACCAAGGCGGCGACCGGTTGCGGTGGTTGTGCTGCGCTGCTCAAGCAGGTGTTCGAGCACGAGCTGTCGGCCCGCGGCGTTGAAGTCGACAAGAGCCTGTGCGAGCACTTTGCGCACACCCGTCAGGAGCTGTACGGCATTGTCCGCGTCGAGGGCATCGAGAGCTTTGAGGCGCTGCTGAGCAAGCACGGCCGTGGTCAGCATGGCTGCGACATCTGCAAGCCGGCAGTCGGCTCGATTCTCGCCTCCTGCTGGAACCAGCCGATCACCGATCCGGGCCTGATTCCGCTGCAGGACACCAATGACACCTTCATGGCGAACATGCAGAAGAACGGCACCTACTCGATTGTGCCGCGTATCGCCGGCGGTGAAATCACCCCGGACAAGCTGATCGTGCTCGGTCAGGTGGCCAAGAAATACGACTTGTACACCAAGATCACCGGCGGCCAGCGGATCGACTTGTTCGGCGCAGAACTGCACGAGCTGCCGGATATCTGGGCTGAGTTGATTGAAGCAGGCTTCGAGACGGGCCACGCCTACGGCAAGTCGCTGCGGACCGTGAAGTCCTGCGTTGGCAGCACCTGGTGCCGCTACGGCGTGCAGGACAGCGTGGGCATGGCGCTGACCCTGGAAGATCGCTACAAGGGCCTGCGTTCACCGCACAAGATCAAGTTTGCCGTCTCCGGTTGCACCCGCGAATGTGCCGAGGCGCAGAGCAAGGACGTGGGCGTGATCGCGACCGACAAGGGCTGGAACCTGTATGTGGCCGGCAACGGCGGCATGCGCCCGCGCCACGCCGAGCTGTTCGCTACCGACCTTGATGACGCGACGCTGATCAAATACATCGACCGCTTCCTGATGTTCTACGTGCGCACCGCCGATCGCCTGCAGCGCACCTCGGTCTGGCGCGAAAGTCTGGAAGGCGGGCTGGAGTACCTGCAGGACGTGATCATCAACGACAGCCTGGGCCTCGGCGCCGAGCTGGAAAGCCAGATGCAACTGGTGATCGACCGCTACGAGTGCGAGTGGGCCAACGCCATCAGCGACCCGGAAAAACTCAAGCGTTTCCGCACCTTCGTCAACGACGAGCGTAAGGACCCGGATATTCACTTCGTCAGGGAGCGCGGCCAGCGTCGTCCGGTCAAGGCGTCCGAACTGCACCTGATTCCCGTCGCCGAGGAGGCCGCACAATGACTACTTTCAGCACATCTTCGCAAACCGCTACCCAATGGCGTGCGCTCTGCGCCCGTGACGATCTGGTTGCCAACTCCGGTGTGGTGGCCTGGCTCGACGGTGAGCAGGTCGCCCTGTTTCACCTGCCGAGCGAGGATCAGCTGTTCGCCATCGCCAATCGCGACCCCAAGTCCGGTGCCAACGTGATTGGTCGCGGCATTGTCGGCCAGCTCAAGGGCGAGCTGGTGATTGCTTCGCCGTTGTACAAGCAGCACTTCCGTCTGAGCGACGGCCAGTGCGTCGAATACCCCGATCAGCAGCTGCAGGTGTGGCCCGTCCGCCTGCAGGGCGATCAGGTCGAGATCGGATTGGCGGGCTGAAACCGCCAACCACACTGCGTTTCACTAACTGGAGAGTTGAATCATGTCTTACCTGATCCCGAATGAGTTTGTGACCAAGATGGTCGACTCCGGTGAGTCGAAAATCTTCATGTCTACCCGCGACACCCTGATCCGCGCCTACATGGCCGGGGCGATTCTGGCGCTGGCGGCGGTATTTGCCATCACCATCACAGTGCAGACGGGCTCGCCGCTGGTCGGTGCGGCCTTCTTTCCGGTCGGCTTCATCATGCTGTATCTGATGGGGTTTGACCTGCTTACCGGGGTCTTTGTGCTCTGCCCGCTGGCGCTACTGGATCGCCGTCCGGGAGTGACCGTACAAGGCGTGCTGCGCAACTGGGGGCTGGTATTTGTCGGTAACTTTGCTGGCGCCCTGACGGTGGCGGTGATGATGGCCTTTGTCTTTACCTACGGATTTTCTGCTGCGGCAGGTGAGGTGGGCGAGAAGATCTCCCACATCGGTGAGAGCCGCACCCTGGGCTACGCCGAGTACGGCCTGGCCGGCTGGTTGACTATCTTCCTGCGCGGCATGCTGTGCAACTGGATGGTATCGATGGGGGTGGTTGGCGCGATGATCTCCACCACGGTTGGCGGTAAGGCCATCGCCATGTGGATGCCCATCATGCTGTTCTTTTACATGGGCTTTGAGCACTCCGTCGTCAACATGTTTCTGTTCCCCTTCGGCATGATCATGGGCGGTGACTTCTCCGTCATGGATTACATGATCTGGAACGAAATCCCCACGGCGCTGGGTAACCTGGTTGGCGGTTTGGCATTCACCGGTCTGACGCTGTACACCACCCATGTCCGCACTGCACCTAGCCGCGCGCTCTGATCCGGCGCCGCAGGTGGCGACCTTGCAGCTGACGCTGGGGCAGTGCTCCAGTGCCGGCCGCAAGGTTTTGAATCAGGATCGCTGCGCGGCGCGGATTCCTGACGGGCCGCAACTGGCAGTCAAAGGCGCGGTGCTGGCGCTGGCCGATGGCATCAGCTCCAGTGTGGTCAGTCACGAGGCCGCGCAGGCGGCGGTGAACGGCTTTGTGCAGGATTACTACTGCACGGCCGATCCTTGGTCGGTCAAACAGGCGGGGGAGCGCGTGATCAGCGCGCTCAACTCCTGGCTGTATGCGCAAAGCAGGCGCAGCCAGTATCGCTACGACCGTGACCGTGGCTACGTCTGTACCTTCAGCGCGCTGGTGGTCAAATCCACCACGGCGCATCTCTTTCACGTTGGCGACGCGCGCATCTATCGGGTACACCAGCGCTCGCTTGAACAACTCACTGTTGATCACCGCGCCTGGCTTGGTGAGCAGAGCCAACTGACTCGGGCCCTCGGCGTTAACGAGCGGCTGGATATCGACTATCAGTCACTGGCGCTGGAACCGGGTGAGGTGTTTCTGCTGGCGACCGACGGGGTCTATGAGTTCATCGACCCGGCGCGGGTAGCTGAGCTGATTGGCGCCAGCGGCGGCGACCTGCAGCAGGCTGCCGAAGCCTTGGTTGCCGAGGCGCTGGCCAACGGCAGTGACGACAACCTCACCGTACAACTGCTGCGCATCGACAGCCTGCCCAGCGGGCAGGCGGCCGAGTTGCACCGCCAGTTTGCCGATCTGCCGCTGCCGCCAGTGCTGGAGCCGGGCAAGGTTATTGATGGCCTGCGGGTGATCCGTCAGCTGCATGCTAGCGCTCGCAGCCACGTCTACCTGGTGCAGGATCAGGCGAGCGGTGCGCAGATGGTGCTCAAGGCTCCCTCGATTGAGCAACAGCAGCACCGGGTGCAGCTGGAGCGACTGCTGACCGAAGAGTGGGTCGCACGCCGCATTGATAACCCGCACGTGATGAAGGCCGCGGCGGCGGGGCGGCCGCGCAGCTATCTCTACTGCCTGTGTGAGTACATCGAAGGCCAGACCCTGGCCCAATGGATGCGCGATAACCCGCAACCCTCGCTGGAGCGGGTGCGCGACATCGTCGAACAGATTGCCCGCGGCCTGCGCGCCTTCCACCGGTTGGAAATGCTGCATCAGGACCTGCGCCCGGCCAACATCATGCTCGATGCCGATGGCTGCGTGCGGCTGATCGACTTTGGCGCGGTGCAGGTGGCTGGCTTGCTTGAGGCAGGTGTGCAGCACCCGAGCGAGCGCCTTGGCACTGCTCAGTACAGCGCGCCGGAGTGTTTTGTCGGCGAGCAGGGCACCGTGCGCTCCGATCAGTTTGCGCTCGCGGTGATCACCTACCAGCTGCTCAGTGGCGAGCTGCCCTACGGCGCTGACTTGGCCCGAGCCCAGAGCCGGGCGGCGCAGCATCGGCTGCGTTATCGATCGGTGCTTGACCCGCAGCGCAGCCTGCCCGCGTGGCTGGACCCGGTCTTGCGCCGCGCGCTGAGTCTGGACCCGTACAAGCGCTATGAAGATCTGTCTGAATTCGTCTTCGAACTGCGTCAGCCCAGCGCTGCGTCGCTGGCGGTGGGCCGCGCGCCATTGCTGGAGCGCAACCCGGTGCTGTTTTGGCAGCTCACCTCACTGGGGTTGGGGCTGGCATTGCTGTGCAGCCTGCTGCGCTGAGCCTGCGCGCCTGAGGCTCTGGTCCCATGCCAGCACCGCCAGTGCAGCCAGCCCGAACCCCACGCCGACCGCGCAGGTGCCGGCCCAGCCAGCGTGGCTCCAGTCGCTGACACCTAGCCCCGAGTCGCTTGAAGCGCCGGTGAAGTAGCAGGTCATGTAGACGGCGTTGACCCGTGCGCGGGCCTGCGGCGCAAGCTGATAGATCACGCTCTGGTTGCTGATGTGGACAGCGGGCAGGGCAACATCCAGTACCAGCAGCGCGAGCAGAAAGGTGAGTAAGCTGCCGCTGCCGAGATGCAACCCCATCCAGCCAAGCAGCAGGATAGCGATGGCGATCAGCGACACCGGTTGCCCCAGCCCGCGATCAGACAACCGGCCAGCCAGACTGGCAGTGATAACGCCCGCCACGCCGATCAACCCGATCAGGCCGATTTGGCTGTCACGCAAGCCAAAGGGTGGTGCCGACAGCAGCAGCGCCATGGCGCGAAAACAGCGCGCTGACCGAGCCGAATACCAGGCCGCCAAGCAAGGCGCGGCTGCGCAGCCGTGGGTGCTATGCGGCCGGCCTGAATAACGAGCGCAGCGTTGCGCCATAGCTCTGCGGCGCCGGGTTGCGCGCCTGCGGCAGCACCCGCAACAAGGCGCCGGCCAGCAGCACCATCAACACCGCGCTGACCTGGTACACCGTCTCCCAACCGCCGATCTCCGACAGTAGCCCGGCAGCCGTTCGCGCGAGCAGAATCCCGGCCAGCAGGCCGCTCATCACCAAGCCGACGGCACGCCCGCTGCGCAGTGGGTCAGACAGGTTAGCAGCCATCGGTACCAGCGTTTGTGCGGCAACCGAGAACACGCCGGTGATCAGCGTGCCGACAATCAAGGCCGTAAACCTGCCGCCCCAGCCGCTGATTGCCAGCCCGGCCGCGGCTAGCAGAATCAGGCCAACGGCCAGTGCGCGCTGCTCCAGCTTGTCACCGAGCGGTACCAGAAGCAGCAGACCGAACGCGTACGCCACTTGTGAGAGGGTAACCGTCGCGGCGGCCAGGCCCTCGCTGATATTCAGCGCGCTGGCCATCGATGACAGCAGTGGTTGATTGAAGTAGTTGGCACCGGCGCACAGCCCGGTCGCCGTCGCCATCATCAGTAGCGTGGCGGTGGAGAGATAGTTCTGGGGGTTTGGTTTCACGCCGCGTGCTCCTCGCTGGCGGGCAAGCAAGCGGCAGCGTCGATCTCGATCAGCATGCCCTCCGGCGCCAGTCGCGGTACCGGAATCAGCGTGCAGGCTGGCGCAGGGTTGTTACCCGCTGCCTTGGCCAGGGCGGCGCTGATTAACGCCAGCCGCGCCTCAATGTGATCCACCACAAGCATGGTCAGTTTGGCGACCTGATCAAAGCGCGCTCCACCGACGGTCAGCGCGTACTCAAGGTTTTTCATGCACCGGGTCAGCTGGTCGGCAAACTCGGCGGGCAATACGCCGTTTGTGTCTTCGCCGCCCTCTCCGGCAACGAACAGCAGCGCGCGTTGGCCGGTGTGATCATCAGGTTGGAATAGCAGTTGGGCGCAGGGCCATACAGGCCGGGCGGGTTGATCGCCTGCAGTTGTGGCGCGGAGCGTTGATCGGGCATGACCGAGAGTCCTCGTACTGGGGCAGGGCGCAAGACCTGCGCACTCTAAAACTTCAGGTTAACTTGAGGTAAAGCATAAACAGTGTGAATCATGCACCAAGTTGGCGCGTTGGAGACGGCCAGCTACACTCGCTCGATACCTACAAGAACAATGATGGCCGCAGCGGTGTGCTGCGGGGCAAGGAATGCAATGGCTCAAGACCTATTTCTGTATGAAACCCTGTGCGAACAGCTGGCGGTGCGCATTCGCCGTGGCGGCTTTGCCCCGGGCGAGCGCCTGCCCTCGGTGCGGGCATTGAGCAAAGCCTTTGGGGTTAGTATCAACACCACGGTTCAGTCGCTGCGCAAGCTCGAACTGGACGGTTATATAGAGGTGCGCGAGCGCTCCGGGGCCTATGTGCGCGAGTGTTTGCCGGCAAATGAGAGCACTGGCGTTGTCAGCCATTTCCCGCTGCTGCCTGTCGAGGTCTCGCTCAGCGAAGACATTCTGCGCTACATGGAGCCGCATACCCTGGAGCAGACGCTGCATCTGGGGATCGCCTTACCCGATGCCAGCCTGATGCCCGTTGACCGCCTGATGCGGTTGTGGCGCGACAGCAGTCGCCGGCAGCCCCAGGTGCTCTGGGACTACAGCCATCCGAACGGCCTGCCGAGACTGACGAAGCAGCTGTCCCAGCGCAGTATCGGCTACCCCTCAGCCATTCAGGAGCAGGACATTCTGGTCACCAATGGCTGCATGGAAGCCATGGAGCTGGCGCTGCGCGCGGTCAGCCGGCCCGGCGATGTGGTGGCTGTGGAGTCGCCAACCTACTACGGCACCTTGCTGGCGCTGGGGGTGTTGAACCGGCGAGTGCTGGAGGTATCCACCCATCATCGTGACGGTATCTGCCTGTATACCCTGGAGCAGGCGTTTCGGCGAGGGCAGGTCAAGGCCTGCATTGTGTCGTGCAACGGGCAGAATCCGCTCGGGTATGTCATGTCGGCTGAGCGCAAGCAGCGTCTGGTTGAGCTGGCGGTGCGCTATCAGGTGCCGCTGATCGAGAATGACATTTGGGGCGATACTGCCTATGCCGGTGATGCGCTGCCGGCCAAGGCCTTTGATCAGCAGGGCATGGTTATCTACTGCACCTCTTTTTCAAAAACATTGATGCCCGGCCTGCGCCTTGGCTGGGTGGCAGGTGGGCGGTTTCATGATCGGTTGCGCGAACTCAAGCAGATCAGCAGTATCACCACCGCGGCGGCGCCGCAGCTGGTCATGGCGCGCTTTCTGGAGAGCGGTGCCTATGCCCAGCATCTGTTGCGCTTGCGCGGCCAACTGCAGCAGCAGGCGCTGGATGCGCTGGCGCTGGTGCGCCAGTCATTTCCGCCCGGCACCTGGGTGCAGCCGCCCGAGGGCGGTTGCGTGCTGTGGGTCAGGCTGCCGGAGCGGCGTGATTCCCGGGACCTGTTTCAGCAGGCCCTGAATGACGGCATTCATATCTTTCCTGGCAGTGTGTTTTCCGTAGGCCCCCGGCATTTCGATTTTCTGCGCGTCAATGTTGGTAGTCCGCTGACGCCGCTAGTGCGGGAGAAGCTGCTGCGTCTGGGCGAGTTGGCTACTGCGCTGAGGTAGGGGTGGGCGTCTGTACCAGTCAGATGCACCAATCTGTACCTGTTTTCGAGAAGGCGGGCCGCACTAGCATGGGGCGTTGCACTGAAGAACAAAAAGCCCACTGCCAGAGAGGGATGATTCATGGCACACCTGCGTAAGCTAGCACCCGCCTTTTCACTCAGTCTGCTGACTCTTGCCCTGTCCGGGTGTCTCAGTAGCAGCTCCGATTCCGACGACCCTGTGCGCCCCGACCTGTCGCTGGGCGTGCTCTCCAGCGCGCTGGACCAGGTTACCGGCGACGATGTGCTGGTCACCATTGAGGGTGATTTGGACGTTATTGATGCTGAAATGGATAACCTTGAGCTGTGGCTCTACGACACCGAAATCGAACCCACCCGATTGGTCGAACGTAACGGTCGGCTGGAAGTGCTGATCGAGGGCCTGACTCTTGGCGAAAACCGCCTCGAACTGCACCACAGCCGCTTTGGTGAGCTGTACAACATGACGCTCACTGCGTACCCCGAAACGGGGCCGATCTTCTCCGGCCCGCAGCAATATCCCTTTGTCTGCACCGTGGCCGCCGAGCTGGGCATCCAGCCGCTGGTGGATAACCAGGAAGGCGGCTTCCCGGTATACGAGGGTGAAACTGTTGTGGGCTACAGCCGCGATTGCACCATCGAGCCTCAGGTGCAGCTTCTCTACATGACCACCGAGGGTAGTTATGCCGATCTGCCGGCGGATCGCAGCCGCCCGGCGAACATGGCGACCACCACCCTGACCGATGGCCGCGAAGTGGACTTTGTGGTGCGCCGAGAGGTGGGCACCCTCAACCGCTTTATTTACAGCTTTGCCACGTTGGCTGACCGCACCGACGCCGACGATGCCGCCAGCACCGATCTGTGGAACGGCCGGCTGCTGTTTCATTTCCAGGGTGGCGTGGGCATTGGGCACAGCCAGGGGCGTCCGAGTGGCGATGCGCTGACCCCCGAGGTACTGGGGCTCGGTTATGCGGTGATCTACTCCACGGGCACCCGTGCCAGCACCCACTACAACCTGCAGGTGGGCGGCGAAACCGCGCTGATGACCAAGGAACACTTCGTCAAACGCTTCGGCGTGCCCGAGTACACGGTTGCGATCGGCGGGTCGGGCGGGGCGATTCAGCAGTACGTCTACTCGCAAAACCATCCGGGCCTGATCGACGCCGGTGTGCCGCAGTATTCCTACCCGGATATGGTGACGCAGACCATTCATGTCGGCGATTGCGAACTGCTGGAGTACTACATGGATGCCACCGACCGCAGCAACACGCGCTGGCAGACGACCGAGAATCGCAGCTTGCTGGTGGGCCTGCATGCCACCGACGCCTACCCTGATCCGCTGTACGACAACAAGCTGGCGCTCGGCTACGCCAGTGCGCCGGGTATGACCGAGTGCATTCCGGGCTGGCGCGGGCTGACGCCGCTGACCATGAACCCGAACTTTGGTCAGGCGCCTTACCAGGATCAGATGCAGCCGCCGGAGATCATGGCTGATGTGCATTGGACGCACTTTGATGATCTGCGCAACGTCTATGGCGTAGACGAAGACGGTGAGCCGCGTACCCTGTTCGACAACGTCGGCGTGCAATACGGCCTGCTGCCGCTGCGTCGGGGGCAGATTACACCGGCCGAGTTCCTGCGCTTGAACACCCTGGTGGGTGGCTGGAAGCAGCCGAGTGAGATGGTGCAGGAGGGCTCACCCTTCCTGCCGCCGCATACCGCAGCCAACTTTGACCCGTGGAGCAGCCGCAACATGAACCTGAGCGCCGACGGCATTGCGCCTGCGCCGCGTACCGAGGGCGACCTGCTGGCCATGAATGCGGCCTACGAGCAGGGGATCGTGTTTGACGGGCAGTTGAACATTCCGGTCATCGACTGGCGGCATTACCTGGAGGAGGTGCTGGATATGCACAACAGCCACCAGTCGTTCTCGGCACGGCAACGCATCCTCAACAAGATGGGCAACGCCGACAATCAGGTGATCTGGTTCACCGATGCCCGTCCCACCGATACCAGCGACCCGGAGGAGCCAGAGGCCCAACGCACCTTCAATCAGACCTGGATGGCGCTGGAGGTTCTGGATGAATGGCTGACCAACATCCGCGAAAACCCGGAGCAGAGCATCGCAGAGAACCGCCCGGCCACCGCGCTGGACAGCTGCTTCAATACCGATGGCAGTCTGATTGCCGAGGGTGATGCGGTGTGGGATGGCATCATCAACGAGCAGCCGGCGGGCACCTGTACCCAGCAGTTCCCGACCTATACCACCTCGCGGATGGAAGCCGGCGCGCCGATCGAGGGCAGTATCTTCAAGTGCGCACTGAAGCCGGTGGCCACCGCCCTGAGCGACGGTACCTATGGCACCTGGATGCCGGATGCCGGTGAGGTTGACCAGCTCAATGCGATCTTCCCGCAGGGCGTGTGCGACTACAGCCAGCCCGATCAGGGCCGGCCGGAGAGTTGATGTAACCTGGTCCTAGCCGGGCGCAAGCCCGGCTACCCGAAGGCGCCGTAAAGGCGCCTGTATTGTTTGCCAGTCCAACTGATCAATCGACCGACAGGTCTACTTCTCGGATGTACAGGCGACCTGCGTCGATGGTGGTGTCGTCGAGCATCTTTTGCTCCAGTACGCCGCCGGTGGACCAGGTGGCAAAGTCATCGTCGTTCAGCACGCCCAGGTGGCTGTCGTCGATGCGCCACAGGCCTTCCATCTTGTCGTGCGGGTAGTTGGCTTCAACCACCATGTCCAACGCCAGTGTCTTGTCTACCGGGTAGATGCCGACCGCAGCCAGGGCTTCCCAGCCACCTTCCAGTACTACTTGCTCCAGCGTCTTGCCATTGATGGTCAGGCCGAGATCCGGGTCTTGCACCATGCCGGGCAGCAGCGCCACGGTTTCCAGGTTGGTACCGGTGGACAGGTCAATACGGTAAACCTGCTTCTGCGCGTCGGGCGTGACACCAGCTGCGCCGTTCGGGCCACCGTAGAGGAAGCTGCCATCACGCTCCAGAACCAGAAAGTCGGTAGCGCTCAAGCCGACCATCTCCGAGTTGGAGTTGGCTGGCAGTTCCTGCCGGTAGAGGTACTGGCCGATCTCGTCGGTTTGCAGGTTGACGGTGACAATACGGGTGATGGTGAGCGAGCGTACTGTGCGGTCCGGCAGGTCCATGGTGGACTGCATCAGGCCGACCAGGGTGGACTCATCCGGGGTGATGGCCAGGCCTTCCATACCGCGGTTGGCGCGACGATAGGCGTACTCTGCCGGCAGGTTGATGCGGGTGCGCGTATCTGCCGTAAACGGGTTGATACGGTCAATCTCGCGGCCCTCGGCGTCGAAGTGAACCATGTGCGGGCCGTATTCGTCGCTGGCCCAGAAGCTGCCGTCGCGCAGCGCCACCAGACCTTCGCCATCCAGGCCGTAGTCGTCGAGTTTAATCGGGTTGGTCGCGGCGTCGTAGGGCTGCGTGGGGTCAACCACAATCGGCGTGCCATCGGGGTTGTAGGGCGTTTCACCGGTGCCGCCCAGCGCGGAGGTATTGGGCAGACCGGTGATCAGGGTGCCGTCCGGGCGCTTGAGTTCGATGGTTGCCAATTGCTCGACACCGCCGCTGGCGGTGATACGGAAGTGGCCGATGCGCGGAGTGTAATCGGCGACCGGGAATGACTTGCCGGAGCCATAGGCGCCACCCACAAAGTCGGCGTTGGGGCCGCGGTCGGTCATGGCGTAGAACTCACCGAGGTTACTCGGGTGCGCGGTCATGGCCGAGCCGTAGCCACCGTTACGCACCTCGAACGGGGCCATGGTCTTGCCGTCGATCAGGTCATCACGCAGCACCGCGAAGGGCAATTCGACCCCGTCCTGCGGGAAGGCGGCCAGGCGTGCCGCCAGCTCCTGTTCGGGGGTGGTTGCGTCGTCGTCGTCATTGTCGCTGTCGGAGTTACAGGCGCTCAGCAGGGCGCTGCCCAGCAGCAGCGCGGACAGCACTTTCCAGTTGGTCATTACATCATCCTTGTCATCGGCAGGGCGCCGGCGGATGCCGGCGAGGTAGACAGGGACAATAAAGACGGCAGGTGACAGCGCCGCGAACAATTGATGACGGTTTGTGTGAGGCTATTTCAGGCCCTAGTCAGCGTTGTCTGCGCTCAGCTCGATATGCTCGGCATGGATTTGCACCAGGCCTTTCTTCATCAGCCCGCCAATGGCCTTTTTGAAGTTGCTCTTGCTGACGCCGAAGGCATCGCTGATGGCCTCGGGGCTGCTGCGATCACTCAGGGCCAGATGGCCACCGCTGGCCTGCAGGCGGTCGAGTATCTGGTGCTGCAGCAGGTCAGCGGCCTGGGTGCCGACCGGTTGCAGGCTCAGGTTGATCTTGCCGTCGGGGCGGATCTCGCGAATGTAACCCTGCTCCTTGCGGCCGAGCTTGATTGGACGGAAGGCCTCGTTGCGGTGGATCAGGCCCCAATGTTCGCCATTGATGATCGCCTTGTAGCCCAGGTCAGTGCGCTCGACCAGCAGCAGGTTGACCGCGTCGCCGACCTTATAGCGCGCCGGGGTCTTGTCCAGGTAGCGATCCAGGCGCGTGGTCGCCAGTACCCGGCTGGTGTGCTTGTCCAGATACAGGTAGGCGACGCAGTACTGGCCTTCTTCCAGCGGCTTTTTCAGCTCGGCAAAGGGCAGCAGCACATCCTTGGGCAAGCCCCAGTCGAGGAACAGTCCAACGCGGTTGCGCGCAACCACCTTGAGGTTGGCAAAGTCACCGACCTGCGCGCGGGGGCGGGTGGTGGTGGCAATGATGCGGTCTTCGCTGTCGAAGTAGACGAACACCCGCAGGCGGTCGCCCACCTCGGTGCTCTGATCCTTGGGTACATAGCGGTTGGGCAGCAGAATCTCGCCATCTTCACCACCGTCCAGATACAGCCCGAATCCGGTGTGCTTGGTGATTTCCAGATTATTGAAACGCCCGATGTCGGCCATGCTGCTGCTCCTGATTGCTATAGCGGCGTATTCTAGCAGCCTCAGGACTGCTGTTTGGCCTGTTCGATCATGTCAGCCACGCTGCGCGCCTCGATACGGTCGGTGTCGAACAGATTTTCCAGGTCTGCGCGGGCCTGACGGGCGGTCTGCATCACCGCCGCTGCGTCGTCATAGACGGCGTGCTGCGCCGCCAGTACCTGCTCGTCGTGGCGCCGGAAGCGCGCCAGACGTGAGTCTGCCTGCTCTTCGCTGAGGCCCAGTCCGGTAAGAATCTGGCGGCTCATTTCCAGACTGGAGTGGAAGGTTTCACGCACCGGCAGCACGTTCAGGTCGATCAACTTGTGCACGTGCTGGCGGTTGCGGGCTCGGGCGATGATGGTGATTTGCGGATACAGGCGGCGCACGGTTTCGGCGGTACGCAGGGTGATGTCCGGGTCACTGCTGGTGATGATGAAGAACTGCGCCTTGTCGACCTGCGCGGCCCGCAGAATTTCCGGGCGCAAGGGGTCGCCGTAGTAGATCGGCATCTCGGCGCTGATGCTGCGAGACATCTCGATACTGTCTACCGAGGTATCCAGGGCAACGTAGGGCACGCGCTGGGCCCTGAGCACACGGGCGATGATCTGCCCCATGCGGCCCATGCCGGAGATGACGACGCGCGGGCTGTCGCTATCGATCTGCTGATACTCCTCGGGCACCTTGCGCGGCGTGGCCTGCTCCTTGGGCAGCAGCGCTGCGAGCAGCAGAATCAAGAGCGGAGTAACGGCCATCGACAGGGTGATCGCCAGCACCAGCAGGTTGTGCTGGGTGGCGCTCAGCAACTGATGTCCGCTGGCCAGTTGAAAGACCACAAAGGCGAACTCACCGCCGGCCGCCAGCACCATGCCCAGGCGCAGTGCGCTGCGGCGATCGAGCCCGGCGGCCAGGCGACCGGTCAGGTAGATCAGCGGCAGCTTGAGCACAATGATCAGTGTGGTCAGCAGCGCGACGGCAAGGCCGTTGGATTGCAGCAGCGATACGTCGGCCTGCATGCCCACGGTGATAAAGAACAGCCCCAGCAGTAGCCCCTTGAAGGGCTCGATCTGCGACTCCAGCTCATGCCGGTATTCCGAGTCGGCCAGCAGCAAGCCGGCCAGAAAGGCGCCAAGGGCCATGGATATACCCACCGACTCCATCAGCCATGCCGTGCCGATCACCACCAGCAGGGCGGTAGCGGTGGATACTTCCTGCAGGCCGGTGCGGGCCACTACCCTGAAGACCGGGCGCAGCAGGTAACGGCCGCCGACAATGATCACGGCGATGCTGCCAAGCACCTTGATGGTTTGCGGCAGTAGGTTGCTGTCACCGCTGCTGTCCGGCTGCACGCCGAGTAGCGGGATGAGGGCGATCAGCGGAATCGCGGCCATGTCCTGAAACAGCAGCACGGCAAAGGCCTGGCGGCCGTGCGGGCTGGTCAGCTCGCGGCGCTCTGCCAGCAACTGCAGGCCGAATGCGGTAGATGACAACGCCAGCCCCAGGCCCAGCACCAGCGCGGTGGCCGGCGGCTGCTCAAACAGCAAGAGAGCGAGCAGGCCTATAACGCTGGCGCACAGGCCGACCTGCAGCGCACCGGTTCCGAACACTGCCCGGCGCATCACCCACAGCCGGCGCGGCGACAATTCCAGACCTATGATGAACAGCAGCAGAACCACGCCCAATTCGGAAACATGGCTGATGTCTTCGGGGTGCGGTACCAGATCCAGCGCCCAGGGCCCGATGATGACGCCGGCGGCCAGGTAACCGATGACTGCGCCCAGACGCAGGCGCTTGGCCAGCGGCACGGCGATGACGGTGGCGAGCAATAGAACGACGATAAGCTGCAGGGCGCTGCCGGAGGAGTGCATGTAAAGGGGTACCTGAACAGGGGGGATGTGACACCAGCAGTTTAAGTGACAGCGCAGACACTGTGGCGGAAAATTTGCCGCGCGGTTGGGCAAAACTGCTACTGTGCCGCGCAAAGAACAGGGTAGGGGGTACGGCAGTGGCAGGATGGCGGGGCTATCTGCAGCAACTCGGCTGGTGGCTGGCGCACCGCCTCGGGCGTGGGCCGGAGCGCGTGTTGGCGCGCCAGCATGATGCACTGGGCGAGCTGCGGGTAACGCAGGCAGGAGAGCTACGTTATCTCTACTTTGGCGAGGAGACGGAACAGAGCTGCGCGCTGATCGGCAACCCGGCCTGGCTGGAGTACGACTACACCCGCGCGATGCTGCTGGCGGGTTTCTGGCTGCCGCAGATCGAACGGGCGCTGGCGCTGGGCCTGGGGGCCGGCAGTCTGGTCAGTGCCGTGCTGCAGCACCTGCAGCCGGCGCAGATGCGCGCGGTAGAACTCCGTCCCGGGGTGGTAGAGCTGGCGCGGCGCTGGTTTGCCCTGCCGGATGTGCCCGAGCTGCAGGTGGTGGTGACGAGCGCTGAGCAGTACATGGAATCACTGACCGAGCCGGTAGACCTGCTGATGCTCGATTTGTATCTGGAAGACGGTATTGCCGGTGCCCAACTGCACATCGACTTTCTGCAGCAATGCCACGCGGCGCTGCGCCCGGGCGGCCTGATGGTGGTCAACCAGTGGCAGCAGGGCAGCAGTGGCAAGCCCTACGCCGTCCACCGTCTGCGCGAGCTGTTTGGCGAGCGCTACCTGCAGGTGGAGGTCGTGGAGGGCAATATCATCCTGTTTATACCCCAGAGCGGTGAGCTGCCCCTTGACCGCCAGGCCATGAATGTCTGGGCCGACCGTCTTGCGCCGCAATTGGGCTACAGCCTGCGCCCCTACATCGAGGTGATGCGGCGGGCGGGGTAGGGTCTGTTGACGTTTCGTTCACCCGCCTGCCGGAGGCCATTTTTCGGCCAGGCAGGGCGGAGGGAGCGCTGTGTGGTCGCCCCACATAAGCGACCGACAACGCAGCAGACTCTAGAGCCTCAGACCTGCTGGCTCTTGCCGGTAAAGTGCAGCGCATCGCCGCAGCGCCGACACAGATAGCGGTTGCCCTTTTTTACCAGCGCATGGCGGCGCGCGGTAAAAGGCATGTGGTCCGGACAGGCGCAGCGATACAGATACTGGGTGCTGCGTCTGCGGGCCACAGCGTAGTTGTGGCAGCGATCAGCCGGCAGCTCAAACAGCCCGGTCATCAGCGCCTGCCATTCACGGCCATGCGGGCGAATGCGGTGGCCGTACAGCTGATGGGCAATCAGATGCGCTACTTCGTGGGCAACGGTTTGCTGCAGAAAGTGCGCGCTGTTCTCCCGGTACATCTGGCCATTGAAGCGCAGCAGGTTGCGATCAAGGTAGGCAACGCCGGCGCGCTGGCCGCGCAGGTCAAGATGGATGTCGGGGCGGGCAAAGGTGCGTTGAAAAAACTGCTCTGCCTTGACGTAGCAGGCTTCGGTACGGGCGATGATGCGCTCCATCAGAATACCGCGTTATCGAGGCCGGCGGCCATGTACATGCCCAACTCCTCGACCTGCTGTTCAAAGGCGTCCTGCCAGTCACCGCGCAGGGTCAGCGGCGCCTGCACCCAGTTCCAGCGCAGGCCGGTAACAATCGACTCGACCGCCCGGCGGGTGCCGGTGCCGTCCATCCCGGCGCGAATATAAAGCGCACAGGGCAGGCCCTGTTTTTCTTCCAGTACGGGGTAGTAGCAGCGGTCGAAGAAGTCCTTGAGCGCGCCGCTCATGTAACCCAGGTTTTCGGTGGTGCCCAGAATAATGGCGTCGGCCTGCAGCACGTCCTGCGGTTGTGCCTCCAGCGGCGGCACCCAGCGGGTCTCAACCTGCTCGATATCCGGATGGCGTGCGCCGCGCAGCGCTGCCTCGGCCAACTTGCGGGTGTTGGGCGAGGGTGCGTGCGCGACAATCAGCAATTGCTTGGGGGTCATGCCTTAGGGTCCGTTGACGGTTCGTTCACCAGCCTGCCGGAGGCCATTTTTCGGGCAGGCAAGGCGGAAGGAGAGCAGTGTGGTCGCTCCACAGAAGCGACTGAAAACGCAGCATGGCCGAAAAATGGCTCCGGCCCTACGGGTTGTGCCTGTAACGCCGCCACTCCGCGACGCTCGTCGTTTTTGTGCGCTCGCCCCGAAGGGGTGAAGCACAGGGATGTGCTGAACAAACTACACTCCTCGCTACTTGATTGGCGGCTTTACAGGCAGCAACAGGCAGGTGAACGAACCGTCAACTGAGCCTACCCCTGCCGGCTATTCCACAGACGTGCCACTGCGCGCTCGCTGCCCAGCCAGGCGACCAGCAGGCCGAGCGCTCCGAGCAGCCCGAAGACGGCCACGGGCAAGATGAAAAACGGATCGCTGCCGGCCGGCAACAGCAGCCCCAGCGCGCTGGCCAGAGCGATGAACAACAGGCTCATGATGACCAGAATGGCGCGGCTCTTGGGCGCGTAATGGTACGGAGCGTCGCCGGCTTCCAGCGGGTTGAGCAAGGGCGCGCAGAGGCGGCGGGCGTGGTCTTTGATGGTAGCCATGGCGGGGCGAAGTTCCTGTCTGCGATTGTCGGCCAGTGTAGCGTCATGTGCCCTGTGTTTTGAAGGTTCAGGCAATCCGGGCTGGTCAGCGCGGCCCGGATTGCGGTAGGGTGTTTACAGCTGAATATAAATATTGCACATAAATTTGCACCCCCAAATCCTGCCTGGACCCGACGCCACCAAGGAGATTCGGTTCCATGCTTCGACTCGTAGTGCCCATTGCGGCCCTGCTGTGCGGCATCGCTCTGTTGCTGCTGGGTACCGGCCTGCTCAATACGCTGCTCGCCCTGCGCGGTAGTGCCGAAGGTTTCAGCGACCAGACGCTCGGTCTGCTGGGTTCCGCCTACTTTGCCGGTTTTATTCTCGGTACCTGGTTATGTCCGCGGCTGATTCGCCGCATGGGACATGTTCGTGCCTTTACCTTTCTCGCTGCGGCCGAGGCGGCCTGCGTGCTGATCCACCTGTTGTGGATGCTGCCTGGCGTCTGGCTGCTGCTGCGGGTGATGACCGGGGTTGCGCTGGTCGGCATCTACACCGTGATCGAAAGCTGGCTCAACACCCAGGCGCCGCCGGAGCGGCGCGGACAGGTATTTGCCTGCTACATGGCGATCAACCTGGGCTCGCTGGCGCTGGCCCAGCAACTGCTGAATTGGGACAGCCCGCTTAACTTCACGCTGTTTGTGATTGCCGCGATGCTGGTGGTGCTGGCGGTGATGCCGGTATCGGCCACCCGCCTGTCGCAACCGGTCATTACCGATACCCCGGCCCTGTCACTGCGCCGTCTCTGGGAGGCCGCGCCCGTGGCCTGTGCCGGGGCTTTGCTGTCCGGGCTGGGCATGGGCGGCTTCTGGGGGCTTGGTGCGGTGTACGCCACGCGCATGGGCATGGATACCGCGCAGATTGCCGGGTTTGTATCGCTGGTGATTGTCGCTGGTGCGCTGGCCCAGTGGCCCATGGGGCGGCTGTCGGACAGCATCGACCGGCGCCGTGCGCTGGTGATCATTGCCGGCAGTGCCGCAGTCGGCGGCCTGCTGATGGCGGCGCTCGGCCCGTTCGGGTTGTGGCTGCTGCTGGGTGCAGCGGTGTTTGGTGCCGGCTCCTTCTCGGTCTACCCGGCGGTGGTGGCGCACCTGATCGATCATTTACACCAGGAAGATATTCTCTCGGGTAACGCGGCATTGCTGATGCTGCACGGCGTTGGGGCGGCAATAGGGCCGGCACTGGCAGGCCTGTTGATGAGCGCCACGCCGGTGGCCTTGCCGCTGTTCTTTACGCTGATGTTTGCACTCTGTGCCCTTTATGCCGGCTGGCAGCTGCGGGCCGGCCGTGACCGTATTGTCGATGGCGCCGCCCACCAGGTGCCCATGGTGCGTACCTCCACCGCCGTGCTGGAGATGATGCTGGAAGAGGCGGGTGGTGATGAGCCTGACGCCGCTGCGCGCACCGAAGAGCCTGCCGCTGAAGCCGAGCAGGCACCCGACACCGATTCCGATGCAACAGGGAGACCTCAATCATGATGTTGGCTACTGACCTGGATGGAACCTTTCTTGCTGGCGACCCCGACAATCGTCAGCGCCTTTACCAACTGATCAGCGCGCACCCGGGGATCACCCTGGTGTTTGTTACCGGCCGCGGTCTTGAGGTGGTGGTGCCGTTGCTCTCGGACCCGGCGATACCGCAACCCGATTACATCATCTGCGATGTCGGTGCGACCGTGGTGGATGGCAAGACCTTGCAGCCGGTCTACCCGGTGCAGAGCGAGATTGATGCGCGCTGGCCGGGCGAGCAGCTTATTCTGCAGAAACTGGCCGCCTTCCCCGGGCTGGAGCGTCAGCAGGTGCCGCAGCAGCGCCGCTGCTCCTGGTTCTGTGAGCCGGATGCGGTAACCGACGAGCTGCGCGCTGCTGTCGAGGCGCTGGACTGCGACCTGCTGTTTTCCGCCGGCATGTATCTGGATTGCTTGCCCCGTGGCGTCAACAAGGGCAGTACCCTGCAACGGCTGGTTGAGCACCTGGATGAGTCGCTGGACGATGTGCTGGTAGCCGGCGACACCCTGAATGACCTGTCGATGTACGAGCAGGGCTTCAAGGGCGTGTGCGTCGGTGAGTCAGAGGCCGCCCTGCTGGAAGCCACCGGTGACCGCGCCAAGGTACTGCACGCCCGTCTGAGCGGCTGCGGTGGGATTCTAGAGGCGATATCGCATTTCGGCTTTCTTGGCCCGCTGGGCGTGGATTCAGAGCTGCGCGACCTGCAGATCAAGGGCAAGGCGGACCTGGTGATGGTGTACCACCGCCTGCCTTACGAGGAGGTGGAGCAAGACGGCAAGGTGATACGCCGCCCGCCGTCCTCACCCAACGGGATTCTGCCGACGCTGCTGAGCTTTTTTGCCGGTGATCAGCAGGGCTCCTGGGTGGCCTGGTCGATCCATGACCCGCGCCGGCGCGAAGGCTTTGAGGTGCACACCAAGGTGGATGCCGAGCGCTATCCCAATCTGGTTGCCGCGCGGGTGGCGCTGACCAAGGAAGACGTCGACGTGTTCTACAAGCGCTTCTCCAAAGAGGCGTTCTGGCCGACCCTGCACACCTTCTGGGAGCGCGCCGTGTTCCGTGAAGAGGACTGGGCGGTATTTCTCAAGGTCAATCGCCTGTTTGCCGAGCGCACGGCCGCTGAGGCGGCGCAGGGCGCGGTGGTCTGGCTGCACGACTACAACCTGTGGATGGTGCCCGCGTTCTTGCGACCGCTGCGTCCGGATCTGAATATCGCCTTTTTCCATCACACCTACTTCCCGTCGGCGGACGTATTCAACGTGCTGCCCTGGCGCCGCGAAATCATCGGCAGCCTGCTGCAGTGCGACTACATCGGCTTTCATATTCCCCGTCAGGCTGAGAACTTTGTTGACGTGGTACGCGGTGTCGCGCCGCTGGAGGTGGTGGAAGAAACCGGCTGTGCGCCGCGCTACCTGACTTACGGCTGCGCGGTGGGGCTGGAGCGCATGGCCACGCGCATCAAAGTGCACGGCCGCGAGATCGGACTGGGCGCGCATCCGGTCGGGCTGGATGTTGATCGTGTGCAGCAGGTACTTGACAGCGAGGTCTGTCAGGAGCAGATCACCATGCTGCGCAAGGAGCTGGAAGGTATCCGCGTGGTGCTGTCGGTCGAGCGGCTCGATTACACCAAGGGCACCTACGCCAAACTGCTGGCCTTTGAAGCGCTGCTGGAGGCGCACCCGGAGCTGATCGGCAAGGTCAGCCTGATCACCATCTGCGTGCCGGCGGCCCGCGAGATGACCATCTATGCCGAGCTGTTGGGCCAGATCGAGCAGGCGGTGGGGCGCATCAACGGACGGTTCTCGCGGGTTGGCTGGACGCCGGTGCAGTTTTTCTACCGCGCCGTGCCCTTCGACCAGCTGGTGGCCTATTACCTGATGGCGGATGTGATGTGGATTACGCCGCTGCGGGACGGGCTGAATCTGGTTGCCAAGGAATACGTGGCAACCCAGGGGCTCTGTGGTGGCGCCGGGGTGCTGGTGCTATCGGAGTTTGCCGGTGCCGCCGCCGAGCTGCACGGGGCGCTGTTGACCAACCCGCATGATCCGCATGACCTGCGCGACGGCCTCTATATCGGCCTGACACTGGGCCGTGCCGAACGCGAAGCGCGGCTGCGCGAGCTGTTTGGGGTGGTGCAGCACAACGATATTCGTCGATGGGGCGATGAGTTCTTGCAGGCGGTACGTGGGGTGCACCGCGAGGCGCTTGAGCATAGCGACGAGGTGGCCTAGCCGCAAATGAACAGGGCCGGCCACGTGGCCGGCCCTGTGGGCTAACAAAGCATTAGGAGCGCTTTGTTAAGGTAGTACCTGATTGATCTGGTACACGGTGGTGGTGCCACTGACTTCGTGACCGACGATCAGCAGAGCTTCACCGTTCGGTGAATCCTCGGCAGAGACAAACACCAGACCTTCGGGCCCCAGGTCACCGGCATCGGCCAGCACGGACTCGGTGTCTTCAGTGTTCCAGTCGGCGCGGGTGTTCAGGTAGTCCACCATTTCAGGCGCGGTCGGGTCGGTGATATCCCATACCATCACGCCGCCCATACGCTCCAGACCCAGGAAGGCAAAGGTCTTCTCGCCCAGCTGGCCGATAGTGACGCCTTCGGGCTCCGGGCCCTTGTTATCACTGCGGTTGTCGAACACGTCACCTTCATCGTGGGTCGAGTTGAAATAGTCGGCGCAGGGGATATCGCGGCTGGCGCCCAGCATGCAGTCGGCGCTGGCAATGTATTGCTCGAAGGCATCACCCGAATCCCACACCAGCGCACCATCGGCATCGCGGATCGAGAACGAGCGAGCGCCGTAGGCGTACAGGTTGTCGTACATCAGGCGGTCACCCGCGACGTTTTCATTGCCGGCGGCATCGAACATCACCGGGTTGCCGGCGGCGTCCTTGCGATAGCCATCGGTCCAGGCAACGGTCAGGCGGCCGAGCAGCTCGTCTTCACGGCAGTCGCCGGGATCTGCGGCAGTGGCACCGCAGTAGCTGAAGGTGGTGGGGTTGAGCAGGGCGCCGGCTGCCAGTTCACGCAGTTGCGGCGGCAGGTCGTCGCCGGCGCGGCGGTCAAAGCCACTGGCGTGCACCAGGTGCTTGACGCGGAATTCCTCGACAAAGCCCTTGCTGGCATCGCCGGCCCAGTAGGCGTCATCATCCTCGCCCCAGGCGCGTGAGTCGCCTTCGTTGGCGGTGACCAGATAGGTGTTGCCACCGGCGCTGTAGGCGGCAATGGCATCAGGCTGGTACATGCCGAGCACACCGGGCCAGGTGGTGATGTTGATTTCGCCGTCTTCGTCACTGACATCAAGGCCGTTGCCTGCTACTCCGTGGTCCTTGTAGCCCAGTGGCAGGATGTCGGTAACGGTGGCGCTGGCAATGTCGATCTTGGCCAGTGCGTTGTTCTCCTGCAGCGCAACCCAGGCGGTAGTGCTGTCCTCGGAGATGGCGATGTACTCGGGCTCCAGGTCCTGCTCGACGCTGGCATTGGGGCCAAAAATACGCACGCCAGCCTGGATCAGCTCGTCGCGGCGAGCGTTGAAGCTGCTGAAGGTGGCGGTTCTGACTTCGACGATCTCATCGTCGGTCAGGCTCAGGATGCTGATGGAGCCGACCGGGTCAACGCTGTAGTCGTTGTTCGGCTCACCTTCGTTGGCGGTCAGCAGGTACTGGCCATCGGGGCTGAAGGTCAGCATATCGGGCTGTGCGCCGACCTGCGCGGAGCCAAGCAGCTCAAGGGTTGTGGCGTCGTACAGGGCGACAAAGCCGTTGTCTGTCTTGGGTGAGGCTTCGATGGCTACAGCCAGGTAGCCGCCCTTGTAGGCGATGCTGTTGACCACGGCGTCAGCGGCGACGTCGGCAGCGGTCAGGGTATCGATCAGCGTCGGGTTGGCCGGGTCTGTTGCATCCAGCACATCGACCGCACCTTTTTGTGCATTGACGATGAAAATGCGCTTGTTGACCGGGTCAAAGGCCGGGATCTCGGCGGCGCTTTCGGCGAAGATGCCGGCGCTGTAGCGGCCCAGGAAGCTCAGGTTGATGCTGTCAGGGGTGACTGCCGCTGGCGGTTCGACCACGGCGTCGTCATTGTCACTGTCGCTGTTGCAGCCGGCCAACGCGGCCAGCATGGCGGTGGTCGTCGCGGCGAGTACCCATCTGTTCATTTTTTACTGTCCTTGCTGAGGTCTTGGAAGGTGACAGTGATACGCACTTGGCGTGACAGGGGCTTGTCGCTTTGATGGCAAAGTGATGACGGTTTGGGTGAGGTGGCTGGCGCTGATACACTCCGGCGATGACCGAGGTATACCCGCAAGACCTGGTGCCGGATGATTTCAGTGCGCAGTTGCGCGCGATCTTGCAGGCCCACCCCCAAGGGATAAGCGAACATCAGCTGTTGCAGGTGCTGGCCCAGCAGCTGCCCGGCTCTTTGTTTGCCGAGCCCGGTGCATTGCGCGAGCCGTTGCAGCTGTTTCGTCTGCACTTTCTGCTGTTCAACCGCCTGTACCACCTGGCTGATGAGGTGGCCGAGGAGCAGTTGAGTTTGGACATCCATGTATTGAAGATCGCCCTGCGCGCACGTCCGCCGGGCGAGGCGGCGGTGCAGCTGGATGATCCGCTGCGCCGTTATTACCAGGACTGGGAGCAGTGGCGCCAGACCAACGCCGATGATGTGCAGCACCTGCTCGACGGCTTCTGGCGCGGACGTGGAGCAATCTCCGACGCTGAAGTAGAACAGGCCCTGGAGGTCATGGGCTTTGACCGGGCGCCCGCACCGGCAGCCCTGAAGCAGCGCTACCGCAGCCTGCTCAGCCGGCATCACCCGGACCGTGGCGGCAGCACGGCGCAGGCGCAGGAAATCAATCGCGCGATGCTAATTCTGCAACGCTATTACCGCAAAACCTGAAGTCGCCAATCTCTCTAAGCAGGGTCTGATCTACCGCACGCTTTTTGACTATAGTCAGTACAGGGCTGCGCCAAGGCGCGTCCGGTACTCCTGTCGGAGCTGTCCGGCCGGGGCTTAATAATAATGAGGAGGTCAGACCATGATCCATCATGTAGTGGGGCTGTTTACCCATCCTGACGAGGAGTGGAAGGAAATCAGGGGTGAGGAAGAAAGCATCGGACACATGTACCTAACCCATGTGTTGCTGCTGGCAGCCATTCCGGCTGTATCCGCCTATATAGGCACCACCCAGATCGGCTGGACCGTCGGCACGCCGGAGGCGGTTAAACTGACCCAAGCCAGTGCGCTGCAGATGACAGTGCTGTCCTACCTGGCAATGCTGGCTGGTGTGGCCGTCATGGGTGCCTTTATCCACTGGATGGCGCGTACCTACGACGCCAGCCCGACCTTCAACGACTGCGTGATCTTTGCTGCCTACACCGCAACACCGCTGTTCATCGCGGGCGTGGCTGCGCTTTATCCGAGCCTGTGGCTGGGTATGCTGGTTGGCACGGCAGCCATCTGTTACACGGTTTACCTGCTCTATCAGGGCATTCCCATCTTCATGGACATTCCCAGTGATGAGGGCTTCCTGTTCTCCAGTTCGGTGCTTGCGGTCGGATTGGTTGTACTGGTGGCCATGATGGCGACCTCGGTCATCTTCTGGGGCTTTGGCGTGGGGCCTGTGTACCTGCGTTAATCAAGCCTATAGGGCTATCTTCTCCAGGCCTGCCTGAGCCGGCATCAGCCCCCGTCAGTCGCACTGACGGGGGCTGATGTTTTTATGGTCAGCGCTTTCCAGTAAACTGCCGGCTTTTGCCAGACCGGTGCCCTGTCCATGAGTCGTCTCAGCGTCAACCAGAACAAGCTGCAAAAACGTTTGCGTCGCCTGACCGCCGAAGCGGTTACCGACTACAACATGATCGAGGATGGCGACAAGGTCATGGTCTGCCTCTCCGGCGGCAAGGACAGCTACACCATGCTCGACATGCTGCTGTACCTGCAAAAGGTCGCGCCGATCAAGTTTGAGCTGGTTGCCGTCAATATGGACCAGAAGCAACCGGGCTTTCCGGAAGAGGTATTGCCGGCCTACCTGGACAGTATTGGTGTGCCGTACCACATCCTTGAACGCGACACCTACTCGATCGTCAAGGAGAAGGTGCCCGAGGGCAAGACCACCTGTTCGCTCTGCTCGCGCCTGCGCCGGGGCAACCTGTATACCTTTGCCGATGAAATCGGCGCGACCAAGATGGCGCTCGGGCACCACCGTGACGACATCATCGAGACTTTCTTCCTCAACATGTTCTACGGCGGCAACCTCAAGGCCATGCCGCCCAAGCTGCGTTCGGATGATGGCCGCAACGTGGTGATTCGCCCGCTGTCGTACTGCAACGAAGCGGACATCGAAGCCTATGCCCAGCTGCAGGGTTTTCCGATCATCCCCTGTAACCTCTGTGGCTCGCAGGAGAACCTGCAGCGCAAGGTGGTCAAGGACATGCTGCAGGGCTGGGAGCGTGCCACGCCCGGCCGACTGGAGAATATCTTCCGCTCGCTCAAGCATGTGCAGCCCTCGCAGCTGGCTGATACCGCCCTGTATGACTTTGCCAGCCTGCGTATCGATGAGCAGGCGGCGTCCCGTGTGCTCAACGTCATGAACCTCTGATAGCGGGAGCTGTCGATGCAGGACTATCGCTGGCTGCACGAGTACTGCCTGAATCGCTTTGGCTCGGCGCAGGCGCTGGAGGCGCTGTTGCCCCAGCCGCGAACCGCGGATGAGCTGCGTGCCATTGCCGATGATCGCTACCTGTCGACCATCGCGCTGCGGGTATTTCGGGCGGGGCTGAGGCATAGCCTGGTAGACGCCAAGTGGCCGGCCTTTGAAGAGGCCTTCTTTGGGTTTGCCCCGGAGAAAGTCGTGCTGATGAGCGCCGAGCACATCGAGCGGCTGATGCAGAACACCCGCCTGATTCGCCATCTTGGCAAGTTGCGCAGCGTGCCACGCAACGCCCAACTGGTGCTGGATATTCGCGCCGAGTACGGCAGTATGGGCAACCTGATCGCTGACTGGCCGGAGGACGATATCGTCGGGCTCTGGCGTTTACTGGCCAGGCGCGGCGCGCAGTTGGGCGGACAATCCGCACCGCGCCTGCTGCGCATGCTGGGCAAGGATACCTGGGCTCCCAGTGAGGATGTGGTTGCCGCGCTGAAGGCGCAGGGCATTATCGACAAGATGCCCAGCAGTCAGCGTGATCAGGCTGCAGCGCAGGCAGCCTTCAATCAATGGCGTGAGCAAAGCGGTCGGCCCTTGTGTCAGCTGTCTGCGATGCTGGCGTTTACCGTGAACCATTGATCAGAAAAAGGCAGCTGATCTGTGGCTTGGCGTGGCAAGTTAAAGTAAATTCTTGACCTTGGGCGCTTGAGCGTCCATTTTTTAATCAAATCCCTCGGGCTGGAGGTTGCCGGATGCGGCACAGTGCGCTGTTGATCCTGTTTCTGACCGCTGTTCTGGCAGGCTGCTCCAGTGCGCCCAAAAGTCCTCCCGTCGCAGTGTCTGCACCGGTGCGTACCTTGCCCACGGTGACCCCCTCCGACTCTTCGCAGATCCTTGGTAATGATGTGGTCTTTCAGGCTTTCAGTCTGGTCGGTACCCCTTATCGTTGGGGCGGCACCTCGCCCGAAACCGGTTTTGACTGCAGCGGCCTGATTCAGTACGTCTACCGCGAAGCGGCCGGTATGAGCCTGCCGCGTACCACCTCCGATCTCTATAACCTCAACGTAGCCCGTCCTGCCGAGAGCGCGCTGGCGCCAGGCGATCTGGTGCTCTTTGCCATGAATGGCGGGCGGGTAAACCACGCCGGTATCTACATCGGTGAAGGCCGCTTTCTGCATGCGCCCAGCACGGGCGGCGTGGTGCGCGTTGATGAGCTGGAATCCTCGTTCTGGCAGCGTACCTTCAAGGGTGCACGCCGCGTGATCGGAAATCACTGACCCGCTGTCTGGAGTCGATAATGTTTATTCAACCGGGGCCTCTGCGGGGCCGGCATGTTTTGCTGGAGCCGCTTGAGCTGGCGCACACTGCTGCGCTGCAACGCGCCGTTGCTGATGGAGAAAGCTGGAAGCTCTGGTACGCCAGTGTGCCCACGCCCGAGTCCATGCCAGAGTACGTTGAGCGTGCGGTGCAAGGTATGGAGCAGGGCAACCTTGCCTACGCGGTGCGCAGCCTTGCCAGCGGCGATATCGTGGGCTGCACGCGCTATTACGACGTGGATGCCGCCAACCGCCGGGCGTTGATTGGCTACACCTGGTATGCCGATGCGGCCCGGCGCACACCGGTCAACAGCGAGAGCAAGTTGCTTCTATTGCAGCACCTGTTTGAGGATGCCGGCGCCATCGCCGTTGAGTTGCGCACGCATTTCTTCAACCAGGCGTCGCGCACCGCTATCGAGCGGCTGGGGGCCAAGCAGGATGGTGTTCTGCGCAGCCACCAGATTCTGCCTGACGGCTCTATTCGCGATACCGTGGTGTACTCCATCGTCGCCAGCGAATGGCCGGCGGTGAAGAACAACCTGCTGAGCCGTCTGGCAGGCTGACGGGTGCAACTGGCGCCTGCGGGTGTTGATGCGGCGCGTTGCCCTTTCTGCGCGGGCGCCAATGCCTGCGCTGCCGAGACGGGTAGCTGCTGGTGCTTTGACCTGTTAGTTCCCGAGGCTCTGTTGGCCCTGGTGCCGAGTAAACAGCGCAATCGCGCCTGTATCTGCCAGAACTGTGTGCGTGCCTTCACCCGCGACCCTGACGGCTTTACAGAGCGCTATCGCAAGCGCTGAGTCAGCGCTTGCGCAGTAACACGACATCCGCTCCCACCATCTCCAACTCGGCCTGCCAGTGTTGCGCCAGCCAGTGAAAGCTGTGCTCGCTGAAAAAGCTGATATGGGTCGGGTCGCTCTTGTAGTGCCAGGTGCTGAAGGCCTCCGGGCTGGTTACCCGCTTGGTCATCAGCCCGAGCCAGCCGCCGGGCTTGAGACAACGCCAGAGCTGCTCCAGCACCGCACGCGGCGCAGCCAGATGCTCCACTACCTCGGTTGCGGTGATGAAGTCCCACTGCTGTTCAAGCGCTGCCGGGTTGGGGTGGTAGTAGAGGTCATGCAGGCTGACCTGATGCCCTTGCTCACGCAGCATCAAGGCCAGGGCCGGGCCCGGACCACAGCCAAAGTCGAGACCGCAGCTGGCCGGCGGCAGGCGCTGCAGCAGCGGCTCGGCCAGGCGCGAGAGAAAGCGCCGGTAGCCCGGATCATCCGGGTGGTTTTCGTGGCGGTCGTACTCGGCCTTTTCCTGCTTGGCAGTCAGTTGCCATTGCGCGGGCACGTGCACCATCAGACACCGCTCGCACTGCCAGTAGCTGCGCTTGCGGTCGCTGAGCATCCAGTGGGCCGGCGAGCTGCAGAGGGGGCAGGGCAGGGCCTGGTGCTGCGCTGTCACAGTGGCTTGATACGGTCTATCAGTTGCCCGGAGTCAGCCAGTTCCAGGAACTCGTCGCCCATGCGCTGGCTTTCACTCATTGCCTTGCGCCAGTACTTCTCGCGGCCGTCGTTATCGTAGACATAGCGGTTGAAGTCCTTGCGGTCCGGTAGCTTGCGGTGCGGCAGGCGTTCCAGATATTCGGGTGATGGCGCGAGCAGCAGTACGTCACGCAGTTGCTGGGCGTTGTGCTTGCGCCAGGGAATGGTCTTGTCAAACCAGCCAGGGATGACCCGGTCGATAAAGTGCGGATAAAGGATCACGCCCGGCGCGGTGTAGGGCAGGTCAAGATGGTAGTCGAGCAAGCCGCCGTCGCGGTAGACGCCGGGCTCGGCACCGGGAATGTCGCGCACCGCTTCCATCACCATGGGTATAGAGCCGGAGGCCAGCAGGGCCGAGCGCAGGTTGTTACTGGTCAGCTCGACATGCGCGCTGGTGAAGTCGCGCAGCTCTTCAAGGGCCGGCAGCTGGCGCGGGTCGTGCAGAATGACCCGTTCAAAGAAGCGGCCCAGGTGCCGGCGACCCAGCAGGTTGGCACCGATCACGCCGCCCAGGCCGAGGGCCAGGCGGGTACGTGAGTCATCGCGCAGCAGGCCGCGGCTTTTCACCACGACGATGTTCAGGCGGTAATGCGGGTTGCTGAGAATGGCGTCAAATTGCCCCTGCAGCAGCTCGTCGATCATCTGGCCGCAGGCAGCACTGATGGTCTGGATAGTGACGCCCTTGGGAAAGCGCATGGCGGTGTACAATTCGCCAAGCTGGCGCAGGGTCTGCACCGGGTCCGGCATGCAGGCACTGGCGAAGCGCCAACTGCCGATGGAGGCGCCGATCAGGCTGCGCGGCTGCGGTGCGCGCGGCAGCCATTCGCCGAACAGCGCCAAGTCCAGCCCTTGAATGCCGAGTGCCTTGGGGCCGCCGGCGGCACCGGGAATCATGTGCACATCGGCTGGCTGCAGGCCGTTTTCGCGGATGTGCTGAATGGCGCGCTGCCCTGCGCGGAGCGTCAACGCCGGTGCTTTAACCTGTATCGCTGTCATGCTGAGCGGGTTCCCTGTGGCTGCGCGCCCGATTTTAAGGTTGGTTTCAGCTGGTGGCTATAGTCTGAACCTGTCAGAAGGCGGTACCGAACGGTTCGGCACCACCAACACCAAGAGAGGAAATGACTATGTACAAGCAACTTGTTTCTCTGTCCTGCGCCGCCATCCTGGGTCTGGGTAGTGCTGCCGTGCTGGCAGACGACGATGTACGCATGGATGAGGTCCCCGGCCTGGTTGAGCAGGGTACCATTCAGTCACTGGAAAGCCTGAACGAAAAGGCACTGTCGGTGCAACCCGGCACCATCACCGATACCGATCTGGACAAGCACTATGGCCGCTATGTCTACGAAGTTGAAATCCGCGATGCCCAAGGGCAGGAGTGGGACATTGACCTGGATGCGAGCAATGGCGACGTTCTGGAACACCGCCGCGACGACTGATCCGCGGCGCATCAGCCGCCCACTGGCGTGGGCGCTGGTGCTGATTCCACTGAATGTCAGTGCACACGACCTGAGTCAGGACGAGGCGCTGGCACTGACCGAGCAGGGGCACATTGTGCCCCTGCAGGTGCTTGTGGATGATGCGCTGGAGCGATTCCCGGGGCGCCTGCTGGAAGCCGAGCTGGAACTTGATGACGGCATCTACATCTATGAAATCGAGGTGGTCACCCGTACGCGGCGGGTCATGGAACTGGAATACGACGCGACCACCGGCGAACTACTGGACGTGGAAGAGGATGATTGATGCGGCTGTTACTGGTTGAGGATAACGTGGCGCTGGCCGACAGTCTGCTGGCGGTGCTCAAGCGTGCGGGCTACGCAGTGGATTGGCGGGCCGATGGGCGTGATGCCCTGCTGCTCGGTGAGCAGGAACCCTATGATCTGGCCATTCTTGACCTTGGTTTGCCGGGCATGGACGGTCTGGAGATCCTGCGCAGTTGGCGGGCTGGCGGCAGCTCACTGCCGGTGCTGATCCTCACCGCCCGCAGCCGCTGGACCGAGCGCGTTGAAGGGTTGCAGGCCGGCGCCGATGACTACCTGACCAAGCCGTTCCACAACGAAGAGCTGGTGTTGCGGGTGCAGGCGCTGCTGCGACGAGCCCATGGCCGTGAGCCGCAAACCCTGCTCAGCGCTGCCGGTTTGCAGCTGGATGAAGCGCATCAGCAGGTCGTGCGCGCCGGGCAGGAGCCGGTCAGCCTGTCGGCGAGTGAGTTCAAGCTGCTGCGCTACTTCATGCTTAACCCGGGTAAGGTGCTGTCCAAAACCCGATTGGCAGAGCACCTGTACGACTACGAAGACGAGCGCGATTCCAATGTCATCGAGGTGCTGATCAACCACCTGCGCCGCAAGCTGGGCCGCGAGGCGATTGAAACGCGTCGCGGGCAGGGCTATGTGCTGGTGGGGGCTGGTGCGTGAAATCCATCAGCCGCCGTTTGACGCTTAGTCTGGTGCCGCTGTTGCTGGTCAGCGTGCTGCTGATTGTGCAGGGCGGTGTCTGGTTGTATGACCGGGCGCAGCGCGATTACCTGACCCAGCTGTTGCAGCGTGAGGCCGACAGCATGCTGGCTGCCCTGAGCCGTGGCAGCGACGGTCTGTTTCTGGATATGGATAAGGTTGACCCTGACTATCGACGCCCCTACTCGGGGCGTTATTTCGTTGTGCAGGGGCAGGAGAAGTGGCGTTCACGCTCACTCTGGGATCACCGTTTGCCGTTGCCGGGAGATGGCCTGCAGACCGAGTTGCTGCCAGGGCCGGATGGTCAGGAGCTGCTGGTCTGGTCCGGGGAATATCTCAAGGGCGGTGAGCGGCTGACCATCAGTGTAGCCATCGATTATGAGCCGTTGCTGGTTGAGTTTCGTCGGGCCAGCTGGTGGCTGAGCGGGCTCGGCGTGCTGGTAGTGCTGGTGGCTGCGGCGCTGCAGCACTGGTTTCTGCGCCGCTCGCTCGGGCCGCTGCGCAAGGTGCAGGGCGAGCTGGCGGAGTGGCGCAGCGGGGAGCGCCTGCAGCTGAACGAGCAGGTGCCGGAGGAACTGGCGCCGCTGGTGGCCGAAATCAACCACCTGGGCCAGCAGATTGAGTCCGTGCTGGAACGCGCGCGCAACAGCGCGGGTGATCTGGGCCATGCCCTGAAAACGCCGCTGGCGGTCATCGAGAGCCGTCTTGAGAGCCTCTCAGGGCAGCTGCCGCAGAGCGATTGGCAGGAGCTGCAGGCGCAGGTGCAGAGTATCCGCGCGCAGTTGGAGCGTACCCTGCAGCGCGCCCGGCTGGCGCCGGATCAGGCCCGCGGGCAGCGCTTTGCGCCGGGCGCTGACCTGACCGCTCTGGTGCAGACTCTGGAGAGTCTGTACCCGAATGGCCCGCAGATTCAGCTGCAGGGCGAGTTGTCCGGCAGTTGGCCCTTTGATCGCGAAGACCTGCTGGAACTGCTGGGTAATCTACTGGATAACGCCTGCAAATGGGCGCGCGCCGAGGTGCGGGTTGCCTGGCACTTGCGCGCCGATCAGCTCGATCTGGAGGTGGCCGACGACGGACCCGGTATTGCTCCGGCCGAATGTGACCAGGTGCTCGGACGCGGCGCGCGCCTGGATCAGCAAGCCCCGGGGCATGGGCTGGGCCTGGCGATTGTGCGGGATACGGTCGCGACCTATCAGGGCACGCTGGCGCTGGAGCAGGCCCCGGAAGGGGGCTTGCTGGTGCGTATCAGTCTGCCGCTGCAGCGCCGCCGGGGCAGCGCCTGAGCAGGCCTCAGAGCGCCGAGGCGTCGATGTCGACCAGTAGCAGGTGGCGGCTATCGTCGATGAACAGTCCGGAGGTCATGCAGTACTGGTTGGTGGTGGCGTCGCGGTAGCGGTTGGACAGGATCACGCGGCTGTCTTCGCCGGCCTCGGCCAGAATCTGATAGAAATACGGCCGCCAGGACCAGTTGTGGTCCAGATAGCGAGGGTCGGTCTGCCAGGCGCCATCGCGCCAGTCAAAGTTGGGGGAGATCTGCGTGCCCTCTGCGTCGCACAGAAAACAGCGCAACAGCCACGGGTAATTGCGTGGGTCGGGCAAGCGCGCAGGTTGGGCGCCCTGTTGTAGCCATTGGCGCAGTTCGGCAAACAGCTCTGCCAGTGAGCGGCGCAGGTGTGCCAGCTTTTCGCGCTCTGCCAGCTTGGCGTGAACGTAATGATCGCGCATCCGCGAGAACTGCTGCTGTACGGCTTCGCTGGGCAGGAAGTTCTCCGCCGGCTGACCAAACAGGTAGCCCTGCACGTAGCGGGCGCCGCACTCCAGCGCAAAGTGCAGCTCCTGCTCTGTCTCCACCCCTTCGGCGATGATCCAGCAGCCACTCTTTTCTGCCATCAGGGCCAGTGCGCGTACAAAGTCGCCGCTGTTGCCGTTGCCGGCGGCCGCCTGACGGAACAGCTGGATGTCCAGCTTGAGGATGTCGGGCTCCAGCGCCAGTACGCGGTCGAGCATGGAGTAGCCGGCGCCAAAGTCGTCAATGGCGATGCGAATGCCAGCGGCGCGGTAGCGTTGCACGACTTCACGCAGCTGCTCGATGCTGCCCTGCAGCTCGGTGATCTCAAACACCACCTGATCACTGGCAATGCCCATTTCTTCAAGCAGTTGCAGGCTGGGCAGTGGCTTGCCCGGTTGCAGCTGGCTGATCCAGGCGGGCGAGATGTTCAGGCTGAGAAACCCTTCGGGGGTATCGCGGAAGCGTTCCAGCGCCTGTCGGCGGATGCTGCGGTCCAGCTCCAGCAGGTCTTCCTGCGGCGTGGCCGGGTCGGTGAACAGCGGGCCGGCGCTGCGGACATTGCCCTCATCGTCGCGCAGGCGCGCCAAGGCTTCGTAGCCGGCAATGCGGCCAGTGGCGGTGTCGATCAAGGGCTGGAAGTAGGGCAGTGGCTGGCCTGTAAACACATCATTCTCCGGGGTCGGGACGTCGGGCGCTGACTGTATGCAAGATTATAGCCAAGCAGCTGGATGCTGCCGTGCTCAAGGACTTTGGGTCCGAGTGGCTGTCATTAAGGAAGCACTGATTAATTCTACATGCCCTCTGGCGTTCAGGCTGGGCTGCAATCAAGGCGTTATTTCGAAGGCATGTCGGGACCTGTCGAGAAATCACAACGCAGAGTGCGGCCCAGCCTGCACGCCCCGCAGGGCGAGCGCTCAAGCATGCATCTGCTGCGTTGCGCTGTTTGCCAATAGAACCGCTATTGGCTGCACATCGCGCCTTGCATCTGCACGCTTGAGCACTCGCAGAGAGCGTGTGGAATTAATCAGTGCTTCCTTAAGCTGTCATTGTGCGCTTGCAGTGCACGATTCTGCGCTTTTGGTATGACGATTGCACTAATCAGGGGAGTTGCAGGCTTGGTTGCGCGCCAACTTGGTGCCTTGCTGTTGCGGCAAGTGATCAGGATTGCATCTAACACTATGAAAAATAAATACAAATTAAATAAACCCTGAAAACCCGATTGCATCGACGCATTTTGCTGTTCGGGAGATATTGCACCAAATGTATGCGTATTGATGCGTCATGCACACATGGGGTGCGAATTGTTTGCAAGAGGCTGCTTGAATGGAAAACCTGCACAGCGCTGTCGAAACTCTGGTTCACGGTGCAAACACCCTGTTTATTCTGATGGGCGCGATCATGGTCCTGGCCATGCACGCCGGCTTTGCCTTTCTTGAGGTGGGTACGGTGCGGCAGAAGAACCAGGTCAACGCACTGTCAAAGATCATCAGCGACTTTGCCATTTCCTGCTTGGCGTATTTCTTCATTGGTTACTGGATTGCCTACGGCGCGACCTTCTTTACCGATGCCGCCACGCTGTCGCAGAACAACGGCTATGCGCTGGTCAAGTTCTTCTTCCTGATGACTTTTGCTGCGGCGATTCCGGCCATCATCTCCGGCGGTATCGCCGAGCGCGCCAAGTTTGCTCCGCAGCTGTGCGCATCGCTGCTGATTGTGGGCGTGGTCTATCCCTTTTTCGAAGGTATTGTCTGGAACGGCAACTACGGCTTCCAGGGCTGGCTTGAGGCGACCTTTGGGGCCGGTTTCCATGACTTTGCCGGCTCAGTGGTTGTGCACGCGGTAGGGGGCTGGATTGCCCTGGGCGCCGTGCTGCTGCTGGGGGCGCGAAACGGCCGTTATCGCGGTGGCCACGTGGTTGCCATGCCGCCGTCCAATATTCCGTTCCTGGCGCTGGGTGCGTGGATTCTGACCATCGGCTGGTTCGGCTTTAACGTGATGTCTGCGCAGACACTGGATGGCATCAGTGGCCTGGTGGCAGTGAACTCGTTGATGGCGATGGTTGGTGGCACGCTGGTGGCGCTGCTGGTAGGTCGTGCTGACCCGGGCTTTATTCATAACGGCCCGCTGGCCGGTCTGGTCGCGGTGTGCGCAGGCTCCGACCTGATGCACCCGCTGGGCGCATTGGCGACCGGTGCGGTGGCTGGTGGTCTGTTTGTCTGGACCTTCATCCTGACCCAGAATCGCTTCAAGATCGATGACGTGCTGGGTGTCTGGCCGCTGCATGGTTTGTGCGGCGTCTGGGGCGGCCTGGCGGCGGGTATCTTCGGCACCGAGGCGCTCGGCGGTCTGGGCGGTGTGAGCTTTATATCGCAGCTGATCGGTTCGCTGGCCGGTGTGGTGGTGGCCTTTACCGGCGGTCTGCTGGTCTACGGCGTAATCAAGTCGGTCGCCGGTCTGCGTCTGAGCGAAGAAGAGGAATACCAGGGCGCCGACCTGTCGATCCACAAGATTGGCGCGACCTCGGACGACTGATTGCTTTGCATTGCACCCGTGCTCTTGGCCTCGAATGTTGCGGGGGCAGGGGCACAAAAAAACCGGGCTGAGGCGCCCGGTTTTTTTCCCGCAAATAGCGGCGATTTACTCTTCCAGACCACCCATGGCGGTGATGTTGAAGCCACCGTCAACGTAGGTGATTTCACCGGACATGCCCGAGGCCAGGTCGGAGCAAAGGAAGGCGCCGACGTTGCCGACTTCTTCGATGGTGACGTTACGACGCAGCGGGGTTTGCGCGGCGTTGTGCGACAGCATCTTGCGGAAGCTCTTGATGCCGGAAGCGGCCAGGGTGCGGATCGGGCCGGCAGAAATGGCGTTTACGCGGGTGCCTTCCGGGCCCAGGCTGGTGGCCAGGTAGCGAACACCGGCTTCGAGGCTGGCCTTGGCCATACCCATAACGTTGTAGTTGGGCATGGTGCGCTCAGCGCCGAGGTAGGACAGGGTCAGTAGACTGCCGTTGCGGCCTTTCATCATCTCGCGACCGGCCTTGGCCAGGGCGACAAAGCTGTAGGCGCTGATGTCGTGGGCAATGCGGAAGCCTTCGCGGGTGGTGACTTCGGCGAAGTTGCCGTCCAGCTGGTCGCCGGGGGCGAAACCAACGGAGTGAACGATGCAATCCAGGCCATCCCACTTCTTGGCCAGCTCGACGAACACCTGTTCGATTTCGGCGTCATCAGCCACATCGCAGGGGAAGCACAGCTCAGGACCGGAGCCCCAGCCGGCAGCGAATTCTTCAACCCGGCCTTTCAGCTTTTCGTTCTGATAGGTGAAGGCCAGTTCGGCGCCCTCGCGGTGCATGGCGGCGGCGATGCCGGAGGCAATGGACAGTTTGCTGGCTACGCCAACGATGAGTACGCGCTTTCCGCTGAGAAATCCCATAGTGCTTTCCTGTTTAGTGCATGGCCGTATCGGCCCTGTTATCGGTTTGCGGCAGGGCAAAGGCCGCTTCCAGCAGCTGACGAGTATACGCGTGCTGCGGAGAAGCGAAGATGTCGCCTGCCGGTCCCTGTTCTACTACTTCGCCCTGGCGGATCACCATCAACTGATGGCTGAGAACCTTGACCACAGCCAGGTCGTGACTGATAAACAAATACGTCAGATTGTACTTCTGCTGCAGACTGCGCAGCAGCTCTACCACTTGCCCCTGTACCGTGCGATCCAGTGCCGAGGTCGGCTCATCCAGCAGGATCAGCTTGGGCTTGAGCACCAGTGCCCGGGCAATCGAGATCCGTTGGCGCTGGCCGCCGGAAAACTCGTGCGGATAGCGGTGTCGGGTCTCCGGATCCAGGCCGACTTCCTGCAAGGCCTGAATCACCATCTGTTCGCGCTCTGCCTCATTGCCGATGCGGTGAATCTCCAGCCCCTCGCTGATGATCTGGCCGACCGACATGCGCGGGCTCAGACTGCCATACGGGTCCTGAAACACCACCTGCAGCTCGCGGCGCAGTGGGCGTACTTCCTGCTGGCCAAGCCCATCCAGGCGCTTGCCGTCACATTCGATCAGGCCCTGGCTGTCGATCAGCCGCAGAATCGCCATGCCCAGGGTTGTTTTGCCCGAGCCGCTTTCACCGACAATGCCCAGGGTCTGCCCGCGGGGCAGACTGAAGCTGATGTCGGTGACCGCCTTGACGTGATCAACGGTACGTCGCAGTACGCCTTTTTTGATCGGAAACCACACCCGCACCTGCTCCGCCCGCAGAATATCGTCTGCATTCGGATCGACCGGCACCGGCTCTCCGCTGGGGTCGGCAGCCAGCAGCTGACGGGTGTAATCGTGCTGCGGCTTGCTGAACAGAGTAGCGCAATCGTTCTCTTCGACGACGTCACCGCGATACATGACACATACCCGGTGGGCAATTTTGCGGACCAGGTTCAGATCGTGGCTGATCAGCAGCATGGCCATGCCGAGTTTTTGCTGGAGTTCCTTGAGCAGTTCGAGGATTTTCAGCTGTACCGTGACATCCAGTGCGGTGGTCGGCTCGTCGGCGATCAGCAGCTCCGGTTCATTGGCCAGTGCCATGGCGATCATCACACGCTGGCGCTGGCCGCCGGACAGTTCATGAGGATAGGCGCCCAGGCGCTTGCGCGGCTCCGGAATGCCCACCAGCTCCAGCAGCTCCAGCGTGCGTTCACGCGCCTGCGCCTTGTTCAGCCCCTTGTGCAGGGCGAGCACCTCACCAATTTGCCGCTCCACGCTGTGCAGTGGATTGAGCGAGCTCATGGGCTCCTGAAAGATCATGGATATGCGGTTGCCGCGGACCTTGCGCAGCTGGTTTTCACCAGCTTTGAGCAGGTCATTGCCGTGAAACTCGATGCTGCCGCTCGGGTGTGAGGCGAGCGGGTAGGGCAGCAGGCGCAGAATGGAGTGCGCGGTTACCGACTTGCCCGAGCCGCTCTCACCGACCAGCGCCAGGGTCTGGCCGGGCTGAATATCAAAGCTGACATCCTTGACCGCCAAGACGCTGTCATCGCCCTGACGAAAGGCCACGCTGAGATTGCGGATGCTGATCAAAGGTTGTTCGCTCATCTCATTTCCTTGGGTCAAAGGCATCACGCAGTGCTTCGCCGATAAACACCAGCAGGCTGAGCATCAGCGACAACACGACAAAGGCGGTAATCCCCAGCCAGGGCGCCTGCAAGTTGCTCTTGCCCTGGGCGATCAGCTCACCCAGTGATGGCGCGCCGGGTGGCAGGCCAAAGCCGAGGAAGTCGAGCGAGGTCAGAGTGATGACGCCACCGGTCAGAATGAAGGGGAAGAAGGTCAGGGTGGCGACCATCGCGTTGGGCAGGATATGCCTGAACATGATCACCTGGTTGCTGGCGCCCAGAGCGCGGGCAGCGCGCACGTACTCCAAGTTGCGCCCCCGCAGAAATTCGGCACGCACCACATCCACCAGTGCCATCCATGAGAACAGCAGCATGATGCCCAGCAGCCACCAGAAGTTGGGCTGCACGAAGCTGGCCAGAATGATCAGCAGGTAGAGCACCGGCAGGCCGGACCAGACCTCGATAAAGCGTTGGCCGAACAGGTCGATACGCCCGCCGTAGAAGCCCTGCACCGCACCGGCAATGACGCCGATGATCGAGCTGAAAATGGTCAGCGTCAGGGCAAAGAGTACCGAGATGCGGAAGCCGTAGATTACCCGCGACATCACGTCTCGCGCCTGATCATCGGTACCCAGCCAATTATCCGCCGAAGGCGGCGCCGGGGCAGGCACTTGCAGGTCGTAGTTGATGGTGTCGTAGTGATAGGGGATGGGCGGCCAGAGCATCCAGCCATCGCCAGCCTCGGTGATCAGCTCCTGCACGTAGGGGCTGCGGTAGTCAGCCTCGATCGGAAACTCGCCACCAAAGGCTGTCTCGGGATAGCGCTTGAACACCGGAAAGTACAGCTCGCCCTGATAACCCACGGCCAGTGGCTTGTCGTTGGCAATCAGTTCGGCGCCGAGGCTGAGCACGAATAGCACCATGAACAGGTGTAGCGACCACCAGCCGCGGCGATTGGCACGAAAGCGCGCAAAACGGCGCTGATTGAGCGGGGACAGATTGAATAGACGCATGGATCAACCCTCCCGGCTGGAAAAGTCGATACGCGGATCGACCAGGGTGTAGGCGATATCGCCGATCAGCTTCACCACCAGACCGACCAGCGTGAAGATGTAGAGAGTGCCGAACATCACCGGGTAATCGCGGTTGATCGCCGCTTCAAAGCCGAGCAGGCCCAGGCCATCGAGAGAGAAGATCACCTCGATCAGCAGCGAGCCGGTGAAGAAGATGCTGATCAGCGCCGACGGGAAGCCGGCAATGATCAGCAGCATGGCGTTGCGGAATACGTGGCCGTAGAGCACGCGGCGCTCGGACAGGCCCTTGGCGCGGGCGGTAACCACGTACTGCTTGCCGATCTCGTCGAGAAAGCAGTTCTTGGTCAGCATGGTCAGGGTGGCAAAGCTGCCCACCACCATGGCAAAGATCGGCAGTACCAGATGCCAGAAGTAGTCGAGAATCTGCTCGCCGGTACTCATCTGCTCGAAGTTGTTGGAGGTCAGCCCGCGCAGCGGGAACCAGTCCAGATAGCTGCCGCCGGCAAACAGCACGATGAGCAGGATCGCCAGCAAAAAGCCGGGGATGGCGTAGCCGACAATGATCAGCGAACTGGTCCAGACATCAAAAGCAGAGCCGTGCTTGATGGCCTTGCGAATGCCAAGCGGGATGGAGATCAGGTATGTCAGCAGGGTGGTCCAAAGCCCCAGCGAAATGGAGACGGGCATCTTCTCCAGAATCAGATCGGTCACCTTGGCGTCGCGAAAGAAGCTGTCGCCAAAATCGAACTGCAGGTAGCCCTTGATCATCAGCCAGAAACGCTCATGGGCGGGCTTGTCGAAGCCGTACATGCGCTCGATCTCGGCGATGATGTCCGGGTCCAGCCCCTGCGCGCCGCGATAGTTGCCGCCACTGGCGACTTCGCTGCCGCCGCCGCCAACTCGGCTGGTGGCGCTGCCCTCAAAGCCTTCAAGGTTGGCAATCATCTGCTCGACCGGCCCGCCGGGCGCGGCCTGGATGATCAGGAAGTTGATCAACAAAATGCCGAACAGCGTCGGGATGATCAGCAGCAGGCGACGGATAATGTAGGCAAGCATGCTTATTCGGCCTCTGGCGCGGCGTCGCCTGCGGTGTCTGCGGCGCTGGCTTGTGGTTCCACCACTTGCTCCTGCTCGCTGCGCAGGCGCTCATCCTTGGCAGGGTCTACCCACCAGGTGTAGAGCCCAAGGTCGTACTTCGGCGGTTGCTCCGGGTGCCCGAACTTGTTCCAGTAGGCGGCGCGATAAACCTTGGTGTACCAGTTGGGTACGACCAGGTGCAGCGAGCGCAGCGCGCGGTCCAGGGCGTGGGTGTAGGTGACCAGTGAGTCGCGCGAGTCGGCTTGAATCAGGCCCTCAACCAGGGTGTCGATCGCCGGGTCTTTCAAGCCCATCAGGTTACGGCTGCCCGGGTTGTCTGCACTGGAGGAGTGCCAGTATTCCCGTTGCTCATTGCCCGGTGAGTTGGACTGGCCGAAGCTGGTGACCACCATGTCGAAGTCACGCGAGCGCAGGCGGTTGATGTATTGCGATACATCGACGCGGCGCAGTTCCATATTGATGCCGAGCGAGGCCAGGTTGCGCTTGAACGGCAGCAGCACGCGCTCAAACTCGGCCTGTACCAGCAAGAATTCAAACTGCAGGGGCTCGCCGTCGGCGTTGACCAGTTGATCGTCGACAATCTGCCAGCCTGCCTCTTGCAGCAGTGCATAGGCTTCGCGACGTTGATCACGGATGGTGCCGCTGCCATCGGTTTTCGGGGGCGTCCAGACCGGGCCAAAAACGCTGGCGGGCAACTGGTCACGCAGGGGCTCAAGTAATGCCAGCTCGTCAGCGTCGGGCTCGCCCTGGGCAGCCAGTTCAGAGTTGTCGAAGTAGCTGGTGGTGCGAGTGTAGGCGCCATGGAACAGCTTGGCGTTCGACCATTCGAAATCGAACAGCAGTGCGATGGCCTGGCGTACCCGGGCATCGGCGAAGTAGGGCTTGCGCATGTTGAAGACAAAGCCCTGCATGCCCTGAGTGTTGTTGTTCGGGATTTCTTCCTTGATGATCCGGCCGGCGCTCAGGGCGGGGCTGCTGTAACCGGTTGCCCAGTTCTTGGCGGCCATTTCCTGGTTGAAGTCGAACTGGCCGGCCTTGAAGGCCTCCAGCGTGACGTTGCCGTCGCGGTAGTAGTCGACGACGATCCGGTCGAAATTGTAAAAGCCGCGCTGCACCGGCAGGTCTTTGGCCCAATAGTCTTTCACTCGCTCAAAACTGACACTGCGACCGGGGCGCACCTGACCAATCTGGTAGGGGCCGCTGCCCAGTGGCGCTTCCAGCGAGCCCTTGCTGAAGTCGCGACCTTCCCAGTAGTGCTTGGGCAGCACCGGCAGTTGGCCCAGCACCAGCGGCAGTTCACGGTTGCCGCTGTGCTTGAAGTGGAAGGTGACGCTGTGTGGGTCGTCGGCGACGACCCTATCCACATCGCCGTAGTAGGCGCGATAGAAGGGCGCGCCTTGCTCGATCAGGGTGTTGAAGGTGAAGACCACGTCGTCGGCGGTGATCGCTGCGCCGTCATGAAAGCGCGCTTCGGGGCGGAGCTTGAATCTGACCCAGCTGCCGTCCTCGGCCTTCTCGATGCTTTCGGCCACCAGCCCGTATTCGGTGAAGGGCTCGTCGAGTGAGTGGAAGGTAAGGGTGTCGTAGATCAGGCCAAGCTGCTCGGCAGATGTGCCGCGGCTGATGTAGGGGTTCAGCGAGTCGAAACCGCCAAAGCCGGACAGTCTCAGTGTGCCGCCCTTGGGCGCGTCCGGATTGACGTAATCGAAGTGAGTGAAGTCGGCGGGGTACTTGGGTGCCTCATCATAGAGCGTAACGGCATGTTGTGGTGCGGCCTGCAGGGCGCCTGCGGCGCACATCAGCAGCGCCAGGCTGCAGGATTTCAACGAGAGTCGCATTCAGGTCCCTTGTTCTTCTATTGTTGCGCCGGCGCCTGCCACCAGCTGCGGATCGACAGCGAGTAGGGTGGAATCTCCGGGGTGCGGAGCCAGCTGCGGTAGGCGATGCGATGGTAGTCGATATACCAGTTCGGAATCGTATAGTGCTGCCACAGTAATACTCTGTCGAGGGCGCGTGCGGCGGCAACCTGCTCACTGCGGCTGCTGGCGGCGCCCAGGCGCTCGACTAACTGGTCGACCACCGGGTTGTTGATGCCCGCATAGTTGCGGCTGCCCTTGACGTTGCGCTGGCTGGAGTGGAAATAGCCAAACTGCTCCAGCCCCGGCGACAACCCCTGGGGCAGTGTGGTGAGGATCATGTCGTAGTCAAACTGATCCAGCCGTGCCTTGTACTGCGCCCGGTCCACGGTGCGAATCTGCATGTCGATGCCCAAGCGTGCAAGGTTTGCCCGATAGGGTTGCAGGATGCGTTCCAGACTTGAGTTCACCAGTAATACTTCAAAGCTCAGTGGCTCGCCGTCATCGTTTTCCAGTCGCCCGCGGCGCAGTTCCCAGCCCGCTTCGGCAAACAGCTCCACCGCCTGGCGCAGGGTGTCGCGGGGAATTCCCCGGCCATCGGTCACAGGTAGACTGAATGGCTCAAGAAAGAGTTCCGGCGGCAGCTGATCGCGAAAGGGCGAGAGGTAAAGAAACTCCTGGCCCGCCGGGATGCCGGTGGCGCTGAAGGGGCTGTTGGGGTAGTAGCTCGTTGAGCGCTGATAGGCATCGTAGAACAGCACCCGGTTGGACCATTCAAAGTCGAACAGCATGCCCAGGGCCTTGCGCAGGGCCAGGCTGTCAAAGGGCGTGCGGCGGGTATTGAAGAACATGGCCTGGGTGGGACTGGGGATCTCATGCGGCACGGCGCGCTTGATTACCTCGCCGTTGGTCACCGCAGGGAAGGCATAGGCGTTGGCCCAGTTGCTGGCCTTGTGATCGATGTAAATGTCGAATTCGCCGGCTTTGAAGGCTTCAAAGGCGACGCTGTTGTCGCGATAAAACTCCACTTCCATGCGGTCGAGGTTGTACTTGCCACGGTTGATCGGCAGGTCACGGCCCCAGTAGTTCTCTACGCGCTGAAAACTGATACGTCGGCCCGGGTCCACACTGCTGACGCGGTACGGGCCGCTGTTCAGACCGGCCTGAAAGGTGGTGCTGGCAAAGTCGCGCCCCTGCCAGTAGTGGGCTGGCAGCACCGGCAGCTCACCCAGGCGCAGGATCAGCAGCGAGTTGCCGGGGCGGTTGAAGACAAAACGGATGCGCCGCTCACCCAGAATGTCGATGCGGCTTACATCCTGCAGCACCGAGCGGTAGTTGGGGTGCCCTTGCTCTTTGAGCAGCCGATAGGAGAAGGCCACGTCCTCGGCGGTGATTGGCTCGCCATCGTGAAAGCGCGCCTCTGGCCGCAGGTTGAATACCACCCAACTGCGGTTGTCGGCAAACTCCAGGCTTTCGGCGATCAGGCCGTAGGCTGAGTAGGGCTCGTCACCGGAGGGGTCGTAAACGCCGCTGCCCACCATCAGCGGCTCGTTCAGTTCGCTGATGCCGAATTGGCCAAAGTCGCCGGTATTGATCGGGCTGGTGCCCTTCAGGGTGTACGGGTTAAGTGTGTCAAAGGTGCCGCTGCCCATGACCCGCAAGGTGCCGCCCTTGGGCGCGTCAGGGTTGACGTAGTCCAGGTGCTCGAAATTGGCGGGGTACTTGGGTTGGCCGTAAAGCGAGTAGCCGTGCTGGCGGTAGAGGGTCGCCCAGGCGGGTTGGGTGAGGGTAAACAGTAGCGCCAGGCACAGCATTCGAGACAGCAGGGGCATGACATTCCGCACGATAAGGTGGCCGATGGCTGACGGCATTGCCCTGGCTGCACGTCGAGTGACAGCTGGTGTCGGCGCGCCGTCAGCGATGGTGCCAACGCTACCATTGTGCGACGCCGTGCGGAAGCCCGGCGCGGTGTTTAGGAATGCACTGATTAATTCCGCATGTTGTCTTGCCTGAACGCCCCGCAGGGCGTGCGCAATTGATCAGTACGTGCTCAGCGCACGAACAGGGTGAGCTGCTGACCCGGTTGCAGGTAGCGGCCCAGCTGGTTCCAGTCGCGGATCTTGTCGACATCGACATTGAAGCGCTGGGCGATGGTGTACAGCGAATCGCCGGAGCGCACGGTGTAGGCCACACGGCGCGCATCGCCGCCAGAGCTGGTGCCACCGGTCTGCAGTACCAGCGTTTCGCCGACGGTCAGACCGTTGCTGCTGAGGTTGTTGTCGCGCTTGATGCGATTGACCGTAGTGCCGTGGGCACGGGCAATGGTCCAGAGGTTGTCGCCGGGCTGGATGCGGTAGCGCAGCGAGTCGGCACCCGCCAGTGTGTTGGTAGCAGGCGCGGCAGGGCTGCCGGCCAATTGCGGCAGCATCAGCGTTTGGCCTACGCGCAGCAGGCTGCCGTTGATGTCGTTGACGTCACGGATCACGCTGACACTCAGCTGGTGGCGTTGGGCAATCTGGGACAGCGTGTCGCCGCTGCGCACGCGGTAGTGCTGGTAGTTGACGCGCTCGTTGGCAGGCAGGCTGGCCAGCGCGGCGGTGAACTGCTCAACATGGTCGACCGGGATGAGCAACTGGTACTCGCCGTTCGGAGCGGTTACGCGCTGGTTGAAGGCCGGGTTCAGGCTGAGCAGCTCGTCGGTGGACAGGTCGGCCAGTTCGGCGACCTTGTGCAGGTCAATCTGCTGGTCAATGGCCACGCCGGCAAAGTAGGGCTCGTTGGCCAGGCTGGGCAGTACGGTGCCGTAAGCTGTTGGGCTGTCGACGATCTGAGCCAGGGCCAGCAGCTTGGGCACGTAGTTCATTGTTTCGCGCGGCAGCTGCAGGTTCCAGTAGTCGGTTGGCAGGCCGAGGGCTTCATTACGTTTGATAGCACGGCCAACGCAGCCTTCGCCGCAGTTGTAGGCCGCCAGGGCCAGCAGCCAGTCGCCGTCGAAGTAGCCGTTGAGCAGGGTCAGGTAATCCAGCGCGGCGCCGGTGGAGGCGGTAATGTCGCGGCGGCCGTCGTACCACCAGTCCTGACGCAATGAGAAGTTGCGCCCGGTGGACGGGATAAACTGCCACAGGCCGGCGGCCTGGGCGCTGGAGATCGCCTGCGGGTTGTAGGCGCTCTCGATAAAGGGCAGCAGGGCCAGTTCCAGCGGCATCTGGCGCTCGTCAAGTTGCTCAACCACGTAGTAGAGGTAGCGCTGGGCACGGGCGGAGGTCAGCTCGAAATAGCGTGTCTGGCTGGCAAACACGATGCGTTGCTGGTCGATACGCGGGTTGTCGATAGAGGCCGGGTCAAGGGTGAAGCCGGCGCGAATGCGGCCCCAGAGGGTATGGGGTTTGGTGGCTTCGGGGATCGGGGCGCGAACGGAGGGGGGAACGATTGGAGCAGGGAAGGGAGACGTCACAAGAGGCTCGACGGGCTGGTCGAGCTGCCCCGTCTGCCGGTAGCCCTGGCTGTCGGTGGTTTGACAGCCACTGATCAGCAGCATCGCTCCGAGGGAGGCTGCTGACAGCAATTTGGGCAAGATGGCAGATTCCGTAATTCGCATGTATGACCCCAAAAAAATGAGGTCGATTCTATGGGCGGGGTTTTAGTCGGTCAACGGCTAAAAGCTGTCCTTCCATGACCTTACGGTTGCAAAGGTTTCTACGCCCGGCTTCAGAGCGCGGTTTGCCTGCTTGCTGGCGGCCTGCGTCACAGCGTCGCACTCGGCCCGCAGGAAGGGGTTGGTGCGTTTTTCCAGTGCCAGATCGGTTGGCAGTGTCATGCGGTCGGCAGCGCGCAGCTCTTCGACCACTTCCAGACGTACACGAATGTCGGCGTTGTCCGGCTCCACCGCATGGGCAAAGCGCAGGTTGGCCAGGGTGTATTCGTGGGCGCAGTAAATGCGGGTGTTGTCTGGCAGCGCTGCCAGGCGCGAGAGCGACTGGTGCATCTGCTCCGGGGTGCCCTCGAACAGGCGCCCGCAGCCACCGGCAAACAGGGTGTCGCCGCTGAGCAACCAGGGGTCGCCGGCGTTGTCGCAGAAAAAGGCGATGTGGCCCAGGGTGTGACCGGGTACGGCGATGACCTCAAGCTCCAGACCAAACAGCTGCACCCGGTCACCGTCGGCCAGGGCGCGGTCGCGGCCTGGGATGTTCTCGTCTGCTGGGCCCCAGACGCGGCACTCGGTGCCAGCCTTCAGCGTATTGATACCGCCGACGTGGTCTGGGTGGTGGTGGGTCACCAGAATATGGCTGAGGCTGTACTCGGGGTTGCGCCCCAGCCAGGTGATGACAGGGCGGGCGTCACCCGGATCGACCGCGGCAACCTGATGTCGCTGCTCGTCGATCAGCAGCCAGATATAGTTGTCATTGAACGCCGGTAGCGCGATAAAGGTGGACATGGGCAGGCTATTCCTCAGGAAATTCTTGGTTTCATTGTCGACCATGGTGCAGCCTACCATTGCATGATCCCGATGTGCTGTACTCGGGCAAATACACGGAGCGGGGTGGCACCCCGGTGGAGATAGCATGGCACGCGGTGAGGCTGCAGGGTCAATCAGTCAGGCTGATCTGATGCGCCTGGTGCAGGAGGCGCGCCAGTGGCTGGCGTCGCCGGCTGGCTGCATGCTGCTGGACGCCGAGCGACAGGTGCAGCGTGAGGTGCTGTCTGCGTGCTTTGGCCAGCATCTGGTGCAATACGGGTTGGCGCCAGAGCTGTTGACGCCGGAGGTGCGGGTGCTGCGCCATTGCTGGCTGCTGGATATGAGCGGTGAGGGCGAAAGCATTGCGACCGAGGAGGCGCACTGGCCCTTTGCACCGCAGGCGCTGGATGTAGTGGTATTGCACCACGGTCTGGACTTCAGCCTGTCGCCGCGCGCGCTTCTGCGCGAGGCCAGCCAGGCGGTGCGGGCTGGCGGTCATCTGCTGATTTTTGGCTTCAACCCGCTGAGTACCTGGGGCTGGCAACACTACCTGGGGCGGGACTGGTTTGGCGAGGCCGGCTTTGTCAGCCCGGCGCGGCTGGAGGATTGGCTGGAGCTGCTGGGGTTTGCGGTGGAGAAACGACTGGATGGGTGTTATCGTCCGCCGCTTGCATCGCCGACCTGGTTGCGGCGCCTGGCTTTCCTGGAATCCTTTGGACAGCGCGGCGGGCTGCCTGGCGGCGGATTCTACTGCCTGCTGGCGCGCCGCCAGATGCTCGGCGCCACGCCGCAGCGCGAGCGCGGCCGGGTCTTCCCTGCGCTGGTGATGCCGCCTTTGGCAGCCGGCAGCCGGCGGGCGCATAAACGGAATGGCCGATGACCCAAGCGATTGAAATCTTTACCGACGGTGCCTGCAAGGGCAATCCCGGCCCGGGTGGCTGGGGCGTGCTGCTCCGGCTGGGCGAGCATGAAAAGCGCCTCTACGGCGGCGAGCTGGAAACCACCAACAACCGCATGGAGCTGCTGGCTGCCATCCGTGGCCTGGAAGCGCTCAAGCGTCCGGCGTCGGTGGTTTTGACCACCGACTCCCAGTACGTAATGAAGGGCGTGCGCGAGTGGATGCCTAACTGGAAAAAACGCGGCTGGAAAACCGCCAGCAAGCAGCCGGTAAAGAACGTCGATCTCTGGCAGCAACTCGATGCGCTGGTCAGCCAGCATGAGGTGGAGTGGCGCTGGGTGCGCGGCCATACCGGCCACCGCGAGAATGAACTGGCCGACGAGCTGGCCAACATGGGTGTGCAGTACATCCTCAGTGAACGGAAGGGTTAACGCATGCGTGAAGTGGTACTGGATACCGAAACAACGGGTATCGAGCACAAGGAAGGGCATCGGATTATCGAGATCGGTTGTGTCGAGGTGATTGGCCGCCGCCTGACCGGGCGGCACTATCACGTCTACATCAACCCCCAGCGGGAGATCGACGAAGGCGCCCAGGCGGTGCACGGCATTTCCAGCGAGTTTCTCGCCGACAAGCCGCTCTTTGCCGATATTGCTGATGACTTCATGAACTTCATCAGCGGCGCGCGGCTGGTGATTCATAACGCTGCGTTTGACGTTGGCTTTATCGACAGCGAGCTGACTCGCCTCAATCGCGGGCACGGGGTTGTGGCAGAGCACTGCTCGGTGCTGGACACCCTGGCGATGGCGCGGGAGAAGCACCCGGGACAGCGTAATAGCCTGGATGCCCTGTGCAAGCGTTATGGCGTAGACAACTCCCAGCGTGACCTGCACGGCGCCTTGCTCGATGCCGAGATTCTGGCCGACGTCTACCTGACCATGACCGGTGGCCAAACGGCGTTGTCTCTGGCTGCCAACGGCCAGGGCGACGGCGAGGGCGGCGACACGGCCAGCGCCATTCGCCGTATCGACCCGGCGCTGCGCCAGCAGTTGCAGGTCTTGCGCGCCAGTGACGCCGAGCTGCAGGCCCACGAAGCCCGATTAGACGCGCTGGAAAAATCAGCCGGCTTTGCCTTTTGGCGCGGCGCCCCGGAGCAGTAACCTTTGCAGTGATGTTTTTTTAGGTTTGGCGGGGAAAAGCGAAACCTAGTCGCTCTGACTGGCTCTCTGTTGGTGTGGTGTGCACCGAGTTCTGTCCCGTTTACGCGGGCGAGTAGCGCAGGGATGGCGGGAAATAGGGCGGCAGCATGTTTGAGGAGCGCAGCGACGAGTTCTGCCGACCCCCGCTAGCCCGAGCAACGCAGCGAACCCGAAGGGCCGCGTAGTCGGGTGCCCCGGGGGATCGCTAAGGGGGGCTGGGCAAGCAGCCCTCCTTGGCTCGCCGTAAAAGGCGAAAAGCAATCCACCCTGCGGCGCAATCGTTACAACCAATACGTCACCGCAAACAACCCCACCCCACCCAGTACCAGCGTATAAGGCAACGCCATAAACACCATGCGGCCGTAGGACAGGCGCACCAGCGGTGCAATGGCTGAGGTCAGCAGGAATAGGAAGGCTGCCTGACCGTTAGGTGTTGCCACGCTCGGCAGGTTGGTTCCGGTGTTGATGGCGATAGCCAGGTGTTCGAATTGCAGCGGGGTAATTTCACCGGCATCCAGTGCCTGCTTGACCTCGCTGATGTACACCGTGGCGACGAATACGTTGTCGCTGATCATCGACAGCACGCCATTGGCGATAAAGAACATGCTTGGCTGCTGCTCCGGCGGCAGGGCCAGCACCGCATGGATGATGGGGCTGAACAGGTGCTGTTCGTGGATTACCGCGACAATCGCAAAGAACACCACCAGCAGAGAGGTGAAGGGCAGAGCCTCCTGGAAGGATTTGCCGATCTGGTGCTCGTCGATAATGCCGTTGAATGAGGCGATCAGAATGATCACCATCAGGCCGATAAAGCCGACTTCGGCCAGGTGCAGGGCCAGACCGATGACCAGCAGTACAGCGGCCAGCGCCTGGATCAAGAGCGCGGCACGTTGCGGGCTGCGGCGCTTGGCCTGCTCGGCGGCGGCAAACTCCTCCAGCACCCGGCGTACCGGGCGTGGCAAGCGGGCGCCATAACCAAACCAGCAGGTCTTCTCCAGCAGCAGGCAGGTGAGCAGGCCACAGGCCAGTACCGGCATGCTGACCGGCGCCATCAGCCGGAAGAACTCGACAAAATCCCAGCCCGCGACGCCTGCTATCAGCAGGTTCTGGGGTTCGCCCACCAGCGTACATACGCCGCCCAGGGCGGTACCCACGGCGCCGTGCATCAGCAGGCTGCGCAGGAAGGCGCGGAACTGCTCCAGGTGTTCGCGGTGGCGCGGGTCTTCGTCCGGGTCGAGGGTGCTGCCGTCACCGGGGCCGGCTGAAGCCACCTTGTGATAAACCCCGTAAAAGCCGACCGCGACCGTGATGATCACGGCTGTTACCGTCAGTGCATCGAGAAAGGCAGAGAGCACCGCGGCGACCAGACAAAACAGCAAGGCCAGCACCGATTTGGAGCGCACGCCCAGGATCAGCTTGGTGAAGGTCAGCAGTAGCAGATCCTTCATGAAATAGATGCCGGCCACCATGAACATCAGCAGCAGGATGACCGGGAAGTTGCCCAGCACTTCGCGATACAGCGCATCCGGCGTGGTCATGCCGATAACTAGTGCCTCGAGTGCCAGCAGGCCGCCCGGTAACAGCGGGTAGCACTTCAGCGCCATGGCCAGGGTAAAGATGAACTCCACCACCAGCAGCCAGCCTGTCAGGTAAGGACCGAGCAGCCACATGGCGATCGGGTTGAGCAGCAGAAAGGCGACAATGGTGCGCTTGTACCAGCCCGGCGCCTGGCCGAGAAAGTTTTGCGCCAATGCCGGGAGAAGGGCATCAGACATGGTGAAAGTCCTGTTTCAAGTGGGAAAGTGCGTTGAACAGAACGCTGGATTGGGTCAGTGGCCTGTTCGACGGACTCTCACCGAGGCGCCGGAAGCTTACCGCAAATTGCCGTGTGATGTGGTCCCTCGATGGTCGGTGTTGCAGGGGTCTTTGGTCCCGGGCGGGGTGGGAGGGCGCAGGAGGCCTCACCAAGTCGCATTTTCAGTATCTTAGGCGAGTTTGCTGAGTTTTTGGTTATGGTGTTTGCCTGTCGGCTTGTTATAGTCACGTTACTCTATTCGTCTGGTAGCAGTATCTGACCTGGATCATGTTCAGGTCGGTTGCCGGGCGCATCCTCAAAAAAAGAAGGTCTGAAAATGCCGGAGTTCAAGACACTGCTGGTGGAGCAACTGGGCAAGGTGGCTCACATCCAGATTAACCGTCCAGACAAGATCAACGCGATGAATCGCGCGTTCTGGGAAGAGATGATCCAGTTGTTCGACTGGGTTGACGAGACTCCCGAAATCCGCTGCGCGGTGATTTCCGGTGCGGGCAAACACTTCTCCGCAGGTATCGATCTGCAAATGCTGGCTGAAGCGGCTGCCGGCATGAGCCCGGATATCGGGCGCAAGGCCGAGGCCATTCGCCGTAACGTCTTGAAGCTGCAAGAGTCATTCAACGTTATTGACCGCTGCCGCAAGCCGGTTATCGCCGCGATTCACGGCTATTGCATTGGTGGCGCCATTGATCTGATTACGGCCTGTGACATGCGTTACAGCACCGAAGATGCCCACTTTTCCATCAAGGAAATCGACATGGGCATGGCTGCCGACGTAGGCACTTTGCAGCGATTGCCGCGCATTATCGGCGATGGCATGATGCGGGAGATGGCCTACACCGGCCGTGCGGTACTGGGTGCCGAGGCCGCGCGCATTGGCCTGGTCAACCGCACCTGGCCGGATCACGAACAATTGCTGGCTGGCGTGCTTGAACTGGCGCAAGAGATCGCCAGCAAGTCACCACTGGCCATTCGCGGCACCAAGGAAATGATCCGCTTCAGCCGCGACCACAGTGTCGAGGAGGGTCTCAATTATATTGCGACCTGGAATGCAGCCATGCTGCAGTCCGACGACCTCAAGAACGCAGTGATGGCACACATGAGCAAGCAAACGCCAGAGTTTGCCGACTGATCGGCCAGGGCTCAGCGCAGGGACGGTGGGGGACTGATAGCTATGTTAACCGGTAGCACGTCGCTAGATCTTGTCAGGGATGAACTCTTCACCAGCATGGGTGAAGTAGAGGATCTCCTGCAGCAGTTTCTGGAAGACAGACAAAATGGCAGCCTGCTACAGCAGTCCATAGAGGGCCTGCAGCAGCTGCGTGGCACCCTGGCGCTGATCGAGCTCAAGGGGGCGGCCCAACTGCTCGACGAGATGATCGAGTTGGCCACCGATATTCCGGTGCACGAGGGCGAGCAACGTAACGAGCCGCTGGCTGCGCTGTGTGATGCGCTGTTCTTGCTGCAGCGGTATCTGGACCAGGCGCGCCAGGCTGGCAGTGAGCGCCCGGAGTTGCTGCTGCCGATGATCAACCAGCTACGCCGTCATCGCAGCGGCGCAGCGCCCTTGCCAGACAGTCATTTCTATCCTCTGCCGGTGGCGGGCCTGCCGCTGAATCTGCGCCCCGGTGTAACAGAGGCGCCGAACCCGAAAACCTTCGCCCGTTTGCGTCAAATGTATCAGTTGGGGCTGCTGAGCCTGCTGCGCGAAGACGCTGCGGCTGCCACGCCGCTGATGCAGCGCGCGCTGCTGCGCTTTGAAACCTGCATGAGCAGCCGTATGGCTACGCTGTGCTGGGTTGCAGGCGCGGCGCTTGAGGCAGTCGAGCAGGCCGGGCTTGAGCTGACACCGGCGCGCAAGCGCCTGTTTTCCCAGCTTGACCGTGAAATCAAGCGCCATGCTGCGTCGCATGACGTGCAGATCAATGACGCGCTGCTGCGTGAACTGCTGTATCTGGTAGCCCTGGCTGACTCCAGCTGCATGCGCTGCCAGGACGTGGCCCGCGCTTACCAGTTGCCCGATCCGGGCTTCACCGAAATCGAGATTCAGGACGCGTTCGCGCGGTTGCGCGGCCCCGGCATTGATGTGATGCACTCGGTTGCCGAAGCGCTGCGCGAAGAAATCACTGCCATCAAGGATCTGCTGGATCTGCTGGCGCGTAACGCCGGTGATCCTGAGCAGTCGCTGGAAACCCTTAATGGCAGCCTCGAGCGTCTGTGGAAAACCCTGAACATGCTCGACATTCGTGCCGAGTCCGACGGAATCAAGGCCGCTGCCGCCCAGCTCAGCCGCTGGGAGAATGGTGACATTGCAGCACTGGAGCAGGTGGCCGATGCGGTGCTGCGGGCGGAAACAGCCGTTAACCGGCTGGACGCGGCGGGTGATGAAGGCGAGATGGCTGCCGCCGACGGTAATGGCTACGGTGAGCCGCTGGAGCTGAAGGAAGCACGCATCGTCCTGATCGAGGAGTCGCAGGCCGGGTTGGCGCTGGCCAAACGGGCTATTACCGCCTACATGGAATCCGGTAACGATGCCATGCACCTGCTTAACGTACCGCCGTCATTGGAAACCGTGCGCGGTGGGCTGGTGTTCCTCGGCATGACACGTGCCGCCAATGTAATTCACATGGCTGCCAGCTTTATCCGTGAAACCATGCTTGAGCGCAAGCAGGTGCCGCAGGATGCGCAACTGGAAGTGCTGGCCGATGCCTTGACCAGCATTGAATTTTATCTCGAGTCGGCCGAGCGCGCCGCCGTCGCGACCGGCGATGTACTGGCGCTGGCGGAGGAAAGCCTGGCTGAGCTCGGCTACGCCGTATCGGGGAACCCCTCTGCATGAGATCTTTCCGGCTGTTTGAACCAGCCACCCGCTTGCAACCGGCCGCCTCTGAGGGGGTAGTCGTGGTCTATCACCAGAACCAGTTCGCCATGTTCGAGGGGCGCCTGCTGCTCGACCCGGATCAGGTAATGTACTTTGGCGATACCGGCCACCGCCTGATGCTGGGCCATGTCGACGGTCGGCCCTGTGAACTGATTCACCTGAGCAATACGCTGGATATGCCCGGCGTCAGCTGGCACCGCCTGTACACCTTGATTGGTCAGGTGGATGACGCCCTGTTTCGCCTGCTGGGTGTAGCTCAGCAACTGGATGCCTGGTATCGCGGTCATCGTTTCTGCGGCAGCTGTGGCGGCGCGATGCAGCCGCGCGAGGACGAGCGGGCCATGGAATGCCGGGCCTGTGAACGCCGTGACTACCCGAAGCTGGCGCCCTGCATCATCGTGCTGATTACCCGTGGTCGGGAGATTCTGCTGGCCCGCGCACCGCACTTTCCGCCGGGCTTTTTCAGCACTCTGGCCGGGTTTATCGAGCCGGGCGAGTCTGCGGAGGAGTGCCTGCACCGCGAGGTCAAGGAAGAGGTCAATCTGGAAGTCGACCAATTGCGCTATCTGGGCAGCCAGAACTGGCCCTTCCCCAATTCGCTGATGCTCGGGTTTCACGCCGAGTATGTCAGCGGCGAGATTGTCCCGCAGCCCGGCGAGATTGAAGAGGCGCATTGGTGGTCGGTTGACGACCTGCCACGCCTGCCTCCCAAGGGCACCATTTCGCGCTGGCTGGTGGACTGTTATCTGGCCGAGCTTGACGGCGCGCCTGTTCCCCCTGTTCCCGCCTGAGCTGCGCAAGGAGTTGCTGGGTATGCAATTTTTCGGACTGGCCTTGATCGCTGCCGTGCTGGCAGCGCTCCTGGTATTGCTGGTCGTACGCTATGGCTGGCACCTGCGCTGGCTGGCGGGCTGGGTGAAAGGCAATGTGCTGTTGCTGGGCTTGGTGCTGGCGACCGTGATGGGGCTGCTGGCCTGGGATCTGCAATATTTCAAGGTGATTGAGCCGCGTACCACGGCTGGCACCCTGACCTTCAGCAAGGTGGGTAACCAGCAATATGAGGCGGTGCTGTCCGAGGCTGGAGAGGAGCGCCGGGTGCGCTTGAGCGGTGACCTCTGGGAGCTGGAAGTGGAGGTGCTGCGCTGGCATGGGCTGGCCGGTCTGATCGGCCTGCAGGACGGGTACCGCATGCATCGCCTGCTGGGGCGCTATATCGCGCTGGAGCAACAGCGTGATGCCGGTAGTGCGCTGTCCGCCAACTTCAACCCGACGCCGCCCTGGCGGGACCTGTGGGTCTGGGCCGATCGCCTGGAAAGCCACAGCCTGGTGCAGGCTGATGCCTTTGAGGTGCGCTTTGTGCCCCTGGTTGACGGTGCGCGCTTTGCCCTTGAGATCGGCCCTACCGGGCTGAGTCCCGAGCCCTTGAACGCGCAGGCGCGCACGGCAATGAAGGGGCTTTGATCGAGTCTTCGCTGCGCTGCTTCTTGCTACACGAAAACAAAAAAGGCTGCTATGTAGAGTATATAGTGAACTTTATGTACTTCACTGAGTGAGTGAGTGAGTGCCCCATGAGCAGCGCCTTTTGGGGCATTCTTTATTTCTACACAGTGTGTAATTCCATGTGTAAAAATAGAAGCGCTTGTTCCAAGGGCTCTGCCCTCTCGCCGCAAGCGACGATTCACCCGAGGTATTTCACGACCAGCGATGTGATCGAGTGAGAGCACAGATGAAGACAACTTCCTCGGGGGTGCTTAAAAGTTAGCAGTGGTCGTACCACCATACCCATACTGTAGCTGGAGGTTGCCACAACAAATTGGCCGCCCGTGGCTCTGGTCGCAAAGCGAACATTCGAAGTGGTGCCCAGAGCGCCATCTTCCAGCCGTAAAAGGCCAGGGATTTCGTTGAGACCGAAACCCAGCTACTGCGCCGTTTTCACAAACTTCAGCCTATCAAACTCGCCAGTTACTACGCGTCTGTTAAGTAAAAGTATTTGAAGGCTTCTCGATCACTCTACCTTTAGATTTTGCTGGTATTGCAGCATTTGCTCCATCATCAGCTGCATTTGATCCATGCGCTCCTGCATCATCTGAATTTGTTGCTCGTTAGACAGACTACCACCATTCTTTGATGTACCGCCGCCGTTCATCATGTGCTGACCTCCCATCATGCCGTTTTGTCCACGCATCATGCCGGGGCCCATCATACCGTGATGCATAAAACCCATTTGCTCTTGCATCGCCTCCCTGTGTTCTCGCATCAATCGTTGCCGTTCTTGCGGTGAAGCTTCATCAGGAATGCGTTGCATCAGCTGGTTCATGTGAGACCAGTTCTGGTGCATCTTTTGCATTTGCTCCTGATCCATCATCATGCCAGGACCATGCCCTTGCCATGAGCCTTGATCACCATGCGCTAGCACGAATGCAGGAAAAACCAACAACGCAGCGGTTGCTGTAAGTCCTTTAAATGAAATCATAAAGTTTACCCTCGAAATAAAATTAGACGTCCACACCATCGCACTTATCATTGTAGATCTTTATCCAGACAAACGCCGATTTTGACGACTACTAGTGTAGATTAGTTATTGACCCTGTAGTGGCTAGGTAATCCCCCCTGAAATCAGAGCTCGTCAGAAGTAGAATTTTCTCCTAATCGGATCAAGGAAATTTTGCGTGAAGACATCGCGTTTTTCGGACAGTCAAATCATCTCCATCCTCAAGCAGGCCGAAGCCGGCAGCCCCGTGCCTGAACTGTGCCGCGAGCATGGCATCAGTTCGGCGACCTTCTACAAATGGCGCGCCAAGTTCGGTGGCATGGACGCCTCGTTAATGGCTCGACTGCGCGAGCTGGAGGAGGAGAATCGTCGCCTGAAGAAGATGTATGCCGAGGAGCGCCTGAAGGCCGAGATCATCCAGGA
>NZ_FOUD01000035.1 GCF_900114765.1 Halopseudomonas pachastrellae
CACCCCGCCCTTGTGCGAACCGCCCGGGCGCGACGCATCCACTACCTGATTGATGGCAGCGCGCACCGCATGAAACTGGTGATAGCCGGCGATCTTCTTCACCAACCTGCCGTCATCCTCGAACAACACGAAGTAGCGCAGGTAATCGAGCAACATCTCCGGCGCCAGCACACCGCGCATCAACGTTTCCAGCTCGCTGAACTGCCCCAGCGGGTCCAGGTTCACCCCATCAATGGTGCGCCAACGGGCGAAGCGCTCGATATCGGCCGACAGCGATCCCATTCGGGCTTCGCTACCATCGGAGATGATCAGGATCTCGTTGTACTGGAATACATCCGGAATCTGCTCTTTGTAGGTCTGGATCTGGTCGAACGCTTTGACCAGATCCGCATTCACATCCGCAGGGTTCTTAAGCTCGACCAGTACCAGAGGCAAGCCATTGACGAACAGAATGATGTCCGGCCGGCGAGTATGCTTGGGGCCCTGGATACTGAACTGATTGATCGCCAGCCACTCGTTGGCCTTCACATCCGCCCAGTCGATCAGGCGCACGAAATCGCCACGCGTCTCGCCGTCCTTCTGATACTGAACCGGCACACCGCTGACCAGCAGACGATGAAACAGGCGGTTGGCAGACAGCTGAACAGGTACACCCAGCTCCAGCACCTGACGCACCGCATCCTCACGAGCAGCGAGCGGTACACCGGGGTTCAGCCGCGCAACCGCTGCGCGTAAACGCATGGCAAGCACCACGTCACGGTAGCTCTCCCGTTCCGGGTTGTCGCCATCATGGGCGATGTCCGGCCCATATAGGTGCTGATAGCCCAACTCACCCAGCCAGCCGAGTGCTTCCTGCTCCAGTTGATCTTCGGTCATTCCTTTATCCCGGTATTACTGCCTGGTCGAGTACGGCGGCTGCCGCTGCAACCTTGATGCAGTCTGTGAGCTGCATCTCATCATCGACCAACAACGTATCAGCGTCTAAATCAAAAGGTAAGGCCCAAAGCCGCAATTCCGGGCTGAAATCAAAGGACGGCAGCGGCCTATCGAACCGGCGGGTTCGTGGGTAGATAAGCGCCAGCTCGCCCTTGCTACCAAGGTATTTGTTGCCGTAAGCAAACAACTGATAAAAATCACCCTGGCTCAAGCCATATTTGTTCGCCCTGTCACCGCCGTCGAGCGTTTTCCACTTGGTATCCAGTACCCAGGTCTGAGCGCCCTTCTCCATCAGCAAGTCTGGCTGCAGGCGGAACATATCGCTGCCGGAGTGCTGGCACAGGCTGTGCCTCGATGCCTGCGCCTTTAGCCTCGCCCCCGGCTCAAGCCGTCCACGCAGCCACCCTTCCACATAACGCTCAAACAGCCGCTCCATCGGGAACAACATGCTCATACCGCGCCACTCACCGCTCACCGCCAGTGGCATCTGCTGATTGAGGATTAGCTCGCACCAGGGCTTCATTGTCTGGTAGTGCGCCATCAGGCGATCTGTACTCCATGCCCTAAAGTCCAAGGCAATATGACGGCTTGCGGGCAGCTCGCCGAGCATCGAGCGCAGCTCGTTGGCCAACCGCCAGCTGTTCGCGTCCTTGGTGCTTTTCGCCACCTGCTCTAAGGCTGATTTGAGCAAACGGTTCTCAGCGCGATCGGGCTGAAATACGTCGTGGCGAATCTGGAGGTAGTGCTGCCGCCCGGGGCGCTGACGCATCTGTGCGACCACATTGAGCTGGCCACGCAAAAAGCGCTGCTCCTCTTCAATTCGTTGATAGTCGAACCGCACACCCCGCTTCACCAACAGATCAAGTTCTGCCAGAAACTGCGCCATTACCCATTCGCTGAGCGGTGCGTCAAACAGCTCGATACTGGCTACCGATGTCTGACGCGAGTCGAGGTTCAAGGCACGTTGAATCAGCTTGCGCAGCAACTGCCGGCCATTTTGCAAGCAGTCACCCTCTTCGTGGTGTTTGGGTACAATTTCTAAGCGCGTACCACAGGGTGTTTCCAGCACCCCGACGTATGAGTCCCACTTCAATGCCCTCTTGCCATCCAGCTGCAACAGGCGCGCGCCATTGCGGCTAAATTGAGCGCTCAGTTCACACAGCCAATCGAACGCACTCGCCGAAACGTGAGCCAGGTCGAGCGTATTCTCCACCTGCTCAGTGGTCAGACGAGCGTACTCGCGAATGACGATAGGCTTGCTCACTAGCCACCATTACTCAGATGCGTGATCAGCTTGCTGCCGAGCGTGCGAGTGTTCAGGTCGTTACCGTTTGCATTCTGAATGTCTATGCCAGCATCACTGGCTAGTTCACGCAGCACCGGCAACACTGGCTGCTTTAACTTGCCGTTGTGCAGAAGTTCAATCGTCCCGCTCATCAGCTCCCGAAGAACAAAATCGCCGTGAGACGCCTGCCGTTTAACCTCAGGCTCTACTGCAAGGCGAGACGCGTCGATAATGCCGAGGTAAGCCTCTTGGCGCTCGAACGCATCCTCATTCAACGCCCAGACACCATCAGCCAGACCCTCCCCCACATCCGGCCCAAACAATGCTATTGCCTGGCCGCTCTTCTGCTGGATAAAGCGGTCGCCAGCTGCCTTCCGATGGTCGTTCAGTACCCAGCCAATGCGTTGCCAGTCTTCGAAGAAATACTCCTGGAGTAGCGGGAGTATTTGGTTGCGGAAAATATTCGCAAGCCGATCTATCGTCGAATCATCCGCCAAAGGCATAAAGTAGGCGTGTCCCAGGCAGTGGTCTCGATCAAGCAGCACTTCAATGCGCTGATTCATGACCCGCAGCAACTGCCCCACATTCACACCCGCCACCGTTACATCATCCAGCAACTCTGGCCGGGGCGGCATTTCCTTGAACACAAAACGACGACGCAGGGCGATATCTAGCCCAGCCAACGAGCGGTCGGTAGTGTTCATTGTTCCGATGATGTAGAGGTTATCCGGCACCGTGAATCGCGTCTGAGAGTAAGGCAGCACGATGGGCAACGCCTCGGGTCTACCGGCTCGCTTACTCTCTTCGATCAACGTGATCAGCTCACCAAAGATGCGAGAAACGCTGCCCCGGTTGATCTCATCAATGATCAGTACCCGAGCGTCATTCTCCGCACTCCCCTCCGAAGCACTGGCGCCCAGCAAGCGCTCAAGCTTCTCCTGATTGAGGGTCGGAGCGCGTAGTTCGTAGAGTGTCATTTGGCTGAACTGCGCATTCAGCAGCTCCGAGTGTGGCAAGGAAGGCTGGTAATGCCGCAGCCACCTCACCGGCCGCATTTGCGAGTAATCCGCATCAAATTCGCTATGCGGCTTGAACTGGTAATCCCCTGTCACTTCACCGATAGCCCGAAACTTGAAGTTCCCGTCCGACACAACAATCAGGTCACCGACCTTCATCTTGGCCACAAATGCAGTCACGCTGGTGATACCGTAATCCGTTCCAGGATTGCCTGGTACAACACCTTCCTCGGCAAAACGCTCCTGCACCTGCTGCCGGTTGGTGCAGCCCGCAAAATTGATACCGCCGCCATAGCCCAGCAGCGCATACCCCCCATTGATGCACTCCTGAAAAATGCTGGCATCATCACCCAAGGTATTGCCCAACGACATTTTCCACACTCGCCGCTGACCGACCTCAGAAGGTGCCTCAGCGTGTCGAGTCACCTTGGACGCAGCAGCCTCACAGAGTGACTTAAATACCCCATCCACCACGTCATAACGCAACTGGCCAGTTGTCTCATCCGTGCGAGCGCGCAAACCTTCCACAAAGTCCTCATAGCTGAAGCTCTGATGAAAGGTCACAAAGCGGATACGCTCCTTGTCAACAAGCTCATCGAACGCCTCTTTCAAGCGTTTGCGCGAGTCGGGGTCGTCACCACTGTTCTGCTCCCAAAGCTGCGGCGCCAGAATCTTCAGCGCTTCGTTGATGGTGTTGTAGGTCTTGCCGGTACCGGGCGGGCCGAACAGAATTTGGTTCAAAGGGACCGTGTTCATGCTCCTATCCTCCGATCTGACGAGAGACTCTTCACCTGTCGGTGCTTCCTGATCATCTGCTTGCTCTATCTCTGCCGACATGTAGTCCTCCACACGCCTCGCGTTGCCGTCATTCAGCGCGCGGCTAAACACCGATCCAAGTACGGCATCCAACTGCCCCAACCAGTCTTGAACTTGCTCTACTGAAGCCGTCTCGACGCCGTTGAAACGGGCAAGGCCTGAGCTCTCTTGGCCCATTTGCTTGAGCTGCTTGTGCAGAGCACCATTGTGCTGCAACCCACACCGGATACCATTAGCACGAACAAGGAGCACCACGGCGATGCCCTTAGCGCGAGTGCCCGGTTCCTTATTGCCGAAGCCCAGGTAAATATCTTTCGCGTTTTTGCGCCGTAAGGGATAAACATCAGCACTGGGATAACGTTTGCATATCGACTCGGCGACGTGTCGCACCTGCTCGCGGACCACGGCATCGCCCGGTCTTTCGACACACACGCGGTCAAGCACGGCCTCACTGACCACAGCCTGGCGCTCGGTTTGATAAACAAACCACTGCCGCAGTCCGCTGTGCACGTTATTGCTATTGCTCGCACCGATTTCGGCGTGTTCACCGCCCGAACCGTACTGAGTACAAAGTCGAGCGAGCTCAGCCAGGTCCAGAATTGCAAACACATCCCGGCCGTAGTGCCTGGAAACCGTATTTACGCCACTCACATAATTGCTGACGGTATTGGCTGACTTGCCCGCAGCAATCATCCAGTTCTTGAATGCTTGGGTGTTGCTGTCGCTCACAGGGCTTTCTCCATCAGGGACTCGGCTTCAGGCAGGCGCAGCTGACCGGAGATCAGGCGAGGTAAGAGGGTGTCACGGAGTTGGGTGAGAGTTTGGGCTTGTTGCCGGTTCGCATGCACCCTCTCAAAAAGAGGTTTTGCTAACTCGGCAAAAGCCTTGAGGACGGGCTTATCTGCAATCGGTATTTTGACCAGTAATACCTGATCTGGCTTAACGCGCTGATGACTATTCGAGGTTCCCGTCACCAACTGGCAGAGCTGTTGCTGAAACTCGGCAGCCACAAACAAACAATAGATTAGCTCTTTGGACACACCTTCCTGCGGCGAGTAAGCCAGAAACTCTGTTGAGCAGACAGCATTGGCTCCATGGTTAACTGGCAGCCATACACGCGGTATGTGGGGATTGAGCTTCGACAGCAGCACAGCCTCATCTGGCAAGGGGGTTTTGTTGCTTTTGATCTGCTGACCAAGCTCAAAAACCGGGGCTTGATCACTGTCGAACGCGGGCAAACTGTAGTGCTCGAAAAGCACCTCAGGAGAGGCCAAAGGGTTCACAGAGCCCTTCTTTTGATTTGCCAAGTCACCGACACACCCGATGCTCCACCCCTTCGGCACCAACCCCAGTTCGGACTCTTCAAAGCTATCGGGAAACAGGGCGGCGGTGGTGGCGTCCATGGCCGCTTTCGGCATCCTGCCTTCAGCGGCACTCATACATCCCTGTATAGCGCCTTCCGGCTGGCGGCCTTCGGCCTTGGCGCGCACGGGGTCGAAATCGATGAACCAGGATTTGAATAGCGCCTGGGCGATGGCTTCCAGGGTGGTGTTGGTTTCGCGTAGCAGGGTGATGCGGTCGTCGAGGGCACCTAGCAAAGACGCAATACCCAGCTGTACTTCCAGTGGTGGGCATGGCACAGCTATCTGTTCAATTCGAAAAAGAGCTAACTTTGGCTGGGTTGAACCTACCGCAAGGGACCTTATCTCAGCCTGACCAACTTCTGAGCGCAAAAAATAACCTAGGTAGTCGCGATTTATAAGTGAGCTATCAATTTCGCAGATTTTTGCTGCATTCTCCGTCAGGTTCGCTCCGCTCAAATCTGGTGGGACAGTGCCAACCAGCCCAATAGTCCCAACGATTGAAATGTATAAATCTTTCGATGAAATCACATACCGAGAGATTGCTGGGAAAACCTCATTAGGCACGTATTGGAGATTAGACCTATCGATTGATCCATCTTTGAAATCGACAATTCTTAGATACGGATGGTCCGTCCGATAGGAAACCAGCGGGGTTCCAGAAGGCATACGCTTCCCACCCTTTATCTTCGCAAACTCACCCAGTTTTAAATTCATGACATGATCAGAACTCATACCCCAGCCCCCCTAGCTTCTGCCGGATCAACTGATCGAGTTCTGCTCCCTTCTGCATCTGCGCGCCCAACTGCTTGGTCAGCCGCTGCATTTTTTCGGCAAAGGCTTCGTCGTCGTCTTCCACCTCTTCGGCACCGACATAGCGGCCCGGCGTAAGTACATGACCGTGCTCAGCGATTTCGGCAAGGGTGACGCTGCGGCAGAAGCCGGGGATGTCCTCGTAGGGCTCGACTAGATTCCCGCCTTCGCGGGAATGACGGGAGGTGGAGTCCGGCGCATCGAGGGTTTCGCCGCGCCAGGCGGCGACAGTCTCTGCGATGCGTTCGATATCGGCATCGGTCAGCTCAATCTGTACGCGGCTGACGCTGGTGCCGAGTTTGCGGGCATCAATAAACAGCACCTGCCCGCTGCGGTCGACGCCGCCGGGGCTTTGGCTATGACGTTTGTCCTTAGCGAGAAACCACAGGCAGGCGGGAATCTGGGTATTGAAGAACAGCTGACCGGGCAGCGCGACCATCACTTCCACCACATCGGCCTCGACCATGGCGCGGCGGATATCGCCTTCGCTATTCTGGCTGGAGCTCATGGAGCCGTTGGCTAGTACGATACCGGCGCGGCCACTGGGCTTGAGGTGATACAGCATGTGTTGCAGCCAGGCGTAGTTGGCATTGCCCTGCGGCGGTGTGCCGAAAACCCAGCGCGGGTCCCCTTCCAGACTGCCGTGCCACCAGTCGCTGATATTGAACGGCGGGTTGGCCAATACAAAGTCGGCACGCAGGTCAGTGTGCTGATTGCGGATAAATGTATCCGCCGGCTCCTTGCCAAGGTTGAAGTCGATACCACGAATGGCCAGGTTCATCGCCGCCAAACGCCAGGTTGTGGGGTTGGACTCCTGGCCGTAGATGGACACATCGCCCAGCTTGCCGCCGTGAGCCTCGATGAACTTCTCGGACTGCACAAACATGCCGCCCGAGCCGCAGCAAGGGTCGTAGACCTTGCCGTGGTGAGGGTTGAGCACCGCCACCAGGGTTTTCACAATGCTGGCCGGCGTATAGAACTGCCCACCCTTCTTGCCTTCGGCACTGGCGAACTGGCCGAGGAAGTATTCGTACACCTGCCCCAACAGATCGCGCGCCTTGCCGGTGTCGTCACCAAAGCCGATGGTGGATACCAGATCCACCAGCTCACCCAGCTTGCCATCCGGCAGTTGGGCGCGGGCGTAGCGCTTGTCCAAGATATTCTTCAGGCGCGGGTTTTCTGCCTCAATGGCCGCTAGCGCATCATCAATACGCTTGCCGATGTCCGCCTGCTTGGCAGCTGAGCGGATCGACTCCCAGCGCGCCACTTCCGGCACCCAGAACACGTTGACCTCGCGATAGTAATCGCGGTCTTCCAGCTCGGCGGCCAGCAACTCGGGGTCGTCATCACCCAGATAGTAGTCATCGCTTTCATCGGTCAGCTTGCGCTCCAACTCGGCGCGGCGGCTGGCGAAGCTGTCGGAAATGTACTTGAGGAAGATCAGCCCAAGCACGATGTGCTTGTACTCAGCAGCGTCCATATTGGCGCGCAGCTTATCGGCGGTGGCCCAAAGGGTCTTCTTCAGGCCATCCATGCTGCTGACAGCAGCTTTCTCAGTGCTGCGCGCCGGCTTCTTCACACCCGACGGCTTTGCCGCCACAGCGCTGCCTTCGGCCTCACTGCGCTTGACCGAACCACCACGCCCTCGCCCCTTCTGCAGCACACCCTGCGCAATCAACGCATCACGCGCATCGACAAAAGCAGCCTGAGAAAGATCGGGAAAGGCAGCACTCAACTGCTCGAACAACGACTGGTTGCCAATGCTGGAACCATCGACCGGCACCAAAGCCAACAGCGACTGCGACAGGCGGGCCTGATCATGCATAACGAAACTCCTGCAAGCCACGCTACGGCGGCCTTGAAACAACGCGGATTACCGGAGGCAAGCAGGGAGGAAGAGCGAAGCAGGCAGCATCACGCGGTCCATCCCTGATGACCTGCGGCGAAGTGTGATGGCCATCACTTTAGCCAGCGACAGTCACGGGGTAAAGCGGTTGTTGTCTCCCGCAGTGTTTTTGCCGGAGACGCTGAAACAGAGTCGGTCATCCATGACCAAGGGGTTCCATCCCTGCCCACTCCAAGCGGGCACAGTTGGATGATATGTCGCGTTAGCTGACAGACCAATAATGGTCATGCATACAGGTCAAGTTTTCAGGCAGGTCTGACGTAATTCGCCTAAGCAGACAGGGCACTAGTTACCTTATTCCGTCTGTGTGCCGGAGTAACCCAGCACACACGCAACAATTCTTTCTTCCCAAGTTTGCCGCAGGGCGATGCCCGAGATCCGCTCGATGATAGTCGAAGCCGGCAACGCCTCAGCGAGTAGCGCCTTGCGAATGTCACGCAAGCGGACAATCTGTGAGCGTCGAGCAACCTTGTTCAGATAGCCAAACCATGTAGGCCGCACGAGATCCAACCAGGCGTCCGCCAGCTGCGCCCAATCGGGGCAGCCTTCTATGTGGTTATGCTTGAGCGTCTGCAACAAACGCTGAATAGCATCAGCCTGACCAGTGCTTTCAATCCACCCCTTGCGGCTTGCCCAGACTGAAATAACATCCTGCATCTGATCCAGTGCACGCTGTTTACGTTGCGGCAGCAACAGACGCTCCTGCTCAGACAACCTTACGAGGAAGCGCTCAAGTTGCCGCCCAGCACCATGACTGAGCGGAAGGTCCTTCTGCCCCTGCCCCAAGCGTTGCCGCAGCTGTTCGACAATATCCGGCAAATGCACCAACGGCTTAGGCTGCTGATCAACGATCAACACCCAGCGAGGCGCCCTTTTGGCCTCTCCGGCCAGACAAACAAATAGCCACGGTTGATCGGACTTCACCAGACTGACACGGGACAAGACCGCCAGAGTTTCTTCTCTAACCATGG
>NZ_FOUD01000023.1 GCF_900114765.1 Halopseudomonas pachastrellae
GGATGTTGGAGCGTTCTTCGAGACTGAGTTCGTGGTAAGACATGGCGACACCGTACAGGAAAGGTCAGGTGTTGCACTCAGTTTTTGCGGCCGCCCTTACTGAATGAGGTAGTGAGTATAGGAATCCTATACTGTTGCAAAATTTAAAAAGTCAATTATGGATTACAAAAAAATACAATTCATGGCTTTGCGCAATTATGGCTGGCGATTAACGTATATATTGACAACTGAGAGAGGGTTGTCGGCATGTCAATTTATCAAATAAAGGTTAATAGATGAGTACTGCTGTTTTAAGTCGTAATGAAGATTCTTGTGTTTACATTAGCGCTAAAGAGGCATCTATGCGGTTGGGTGTTTCTCAGAACACACTGAGGCACTGGCGGTATACGGGGCTACGTGATGATCTGTTGCCGTATAAATCGCGTATTGATCGCCGAGTTGTTTACAAAGAAGATGACGTAGAGAACTTCAAGAAGCACTATTTGTTCCAGTAATTTTTTGTTCACTGCCCGCTGGGCAGCTTAGTTCTCTTCCCCCCTTGGGAAGCTTGGCTCACTGTTTGAGCTCAAACTCGCACTACCCCGCCCCTGAGCTTGTGCTACACAACTGTTTCGGCAGATAGAGGTAGCACAATGACACTCGCCCCATCAGAGCTGAACGAACACGCTCGACAAGAGATCCAGGCTTACTCACGTGGCGAACAGTCTGCTGAAGCTACTGGATACAATCTCAGGAACCGCAAGCTGACACTGCCAGGCGAACCCAACCGGCGAGCTGGTGACGTGATACCTGAACCTTCAGACGAGGTCGTTCAGGCAGAGCTCAAGGCGCTGGATGAGCACAGAGAAAGGTATGGTCTTCCGCGTCCAGGCTTGGACTGAATAGCTGCGGTCAGCTGGGAAAAGATTCCAGGAGCTGCTGAAAATCAGGTCGAAAGTTTCCAAAAAGTTTCCAAGCAGCTTGGCGGCGCGATGAGAAAAAAATTTTTCGCCGTAACTTACTGATTTTGATGGAGAAATTTGGTGCCCGGAGCCGGGGTCGAACCGGCACGGATTGCAATCCGAGGGATTTTAAGTCCCTTGCGTCTACCAATTTCGCCATCCGGGCGAAAGTAAAGATGGAGGCCGAGGTCGGAATCGAACCGGCGTACACGGATTTGCAATCCGCTGCATGACCACTCTGCCACCCGGCCTCATAAGGGGACTATTCTGCTGTGGATGACGTCAACAGAATATGAATCTGGAGCGGGAAACGAGACTCGAACTCGCGACCCCGACCTTGGCAAGGTCGTGCTCTACCAACTGAGCTATTCCCGCAATATACATCTACTTCATCTGACCCATCGGGTCGCGAGACCTCGCGAGGCTATGCGCCCCACCCCGACCTCGTAAGGTCGTGCTCTACCAACTGAGCTATTCCCGCAATATACATCTACTTCATCTGACCCGTCGGGTCGCGAGACCTCGCGAGGCTGTGCGCCTCACCCCGACCTCGTAAGGTCAGTGCTCGATCAATCGAGCTGTTCTCGCAAAATCCTTGCCGGCGAAAACCACCGTTGTGGAGGTGTTGACCGCATCGGACGGCGCTCATTCTATCCTTCTGCGCCGACCTGTCAAGTTATTGATTCAAAAAAACTTATTTGGCGGGATTTTGATCACTGTCGGGGCGCAGGTGCGGCCAGGCAGCAATCAGGTAGACCACCATGGACCAGAGCGTCAGTACAGCCGACAACGCCAGCAGCACATAGCCCAGCATCACCCATAGCGTAAACTCGGGCGGGTTGGCCAAAAGGACCACCAGTGCCACCATCTGCAGCGCCGTTTTGTACTTGCCGAGCTGCGACACCGCAACGTGGGCGCGTGCGCCCATCTCGGCCATCCACTCGCGCAGAGCGGAGATGACGATCTCACGGCCGATGATGATGGCGGCCGGTGCGGTAATCCAGAAGTTGGCGTGATGCTGAACCAGCAGCACTAGTGCAATCACCACCATTAGCTTGTCGGCAACCGGGTCGAGAAAGGCGCCAAAAGGTGTGCTCTGCTGTAGCTTGCGGGCCAGGTATCCATCCAGCCAGTCGGTAATGCTCGCCAGGGTGAACACCACCGCAGCCGCCAGATAGCTCCAGTGGAACGGCATATAGAACAGCAGGATAAAAATCGGAATCAGGGCAACCCGGATAAGGGTCAGGATATTTGGGATGTTCATGGTCTCGACCATTGTTTGCAACAGGCCATTCTAATCGCTATGCAGGGCGGCATAAATCTGTTCTGCAAGTTTTTTACTGATACCCGGCGCCTTGGCTATTTCGGCGGCGCTGGCGCGCTTCAGTTCCTGCAGGCCGCCAAAATGGCGCAGCAGTTCACGCCGACGCTTGGGGCCAACGCCGGCAATGCCTTCCAGACTGGAGCTGGTGCGTGCCTTGCCGCGCCGCTGGCGATGTCCGGTGATGGCAAAACGGTGGGCTTCATCCCGGATATGCTGGATCAAATGCAGCGCAGGGGAATGACCGGGCAGCACCAGTTCATTATGCGGGTCGTTGAGATACAGGGTTTCCATGCCAGCCTTGCGGGTAACGCCCTTGGCGACGCCCAGCAGGGTCAGGTCATGAATGGCCAGCTCCTGCAGCACTTCGATCGCCATGTTCATCTGGCCTTTGCCGCCGTCAACCAGCAGCACATCGGGCATCTTGCCCTCCCCCTCTTTCAGTCTGCTGAAACGACGGTGCAGCGCCTGGCGCATGGCTGCGTAATCATCGCCGGCGGTAACGCCCTCGATATTGAAGCGGCGATAGTCGCTTTTCAACGGCCCCTCTGGTCCAAACACTACGCAGGACGCGACAGTCGCCTCACCGCTGGAGTGACTGATGTCGTAGCACTCGAGGCGGGTGGGCAGCTCGTCCAGTTGCAGCGCCTGCTGCAACGCCTCGAACCGCTGATGCACGTGCTGGCGGTTGCTCAGCAGGCTGGCCAGAGACTGCTCGGCGTTACCCGCAGCCAGGTCTAGCCAGCGCTTGCGGTTGCCGCGTACCCGGCTGGTAATGCTGAGATTGTAGCCACGCGCCTGAGCCAGGGCCTCGGCAATAATGGCAAAGTCGGCATGCTCGGCGTTGACGATCAGTTCAGGTGGCAGCTCGCGTTCGGCGGTGCCCAGATAGTATTGCGGCAAAAAGGCAGCCAAGACTTCGCCAGGCTGCTGCTCAATTGGCACGCGGGGAAAGTGGTTCTTGCTGCCCAGCACGCGGCCGTTGCGAACCATGACTACATGCACGCAGGCACCGCCTGGTGCCACCGACGCCGCGATGATGTCCACGTTGCCCTGCTCGGTATCCATGCTTTGTTGGTCTTGCACTCGCCTCAGTAGCGCAATCTGGTCGCGCAGCTCGGCGGCCCGCTCAAAGTCCAGATTCATGGAAGCCTGTTCCATCGCATTGGTCAGCTCCGTATTGAGGGCGTTGCTGCGGCCCTCCAGAAACATGACCGAATGACGCACGTCTTCGGCGTACTCGTCGGCGTCTACCAGGCCGACGCAGGGCGCTTTGCAGCGCTTGATCTGGTATTGCAGGCAAGGTCGAGTGCGATTGCGGTAGTAGCTGTCTTCGCACTGGCGTACCAGAAAGGCCTTTTGCAACAGGCCGAGGCTTTCACGAATGGCGCCGGCACTCGGATAGGGTCCGAAATAACGCCCTTTGGCGCGCTTGGTGCCGCGGTGCAGGCCCAGGCGCGGAAAGTCGTCATTGCTGGACAGGAAAACGTAAGGGTACGACTTGTCGTCGCGCAGCAGGATGTTGTACGGCGGGCGATTAGCCTTGATCAGGCTTTGCTCCAGCAGCAGCGCCTCGGTTTCGTTGGCGGTGATGGTGGTGTCAATCTGCTGGATGCGGCTGACCAGTGCCTCGGTCTTGGGGCTCAGGCCGGTTTTGCGGAAGTAGCTTGACAGGCGCTTTTTAAGGTTGCTGGCCTTGCCGACGTACAGCAATGCGCCGTCGGCATCGAACATGCGATAGACCCCGGGTTTGCTGCTGGCCGAGGCGAGAAAGGCGCGCGGATCGAAGGGTGTTGACTGACTCACTGTTGGCTGGCGTCGACCATGCCGTGGCGTACCGCCAGCAAGGTCAGCTCGACGTCACTGGTAATGCCAAGCTTCTCGAAGATGCGGTAGCGATAGGTGTTGACTGTTTTCGGGCTCAGGCACAACTTGTCGGAAATGCTTTGTACCTTTTCGCAGCCGACGATCATCAGTGCGATCTGGATTTCACGCTCGGAAAGGCAGTCAAATGGCGAGTCGCCACCGGGATTGAAGCGTTTCAGTGCCAGCTGTTGGGCGACGGTTGGGCTGAGATAGCGTTGTCCGGCGTGAACCTGGCGAATGGCCGATACCATTTCATCCAGGGCTGCGCCCTTGGTGACGTAACCGGCTGCGCCGGCCTGCATCAGGCGTGTGGGGAACGGTTCTTCATCACAGACAGTGACTGCGATGACCTTGAGGTTACGGTCATGCTGGACCAGCTTGCGGGTCGCTTCCAGGCCGCCAATGCCCGGCATACGCACGTCCATCAGGACGACGTCAGGCTTGAGCTCGCGTGCCCGGGTTACAGCGCTTTCGCCGCAATCGGCCTCGCCCACAACGGACAGGCCCGGGACATCGCCCAGCATACGACTGATGCCCATGCGTACCAGGTCATGGTCATCAACCACCAGCACCTTGATCAAGCACTACCCCTTGAACACACCGAACATTGTTATTCCTCCGCAACGGGAGGTGGCATCCCAGCACGCTGCCTTTCTTCTATACTCAAATCGGCCCGGTCAATTGCCCAACGTGCCGTTTGCGTCACAATACCAAAACGGCCTGCCAGATGAAATGACTTGTCTGCGTCTGGCGCGCCAACTTGCTGGTTGAAAGGGGGCGACATAGGTCGAATAGAGGGTTATGTGGCGGCGGCAGACAATCACCTCAAAACAACAGCTGTAGCGCCATGAGCAAAGACGACAAATTCGCCGAGGCGGGTAAAACCGCTGTCATGCAGAACGTTCAGGGGCTGATCGGCTTCCTGCAGAGCTACCCTCCTTTCAACCTGATGGAGCCGGCGCATCTTGCTTGGTTGGTCGAACATGCCCAGTTGCGCTTCTTTGCCGCAGGCGAACCAATTCTGCAGCCGCAGGATGGTCCGGTGCAGCGCTTTTTTATCCTCAAGCAAGGGCTGGTTCGCGGGGAACGTGTGGTTGCCGATGCTGACCGGCCGGATACCACGTTCGAGATCGGCACCGGCGAGTGCTTCCCCCTGGCCGCGCTGCTGGGCGAGCGAGCTACCCGCACCCTGCACCGCGCAGCGCAGGACAGCTTCTGCCTGACTATCGAGCGAGATACCTTTGTCACCCTGTTCAGCCGCTCGCTGCCGTTCCGTGATTTCGCCCTGCGTGGTGTCAGCAGCCTGCTGGATCAGGTTAATCAGCAAGCGCAAAAGCAGGCCAGTGAAACCCTCGGGGCTCATTATTCGCTGGATGCCCGGCTCGATGAACTGGTAGGTCACTCGCCCGTGCACTGCCTCCCGGATACCTCAATACGCAGCGCGGTGCGCCAGATGCATGAGGCCAGTGTCGGCAGCATTGTGATCACGGATGAAGGACTGGCGCCGCTTGGCATCTTCACCCTGCGTGACTTGCGCGCGCTGATTGCCAGCGATGAGGTTGACCTCACCCGCCCCCTGAGTACCGTTATGACGCCGGAGCCGGCCGCCCTGCCCTCCAGCGCCAGCGCCTTCGATGCGGCCATCGCCATGACGCAGCGGCATATTGCGCATATCTGCGTGGTGGACGGCGGCCGCCTGAGTGGCGTGGTTTCGGAGCGGGATCTGTTCTCCCTGCAGCGAGTCAACCTGGTGCACCTGGCGCGCACCCTGCGCCAGGCCGAGAGCGTTGAGCGTCTGGTAGCACTGCGCAGCCACATTCACCAACTGGTCGACAGCATGTTGGCCCACGGCGCATCGTCAGGGCAGATCACCCGAATCATCACCCTGTTCAATGATCACACCGTATGCCGTGTGATCGAACTGTGTATTGCCGAGCATGGTGACCCGGGTGTGCCGTTCAGTTGGCTGTGTTTTGGCAGTGAGGGGCGTCAGGAGCAGACGCTGCACACCGATCAGGATAACGGCATCATGTTCTCCGCTGCCTCCCCCGAGCAGGCCGAGGAACGGCGCGCGGTGTTGCTGCCGTTGGCCGAGAAGATCAACCAGGCGCTGGCCCAATGCGGCTTTACCCTGTGCAAGGGCAATATCATGGCCAGCAATCCTGAACTGTGCCTCTCGGCGCGTGAATGGCAGGCTCGGTTCGATCGCATTATCGCCAGTACCACGCCAGCCAATCTGCTCAAGTCGGCGATCTACTTTGATTTTCGGGTGGTCTGGGGCGATCGGCGTGCTGCGGATCAGGTATTCTCGGGCGTGCTGCGCAAGATCGGCAGCAATACCCTGTTTCAGCAGCAGATGGCGCAGAACGCGCTGCAACACAGGCCGCCTATTGGCCGGCTGCGCGACTTTGTTGTTGCTCGCAGTGGCGCCGAGAAGGACACGCTGGACATAAAGGTCCAAGGGCTTGGCCCCTTTGTCGATGGCGCCCGGCTGCTTGCGCTGGCCAACGGTATCGCTGCGAGCAATACCCAGGAGCGGCTACAGCAGTTGCGTCAGCGCGGCGTGCTGGATCCGCTGGATGCCGACGCCTACATCGAGGGCTACCAGTTCATTCAGCTGGTGCGCATGCAGCAGCACCAGCAGCAGGACCGCGAGCAGCGCCCGTTCAGCAATCGGCTTGACCCTGACAGTCTCAACCAGCTGGACCGCCGTATCCTGCGCGAGTCCTTCCGTCAGGCCAAACGCCTGCAGGGTAGTCTCGCCCTGAGGTACAACCTGTGAATCCGTTGAGCTGGCTGGGTGCCCGGCGTCAGGTGCTGAACAGTGAGCAGCAGGCGCGCCTGGCACGTTTGTCGGCCCCTCAGGCACTGGATGACACTCCGCTGGAGGGGTGTCGCCTGGTCGTGGTGGATCTGGAGACCAGCGGACTCAACGTCAACCGAGACCGTATTTTGTCCGTGGGTGCGGTGGTGGTCGAGAACGGCTGCATTGACCTGGGTAGTCAGTACGAGTGCACGCTGTTTCAGGAAAACCACCGGGTGACCGAGTCGGTACTGATTCACGGTATTGCCCCCAGTGAGGTCGCGCGCGGGGTCGCTCCGGCTGATGCGCTGCTGGACTTCATGTCCTTTGCCGACAACGCCGTGTTTGTTGCCTTTCATGCCGCCTTTGACCAGCGGATGTTGCAGCGCGGCCTGCGACAGACCCTCAATACCCGCCTGCGCCATGTCTTCCTCGACGTGGCCGAGCTGGCTCCGATGCTCTACCCGGAGGTCACGGGCAGGAAGACGCTGGATGACTGGCAAGACTACTTTCAGTTGCGCAACAGCCAGCGCCATCACGCCGCCGCCGACGCCCTGGCGACGGCGGAGATCCTGTTGATCCTGCTCAGCCGGGCCCGTGCCCAGGGGATTGCAACCCTGGCAGAGCTGAACGGCCGCCTGCGGCATTGGCGCCGCCTGCGCCAGGCAAGGATCGGCAGTCTGTAGGCGTTGTATTCCTGATCGCCGAAGATTAGAGCGTTTGCTCTACTTTTGTTGGTTTATTTCTCCAAACTGTACTGGATGATCGGCGCAGATGCTGTTAGCTTGCGCTCTCGTTTCATCACCTTCGAGTCATTGCCACCTTTTGTATCAAACTGCTGTGACGATCAACTTCGAACACCCTGACAGCCTCAGTGCAACCTATTCAATGAAGCTGCTGTCGACTGAATGAGACGTTTTCCCAAGACAGACACTCCGGAGCCTTCCATGAACAGACACGCCTGGCTGAAGTCATCCATTGCCCTAGCCGTCACCCTCGCCGCTTCTGGCGTTAACGCCAACGGTCTTAGCATCAACGAGCAAAGCGCTAGCGGCATGGGGACTGGATTTGCAGGACGCTCATCCTCCGCGGAGGACGCCAGCACCTTGTTTGGCAACCCCGCCGGTATGTCAAGGCTGGACAGAACTGAAATCAGCGGTGGTTTTGCGACCATCTTCGCCGAGACCGATATCGACAACGCGCAAGGCTTTGCCGCCGGCAGCAATGACGGCGATATGGTGCCGAACGCGGTAGTACCCTTTGGCTACCTGGTAACCCCGCTCAACGACCGCTGGCATGCCGGTATCGGTATCTACGCGCCCTTCGGTGTCATCAGCGATTATGAAGACGCGTTCCAGGGCCGTACGCACGGCCTGTACAGCAAGGTGCAGGTTGTCACCTTGCAGCCCACCCTGAGCTATCAGATCAATGACCGTGTCTCGGTCGGTTTTGGCCCCACCATCAACCGCATCAGCGGCAAACTGACCAGCCAGCCCTTGGCAGCGCTGGGAAGCAACGCGGAGGTCAATATCAAGGGTGATGACACTGGCTACGGTTTCAACGCCGGTGTGTTGGTGCAGGTTACTGACCAGGTTCGCTGGGGCCTGACCTATCACTCGGCGATCGAGTTTGGACTTGAGGGCCGTACACGCTTCAGCGGGTTTGGCACCTTCCCGGGGCTGGATGGCAGCTACGATGCTGCTCTGGATATCACCATGCCGGAATCGGTTGATACCTCAATTACCTGGGAAATGGACGACCGCTGGACGCTGTACGCGGGCGGTACCTGGACGCGCTGGAGCCGCCTGGATGCTATCGAGGTCGAGAACGGCGGCCTGCTTGCGCCCTATCAGCCTACCTTTGGCACTATTGAAGAAGATATGCAGTGGGATGATGTGGTTTCCTGGGCAGTTGGTGCGGCCTATCAGTTGAACCCGCAGTGGGTGCTGCGTGCAGGCTTTACCGTTGACCCGTCACCGACCAATGACACCCACCGTACCGTGCGTGTGCCGGTCTCGGACCGCAAGGTCTTCTCGCTGGGCGCAGGCTGGGATGTAACGCCGGACCTGACCCTGGACTTCGCCTATTCGTACCTGCGCGAGTCCGAAGGCGAAATCAACTATGCCGACTATTCGGCGGATTTCCGCAACTCGGCCCACGGTCTGGCTACCCAGGCAACCTGGCGCTTCTGATTTGTTGCCGGAATAAAAAACGCCCCGCAGATGCGGGGCGTTTTTATTTGCGCGGGTGCTTAGTGATCTACTGCTGCACCGGCGCCACGCGGGATACGGATATCCTCGATCAGGTGCTGGATCTTCTCCGGCGGCGCCTTGGTGACAGAGGCCACCAGAATCGCTGCGATGAAGTTGAAGATCATACCCAGGGTACCGATACCTTCCGGCGAGATACCGAACCACCAGTCATCAGCCGTTGCTGCCGGGTTGATGAACTTGTAGTAGACGATATAACTGAAGGTGAAGGTCAGACCGACGACCATGCCGGCGATCGCCCCCTCCTTGTTCATCTTCTTGGAGAAAATCCCCATGACGATGACCGGGAAGAAGGATGCCGCCGCAAGACCGAAGGCAAAGGCGACCACCTGCGCCACAAAGGCCGGTGGGTAAATCCCGAACAGACCCGCAATCGCAATGGCTACACCAGCCGCAATCCGCGCTGCCAGCAGCTCGTTCTTCTCGCTGATGTTCGGTGCCATGTTGCTCTTGAGCAAGTCATGGGATACCGAGGTCGAGATAACCAGCAGCAGACCCGCAGCAGTCGACAAGGCGGCAGCCAGACCACCGGCAGCAATCAGTGCCACTACCCAGCCCGGCAGTTGTGCGATTTCCGGGTTGGCCAGAACCATGATGTCACGGTCAACGTACAGCTCGGTGGCTGCGTCGGTCGGCTCGTTGCTCAGCAGACGCTCGCCATTGGCGCCGCGCTCGTCAGTGAACTTGGGTGCGCCAACAAAGGGTGCGCCCGGGCCGTACTGGATGATGCCGTCGTTGTTCTTATCCTGCCATGCAATCAGGCCTGCATTTTCCCAGGTGTTCAGCCATGCCGGTACTTCCTGGTAGGCGGTGTTGGGCACCGAGGTCAGCAGGTTGGTACGGGCAAAGGCCGCAACCGCCGGCGCAGTGGTGTACAGAATCGCAATGAACAGCAGCGCGTAACCTGCTGATTTACGAGCGTCACGTACGGTCGGGGTGGTGAAGAAGCGAACGATTACGTGGGGCAGACCTGCAGTACCCACCATCAGCGCCATGGTGATGAAGAACACATCAATGGTCGATTTGGAGCCGTCGGTATAGGCGCCAAAACCGAGTTCTGCTCCAAGCCCGTTCAAGCGCTCAAGCACCGATTGGCCCGTGCCTATGACTTCGCTGCCAAAGCCCAACTGCGGGATCGGGTTGCCGGTAATCAGCATGGAGATGTAGATGGCCGGAACCATGTAGGCGAAGATCATCACGCAGTATTGCGCCACCTGGGTGTAGGTGATGCCCTTCATGCCGCCGAGTACGGCGTAGAAGAACACGATAGCCATACCGATGACGACGCCGGTGTTGATGTCCACTTCCAGGTAACGTGAGAACACGATGCCGACACCGCGCATCTGGCCCGCTACGTAGGTAAAGGAAATGAAGATCACGCAGATCACCGCCACAACCCGGGCAGTCTGTGAGTAGTAACGCTCACCGACAAACTCCGGCACAGTGAACTTGCCGAACTTGCGCAGGTACGGAGCCAGACACATTGCCAGCAGCACGTAGCCACCGGTCCAGCCCATCAGGTACACAGAGCCGTCGTACCCGGTAAAGGAAATGATACCGGCCATGGAGATGAAGGATGCGGCAGACATCCAGTCAGCACCAGTAGCCATGCCGTTGGCAATCGGGTGTACGCCCTTGCTGGCCACGTAATACTCGCTGGTGCTGCCAGCTCGTGACCAGATTGCGATACCGATATACAGGGCAAACGTCGCCCCGACGAACAGATAGATCAGAGTTTGGGTATCCATCGCTGGACTCCTGTTCTTATTCTTCGTGGAAGTCGTATTTGCGATCGAGCTGGTTCATCTTCCAGACGTACACAAAGATGAGCACCACGAAGGCATAGATGGAGCCCTGCTGGGCGAACCAGAACCCCAACGGGAATCCGAAGAAGGTAATGGCGTTGAGTTGGTCGACAAACAGCACACCGGCACCGAATGAGACCACAAACCACACGACCAGCAGCATCATCATGAGTTTGAGGTTTTCACGCCAGTAACCGCGCGCCGCCTCTTCTTTTGACATGGACATTAGCGTCTCCATTGTTGTTGTTATTACGGCAGTAACGGTAGCACCGCCAATGCTGGCTGATTAGTAAGACTTTGGTAGAACGCGGCGCAGGAGCCTGTTTCTTTGGCTCTGGTTAATATTTGAATATTCTTGCAAGGCCTTGTTTTTATTGGGATTTATTTTTAAATAAAGCGTGGCCAGGCGGTGCATTAGACTAAGGAAGCACGGGTGGCAGTTTTAACCGCAGCCGGAGGGTAGTCATCGAGGTTTTCTTGAGTTTAAATCCCTGCTGCCCCATCCAGGGTGTTCCACTCTGAACGTTGTGCAGTACATGACGCCGGCTCGCAAACTTAACAAGCGAGCCTCCCCCGTTGAGACGGGGGCGGACCATTTTCTGCTGCTCAACCGTGCTGTGCTCGCCGGCAACCCCGCCGACTGTTAATACCCCGTCATTTGCATCATGGATTGGTGTCGCCCCTCTCATACGACTGTTTGGCACGCGGACCACGCCGCCCGGCGGCTGCGCTGTTATGTCGGTCCAACTGCTGACACGGCCGGTCACAAAGATTCACCGGCGATGAGCCGCAGCCAAGCCAATTGTCGATATGCTGAGGAGCGTGCGGTTAAGCATCAGGTGCGCCTGACAGCAGCCGGCATCTTCTAATAACAAGATATTCAGCAGGGGGTTGACCATGAGTGCCGTCATTGGCGGAGAAAACAGGGGCCAAGGCCAGTTGGCCGGTTATGGGTCCAAGGCGTATCGCAATTATGTACTTTTGGCGTTAACCCTGATCTACATCCTCAATTTCGTGGACCGTGCGCTGCTCGCAGTCGTCGGTCCGGACCTGGTACCGGATCTCAAAATCACCGACACCCAGTTCGGCCTTCTTACCGGCTTTGGTTTTGCCCTGCTCTACACCGCCGTGGGGATTCCGCTGGCGCGCTTTGCCGATGTTGGCCATCGTGTCTGGATCATGACCATCTGCGTTGCGCTCTGGTCGCTGATGACCGCAGCCTGCGGTCTTGCAACAGAAGTGACTATCGGCTCGATAACCATAGGGGCGTTCTGGATTCTGCTGATCTGCCGCGTTGGCGTGGGCATCGGCGAGGCAGGCTGTACGCCGCCGGCCAACTCCCTGATTGCGGATTACTTTATTCCGCGTGAGCGATCCCAGGCGCTGGGTTTCTATGCCATGGGCGTCACCTTGGGCACCATGGTTGCAAACCTGATTGGCGGCTGGGTCACCGACGTATTTGACTGGCGCACCGCCTTTTTTGTTGTCGGTTTGCCGGGCTTGCTGGTCGCCCTTGTCTTCAAATTGACGGTCAAGGAACCCCCGCGCGGCTACACAGACCCGCCGGAAACCGAGAAGAAGGAACGCGCAGGCCTGAAGGAGGCAATCCATGAGCTGATGGGCAAGCCGGCATTCTGGTTGATGACCGCTGGCGCCACCATTGCCGCGTTTTGCGGGTACGGTATCTCCTCGTTCCAGTCGCTCTTTCTCGTTCGTACCTACGAAATCACCGCTGGTCAGGCAGCTATCTGGATCAACACCCCGGTCGCGTTGTCGGCTGCGGTTGGCACCTTTGCCACCGGCTGGCTGGCGACCAGGATGTACAAAAAACATCCCGGTGCCATCGCCTGGGTGCCAGCGGCAGGTCTGACGCTGTCGGTGCCCTTCTATATTTATGCCTTTACCACTGACAACCTGCTCTATGCAGCAATCGGCCTGGTCATCGGCGGTTTCGTGAAGTACGGCTATCTGGCGGCTCAGTACACCATCGGCCAGGGTGTGGTCAGCATGCGCGTGCGTGCCATGGCCACGGCAGTGATGCTGCTGCTGGTCAACCTGCTTGGCTATGGCTTTGGTCCGCTGTTCATCGGTGCGGTGTCCGACATTTTCTTCAACTCCGGCGTTGCCGAGCTGGGTGTTGGCGCAGGTGAACTGGCGCGCAACCAATGTCACCCCGCCGTGGTCGGCCAGCTGAGCGAGAATCTGCAGCAAGTCTGTGGGCAGGTCTATGCGCAAAGCCTGCAGACCTCCATGGTCATCATGGCCTGCCTCTACGCAGCCAGCGGCCTGTGCTTCCTGTTGACCTGGCGCCGCCTGGACAAGGATATGGTGGACAGACAGGGTGAGACGCCAGCCACCGCGTAAATAACCAACCAGAGGGCGCATTGCGCCCTCTTTTGTATGCGGGTTAATTCGCGGCATGCGCGTAGCTGGACTACAGTGGTACAGATATCTATCACTGGAGAGCCCTGACCATGAAGCGCCTGCTAACCTTTGGTTCTGCCCTACTTATGGCCGGCAATGCGCTGGCGCTGTCCTTGTCGGACCTCAGCCAGCAGGACACCGCCCAGGCGCTGAAGGAAGCCCTGACTCAAGGTGCCAGGGTGGCGGTAACCGAGCTGGGCCAGCCCGGCGGCTTCAGCGATAACCCGGATGTGCGCATCGAGTTGCCGGGCAAGCTGGGCAGTGCTGCACGCACCCTCAAGATGATGGGAATGGGTAGTCAGATTACGGCGCTTGAGAACAGCATGAATCAGGCAGCGGAAGCTGCTGCACCCCAGGCAGAGACCATTCTGGTCAATGCGATCAGCTCCATGAGCCTCACCGACGCCAAGGACATCCTCACCGGCGGCAACGATTCGGCAACCCGCTACCTTGAGCGCAGCAGCCGGGATCAGATTCGGGCGTTGTTCATGCCTGTCGTCAAGCAGGCTACCGATCAGGTCGGTGTTGCTCAGCAGTACAACGCCTTTGCCGGACAGGCGGCGAGCTTTGGTGTGGTCGAGCCCAACGCCACCAATGTTGAAACCTACGTAACCGAGCAGGCACTGGATGGGTTGTTCGAGATGATTGCGCAACAGGAGGCGACTATCCGCGATGATCCAGCCGCTGCAGCCAGCAGCCTGGTGCAAAAGGTATTTGGGGCGCTCTGAGCCGGACTTATACTCGGTTGCCGCGCCCCACCTGTTTCATGTGCGATACCAGCCGCGCGGCCACGCCATCCAGTGGCAGCACTTCGCTCACGCCGCACAGCCGGATTACTTGCTTGGGCATGCCAAAGACCACGCAGCTAGCCTCATCCTGGGCAATGGTCAGGGCGCCGTGCTGTTGCATGGTTAGCATGCCCTGCCCGCCATCCTTACCCATGTCGGTCAGCAACACGCCTGTAGCACTGGCGCCGCACGTGGGCGCCACCGAATCAAACATCACATCGACTGCCGGCTAATGCCGGTTAACTGGTTCTGCATCGGATAGCTTGTACACCAGGTCTGCGCCGTAGCACTCCACCAGCAGGTGTTTGTCGTCAGGGGCAAGATAGGCATGGCCAGGCAGTATCCGCTCGCCGCCCTTGACCTCCTGCACTCGCAAGCGAGACAGCCGGTCCAGCCTGGCTGCATAGGACGTGGTAAAGCCCGGCGGTGACGCCGGATGCCGTCACCATGGCGACCCAGTCAGGCCAGACCAGTAGCACAAGGCGGCCACTGACAAGACCGATGTGAGCAGCGACCAGCACAGGTATCCGGAATGCAGGATTGGTTCTTGTACTCATGCAGCGCTCCCTGTTCTGGCGGATACACCAGGACTGTTGCGCCTGCATGCATCAAATATAGATAGACCAAGGTCCAAGACGGGAAGCGAACGATCTGGTCGGATAGTGGGCAGCTCAGGGGCCGCCCGGACCGGGGTTAGCGCGGGAGGTGTCTGGCCAGCGCTTCGAGTGCTGCGCGGGTCATTTCGTAGGTGAATTCGTTGCTGGCGATCGGGTGTGAGGCGGTGCGCACGACGGTCAGCTCGGCCGCCGGGTTGATATGAATCAGCTGCCCGTGCACGCCCATGGCCTCATAGACGCCGTCAGGGTTGTGACTGACCCACCACTGGTTGTGATAGGAATACCCTTCCATACCGCGCCGGCCAAAGTCGGCAAAGGCGGCTTTGTCTGCACCGCCGCGAATGTCGTCGATAATCGCCTCGGGAATGATCTGCTCTCCGTTCCATCGCCCGCCGCTGCGCAGCATCTCGGCAAAGCGCGCCAGATCACGCAGGGTCGCGTTCAGACCGGCGCCAGCCCACTCGGTTCCTGTCGGGTCGAGCAGCATAAGTGCGTCCTCCTCGGCGCCGAGCTTGCTCCAGATGCGCTCGCCGATAAGAGTGGCGACATCCTGTCCGCTGGTGCGACGAATCAGCCAGCCCAATACCTCGGTATGTACGGTGCGATAGGCGAAGTAGCGCCCGTGTTCGCGTGCTGCGCCAATGCTGGGCAAGTAGTCGTACAGGCTGGTGGGCCCGGTCCACTCCGGCGATTGGGTAATGCCCGCAGACAGCCCGTAATGGATAACGTCGGAGGTGCCGTCGGCGTAGACCTCGGAGTAGTTGATATCCGCGGTCATATCCAGCACCTGCTGCACGCTCGCGCCGCGCCAGCCCGAATCTGCCAGCTCGGGAATAATATCGGTTACCTGGGCCTGGGCATCCAGCTTGCCTTCTGCCACCAGCAGCGCTGCAATCAGCCCAGTAAAAGATTTGCTGACCGACCACAGCATGTGCGGGCTTAGTGGGTCCGGCTGGTTGGGGTAGTGCTCGAAGATGATCTTGCCGCGGTGCAGGATGATGCAGGCGTCGGTGTAGCTACGCAGCAAAAACTCGGCAAAGTCGATAGTACTGCCATCACGCAGCTCAACTGGCAGTGCATTGATAGCTGCGCTCTGATCTTCGCCTCCCTCAAGCACGCTGAGCGCAGCCGCGCCGCGCCGCACTTGCCGCGAGGGAATCAGCTCGCGCATGTGCTGGAAGGCCCAGCGCAGTTTGGGGTACTGCACCAGGTAGTCGCTACGCGTTACCTGCTTCTCCGGCGCTGGCGGAAAGCCGCGCATGTAACCGAGCTGCTCGTAGCGTACGCTGTCGGGTGCTGGCAAATCGGGCGCGTTATCGGCCGCTGCTTGCAGGCGGCGACTGGCGCGTGGTTGAAAGCCGTGCATCAGAGTCATTGGGCTGTCCTGTTCTTGTTGTTGTGCAATCTCACACGGTAGGGGCTGGCGCCCCGGGCGGCAAGCATGCTGCGCTCAACACTATGTTCCGTCATTCAGCGCTTGGCTGCCGCTGGTCTGCGCGGCTTGAATTAACGGGTGCAGGTGCGCACAATGCTGGACATTCAACCAGTGCCTTTTGTTTCTGATGCCCGAACTGCTCGCCACCGACTTCTACTACCTGCGCAACTTTGAGTTCGTTATGGACTGGGTTGGTGCGCGCTACGCGGACCTGCTGAGTGCAGAGGAGCACGCCTTTGTGCGGGCATTCATGCAGCAGCCAGAATGCTCGCGCGCGCTGCTGGTACGCCTGATCATGCGCAAGGGTGACCATTTTCGCGCCAGCCGTTTGGCCTATGCGGAAATCGGTGACATCGAACAGGCGGCCCTGCCCCTGCTTGAGCAGGGCTGGCTGGTAACAGACCAGCCCATCGAGGTTGACGCCCTCGCCCGCCTGCTGCTTAAAAGTGAGCTGGCCAGCCTGGACTTGGGTATCAGCCAGGCTGGCAAACTCGGCAAGCAGGCGCTGCTGGAGCAGATTGCCGCGCAAGGGCTAAGTGCACGGCCGTGGAGCGCGTGGCCCGGCATTCCGCCAGACGACTTGTATAGCCTAACTATCAGCCCGCTGTGCGAGCGTCTGCGCCTGCTGTTTTTTGGCAACCTGTCGCAGGACTGGACCGAGTTTGTGTTGTCCGAACTGGGCCTACAGCAGTACGAACAGGTGCCCTTCTGCACCGAATCTCGCAGTTTTCACCGCGCCGCAGACGTTGACGATTACATTTATCTGGGGCGTTGCCGCGACCGGCTGGACGCCGGGGATGATGTGGCCGAGGTGCTGGCCGTGTTCGCTGATTTTGCCACCGAGAACCCCTGGATCGAGCGCCGCCACCAGCGCCTGCGATTTCAACTTGGGCAACAGCTTGAGCGCGAGCAGCGGCTGGAAGAAGCGCTGGCGCTGTATCTGCAGTGCCAGCACAGCGAGGCGCGTCAACGTGCTGTGCGGCTGCACGAGCGGCTTGGTCAACCCGAGCAGGCATACGCACTGGCCAGCAGTGCACTGGCAGCGCCGCACAGCGCTGCTGAACAACAGTTGCTTGAGCGCGCGCTGAAGCGTCTGGGGCGCAAGTTATCGCAACCGCAGCCAGCCACTCAGCCAGAGACGGATACGCCTACTCGGCTGCTGACACTTCCGGGCCCAGACCCTCTGGGTGTTGAGCACGCTGTTGCTGAACACCTTGCGCAACCTGAGGCGCCGGTGTTTTTTGTTGAGAACGGTCTGATCTGCAGCCTGTTTGGGCTGCTCTGCTGGGACGCCCTTTTCGCGCCCCTGCCCGGCGCCTTTTTTCACCCCTTTCAGAGCGGGCCGGCTGATCTGCACGACGCGGAGTTTGCCAGCCGCCGGGCGTCGCTTTTTGCCGACGCGCTGGCCGCCATTGATGACGGCAGCTACCCGGCCATTATCAAACATCGCTGGCAGAGCAAATACGGCCTGCAGTCGCCGTTTGTGTTTTGGGGTCTGCTGGATGAGCCGCTGCTCGACCTTGCGCTGCGCTGCATTCCTGCCCGCCACCTGCGGCTATGGTGCGAGCGCATACTCAAGGATATTCGTGCCAACCGCGCCGGCATGCCTGATCTGATCCAGTTCTGGCCGGGTGAGCAGCGCTATTGCATGGTTGAGGTCAAGGGCCCGGGTGACCGCCTGCAAGATAACCAGCGCCGCTGGCTGGCGTTTTGCGCGGAGCACGACATGCCCGTTGAAGTAGTGCACGTGCAGTGGGAGGCCACCGCGTGAACTATCAGGTGGCTGTGCGTGCGTTGTGTGAATTCACTGCCAAGCAAGGTGATCTGGACTTGCGCTTTACCCCGGCGCCCACAGCCCAGGAAGGTATCGCCGGGCACCAAACGGTGGTGTCACGCCGTGGCGCCGGTTATCTCAGCGAACTGACGCTGGCGGGCAGCTATCCCGGGCTCATGGTGATTGGCCGCGCCGACGGCTATGACCCGGAGCTAAACCTGCTCGAAGAGATCAAGACCCACCGCGGCGATATCAGTCGCATCCCCGACAATCACCGGGTGCTGCACTGGGCGCAGGCCAAGGTCTACGGCTGGCTGTTATGCGCCGAGCTGCAGCTGGAAGAAATCGACCTGGCTGTCGTCTATTTCAACGTGGTTACCCAGAAAGAAACCAGCTTTCGCGAGACCTTTGCCGCGGATGAGCTACGGCAGTTTTTTGCCCGTCAATGTGACCGCTTTATCGCCTGGGCGCGGCAGGAAACCCACCACCGCGGTGCGCGTGACCAGCAGCTGCAGGAGTTGACCTTTCCTTACCCGAGCTTTCGCAGCGGCCAGCGCCAATTGGCCAAGGCGGTGTACCGCGCCGCCCGCGACGGCAAGACCTTGATGACCCAGGCCACCACCGGCATCGGCAAAACACTCGGCACCCTCTTTCCGCAGCTCAAGGCCATGCCCGAGCAGCAGGTAGATCGGCTGTTCTTTCTCACCGCCAAGACGCCGGGGCGGCAATTGGCGCTGGATGCCCTGCAGAGTCTGCGCAAGCACAGCGAAACGCCGCTGTCATTGCGGGTGCTGGAGCACATCGCCCGCGACAAGGCCTGTGAGCACCCCGACAAGGCGTGTCATGGAGAGTCCTGCCCGCTGGCCCAAGGCTTCTATGACCGCCTGCCCGCGGCCCGTGCCGAGGCCGTAGCCGAGCAGTGGCTGGACCAGGCGGCGGTACGCCGCATTGCGCTAAAGCACAGCGTCTGCCCTTATTACCTCAGTCAGGAACTGTGCCGCTGGAGCGATCTGGTGGTGGGCGACTACAACTACTACTTCGACATGAGCGCCCTGCTCTACGGCCTGACTGTATTCAACGACTGGCGGGTAACCGTGCTGGTGGATGAGGCGCATAACCTGATTGATCGTGCGCGCGGCATGTACACCGCCGAGCTGGATCAAGGCATATTCAACACCCTGCGCAAGCAGGCACCGGCAACGCTGAAAGCGCCACTCGACCGGGTTGCCCGGCACTGGAACGCGCTGCACCGTGATCAGACCGAGGACTATCAGATCTACCCGGCGATAGCGGATCTGTTCATTCTCAGCCTGCAAAAGGCGGTCAGCGCCATCACCGAACACCTGACCGATCAACCGGACGGCAATGCCAGCGCGCTCATCCTGTTTTACTTTGATGCCATGCTGTTCTGCCGCCTGGCCGAGGCTTATGGCCCCCATTCGTTGTTCGACATCACACGTCATCCGGGGACTGGGCGCCGTACCTTGTCTACCCTGTGTCTGCGCAATATCGTGCCCGCCCCCTTCTTGCAGCAGCGTTTTACCACTGCACACAGCACCACGCTGTTCTCTGCCACGCTAAGCCCGGCCCACTACTACCGCGACCTGCTTGGGCTACCAGAAGACAGTCAGTGGCTGGAGGTGGAGTCGCCCTTCCATGCCGATCAGCTGGGCGTGTCGATTGTTCGCAACCTGTCAACGCGCTATCAGCACCGCAGCGCCAGCTTGCAGCCCATCAGCGAGCTGATGGCCGAACAGTTCGCCCGTGAACCCGGCAACTATCTGGCGTTTTTCAGCAGTTATGCCTATCTGGAGCAGGTGCTGGAGCGTTTTCAGCGCAGCTTCCCGGATATTCCGGTGTGGTCCCAGTCGCGCAGTATGAATGAGGGTGAGCGCTGCGCCTTTCTTGCCCGCTTCAGTGAGCACGGCCGCGGTGTCGGCTTTGCCGTACTGGGGGGCGCCTTTGGCGAAGGGATCGACATGCCGGGGCGCCGCCTGATCGGCGCTTTTATCGCCACACTGGGGTTGCCGCAGATCAACCCCGTGAACGAGGAAATGCGTGAACGGCTAGAGGTGATGTTCAGTGACAGCGCAGGCAGCGGCTATGAGTACGCCTACCTGTATCCGGGGCTGCAAAAGGTGGTGCAGGCCGCTGGGCGCGTGATACGCACAACAGACGATCAAGGCGTGGTTTACCTGCTGGATGACCGCTTTGGCCAGCGCACGGTGCGCGACCTGCTACCCCGCTGGTGGGAAATCAGCTCTTGCGTATATAGCCCCGCAAACTGAAACACCGGAGTCGTCGCCAACAGGCAAAGCCGCGCGGCAAACAGACTGACGTGGAGCTCAAACAAATAGCCTACCTGTCCGATACGCTGGTGTTGAACAAAACAACAACCCAGAGATTGGCCCATGACGCTGCAAAAGAAGCTTGTTGCCACCCTGGCGGCGCTGCTGCTCGGTTTTATCGTGATAGGTGTGGTGGTCAGCTCCCTTAACCAGAACCGGCTGAGTCATCAGCGCGCCGAGACCGAGTCTGGCTATTTGCGCAACGAGGTAACCCGATTGCTTAAGGTGACCGACGCGATCATGGGTTAGCGTGTCAAAAGCAGCATGGCGCTGCTGATGGAACCCGGCATGGCGCTTGGTGAGCCGAGGCTGGGCCCGACCGTTGCCGCCGGCAACGAGCGCGCACCGCAGCTATTGCTCGGTGAGACAGCGCAAGCCAACGACTTTGCCCTGGTAGATGGGCTGACCGAAGTCATGGGTGGTACGGCCACCCTGTTCTCCCGTCAGGGCGACGACTATGTGCGTATATCGACCAATGTGATGCGTGACGGGCAGCGCGCCATCGGCACCAAGCTGGACCCGGCGGGCAACGCGATCAAGGCAATACGGGCCGGACAGGCCTTCGATGGTCAGGTGGATATCCTCGGACAGCCTTATCTGACCGGTTACGAGCCCATCAAGGACCGCAGCGGACAAACCCGCGGCATCTGGTACGTGGGTTATTCGGCCAACCTTGAGGTGCTGGCTGAGGCCATTGCTGGCGCATGTATCCTGCAGTATGGCTTTGTCGCGCTGCGCGACCCGACCGGCAAGATTCCCATGCACTCTGCGCACGTGAGCGGCGATGAGGTAATGGCTGCGCTGAATGACAGCGGCGATTGGCATGTTGAAACCACCTCCTTTGCACCCTGGGGCTACGATATTTTGCTCGGCTACTCAAAGGCTGAGGTCAATGGACTGATTTTGAGCAACTCGCTGTCGGTTGCCGCTCTCATTACCTTGGCGGGCATTATCCTGGCCATTGCCATCAGCTTGCTGATGAAAGCCATTGTCGGCCGTCCGCTGCAGGCAACGCTGCGCGCGGTGGAAGATATCGCTGATGGTGAAGGTGATCTCACCGTACGCTTTAACGCTAGCGGCCGGGATGAGTTCGCGATTCTGGCCCGCGCCTTCGACCGCCTGCTTGAACGCATTCAGCACACTATCCGCGAAGCTGTCGACTCCTCCGGCAGGCTGCTTGGCCAGGCTGCGCAGCTGGCGCGTATTGCCGAGCAGTCGGCCAGCTCGGTCAGCGTGCAGAACCGGGAAACCGAAATGATGGTCACCGCCATGCACGAGATAAGCCTGACCGCCCAGAGCGTGGCGCAAAGCGCGGCCGCTGGCGAGTCCTCGGCAAGTCAGGGCAGCTGTGAGGCAGAGGATGGCCGGGGCACCATGAACCGGACTGTCAGCAGTATCCAGCAGCAGGCAGGCGAGATTGCCAGTGCCGCTTAGGAGCAGAGCCAGGTCTCAGAGGAGATCAACCGCAACGTGGTGCGCATCAGCGATGAGGCACGCAAGAACGGCGAGCAGGTCGAGCAGACCCGCATCGCCAGCCAGGACTTGACCCAGCTGGCTGAGGAGCTGCGTACCCTGCTCGCCTATTACAAGGTCTGATTTACCGCACGGCGCCTGTTCACCTCATTACAGGCGTCAGGCCTCCGGTTGGCTGGCGGCGGTCGCAATCAATGCTTCCAAAGCGGCGGGCTTTTCTGCTCCAATCAGGCTTTTCCATGGCAGGAGCCCGAGCCCATGCAGGCCAAACTCGAACAACGTTCTTTTCTGTTGTTGCTGATTGTCGTCACCTTGCTGTTTCTCTATTTGCTCAAACCTTTCTTTGGCGCGGTGTTCTGGGCCTGCGTAATCGGCCTGTTGTTCCACCCTCTGCATCAGCGCCTGGTCAAACGCTGGAACGGCCATGAGAACATCGCGGCGCTGGCCACCCTGACGGTCTGCATGGCGCTGTGTATCCTGCCGGCGGTATTCGTCATCACCTCCTTCGTTCAGGAAGGCCATGCGCTCTACGAGCGGGTGCAAAGCGGCCAGCTTGACCCTGCCGCAATCATGGACAAGCTGCGGCATAGCTTTCCGATCGTCGAGAACGTCTTAAGTCGCCTGAACATCGACCTCGAAAGCATCAAGAGCATGGCAACCGATGCTGCCGTCACCTCCAGCCGATTCCTTGCGCAGAACGCGGTGGAGCTTGGCCAGGGCACATTGAGTTTCTTCGCCAGCCTGGCGCTGATGGTCTATCTGGCCTTCTTTCTGCTGCGTGACGGCCCCCAGCTGGTAGAGCTGCTGGTGCGCGCCCTGCCGCTGGGGGACGAGCGCGAGTACCAGCTGTTTGGCAAGTTTGCTGAAGTTACCCGCGCGACGGTGAAGGGCAACCTGGTTGTGGCTGCGGTACAGGGTGGTCTGGGCGGCCTCATTTTCTGGGCTCTGGGCATTCCCGGCGCTTTGCTGTGGGGTGTGGTGATGATGCTGTTGTCGCTGATTCCGGTGGTCGGCGCCAGCCTGATCTGGGGACCGGTCGCGATCTACCTGCTGGCTATTGGGCACTGGACCCAGGGCATCATCCTGATTGCCTTTGGCGCCCTAGTTATCGGGCTGGTAGACAATATCCTGCGCCCGTTGCTGGTTGGCCGCGACACCAAACTGCCGGATTATCTGGTGCTGCTCTCGACACTCGGCGGTTTTGCTTTGTTTGGCATCAACGGCTTTGTCATCGGACCGCTGATTGCGGCGCTGTTTATCGCCTTCTGGCAGATCTTTGCCGACGAGTTCAACCCCACCCACCAGCCGGTGGACTCTCAGAGCCCGGTGGAGCAAGGCGACTAATCTGCTGCGCTCTCAGGTTCGTCATCGGGCGACCGGATCAGGCACCCACTTGATTATCCGGTTTCGCCCTTGGGCCTTGGCTTGGTACAGCGCGTGGTCGGCCAGGTTGAACCAGTGGTCGACGTCGTGCAATCCATCAAACAAGTCGCAGTAGCCGATACTGACGGTGATGCTCAGCTCCGTTCCGTCCTTCAGGGTAATACGGGTGTTTTCCAGGGCTTTGCGAAAACGCTCAAGCACCTCAAACGCGTTGGTTTCATTGGTCTGGGCTAGCAGCCCGGCAAACTCCTCGCCGCCGACCCTTGCGTGTACATCTGAACTGCGAACCGCGTCGCTCAGTACCGCGCCGGCCTGCACCAATGCCTGGTCAGCTCTCAGGTGGCCCAGCCTGTCGTTACACAAGAGGTTATCTGGCGCGCTGGCCGGCACTATCCTGGCGGCGATATGCCGCAGCTAGACGCGTGCGTAATCTCGGGTGCGAGCACGATACCACTCGACCCCGTCGGCATCGCGCTCCATCTCTACCCTGCCCTCGGCTATCAAGCAGTTAAGATTGGCACGACTCTCGCCTGTGGCCAGCGACAGTACGATGCCGTCGCCCATGCCGATTGGTCGGCCGAACAGGCACTCGAAGACATCGACGCTGCGATGAGACTCGTGCAATTGATCTTGCAGCTTGCCGAGCAATCGCTGTTGTGTGTCGACCAGATCATTGATGCGCGCATGCAAGCCCACGAAGCACTCGTTATGCGACGGTAACACCAGCACGCTATCGCTGACCTTGTCACGGATGCGCAGCATTGAGGTCATCCACTCGCCCAACGGGTTGCCCTCCGGGTCGCGCGCCAGCACGGATACGTTGGATGAAATCAGCGGCAGCACCTGATCGCCAGAGATAAACAACCCCAGCTCCGCACAGTACAGACAAGCGTGCTCGGAGGTGTGGCCCTGGCCGACAATGACCTCCCAGTGATGCTCACCGATGGCGATGACATCGGCGTCGCTGATGCGCCGGAAGCTGTCGGGCAGCGGATGCACCAGGCTGGTTATGCCGCCGTAATTGTTGCGGAAATGCTCCAGCGCAGAGTCGTTCCACCCTGCCCGGCGATAGAACTCCAGCTCCGAGGCGGGCGCTTCCCTGCCCTGCAGACGCGAGGCGTTACAGGCGTGGTACTCAGTGTCGGGCATCCACAGCTCACAGCCAAAACGCTCTGTCAGCCAACCGGCCAGCCCGGCGTGATCAGCATGACGATGGGTACAAATCACGCGTGTAATGGGCAGTCCGCCAAGCATGCTGTCAAACAGGTGCTCCCACGTCGCCATAGCCTCTTTGGTCCAGACGCCTGTATCGACGACCGTCCAGCCGTCGCGATCACGTATAGCCCACAGGTTTACGTGATCCAGGCGAAACGGGAGCGGCATGCGAATCCACAGTACGCCGGGCTGAATCTCCAGCGCAGTTCCCAGCGCGGGTGTCGTCAGGGGGTAAATCAAGCCTTCAGTTGCCATAATGTGAGTACTTATTTAAATAGATTTTATAACTGGCTGATAAAGTTCATGTTTTATCGAGAAGACGCCGCGGGTGCATGCCGTTGACCATGCCCATGAAGGGTGGATGGATCGAGTAACCGAGCATGCGTTGAATGTGTGCGCTGCACTCCCGGGCGCGCTCCAGCGATACTGATAGGCTGAAGTTTTCCTGCTGCCGTGCCCAGGGTTCACAGTATTGAGCCGTTACCGCAAGGCGCGGAGCCGCGCTTTGATTCGCGCCGCCGCCGTGCCACAAGGTACCTAGGAACAGTACCATCGACCCCTTCGGCATGATCACCGGAATGGATTTGGCGCACTCATCTGGCGTCGGGGCATGTCCGTCCCAGGTGTGGCTACCAGGAATGACCACAGTGGCGCCGTTGTCGGCAGTGAAGTCATCCATGGCGATAATGGTGGCAGCGCCGTAATGCGGACGTGGACGCGGCACCGGGTAGAAGGCGTCGTCGTGATGCAGCGGCTGCGAGCGCTCGCCCGGCAAGATATTGATGACCTGCAGCTGCGACAGCAGGTAATTGGGGGCGAGTACGCGGTCCAGCAATCCAAGCACCAGCGGATGTTCGACTAGCGGGTTACACGCCAGGGTTTTGGAGATGACAGCATAGAGGCGCTGGGTCAGCGTCCCTTCAAAGCCGTTACGCCCGCAGTGTTCGGGCAGCAGCGCGCGTAACTCGGCGCTGATACGGTCGATCTGCTCCGGCGGCACGATTTGCTCAAGAATAACGTAGCCGTCGCGCAGTAAGGCGCTGTGCAGGTGCTCTAATTCGGCTGCGTCGACCGCATCCTGACTGCCTGCCGTTGAGGGAAACGTTTTGGCGTAGCCGCTCTTAAGATACTCGCTATTACCTGTCAGAACCCGCTGATTCATGCTCGCCCTCTCTTGTCATTGTGGGCCGAGCTGACGGGCGATAGAGCGCAGCAGCTCGGCGGACGTGAACGATGCAGTGGCCGCATGCAGTATCCTGCGTGCGGCTGAGTCCCATTGTAGAGCGCCTCTGGAGCCTGAAAACCAGCAGAGCACAGGCGATCCTGCCAAATACTGGACTCACCCGCGCACTTTTTGCGGCCTATTCAGCCAACAAATGATCAATCAGCGCCTGGGCAAACGGAGACAGCGGCGTCTTGCGGCGGGTGCAGATCTTGAGGTCACGCTGGGCCCAGCTGTCCTCCACTTCAATGATCGACAGTGGCTGACGCCTGGACAGTTTCACCGCCTCACGTGGTACCAGGCCAATCCCCACAGCAGCCGCGACCATGCGGCAGACCGCTTCAAAGCTATTCACCTGTACGCGCACATTGAGGTGCGTGCCCAGGCTGGAGGCGGTGTTCATCGTAAAGGTGTGGATGGCAGAGCCTGCGTGCAGCATGACAAACGGCTCGCTGATCACCTGCGCGAAAGAAAGCGAGTGCTGCTGTGCCAGCGGGTGAGCCGGCGCCGTAATCAGCACCAGGCGGTCTGCGCGGTATGGCAGCAGGTCGACCTCCTGATAGTCGTCATAACCCGCGACGATACCAATCTCCGCATCCCCACGGGCCACGCCCGCCAGAATGTCCGAGCTGGTGTGCTCCTCCAGGTTGACGCTCACCTGCGGATGGCGAGCGAGAAACGCTGCCAGATCGTTCGGCAGGTAACTGTGAATCGCGTGGGTATTGGCCCAAAGTCGCACATGCCCTTGCACGCCCTCGGCAAAGGGGGCGAGGTCCGAGTGCATCTGCTCCAAGCGGGCAAATACTTGCCGGGCATGACGCAGGAATATCTCGCCGGCACGGGGCAGCTCTACCCCGCGGGCGCGGCGGTGCAGTAGCGTGGTGCCTAGAGATCGACGGCCAGCAGTACAAGATTGAAGCTGTACTGCCGCAGAACATACCCGCGCTGATGACCATGATGGTCTCGCGCCCGGCTTAACCCGCAGCCCGTGCGGCCCTTCGGGGAGAGACGGGACGGGGATTAGTCGTGAGTGCCCCGTTCCAGCAAAACCGCGACAGCTTGCAGGCAGCCCTCCAGCCGGCACTTTGCTGGAGCCTTGGCAAGCAACCTGGCCCGCGTTTGGGCACCTAAAGCCCGCCTGGAGTGATTCAGCACGGGGTTTTTCTTTTCTCGTGGGGGAACGATTGGGGGGACTACAACCGCCAAAAACAACAAAGCCCCGTATAACGGGGCTTTGAGGTCGAATAGTGGCGGAGGGACAGGGATTCGAACCCTGGGAAGGCTTTCACCTTCGCCGGTTTTCAAGACCGGTGCATTCAACCGCTCTGCCATCCCTCCACGGGCGGCAATAGTACCGGAAATCCCTGTTGAGTCAATGGGGTACGCTGGCTAGTTGTTATTGAAGCGGAAAGTTGGGCTGCTGCACACGAATGGAAATACTTAGTGCGGCCTGGGCGCTTGATTCGGCAGCATCAACCCGTATTATCAAGCAGTATCTGAAGGATCCCGATTTTTAATACAGGAGCGGTGCATGAACATGCAGGAACACAACACTACCCTTCAACACGCCGGCGTAAGCGAGGCGGAAGTCAGCAAGCTGTTCCGCAACACCTACTCGCTGCTGGCTCTGACTCTGGCATTCAGCGCTATCGTGGCCTTTGTGTCCATGAGCCTGAACCTGCCCTACCCCGGCATCATCATTACCCTGGTTGGCTTCTACGGCCTGCTGTTTCTGACCACCAAACTGCGTAATTCCGGTTGGGGCCTGGTCAGCACTTTCGCTTTCACCGGCTTTTTGGGTTACAGCCTTGGCCCGATCCTCAACGCCTACCTGTCGCTGCCTAACGGCGGTCAGCTGGTCGCCATGGCGCTGGGCATGACGGCGCTGGTGTTCTTTGGCCTGTCGGCGTATGCCATTCTGAGCCGCAAGGACTTCAGCTTCCTGTCCGGCTTTATCATGGCAGGCTGTATCGTACTGATGTGCGCTGTTGTAGCGAGCTTCTTCATTCAGATGAGCGGCCTGCAACTGGCTATCTCCGCGGGCTTTGTACTGTTCTCCTCTGCGGTGATCCTGTACCAGACCAGCGCCATCATCCACGGTGGTGAAGACAACTACATCATGGCGACCATTACCCTGTTCGTCTCCATCTACAACCTGTTCCTCAGCCTGCTGCAACTGCTGGGTATCTTCAGCGACGACTGATCGAAAGCGCTGCGTTATACTCAATGGCCCACCTTTTGGTGGGCCATTTTCGTTTGTGAGTTCGACACCATGAAGTTTGCCATTGCCCTGCTGGCCGGTCCGCAGGATCCGGCGGCGCGTAGTGCCCTCAAATTCGCCGAGGCCGTGCTGGCTGGTGGACACCAGATCAGCCGCCTTTTCTTTTACCGTGATGCCGTGCACCTGGCCTCCACGCTGGGTGTGCAGCCGCAGGATGAGTGCGATTTGGCCCAGCGCTGGCGGGCCTTTATCGAAAATAACCAACTCGACGCCGTGGTCTGCATTGCCGCAGCGCTGCGCCGTGGCGTGCTGAATGAGGCCGAGGCGGATCGCTGGGAACGCCCTGTCGCCAATACCGGCGAGCCCTGGGCGTTGTCGGGGCTGGGACAATGGGTCGATGCGTTGCAAACCGCAGACCGGGCGGTGACCTTTGGCACCTGAGCTAAGAAGTTTGCTGGTTATCAGTCGCCAGCCTCCCACTGCACTGGCCGCGCGTGAAGCGCTGGACCTGGCGCTGGCGGCTGCCGCCTTCGGCGTACCGGTGAGCATGCTGTTCATGGATGCCGGCGTGCTGCAGCTGCTGCCGGGTCAGGAATCGGCGCTGATTGAGCAGAAGCCGCTGGCAGCGAATCTGCAAGCCTTGCCCATGTTCGGCGTTGAAGATGTCTACGTTTGCCACCACTCGCTGGCAGAACGCGGCTTGCAGCCCGGCCGCTTTCTGCTGACAGCCAAGGCGGTGGACAGTGCCGAGATTGCCAGCCTGCTGGAGCATCATGATCAGGTGGTGACCCTATGAGCTCAACCATGTTGCATATCCTGCGGCACGCGCCGCAGGACGACACCCACTTTGCCAGCAGCCTGCGCGTGATGGGGCCGCATCAGGGGCTGCTGCTGATTGAGGATGCCGTGTACGCCCTGCTGCCGCGCACCAGCTCGGCCAACGCAATGCAGCTGCTGCCGGGCAGTGTCGGCCTCTATGCGCTGGAGAGCGACGTGCAGGCGCGCGGGTTGCCGATTGATGACCTGCCGCGCCGGGTAATGCTGATCGACTATCCGCAGATGGTGGAGTTGTGCATCAGCCACGACAAGGTACTCAGCTGGTGAGCCAGTCAATGCAGGTAGACGGACGCGAAATCGCGCTGGATAAGGAAGGTTTTTTGCAGTCGCTGGACGACTGGTCCGAGGCGGTTGCAGCAGAGCTGGCCCTGCGCGAGGGTATCGAGCTGACACCGCAGCACATGGAGGTTATTCATCTGCTGCGCAGCTTCTATCAGACCTATCAGCTTTCCCCCGCCATGCGTCCGCTGGTCAAGTATGTTGGCCAGCATTTGGGCAAGGACAAGGGCTCCAGCATGTATCTGCTGGGCCTGTTTCCGGGCAGCCCGGCCAAACTGGGCAGCAAGCTGGCGGGCTTGCCCAAGCCCGACAACTGCCTGTAAGACAATTCAGTCGCTTTGCAGCGTTGCCAGCACCACCAGTTGATCTCCCTCGCCCAGGCGCATGGGCTTGTCCCGGGCCGGGTTTAGTTGCAGGCGACGCCCTTCTGCATCGGCCTTGGCGCGGTAGATGCCCAGCGCTGTGTCGCCCTGCAAGGCGACCACCGCTTCCAGATCCGCGAAGGTCGTGACGCTTTGCATCGGATAGTCCTGCATATCCCGGAATACCAGCTCGGGCCCGCCGGTTGTCAGCAGGTGCTCAAACATCAACCCCAGTTCTCTGCGTTGGGCTATCTGCGCCATCAAGTGGCTGAGAATGGTTGGGCCTACGATGGTCTCGCCACGTTTGCGCACCACCAGCGCCTCGTTGGCCGGATCGCTCAGCTCCAGCAGCAGTTGCGGCCGCTGGGTACGCTCACGCAGCAGTTCGTCCACGATCAGATAACCAACCATGGCTCGGGCGTCTGCCTCTTCTCCGGATTCCAGGCGGTCCGAGGAGATCAGCAGGATGGAGTCAAAGCGCTGCTCTATCAGCCCACGCAGGGCCCCTTCCACCATGTAGTCAGCCTGGCTGTGGTGGCACTCAACGCGCGCGGTATCCGGGCTGTAGGCTTGAATTGCGGCAATACGCTCGGCCGGGTCCAGCACCGACACCATGTGGACATCAAAGCGGAAGTCACTGTAACCGGCCAGCTCATGGATCAGGGCCGGCACGCGGCGGCTCCAGCCCAGGATCAGCAGGCGTCGCAAGCCGCCTGCCTGGCGCTGTGGGCTGACCGGCGGGCGCTGCAGTGGGCGCAAAGGCGTACTCGATTCAGCCACAGGTTCGGCATGAGCGTAATCCCTTGCCAGCATAACCACCTTGTCGCCGGCCCGGATGACCTCCGCGCTGGGGGCGTTCAGCCAGGTTTGCCAACTGCCGCCGTCAGGGCGCATGAGACCGCAGACGATGGCTTCCGGCGCACGGCTGCCGATATCGGCCAGGGTCATGCCCACGCAGTTGTCGGTAGAGCGAATGTAGAACTCGTTGCCGTCGTACACGGTCAGCACCTCACCGAACAGCTCGGGCAGACCGGGGTGGATGATCGATTGGGCAAATAGCCGGCTAACCAGCGCGTCGCTCGCCAGCACTTCCAGTGGGCCGGAATAGGCGCGCTGCATGACGGTAAGCTTGCGCCGATCATCCACCTCCGCAACCACATAGGGCGGTGTGATACCCCGCTGCTGAGCCTGGGCCTGCAGAGTCAGCAACGCCTTGATGGTTTCCACGTCGCTGCTGAGCAGCCCGCCGGCCGTCTGCATGCGCCCTGGAATGAGCACCACCGCAGCCTGCAGACAAGCTGCCCGGTCCAGATCCTCCGGTTGCAACGCAGTGCCCGAGCGCAGAATGATGTTGCCCATGTTGCGGCGAATTAGCGGGATGGCGCGCAGTTCATGCACGTGTTCGGCAGTAACCTCCTCGGCGAGGATGACCAGTCGCAAGCGCTTGGTCAGGCGCGCCTTGAGCAGGCGCTGGATGCCGCCGTTCACGTCGAGGATTTCCTGCACCAGCGGAATGGTACGGTTGGTCCAGCCCAGAATGACAATGTGATCGGTTACGGTGACCGGGGTCAGGCCCTGCTCCAGCTTGACCATCATGGCGATCAACCAGCGCGTCATGATCGCGACCAGCGCGCCGAGAAACACCACATAGCCGCTTAGAGTCAGGACGGTGGATACGATACGCCGCCAGGTGCCTTCATCATCGCCGAGGTAGCCCGGGTCGGTCAGGCGCAGAAACGCCCACCAGACCGAGTCGGCGAGATCGCCCTCACCACTGCTGGGGTACACCAGCCAGCCGCCGACCAGCGAGATCAGGGCGATAAAAGCCGCAACCACCAGCAGCTGATAATGCGCGCCCTTAATGAACTGACGCTCGACCACATACCGCAGGCGGTCAACAAAGGAGAATGGCAACATGAGGGCTAGGTCTCGCTGGCAATTTCTTAACGGTGGGTTTTCCTGCTAGATTGCGTCTTCGACCCAGCCAGCGCCTATCTGTTCACTGTCATGGACTATATCGAACACATTCTGGGCATCGCCCTGATCGTACTTTACTGGCTTTTTACTGCCGTGGTTACCTTGCGCGTGCTCGGTAAACGTACGCCGGTCAGCGTCACGCTGTCGTGGCTGCTGGTTATCTATATTCTGCCGGTTGTTGGCGCCGCCTTGTATCTGATGCTGGGTGAACTCAATCTCGGCCGTCAGCGAGCGCGTCGCGCGGAGGAGATGGTTGAGCCTTTCCTGAGCAGCATCGCTGAGGACTTTCAGGGCCCAAGGGGTTCGCTGCCCGGTGGCTCGCTGGTGCAGGGCATTCACCAGATGCTGCAGCAGCGTCTGGGGCTTGGGGCACTGGGTTACGAGCAGATGAGCTTGCTGGACAATCCAGACGCTATTTTCAGCCGCCTGTGTGACGATGTTGCCAGTGCCCAGAGTAGTGTTCACCTGGAAACTTACATCTGGTTTCCAGGCGGCCGTGTCGACACCCTGTCCGAGGCGCTGATTGCCGCCGCAGCGCGTGGCGTCAAGGTATCACTCTTGATTGATCATGCCGGTAGTCGCGCGTTTTTCCGCTCGCCTTGGCGAAAACGGCTGATTGATGCCGGTATCGAAGTCGTGCCCGCCCTGCCCGTTCGACTCTGGCGTGCACTGGCGCAGCGTATCGACCTGCGTCTGCATCGCAAGCTGGTGGTGATTGACGGGCGCATTGCCTACAGCGGCTCGATGAATATCGCCGACCCGCGCTTCTTCAAGAAAGAAGCCAAGGTTGGCGAATGGGTGGATATCATGCTGCGCCTTGAAGGGCCTGCTGCGCACGGCCTGGATAAGGTCTTCGCGTGGGACTGGGAGGTCGAAACCGGCCTGCGCCGCCTGGCGCCTGCTCCCGTCAGTCCGCCCGCTTGCTACAAGTGGCTGTCGGTATTGCCCTCTGGCCCCGGTACCGGTGGAGACCTGATCGGGCAGGCGGTGCTATCCAGCATCTACCGCGCCAACGACAGCATTACCATCAGCACGCCCTACTTTGTACCCTCGGAAGCCATCTTCGACGCGCTCTGCCAGGCCGCGCGCCGCGGCGTGCGCGTCAAGGTGCTGATACCGCAGCGTAACGACTCGCGCATGGTCAGCTGGGCCAGTCGCGCCTACTTCGAGCGGCTTTTGCAGTCAGGCGGTGAGATCTACCTCTTTGCGGGCGGCTTGCTGCACACCAAGGCGATGCTGATGGATGATCAGTTGGCGCTGGTGGGTAGCGTGAACCTGGACATTCGCAGCCTGCAGCTCAATTTTGAGCTGACTCTGACCCTGTTCTCACCCGAGGCCTGCGCCAGTATCCGCCGTCTGCTTGACGGCTACCTGCAAGACAGTACGCCGCTGGAGCTGGAACGCTGGAAGCAGCGCTCTCGGGCGGCTCGCGTGCTGGAGCGGGGCATGTTTTTCCTGAGTCCGTTGCTCTGAGCTGATTGGTTGCTGGCGTGGGTAGCGCCATTTGTCATTACAAAAAGAAAGGACTTGCAATCGGTGCTGCGATAGCTAAACTCAAATGAGTTTGATTATCACTTGCGAGATTGCAATGAAAGTCTACCTGGTCCCCGTCAGTCTCACTGTCAGCATGATGAGCCCCGCTGTGCTGGCAACCCAACACCCCGCTCCACAGCACACCCATGCGCGACAAAGCGCCGTGGTGCAACTGCAGGAACACAGTCGCTCACTTGCCGAGTTGCTGCAGCAGCCGGTAGACAGTCAGGCGTTGCATCAGCTTGAGGAGCTGAGTTACCAGCTCGAGGGCGACCTCCTGGCCCTGGGCAGCGCCTGGGCAAGAGTTGCTGAGCCGCTGGAGTCGCTGCATCAGGCGGTAGAACTGGGTGACCCGGACGCCGCCCAGCGCCATGCCCGGGGCTATCTTGAAGCGATGAACAACTGGCAGAGCGGTAGTCTGAGTTAATCAGTGCGCCCTGAAGCCCAGCCCGCCGGCAGCTGCAGGCGGGTGAGCGAAAGCGCCGCAGAACGCTAGAGCTGGCTGGCAATGGGCAGCCAGCCCAATGTCCAGCTCATGAACCGGCGGAACCGGCTGGCATCAGGTTCGGTGTCCCAGGTTTCACCCTCAGCCTGCCAGCGCATATCCCCCTGCTCGTCCAGGCTGAGCTCAAAGGCGTAGTCTTCGGACGTCCAGCGCTGGAACAGCTCAACCATTTCCTGGGCCAACTCTTCGTTTTCGATCAGAACGCCAACCTCGGTGTTGAGCTTGATCGAGCGTGGGTCCAGGTTGACCGAGCCAACAAAGGCCGATTTGCGATCAAAGACAAAGGTCTTGGCGTGCAAACTGGCCAAGGACTCGCCGAGGAACGGGCTGGCCCTTTCTTGCTGGCCGGCAATGGGCCGCAGCTCCCACATCTTCACTCCGCCTTCGAGCAGCGGCACCCGTGAGCGCGCGTAGCCGCTATGCACGGCGAGCACGTCGGTGGTGGCCAGCGAGTTGGTCAGCACAGAGATGTCCACTCCACGCTCGTGCAGCTTGAGCAGCAAGCGCTCGCCCGGCTCACGCGGCACGAAATAGGCTGAGGTCAGCAGCAGCTCTTCTTCGGTTTGCAGGATGGGTTCGGCCAATGCGCGGCCCAGAAACGCAACCTCATTGCCGTCGCCGTGCGGATCCGACTTGGACGGATCATCGTAGAACCAGGTCGCCTTGCCCCAGTGCCAATTCAAGCTGGAGCCATCCATTTTGGTGAGAAAGCGCGAGCGCTCGACGGCGCGCACGTAGGGGTTGCTTGCTGCAGCACGCATGCTTGAGCCCAGGCGTGCGCGTAGCGCCGCCAGATCATCGGCATGTGATGCGTCGGCCATAACGTTGATCGGAATCGCTATACCGCTGTTCCAGAAGTTATCAAAACTGTCCGAGGCATCGTTGCTGATCGGGCCTATGCCGATAACATCAACGTCCTGAAAGTCGACGTCGGTCAGTGCGAAGTATTCGTCACCGATGTTGCGCCCGCCGGTAATCAGCGCCTGGTTGTCGGCCACAATCAACTTGTTGTGCATACGATAGTTGATGCGCCCGAACTCGCCGAGCTTGCTGAACACTTTCAGCCACTCGCTGCGCAGGCTCAGCGGGTTGTAAAGGCGCACCTCGATATTGGGGTGAATATCCACCGTGGAAACCCTGCTATCTTCCAGCTCGGCGCCGACATCATCAATCAGCAAACGCACTCGCACGCCGCGATCGGCAGCCTTGAGCAGGTGCTCGGTAATCAGTCCACCCGTTACATCGGTGTTGTAGATATAGTACTGGATATCCAGGCTTTGCTCGGCCATGTCGATCAGCCGAATACGCGCGGCCAGCGCATCGGCGCCGTTGTGCAAAAGTATAAAGCCCGACTCCCCACCGCTGTCTGCCTGCCTGGCGCTGACATAACGACTCAGCGTCGTGTTGTCATCGCTTGGCAGGTGATAGCTCGGCAGTTCCTTGTGACTATGGCCTGCGGTGGCGCAGCCAACGATCAGTGTGGTCAAGCCGATCAGAAGTAGCGGTCGCAACATGCGTATGTCCTTATCGAGGGCCCGGTAGCCCGCTTCGCTACCGGGTCATGGCTTGGCCTGGCTACTCCGTGTACTGGTCTGTTACCACCAGTTGATAGCTGACTCGACGTACGCCTCGATTGTCGATGACAACGTATCCACTTTGCTCAGGCTTCAGCCCTTGAGTATAGGCAGCACTGTAGAGAGCACGCCATGCAGACTCCACACTGTGCTGCGTGCGATCAAAGTCAAGACTGAGTACCTGCTGCTCGGGTACCTGACGGGTCACGTATCCCGCTTGCGGTACCGGTGTTCCGTCGACCGGGAAGGCGACGGTAAAGTTCAGTTGCTCAGGCGTATTGCTGGCCAGGTCATCGAACACCAGATTGAGCGGCCCGGCAACGTCGACCCGGCCACGCCGCTGCGCGGTGATAGCAACATTCACCGCCATCGCACCCACCTCATCAAGTAGCTCGTTCGGGTGCAGGCGCGTTGCCCTGCCGAACAGTACGCTGGCCGGGCGCGTGAGCAGGCGGATCGGATAAACCTGCCCATCCTCACGTACCTGCAGTTCTTCGCCGGCGCGAATGTCTACCGCCTTCTGCGCGCTGACCGGCAATGGCGCATAGGTCGATGCGCAGAGTTCAGAGCCTTTGAAACTGTCGCGCTGGCTGGCCGACAGCTGCGCATTGCCCGTCACGGCCCGGCAGATCTGCTGATCATATCCGCGCCAGGCCTGGCGCAACGCGCCCGCTTCGGTCAGCGTGCGGATGCTGCCCTCTCCGCCCTTGGCGGCGGCTAACAGCAGCGCTGTCTGCCTGCCCTGTGTTGCCTCGCGCCGATCCGGGCCACCCACCCCGATGCCCGCTACGGACGTTGTTTCCGCATGCACATTGGCACCGGCGGCTAGCAGGCGACGCATGCTTTCGATCTGATTTTGCTCGGCAGCTACCATCAAGGGTGTTTTACCCCAGGCATTGGCGGCATTGGGGTCGAACCCGCGTTGCAGCAACAGGCTAACAGCATCGGGTTTGGCAACCGCTGCCATCAAGGCGGTATCGCCGTCTGGCCCCTGGCCGCGTGCAGGCCCGAGTACCTCGGTCTCGTAGTCGATAAAGTCACTGACCACGTTCAGTGGTGCACCATTGAGCAGCACACTGTGCAGGGTGGCAAACTGGCGCCCCTGCTCCAGCGCTCCGGGCTCGGGCGCAAAGGCATAACGCGGTTGGTATTGGGCAAAGGGCGCGGGCAGATCTTGCGGCAGTTGTTCCGGCTGTTGCAGGTTTTCCATGCTGTGGGCAAAAGTCTCGTGCAGCAGCAGGCTGGCAGCCAACTGCGCTTCCTCAGCGGTGAGACCCTGATCGGCAAACATGCCGCTCAGCTCCTGCTGGGCCGGCGCAAGCATGGGCATGATGCTGCGGTAGCGCTGCTTGTTGCCGAGGTTACGCTCTGACCACGCAAAAAAAGCGTCCATCGCCGCGTCGTGACGCTCGCGGATAGCGGCTTCACGGCCACTGCGGGTGTATTCATCCACCCCCAGCAACGGCAGATTCAGCAAGGTCCACTGATATTCTTTCCAGCGCTGATGCAGGTCGCGGCGATCTTGCTGCGAGTAGCCCGGTAGCGGGTCGCCGGCCAGGTTGTTCAGCTCTGCATCCAGCAACGCGAAGGTCGGCAAGCCGCGCAACGTGTCAGTACGCGGCGGCGTCAGGTAGCTTTGCATCAAACACAGCGGTTGCAGATCTGCGCCCAGGGCGTAGACGCCGGCGTAAGCTGACTCACCGCGCGCTGCCGGCGAATAAAAGCCCCAGGTTTCATTGACCAGTGCCAGCAATTCGCCCTGATAGCTGAACAGATCGATGCTGGCGTAGTCGCTGGTTTGTGACGAGGAGGCGTTGGCGCGGCCACCGTAGTTTGGCTGTTTGGCAACCCAGGCTGGCAGGGTGCGATGGTCCATGACCACGCGATCATCGATACGCAGGCCGCGTGCGCGCTGTTGATACCCGGCATACAGGCCCGCGTTGTAGAGCTCGACCCGGTAGCGATGGCCGTTGGCTGACACCTCAGCGTCCGCAGCCCGGTTGCCGGCCAGCAGCTCAGCGCCAGTCAACTGGTTGATCCCAGGGTCACCTTTGGCGGCCAGTGCGCTGTTGAGCGCCGTGGCGATCGGGCCACAAAACCCGGCGCGCTGCTCATCTGCTACCCGAAACTCCGCATAGCTTGCCCAGGCGTGCCGCTGGGATCGAGCACCGGTTTGTGGCTCGGGCCAGGCGCGTATCTGTTCGATACGGTCGCGGTAGAGCCCCTGCAGGCAGCGCTGGGCATCGGGGTTGTCTACCAGCGACCTGTCGGAGGCATTGCCAAGCCCGCAATAGGCGCCACGGGCCAGCAGCCACTGGCGCTGGCTGGCAGCGAGCACCAAGGCTCCGGGCAGGTCCAACTGGTCCAGCCGCTTATGCAGCAGCTCTGCCAGAGCACGGTCTTGGGCGGCCAGGGCATCGCTGGCACACACCTGGCGGTGTACTTCCGGCAAGGCGCCGCTGCAGTCGAAACTGGCACGGCCCGGTGTCGGCAAGGCGGACAGGCGCGGGGTTAAATCGGGCTTGGGTTTTGGGCCCGGAGGCGGATTACTGGCGCAGGCGCCAAGTAGTGCAGTCAGAGCGATCAATGCGCCGCGTGATGGGTTCAACATGCGTTCACTCCCTGATCAATCAATAAAAATGGCTGTGCCATAAATGGTGTACTGCCCTGCTCCGCCGCCCGGCGGTGGCGGGAACGGGCCGGCCTGGCGAATCGCTTGTTCGGCCGCCTGATCCAGTACTGCGTCGCCGCAGGGGTCAATCTCGAAGGCGACCATCTGGCCGCGCTCATCCACCGTTATCTCGTAGGGGATGTAGCACTGGCGTTTGAAGTCCTCCGGGTCGCCTCGATAACCTGGCGGTGGCTTGTAGACGGAGCCGGCGGGCCGCCGCAGCTGGGCTGTCACCCTGCCCTTGACGGTATCGGCATAACCCGAAGGCGCCATGCGGCCGCGACTGCTGGCCTGCGCGCTGGGTGGCGGGGTTGGCGGCGCCGCCCACTGCTGGTTCGCGCCAAAGCTATGCACCGGCGGCCCGCTCGGCTTGGGCGGGGTTGGCGGCGGTGCTGGGCGTGGTGCTGGCTGAGGCTTCGGCGGCTCCGGGAGCGGTTCAGGCACTGGTTCAGGCTCGGGCTCGGGCTCTGGTTCCGGTTCAGGTTCTGGCTCAGGTGGAGGCGGCGGTGGTGGCGGGACATACAGGTCTACCGCAATCGCCTCCGGGCCGCTCGGCAACGGCTGATGGCGGAACTGCGCGCCCATCAGCCAGGCCAGTAGCGCCAGGTGCAAGCCGATCGACACCGCCGCGACCAGCAGGCGAACAGGCCAGCGGCTGCGGTTTGCGTTTGTGTCCATCAGGGCTCCAGTTCTTCCGAGGCGACCAAGCTAATTTGGCTGTAACCGGCCTTCTGCAGGGTGTTCATCACCTGCATCAGGGTGCCGTATTCCACTGCCTTGTCGCCGCGCAGAAACAGCCGGGTACGCACATCGTTGTCGGTGATGGCGTGCACACCGGCGGCCAGTTGCTCAAGGCTCAATGCCTGTTCCTGAACAAAGAGTTTGCCGTCGGCCTGCACGCTGACGTACACCGGCTCTTCTGGCGGCGGGTTGGGCGCTGCCGCGTTGCTCGGCAGGTCAACCGGCACATCCACAGTTGCCAGTGGCGCCGCCACCATGAAGATAATCAGCAATACGAGCATCACATCCACAAAGGGCGTGATGTTCATCTCGGCGTTTTCCTGATAGTTGTGCCGTTTGACCAACGGCCCGGAATTCAGCTGAATGCCCATATCAGCGCCCTTCGTCCAGTTGGCGGGAGACACTGGCGATCATCTCTGCCGAGAAGTTGTCCAGCGCGCCGACAAAGCCGTTAATGTCGCGGGCAAACTTGTTAAAGATCATCACCGCCGGAATCGCCGCAAACAGACCTAGCGCGGTGGCCAACAGAGCTTCGGCGATACCGGGCGCGACCACGGCCAGGCTGGCTGACTTCAGCGTGGCAATGCTGGCAAAACTGTTGAGAATGCCCCAAACGGTGCCGAACAGCCCGATAAAGGGTGCGGTCGCGCCGATGGTGGCAAGCACGCCCATCATGCTGCCCATGCGCGCCAGGTCGCGCTCCTGAACGATGCCGGCGGTCAGCGCAATACGCTGCAGCAGGCGGTTGATGCGGTCAGGCTCGTCGTTGTCGGCCTTGAGGTTGCGGTAGTGACGCAGTTCTCCCTGAGCTACCTGCCACATGCGGCCCATTGCGCTGTGTTCCAGCTGGTCACCCAGCTGCTCTGGCTGGCCGGCACGGAAGGCTTTGAGAAAGCGTGCGTTGCGACGCCGGGCGCGGCCAAAAACAAAGATCTTCTCCAGCAGCACGGCCCAGGTCAGCAGCGAGCAGAACACCAGCAGGATCATCACCGACTTCACCAGCGGGTCGGCCTGCAGGTACATCTCCTTCACGCCAAAGCTGGTATGCGTCACCTCGGCGGGCACCTGTACGGGGGCTTCACTGCTGGCGGCTGGTGCCACTGTTGACACTTCTGTTGCTGGCGGCGTGGTGCTCTCTTCTACCTCGGCCTGCGCCAGGACCAGTCCGGCCGAGGTGCCACCGGCGCCCAGCAGAACCAGCAGAGAAAGGACGCGCAAACGCTGTTGCCAACGGCTGGCGGAGTGAGTGAAGGAACGAATGTGCATGGAAACCCCGGTTGTTGTGATTGTTGTTTGATCTGTTGCATGCGCTGGCTGGTTAGCCTTCGATGTTCTGTGGTGTCAGGATGGCGTGCAGTTCGGCCACATATTGGCCAAAAGCCTCACGCCCACCCGCCGTCAGGCAGACCCGCGTACGCGGTTTCTTGCCGACAAAGTCTTTTTTGATCTGTACATAGTTGGCGCCTTCCAGGGTGCCAAGATGCGCGCCAAGATTGCCGTCAGTGGTGTCGACTATGCTGCGCAGCGAGACAAAATCCAGCCACTGTCGCGAGCCAAGCGTATTCAGCGCGGCCATGATCTTCAGGCGTACCGGCTGGTGGATCAGGTCATTGGGAGATTGCATCAGCACCTCCGCAACCAGCAGCCTGCAACCAACAGGGTCCCACCCCAGCTGAGCGCCAGCCACCACCAGTAGTGGCTACCGGCAAACCAGTAAGCGCAGCAACACAGCAGCGCCAGCGTTGCGCCAAGCACGATGTAGCGTGGGCGCGACTGGGCACCGCGAATAACGTAAAGGGTGGCAATGAACAAGGGAACAATCATGGCGCCCTGGCGCGGGGTAATTGGCCAGAACAGCACATGCAAGATAACGTCGAACAGCAGAATGGACAGAACGATGAGCAGATAACGGGGAGCAACGCCGGCAGCGTCACTGCTGCGACAGGCCATACGGGTGCCCAGAATAACGCCGCTTAGGGCAATCGCACCCCAGATCAGTAACAGGTGCGCCTGCAACAGGGCACTGAGGATGCACCCAGCCATATTGAGACTGCCCCAGAGCATGAGCTGGCTGGCCTCAAAGCGGTAGTCCTGAAAGCCGGCGACACGAGCCTGCACGTTGCTGATTTCGCGCAGCGCCTGGGCGGCCTCCTCACGGGAAGGTGGCATAGTAAAGTCCGTTATTTTGTTTTTATCGTTGCAAAGTACTCTATTTGACAGAGTAGACAAAAACAAGATGCGTATCAGGAAAATTAGTTACCCGTATTTTGCATCGTCAGGATGCGCTTAACACCGGGTCCCAGGCCTCTACACGGTTGCGGCCGTTCTCCTTGGCGCGGTACAGCGCCTGATCAGCACGCTCGACCAGGGCATGCAGTGGCGCGTGCTCCCCTGCTGCGATCAGGGTGTAGCCGATAGAGACGGTGGCGCCGGAACGGTTTTCTCCCACGCCGATATCGGTGCTCTGCCATTGTGTCCGCAGGCGCTGGGTCAGCGCCTCTAGCTGGGCGTCATCAACGTTGCTGACCAGCAGCAGAAACTCTTCTCCGCCGAAGCGGCACGCCAGGTCCTGTTCACGCAGCTGGGCCTCCAGCAGGCGCGCAAAGCTCGCCAGCACGCGGTCGCCGGCCTGATGTCCCCAGGTATCGTTGATGCGTTTGAAGTGGTCCAGATCCAGCAGTAGCAAGGCGGCAGCAACGCCTTCGCGGGAGTTCGCCGCCAATTGCTGCTGCGCCGCCTGATCAAAGGCCCGGCGGTTTAGCAGGTTGGTGAGCGAGTCATGGCTGGCCTGCTGCTTGAGTTCCTCCTGCAGGCGACGCAGCAGGAACATGATGCACAGCATCGAAAATGCGTAGATGAAGACGATCCCTTCCAGGTAGTTGAGTACCTCGACCGGCTCCGCCTGCTCGAAGGTGGTGGCCTGGATATACACCGGGTCAATGCTGTAGAGCACGAAGCGGCGCAGGTAAAGCGCGGCGTGCAGGCCCCAGATTACACACCAGGCAATCGTCAGCGTGCGTTGTCGCCCCGGCGTCAGCACCAGCTCTCGGGCCATCAGCAGGCTGATGACCACGACCACCGCGCTGTGGGTAAGAATGCTGAAACGCAGAGAATCACGCAGAACGAAGAAAGCCAGTCCCTGGGCCAGCAGAAACAGCAATTGATAGCGCAGCAGGTGTGGCGGCAAGGCGCGCTCACGGTAGCAGCGTGCGCCCCACCAGAGCACGAGATAGCCCTGGGTGAGTGCTACTGCGCTGATCCACAGTGGCAGATATTCCCGGGCAGACTGCAACAGGGCCCCGGCGACGATCATGGTCAGGCCCAGCGCCCAAAAGCGCATGGCCGGTACTTGCGGGTTGAGCGCGGCGGCAACCAGCAGGCACAACACAGCGGTAGCCGTGGTCAGCGCTAGCACCAGCATGAGGGTCGTCATGTCGAGCACGGTCAATTGCCCTGCGGGTTATTGTTTGTGCTCAGAATACCCCGTATTCATGGCCTCCTGCCATGCCCAAATACGGGGCTTGTTCTTGCGGTCGTTCAAGGGCAGGCGCTATCGCCCTGCTGCACCCAGATCAGCTCTTCGACCGCAAAACCGCGCTCACGTGCTTCCTCAACAAAAGCCTCTTTAACCTCTGCGTCGGGGTTGGGGTCGCGCGCAAGCAGCCACAGGTAATCGTGGTTGGGCCCCGAAACATAGGCGTGCTGGTAATCCGCGTCGAGCCCGAATACAGCGTAGGTGCCATAGAAGGGGCCGAAGAATGACACTTTCAAATAACCGGTGTTGTCGTCGTCAACAAAGCGCGCGGTGCCCTCTGCCTGATCCCACTGTTTTTCCTCGGCGTTGCAGCCGCGGTTGATCACGCTGATGCTGCCGTCAGCCGCTTGTTTGTACTCGGCGGTGACCTGACTGAGGCCACGCTCAAAGCCGTGGTCCAGGCGCGCGACCTCGTACCAGGTACCCAGATAGCGCTCGGCGTCAAAGGGGCTGACCGGTTCCACGCCTGTTGGCAGACGCACGCAGCCGGCCGCTGCGCTAGCGGCCAGTGCGACCAGCGCAAGTGCGTGTTTTTTCATGGCTGCTCCTCCAGTAGGTAGTCAAGCAGGCGCTCCAGCAAGGCGGCTGTCGCATCCAGGGTGTCCTGCGGCACCGCCAGGATCTGCTCTGCGCTCTGCACCTGGCCGGCCGGCACCAGTGATGCGGCATCGGCGGTGACAAAGGCATCCAGCAGCGCACGGTTGGCTTCCAGGTGAAACTGCAGCCCGATGACCGAGCGGCCCAACTGAAATGCCTGGTGACGGCAGACCTCGCTTGAGGCCAGCAATACCGCGCCGGCGGGGAGATCAAAGGTCTCGCCATGCCAGTGCAGAACGTCAATCTGGTCGGGGAAATGAAAGGCCGCGCCGTTCAGGTGCGTATTGCCGTGAATCGGCAGCCAGCCGATTTCTTTCTCCGCGCCGGGGTAGACCCGCTGGCCCAGCGCGCTGGCGATCAGCTGCGCTCCCAGGCATACCCCCAGCACGCGCTTGTCGGCGGTTAACGCCTGGCGGATAAACGCCTTTTCCGCCGCCAGCCAAGGCAGCTCAGCCTCATCGTTGACGCTCATGGGGCCACCCATGACCACCAGCAGGTCGATGTCATCGAGCGCAGGCAAGCTGTCTCCTGCGTACAGGCGGGTGCCGCTGACCTCCACTCCCCTTGCCCGCAGGCTGTCCTCGATTATTCCCAGCCCTTCAAACTCGACGTGTTGCAGGTAATGCGCGCGCATGCCCGTGTTGCTCCTTCCTACTGCCTTGGCCATCGTTCAGTGCTTCCCTAGTGTGATGAGCCGAGTATGCAAAGGTTCCCCGTTCATGACATGGCCGTGACGCGGCTCTCAGACCGCCTTGAAGCGGAATACATCGGCCTGCTGATAGCGCTTCAGGCAGAGCGTCATCAGCAGAGTGCGGTGCGGCCTGAACAGGTCTCGGGCCTGATCTGCATCCAGCATCAGCGCGCCGATGTCGCTGTCGCGATAGGTGCGGTAGCCCACCTTGTTATCCACCAGTTCGGGACAGGCGGTAATGCTCACGTACAGGCGATCACCCGGGCGCTCGTACAGCGCCTGCAAGCGGTCGCAATTGATCAGCAGACTACGGTAATGCTTGGCTTGAGAGTACACGTGCACCGAGCTGATGACCTCTTCCTGCACCAGGCGAGTCAAACGCCGGTCTCGCCGGGTTTTGTCGTCATTGAAGTAAAACTCGATGATGTAGTCGGTAGCGGATGCGCCCTGGTCGTCCAGCACGCGGATGACTGTGTTCTGGTAGGCGTTATAGTGATCTCCGCCACGCTGGCTGGCAGCGCGGCTTACCTCAAGGGTGTGCTGCGCCAACCGCTCACGCCAGTCGGCGAAGCCAGTGTCCGGCACCATCAGCGCGCCGCAGATCAGGCTCCAGGTTATCGACTCCCGGGTACCGCGACCCTTGGCGGTGATGCTGCCGTGATCTTCCCCGTCGACTATGGCAAAGGCCAACCCTTGCGCCGGGGCTTCCTGGTAGTCGATACGAGGCGCGGCGTCCGGTTGATGGCTGAAGTCGATCAGCATGCGGGCGGCCTGCAGGTTGGCGGTTGATACCCGCACGGTGCCGTCGGTGCCGGGTTTGTTGGCAACGGCGGCGATCCCGCTGTAGCCGCTATTGCCGACCAGTACGGTACACAGCAGGCTGCCATCGCCCAGCGGCGCGTCGGCGCTGAACAGATCCTGCTCGGCCAGTTCCCAGCTGTAGCTGCTGGCCAGCTCCAGACCCTTGAGAATCTGCGCGCCGGTTTCAAATAGCCGCGTGCCCTTCCAGCCCTTAACCGCGCGGCCAATGACCGAGCGCCCGGTGTGCGCCAGCGGGGAGCCGAAGTTTGCAGGAGCCAGCATCAGCAAATGGTGAATGGGGCGGCAATCGGGGGCAAAGCGCCTTAGCCAGTCACGAATGACCAGGCCACCGGTACTGTGCACAATCGCATCAACGCTCTTGGGCGCGCGAGGCAATCCGCGGTCGTCCCAGGCGCGATCAAGGGCGGCAACCAGATCGGCAAAGGTGACTTGATCGTCCAGCGAGATGTAGTCACCCAGGTGGATGTCCGCTACCTCGGCAGCGATGCCGTCAGGTGGTGGGTTGGCAAGGCGTTTGGCGAGGTCACGAAAGGAGCTGTAGCTGTCGCTCCAGCCGTGCAGAATTACCAGCATAGGTCGTCTCCGCGTTAAACGTGGGTTTCGGCGCGAATGACGACTGCTGGACGGCTTCCTGCCGGGTTTGGTTATTAACCTTAGACGCTGCAGCGATCCTTGCACAGCGCCCGCTGAATCTGTGCTGACCAGCCGGGCTGGTCACGTGGCTTTGGACTAGCTGCCCTCGACGCGAAAGCCCACTTTCATCACCACCTGGAAGTGCGCGACCTTGCCATCGACGATATGGCCACGGGTTTCCTGCACCTCAAACCATTCCAGGTTTTTTACCGTCTTGGCGCACTCGGCGATACCGCTGCTGATGGCATCGTCGATGCTGGTGGGTGAAGAGCCGACAATCTCGATGCGTTTGTACAGGTGGTGATCCGACATGTATTACCTCCATTGATGTATGCAACCCGACGCACACAACAGGCGCCCGATACTTAGTCGACGGCAGCGACGGGTCAGAGTTCCTGTTCAATCGGGACGACAGCATATTCGGCACTACCGCAACGGGGTTCCAGGATGCTGACAGCTGGCTGCCAGAGTCAGTCGGTTGGCCATCCAGGGCCGCAGCCCGGGCAGCTGCAAACGAGGATACTGGCGGCTATCAATAGAACAACAAGGATACCCTCATGCAGCGCATGCTTCCCTTTGCCCTGCTGCTTGCTTTCGGCAGCCCCCTGACCTGCGTTGTGGCGGCGGAACGGCCCAATATTCTGCTGATCGTCGCCGATGACCTGGGCTTCAGTGACGCCGGCGCCTACGGCGGTGAAATCAGCACGCCGAACATTGATCAGCTTGCTGCCGAAGGGCTGCAGTTCACCAACTTCCATGTTGCCGCCACCTGCTCACCCACCCGCTCGATGCTGATGACCGGCGTAGACAACCATCTGGTGGGCATGGGCAACATGAAGGAAATCATGGCCGACAACCAAAAGGGGCAACCCGGTTACGAGGGCTGGTTGAACGACAGCGTGGTTACCCTGCCCAGCCTGTTGCAGGACGCGGGCTACAGCACCTACATGGCGGGCAAGTGGCACCTGGGCGCACGCCCGCAGAGTCAGCCGGTGGCGCGCGGTTTTGACCGCTCTTTTGCCCTGATGGAAAGCGGAGCCGACAACTGGGAAGCCAAGCACTACCTGCCAGGCGGCAGCGCCACCTGGCTTGAGGATGGCGCGCCGGTGGAGCTGCCTGACACCTTCTACTCCTCGTTTACCTACGCGGACAAACTGATCAGCTACATTGATGGCGGCCGCGCGCAGGGTAAACCGTTTTTCGGCTACCTGGCCTTTCAGGCTGTGCATGCGCCCCACCAGGTGCCCGAAGAGTACATAGAGGGCTACCAGTCGCTGTATGACGCCGGCTGGGATCAGATTCGCGCGGATCGCTACCAGCGCCAACTGGCCAGCGGGTTGTTGCCAGACAGCGGTGAAAACCCGGTGACCGACGACTGGGGCACCTTTTACCAGCGCACCCACATCGACTGGGACACGCTGGGCGACGATGAGAAGGCCTATCGCAGCCGTCAGATGGCCGTTTTTGCCGGCATGGCCGAGGCGATGGATCAGAGCATCGGCAAGGTCATTCGCTATCTCAAGGACAGCGGGCAGTATGACAACACGCTGATTCTGTTCATGAGCGACAACGGCGGTGAGTCCACGGTGCTGCGTGAGGTGGCGCCGCTGTTCTACCGCCTGCGCTACAACACTGATTACGACGCCTTGGGCGCGCCCGGCAGCTACAGCGAATACGGCCCGGGCTGGGCTTACGCCTCCAATACGCCGTTCTACTCGTTCAAGGGCTCACCGTTCAGCGGTGGCATGCGGGTGCCCTTGATTGTCAGCCAGCCTGGCCGTATCGCGGCCGGCACGCGAACTCACAGCTTTGGTTACGTTACCGACATCACGCCTACCCTGTTGGATATCGCCGGCGTCGCACAGCCCGATGGCGAGTATCGCGGCCAGGCAGTGCACGACATTATGGGCACCAGCATGCGCGCGCTGCTTGAAGGGCGCGCCGAGCGGATCCATGCCCCGGACCAGCCTACGGTATATGAACTGGCCGGTGGCATTGCCGTGTGGCTGGGTGACTACAAGCTTGTGACCTCCAAGACCAGCTCGATTCCGGCTCGCAGCGGCCCGCAGCTGTTCAACGTGACCGAAGACCCACTGGAGCGACACAACCTGGCAGAACAGCATCCAGAGAAGGTCGAGCAGATGATGCAGATCTACCGCGATTATGTGGTTCGCAACCAGGTGATTGAAGTGCCCGATGACTACCGAGCCTGGGAGCAGGTGAAGAAAAATGGCCGCGAGCAGTTCATTGCCAACCACCGTCTGAGCTTGCTGCTGTTCGGCTTGGCAGTGATTGCCCTTGTGGTGCTGGGTGGCTGGTTGCTGGTGCGTCGCCAGCGCCACTGACGGGCGCCGATAAGCGGACGCAATGATTGAAAATTTGTCTGCTGATTCGATCTGGCTCTACCTGCGGCAGGCGAACTAGGCTTGTACCCTGCTCCACCATCAGTGCACCTGAGGTGGTTATCTGCGGGGTCCCGCCCCGCCCACTGCCGGGAGAGCCCTGTGAGTCTGGCCAAAGGCTATTTCGATGTTGGATTGTTCACCAATCAGTATGAGGCGCAGCAGCGTTTCTGGTCTGAGCAGGTAGGCCTGCCTTTCGACCATACGCTCAAGCTGGGTGGTGGCGTACGCCAGCACCGCTATCAGGCAGGCGATGCGGTGCTGAAACTCAATGATGCACGCGACGCCCTGCCGATGGCTGAACGTCAGCCAATTGCCGCATTGCTGGTGGCGGTTGCCGGCCTTAGCGCACCGCGCGAGCTGCAAGACCCGGACGGCAACGCCATTACCCTGGTACCGGCCGGCCATGAGGGTATCAACGGCCTGGCCGTTCGCCTGCAGGTTACCGATGTGGCCCAGAGCAGCCAGTTCTACCAACAGGTGCTTGCCTGTACCGAGGTGTCGCCGGGCGTGCTGCGCTGCGGCGAGGCGTTGCTACTGCTTGAGCAGGCAAGCGCGAGGTGCGCCCCTGACACTGCCCCGCTGGTGGCCAAAGGACTGCGCTATCTCACGCTGCAGGTTTTTGATTGCGACGCGGCCTATGCCAGCGCTCTGGCGGCTGGAGCCGAGGGAACAAAGGCGCCGGTAAACATGGGCAGCACCGCCCGAATCGCCTTTATCCGCGACCCGGACGGCATCTGGATCGAGCTGTCAGAGCGCGCCTCGGTCACGGGCAAGACGATCGGCTAGCCGCACAGGTAGGTGCCCGTTCCGACTGCGATCAGGTTGCCGTCATCGGCGTGCAGCTCGGAGCGCACCACCCCGACCTTATTGCCGGAGCGCAGCGGAACAGAGGTGCAGACAAACTGCTCGCCGCGGCCCGGGCGCAGGTAATCGACCCGCAGATCAATGGTACCCAGCTTGGACAGCCGTACCATGCGCTCCTGCAGACTTAGATGTGCGTGCCTTTCAAATGCCCCGATCATCGCCATAGCCCCACCGCAGACGTCGATCAGCGAGGAAATGGCGCCGCCGTGCAGGATGCCCTGGGTGTAGTTGCCGATCAGGTCAGGTCGCATACGGATGCTCATCGCCACGCAGTCAGGGCGAATCTCGTCGATTTCGATACCCAGCAGCTGGTTATAAGGGATGCGATTGAAGAATCCGTGAACGGTCTTGATCAAATCGTCCGGCAACAGCACCGGATGGTCGTCTGATGCCGGGGGCGTGAGAGCAGATGTAGTCATGGGTAACTCCTGAAACAGTGGGTTACACCCTGCCCTATTAGCTCGCGGCGTACCAGAGCTGGACGGCTCTGCGTCCAGCATTTGGCAGTTTAGCCCTGATCGGTACCGAGTACGCCCCGCGTGCCGGCCTGCGCCTCAAACCACTTGAGTTTGTCGTGCAACTGAACCACTTCGCCGACAATCAGCAGCGTCGGCGGCTTGATCGCCTCTCCGGCCACCCGCTCGGCCATGTCGGCCAGGGTGCCGATCAGCACTTTCTGGTTATGCGTTGTACCCTGCTGTACCAGCGCAATGGGCGTCTGCGCATCGCGCCCGTGGGCTATCAGCTGGCTGCAAATATCGGGCAGACCGACCAGGCCCATGTAGAACACCAGCGTCTGCCCCGGCGAGACCAGGTCACGCCATGGCAGGTTGGTGCTGCCGTCTTTCAGATGACCAGTGACAAAGCGCACAGACTGCGCGTAGTCACGGTGGGTCAGCGGGATGCCCGCGTAGGCCGAGCAGCCATTGGCAGCGGTAATGCCGGGTACAACCTGAAACGGCACGCCGTGGGTTGCCAGCTCTTCGATTTCTTCGCCGCCACGGCCAAAAATGAAGGGGTCACCGCCTTTGAGCCTCAGCACACGCTTGCCTTGCTGGGCCAGACGCACCAGCAACTGGTTGATTTCCTCCTGCGGCACTGCATGGTCGCTGCGCGCCTTGCCAACGTAGATGCGATCAGCGTCGCGGCGGCACAGGTCAATGATCGCCGGTGCTACCAGGCGGTCATGCAGTACCACGTCGGCCTGCTGCATCAGGCGCAGTGCACGGAATGTCAGCAGGTCCGGGTCGCCCGGGCCGGCCCCCACCAGGTAGACCTCGCCTTGATAGACCTTGTCGCGCTGGCCGCGCAGCTCGGCTTCCAGCATGACCGCCGCCTCCGCGTCACGGCCGGCGAAGACACGCTCAGCCACCTCGCCCTGGAAGATGTTCTCCCAGAAGGCGCGGCGCTGGTTGATGGTCGGAAACGCGTCCTTCACCTGCTGGCGGAAGCGTTTGGCCAGCTGTGCCAGGCGGCCATAGGCAGCGGGGAACAGGGTCTCGATACGGGCCCGTGTGAGGCGTGCCAGTACAGGTGCATGGCTGCCGCTAGAAACGGCGATGAGCAACGGGGAGCGGTCGACAATGGCGGGGAAAATCACCGTGCACAGGTGAGGCGCGTCCACGGCATTGACCGGGATGCGCAGCGCCTGGGCATCGGCCGATACCCGCGCATTGAGGCTCTCATCGTCGGTAGCGGCGATCACCAGAACAGCATGATCCAGGTCCGAGGGCTGATAGCCACCCTCCCGGACGCTGCCGTGGCCGTTGGCGACCAGCTCGCGCAGGGCGGGTTCGATCTGTGGCGCAACCACGTACAGACAAGCTTTTGCTTCACTCAAAAGCCGCGCTTTGCGCAGCGCGATTTCGCCACCGCCGACAACCAGTACACGACGCCCGGCAAGATTGTGAAACAGCGGCAGAAATTCCATACAGGTGCGTCTCGTCTACAAGGTCATAACGGCAAAGCGGGAGCCATCGGCTCCCGCTGAGGTGAAGGGTTCTGTCAGCTTAGCCGATGCGGTCGGCGCCACCCATGTAGCTGCGCAGGGCCTGCGGCACTTCGATGCTGCCGTCAGCCTGCTGGTAGTTCTCCAGCACGGCAACCAGCGTGCGGCCTACCGCCAGGCCTGAGCCGTTCAGTGTGTGCACCAGCTCCGGCTTGCCGGTTTCAGGGTTACGCCAGCGAGCCTGCATGCGGCGGGCCTGAAAGTCGCCGCAGTTGGAGCAGGAGGAAATCTCGCGGTACTTGCCCTGACTCGGAATCCAGACTTCCAGATCGTAGGTTTGCTGGGCGCTGAAGCCCATGTCTCCAGTGCACAGCGCCATGGTGCGGTACGGCAGCTCCAGACGCTTGAGTACGTCCTCGGCGTGGCCGGTCAGCTCTTCGAGTGCGGCGGTGGACTGCGCCGGGCGAACGATCTGCACCATCTCAACCTTGTCGAACTGGTGCTGGCGAATCATGCCGCGGGTATCACGACCAGCCGAGCCGGCTTCGCTGCGGAAGCACGGGGTATGGGCGGTCAGTTTCAGCGGCAACTCTTCTGCGCCGAGGATGCTCTGGCTGACGATGTTGGTCAGCGAGACCTCGGCGGTCGGGATCAGGTACAGGTCCCGTTGATCTTCACCACGGCTGATCTTGAACAGGTCTTCGTCAAACTTCGGCAGCTGACCGGTGCCCTGCAGCGCCTCGGCCTGAACCAGGTAAGGCGTATAGGCTTCTTCATAACCGTGTTCGTTGACGTGCAGATCGAGCATGAACTGGGCGAGCGCGCGGTGCAGCCGGGCAATAGGCCCGCGCATCAGAGCAAAGCGCGCGCCGGACAGCTTGGCAGCCGTCTCAAAATCCAGGTAACCGTGTTGCTCGCCCAGCGCCACGTGGTCTTTGACATCAAAGTCGAAGCTGCGCGGCGTGCCCCAGCGGCGCACTTCAACGTTCTCGTCTTCGCTCTCACCGACCGGAACGGATTCGGCCGGCAGGTTGGGCATGCTCAGTAGCAGCGCGTCCAGCTCCTGCTGGATGCCCTCAAGTTCCTGCTTGGCCTCAGCCAGTTCGTTACCCATACGGTCGACATCGGCCAGCAGCGGTTGGATATCCTCACCGCGTGCCTTGGCTTGCCCGATCGACTTGGAGCGACTGTTGCGTTCGGCCTGCAGGGTTTCGGTGCGGGTCTGGACGGCCTTGCGGCGTGACTCCAGGGCATCGAGCTGGGCCAGGTCCAGCGCAAAGCCACGGGTGGCCAGGCGCTCGGCGAGCAGTTGCGGTTGAGTACGAACGAGTTTGGCATCAAGCATGGGTGATCATCATCTTTTGCAGTTTCAGGTGACGGCTGGTCAGCGTGTCAGCGACAGCCCAGCCCAGGTGGCGAGCAGGCCGAGACAGACACTGAGCAAAACATAGCCCAGAGCCAACAGGCCCTCGCCGTTCTCCAGCAGCCTCAGCGTATCCAGAGAAAAGGTCGAAAAGGTGGTAAAGGCGCCAAGCAAACCGGTCACCAGCAATTGACGCAGTACCGGCGAAAGCTCGGGGCGCTCCAGCCAAAGGCCGTATAGTACACCGATCAGCAGGCATCCGAGCAGATTCACCAACAAGGTGGGTAACGGAAACAGCTTGGGCCAGTGCGCCATGGACCACTGCGCCACGCCAAAGCGCGCCAGGGCACCCAGCGCCCCGCCCAGCATGACCGCCATACACAGCTTAATCATCCGACCTCCGTTGCCTGCTGCTCGCGGCATCCAGGGCGCGCAGGTGTTGCAGTTTCTGGGCAATCTTCAATTCCAGGCCCCGTGGTACCGGCTGGTAATACTGACGCGGCTCAATCACTTCAGGGAAGTAATCTTCACCGGCGGCGTAGGCCTCCGGTTCATCGTGAGCATAGCGATAGCCATCGCTGTAGCCCAACTCCTTCATCAGCTTGGTCGGCGCGTTACGCAGATGCAGCGGTACCTCCAGCGAGCCCTGGCCGGCAACATCGCGCATTGCGCTGTTGAACGCGTTGTATACCGCGTTGCTCTTGGGTGCACAGGCCAGATAGGTGATTGCCTGGGCAACGGCCAGCTCACCCTCGGGACTGCCGAGACGCTCTTGTACGTCCCAGGCATTAAGGCACAACGTCAGCGCTCTGGGATCAGCATTGCCGATATCTTCGCTGGCCATTCTTACCACGCGCCGGGCGATGTAGAGCGGGTCGCAGCCGCCGTCGAGCATGCGGGCAAACCAGTAAAGCGCCGCATCAGGGTTGGAGCCGCGCACAGATTTGTGCAAGGCCGAGATCTGATCGTAAAAGGCTTCGCCGCCCTTGTCGAAACGTCGGCGGTTGTCGCTGAGCAGCTCGCCGAGCAACTCCACCTCGATGACACCGCCCTGCTCCACCAGGTCGGCGGCAATCTCCAGCAAGTTCAGCAATCGCCGCGCGTCTCCGTCACTGGCATCGAGCAGCAACTGGCGCGCTTGCGGACTGAGCTGCAACTGCAGTGCACCAAGGCCGCGCTCCATGTCCTCCAGGGCACGGTCCAGCAGCCCGCTCAAGGCTTCTTCGTCCAGGCCCTTGAGTACGTAGACCCGAGCGCGGGACAACAAGGCGTTGTTCAGCTCAAAGGACGGGTTTTCGGTGGTGGCGCCAATAAACAGCAGGGTGCCGTCTTCAACATAGGGCAGAAAGGCATCCTGCTGCGCCTTGTTGAAGCGGTGCACTTCATCAACAAACAGGATGGTCCGCCGCCCGTTGGCTGCGTAGTTCTGCCGTGCGATATCCACTGCCTGGCGAATGTCCTTAACCCCGGCCAGGACTGCAGAGAGGGTTTCAAAGTGAGCGTCGGTAACGGTGGCGATCAGGCGGGCCAAGGTTGTCTTACCGACGCCGGGTGGCCCCCAGAAAATCATTGAGTGCAGTGCGCCCTGCTCCAGCGCCGTGCGCAGCGGGCGGCCGGCGCCCAGCAGATGCGACTGGCCCGCGTATTCATCCAGATTGCGCGGGCGCATGCGCGCAGCCAGCGGCTCGCGCGGCGCCGGCGGCGCGAATAGACCGTCGTTATTCACTGATCACGTCGACCCCGTCCGGCACCTCGAACTGGAAGGTGTCGGCAGCAACCGGCTCATTCAGCACCACGTTCTGGAACAGAATATTGGTGCGCTGGCCAATCGGGTCGTTGAGCTGCATGTCGTTGATCAGCCTATCACGGAAGGACAGGCGCAGGGTTTCAAACATGGTGTCATTGGCCTTGGGCGTCAGCACAAAATCATCCACGGTGCCACCCTGGGTCCAGCGGATGCTGAAGTTGTCGGTCAGGGTGCTGACGTCGCCAGACAGCAGCAGCGCAGGGGTATGCGTCAGGCGCTGGTCCAGCTTCTGGATGGTGACCTGCATCAGGTCAGGATCATACAGCCAGACCTGCTCGCCATCGGAGATCAGTACCTGCTCCAGCGGCGGATCGGTGTGCCAGCGAAACTTGCCCGGGCGCTGCAGGGTCACCTGACCGCTGGTTTCCTGCAGGTTGGAGCCGTTGGAGCTGAGCGTCATCTGCGAGAAATTACCGGTCAGCGTGTTGGCCGCCGACAGCAGCTCGTTCAGGCGCTCGGCGGCCGCTGCTTCGTCCTCAGCCATGGCCGGCGCTGCCAGCAGTGCAGCGCACAGCGCAATCCAGCGCCAACCAGTGATGCGATTCAACATAACAGGGTTACTCCCCTCAATCCCGGACCGGCGGCGGTGCAATCACCTCGCGCGAGCCGTTGGTGTTCATTGCGGTAACTACACCGGCCATTTCCATCGCTTCAATCATGCGCGCGGCCCGGTTGTAGCCAATCTTGAGTTTGCGCTGTACCGCAGAAATAGACGCGCGGCGGCTTTCGGTGACAAAGCGCACGGCTTCGTCGTACAGCGCGTCTTCTTCGCTGTCGTCTCCACCACCGCTGCCGCCGTCGAAGCTGCCACCACCGGCCGAGTCGTCAGCACCATCGAGAATATCCTGGATGTAATCCGGCTCGCCCCGCTGCTTCCACTCATCCACCAGGCGGTGTACTTCTTCGTCCGATACAAACGCGCCGTGGACCCGCACCGGCAAGCTGGTACCCGGCGGCATGTAGAGCATGTCGCCATTGCCCAGCAGCTGCTCTGCCCCACCCTGATCAAGGATGGTGCGCGAGTCGATCTTGCTGGAGACCTGGAAGGCCATACGGGTTGGAATATTTGCCTTGATCAGACCGGTAATCACGTCCACAGACGGGCGCTGGGTAGCCAGAATCAGGTGGATGCCGGCGGCCCGCGCTTTCTGGGCGATACGCGCAATCAGTTCCTCGACCTTCTTGCCGACGATCATCATCATGTCGGCAAACTCGTCGATTACCACTACGATCACCGGCAGCGATTCGAGTTCCGGTGCTTCGTCTTCCATGCTTTCGCGGCGGTACAGCGGATCGGTCAGCGGCGTGCCGGCCTTGGCGGCGTCTTTCACCTTGCGGTTGAAGCCCGCCAGGTTGCGCACACCCATTGCGGCCATCAGTTTATAGCGGCGCTCCATCTCGGCCACACACCAGCGCAGCGCGTTGGAGGCTTCCTTCATATCGGTCACAACCGGCGCGAGCAGGTGCGGAATACCCTCGTAGATCGACAGCTCCAGCATCTTCGGGTCGACCATGATCAGGCGAACCTCGGCAGGCGTGGCCTTGAACAGGATGCTCAGCAGCATGGCGTTGACGCCGACCGACTTACCCGAGCCAGTGGTACCCGCCACCAGCAGGTGGGGCATCTTGGCCAGATCAGCCATCACCGGGTGCCCGCCGATGTCGTGCCCCAGCGCCAGGGTTACCGGAGACTGGGCCTCATCGAATTCGCGGGTTTCCAATACTTCGGACAGACGCACGATCTCGCGGTCTTCATTGGGAATCTCGATACCCACGGTGGTCTTGCCCGGAATAACCTCAACCACCCGCACGCTGATCACCGCCAGCGAGCGCGCCAAATCCTTGGCCAGGTTGGAAATCTTGCTGACCTTGACGCCCGGGGCCGGTTGAATCTCAAAACGGGTGATCACCGGGCCTGGCTGTACCTTCTCAACCTCGGCTTCAACACCAAAGTCCTTGAGCTTGATCTCCAGCAGGCGCGACATGCCTTCCAGCGATTCGGCAGAAAACCCCTTGGTCTTCTTGCTCGGCGGATCCAGCAGGCCAATCGGTGGCAGGGAGCCCGGGTCAGTGGTATTGCTGAACAGCGTGGACTGCTTTTCTTTCTGGCTGCGCACGCTGGCCTCGGCGGGCTTGGTATCCAGCGGGACAATCTCCGGTGGCGTGCGGGTTTCCTGCGCGGCGACATGGCGAGCCAAGGCTTCCTGGCGCTGGGCTTTTGAGGCATCGGCGCGGCGCTGTTCTTCAACGCTGAAAGCCGGTTCCTTGCGTGGGGCCGGGGCGCGGCTTTCACGCGGCGCTGGCGTGTCTACGCGGCCGTCGGCGCGGCGCGCACGCCAGCTGTGCCAGCCGCGCTTGAGCAAATCCAGCAGGTCCAGCGTCAGCTTGCCGGTCAGGTCCATGACTTTGAGCCACGACAGGTTGGTGAACACCGTGAGACCGAACAGAAACAGAGTCAGAAACAGTAGCGTGCTGCCTTGCAGGTTGAGCACTGGCCGGCTCAGGCCGCTCAGCAGCTCGCCAAGAATGCCGCCTGCGCCCGCCCCCTCAGGGAAGTGCGCGCCGGGTGTGCCATGCAGCGCTGCCAGCGCAGTGCCCGCCAGCAGCGTCAAGACAAAGCCGATCAGGCGCCAGGAGAACAGCCAGCCGTTCCAGATCATCGGCTGATGGCGCCGGCGGAACATCTGATACACCTTGACCGCGACGATCAGGGGGAACAGAAAGGCCAGATAACCCAGGGTCAGCAGCAGGACGTCAGCGATCCATGCGCCCATGCGGCCGCCGGCATTCTGCACATCGGCAACACTGCCGCTGCGCGTCCAGCCCGGGTCGGTCGCATCAAAGGTGAACAGCGCCATGCACAAGTACAGGCACAGGGCGATCATGGCCAGCAAGGCGCCCTCGCGCAGACGCAGTGCCAGCTGTTCACGCCAGACCAACGGGGTTTTCGGGGCTGCGGTATCCTTCAAAACAAAGCTTCCATCACAGGTGAGGCGGTCATTGTACGGCCTGAGTCGACCGTTTTCACAACCAGAGTGCACAATACAGCACAAGCAGACCGGGTATCGCCACAAATGTTCCCGGTTGCCGGGTTACTTTATTGATTGGCGACAATAACTTATAACCGGTATCTGACAAAACGTTTGAATTTTTTATGAGTACTCCTGCACATGCCGCAACTGACCTGGCTGACCGCTGACAGCGCCACCTTTCCGCCGCCCGAGCGCGCCATGGCTGAGCCGAACGGCCTGCTGGCGGCTGGCGGCGATCTGACGCCAGCCCGTTTGCTGCAAGCCTATCGCCAGGGCATCTTCCCCTGGTTCGCCCCGGGCCAGCCGATCCTCTGGTGGTGTCCGGACCCACGCACCGTTGTGCGCCCGGCAGACCTGCATGTGTCACGCAGCATGCGCAAGGTGTTGAAGCAGGGTCGACTGCGCGTCGCGTTTGATCGCAACTTTCCAGCAGTGATCAGCGCCTGTGCAGCGCCCCGGGCAGGCGCATCCGGCACATGGATCACGCCAAAGATGCAGGACGCCTATATCGAGCTGCACCGTCTGGGGCACGCCCACTCTGTTGAGGTCTATCAGGATGACGAGTTGGTGGGTGGCCTTTACGGTATCGCGCTGGGGCGGGTGTTTTTTGGCGAATCCATGTTCAGCCGCGTAGATAATGCCTCTAAAGTGGCTTTTATTAGCCTGGTACGCCAACTGGAGGCGTGGGGCTTTGCGCTGATCGACTGCCAGATGCCTACCGAGCACCTGTTCAGCTTGGGTGCCAGCAGCATGCCGCGTGCCGAATTTTGTGCCGAGCTGGCCCGCCTGTGCCCACCAAACAGCTCGTCCGCCTGGGGCGCAGAGCAACCGTAACGTCTCGGGCTGCGTGCTTAAAGGCGCTTAGCGGGTCTGTGGTATTGGCCGGCGCTTCCTTTATACTCGGTGCATTGTTGACCGGGAGATGTCATGACTGACCTGTCGCAGCTCAAGTTCTACGCCACGCACCCTCACCCCTGCAGCTATCTGCCGGAAGAGCGCGCGACGACGCTGTTTCTTGATCCGCAGCAGCCGATCGATCTGGACACCTACAGCCGCCTGTCAGAGCTGGGCTTTCGCCGCAGCGGCGACCACCTTTATCGCCCCCACTGCAAACAGTGCAGCGCCTGCATTCCGGCGCGTATCCCCGCCGCAGACTTCACGCCCAGCAGCGGCCAGAAGCGCATCATCAAGCGCAATCGAGACCTTGAGGTAAGTGAACTCAAACCCGAGGCAACCGATGAGATCTACGCCCTCTACGAGCGCTACATCAACGCGCGTCATGCTGACGGCGACATGTTCCCACCCAGCCGCGAACAATTTGAGTCCTTCCTGGCCAAGGACTGGAGTTTCTGCCGGTTTCATGCCTTTCGCGAACAGGGCTCGCTGGTTGCCATCGCGGTAACCGATCACATGCGCAACGGCCTGTCTGCCGTATACACCTTTTTTGACCCGGACCAGCCGCGCCGCAGCCTGGGGCGCTACGCAATCCTCTGGCAGATAGAGGAAGCCCGGCGCCTGGGGTTGGACGCCGTCTACCTCGGCTACTGGATCAAGAACTGCCGCAAGATGAACTACAAGACCGAATATCGGCCGCTGGAAATGCTGGTCAATCAGCGCTGGATTCGCCTCAGCTAGGCGGCGTACAGGTCGCCACTCAGGTGATCACTCGCAGCTGCCGCACAGAAAAATCCCCGTCAAACTTGGCGCTTGTGCTCTTTTCAGGCACAATTAGCCACCTTTTTTGTGGGTACTCTCCACCACCCACCCGAATTTCACCCCGAGAGGTTGTTGCTTAATGGCAAAAGAAGACAGCATTGAAATGGAAGGCACCATCGTCGACACCCTGCCGAACACCATGTTCCGCGTTGAACTGGAAAACGGCCATGTCGTGACTGCCCACATTTCAGGCAAGATGCGCAAGAACTACATCCGCATCCTGACTGGTGACAAGGTACGCGTAGAACTGACTCCCTACGACCTGACCAAGGGTCGCATCACCTACCGCGCCCGCTGATACCCTGTCCCCGCCGGGCACCCTCCCCGCCCGGCAGACCACCCTACCCAGCCGATGACCACCCATACCCGATCAGTCGGGTGTTTTTGTTGCTGGTCGCATAATGCGCAGTGCGGACTAACCTACAGGCTTGCCTGCCAAGGCATGCTGGCCACTGGCCGAATGCCTCTGCACCCAAACCCATAAAAAAACCCGCTCATGTGAGCGGGTCAGACTGCTGACAAAGCCCCTAGCCGAAAGGCGGGGGCTTTTGTTTAATGGGTTGTCGTTTATCGCAGGCCAACCCGATGCTCAAACCCCCTTCACCCAAACAACACGCGCTGGAGATGGTCACCCTCGAAGAACTGGTGCCAGCTGACCATCTGCTGCGCAAGATCGCCCAGCACATTGATTTCGAGTTCATTCGTCCTGCCACCCAGCACCTGTATTGTGCTGACAACGGTCGCCCGGCGATTGACCCGGTCACTCTGTTCAAGATGCTGTTTATTGGCTACCTGTTCGGCGTGCGCAGCGAACGACAGTTAATGCGCGAGATTCAGGT
>NZ_FOUD01000037.1 GCF_900114765.1 Halopseudomonas pachastrellae
CCGATCACGCGGTATCTCAATGGGCAGCTCGCCGAACTCGCCCTTGAGCTTCTTGCGGCTAAAGCCGTTGCGGGTATTGCCAGACGAGTTACCGACCGGCTGATGCTTGTCGTGCCCCAGATGGTGAGTCAACTCGGCATCCAGCGCACGCTCAACCAGCTTTTTGGTCAGCTGCTTGAGGATGCCTTCGGCACCAATCAGGTCTTCAGGTTTTTGATAGTTGGCCAAGAGCTGATCCAGCAGCTCGTCGGTGATGGGATGTAGTTTCTTGCTCATCGTGTCTCCGGTTCGGAGCGACAGTGTCGCTCATTAGCCGGTTACACAAAAATTCGTACACCCCCGACTTCGGCACAGGTTTCGCGTAACCGTTCCAGGTTGCCGTCGGGGGAGAGGTATTCCCGAATCAGGCTACCTGCCTCTTGGTCATCCGGTTCCTGAACCAAAATCTGCACCACACCGTCCAGGGTGGCCGCCAGCTGCTCCAGCTTCTGACGTTGCCGTGCTTGGATTTGCTCTAGTTCTTCCTTGGCACGTTTGTGAATCGTAGAGATTCGCCGGATGTACATCTCGGCTAGGTGATCCCGAGTCCGCACGCGCATCCGATAGATCAAGGCAAGCATCAGCGTGTAACGCTTCGGCAGCGAACAGTCCTTAAGCTCGGCGACGTCCGACGCCGCAGCTTGGGCAGCGAAGTGGCGGATTTTGGTATCGACGATTCCATCAAAAATGGCATCTAGATTCCCAAAGCTCTCGAGCCAAGCCATGTGATCTATCAGCACTTCCAAGTGTTTGCGGGATGGCTTCTTGGGTGCCTGCTTGAGGGCGTTGAAGTCACTTTGGCGTCGCCCGAAATCCGTTTCGAGCAGTTCTTTCAGTTTGTAGACCACCTCAATTGGCGCCCTGGTCACAACGAGATTGAATAGCCGCTCCTGCATTGCAACTAAGGCATCCTCAGCAGCGTCATTGAGGGTGGAATAGGCTGGGAGTTCGTAGCTGCGCTGCAGCAACTCGCCGATCAGCACATTGATGATATCCGCCCGCTGGTCGAGTACCTCGGCAGATTCGTGCGCAAGGTGGAGAGCTATGGTGAGCGCTTCACTACCATAGAAAGCCTTGATCTGGAGGTACTCACGAATGGCCGCCTGATGCCTATAAAAAGTACGCGAGTTGGTATAGCGGGAAGTGATACGAGGGCCAAAACCGAGTGTATTCCTGCTGTGGTCAGTGATTTCTGGAGGTATCTCGTCTAGGGGAGGAAAGTAATGGCGCTCTTGGAATACCTTGAGCTGGACTGCCAGCCCAAGGGAAAGGGCTGGGCTACGAGCTGTCCTGGAAATCCAGTCAAGCTCTCCTGAGGAAAGCGAATAGTTGCGGTGTAAGTCCTTCGCACTGAGGGTAGTTGCTAGTCGTGGATAGGCCGTTCTCTCCAAAGCCGCCATCGCTCAGCCCCTATGCATGCAAATAGATCAGCATAGACGCTTCCGGGCATGAGGCAGGCGGGACAAACAGGCCAAGTGAAATTCTATTTATATCAATAGGATAGAACCACTATGTCCTAATTTTCCTTTATCTCGGCATGACCCCGTCACGGGAGCCGAGGGCGATTTTGGCGCGTTGCTTGCCTGCGATGAAGCGCTGTTGCCAGTCCTCATGGCTGAGCTTACCGTTCTGATAGTCCCAGAAGCTTTGAAACACAAACGGGTTGTCCAGCAGCACCCGTATGTTGCCGGGGAATGCCTGCCAGACCAGTTTCTCAAGCGTGTTCTGCTGATCCAGCTCGCACAGTTTGTTGAGGAAAACCTTGAAGTTTTCCTGTTCCCTGAGGCGTAGGCGTTCGTCAATTTCCGTGGCGTAGGCCGCGTTAAAGGCGATCCATAGAAAGATGAATTGCCCGTCCAGATCCTCGGCCTGTTCGGCGCGGTTGAGCCAGCTGAGCGAGCGGTGGGTGCGCAGGGCTAGGTTCTCGTTGTGGGTGTGGCGTTCAGCGCGCTGGCGCTGCTTTAGGCGTTCATAGCTCATGGCGTTGCCTCCTGCCGCAAAGGCTGGTAACCGTTTTTCTTCGCCTGTGACAGGATTTTCTCGGCTTGCTCTGCCTGATGATCTCGCCACTCCGCTGGTTGCACGACGTGAAAGCCGGCACCAAAGCCATGAATCCACCAGAGGGTTTGCTGGTCGTTCGGTACTGTTGCGCGTAACTCGATCCAGCCATCTGCGTCGGGTTCAGACAATGTCTGATCATCGCTCACCGGTGTTTCTCTCAGCTTCCAGGCGACGTGGCTGTTCAACTGAGCAACAAGCACCACTGGCTCTGCTGTGACTGGCAGGCCAAAGCTACCTTCGGTGATGTAGTCCTGCACATTGAATTCAGGGCGTGACCGGTAGGCCACGCTGCTGCTTTGAACCGTTTGAAACCGATGCAGGGCGAGTTGGCGGATGTCATCGTGCTGGTTGATGGTGGCAAGTACGTAGCTGATTGGTCCGCGCGTCACTAGGCCCTGCGGATGCACCGTGAAGTGCTGAACCTCTTGTTTGTAGCGGCTAAGGTAGTCCACCTCAATCGCCTGCTGGTTGAGCAGCGCATCAGAGACTGCATCCCAGATACCGGCTTTGACGTCAGGCGCGATAAGTGACTTGCCTTCAGGAATGCTCGAAACGCGCTTGCTCCAGTGCGATAGGCCGTTTGCATGCAGGCTCCCGAGAAGTTGGCGTGCACGTTCGAATCGATAGCCAATGTGGCTGAGTGCGGAGGGCGGTAGCTTGTCTGACAGCCCTTGCTCAGCCATGACTAGCACCAGCGCTTCAACGGTATCCATGGCGGGCAGGTCACTGGCGTAGTTGGCGACGTAGGACCAGCGATAGGGCTTTTCCGAACTGTCGCAGGTGAGCGGAAACCGGGTGGAGAGTCGCTCCAGATCGCGCTGTAAAGAGCGTGGTGTCAGAGTAAACCCCTCTTCGATCAGCCTCTCGTGCAGGGTAGTGGTGGCGCGCTTATGCGGATGACGGGGAATCATGCGCAGCAAAGCGAGGTGGCGCATCAGGGTATCGTGCTGGCTCATTGCAAATCCTTGTGTCTAATCGCAGCGACATGAATCGTCGCATGCTGAATTTAGCCTGTCACTCTGCAATTGCCATGGAGTGACAGCATGACCGCAACCTTGACCAGCCCCATTGATTCGTCTTCAGCCCTACGTGAGGACGTACTGATGCGTTATCTGCAGCGTGATGTGTGCGGACACCCATGCATTGTTCTGTACGGTGATGACGGGACTGACGACGGCATCGCACAGCCCTCTGTTTGTGGGCGAGAGCTCGGATGGTTGAAGCCGGCTCCCGTGGCGCACGGGGCAGAGCGCACCCTCGGTTGTTTGCTGGCAGGTGCTGCTGGCGACGCGCTGGGCGCTCGAGTTGAATTCATGTCGTGGGACGAGATTCGCCGCGGTTTTGGTAACTGGGGCATTCGCTCCATGGCACCGGCATATGGGCGCCGTGGTGCGATCACTGACGACACACAGATGATGCTGTTCACGGCTGAGGGTTTGCTGCGCGCCTTTGTGCGTCAGGCTGACACCGGTAGTTGTCATGTCCCCGCCGTCATCCATCATGCTCTGCAGCGCTGGTTGGTGACCCAGGGCGTCGAGCCCGCGCTGAGTCCTTGCCGCGATGGCTGGTTGATCAGGCAAAAAGAGCTCTGGTCACGTCGTGCGCCAGGTAACACCTGCCTTTCCGCCCTGATTGATAGTGCCGAGTTCGGCGAGCACGCAGTCAATGACAGCAAAGGCTGCGGTGGCGTCATGCGCGTGGCCCCCTGTGCATTTTTGTTCAATGCGTTCGAGGTCGCGAGTGAGTCCGCGAGACTGACACATGGCCATCCGACAGGCTATCTGGCGGCAGGGCTGTTTGCTGACATCCTGAACCGACTCTGGCGTAATATTCAACTTGACGACGCAACGGTCATTGCCTTGCAAGCGCACGGCGGCAAGCCCGGTATGGAAGAAACGCGCAGGCTGATCGAATACGTACTGCGTCTGCACCAGCAGGGCGTGCGTCCTAATCCTGAGCGTATTGCAGATTTGGGTGGCGGTTGGGTTGCAGAGGAAGCACTGGCTATCGGGCTCTGGTGCGCACTTGCAGCCGAAAGCTTGGAGGACGGGGTGATCACGGCGGTCAATCACAGTGGTGACAGCGACAGCACCGGGATGATTGCGGGCAACCTACTGGGTCTGATCTACGGCCCGCAGGCTATTCCTGACCGTTGGCTAGAAGATCTTGAGCTGCGAGATGTGATAACGCAGATAGCTGTTGACCTTGCTGACATTCCACAGCGTTACCAGGCCGGCAGTGATGCGCGGCACGATGTTCTGACGCGTTCGCGCTATCCGGCTTGGTAGTCGGCTGGGCTTGGTATCGATTGGACGTCGGGAGGCTGGTCGTGGATAAAGCAGGCGTTGAGTTTGATGAAAGTTTTGAGGCGCAGCGGCTAAGCATGTTGTCTCAACAGTTTCCTGAGATGGCCGAGGGGCGCGGGAAAGTTACGTTCTATGCCGAGGATCATGAGGCACGCTTGAGCCATGCGTCATGGGAGACTGAGGGCGAACTGTCGGTGGTGGCGGGAGAGTCAGGCTTCAAGCTGTATTTGATGGAGCTGCTCGACACCCTGATTCAGTACAGAGCGCAGTGCGGTCGTAGCTGCTGGAAAAAGGGTATCGTACACATAGACCAAGGTGACCTTCGCATTGAGTGGTTGCTTGGCGACGATACTGAGAATGGATAGAGGACGTAACGAATGGATGCATTGAAACAGGAATACGCGCGCATTCTGCAGGGGCTGCAGATTGATAGATTCAACCTGGATGAGGATAAGTACTCTGGCGTATTTCTGCCCGCCCCCTTTGATGAGTACTGGACGGCAAAGACCAAGGTCATGCTGGTTGGCCGGGAGACTGCAGGTTGGAATACCGATAACAACAAAAACACTATCAAGCGTGCAGCGGGGCTGGGCGGTGTTTCGGTATCGGAGGTAGTAAACGAGTCCTTCAGACGCTACAGAAAACACTTCGAGTTGAAGGGCGACAAGGTCGTCGATACGTCCAGAAGCCGTTTTATGCAGTATTACTTCCGGCTGGCTAGGGAGCTGGGTCTGGATCCCCGGGCGCTGATTTACGCGAACCTGTTTGCCTGGGACTACGACAAGAAGAGCCCAAAAAAACGCCCAGCTAGCGAGTTCAATGAGATCGTATCAACGTCACAGCAATTGCTTGCTGCGCAGATTCGCCGTTTCAAGCCGGATTTCATTGTTTTCGCTTCGGGTATCAAAGGCGCAGATGGGCCCATTCGGAGCCTGTTTAATGATCATTTCGGCGGATACCAGACCGCTAAAGACAAATTGGTTCCGGGCAAGCTCTGGGAGTTCGAAGCGGCCGGCGCCACCTGTTATCGCATAGCACATCCGCGGGCTGGTTATGGGCATGCGGAGTTCAGGGATCAGGTGATCGAACGTATCCAGGCCAGCGTTGCTTCGAGGGCATCGGCATAAGGACCGTCACTAAGGCACGCCATTGGTCTTGGTTATTGGTAGGAGGTATCGCGGCATGGGGATTGTGATTAAGTATCTTTTCAATGCCAGCATCCTGATGCTGCAACTGGCTACCATGGGCTACGGGCTTTGGCTCGGTGTGACAGAGTCATGGGGAATGGGTTTGTTCATGTTCGTTGTGGCGTTGTTGCTCGGTGCTGCGGCGTTCTCTGTACCCGAACTACCTGACCCTCCCTCGGAGGCCTGATGACTGCGCAGATCGGCGACCTGCTTTTCTATCAGGGCGAGCGGCTGACCATGTGTAACGCTCCACTCGGTGCCTACTTTCGCTTGGGTGGTGTGTATCCTGAGTTCGAGCCGAGCTCAACCGCGCTTATTCGTGGTTATGTCGCTACCTGGGAACTACTGGACGGCAGGCTCTACTTGATTGCAATCCAGGGTTGCCTGAGTGACGGGACTGATGCGTCATTGGAGTCCGTGTTCCCAGGGTATTCGGAGCGGGTATTCGCGCATTGGTACTCCGGTCGAGTCCGGGTCCCACGCGGCAAACTGCTGAAGTACGTGCATGCTGGTTATGCGAGTGTCTACGAGCGTGATCTGCTGCTCGACTTTGAGCGTGGTGTGCTTGTTGCCTCGATGGAGAAGCACAACGGCGTATCAGATAATCCCAATGCTCCAGAGGGATATGGCGTGGGTGCGCTGACGGTGTTTACCAGGCCAGGCCCGCAGCAGGAGGCTGACGATTGACCTATCTCTACTTGTATCTCGGCATTGGCTTGCTGGTCGGGATTGGGTTCAGCGTTCGTGGCGCGCGTGCCTATGCTAAGGCCCCAGCAATAACCGAGGTGGCAGCGCAGGCCCTTGACCCAGACTGGCAGCCGCCGAAGCGGCGCTGGTTACCCCTGATTCTGATCAGTAGCCTGATTTGGCCGATGCTGCTCCTGCTTCTTCTGGTGGATCGACCGTTAAAGCCGGCAGCCCCGATGCCAGAATTCGCGGTGACTTCACAGCATCTGCAGGAGGCTCTCTCTGTGGTTGAAATCGAAGCTCGAGAACGGGTTTTCGATCCGCTTGGCACGGTGCCGGATGTGCCATTCGGACACCTGAATACAGCTTGGCAGGAATTTCTTGCGCAGTGCGAGGAGGGGGGTGAGTTCAGGCGGTTTGCGGCTGATTGGGATGCAGGTTGGTGCCGGGGGCGGCGCGAAGGTTATGTCGAGATGGTGGATGGCCAGCCGGGGCGTTTCTTTATGACGCTGTGCAAGACGCTGCCGGAGGAGTAACCGGTAGCTACCCGCTTAGCCCCAGAGGTTGTTGCAAATGCGCTGAACCGCAGCGTTTGCGGCTCTGCAATCAAATAGTCGCGGATCAAAGTGACCGCCCACCCAAGCCAGTGCCTCCTGGCCTTCTTCACTGTCCGGCTGGGCAATCACCTGCAGGAAGTCCTGATACCCCGTTACGCCACCCACGTCCTCCGGTGGGCAAGCGCCTGCACCATCCAGTACCTCGCACCAGGTGCCGGAAGCATTGCTCGGCTTCTGTGCTTCCAGTGCAATCACGTGTTGCCAGCTATCGCCAAAGTCATAGGTGTAGCGCACACGACCAACATTCTTGAACACTTTTGTCATCTTGATGCGTCGGTCGTCCTGGGCATCGTCCTGCAGGTCGGCAAACTCCGGATCCAGTGGTGTGTAACGATTGAGCCCAACCTGAAACTCATGCAGGTGGCAGCTGTGCCAGCCGAATGCCGCCTGGATGAAGTGGTGAAGCTTGCGTAGCGTGCA
>NZ_FOUD01000025.1:0-14825 GCF_900114765.1 Halopseudomonas pachastrellae
GTCGCCGAGATGGCTTCACCACTTTTTTGCCATCGCCTCCTGGATGATCTCGGCCTTCAGGCGCTCCTCGGCATACATCTTCTTCAGGCGACGATTCTCCTCCTCCAGCTCGCGCAGTCGAGCCATTAACGAGGCGTCCATGCCACCGAACTTGGCGCGCCATTTGTAGAAGGTCGCCGAACTGATGCCATGCTCGCGGCACAGTTCAGGCACGGGGCTGCCGACTTCAGCCTGCTTGAGGATGGAGATGATTTGACTGTCCGAAAAACGCGATGTCTTCACGCAAAATTTCCTTGATCCGATTAGGAGAAAATTCTACTTCTGACGAGCTCTGATTTCAGGGGGGATTACCCAGGGCTCTGATTGTCACCGCGCTGAATGAGCAGCTGCTCGCCTTCTACAAGGCAGCAGGTTTCACGCAGATGCTAGATGGGAGCATGATGCTCTATTTGAAGCTCTGAGAGACCGAAGCGTACGAGGGGGCAATCACCCTCGCGCTGAGAGACTGTACGGTTAGTGAAAGCGCTCAGGCGCAATTCGTTCTAACGGAATTTTACCCTGTTTCACCCAGCCGGCCATCCAAGTCGACCCAAGCTCTGTCTCTGGGCGCTCTTCAAACGGCAATCCTTGCAGGCGGGCAATCCGACCTGCAATGAACACCGGCGTATCCTCGGGCACTTCACGGCGAATCAGCCTCGCAGCCACGAACCCATCTACCCATACCCCGTGCATCTCCTGACCTGATGCGAACGGGCACTGCCTGAATTTTTCAGCATCAAAGCCAGCCTGCCAGATCTCTGCTTTCTGTTCGTTCCACTGTCTCACAGTCATCACTCCCTACGTTCAGGTGACCCAACGATGCAGTCGAACCATGGGTGTCAGGAGCCGGGAATGGTTAATGGTGCAGTAATGACGTTGCGCTGAAGCTCTCATCCAACACGCGCAATATGCAACCAGGTGGAATGACAGGTTCGCAGGCCCATTCATAGACCACCTCGCAACGCCCTTGGAGGGTTCTGTAGTAGCCCTCAATTAAACCGGACACCTTGGTAGAAGCAAAGGCCTAGGCATGGACCTAGTGCAAAGGAGTGTCCAAGGTGGAGAGAATCGAAGTCATAACCGGAGTGCAGCGCCGTCGCCGGTATTCCGCGCAGGAGAAAGCATTCATGGTTGCAGAGTGTGAGCAGCCAGGCATGTCGGTATCGCTTGTAGCCCGGCGTCATGGTATATCAGCAAGTCTGTTGTTCCGTTGGAAGAAGCTGATGAAAGACGGTGGCATGTCCGCGATTGAATCCGGTGATGAGGTTGTAAGCGCATCCGAGGTCAAAGCCCTGAATAAGAAGGTTCGGGAGCTGGAGCGGATGTTGGGCCGCAAGACGATGGAAGCTGAAATACTCCGGGAAGCTCTGGAGGTGGCTCAGTCAAAAAAGTTGATCTCGCGCATGCCGTTGCTGCCACCGGACGATACCCTCTGAAGCGGGTTGCGGAAGTGCTGAAGGTATCGCGCTCCAATCTTCTGGATCGCCTTCATGGTCGCCAGAAAGGCCGAAGCCCGAGATACAGCAAACAAGACGATGACCGGCATTTGCCGTTTATCCGTGAGCTGTGCGAGGCCCGTGCTGCCAATGGCTATCGAAGGATCACGGCTCGACTGAATCGATTGCTCGCTGCCAACGATGAGCGAGTAAACCACAAGCGCGTGTACCGACTGATGAAGCAGGATGGGCTGCTGTTACCCCGGTATACAGGGCGACCTCAGGAGCGCTGTCACAACGGTCAGGCCATTACGTTGAAGCCAGACCTTCGCTGGTGCTCAGACGGCTTTGAGATCCGCTGCTGGAACAAGGAGGTCGTTCGCGTGGCCTTCAGCCTGGACTGCTGTGATCGCGAGCTGATGCGCTATGTCGCGACCACCGGTGGCATCACCGGTGGCATCACCGGTGAGATGGTTCAGGACCTGCTGCTGGAAAGCTTGGAATACCGGTTCGGCCAGTCAGAGCGAGGGCCTCATCCACTGGAATGGCTGACGGACAATGGCAGTTGCTACATTGCCAAAGAAACGCGAGTCTTCGCGTCCTCTCTGGGCTTTGTAGTGTGTACTACACCGGTGAGAAGCCCTCAGAGCAGCGGCATGGCTGAGGCCTTCGTGAAGACGTTCAAGCGGGACTATGTGTACCTGAACAATCTTCCTGATGCCGCTACGGTGATGGCCAGGTTGCCGGAATGGATCGGGGACTATAACTGCAGCCACCCGCACAAGGGGCTGAAAATGAAATCGCCTGGGGAGTACCGGGCGGAACTGGCATCAAACGAATGAGGTGGTGTCCGGTTTAGCGGGGGGCAACTACATTTGCCTCGTTGACGTGTTTATCACTGGTACGGCTTACGACCGAGCCACGTCCGAAAAAGAACGTATTCGATATGTACTGGAGGCCGGGTACGCTGGCACTGAAAATGCTGCTAAGACCCTTCTGGCCCTAGGGCGTAACGTAGGCGCGCACTTTGGATTGCTTGACGACAAGCATCTTCCAACGCCATTGTTTGATCAGTTCTATCGTGATTTCAGCGTTGACTCGTGACTTGCAACTCCTGATTGCTTAGCCAGAGTAGCCTACAGGCTCGGAACAGAGATGTTTGGCTTGGTTGAGCCTCTGAGCCTTGGCTATATGATGCCTGCTACTGAATAACCGGGCATAGGTGAACAGGCTCATATACGTATGGAAATATCAAACAGGATAAGAAATGGACTTCATTCTCGTACCGGATGCACTTGCAGCAAGTGAAACTCGCCACGCGCTGGCTCAGCGCAATACCATGGGTGTAAAGGCTGGCAGTTTCTCTGTACTGCTGGAAACCCTGGGGGCGCTCTGGTTGATCGAGCCGTCCAAGCTTGACTGGGATGTAGCCTTGCAGGAACAGGCGCTGGGCATGACCGACGCTTTCTGGAAAGACAGTATTCGAGTAGATGAGACTGCAACCATTGTTGAGCTGAAGGCTGGGCTGCAGTTTTTATTTAATTACTTGCCCCTTGGCATTCAACCAACGAAAATCCAGGCGCCTGCCAACCGTTATGAGCGTTATTACAACGATCTGGTGGGGCTCCTTGAGCGAGTCGGAGAGCGCCCAGTCCAGGACCAACTGGCTGAGCAGTGGCTGGCCGAGCATCAGGAACTGTGTATCGAGCCGCTCTATGTTTATCCTCGCCTTGATGCCGAACGCTTGTATCCTTGGCAGCAGCAGATCCTGAGTATTCTTGCTGATAAAGGTTGGTTGGCGCCAGAGCCGGAAAAATACGCCTTCATCCCTGCGCCTTCTCCCGCGAATCAATGCTCACCTACCCAGCACTTCGCGAAAGCCCTGTTTCACCCTGACGCCGGGATTATCAACTGTGATGATCTTTACTGGCTGACGTGTCGTGATCATGTTCATGAAGTGGAGGCGGCCACTTGTATGATTCAAACCTCCCTGGAGCAGGGTACAGCACCAGGGCGAATAGCTGTGGTAGTTCCCCGAGGCGCAGATTATGAAACCTGGCTGGAAGCACACTTTGAATATGCCGGCATTATTGCCAGCAACCTACGTCCGGGCGGCGCCACCTTTGACTGGCAGGCGGCCTTGGTTCACGAGCTACTTACTAGTCTAGTCCAGCGGGATATTCCCATGGCCAGAATGAGCGTGATGATCAACCCGCTGATGCCCTGGAGTGCCAACATCGGTCATAAGCTCGCTGAGCAGCTTGGCGAAGGGGAGGAGCTTGAGCCGGGAGCAGAGCTGAGCGCCGAAGGTGAGGCCATGCTCGAGCTCCTCAAGAGCTTGCCGGAGGAAACACCGATAGCGACTATTGCTTGGTTGAGCGCCATCGCTGAGCAGTGCAAAGCAGCAAGAATAAAAGGTCTGGGAAAACAACGCTTAACAGACCTGCTGGATAATACTCGTCGCCTGTTGGCGCTTTACGCAGACGAGCCCTTTGATGAGCAAGTCAAACGGGTTATCCGTCAAACACCGGTGGCAGCTCTGGAGTCACAGGACGAAAGAGTACGCTACCTGAATGCGGTCAATATTGTGCGGGAAGGCGAGCCACTGCCGTTTCAGGTAGACGAGCTGTTTGTCCTCGGATTCAACCAGGGAAATTACAGTTACCAGCCCGAGCATACCGGGCCGATAAACCGGGATGCATGGGATCAACTCGCAAGCAAAGCCTGTCTTGCCATTCACTCGGTGGAAACGAGCCAGCTGCAATGGCAAAAAGACTTCAGTGAGCTTCTTTGCCGCGCCGACAGCCGGATAACCTTCCTGCGAGCGATGAATGATTATCAAGGTACACGCCTAGAGCCTAGCGAAACGCTCCTGGATATGGCTCTTTGTTTCCAGGGTTTGACACAACTCGCTCCCGAGCGGCTTGAATGTCCGGTTATGCAATCGGATCACCCGTTACTCCGGACTGCCCCAGTTAAGCTGGAGACACCCACAACGCCGCAACTCAATGACCTTCAGATAGACCAGGAGCTGATGTCGATTATCAGGTTTCGTCAGGACGGCACCGCCAGGCCGGAGTCCCCCAGCAGCCTGGAGAAGCTAATGCAATCGCCACTTGCATGGCTACTTAATCGTCTGAGAATCAAATCACGGGTTTGGGCGCCACAATCTCCAGAGGTTGCTATTCAGGGCACCGTTGCACACAAGGTTTTCGAGTTGTTTTCTTCCAGGCAAGCCGAGTCCTGGAATGAGATGCTGTTTGACGAACTGTTTAATCAATCTGTAGAGATGGAAGCGCCGTTTCTGGATGCTCCCCAGTGGCAGCTTAAAAGAGCGCAGCTCAGGAAAAAGGTCTATCGGGCGTTGAATGATTTCGCGAACTGGTGCCAGCAAGAGGGCTGGAGGATTTCCGAAGTGGAGCTAGAGTTGCAGGGTGAGCTGTGGGGAACCCCGCTCAGAGGTTATGTGGATGCCGTGCTGACCAACGGCAATCAAACGCTGGTTGTCGACTACAAAACATCCAAACATAACCGGCGCCTTAAACAGCTCGACGCTGGTTACGACTTGCAAACCCTGATTTATCGAGAGCTGTACCAACAGCAGATCCCCGGCAGCCTCGCGATGAGTGGATACTACACTCTCAATGACGCCACCTTGCTAGCGGATCAATCACTCGATCAGAGTGATCAGCTAAGCGTGATTCAGCCCCAGCCGTCATTGGAACAACAGTCTGCAAACGCAGTCACGCTGGTGCAGCAAAGGCTCGATGAAATACACAACGGCACCATTCGACTCAACCATGCCTCGGATGAAAAGGATTGGGATAAGCGGGGCATAAAAGCTTACGCCCTTACAGATAATCCGGTTGTGGCGCGCTTCACCCGGCACAGCGAGGATGATGCAGTATGAGCAACTCAGCTATTCTCCCTGCGCAGAAACACACCCTGGTCAAAGCCGGTGCAGGTGCTGGTAAAACCTACACCATTCAGAGCACTCTGGCCGATTGGGTCAAGCATGGCCATGTAAAGGCAGACCGAATCCTCGCGGTAACCTTCACCACTGATGCAGCCAATCAAATGCGAGAGCGGATTCGGTTGTCGCTTTTAAAAGAAGGGCTGATGAAGGAAGCTAGATTACTCCAGAAATCAACCATCTCCACTATCCACGCGTTTGGTTTGGAAATTTTGCGAACCTTTGCGTTTGAGGCCGGCAACTCCCCTGCGCCGCGCCAGCTGACCGAGCCCGAGCAAAATATTCTGCTCCGAGAAGCGCTGGATCAGGTAAGCGCCATACATCCGCTGCTCGATGATCTGCAGCGTTTTGACTACTGTGGCGGGTTCAAGGGAGATGAATACCAGGAAGGTGTTGATCAACTGACGGACACTATTCTTAGCCTTATTGGCAAATTTCGATCCCTCGGGAAAGGTGTTGGCTCAACGTCGGAAGAAGTCAGGGCGTTGCTGGATCAGGCGCAGGCGGTTGTCACCGATACCTATGGTCAGGCGCAAAAAAACGCTGCATCGATAACCGACGAACTATGGCGGGCGATTGAAGCTGTTAAATCTGAATACCCGGACCGTCAAGAACTGGGCCGCAAAGACCAATGGGGCAATAACGAAAAGGCCAGAGACTTCGTTGCTGATATCTATTGCGCGACCCGGGAAAGGCTTTGCAGCGATTGGAAGCTTTGGAGCAAGCTCCAATTCAATGACAAACTAAAAAAAATTCATGAGAAGCACCCACGTTCTGATCTGGCCGCGTCGATCTGGAACGCCGCTGAAAAGCTAAACGTACACCCGGGTCCTCTCTGCGATGGCCTGCTGCACATCGAATGTCTGATAACGGGTGTAATAGAAGTTCTGGATAAATACCAAAGCACGAAAAAACAGGCTGGTCTGGTGGATTACAGTGACATGGTGCATCTGGCCAATGACATCCTGAGCAATAATCCGGAGTGGCTGGAAGAAATAGCAGGCAGGTACGACTGCCTGATTATCGACGAGTTTCAGGATACCAATCCGCTGCAGTACTCTCTGCTGCGCCAACTTCAGGCCCGCAGCAAATACACCTTGATCGTTGGCGACCTTAAACAATCCATCATGGGCTTTCAGGGCTCCGACAGCCGTTTATTTGCAACCTTGCTGCAAGATAGCGAAAGCCTGCCTGACGCTGTAAAGGAGCTGGACGGCAACTGGCGCAGCACTCCCGAGGTGATGGGCTTCCTGAACGATGTTGGGGAAAAGCTCTATGGCGACCGCTATCAGAGCCTCGTCCCCAAAGCGGCGTATCAATCCGATCTGCCCGCAGTGCATGCGCTTCGTTTCAATAAGGATTACTGGAACAAGGACGCGAATGCGAGAAGCGATAAACCGGGCTTCACCAAGGAAGGTAATGTCGCTCTGGCTAACCATATTGCAGGCCTGCTGAGTGGCGGTACGCAGGTTACCGACAAATACACTGGCAGGAAGCGGCCTATTCGTGGCTCGGATGTCGCAGTGCTGGCGCGAGGACACAAGCGGCTCATGCGCTTCGCGGATGCGTTGCGCGCGGCGGGTATGGAAGTGCAAATCCAGCAACCAGGATTTCTTGGTTGCGATTCTGTGCAGTGGATCTTGAACGTACTGCAGGGCCTGAATGATAGCCGGGACAAATACGCTTGGCTGGATCTTCTGACATCGCCTTTGATTAGGGGGTGCGACACTGGCCGGCTCGAGACTTTGCTGAACGGCTACAGCGAGCAGTCTAGATTCGAGAGCGAACTAACAGAGCGGCTTACTCATCTGCGAAAAGAGATGACGACGCAGCCGATTAAAAGCCAGCTGTTGACGATTATCGAAGAGGTACGGCTTTTCGAGATTGTGCGTATCCATCCGAAAGGCCAGCAATATCGAGCAAACTTGCTCAAGTTACTCGGTCTTGCTGAAGCGTTCGAAGCGTTGCAGTCTGAGACGCTCAATGCAATGGGTATTGCCGGAAAAAATTCGTCAACTTTCCAAGTATGGCTGAAGCAGAACCAAGGTGTTAACGACGAACAGCCCGAGCCAGATCCGCAAGCGGAAAACGCCGTAGTCCTGAAAACCTGGCATGCCTCCAAAGGCCTCGAGTGGCCTGTGGTTATGGTTTTGGATGCCGAAAAATGCGCAGAGCCGCGTTTTCCCAGCATAACGATGGCATATCCAGCGGGCGGCATAGAGAGCATGCTCCAACAAAGCTTTGTGCAAATACTGCCTCGGTTTGACGATAAGGCCACGCAAGAACGCTTCGCAGTCCTGTTGGTCGATGACGAAATCGAGACTAACAAGAACCTCTACTATGTGGCGCTAACCAGGGCGCGTGAGCAGATCATCCTGCCTTGCTGGGAAGGTTATTCTGACGGGGCGATGCTGGATTATATTGAGCCGTTGCTGCACGCCCAAAGTGAAAAGGGTGAGTCTGTATTCTACAAGGAAAATCAGATACTTCCCTCTGCAGCCCACTTTTTCGAGGGCGGAGCGAAAGAAGATGAGCGAATTACTCTATCCATTACCACGAAAGATCTGCCTGAAAAACGGCAGCATACTATCAGCCCTTCATTAGCCAGCGACCCGTCTGGCCAGCAGAAAGCAGTAGCCGAAACGACGAAGTATGATCCTGCACTAAACTTGGACGCGTTTGACCACTTATCAGCTGATGGCCTAGGAACATGGGTGCATAGGGTATATCAGGTTTACTTTATGCAGCCAAGACTACTTAGCAAAGCGCTGTCCCTAAACCGGGGTTGCATAGAGAGTGACGGCTACATGCAGAGAGCGGTCATTGAGCATTTGGAGGGCTTCAAAGCTCATATGGAGCAGCTGGTGGGTGCAGTTAGTAAGTGGGATTGTGAGTTGCAAATCGCAGGGCTTAATTCAGAAGGACAGGTCATCAGCGGGGTGGTGGACCTAGTCGTCAGGGGGGAGCAGGGAACACTGCTGGTGGACCACAAGAGTAGTAAAGAGAAAGCCCCGGATAGTTATTGGCATCAACTCGTTAAGTACAGAGATGTCGCCATTGGGTCGGGAGGTGGCACGGCTTTGAATTGGCTCAGGCATGGGGTCTGCCATCGTCTAAGAGAAAACTGATTAGGGGCTCAGCCTGAATACTGGTCGTCGGGCATCTCGATCTTAGGTGGGCTGCCATGGTGTCAAAGGTTACCGAGTGTTATAAAAGCATCTCAAGCATGTTGGTAAAGGCGTCGCTGTAAGGTCCAGAGCTCGTTTAAAGCAATATCGGTTTTGCTGCTGGTGTCTCAGGTACGGACTGTGTTATCAATCGAATCAAAATCGCATTGCTATACGTGAGAAAAATAGGGCGGTTTCAAGAAGGCGAATATTAATTGTGTGCGGAGAGTTTTCAGAATGGCTGAAATGAACATTACCCCAGATCTGGCACAAGCGTTGGGGTACTACGTGTACGCTTACGTTGATCCGCGAGATAAAAAGATTTTTTATATCGGTAAAGGCATAGGTAGTCGTGCTACAGAACATCTATCTGATAATGGCGTTTCTGAAAAAGTGGACAGAATTCGACAGATTCGTAACGCACGGCTAGAACCTGTTATTGATATTTTGGCTCATGGGCTACGGGATGATGAGGAGGCTACTCGAGTTGAGGCCGCCTTGATTGAAGTGATTGGCATAGATAATTTGACCAATCAAGTGAAGGGCCATCTTAGTAATATATATCCGCGCAGAGGCCTGAGCGACCTGATCATCGAAAGCAAGGCGGAGAGCGCACAAATTACCGACCCTGCTTTGCTGATTCGAATCAATAAGCAGTTTAGATATGATATGAGTGCCGAGGAATTGTATGAGTACACTCGGGGTATTTGGGTGATTGGACCAAGGCGTGAAAGGGCTAAATTTGTAATGGCTGTGTATGCAGGCATTGTTCGCGAAGTGTATGAAGTTGAATCTTGGCATCGTGCGGGGTCAACCCATTATAAATTCCGGGATCAGACAGCGCTAGCTACCAAGTCGGACCGACGCTGGGAATTTATTGGGTCGGTGGCTGCAGAAGAAGTGCGGGAGCGTTATAAAGGGCGCTCAGTCGCTCACCTATTCCGCCCGGGTCAGCAAAGCCCGGTTGTAGGTGTGGGTCTGTAAGTTTTGCATTAGTGTTCTTTAATTAAGACTTTCCTCTAAAAAAAAGTAAATCGCACCGGTTTTTATGGAGGCTATTTCGTTTAACTCAGGCGGCCATGGCCCTACCGATGTGTTGTTGGTAGAAATTTGCCTCAGTTTCTACCGACGGGATATATATGCTCAAGGTGGTCAGCAAAACTGCGCGGTGGCCCCGTCGCCATGTGTTCGACTAGGTTTTCGAGGGCCTGCTTGCCGCATCTTGGATCGGTTCTAGCGTCAGTCGCTGCCATTAACCGAGGTCGTAGTGATTGCCCTGCAGTCGCTCAGCAGTAGTTCGTATGCAGAATCCCCGCAGATTCATCGACTACGAGCGTTACATAATCAGTCGGAGCAGCAGAGAACCAGGGCGCGTTATCCCAACTGGCGGGGTTGGCTTGAAACCTGGGGGCGAAGACTCAGCTATTGAGAGTCGTCCTTGGCACGAAACCGCAACTGAGCGAGCCGCTCACTTGCGGTTAGGCGTTGCTGAAGCCAGCGCGTCACTCCTGCTCTTCCTCTTCCAGCGCGTTCAGTGCAAAGACTTCATCAGTCACCCGCTTGGCGCGTTTGCCGCTGCCACTTGGTTGGATCACAAACTCCAGTGAGTCACGCAGAAGCACAGTTTCCTCATTCAGGTCTTCGCCGATTTCGTAGTCCTTGGCAAAGAGTGCGGTAGCGGTGGCAAGCTGCTCGATCATTTCGTCCTTCTCCGACAACAGCTCGCTGTGGAGGTGCAGCATCTTGGCCATGATGTTGCAGTCGACCAGGGTACCTTCGAGCCAGTTGCAGCTGGAGGAGTATCCGGCCGCCCAGCGTAGCCCGGTGCCTTCGATAAAGACTTCCAGCTTGACGGTGTCTCCGCCCACAAAGCAGGACCCTAGCATCAATCCGGTAATGCCGTGCTTCTTGGCGGCCTCACCGATCATGAACATGGCATCGGTGATCTTCACGCCGCCGATCGTGCCGGGATGACCGTGCGCAGCAACATAGACGATCGCGTTATCAAACGTCACCTTACACAGGCTCTCGAGGGCAAGTCTGAAGCTGCTTTTATCGTAAAAATTGGCGCTGAATACATCCACGTCTGGTTCTATCTTGGCGATGCCCTCGACGAAGGGACGCACGCTACTGCGGTTGCTGTCGCTATCGTCCAATGCCCAGGGTGACTCCAGAACCAGAATGGCTCGACGTTCACTGCGTGTTCTTGCTCTGCTCATAGGTTGGTATCCCGTGTGAGGTTCATGCGTTGATGGTGCGATTGGTAGTCATGGTTAGTCGTCGCTCAGTACCAGCAGGCGAGTGCTCGGGTGCTGGTGGTAGTTGACTCCGATTGTTACATCGCCTCCACGGCTATACAGGCTCCCGTCAAGCGCAAGGCCAATTTGACTGAAACGTGTGAGTGAGAAGTCTTCTCTTTTTGCACTAATCACGACGTATGCAGAGTGGAACTTTTGCTTGGCAAGTACTCGCTCTGCCTCTTTGTTAAACGTCTCAAACTGGTATGCACGTGCAGTTACAGTGCGGTTCCTAGTCTCACATAACGCGTACAACATGTCGGACGGGTCTCTGCAGATCAGTTTGGGCATGTCCCGAAAAACACCGCAAAGCGTAGTTATGACCTGGTCCGCCCAGATTACGAGCTCCTGGGTGTTACACGTGCGGTCACAGCGGATTTGAAAACAATCCGCTTGAAGGGTGCGCTGGCTGCCTGCTGGGTCGAGAAACAGAGTCATAAAGTGCTTTCCGGGCACTTTGTAGCCTGCTGGCGCCCCAAGCACGTAGCAAAAGGTGCAATAATCTTTATCGATTGGGGGGGCTGTAATCAGCTTTTCATGTTGCTCGTAAAGTGGCCTGACGCTGTCGCGACCACTCAGCAGGTCAATAATGCGGATGGCGCAGATGTGTTGATCGTCGCACATGTATCCTCCAGGACTGGGGTGTTATCTCGATAATGTTCACAAGCCAGGTTCAGGCGTTGGGCCAACTCCTCACGCAGCGATGCTGGTGCAGTGACTACTACTTGGCTGGCGCGGGCCAGCAACCACCATTTCAGTTCCCAGCTGTCGCTGACCGTAGCGCTTAGCTGGAAACCTTCACCTTGTGGCAACGGGGTCAGCTGCATGTCATCAGAAATTGGTGTCTCGAGTAGTAGATGCGCCAGCTGCTCTTTGACCCAAGCGCGCAGCGCTATTTTTCCGCGTACACCAAACTGCATTTGCTCCTCCGCCAGGTAGGTCGCCAGGTCAAATGGGGTGTCGTTGGACACAGCGGTTGGCAGGGCCTCGGCGCTTTGCAAACGGTGCAAGGCATACATGCGCACATCGACAAACTCGGCCCCGGTCGCCAGCAGGTAGCGCGTCTGCCCCCGTTGCACCATCGCCAGCGGGTTGAGAACGAGGTTTTGCTGGCTGCGCTTGGATGCGGAGCGATAGATGCACTGCAGTTGCTGGCCTTCGACTAAGGCCTGTAACACGGTAGCGGCGATATCGGGGTCAATCTGCGGCGGTTGGAGCACGGTGCTGGCGCTCAGGTGGGCGACCCGTTGCGGCAGTCGCGCTGCCGGTGTTTCCACCGCCAATGCGCTGAGCTTGTCGCGCGCCTGACTAAAGCGCGGCGTCAGCTCGTTAAGTATCGCTCGGGGCAGCAGTGCTTCCAGGCTGCCTTCCAGCAGGCTCAGCGACAATGCTTCACCCAAACTGAGCCCTGGGACATTCAGGGACTTGCCCTCCATCCAATGCCAGCCGTACGGCGTACCCTTGCTGTTGCAGTGCAGGGGGAACAGCTGCTCCAGTAGCAACAGGTCTCGCTCAATGGTCCGCTTGGTGCATTTATGGCCTGCGTCCTCCAGCCTCTGGCGCAGCGCCGCGGTGGTTATGCCGGGCGGCTTGGCCGGCAACTGCTGCAGGATCTCCCACTGGCGAGCGAGTGAGGCGCGTGTTGAGACCGTGGGCATCAGGCGCTCCGGTTATTAGCGGTGTCAGGTGTTGGATCACGTCGCTTGATCTTGAGAATGCCGCGCTCGCTGGCAGCCGATACGAGCCAGGCCATCAGTTCCGAATAGTTGATGAGTGAGTCCGGCTGCAGCGCTTTGCGGGTTTCTTCCAGGCTGGACAGTACGCTGGTCAGCTCGGCGTTGTGTAGGTGGCTTGTACCACGTGCGCGTGCGGTTGCCAGCACTGGCTCCAGCAGGGCGTCAAAGGCCTCCTGCTGAATCAGCAAACCAGACAGCGCCGTCAGTTGCTGACTGATGGAGTCAGGTGCTGTGTCCGAGCCCAAAAAACCCGCCAGATTGATGATCCGTCGCCCTAGGCGCTTGATGCTGTGTGTCTCGCGTAGCAGGCTTTCCAGCTCTTCTTTAACCAATCGATCCATACCGCTTGCCCTCGTGTTCGTTGGATCAGAGGTCAGTATGAAGGTGTGGTGCGACAGAATGGGTCGCAGCGGAGCGGTTGTTCGCAGGGCGCAGGATTGCGCAAAGGCAAATGCGTTGGTGTCGGGTTCCGACCGGCGGTGTTAAAACCGCTGGAGGGTGACCCTCAAGGCTATCAGTGGTGGGCTGCGACAGGCTTTGTCGCTCTCTATGGCATGCTGGTTTCAGCAAGCAAGAATCGAGGAGCTCGGTGGATTATGGAAGGCAAAGCCAGTAGCACTGGTAGCGAGTTCGAGTTATTGCGCCTGGACATGTTGGCCAGGCAGTTTCCGGGCATTGTTCAGGGCTGTGGTCAGGTTGTTTTTGCTGCAGAGGATGATGAAGCCCGGCTGAGCCACGCCTCCTGGCGTACTGAAGGGGATCTGTTTGAAAGGGCGAGCGAGACCGGCTTCAAGCAATACCTTATGGAGCTGATTGACTGCTTTATTCAGTACCGCGCGCAGACCGGTCAGACGAAGCGAAAAATCGGTGTCGTACGCATCGATCAAGGCAGCCTTATGATTGAATGGCTATCGAACGACGATCTACTGGAATCAGAGGGGACATAACGAATGGACGCATTGAAACAAGAATACGCGCGCATTCTGCAGGGTCTGCGGATTGATAAGTTCAACCTGGATGAGGACAAGTACTCCGGCGTCTTCCTGCCCGAACCCTTTGATGAGTATTGGGCAGCCAAGACGAAAGTCATGCTGGTCGGCCGAGAAGCAGGGGGTTGGTATACTGATACAAAACCACCTAAACACACCATCAAACGGGCGGCAGGCCTAGGTGGGTTCCCGGTATCCGAGGTAGTAGACGAGTCCCTCGGACGCTATAGAAGCCTCTTCGAGGTGAAGGGCGGCAAGGTCGCCGATACGTCCAGAAGCCGTTTCATGCAGTACTACTCCCTACTGGCTAGGGAGCTTGGGCTGGCCCCCAGAGAACTGATCTACACGAGCCTACTTGCTTGGGACTATGACAAGCGGGACCCAAGCAATCGCCCATCGACCGAGTACCAAGAGGTCGTGTCTGTTTCACAGCAGTTGCTGGCTGCACAGATACGCCAATTCAGCCCAGATTTCATTGTGTTTGCTACGGGCAAGCTGAAAGCTGCCTGTTGGGTCATTCGGCATCTGTTCGATGATCACTTAGGCGGATATCAATTGGCAAAAGAGAGCCTCGTCCGTGGTAATCACTGGGAGTATGAGGTTCGGGGCTACCGCCGGGAGTTTGAAGCGGCTGGTGCTACTTGCTACCACATATCGCATCCGCGTGCTGGTTCTTGGCATGCGCAGTTGGATCCAGTTGTTTCGCAAATCAAGGCCAAGGTTGCATCCCGTGTGTGAAGCGCGGAGCTGCCGGCTATTAAATGACATTAGAGCGATAGCGACAGGAGCGACGGTATGAGCAACCTGGTCAGTTACTTTTTCGGCGCCAGTATCCTTCTACTCCAACTTGGAACCATGGGGTATGGGCTTTGGCTCGGGGTGACAGAGTCGTGGGGCATGGGGCTTTTCATGTTTGTTGTCGCTCTGCTGCTTGGCGCCGCGGCCTTTGCAAAGTCCGATTCGCCAGACTCGTCAGCGGAGCCCAGATGACCGCGCGATAGTGGGCCGCCGATCAATTGCAGGAGCTCGCGAATTATGAGTGAGTGGAAGGCTAAGCAAATTATTGACAATGAGTGGAGGCGAGTAATTGAGCAGGGATATAGAGCTGAGGAGACTTGTCTGGAAACCAGGATGCCTATCCGATCAGCGGACCCCAAATCTTTCCACATATCGAGTGACCCCAAATCG
>NZ_FOUD01000025.1:15233-38759 GCF_900114765.1 Halopseudomonas pachastrellae
CGATCAGCGGGCCCCAAATCTTTCCACATATCGAGTGACCCCAAATCGTTCCATATATTGAGCCGGACGCCGCGTGATTACTGGGCTACAGCTGATTAGCTGTGTGTGAGAACTCGGGTCACTAGGTGGAAACGAAGATGCCTGTCCGATGTAAGCGTCCGGGGAATACACCTTGCGCCGATCAGCCCGGCATCCACTGATGGGGCAGTAGTTGCTCGATCTCGCTAGCCTTCTGCGTCGGCAACCGCGCTAGTACGTCCTTGAGGTAGGCATACGGATCATGGCCATTCATGCGAGCCGACTGGATCAGGCTCATGATTGCAGCCGCGCGTTTACCGCTGCGCAACGATCCTGCGAAGAGCCAGTTTGACCTGCCAAGCGCCCACGGCCTGATCAGGTTCTCGACTGCATTGTTATCGATGGGCACAGCGCCATCATCCAGGTAGCGCGTCAGCGCTACCCAGCGTTTCAAACTGTAGTCCAGCGCCTTGGCGATGGCTGAGCCTTCAGGCACAAGCTCGCGCTGAGCCAGCATCCAGGTATGCAAGGTGTCGGCTAGGGGGCTTGGCCTTTTCCTGGCGTATTCGCCAGCGATCCTCGTCACTCAGGTCTTTGACTTGCCGCTCGACTTCATATAACCCGCCAATCGAGTGCAGCGCCTGTTCGGCCAGTTGGCTTTTGTTTGCCACATGCAGGTCGAAGAACTTGCGCCGTGCATGCGCCATGCAGCCGATTTCGGTGATGCCCTGCTCGAAGCCGGCCTTGTAGCCTGCGAAGTCATCGCAGACCAGTTTGCCGTTCCAGGTGTCCAGGAAGTTACGCGCATGTTCGCCAGCACGGCTGGGACTGAAGTCATAGACCACAGCCTTCAGTGCCGAGAACGGCGTAGTACAGTAGGCCCAGACGTAAGCCCGGTGTGTTTTCTTCTCTCCGGGTGCCAGCATCTGCACCGGTGTTTCATCGGCGTGTACAACGTCCTGAGCTAGCACTGCCTCGCGCAATGCATCCACCAAGGGTTGGAGCTGCACGCCGGTTTGGCCTACCCACTGCGCCAACGTCGAACGCGATATGACCAAGCCTGCACGGCCAAAGATCTTTTCCTGGCGATACAGCGGCAAGTGGTCCGCGAACTTGGCCACCATTACATGGGCCAACAAGCCGGCGGTGGGAATGCCCTTGTCGATCACCTGGGCCGGCACAGGCGCCTGGATCAGTGTTTCGCACTGACGGCAGGCCCATTTCCCACGCACATGTTGCTCGACGGTAAACACGCCAGGTGTGTAATCCAGCTTCTCGCTCACATCTTCGCCGATGCGCTGAAGTTGGCACCCGTAGGCACACAGTGTGCTCTCCGGCTCATGGCGGAAGACCGTACGAGGGAACTGGGATGGTGGCGGAGCGCGCTTGGGCTGTTGGCGCGATGAGGTTGCTGCAGGCTCAGGCCGGAGCGCGTTCAGCTCTGCCTCGATAGCCTCAAGGTCGGTGTTGAGCAAGTCATCCAGCAAGCTGTCTTGCGCCGGGCTGATTTGCTCACTGCGCTTGGCGAATTTGTGCCGCTTGAGAATGGCGATCTCGTGAGAGAGTTGCTCGCCTGAACGTGGAGTACATTCGCACGGCGTTTATCCAGGTCGTTGTTTTGCGGCATGTGGATTTCCAGAGAAGATGTTTCGATTAGACCTCTTCCGATAACGATAGCCTAAGCAGGCCACCGTGGGCCATGGATATCGTCAGCCCTGTCGATAGGGACTAGCCTCCTTCCAAGCCGTGCTTTCTGCCGTGGGCACAGCTTGTCGCGCTTTTGCCTAGCTCTTGTTCCTAGTCGCATAGCGACGAACCTTTATCTTGCTCCAAGGTTGCGGCCACAGCGTACCGGCAAGGCTTTCAATGGAAAAACGAGTGCTCAAACGTTTTTCTGAAAAACACGGTCCCAGTCTCGGTTGGCGAGTTCCCTGCAGGCGTCTAGGGCGCCACCAAAGCAACGCCTAGACGTGACCTCCAGGTCGGATCGGCTACCGTAGGTGATTTCGTGTCCATTCTGGTCGAGTAGCACGCCGCCGGCGCCGCGCAAGATGGCGTGCCCAGCCAATACGTCATGAGCAGCAGTGGTGACCAGCGACACCCCGGCTACGGCATCTCCGGCGGCAACTGCTGCTAGTCGGTACGCGATACTGGTTGTAGGAGCGGGGGATGCTGGTGCGCATAGCTCCGCGTTAATGGCCGGTTTCCTGCTCGCGGCGCTGCTGACCATTACCCGCGACTTGGGCGTCAGGCTGGCGTTGGCGAGCGACGAGGCAAGCTGTGCGCCGTTGCGGTAGATCGTCTTCATGCCTTCTGCCCAGGCGATGCAGTCGGGCCCACCGGCGGCTCTTACCGGCGCATAGACTACGCCAAGGACCGGACGGCCTTTACTGAGCAGGCCAACTGAAATGGCGGACCCTTTCAAACCTTTCAGAAAGTCTGCCGTTCCGTCGTTAGGGTCGACCACCCAGCAGTGTTGGTTGCCGGTGAGCTTAGAGCCGGTTTCCTCGCCCCAAAAGTCACACGCTAGAAGGTCTAGCAGTGCCGGACGCAACTCGCATTCGATCTCAGTGTCCACGTCGGCCTTGTCATAGAAGCCGCGGGGGCCGTCAGGTCGTTGCCACTCGGCTATCAAGCGGTTGCCCGCCCTGTTAACGATACTGATGACCTGGTTTAGAACGGTGGTGTAATTCATCGGCCTGGCTCTCCATGCAAGTCGCGGTGGTGGACTGAATTGTATTGGGTAGCTGCGACGAAATCTGTCGCAGCTGGCGGCTATTCTGTTCAGCTACTGTATTGCAGCGAGGTGGAAATGGTTACGTACAAGGTCTTTTTGCAAAGAGTTGACCCCAAGGCTGGACCGTCGGCCAACTTCAGTTTTCAGGTGCAGGCGCAGAACGCCCAGATGGCCAAGGTCACGGCTGAAGCGCAATACCCTGGGTATCGCTGCATCAATAGCCCGGTTCGAGTAGGGTGAGCCCCGCAGATGAATGCGTCGAGCACAGAGCTGCAGCGCAACTGGGTTACAGGATTGGGGTTTTTGCTTGCAATGAAAAGCTGGCGGAAATTTTTTTGCGCAGAGTCCAGTGGTATCGCGATGTGTTGAAAACCGCGATGCAGAGGGTCGGGGGGCGGTTTCGCTTTGAGCTTGCGAAATCAGCGGGTGGTAAGCTCCAGGCCGCTGGCTACGATGAGCTGCATGTGCTGATTGATGCATCGGATAGTGCGGCTGAGCTAGACCTTTTCTTGCCGTGCGCAGGGATTGTGCATGCTCACTTTGTTGGGCGGAATGCGCCTCCCGTGCCGTCTGGGGTACGCAGCTATGCTTGGCGCTCGCTAGAGGAGGCGGCCAGCTTCTGGGCTCGTTTTTATCTGTCTACAGAGCATGCAAGCCTTGCGGTTAATTGCAGTGATGAGCTTAGCTGGATCGCTGATGGCCTGGTAGGTGTGGGCGAACATGCTTGGTCGGTGTCGACCAAGGGTGCGCTGACAACCTTACACGAACGCATTGACGAGTCTTGCTGGCGAAACATTCAACGAAACATCGTCGTGGTGGAAGCGCCCGTAGGCTGGCGCATCAGGTCGCTTGAGAAGGTGCGGTCTGCGCTATATGCGCCGACTGGTGCAGAGCCAGAAATTCTGGTTTTGCTGAGTCCGCATTTTGTTGGATGCAGCTTGTCTTGGCTGTGTTTTATTGGTGCAGGGGAGCAGTTAGGTCAAATGGCTGCGCGCTGAGTGAACCTGGCAGTTGCTTGTTGGCAAAGCAAGAGCGTGTCATGTTTTGCTCTCGCATGCTTTTAGGTCTGCCAGTTTTTGCTCCTGTGCCAGATTGATCCAGAACGCTTTCATCCGTCCATAGGCATCGTCTGGCGGCAGTGGGCCCCACCAGTCACCGTCGTACAGCTCAATCAGGTAGTCTGTGGCGGCGCGGTTGCCATGAAGGGCAGCGCACTGTAGCTCGTGGAACGCACGCTCGTAGTTGAAAGCAGGCGAGTCGCTATTGAGCATGAGTATGCAGATGTTAACAACTGCCCAAGGGTCGCCGCACTCATTTGCGACTCGGTACCAAGCAATCGCCTCATCGTGGTCTGGCTTGCCGCCGACGATACAGTGCTCATGTAGTTCTGCGAGGGTGTTGGCGATCAGCCCTCTAAGTGCGTTGTTTCGTGCGCATCGAAAGGCCTCGACGTAAGCAGATATCACATTGCTCAAATCCTCCGTATCTCTGGATCGGTGGCTAAGGTGCTCGGCTTGGTTGAACACAGCCTCGGCGGAGTTTTGCTCTACGGCAAGCTGCAGCACTTGGAGTCCTAGCGCGCTGTTCCTTTTTAGGTGCGTGCCGGTAATCCACATCCAGCCCAGATCGTTCAGCGCTTCCGCATCGTAGCCAAGGGCAGCCTGGCGCAGGTGTTGGTACAGGTCATGGACGTCTGACTCGCTCGCTACCTGATGGATGGGCAGCTTGGCTGTGAGTGTTTGCAGGCTGCCGGGCCACTGCGCGCCCTTGTCGCGAATTGAACAGGTACCATAGGGCGCTATCGCGCCTGGGAGTCCGGCTTGAAAGTCTGGGGCCAGGGTGGCCTGAGCCGGGATGAGCTGGCTGATCAGTGATACGACACTTGCCTGCTGATTCATTCTCATACTCCTTCAGTGACAGCCCACAGTTTATGCTAGGTGTACGACCAATTTTGTCGCAAAGGCAAGAGAAGTGCAGAAGCCACACCCGGAGGTGTGGCTTCAATGGATCCAATTACAATGAAATTCGTTTCCTTAGCTCCATAGCTATAAGTGTCATATTCAGCTCCTTGCCGGGATTCTCTTTGACGAAGCGGGTGAGTACGGAAATGTAAGCGCTGCCGAGGGCCTCGGTAAGAGCCGATGCAGTGGCGGCCGCAATGGTTCCTCCGGCGACGCTGCCTGCACCGGGGACCATCTTCAACAGGCCGGTCACCAGGGTTCGTCCGATCAGCGTTGCCGCATCTGCACCCAGAGTGGATGTCACGAGGGTGGTGAGGGCGGTGGTGCTGATTTCCATGCCGAAGGTAATGCCGATCTTTGCCAGCATACCGACCTGAATCGGCACCAGGCCTACCGCATCTGGAAAGGGGGTAGGTACCGCAGCCAGCGCGCCTGCAGCTGCTGCAGCCACTACCACTTCCGTTTCGGCTTGCTCAACCTTCAGCTTCATTGCTGCCGCATGACGGGAGTTTAATGCGTTGGCGTAGGCACGCTGTTTTGCGTCCGCTGCAGGGTCGTTTTAGAGTCGCTCAAGATGGCGTCCTTGTCTGGAATGGATTGTCCGTTAGCTTAGCGTTGCAGCACGACAGCCTGCGTCGCGGTGCTCATATTACTTAAGCGTCTGATTCTTAGTGCAGTCGAAGCGCGTTCACTCTGTTTTCTTGGTGACAGGGTGGACTGAAAGTGCCAAGGTTGGCAGGCGCTGCTCGGTGCATAGTGTCCCTAGACTCGGCTCTCGTTTAGATCGAGAGACGATATATGCGCAAGGACATTCTGGTGCTGGCCAAGTCATGGAAGGAAGGCGGGTTCTGTATCGCCGGCCTCGAATTGACTCGCACTCAGTCCGGCTCACGGATGCTTACGCATAACTGGATTCGCCCGGTACTGCCGAAAGCTGACGGCTCCATGACAGGGGCGATTCCGCACGAGCTTTGTGCGTCTGTCTCAGTACTGGACATTGTAACTCTGGACGGTATGGTGCACGCGCCGACGGCAATGCAGCCCGAGAATTGGCTCGTACCCGCGCATGACATGTCTGTCAGTGGCTGCGTTCAAAAACCGGTTTTGCTACAGCGGTTTGCTCACGAGCATGGTGGCATCTGGCATGACGCTCGTACTTTGCGGGATGATCAGGTCGCGGCAGATACGCCTGTTGGCGCCAGCGGGTCGCTGAGGCTGATTGCCCCTGCTGATCTGGTTTTTTCTCTGCAGCTCAACGAAAGTTCGACTGGTATTAAGCGGCGCATCAGTGCGGCATTCACGCACGAAGGTCGACGCTACAGCGGGATTCCTGTCACTGAGCCGGCGCTCACTCGAGTATTCAAAAATCAATTCCCCCATGCTGTAGGCCACGTTGTAGAACGTCGCCTGAATCATGGTGACCGTTACTGTTTGACTCTAAGTCTGTCTCCCGTCTGGAAGGATGGCAATCGCTACATTCTGGGCGCGGCTGTCATCGATTACACTGGCTATCTGAACAGGACTTACGGATGAAAATTTTTACCATTGGCTTTACCCGGAAAAGCGCTGAGCAGTTTTTCTCCCTGCTCGGTGAAGGGCGGGTGAAGACGTTGATTGATGTGCGTTTGAATAATCACTCCCAGTTGGCTGGGTTCGCCAAACGGGACGATCTCGCGTTTTTTCTCCGTGAGTTCTGTCAGGCGGAATATATGGAAATGCCCGAGATGGCGCCGACAAAGCCGCTACTTGGAGCCTACCGAAACAAGGATATTTCCTGGGGGGAGTATGAGGCGCGATTTCTCGATCTTATGGCAACACGGCGGATAGAACACTTGATTCGCCCAGCGCAATTGGCGGATGGATGTCTCCTATGCAGTGAGCATTTGCCACATCAATGCCATCGCCGCCTGGTTGTGGAGTACTTGAGCATGTGCTGGGACGAGCCCGTGAGCGTGGAGCACCTCTACTGATGCCGATTGTGTTGATTCTCTATCCGGCGTTGTTCGCTTCGCAGAGCAAGTTTGTTCGTAAGGTTATCGGGCTTACGCGCAATCTGTCCGGATTTACCCTGGCCTATCTGGATGATCCTCGTGGGTTCATCGAACAGTTGCAGGTTCCGGACGGGAAGGTGAAGAGGCTGGCCCGACTGGACTCGTTAGAGGCTGGCCAGATTACCCATGCCATTGTTTTTGATGACGGTGAGGAGTTTGTCGAGGAGCGTACCTGGCTGGCAGACAATGGCGTGGCCATGCGTTGGGTTAAAACTCCGCTAACCCGGGTGGTCAACATCAAGCGCGAGCCAAGTTATCAGCAGCGTCGTAGCGATGCCGGCTACGAATACATTGGACGCGGGTCCTATTGGGGGAATCCCCACGCGACATTCGCGGAAGGCGAAAGCCGAGAAGAGGTTATTCGAAAATACGCCTACGACTTCACTTACGACAAGTTCTTGAATATCGACCCAAGGCGGGTACACGAACTGGCTGGCAAGCGACTTGGGTGTTTTTGCAAGCCAGCGCCTTGTCACGGCGATGTGCTGGCGGATTATCTGAACGGTTTTGATGACGGCAAGTGAAAGTCTATCAATGCGAATTTTAGATGTGGGGAGCCGGTCTGCGTTGCCTTTGCTTTTTGCTGTGAAGGTGACATTGGCGACTGCAGTCGCCGAAGCAAAAGGCGTGGACAGTGGCGAATTGCTGCTTGCACTGCAGACGCTTAGCGAAGAAGATTTTAGAGCTGGCGCCTTGTAATAGGTTGGTGCGATGTTTGGACGCCGCTTTCGTATAAAAGGAACTTTGTGACTTCGGTTTTTGACTCTTCCTCCGCGCCCAGTCCAGAGCCATTGCGCTTGATGTTCGAGGTGCAATGCACTCAGCTATGGCGCGGCTTACCGCACCTCGGATCGACACTGCGTGGCATGTTCGGTCATGGGTTGCTGGCCACTGCATGCTGCGGTCAACAGCCTCATTCGGCTGATTGCCGGTATGTGGGCATATTTGAACCGCGCCCACCGCATGGCTGGCCGAAACGGTTTTCCGATTGTCCTCCTGCCTTTGTCATCACGCCGCCACCTTTTGGGAGTGCGCTCGGGCAGCGGCATTTCCGGTTTGGAATGACTCTCATGGGGGTAACTAGCGCAGAAAGTGAGCTGGTACTCACAGCATGGCAGCACGCTGCCACTCATGGTTTAGGGGTTGAGCGAGTCGGGGCCAAGATAACTGTGAGCCAGCGCGAGACCAGGTTGCCCGTGTTTGGTCGGGGCAGCTTACTTTGCTGGCGATTCGAGACACCTGTGCTGTTAAAGCATAAGCAACCTGGGGCTCGAGCCAGGCAGCTTTCAGCCGGCGAGGTCGATCTGGCTGCATTACTTCACGCATTGCATCGCCGTTTGGAACTGACCCATCGCCTATATGGTGTTCCTGCGTTGCCGCTTGCGCCACTGTCGACCTGGCTCGCCCAAGCTGAGCAACTGGAATGTCAGACGTTTCTTGAGGATGTTCACTTTTCGCGCCACAGCAACCGGCAGGGCAGAAACATGCCGCTTTCGGGCGTGATCGGACGGGTGTTTGTGCACGGGAGTTTAAGTGAGGACCTGCTGCAGGCACTGGTTTTGGGCCAGTGGCTGCACATCGGCGGTAAAACATCGTTCGGTTTGGGCGGTTACAGCATTCAATTCGTTGACGCGCCCGGCGCGCGTCTGTGTATCGAGGACTAACAGGATGTTGCACGGATATTTGTTTGAGGCGCGGGGCATTCAGTCGTTTCTGTTTGCCAGCGGCAAACTAAGGGACATGCTCAATGGAAGTGAGTTGCTGGATTATCTTTGTAGCGAACAGGGATATCTTGATCAGACGCTGGATGCGCTGGACTTGAGACCCAGAGTAGTGCGCCAGGCTGGCGGTAGCTTCTACCTGCTTTTCAAGAACGAACACGACGCACGGCGACTGCAGGCTGTGTGGCGCCTGGCTTGTGCCGAATGGGTGCCCGGGCTAGAGGTAGTTGATGTCGTCGTCAGCGGTAGCTCTGCTCGAGAGACGATCGCTCACGGGCTCGCCGCACTGCGCCTGCAGCGTAATAGATTACAGGGCGATTTCCCTCGTCCAGGTCCGCTCGCTGAGCGAGCGCCTCGGACCGGGCTAGCGGCCGTGGCGAGCCTCCACGGCGAGGCGCTGGATGCCTCGACCCTGCGTCAGCGGAGCTTTGAGCGTCCTCAAGACAACCGTCAGTTGACGGCGCGTTTCATGTCGGAGGAGGCGATCTGGCCGGTTAACTTTGAGCAGGATGCGCCGCAACTTACCCGTTTCCCGTTAGGCAACAGTAGTCTGATCGGCCTGGTTCACGCGGATGGTAACGGATTGGGTGAACTGCTCAGACTTATCGCCAAGGCCTGTAGCGACGCCGACGACGAGGTTTATGTGCGCCTGTATCGTCAATTCTCGGAGCTGGTCACTAGGGCTACGCTTCAGGCTACTGATGAAGCAAGCCGTGATGTGCTGCGTCCCCATGCGGAGCAGGGCGTTATGCCAGCTCGACCACTGATTCTGGGCGGGGACGACCTGACGCTGATTACCCGCGCTGACCTGGCGTTACCATTTGTGTCTGCCTGGATCGATGCGTTTGAAAGACACAGTCGAGATGCGTTAAATGAGCTGGCGGCCGCGTTTGAGCAGTCAGGTCTCAAGCAGTTTGCCGCCGAGCTTCCGGAGCGGCTGACTGCGTGCGCCGGCGTCTGCTTCATGAAGGCAGGGCAACCCTTCCGCAGTGGGCATGAATTGGCCGAGAGCCTCTGTAAAAGAGCGAAGGCACACTCAAGGCGCGCAGCGCATGGCGGTGAGATTCCTTCCAGTATTGCCTGGCACAAGGTGCAGGAAACGTTGATCGACGACGCGCAGGCACTCTTCGAGCGTAATCATCGAATTGCCGACGGGGATCGTACGCTGGATTGCTCGCTGGGCGTTTATGGCTTGCACGCAGGTAACGGATTGCCTGTTCTGGATGATCTGCTCGCCCTTCTGGACAGTTTTTCCGGCGGCCTGAATGACCGCCCTTTGCGTGAGGTCGCAACGTTGCTGCGAGGATCCCTGACTCTGGCTTCCCAAGCCTATCTGCGTTGGCGCGAGCTTGCTGAGAAACAGGCTGCAGCCGACCTCGCCCTATTTGATCAGTCGCTTGAACGGCTGATCGGCGATGTGGATCAGGTGCTGCCGTTTTCATGTGGGGAGCATCGTTACTCGCCAATTGATGATCTGCTGGCGTTGCGCAGTATTCAGGGAAAGAAAAGGGAAACAGGAGAACAAGATGTCTGACAGCCAGCGGTCGATACGTTTGGAACTTGCCGGTTTTTGGCGAGCAGGCGGTGGGCGCAGCAGCGGATATCACCTTGATAGCCTATGCGAGCGAGATCGCGATGGTTTGCCTTTCCTGCCTGGGCGGCAACTCAAGGGTGTTATCCGCCATGCGCTGGCCCGTGCGGAGGCTTGGGGCTGGTTTGCTGACAATGTGCTCCCCGAAGGCCCGTGTGCCACTCTGGACGAATTGCTGTTTGGCAGTGTCAGTCAGCAACACGAGCGCGCTAGCACTTGGCCAGGGATGCTGATAATTGGTGATGCAACACTCAGCCAGGCGGAGCGGGGCTATCTGGCGCAGCCGCAGCAGGCTGCTTTGCGAGAGGCGTTGTTTGAGCAGCTGTTTTCGACGGCGATAGAGGATTCCGGCGGCGCCAAGGCAGGGAGCCTGCGTGGTGCCGAGGTGGCGTTGCCGATGGTGTTGTTTGCCCCGGTCTCGCTGGAACTGACTGCCCTGGAGAGTGAGCGGCGAGAGCAGCAACGGCAGGTACTGACAGACGCTCGGGTGTGGCAGGCGGTTGAGGCGTCGTTATCGTTGGTGGACGCCATTGGTGCCGGCCGCACACGTGGTCTGGGTGAGGCACAGCTGTCGCTGTTGGCCAGAGCTGAGGAGGTGATCTGATGACAACATTCAATTTTGAGGTCGAGCTGCTGCAGCCTGTCATCATCAGCCAACAGTCAGCAACGGCAGGCGCGCATCAGTCGCTGGATTATTTGCCTGGCTCCCTGTTCCTTGGTTTGGCTGCTTCTCGTCTTTACGCCGAGCTGCCGGCAGATCAGAGTTGGTTGCTGTTTCACAGCGGTCAGGTTCGCTTCGGCGATGCCCTGCCTGCAACCAACGACCAGATTGCTTGGCCAGTGCCGCTGTGTTGGCACTATCTCAAGGGCGACTCGCCGATAGCTGATGGTTGCTTCAGGGCCGATGCGCTGTTTGACCCCTCAGTGCTGTCCGCCGAAGTAGACCGCCAGCCGGTGCAGCTGCGGGGAGGTTACGTTTGCATGGATGGTGTCAGCGTAATTCCTGGTCGGCAATACAGCATGAAAACCGCAATTGATCGCGCTAGCGCGATGGCGGCTGAGGGCCAACTGTTTGGCTACCAGGCGCTGGAGGCGGGGCAGCGTTTTCGCTTCAGTCTGTCGACCGATGGCGGCCTGGATGAGACCGTTATTCAGAAACTGGTTACCAGCCTGACAGGTCCGGCGCGGCTGGGGCGCTCGCGCAGTGCGCAGTTCGGCAAAGCGCGTGTTCGCGTCCTGCCCGACGCTGGCCCCTCGCCCACAAGGGACAGTAGAGAGAACCATGAGCTGGTGCTCTGGTTGCTCAGCGATATGCAACTGTTGAACCAGGGGCAGCCCGCCTTGCAGCCGCTACCGGAGCTCCTTGGGCTGCCAACTGGCAGTAGATGGTTGCCGGAGCGCAGTTTCCTACGAGCACGCCGTTACAGCGTATGGAACGCCTGGCGGCGGCACCACGACCCTGAACGTCAGGTCATCAGCCGCGGCTCGGTGCTTCGCTATCAACTGACTGCCCCCTTGTCAGAGGATCAGTTGGCGACATTGGAAGCCGGTATCGGGATGCATATTGAAGCGGGGCTTGGCCAAGTCTGGGTAAACCCTCCGATGCTGCTTGGGTCGCGGCCGGTGTTTACCGCGGCTCGTGAAGCCGCTGCTGCGCAGGAAGCTATCTTCGCTGCCCCGGATACGCCGCTGATCAGGCGGTTGCAGCAGCGTGTTGCTGCCCGCGCAGGTGATTTGAATGGGCAGCAACACGCTGAGAGATTGTTTGCCGGCCTGTGTGCCAGGGTTCGTGACGCGCGGATTTGGCTGGCAGTGGCTCCCGCGCAACCGCTGGAAAGTGCACCGGGCAGAAGTCAGTGGGGGCGATTACGTGAGCTGTCGAATGGGTTCCGAAATCGACCTGCAGAGTTGCTGGTGGCGCTGGTTGATGAGGGTTCGGGAGTGCTGCGAGAACGCAGCGGATGGCAAACTGCCTTTGGGCCAGACCCGGAGGCCACGCTGGGCAATTGGTTGCGCACCCAGTTGGAGCAACTGCTTGCGCAAGGGGTTGCCCTAGATAGAGTCGTTGGGCACCTCGCTGTACTGGGGTTGCAGCCCGTCTGGCAGCGGTGCTGTGAAGGTAGACAGGGAGAGCGGACATGATTGCGGCAAGACCGATTTATCGTATGGCCCAATTGACATTGCAGGCCGCATCCGCTCACGGGGTGCATAGCGGACAGGGCGATAACACACATGATGTGCTGCTGGTTCGCGACGCCAACGGCCTGCCAGCGTTGCCTGGTACCAGTCTTGCCGGTGTACTCAGGCATGATTTTACCAGTGAGCACGGTGAGGTTGCTGCGGCTCGGTTGTTTGGCCAAGCGGGAGACGACGCCCAGGCGTCCTGGCTGACGATCGCTTGGGGACTTGTTCACAATAGCCATAACAAGCCTGTTGCCGAAGGGCTGGTCGATGTCCAAGGCGATGAGCTGCTTGCTCGGCTGGTGGATGACAAACCGATTGTTCGTCAGCGGGTGCGTTTGAATCACCGTGGTGCAGCGAAGGACAATGGCAAGTTTGATCAGACCCTCGTTCCCGCGGGCGTTCGTTATACCAGTTGGCTGGGATACTGGTGCGATGGATCAGAGCAATCTGTTTCGGATTGGGAGAGCCTGCTAGCTCAATTGACTGGCCGTTGCTTGCGTATTGGACACGGCACCCGCAATGGCGCCGGCCGCTTTGAAGTTGTTGCTTTGCTGCATGGAGCCTGGGATCTGCGCACGGCGCAAGGTCGTCAGGGCTATCTTGCCCGGCCGCGCAGCCGTTCGGATCACACCGGTTTGCAGCTGAAGATCGGAGCTGCCGGTTCTGCGCTCGAAGTCGTGTTGCAGCTGCGAGCCGAGTCCGGATGGCGTGTCGGGGGAGGCGAGCGCTCGTTGTATTCTCACGTCAAGATGCCTGACTTGCTGCCGCAACATGAGCCTGCGGTGGTATGGCAGGGTGATCGCGGATGTTTGACGGAGCGCTGGCACCTGCTGCCCGGGTCTGCGCTGAAAGGGGCAATTCGCCATCGTCTGGCGTTTCATTATCGTTGCCTGAACGCGGAATTCGCTGGCATGGGGATGGACCCGGAACCGGATTCGTGTCCTGCAGTGCGGGCGTTGCTGGGTTACAGCGATCAGGACGAAGGCCGAGCTGGCATTCTGGCGTTCAGCGATCTGCAATTGGGTGAGGGCAGGGCCGGTGTGTTGATGCACAACCGGATTGATCGCTACACCGGAGGCGTGATTCGCGGTGCCTTGTTCAGTGAGGAAGTGCTCTGGCGCACTCCGGTGACGTTGCGCATTGAAGTGATTGATTCGCAGCGGCACGACAGCCTGACGGCAACCATGCGCCAGGCGTTGCAGCTCACCCTGGAGGATTTGGCCGCAGGCTGGCTCCCGCTGGGTGCCGGAGGCAGCCGCGGACTGGGGGTGTTCTCCGACGACACGGGTCTGGGACCGCAGTGGTCCGATGGCGGTGCATGGGTAGGTCTTAACGCAATGGAGGCGAGCGAATGAACAACGTCAAAAACTGGCTGGCTGACCTTGCGGTGTTGCCAGAGGTGAATCTCGCCCGGCGCTGGCTTCCGGTGCGCAGCACGCATCAGTGTGACACCCTTACCCTGGACAAGCTCATGCACACCCTGCAGGCCCTTGGGCCGGTCAGCGGCTGGTTGCAAACCGCGGGAGAGGTTGTCTGGCTAAATAAGCAACAGGTTCAGCTTGCGGCGCATACGCCACCCTTGGCAGCCGAGTTGTTCGCCGGTGATACCTGTTGGCAGCTATCCAGTCTTCCGCGCGGGCGCTGGCAGCTGGATCGTCATGATGTGAATCTTGATGAGCAGGAGCCGACTCATCTCGCACGGGTGGTTAGGCATCTTGCAGTGCAACGTGGCCGTCAGCTGATGTATTGGCAGCTCTGGCAGGCTGGAGAGGATAACGCCCCTGAGTGTCGTGCAGCGGTGCTGCGTTCGTTTGAGGAGTCCCCGGTATGAGCCAGTTGACTGCCCCCTATCGTTTTGTACCACTTTCTGCGCTGGTCATGCTGCCCGATTGGGCAGATCTGGTCAGCCACGACATGCCCTTTGCCGACGGTGTCAGCGGCGAATTGTCCTACTGTATCACGGCGCATACCCGGCTGTGCGTCGGAGGGGAACAGAAGCCCGCGTCTCAGCAAGCGCCGGGCGAGGTCTATTTTTATCGCACGCCGGAAGGGGAGGCCGCGATTCCGGGCAGCAGCCTCAAGGGTATGTTGCGTAACGTGCTTGAGATAGCCAGTTTTGCGCGTTTCAGGCAGGTTGAGGACCACCACCTTGGCGTAAGGGATATCAGTGACAGCAAGAATTTCTACTGTAGAGCCATGGTGCGCAGACCCTCCAGTGCGGGCTGGCTTACCTATGAAAGGGGGCGTTGGAGTATTCGGCCGTGCCGCTTTGCACGTCTGCACCAAGAGGCGCTGGTAAAGTGGCTGGGTGAAGACAAAAAGGCGCAATGGAAAGCAGCTAAAAGTTCCTCCGACCGGTATGCCCTGATCGGGCTGTTGCCTCGGCTGTGCTTTGCAACCGAACCTTCGGCCAAGGGGCAGAATCAACTTCTGGCCAAACCTGAACGCAACGCTCCCAACGAAGGGAGTCTGGTCGTCACGGGGCAGCCCGGCCCTGCCTATGATGCTGGTAAAACGGCGAAGAAATACGAGTTTGTCTTTTATGACGAACAATCAGGCCAACTGGCCGTCCCGCCCCAAGTTATGGCTGGATTCAGTCAGATCCATGAAGCCTCGGATGAGTGGGCTTTCTGGCTCAGGCAACTGAAAGGCGGGCGGCTGGAACGTGGTATCCCCGTTTTCTACCATGCCAATGGTGATGCGGTGGAGTCGCTAGGCCTGGCATTCATGTACAAGCTGCCGTATACCCACAGCCTGCACCAGGCTATTACTCATACCCACAGTGAACACCTGAAGTATCAGCGCCCCGATTTACCAGACCTGCTGTTTGGTACGCTTGGAGCGGACGAGAGCGCCCCTCTGCGTGGCCGAATCAATATCGGCATGGCATTCGCTGAGGATCGCGGGCTTTGCTGTGAACTTGGTGCGCCTGTGATTCTCAACGGCCCGAAGCCCACCTTTTATCCAGCGTACATACGCCAGGGGGCGACGCAGCAGTACAAGACGTTGATGGACGCCGATGCTGAACTGGCCGGCTGGAAGCGCTACCCCGCCCGCCCCCTTGAACACGCTGCATTATCGGCCAAGGCTGGCAACAAGGTCAGGGTGCGCTTGGAGTCGGTTGAAGAAGGCAGCCGTTTTCAGGGGCGTATACGCTTCCACAACCTGCGTCAGGTTGAGCTGGGCGCATTGTTGTGGGCGCTGGACTTTGGTGGGCGAGCGGAATTGCGCCATGGTTTGGGTATGGGTAAGCCGCTTGGTTACGGTCAGGTCAGTATCGAAATTGACTCCGCGCGTCTGAGACCTAACACGGGAGAGGTGCTTCAGCACGACTGGCAGGTGTACCTCCAAGCTTGTCGTCAGAGCTTTGCGGTATTAATGGACAGTGTGGTGTGCGCAGCTGGGGTCGCTACTGGTTGGGAGGCGAGTGGCCCGCTGCAGGCACTGTTGGAGTATGCCAAGCCATCCGCCAGTACACATGCATATACCTATTTGCATGAGCCCAAGGAGTTTTCGGCCTACAAGCACTCCCGGCACATTGATGAGGCGGTGGACGTGTTCCATTCGGCTCAGCCGATTACTCCGCCGCGCTCGTTTGATACCTCGGAGCCGGTGCGCTTCGAAGACAGGTTCGACCAGCAGCTGGAAAGTGCTGCTGCCAATGTTGAGAATCTGCGCCGCAAACAGGAGGCTGAAGCCCTCAAGGCTGATGCCTCCGCCGAGCGAGCATTGCTTATTGATATTGGGGAGCAACTGTCGTTGTGCCTGCAGGGAGCAAGCAAGACTGCGCTGGACAAACTCAATGACGGGCTGCGCAGGGCATGGGATACGCTGATGGATATGGACGCCACCGAGCGTGAGGAACTTGCCCGGTTGGTCGAGCAGGCGAGCGCAATCGACAACAAGAAGATCATGAAAATCTGCAAGAAGCTCCGGGAGTCACTGGGCTGATTCGCCCGGCAGTGAGTTCCGGGCCCGGAACTCACTGCCGTTCCAGTTATTTGCGCGGGTGCTTGAGCTGTGTGGCTAGCTTGCCACGTGACACTGGCCGTCACCGGCCTGCCATGATGCTGCAGGTCAGGTCGCCAGCCGGTTATGGGTGAGCGTCGCTCCCCCCTAAAAGCCGCTTTTTGATACAGGTACTTAATGCGCTATTTTGTCAGCCGCCACCCCGGAGCAGAGCAATGGATGCGTGAGCAGGGTATCCAGTGGGATATTCATGTCGCCCACTTGGAAGACTTTGCGCAGTTGCGGGCTGGCGATATTGTTATGGGCACCTTGCCGATCAATCAGGCGGCAGAGGTATGCGCGCGCGGTGCCCAGTACCTGCATCTGAGTCTCTGTGTTCCGTCGCAATGGCGTGGCCGTGAGCTCACATCAGACCAGCTGCGTCAGATGGGCGCAAGCCTTCAGGCGTTTGAGATTCGCGCCAGCGGTTGAGGTAACGAGCGGTTCGTATGGCATGTGAGGCTTGTTATCAACCGCGAAGGTTTAACCTTTCCAGTATGGCAATCCACCAGCCGCCGGCGCGACGCCAGGCTTTCTGAACAGATGACAGCGCTGGTTTCACATCGCCCCTTTTCACAGGTGCTGACCTGTCCTCATAGACACCCCGATACCGGGTCGGAATGGGAAGATAGGGTGCGCGTTGTTATCGCCCAGCGAGCTACTCTTCGACTGCAGGGGCAATAACTTGTCTGAATCTTCATGCGTACGGGGCATAGTGGGCTGTAGCAAGGCGTCTGCCTTTAAGGCTTCAGGAAGGTAGCTACTGACAGGCGGTAGGCATTTGAGCTGCCGCAATTACAGGCGGTTGCCCATCGTTTTTTTTCACGAGGAACAGCCTTTGTCCTATCACGCCGCCAGCAGCGTGAGGGTCGGACTCTCAATCCTCCTGGAAAGCGGGGCAGGCCTTCGACCCAACGACAACTGGAAGGCACAGGCGTTCATCAATCTGTACATGTCTCAATCTCCTACAAAGCGGGGCAGGCCTTCGACCATGCAGGACGAGGACTTCTTCGCTCCCATGAGGTCTCAATCCCCTACAAAGCGGGGCAGGCCTTCGACGCCGGAGGAGACAATGCACAGCCTGATGGCTCTGTCTCAATCCCCTACAAAGCGGGGCAGGCCTTCGACCTCACCGCGTACCGCAGCTGGCAGCCAGCCTGTCTCAATCCCCTACAAAGCGGGGCAGGCCTTCGACTGAGTCGCTGTTTCAATACCGATCGTTGGGTTGGTCTCAATCCCCTACAAAGCGGGGCAGGCCTTCGACTCTAACGCTATTTTTTTTGCAAGTAAATCAAGCGCTTGAACCCCGTAAAATGCTGATCGTTTTTTGATCAAAAAGTTGATTAAAATTTGATCTGCTTTGTCGCTATATTTACGCCTTTGAAGAATCATCAGTTCACCAAAAACAGACTGTCGCCACCGTGAGTCCAGCGTTGCCCCAGTGATGTTTCGTGGCCTGGGTACAGGCTGGCAATGATAAGACCGTCCTCATGTGGATCCATCAGTGCGGTTAGTTGAGCAAACAGGGCCGGCAGTTGACTGGTTGGAATCTCACAATCGAAAAAAGATTTTTGATAGCAGGGCGTTAGCGCTCGCAGCAGTCTGAGCACGCGACGTCGACGAGCGTTTTGGTGGATGTCGTAGCCGATCAGAATGCGTGCCATGCGCTTGCCCCGTTGCAGCGTGTGCCGTCAGATGTCGTTGATCACGAATTGGTCCGGGCTTAGCCGGAAACGATAGGACGGATTCAGGTCCTTCTTGCTGGCGTCTTCCAATTGGCCGTCTGACGTCATGGTCATCAGGGCCGGAGACAGCAGAGCAGCCAGCGGGTCAGGCAGTGCATTGCGCAGTGCCTTGCGGATGTTGCTGATCTGAGGGGTCAGCCAGTTGCTGGTCACGCCGCCTGACAGGGTCTGCAAGGTGCGCAGGAAATTGGCGTCGTTCAGTTCTGCATAGTCCTGCAGTGTTTCGACCTGAGCCTCCAGCTGCACACAGCCTGCCGGGATCGTCTGACCGCACATCGGATAAAGCTTCTCCAGTAGCATCAACGCCATGCCGCGGTCCGGTACTTCATTGCCCTGACTATCCAGATTACGGCGTTGCAGGGAATGATCGCCGTCCATGTGTGCCTGTACGAGTACCCACATCAATGCGAAGGTCGGTTTGGAAGCCAGTTTTATATGTGTGAGCGCATCCGGTCTGCCCCGCTTGAAGACAGTCAACGTCTGCTCACCGACGTTCAGTTCGACACGGATCTGGTTGGGGTGCGCGGCCATGTTGAGCAGTATGACCAACTGACGAAAACTGATAGAGCGGGCCAGGTCGCGCATGTCTGGTGAAAGGCTGTCGCTCAGGCGTACGAACGGGATGTCCGCGAGTACCACTTCTGCGGCAGCCGTTTCCAGCTTGCGGCCATCCCTACTGGTGACCGGAGCCTGGTTTGCGCTTGGGTAGTAGAAATCTTCCAGATTTTCGTAGCCTTCGCTGATCAGCACATGGGTCAGGCAGTCCTGGTCACGGCCGAACAGGCTCATGGCGTAGCCGAAGTAATAGGTCATTGTCTTGCGGCCACCAGCCAGCGAGGCATGAATCTGGAGTGCGTCATCGTTGGCGAGTTCGGCGACCTTGCTCATGATGAAGTCAGCCAGGGCTTCATGGTCTTCACGGCTGCGGGCATCGTCTACCGGCAGATCTTCAGCACCGGTCACGACATGAATTCGGCTTGCATCGAATAGCGGCAACGGTCGTCCGATTTCGTGGCACAGGCGCTGCAAATGGCCTTGGGTGAGCAGGCCGTCGATGGCGCGCTTGCCGCCCTCGCTGGTAGTAATCAGCTGAATTTCGGCAGGCCATGCACCCTGCTCGTGGTGTATCGCCCAGAGTGTTTCCGTAATCACTTGCGGTGACATGCCGGTGACGGCTAGAAGGAGTGTTTTCATCGTATTCCTTATCTGTTGAGTCGGCGGTTACTCCGACGTTCAGTCCCTGCAGTGGAACTCAGCGTTGTGTCAGCCTGACACGGGAGGATGCGTTGATGGCGCTTGCCAAGATTGGCAGCTATCACGACGCTCAGTTCCAGCAGACCGCGGTGCTGATCTCTGTGAGGATGATATGGCCAATTACCAAGTCTGCATACCGCCGTTGACCTGCAGGTTGAACGCATTGCTGTCGTGATACTCATGCAGCGCTGGCAAGCTGAAGTCATGGAGGCCAGCGCTCAGGCAGGCGCGGCCCCAGCGATGTATAACCCGGTCACTGCGTAGCTGATAGATGAGCAGGTCGTCTTCGGCTGGTCTGATCTCCCGTAGAAGTTGCGTGCGTAACTGTGCGACATCGCTTGCGGGGCCCCAGTACACAAAGAGCGATTCCAGCAGGGCGCTGGCGTGTCGTTTGAGCAACCGGTGGGTGCGTTGCAGGCGGCGAGGATGGCGAATGTCATAGCTGATCATGTACCAGTTTTCCACATGGTTGCTCCGTGTTGGGAGGCATCGGGCGTCTGCTCAAGGTAGTGTGCTAGCAGGGCGGCATAGGCGCTTAAACGTCTTGACCAGCGCGGTAACCGGTCGTGCCAGAGGCGGTAGTAGATCTCGCGACCATGTTTGCCAAGCCGGCAACCCTGCGTGGATGTCGAAAAGTGCCGGTTATCCAGCTCTCCTTCGCAGAATAGCTGGACAACCCACGCTTCGATCAGGGGGCGCAAGGGCTCCATCAGGTCGCAGGCCAGTGACAATCGTCCCGGTGTTAGCTGGTGATAGATGCCGAGCCATGGATCCAGGCCGTGAACCAGACTCTGGCGGGAGGCCTCCTGATACAACAGTGTAAAACTGAGCGACAGGATCGCGTTGACTGGGTCGGGCGGCGGACGGCGCTCGCGGCGGTTGAATCCCAGTTGAGGCGGGAGTTGTTCACGCCAGCATTTGAAGGTCTCTCGTTGGGCGCTTCCCTCAACGCCCCTGAGTTGTTGCAGGCTGGTGCACTGTTGTACCGACTGCTGGCAGCCCCTGAGAGAGGCCAGCCTTTCCCTGTTGACGCTCTGCCTCCATAGACTGTAGCGCGTAACCGCCAGCTTGTGGCGCACCAGACGCTTTGCCAGCGGTAGCGCACGTTCTTCACTGCTGGTGATCTGATACTGCAGAACGCGTCGTGCAGCTTGACGCTGGTGGCTGGCGAGCACGGCGAAACTATGCTCGTGATGGCGCCCGTTAAGCACGATGAAGTCCACCCCCCGGTGCTGGCACTGGCCAATCAGGCGGGTGGTGACCTGCACAGAGTGCATCACAAGAATCCGGGCCAGACGACCAAGCGGAATGCTGCGGGGTGGCTGCTGTGGCTGGCGTATCAGTATGCATTCGTTTTCGTAGTCCAGCGACAGATCTCTGTGGTCCAGAACCAGCGTTGACATGATGCTTCTCCGGTTGACGTCATCCGGAGTTAACTATCTGCCGCTGTTCGGCTACTTGGGGCGTCGCAAGCTTGGCGGACAGGGTTTGGCTGGCCTGACTCGCTAGCAGAATTGCCGCATCGGCGCAGCTCAGGGCGCAGGTGTCTGTAGAAATGACGTGATATGTTCGAGCATAAGATCCAGTTGTTCGAACTGGTGCGAGCCACCTTCAAGCATGATCACTGGGTAGCTTTGACGTAAGTGTCTTGCGGTATCCCGGGAATCGAGCAGTGCGTCGCCCAGCTCAACGATGACCAATCCCCGGGCATTCAGGCTGAAGTTGTCATAGCTGGCCGCTGCGTGTCTGGCAGCCTCGTTGCCTAGGTTTGCAAGTGTCACCTGTGGTTCCAGGCAGGGGTTAAGAGCGACGAAAGGCAGCGCATGCTGACTGGCGGCTCTGGCAGCCAACCAGCCTCCCATTGAGGTGCCTACCAACAAGTTCGCGCCTTTGTCGGTTATTGCCTCGTGTATAAGTTGTTCGACATATGGCCTGCCAAGGCTGTAGTCAGGCGCAATTGCGCTCACCCCGCCGATCTTTTCTAAGGCGGCATATTTTGGATGGTTGGAAGTAACGCGGGACGCGAACCCGTGGATATACAAAATGTGTTTGTCTGTCATGGTGCCTCTTAACTTTGAAAATTGACCAGTGTCACGCGGGCAGCGGTGTGCCAAGGAGCAACTTCTCCTTGCGGAAACCGCAGACTTCGCGCTGATAGTGGTAGGCATCGTTAGCGGGGTCGATCTGCTTGCCCAGCAGGTCGGCCACCAGACTGCCGTGGATCATGTAACGCTGACCGTTGCAGTGGCGCATTACAAAACGCTCTGCTGCTTCGGATACCTCCATCCAGCAACGCGACAGGTCGGCACGAATGATGCGAATCAGACCGCGCTTGCCAATATCGTTCAGTGTCCGGTCTACGCCCATGGCGACCAGCTTCAGCCCTTTCTTTGCCTTGTATACCACCGCAGCTGCAACCTGGCCGTTGTGGATCACCAAGCGCCAGCACTGGGAGTCATCCAGCAGCTCTTGCTCGCTTGCATAGTGCCAGCCGCCTTGCACTTGGGCATAGCTGTCGCGCAGCAATACCCATACCTGGGGCATGTACTTCTGCATTCGGCGGCTTTGCTTGAGGGTGAGGACGCGCATGCTGAACTCTCTTGTGTGCTGAACGAGGGCGCAGAGTACGGGGTGGATAGCCCTCTCGACGCTTGGCAAGCTTGGCGGCGTAGGGCAAGTCTGAGCGGCCGCAAACTGGCAAGTTAGGCAGCTTCAACTTGTGCTTCAGGAGTTGCGAAGATCGCTGCAGCACAACAACACGCGTCTTTTCCCATCAGTTGGAGTGTCGTGTTCACCGAGGTCGGAGCAGGGCTCTGCCTATGTTTTCAACGGTCATTGGAGGTCTGCATGAAAGAGTTCAGCTTTTTGATTACCGGTCTGGTCCTCGGTGCTTTCCTGCACCGCCAGCACCGGCGGGCGGCCGACGCGGAAGCAGCGGCACGGGTCGCCCAAAGCAGGCCGGGCGAGGGGGCGCCAGGCCGTTAGGCAGGTGGTGCCTGCATCGTTCTTTCGCACCCATGCGGAGGTAACGGGGTGACGGTGTGAGTCGTTAACGAGGGCAGATTGCATGGTGAAACAACGGTTAAGCCCGAGTATGCGGGATTGGCGTGATGCGAGTGGCGCAAGGGCTTGCGGTCTGACGGTGGGTGATCATCTGGTTGTCAGTCGCGGTTTGTACAGTCACCACGGCATCTACCTTGGGGCCGGTCTGGTTGCGCATTACAAGGGGCTGTCCAACGGCTTGTTTCGCCGCCAGCAGGACACCCGCATCTGTGCAGTGCCGCTGGCGCGCTTTGCCGACGATACTGCCATTCGCGTGGTGCGCTACCCCAGCGCACCCTATAGCCGCACTCAGGTGGTGACGCGTGCGCGGTCACGGCTGGACGAAGACAAGTACCAAATCCTGTTTAACAACTGCGAGCACTTTGCCCGCTGGTGCTGGTTGAACTGCAGCTCCAGTATCCAGGTCCGAACTGGGGTGACGATTGCCGTCTCTGCGATGATTCTCGGTGGGGTGGCCCTGGCGATTGGCCGCGGCGGGAGTCGTTGACAACGGCGAGGCTGCGTTGGCACGCAGCTCAACGTGGTTCAGCATCGCTTGTACGTGAGGTGCCAGGGCTGGCTAGTCGTCGATGGTTCGGTAGTCGCTCGGCTCAAATACATGATTCCCGGTGACGTCACTGCTTTCCAGCGTTAATCGTGCCAGCTTTTCCAGTAGTGATTGATTTTGCTTCTGCGCGGCGTTCAGGCGGCGTGTTAACTCGAGGTTTTCACGGCGCAGTGCTTTTTCGGTTTCCTCCCTCTGCGCGAGTTCCTTTTCCCTCTTCCTCAGGGCCGTTCTCATGCCAGCAAGCTGGCGAGACGCGGCCAGCAGCTCAGCGCCTTGGCGCGTTTGCAGTACTTTCGCGGAGCCAGTCGGTGGTTGTGACGGCACTACGTGTTGATCCTGTCGGGTGTTTTCCGCATCCCTCGCTGTGGGGTTTGCTGTCTGCGGCTGGCTGATGAAATACGAGCACGTCTGGCAGAGGCCGGTTGCGGCGTTGACTGGGCGGAATTTACGGTAGCGTTTGCAATGTGGCATGGCGTGCAGGTTTCGATGTGGTGGCGAGCGAGCGGTCGGGGCGGTGGGTCCTTACTACCGGGTTGACGAGCTTTGAGGCTGCCAGAGGTCCCGAGCCATGATGCGGGACAGGGACCTGCTGCGCTGGCTGGCATCTCAATCCCCTGCAAAGCGGGGCAGGCCTTGGACAAAACGC
>NZ_FOUD01000025.1:39680-50019 GCF_900114765.1 Halopseudomonas pachastrellae
AATCAGCAGCTTGCATATGGTAAAATGCTGATCGTTTTTTGATCAAAAAGTTGATTAAAATTTGATCTATCTCCAGCGTGAAATTGTCCCAGTCGCTTGGCCAATCATACCGGAATACGACTAAGTTTCGGCGCGTTGTCGGGCTTCACCCTACAGTCTGGGGTCGTAACCGAACGCGCTGAATCAGGCGGCCACTGCGGTATCGGCAGGTCTGTTATATCGTTTGGCAGGCGCTGGTTGTAGCGGTTTGCTCAGTAACCGCTTTCCAGGCAGCTGTCGTCCGGGCCACCCATCAACGACTCCAGACACTCGGGATCCAGATTGTCCAGCCACTCGCTATCCACCGACTCGGCACGACTGCGCGAGTTTTGGCGTCACGTGTCGCAGGCCGATTCTCAGCCAGTCGCTGTTCGTAGATCAGGCGGGCCGTTATACGGTCGAGGTGGTTTAGTCCTTGGCAAAGTTTGCTCATTGCGATCTCCTTTGTGATTAGCACGCAGTATCCGGTGAAATCGAGGTTGATGGAGAGCTGCCAAGCTTGCGGTCAATTAGCGCTTGGCCCCGGCAGGCGCGGCATGCCAGCATGAGATATTGCCATCTCATGTGTGACATTGATTAAAGGAGCGGTATGGGCATGCATAGCCTTCACGTCTGCATTATTACTGGCCAGCCCCTGGCCAATTTGATTCCGTTGCTGCAGGAACGCCCCGAGACGATCTGTCTTGTTCATAGCGACGATATGCACGAAGCGGCGCAGGCGTTTTCGCATACGCTTGAGCAGGCGGGATTTTCTCCATCTCAGATTCTGGTGCGCGGGGCGTTGCCGACACACCCTTATGATGAAATCAGGCTATTTGCGATGGGGTTGCGTGATGACTTGGGGGAGCTTTATCCGGATGCGCGCCTGACTTGGCATGCAACTGGAGGCACCAAGATGATGGCGCTAGCCTTTTGGGATGTGTTGTACCGGGATCGTGACCGGGTTATTTACACCGAAACCCGTGATGGTGTGATCGAAGAGCTGATCCCTGAATCAGGCGCCAAGCAATTGGAAAGTGTCTTGACTCCTGAGCTGTATCTGGACGCACTGGGCAAGCTGAAGCGCCGGGCAGACTCTGACCGTGAGCAGTGGTGTGAGAGCGCGGTCGCGCGAAAGCAGGCTACCCGTTTTCTGGCCGAGAACGCCGAGGCTCTGGGTGGCTTGATCCAGCTTTTCAATCGGAGTCTTGATGCAGATGCGGGTCAGTTACAGCATCTGCGGATTGAGCGTGCGGGTGGCCAATGGCGCTCTGCCTTGACTCTGCTGATCGAAGCGGGGGTGCTGGATGGGGGGGAGGATGGCCAGTACCATACGGTGCGCAGCGATAGTGCCCGTTACCTGACAGGCGGCTGGCTGGAAGAGTACGTCTGGTACATCGCGACTCAGCAGGGGCTGGACTTTGTGCAGTCGGGCCTGAAATTTGGTGATCGGGCTCATCGCAAGGAGGGTCAGGATAACGAAATTGATACTTTCATCATGCATCGAAATCGGCTGCTGCTGGTCGAGTGCAAGAGTGGTTACCTGGGACGAGACGCACGCAAGGACGGGGATATTATTTACAAGCTGGATAGTATTGGGCTCCATGCGGGTGGTACTCAGGCGACCAAGCTGCTGATTGCAGCTCAGCCGCTTCAGCATGAGACCAAGGCGGGTAGAAAGGTCGATACGCGTGCGCGGGCAACCGCGACGGGCATCTATACGCTCGAGTGTGCGGGTTTGAAAAAGTTGGGGGAGAGCTTGCGGTACTGGCGTGATCAGGGACGCTGGCAGGGTATCGACTCCTGACAAGGCACGTTGTTCGTGTCTCGGGGTGGCCCCCGTTAGGCTTCGCGGGGGCGTTAGTCCGTTACATGGAGACCCGTTTTCTCAGTTCATGGGCAATCAATGACATGTCCAGTTCTTTGCCAGGGTTTTGCTCTATAAACTGGGTGAGTACCGAGATATAGGCCGCCCCCAGCGCTTTGGTAAGTGTCGTGGCCGTGGCGGCAGCGATGGTGCCGCCGACAACGCTGCCAGCCCCCGGTACCAGCTTTAGCAGACCCGTCACCAACGTTCGGCCAATCAAAGTCGCTGCGCCTGCACCCAGAGTGGAGGTGACCAGTGTTGTTAGCGCGGTGGTGCTGATCTCCATGCCAAAGGTAATACCAATTTTGGCCAGCATGCCGACCTGAATCGGTACCAGTCCAATCGCGTCGGAAAACGGAATGGGTACCGCGGCTAGTGCACCTGCAGCGGTAGCTGCGATCGCAACCTCTTTTTCTGCCTGCTTGATCTTGATCCGCGTTGCGGCAGCATGGCGTGAGCTTAGGGCATTCGCATAGGCGCGCTGCTTGGCTTCTGGCAGCAGGGCTGCGGTTTCCTGAATAAGACTATCCAGACCTTTCGGTGGCAGGCGAATACCTTCGCCGCCGTCGTCATCCATCACTTCAGCCAGTGCTCTGACCGAAACGACTGCGGCGACCGAGGTAAGGGCCTTTTTGACTTCGCTGCTGAAACCCTGATCGCAGCGCGACTTGGTAATGACTGCGATCACGGGGATTTTTTTCTCAGTAAACAGCCGGCAGAGTTCAATTTCTGCATCTTCGACACGTCGGCCATCTTCATGGATGCAGAGCCAGGCAACATGAATGTGCTGGTTTTCGTCTTCAGAGCTGGAGCGTTGCTCGATTACCGATCTCAGCTCAGCGGCAATGAAGCTATAGTCCTTAAGCTCAAGCCCTTTAGTGTCGAGTATGCTGATCGGGTGGCCGGGTTTGGATATTTCCTCGGTTCTCTGGGTGACTGGGCGGCCTGAGCCTGTTTCTGCCAAGTCTCCACGGAATACACTGTTGATCAGCGTGCTTTTGCCAACACCGGTTTTGCCGGCGATGATGATATTGATTTTGCCCGAGCTTTTGAGCGCGTTTTCGATAGCGTCTTCGATAGGGTTGGGTACAGCGTTGGATGTAGTGGTCATGATGCATTGCCTTTTTCGTATTGGTTAAATAGCTAGTGCCGGTGCTTGCGCGGTGCTGTAGTAATCAGTGGGTTGATTCAGGTGTGCCTATTGCCTTACGGATATTTCCGTTACCGCAGACTGGGCAGCAGCTGTACCAGTCCAGATCAAGTCGCAGCGCATCGCTTCTTGGCTGAATGCGCTTGCCCCATTGGCATAGCGTTCTCTGCTCAACGGGGTGCTTTAAGTATCTGTGGTTGTTGGCGAATGCTGGGAGGTCGCAAGCTTGCGACGCCTTGCTTGAGCGGTAGGCAGTAAGCTGTATTCGGAGGGTGAGGTGGTTGGGGCGCAGGTGGTCCGTGTAGCCGAAATGGCTGGGTTCAATGGCCTTTTCCTGCCTTGTCAGACGTATTGCGAGCCTGGCAATCGGAGAGGGGCGATTGTCTGAAGATGGTTACTGGTGACTTTTTATGCGTTTACAACAGGGTAGCTCGCATCACCCCACAAGGTATCCGGATTATCCAGCATGATCTCGATCACCAGTGGAACCAACTGGGACATAATGGCAACACAGTCACGTATCTGTCCTCGATTGACCTGACTGTTCCAGGTCGCTCCGCCGTGGATCAGCTGGTTGCGCAGGGTGTAGAGCCGGCTGAATACCACTGCGAGCACGGTTGCTGTGTCTCTTGACCCTAGCGCCGTTTTCGCTCTGTGTTTTCCGGCACTGAAGCGTTGCTGCCATTGATCGTGCGTGAGCTTGCCGCTCTGATAGTCCCAAAAGCTTTGGAACACATATGGGTTGTCCAGCAGTACTCGGATGCTGTTTGGAAAAGCCTGCCACACCAGTTTCTCCAGTGTGTTGTGCTGGTCTAGCTGACAGAGTTTGTTGAGAAACGCTTTGAAGGTTTCCTGTTCGCTAAGGCGCAGGCGTTCGTCAATTTCCGTGGCGTAGGCCGCATTGAACGCGATCCACAGAAAGATGAATTGTCCGTCCAGATCCTCTGCTTGCTCGGCGCGGTTGAGCCAGCTGAGCGAGCGGTGGATGCGCAAGGCGAGGTTCTCGTTGTGGGTATGGCGTTCGGCGCGTTGGCGTTGTTTCAGCTCCTTGTAGTTCATGCTTTTGTCTCCTCGGCGGCCTTGTAGCCATTCGCCGTTGCGTAAGCCAGAACCTTTTCCGCGTCTGATGCCAGGGCGTCTCGCCACTCGGCAGGCTGCTTCACATGGAAGGCAGGGCCAAGTCCGCGTATCCACCACAGGGTTTGTTTGTCGTTAGGCACGGTTGCGCGCAACTCGACTCGACCCTCTATATTGGGGGCGGACAACTGCTGGTCTTCGCTGACAGGGGTCTCTGCCAGTTTCCAGGCCAGATCGCTGGCGATGTCAGCAATCAGCTCTACGGGTTGTGCATTTATGGGATAGCCAAAATTGCCTTCCTGCACATAGCTCTGAATGCTGAAACCGGGGCTTGGGCGGTATGGCCTGGCGCTCTGGGCGACGGTTTGAAATCGGTGTAGGGCGAGTTGTCGTATATCGTCATGGTCATCAATCGTCGCCAGTACGTAGCTGATCGGCCCACGGATTACCAAGCCTTGCGGGTGAACGGTGTAGTGTTTGAGCTTCTTTTGATGGCGGTTCAGGTAATCGACATCAATCGCGTACTGGTTGAGCAGGGCGTCGGATATTGCTTCCCAGATCCCCGGTGCAACCATAGGGGCGATCAGCTCCTTACCCTCTGGAATGCTGGCAACACGCTTGCCCCAGTGCGCCAGATCATTGGTTTGAAGAGTATTCAGATGCTGACGGGCGCGAGCGAAGCGGTGCCTGATATGACCCAAAGCGGATGGTGGGAGTACTTCGGCTAGGCTTTGTTCGGCCATGACCAATACCAGAGCCTCTGCGGTATCCATCGCCGGCAGGTCGCTCGCAAACCCCGCTACATACTGCCAGCGGTAGGGTTTACTGGAGGTGTCACAGACCAACGGATAGCGGGCCGAGAGGTTTTGCAGGTCTCGCTGCAACGTGCGCTCTGTGAATTGAAAGCCCTCTTCCTTTAGCTTTTCGCACAGCGTCCCGGTGTCCCGTTTGCCTGGCGCGCGAGGGATGAGACTCAGCAAGGCCAATTGGCGCTGCACGGTATCGTGTTTGCTCATGACAAATCCTTTTGCTTGATGGCTGCGACATAAATCGTCGCATGCTGTCGTTATGCTGTCACCAGATAAATGCAAAGGAGCGCAGCATGACGGCATATACGCAGTGTTGGTCTCAATCAGGTGCCTTCACGCGCACAGACATGGAGCTGTCGTGCCTTGGCGATGACGACGTCTGTGGTAAACAATCGCTGTGGAGCTTAGCCGCGCAAGCTCGATCCCAACGCCAGACGATTCCTGCGGGGTTATCGTTGGCCGCCGAGCGGGTGGTCGGCTGCTTGCTGGCAGGTGCCGCCGGTGATGCGCTCGGAGCGCGGGTCGAGTTCATGTCGTGGGATGAAATTCGTCGGGGGTTTGGTAATTGGGGCATTCGTTCCATGGCTCCGATCTATGGCCGGCGCGGTGCCGTGACCGATGACACCCAGATGATGCTGTTTACCGCAGAGGGGCTGCTGCGGGCCTTCGTACGTCAGCACGAAACCGGTAGCTGCCACGTGCCAGCGGTTATTCACCACTCACTCCAGCGTTGGCTGCTTACCCAGGGTGTCGAGCCGGCGTTGAGCCCGTGCGGTGATGGCTGGTTGATCGAGCAGACTGAGTTGTGGTCACGGCGTGCACCGGGCAACACTTGCCTGTCTGCACTGATGGACAGTCGGGTGTTCGGCGAGCCAGCGGTGAACGACAGCAAGGGCTGCGGGGGTGTCATGCGTGTTGCGCCCTGCGCTTTTTTGTTCAATGCGTTCGATGTAGCCAGCGAGTCAGCCCGGTTGACCCATGGCCATCCTACCGGCTATCTGGCTGCCGGGCTGTTTGCCGACATTCTGAACCGTTTGTGGCGCCAGACTCTGCCGTTGGCTGAAGCGACGGTGATTTCCCTGCAAGCGCATGGCGGCAGAGCCGGCATGCAGGAAACTCGCAGGCTGATCGAATACATACTGCGTTTGCACCAGCAGGGCGTGCGACCCAACCCTGAACGCATTGCCGAGTTGGGTGGTGGTTGGGTGGCAGAGGAGGCACTGGCTATCGGGCTGTGGTGCGCTCTGGCGGCCGAGAGCCTCGAGGATGGCATCATCATGGCGGTAAACCACAGTGGCGATAGCGACAGCACCGGGATGATTGCTGGCAACCTGTTGGGTTTGATTTTCGGCCCACAGGCTATCCCCGAGCGGTGGTTGGAAGAGCTGGAGTTGCGAGATGTGATTACGCGGATTGCACTAGACTTGACGAGTATTCCTGCCTGCTATGAAGAGGGTATGGATATAGCGCAGCGGAAGGTCGCGCGAGAGACCTACCTTGGCTGGTGATCACTGGTGGTGAACATGGCGTCAGAGCACAAAATTGTCATTGGGAGGGGGGACATATGCGCGATATTTTTGAGCTGGAGAAACATACCCAAATCGATCGGAGTCAGTCCTACATTAGGTCCTATCCGCACCTGATTTCGTGGTTTTCAGAGCGGGAACGGCTGGCTGGTGCTGATGTTACCTGCGCCGCGCACATGGTCTATGGCTGGATGCCGACGATCCTCGAGTTGCACGCTACCGATGGGTTTGGTGTTGATGATGCAGCTGTGCTGCTGAATACGGCTCGGAGTGAGGGGCGTTTGAATGACCAGGCGATCACCCAGTTGGCCGGGTTGGTTAATCGCTCGGTTGTCGGTGCATCAAAACTGCTGCACTTCCTGTGTCCAGATACTTTTGCTATCTGGGACTCCCGGATATACCGATTCCTTTACCAGAAGGCGCCGCACCAGTATCGAGTGAATAATGTACGCGAGTATCAAGGCTACCTTGAGCTGCTCAGAAATCTGCATAGGGATGCTCGCTTTCCGGCTTTCCATGCATCGATCAACGAGAAAATGGGGTATCCCGTTTCAGCTCTCAGAGCGCTTGAAATTGTCATGTTTCAACATGCCGTATTGAGCGAGGTACCTGCCGATCCCGGCTACGTGTAGACCGTCGTTTGAATGAGCGTTTCCGATGGACCTTCTTAAAGCCGAGTTTGATCCAGGCTTGGAATCCCTGCGCCTCGGGATGCTGCTCCGGCAGTTTCCCGAGCTTGCAGATATCTGCGGTGAAGTGCGCTTTGCGGCGTGCGACGATGAGGCTCGATTGAGTCACGCGTCCTGGTCGACCGAAGGTGATTGGTTCGCTCAGGCAGGCGAATCAGGGGTCAAGCTGTATCTGATGGAGCTGCTGGATAGCTTCATTCAGTATCGCGCGCAGTGTTATCAGGCTCCCTGGCAAAACGGTATCGTGTACATTGACGCAGGAAGCATGCGGATCGAATGGTTGGCTATAGATGATGTCGCACATGGATAGAGGACGTAACTAATGGATGCATTGAAACAGGAATACGCGCGCATTCTGCAGGGGCTGCAGATTGATAGATTCAATCTGGATGAGGATAAGTACCCCGGCGTATTTCTGCCTGACCCCTTTGATGAGTACTGGACGGCAAAGACCAAGGTCATGCTGGTTGGGCGGGAGACTGCAGGTTGGAATACCGATAACAACAAAAACACTATCAAGCGTGCAGCGGGGTTGGGCGGTGTTTCGGTATCGGAGGTAGTAAACGAGTCCTTCAGACGCTTCAGAAAACACTTCGAGTTGAAGGGCGACAAGGTCGTCGATACGTCCAGAAGCCGGTTTATGCAGTATTACTTCCGGCTGGCTAGGGAGCTGGGTCTGGACCCCAGAGCAATGATCTACGCGAACCTGTTTGCCTGGGACTACGACAAGAAGAGCCCAAGAAATCGCCCAGCTAGCGAGTTCAATGAGATCGCATCAACGTCACAGCAATTGCTTGCTGCGCAGATTCGTCGTTTCAAGCCGGATTTCATTGTGTTCGCATCGGGCATCAAAGGCGCTGATGGGCTCATTCGGAGCCTGTTTAATGATCATTTCGGCGGATACCAGACCGCTAAAGACAAGCTGGTTCCGGGCAAACTCTGGGAGTTCGAAGCGGCCGGCGCCACCTGCTACCGCATAGCACACCCGCGTGCTGAATATGGACATGCGGAGTTCAGGGATAAGGTGATCGAACGCATCCGGGCCAGCGTTGCTTCGAGCGCATCGGCATAAGGGCTGTCACTATGCTGCAGCTGGCCACGATGGGCTTTGGCTCGGTGTGACCGTGTCCTGGGGAATGGGTTTGTTCATGTTCGCCGTGGCGTTGTTGCTCGGTGCCGCGGCATTCTCTGTACCCGAACTACCTGACCCACCCCAGGAGGCCTGATGACTGCGCAGATCGGTGACCTGCTTTTCTATCAGGGTGAGCGGCTAACCATGTGTGACGCTCCACTCGGCACCTACTTTCGCTTGGGTGGTGCGTATCCTGAGTTCGAGCCGAGCTCAACCGCGCTTATTCGTGGTTATGTCGCTACCTGGGAACTACTGGACGACAGGCTTTACCTGATCGCGATCCAGGGTTGGTTGAGCGATGGAACTGATGCGTCATTGGCGTCGGTGTTCCCGGGGTATCCGGAGCGGGTATTCGCGCACTGGTATTCTGGTCGAGTCCGGGTGCCACGTGGCAAACTGCTAAAGTACGTGCATGCTGGTTATGCGAGTGTCTACTAGCGTGATCTGCTGCTCGACTTTGAGCGTGGTGTGCTTGTCGCTTCGACGGAGAAGCACAACGGCGTATCGGATAACCCCAACGCGCCAGAGGGATATGGCGTGGGTGCGCTGACGGTGTTTCCGAGGCCAGGCACGCAGCAGGAGGTGGACGATTGACCTATCTCTACTGGTATCTCGGCATTGGCCTGCTGGTCGGGATTGGGTTCAGCATCCGTGGCGCGCGGGCTCACTCTTCAGAACCTCCGGAAACCGAGCCGGCAGCTCAGGCCCTTGACTCAGACTGGAAACTTCGAAGCGGCGCTGGTTACCCCTGATTCTGATCAGTAGCCTGATTTGGCCGTTGCTGCTCCTGCTTATTCTGGTGGATCGACCGTTAAAGCCAGCAGCCCCTATGCCAGAATTCGCTGTGACTTCACAGCATCTGCAGGAGGCTCTCTCCGTGGTTGAAATCGAAGCTCGAGAACGGGTTTTCGATCCGCTTGGCACGGTGCCGGATTTGCCATTCGGACACCTGAATACTGCTTGGCAGGATTTTCTCGTGCAGTGCGAGGAGGGGGCTGAGTTTAGGCGGTTTGCGGCTGATTGGGATGCAGGTTGGTGCAGGGAGCGGCGTGAAGGTTACGTCGAGATGGTGGATGGCCAGCCGGGGCGTTTCTTTATGACGCTGTGCAGGACGCTGCCGGAGGAGTAGCCGGCAGCCACCCGCGTTAGCCCCAGAGGTTGTTGCAAATGCGTTGAACCGCAGCGTTTGCGGCTCTGCAATCAAATAGTCGCGGATCGAAGTGCCCCCCGGCCCAAGCCAGCGCCTCTTTGGCTTCTTCACTGCCCTGTTGGGAAATCACCTGCAGAAAGTCCTGATACCCCGGCACGCCACCCACGTCCTCCGGTGGACAAGCGCCTGCACCATCCAGTACCTCGCACCAAGTGCCGGACACATTGCTTGGCTCCTGTGCTTCCAGGGCAATCACGTGTTGCCAGCTGTCGCCAAAGTCATAGGTGTAGCGTACACGGTCAACATGCTTGAACGCTTTTGTCAGTTTGATACGTCGATCATCCTGGGCATCGTCCTGCAGGTCGGCAAACTCCGGGTCCAGTGGCGTGTAACGATTGAGCCCAACCTGAAACTCATGCAGGTGGCAGCTGTGCCAGCCGAATGCCGCCTGGATGAAGTGGTGAAGCTTGCGTAGCGTGCAATCGCTGTTTACCCGAATTCGACGCCATACGGGCGGCTCGATCTGCAGCGGTTCCAGTTGAATAAACAGGGTGTACATCGATGGTTGGGTTGCCATGGGTGATCCTAGGGTTACTTGTAAAACCACTGCTGCAGTTGCTCAAGGTTACCGACCACAATCTGTTGAGCAGTGGGTTTGGCATGCACCTTGGTCGGGTCGATCTGGTAACGCTGCAACACGTATTGCACCAACGCGCCTCGGGTCTGGATTGCCAGTTGCCCGTCGATCATGCCGTAGTCCGCTTCGACGATTGCCCGCTGTTCCGGCTTCAAGCGTGAGTCTGGCTCAATGATCACGGCAACTTGGGTGTTCCAGGCAGTATCTGCTTCGCGGGTGTTGCCTGAGAGATCATCCATCAACTCAGGCACGCCACGGAAGCGACTCAGTACGAAGTCGCGATA
>NZ_FOUD01000007.1 GCF_900114765.1 Halopseudomonas pachastrellae
GATCTCGGGCAGGCGCGGGTAGCAGGTCTGGTCATCGCCAAACACCAGGGTATGGCCGTCACGCTGGTGCTCAAAGTGAAAGTGCAGCCCCTCTTCCTCGCACAGGCGCTGGATAAAGTGCAGGTCGCTCTCATCGTACTGAGTGCAGTAGCGCCGCGTGGGCAACGGCGTATTGAGGCTGAAGCGGTAGGCGTCGCTGTGGATGCCGTGCTCCTGCAGTACGGCGGCGATAATCTCGGACGCCGTGCGGTGCTGGAAGATGCGCTGGTTGATGCGGTGCTGCAGGTAGCCCAACTGCGGCTGCAGACGCAGCTGATAGCGTGTCAGCCGGCGACCGGACTCACCCTGGGTGAGCTGATCGATAAAACCGTGAAAACCGCTACCGGCACCGGTATCCAGCCAGGCTGGCAGGTGCAACAGGCTTGAGAGGTCAATATCTGGACGTTCGCTGACCAGGGTCAGCAGCACCGCATAGGGCTGGTTGAGCGCTTCATGGGCAGTGAACTCGAGTACCTTGAAATCGTGTTCGGCGCCGTCGATTTCGAGGCTGAAGTGCGCCTGATTGGCGGGGGAGAACATCCGTTGTTCCTATAGGGTCTGTGGCCGTTCCGTTCACCCGCCTGCCGGAGGCCATTTTTCGGCCAGGCAAGGCGGAGGAAGTGATGTGTAGTCGCTCTACCTGAGCGACCGACAACGCAGCATGGCCAAAAATGGCCCCGGCCCTACCGGTTGCGCCTGTAAAACCGCCACTCGGCGTCGCTCGTCGCTCACGTGGAATGACCACGCTACGCTCCTCGCTCCTTGATTGGCGGCTTTATAGACTGCAACAGGCGGGTGGACGGAACGGCCACAGACCCTAGCTGCTAATGCGACAGCCGAGGTTACGGACTACGGCCCTGCGTGGCAGGTGCTAATCCGGCAAAAGGCGATGCAGTGCGCATTTTACCGGGGAATTAGCTGCATGGCCTTACAGCGGCTCCAGCAGGCTGATCTGTTCTTCTTCCTGCAGTATCGGCGCAAAGGCGCTGATGCTGTCGCGGCGCGATTCGGAGCTTTCCCAGCGCTGCCAGGAGTGCATGTTTTGCCAGGTGACCATGATGATGCGGCGGTTGGGCTGCTCCATGTCACGGAAAGATTCGCCGGAGATAAAACCGGGGGACTGTACGGCAGCGGCAAGCACGCGCCGGGCGACCTCTTCGTAGGGTTGTTCCAGACCTTCTGCAATCACACGTTCAATCAGCACTTTGATCATCTTGCTTCCTTACCCTGCAGGGGTGTTGTGACTCTAACTCCAGTGTCGGTCGCCGCCGGGCGTCTGGCAAGCCCGGGATGATTGCGGGATAATCGCCAGCTTGTTGATTTAACCGAGCCTTGCCATGACTGACTCTGCCGCTACGACCCTGGATACCCGTGGGCTGACCTGCCCGGAGCCGGTCATGATGCTGCACAACGCCGTGCGCGATGTGGCCGCCGGTGAGCTGGTACAGGTGCTGGCCACCGACCCTTCTACCCAGCGCGATATTCCGCGTTTTTGCAGTTTTCTCGGCCATGAGCTGCTGGAGCAGCACGAGGCTGACGGCATCTTTCATTACCTGATTCGCAAGGCGGACTGAAGCCGAATCAGTCTGCGTTGCCCTGATCTCTTTGCTCCCAGCCTGCTTGCCCGGGTTGTGACTGGCACGCACCCAGTTGCTGCTTCCAGGCATCCGTGTGCTCAGTGAGCGCGGCCTGGTATTGCTCCCACAGACTCTGCGGCGTACCGGCCAGTTGATCGAGCGCAGCGGCGGTGGCGGCTGGTATGCCAGGCACCGCGCGCAGCGCGATGATGGATTCTGCCCAGGGCTGGCCCAGGCGTTGCAGTTGGGCCAGGTACGGCTGTATCTCGCCCGCATAGAACAGCACAAACACATTGAGCAGTACCTTGGAACGCGCCGACGGTGTGCCCATAGGGCACAGGTAGCGGCCCGGTTGCGCCTGCAGCATGGCGGTGGCCTGTTGCAGACCGTGGCGAGTTTGGGCCAGGGCGGTGATCAGTTGGCTGCCGTTGGGGCTGCGCTGCAGGGTTTGCAGGGGCTGCTCAATCAGCTCCAGCGCCGGCGGCAGCTGCGCTGGCAGGCCGGCACCGATGGCGGTCAATTGCTGCAGCGCGGCAAGCGCGGCGGTGTCATGCAGCGGCGGCTCCTGCACGGGTAACGGCGTGTCGGCAAAGCGCAGATAGCCGGCCAGCTCGGTACTGGTATTGATGGTGTTCCAGTAGACCTGCGGCAGCTGGCTGCGCTTGCGCTCGGCAATGGCGCTCAGTTCGTTGCGCAGTGGCTGCTGGTCGGGCTCACTCAGGGTGCCAAGGCACTGCTCCATGGCGCGCAGCAGTTCACCTTCATAGGCGATGCGGCTACTCCAGGGCATCACCTTACCCAGCACGCTGTTGCGCTCGGCCACGCGCTGTTGCAGTGGCCGGCATGGGTTCACGTCTACCAGCAGCTCCAAAAGGCCAATGCGCTCGGCCGGGATGCTGTACAGGCTGTCGCGGCGCTCGGGCAGGCGGTAGCGGCTGAGGCTGTCGGCGGGAAAAGGCTGCCAGTCCTGGCGCAGCACCCGGGCCAGGCGATCGAGATAATTCTCCATCTGCTGCTCGGCCGCTGGCTGTCGTTGGCAGCCGGTCAGTAGCAGAGTGCTCAGCAGGGTGATAAATAAGGTGGCCAGGCGCATGGGCACAGTATAGAGAAATTAAACCTCTGCCTGCCGTTGCCCCAGCCCGCGCTGCAGACCGGGTTTGCGGCTGACCGCGCGCAGACGCAAGCCCAGAAACAGCGCCGCACTGCTCAGGCCCACAATCAGGCCCAGCCAAAAGCCGGCCGGCCCGCGCGCCGGGCCCAGCCAGTCGGTTAGCCCCAGAATGCAGCCGGTGGGCAGGCCGATCAGCCAGTAGGCAATCATGGTCAGCAGCATTGGCAGGCGGGTGTCTTGAAAGCCCCGCAGCGCACCGGCACAGGCGACCTGAATTGCGTCCGAAAACTGATACAACGCAGCCAGTGCCAGCAGGCTGGCGGCCAGGCTGATGACCTCGCGGTCCTGGGTGTAGATCTGCGGAATCTGCTGCGCCAGGGTGTACATCGCGGTAGCGGCCAGTGCGGCAAACACCAGCGCCAATACCAGCCCCACCTTGGTTGCCAGTATGGCGTCACGGGCGCCGCTGCGGCCCAGGTTGTGGCCCACGCGCACGGTGATGGCCAGGCCCAGGCTGAAGGGCACCATAAACACCAGCGAGGAGAAGTTGATGGTTACCTGATGCGAGGCCACCACCACCGCACCCAAGCTGCCGATCAACAAGGCGATCACGGCGAACATGCTGGTCTCGGCGAACAGCGCAATGCCAATGGGAAAGCCCAGGCCGATCAGTTCGCCCTGAGTGCGCGCGTGCGGCCAGTCGAAGCGCTCGAACAGCCCGCAGGGTTGATAAAAGCGCGCGCGCTTGAGGTGAAACAGCATGCAGCCAAGCATGGCCCACATCACCAGCGCGGTGGCGACGCCGCAGCCCACTGCCCCCATCGCTGGAAAGCCGAACTTGCCGTACACCAGCACGTAGTTGGCCGGTACGTTGATCAGCAGCCCGATAAAGCCGATCAGCATGGCCGGTTTGGTACGCGACAGGCCATCGGTCAGCCCGCGCAGGGCCAGCATCAGTCCGACCGCAGGAAAGCCCAGCGAAATGGCCAAGAGGTAATCCAGCGTGACCGGTACCAGCTGCGGTTCGACCTTCATCCACACCAGCACCGGTTGCATCAGGTTAAGAAACAGCAGACAGAACAGACCGAGGATCAGCCCAAGCCAGGCACCCTGGCGCACCAGCGCGCCGGTTTCGCTGACGCGCCCGGCGCCGCTGGCCGCAGCCACCTTGGAGGTGAGGATCATCATCACCCCGGTCAGAAACAGCAGGGTCGGGATCCAGAACGAGTTGCCCAGCGCCACGGCGGCCAGGGCTTCGGCGCTGACGCGGCCGGCCATGGCGGTGTCGACAAAGCCCAGCAGGGTGTGCGCCATTTGTGCAGCGATGATCGGCAGCACCAGCACAATCAATGCCCGCAGCTCTGTTACAATGCGCGCCCTGGCGGGTTGGGGAGGTGTCTGGTTCATGTGTTGACTGGCTGCCGAGAAAAACCGCCAATGCTAGCAATTTAGCCGCCATTGTCCAGCCAACTTTATTATTCTTGCTCAGCCCTATGCCGCATCACTATCAGGATTTGATCACGCTGTTTGATGACTCCTTTCTGGCGGACTACAACACTTGCCTGCGTGGCGGCTACCCGGAGCCGGAATACCTGCCCGCCGATGCCAGCGAGCCGCATCACCGTATTCTCTTTACCCGTGATTATTTCCGCAGCGCGCTGCATGAGGTGGCGCACTGGTGTGTGGCCGGGCCCGAGCGCAGGTTGTTGCCGGACTTTGGTTACTGGTATGCGCCGGATGGCCGCAGTGCCGAGCAGCAGCGCACCTTTGAGCAGGTAGAGGTAAAGCCCCAGGCGCTGGAGCTGATTTTCTGTCTGGCTGCCGGCCACCGCTTTGATGTGAGTACCGACAACCTCAGTGGCGAGGCAACAGACCCGGCGCCATTTCGCGCCCGCGTGCGTGAGCAGGCCCGAGCCTACCTCAGCGGTGGGCTGGGCGAGCGCCCGCAGCGTTACAGTGCCGCGTTGCTCGCCCATTACCGTCCCGGCGTAGCCTGGTCTGCTTTGCTGGACGAGGTCTGAGCCTCATACCGGTAACGGCACCACCCGCGCCCCGCCAATATTGCTGATGCGCTCGGCCGGCTCGGCGCCGGTGTCCAAGCTGGGCGCCAGATAACCCAGCACCGCATCACGGGTTTGCGCCCAGGCCTCGCGGCTTTCCATATCCAGAAAATGCCCTGCGCCGCGTACGGTGGCAAAGCGGCAATGGCGGATATAGCGATTGAAATGCCGCGCATCCTCCGGGCTGGTGTAGCGGTCCAGATCGCCGTTGACGAACAGAATCGGCGTGTCGATATCGGCGCTGCCGCGCAAATAGCAGCGGGTGTCCTGGGTCAGTACCTGGCTCACGTGAAAGGCCATCTGGTGGTACTCGTGCTCGTCCAGGCTGACGATATGCCGAAAATTGAAGCGCTTGACCAGCGATGGCAGGTGCTCGCCAATGGTGCTGTTGAGCAGCTCGCCCAGGGGCTTGCGCTCGCAGTTGACCAGCAGGTCGATGCCGCGCTCCAGATAGTCGCGCATCGCCGAGTTGATCAGCGGCGAGAAGGCCAGCACCACCGCCTTGCGGATACGCGCCGGGCGCTGCGCCAGGGCCAGCAGGGCAGAGGCGCCTCCCCAGGAAAAGGACATCAGGTGATCGGCACGGTAGCGCTCGATCAGCTCCAGCAGGATGCTCGCCTCCTGCTCCTTGGTGATCGGCCGGCGATTGCTGTTGTACTGTTTGGACTGGCCCGCGTAGGGCTCATCAAACAGCACCACATTAAAGTGCGGCTGCAGGTAGCGCACGGTCTGGGCGAAGGCGGCAGTGGTGGCCAGCGAACCGTTGACCAGAATCACCGTGCCTTGCGGCGCCGGGCTGCTGTAGTAGTGGGTGTGGACGCGCAAGCCGCCCAGGGTTTCCACAACGTCGTGTTCTGCTTTCATATTCCCTGTCTCCAGTGTTGGCGTGGCTCGACCCGGCGGACGAGCGATACAGGGCAGTGCAGGCAAAGGGCCTTGGCGCAAACGCAGAAGGTCGCCGGGCGCACAGCGGCAGCGCCGGAAATTGAACATTGTTGTGGTGGCGACAGGGTGGTGAGGACAGTCCCGGGCGCGGCGCAGTGGGCGGTGCGCGGTGCGTTCCGGTACTCAGGCAGGTCCTGCAAAAACGAGGGTGTCCCTCGAAAAAACGCTTGGAATGGTTATCGGACTGAAAAGTCACATCCAGACTCTGACTTGCAGTTAAGCAGTGCCGCTGTCTCGACGCAAGGCCGATGTTGCATCAATGCGACAAACTGCAGTTGTCTGCAGAAATCGCTCCTTTGCTCGCCCGGCTGGACAGCACGCATCGCCCCCTCGACAATGGCTCATCATGCCTGCTCAAGTGACCTTTCATGCATATTGTTGCTGACGAAAACATCCCCCTGCTGGACGCCTTTTTTGCTCCGCTGGGCCGCATTACCCGGCTGGCCGGCCGGCAGATCAGCCACCAGGACCTGACCGACGCCGACGCGCTGCTTGTGCGCTCGGTCACTCGGGTAGACCCGCAACTGCTGGCGGGCACCCCGGTACGCTTTGTCGGCACCTGCACCATCGGCACCGACCATCTGGACTTGCCCGGCCTGGCCGCCGCCGGCGTCACCGTCGCCAGCGCGCCGGGCTGCAACGCCCGTGGTGTGGTCGAATATGTACTCAGCTGTCTGCTGACCCTGAGCGAGCGCACCGGCCAGGACTGGCGCGCGCGCCGCGTGGGTATTGTCGGCGTGGGCGAGGTGGGCGGGCGCTTGGCGCATACGCTCACCGCCCTCGGGGTTGAGTGCCTGCTCTGCGACCCGCCGCGCGCCGCCCTTGGCGAGGCCGGCTTCGCGCCGCTGGATCAACTGCTGACCGAGTGCGACGTCATCAGCTGCCACGTGCCCCTGACCCGCACTGGCGCCGATGCCACCTGGCACCTGCTGGATGCTGGCCGCCTGGTTGCCCTGCGCCCCGGCGCCTGGCTGATCAACAGCAGCCGTGGCCCGGTGATTGACAACCACGCGCTCAAGGCCGTACTGGCCCAACGGCCTGATCTACAGGTGGCGCTGGATGTCTGGGAGCAAGAGCCGCAAGTCGACTGCGCGTTGCTACAACGCTGCGCGCTAGGCACCCCGCACATTGCCGGTTACAGCCTGGACGGCAAGCTGCGCGGCACCGAGCAGATCTACCGCGCCCTGTGCGCCAGCCTGGGCCAGAGCGCACCGCTCAGCCTCGACAGCCTGGCCCCTGAGGCGGGCAGGGCGCAGCTGCAGTTTGCCGCCGGCACCCCGGCGCAATGGCTGCTCGAACGTTCACTCAGACAGGTTTACGATGTGCGCGATGACGACGCCCGTTTTCGTGCAGCCATGCTGCCGCTGGCCGGGCAAAGCACCGCTCAGGCGTTTGATGCACTGCGTAAGGGATACCCGCTGCGCCGCGAATGCCCCGAAGTTGAGGTGCGGCACAGCGAAGGTGAAGACGCGGCGGCGCTGCTGGCCGCCGCCGGATTCAGGCGCTGAAGCGCGGACGCGCCGGCACCCACTGTTGTTCCAGCTCCTGACAGGCTTGCTGGATCATCTGTTCGGTGATGGCAATCTCGCCGCCGTCTTCGTCGATCAGATGGCCGCCCACGCAATGGGACGGATGAATCAGGATGTCGGCACTTTCACGGCACGGTTTCAGAGCATGCACATTCATGGTTGTCTCCCAAGTGGATGGCAGCCGAAGGCTTATTGGCTGCAGGCAGGATATGGCACTGGCATGACGGATTTGTGACATGGCAAACAGCACACCCAACACACACTTCAGGCTCGGCCTGATCATCAACCCCCTGGCCGGCCTGGGTGGCCGCGCGGCCTTAAAGGGCTCGGACGGCGTTGCCGACGACGCTCTGGCCATGGGCGTCGAGCCACAGGCGCACAACCGCGTGCGTCAGACCCTGGAGCACCTGTTACCCCTGCGCGAGCGCTTGCAGATCCTCAGCGCCCCCGGCCCCATGGGCGCCGACCTGCTGGCCGACATGGGGTTTGATGCACAGGTGGTCGGTAAGCTGGCCAACCCGCCGCACACCAGCGCCGACGACACCGAAACCATCGCCCGGCAGATGCACCAGCAGGGCGTTGATCTGCTGCTGTTTGCCGGCGGCGACGGCACCGCGCGCAACATCTGCAACCAGCTGGACAGCACTCAATTGGTGCTGGGCATTCCGGCCGGGGTGAAAATTCACTCCGGCGTTTACGCCGTCAACCCACGCGCCGCCGGTGAGCTGGTTGCGCTGCTGGTGCAGGGCGAGCTGGTGCGCCTGCGTGAAGCCGATGTGCGCGACATTGACGAGCAAGCCTTTCGCAACGGCCAGGTGCGCACACGCCATTATGGCGAGCTGGCCGTGCCGGAAGAGGGCCGCTTTGTGCAGCAGGTCAAACAGGGCGGCCGTGAAGTAGAAACCCTGGTGCTCGACGACATCGCCGCCGGCCTGCAGGAAGAACAAGACGACAACACCGGCTGGATACTCGGCCCCGGCTCCACCACCCTCGGCCTGCTGGAGGCCATGGGGCTGGAAGGCACCCTGCTAGGCGTGGACGTGCTCAAGAATGGCGAGCTGACCCTGCGTGACGCCACCGAGCAGCAACTGTGGGAGCAGGTAGAGCAGGGCGGCGACTGGAGCATACTGGTCACCGCCATCGGCGGCCAGGGCCACATACTCGGGCGCGGTAACCAGCAACTGTCGCCCCGCATCATCCGCGCCGTAGGGTTGGACAACCTGCTGGTGGTCGCCACCAAAACCAAACTCCGCAGCCTCGCCGGCCGCCCGTTTTTGGTGGACACCGGCGATAGCCAACTCGACACCGACCTCAGCGGCCTGCGCCGCGTCCTCAGCGGCTACCGCGAAGAGATGCTTTACCCCGTGAGCTGGAAGGCCGAATAGCCTTCCAGCGTCTCTTTACCACGCACCACAATAGCGCTAAGTTCAATGCAGGCATGGCGCCAGCAACAGGACCAACGGATGGCCACCACCCCCGCAGCAACACCCAACTCCCACTCGCATACTGAGTCCGGCGCCTACGCGCTTGGCGCGGCCGTGCGCGCGGAAGTGATGATTGGCGTGAAAAAGAAGCGGTCAAGCGAGTACAGGCTGTGTTGCCAAGGCGTTGTTTTTTATGGGTTTAGTCGGGCGGATGGGCGTTGATTGCGGAAGTTGCTGATATGCAATCATAAAGCCTTCGGTCCAATCAGCTGTTATGTGATTTGATCGATTCCTACTGAAATAGCAATAAGGCGACATGAAAAGATGATCGAAGATGTTTTTACAATCACGACTATTTCGGCCTTTGTAGGTGGTACTTTGGGAGCGCTCGCTACATCTTATCTTAAAAAGAAAGGGGAGAATCTTGCAACGAAGGAAGATTTCGATGAGCTTCTTCGACAATTAAAAATGACTACTCATGAAACTGAATCCATAAAAATTGAGCTGACTAGAAGTAATTAGGTGAATCAACAGCAATGGATGCTTCGAGAACGCTATTATATTGGTTTACTAAACGCCCTTTATACTTTGAAAGATACAGTAGAGCACATGCAAGCTTGGTACATGGAGCCAGGCTCCGAACATAGAGATGGCGACATCAACCAAAGTGAAGGGTATGTCAAACTGAGAAGCTCAGCTTGGAAATCGTTCTCGGATATAAAAGAACTTCATGGGCCCGCTGAACTGGTCGTGTCTGGAAATGCTGTTATCGCTCTAAAAGAGTTTTATTCAATTCATTGGGAGGCATCGGAGTTTAGCGCTTGCAATGCAGAGTGGATTGATAAAGTGCACAAGGGTGTAAAGGAAGCTCACAAAATAGTGCTAAGAGAAGCTAAAAATGATCTGGTGCCAGACATCACATGAAGGGACCAAGCTACGCTCCGCCAATTTGCGGTTCGCTGCGCTCACTTTACTGCAAATTGGCTCCACTCCGTTTGGTCCCTGTTGTGGACGTTAGCTCTCGCTTACCAAGGAGGAAAAAATGAACAACTATGATAAGTACGCCGAATATACAAAAACGGGAAGCTGGGGCGAAATATGTAGGCTCAACAATGTCGAACTTGATTCGTTCGGCACAAGGAAAGAATTGAAAGCACTTCCTGAATATCTGGAGCCGGATGAGGTTGTTTTTGCGCTCACGTCAGGGGTTATGAATCAATCTGAAACTTCTAACTCTTTCGATTTCGGTGCGAACACATGGTTGGTGGTCTTAACAAGTGACAGATTTCTATTTCTCGATGCAGCGATGTTAACGAAGTCTGTAGATACACAGAGCATTCGCCACGACCATGTGCAAGCAGTCTCAGCATCTCAAGGGCTCATGCTGGGAAAGATAATGGTTGATCTTGGGAGCCGGATGCTAGTTATCGATAACTGCCAAAAGGCCACCGTCAAGGTGTTGGCTAATATTGCGAATAAATGGCTGAAGGAACTGAGTGAAAAAAAGGAAAGTGCAAGTAAGCCAGCTTCGCTGACATCAGAGACGCCTTTGCTGGATACATTGGAGCGGCTATATAAGCTTTGGAAGCTGGGAGCATTGACTGAAAGTGAATTCAAGGAGGGAAGACAGCGGTTGTTTGCATCGAAAGAATTTGCGGCTGAAAAAGATCGAATGTTGTCGAAGCTGCCATGAGCTAAAAAGTAGCTACAGCGGAACTCAAACTCCGCGCATCTTTTTGCGCATGGCTACGCCATTATTGCCCAAGCGCTGCACTCCGTTTGGGCCTGCTGAGCATTGGAGTTAGCTGGAGTAGTCATGTCAGAGTTTCGAATTAGCTCTTCATAAACGGAAGCAAGAAACTGGGGTCAGGTGGGCATTTTTCGCGCCTTCAGCGCTGGACGCAGCGCAGCGGTGTCAGTTGTTGAGGTGTTATATCTCATGCATACAGCGGTATTGGGGCCTGGCATCTGTGATCAGTTGATGCCGACCACGCGCCTGTCCCTCAATCGCGGAATCAGCAGTAGTAAAGCGCTGGTTCGGCAATGGCGGCTGGTTGTGCGTTATTCGTAATGGCTCCACAGCCGCAGTACCTTTACCACTCTGTCCTCGTCGATTACCTGGTAGACCAGGCGATGCTGGATGTTGATGCGGCGGGAGTAGGCCCCGGTAAGGTCGCCAACGAGCTTCTCAAAGGGAGGCGGCCTGCGGTAGGGGTCACAGCTAATGAGCGTCAATAGTTCCTGAGCTTTTGGCTTGAGGCCGCTGGAGGCCAGCTTCTTGGCGTCCTTCTGGGCTTGCTTGGTGTAAACCAGCTTCCATGTCACCAGTTTAGCTCTCCATCGCATTCATCCACAGGGGTTGCCATCCCCTCACGAATTGATTCCCGCATACCCGGTACTGAGAGCAGGTAAAGCGTCTCTTGAATGGCGGACCAGTCTTCTTCAGAGACGAGAATGGCGCTATTGCGCTTGCCCTGGATAACGACGGGTTGGTGGGATTCGGCGGTTTCGTCGATCAGCCGATAAAGATTGCTGCGCGCCTCGGTTGCGGTAATGCCTGTCATGACGCACCTCTTGCAGGTTTGGGTTGCTGGTCGAAAGTGTACGCCTAATGGTGCGTACGTCAAGACGAACGTCTCTGGTTTAGGCTGTACCCGGTGAGGGTGTACTGGCGAATGCAAAAGCCCGGATAAGATCGGGCAGATAAAATTCACGCAGGCCAGAGCCATGGAATACTTCCTCTTCATCCACAACAACACAGACCAGCCGACCACTGCGGCGCAGTGGGACGCGTTTTTTGCGGCGGCAAATCAGAGCGGGTTGTTTTTGGGTGGTAGCGAAGTCGCAGGTTCTGCCCAGATCGGCAGCAAAGGTGTTCGCGCGACCACCGATAGCGTTGCTGGCTTTATGCGTTTTGAAGCGGAAGAGCTAAGCCAGCTGCATCAATTGTTAGCGCTGCACCCGGTGTACCTGCAGGGCGGAACGCTTGAGTTGTGTGAGATGCCCAAGACGTCCTGAGCCTGTCGTGTCGCTGTCATCCACGGCTTTCTTGAACCTCTTTGGCTAGCCACGCCTTGATGAGCGATTGATAAGGCATGTCCCTTTTATTTGCTTCGACCTTGATGCTGTCGAGCAAGCCTTCCGGCAGGCGCAATGAAATGGTTTTGGTTGAGGGTTTCAGGTTCGGGAGGATGGCCCGCCGCGCCTTGCTTACATCCACGTAGTCGCTTGAGTCATGACTTTCCCAAAACGCACGTTCTTCCTGTTCTGTTTGAAAGGTAGGTATTTTCTTAAGTTTGGTCATAAATCATTCTCTCCTTCCGGTGCATGTCCCGGGCGGAAATCACTCGGATGAGGGTTTCGCCTTCCCTGAGAGTCAAGGTGATATGCAGCCTTCTGCCATCATCGGTTTTGCCGTAGGCGTGGTACCTCGCTTCCTGCCGGCTATGTTTCTCGTCAAGTAGCAGTAAAAGCGGTTCGTTGAAAAACACCTGCTCAGCCTCTGCTTGGCTAACATTATGCTTCTCTTTGCTTTTTCTGGCGTTTCCGGAATCCCAGTCAAAGCCTGTTATTTTGGTTAAGTTGAGCATCTTTGTATATTTTCACAATATACAAGCCAGATCAACGAGCCAAGCCCGGCCGGCTGCGACGCTTTTCTCATATTCACTATGTGTTTTCGGGCATTGTGGGGCGGCATATTTGAGTCGTTCAGAGGGCATCCGGCGCTCACCGGAGCTTAGGCAGGCTCATCCACCGCTACCTGATCGGGGAATCGGCTGATCAACACTGCCAGCACAAAGCCCACGCTCAGTACCGCGATGGTGTAGCTGAAGGCGGCGACAAAACCGCCGGTTCGCTCGATCAGCCAGCCGGCGATGGCCGGGCCCAGAAACTGGCCCACGGCGAAGAACAGGGTGGCAAAACTGAAGGCAACCGGAATATAGCGCGGGGCGACCTGTTCGGTGGCGCTGGTCTGCACCATGGAGAACACGCCGTTCACTGAAATCCCCATCAGCAAGTAGTGCACAAAGAAGTAGGGCTGGGACTGGTCGATCAGCGGCAGCGCCATGGCGCCGATCACCATCAGCAGCGACAGAGCCAGTGCGTTGCCGCGGCCGGTATAGTCCGACAGCCAGCCCCACACGGGCGAGGCGCCAATCGACAACAACCCCATAAGCGCCACGTAACGCCCGGCCACCGCAGCGCTGTGGCCACTTTCTACCATGTAGCTGACCGTGAACACCGTTTGCACGATATAGCCCAGGCCCACCGCGCCGTAGGCGCAGGCAACGATCAGCACGCGCGGGTTGCGGTAGATGCGCTGTTTTTCCAGGGCTGAGAGTTTGCCGTTGCTGCTTTGTGCCGGTTGCGGCGGGTTGCGGATATACAGGGCGATCAGCACCGTGACCAGCAGTGCGATAACTGCAAATAGCCCCCAACTGATGCGCCAGCCTTGATCGCCAAGCCGGGCCAGCAGATAGGGCACCATCATGCCGGTAATCAGTGTGCTGATACCCACACCGCTGCTCATGCCGCCAATGGCCAGGCCGCGCCGCTCCGGAAACCAGGACGCCAACAGCGACACCATGGGCGCGAACACAAAGGCCGAGCCAAACCCCAGCAGCCCCATCCAGAGCACCGCGAGCCAGAAGTTCGAGGCCCAGACCAGCCCGGTGAATCCCACCAGCACTGTGATCATGCCGAACAGAATCGACGCTTTTGCGCCCCAGCGGGCAGCGGCCAGCCCGCCGGCCAGCACAAAGCAGACGTAGCTGAGCGCTGTGACGGTGCTGAGCATGCCGGCCTGCTGATAGCTCAGGCCAAGGTCGGCGCGCATGGACGGCAGAATGACGCCATAGGCCAGGCGGCCAAAGCCAATCACTACCAGTGCGCTGAGCATGGCGCACAGCACGGTGATAAGCATGTTCGGGCGGGCGGTGCGCGATGCCATGGGGTGTCTCTTGTTGTTGTGATGTGGGCGGGTCAGGCAAGTGCCGATCGTTACGCAGGGTCTGCGGAGCTGACCGGTGTTCAGCAAACAGTGAACGCCAGCCGGCAGCCAAGTGCCATGAGGATAACGCCTGTTGTTGGTGCTGCATTCATCTGCGGTGATGACGTTGCTGCGGGTAGGGCGGTGCACCCTCACCGTAGGGGTAGACTCCGGCGCGCAAGGGCGTACCGGAGGCTGAGCCGAGCGTTAGCCGAGCTGAACGGCGGGCGCTTGCGGGCGCGGGATGCTGACTTTCTCGGTGGGCGCCATGACGGTGGCGGTGCCGTCGACAACCTGTTTGCCATCCTGGTTGATTACCCGGGTGGCGATTTTGACGCGGTTTTTCGGCAGCTTCTCGAGGATTTCCAGCTCGATAGTGACGGTGTCACCCAGGCGTACCGGACGCAGGAAGCTCAGCTCCTGACCGATGTAGATGGTGCCAGGCCCCGGCAGCTCGCAGGCGATGGCGGCGGAGATCAGCGCGCCGGAAAACATGCCATGGGCGATGCGACCCTTGAACGGGGTGGCGGCAGCAAAGTCTTCATCCAGGTGTACCGGGTTGACGTCGCCGGAGACGGCGGCAAACAGCAGCAGGTCGCGTTCTTCTACCTGGTGGCTGAGGCTGGCGCGCTCGCCGATGGCCAGTTCGTTGTAGGTGCGGTTTTCAAGGGTCTGCATCAGTGCGGCTCCGTTGCGATAGGGCGGTCAGGTGGGGCGCTAGCCAGGTGAGCAGGTCCTGCGTCACCTCGGCTCGGTTGGTCTCGTTAAAGACTTCGTGGCGAGCGCCCTGGTAAAGGCGCAATTCTACCTGCTCAAGTCCAGCCGCGCGCAAGCGCCCCTGCAGTTTCTGCAGGCCGCCGCCGGCGCTGATGGGGTCTGCGTCGCCGCCGATGATCAGTACGGGCAGGTCGGGGCGGATGGCAGCCAACTGATGCGGGCTGCGGATATCCAGCAGCGCCTGGGCCAGGCAGCGCCAGTAGTGGCAGCTCAGGACAAATCCGCACAGTGGATCAGCAACGTAGCGGTCAACCTGTTGCGTATCCCGGCTGAGCCAGTCAAAGGCGGTGCGATTGGGGGCAAAGGCGCGGTTGTATTGGGCGAAGGACAGCCGGTCGAGCGCCTTGGCCGGTGCTTCGGCACCGCGCAGCAGCCCTTCGATGCGCGCCACTACGCCGGCCATGGCGCTGAGCCCCGCGGGTTGGGCGTGGCTGCCGCTGAGCACGGCGATATCGACCAGTGCGCTGTGCTCGATCAATACGCTCTGGGCCAGGTAGGAGCCCATGCTGTGGCCCAACAGAATGATCGGCTGCCCGGGGTGAGCCACACGGGTGCGCTGCAGCAGCAAGGCGACGTCAGCCACCAGGCTGCCCCAGTTGGCAGAGGCTGGCAGCACGCCGCGCGGCAGCTCCGGGATGCTGGCACCGTGGCCGCGCAGGTCAAGCGCCTGCACGCTGATGCCCTGGGCGTTGAGCACCTCGGCCAGTGCGGCGTAACGGGCGCCGTGTTCGGCCATGCCGTGACAGATGATCACCTGTGCGCGGGCGGCCACATTGGCGGGCCATTGGTACACGGCCAGGTTGGCGCCATCGTTGGTGCTCAGGGTCTGCGGGGCTAGGGTGGGCTGCATGCTGACGTCAATCCTTTTTATGTTGTTGTTATGACTGGACATGTCGATAAGGTCACCCCGCAGCATACTGCGCACCTCGCGATATTCACAAACCAAATGAAACACTCTGAGATTTTGTGTTTGCCGCAAGCCCTGATAGGTTTGACCCACGTAAGGCCCCTGCGAGGGCCATCGGCGATGGTCGATATAAAAAAAGCACTCGGGGAAAAGGAGAACAAGATGGATGCGTCTTTCTGGGCGGACAAGCGGCCACAGGGGATTCCGAACGATATCGATCTGAGCCAGTACAGCTCGATCATCGATGTCTTCAATCAGGCTTGTGTCAAACACGCTCAGCTGCCTGCCTTCAGCAACATGGGTGTTACGCTCAGCTACGCTGACCTGGATCGTTACTCCGCTGCCTTTGCTGCCTATCTGCAGCAGCACACCGCGCTGCAGCCGGGTGACCGCATCGCCATCCAGATGCCCAACGTGCTGCAATTCCCCATCGCGGTATTTGGTGCCATTCGCGCCGGTCTGGTGGTGGTTAACACCAACCCGCTGTACACCGCCCGCGAGATGCGCCATCAGTTCAAGGACTCCGGCGCGCGTGCACTGATCTTTATGAACATGTTCGGCCACCTGGTCGAAGAAGTGCTCCCCGATACCGAAATCGAGTTCCTCTTTGAGGCGCGCCTGGGCGACATGCTGCCGGGCCTCAAGGGCACGCTGATCAATGCGGCGGTCAAGCACGTCAAAAAGATGGTGCCGAGCTACTCACTGCCCAAGGCCGTTTCGTTCAAGGCTGCGCTCAAACGCTGCAAGGGCCAGCGCCCGACAGCCGTGACCCGCACCCTGGAAGACGTGGCCGTGCTGCAATACACCGGCGGCACCACTGGCGTTGCCAAGGGCGCCATGCTGACCCACGGCAACCTGGTCGCCAACATGCTGCAGGTGTACGCCAACATGCAGCAGATCGACAGCGAAGGTAAGAAGATTTCTGGCGAGCCGGGCGAGGTCATCATCGCGCCGCTGCCGCTGTACCACATCTTTGCCTTCACCGTTAACTGTATGTGCATGATGATTGCCGGTCACCACAACGTGCTGATCAGCAACCCGCGTGACATCCCCGGCTTTATTGAAGAGCTGAAGAAGTGGCAGTTCTCCTCGGTGGTTGGTCTGAACACCCTGTTCGTTGCGCTGATGGACCACCCGGACTTTGACAAGCTGGACTTCTCCCGCCTCAAGAGCACCGGCTCCGGCGGCACCGCGCTGGTCAAGGCGACCGCCGAGCGCTGGGAAAAGCGCACCGGCTGCCGTATCGGCGAAGGTTATGGTCTGACCGAGTGTTCCCCGGTGGTGACATCCAGCCCCGGTGACGGTCTGGCGCGTATCGGTTCGGTTGGTCTGCCGGCCCCCGGCACGGCGCTGAAAGTCATCGACGAGAACGGTGTAGAGCAGGGCATTGGCGAGCGCGGCGAGCTGTGCGTCAAGGGTCCGCAGGTGATGAAGGGCTACTGGAATCGCCCGGAAGCCACTGACGAGGTGCTGGATGCCGAGGGCTGGTTCCGCACTGGCGATGTGGCCATCATCGACGAAGACGGGTTTGTCTCCATCGTTGACCGCATCAAGGATCTGATCATCGTCTCCGGCTTTAACGTCTACCCCAACGAGATCGAAGACGTGGTTGCCGCACACCCGAAAGTCGCCAACGCCGCGGCCATCGGTGTGCCGGACGAGAAGTCCGGCGAGGCGGTCAAGCTGTTCGTGGTGCCCAACGACAAGAGCCTGACCATCGACGAGCTGAAAGAGTATTGCCGCGCCAACTTCACCGGCTACAAGGTTCCCAAGCAATACGAGATCCGCGAGTCGCTGCCCATGTCTGCTGTAGGCAAAATCCTGCGTCGCGAACTGCGCGACGAGTGACCGCTAAGGTTTGCGGGTGACCTCGCAGTCACCCGCAACGCCAGCCCTGACGCGCTCCGGAGCCTGTTCCGGGGTGCTGGTTTGCCTGTCTAAAAGCTGCTAGTCTTCGAGCACTTTGCTTCCCGTGATGCGCCTGTTCAGGGCATTTCAGGGCCAACATAAAGAGTGCCAAAGGCACCTAACGATAAGACAGCAGCGAACCCACTGCAGCAGACTCAGGAGCAGGCTAGATGCTTGAAAATTTTTGGAAGGATAAATATCCGGAAGGCGTTTCTTCAGAGATCAATCCCGATTCATACCCCAATGTTCTCGCGGTTCTGAAAGACTCCTGTCAACGTTTCGCCAACAAGCCTGCCTTTACCAACCTCGGCAAGACTCTGACCTACGGTGAGCTGTACACCCTGTCCGGTCAGTTTGCCGCCTACCTGCAACAGCACAGTGGCCTGCAACCGGGCGACCGCATCGCCATTCAGATGCCTAACGTGCTGCAGTACCCGATTGCCGTCTTTGGCGCCATGCGCGCCGGCTTTGTGGTGGTTAACACCAACCCGCTGTACACCAAGCGTGAGATGGAACACCAGTTCAACGACTCCGGTGCCAAGGCGCTGGTGTGTCTGGCCAATATGGCCCATCTGGCTGAAGACGTTGTGCCCAAGACCGGCGTCAAGCACGTGATCGTGACCGAAGTGGGCGACATGCTGCCGCCGCTCAAGCGTCTGCTGATCAATGCGGCGGTCAAGTACCTGAAGAAGATGGTGCCGGCTTACAACATCCCCGGCATGGTGCGTTTCAACGACGCTCTGGCCAAGGGCCGTGGCCAGAACTTTACTGACGCCAACCCCAAGAGCGAAGACATCGCCGTGCTGCAATACACCGGCGGCACGACCGGCGTAGCCAAGGGCGCCATGCTGACCCACCGCAACCTGGTGGCCAACATGCTGCAGTCCAAGGAGCTGATGGCCTCCAACATGACCGACGGCGAAGAAGTGGTTATCTGTCCGCTGCCGCTGTATCACATCTACGCCTTCACCTTCCATTGCATGGCCATGATGGTGAGCGGTAACCACAACGTGCTGATCACCAACCCGCGTGATATTCCGGCCTTTGTCAAAGAACTGTCCAAGTTCAAGTTCACCGGCTTTGTTGGCCTGAACACCCTGTTTGTTGCCCTGTGCAACGACGAGGGCTTCCGCGCGCTGGATTTCAGCAAGTTCAAGGTCACCCTGTCTGGCGGCATGGCGCTGCAACTGGCTACCGCCGAGCGCTGGAAAAAGGTTACCGGCTGCAACATCTGTGAAGGCTTCGGCATGACCGAAACCAGCCCGGTTGCCACCGTTAACCCGATCAGCAACATTCAGCTGGGCACCATTGGTATTCCGGTGCCTTCGACCCTGTGCAAGGTGATCGACGAAGACGGTAACGAGTTGCCGCTGGGCGAGCGTGGCGAGCTGTGCGTCAAGGGTCCGCAGGTGATGAAAGGCTACTGGCAGCGCCAGGAAGCTACCGACGAGATTCTGGATGCCGAGGGCTGGCTGAAAACCGGCGACATCGCGATCATCCAGGAAGACGGTTTCCTGCGTATCGTTGACCGCAAGAAGGACATGATTCTGGTCTCCGGCTTCAACGTCTATCCCAACGAGCTGGAAGACGTCATGGCCGCCATGCCGGGTGTGCAGCAGTGCGCCGCCATTGGCGTACCGGATGAAAAATCCGGTGAGGCGATCAAGGTATTCCTGGTCAAGACTGCAGATTCCAAGCTGACCGAAGAAGACGTGAAGAACCAGATGCGCAGCAACCTGACTGCCTACAAGGTGCCCAAGTACGTCGAATTCCGCGACAGCCTGCCCACCACCAACGTCGGCAAGATCCTGCGCCGCGAGCTGCGTGACGAAGAGCTGAAAAAACTCGGCAAGCAGTAAGCTGCAACAGCCCCCGCGTTTTTGCGACAATAGAACCCCGCCCGGCATTGCCGGGCGGGGTTTTTTCACGCCACAGGATTCTGTATGCCAGCCAAACACGCCAACGCGCCCGATTTCAGCCAGGTCATGGCCAGTGACCGCCATCGCTTGCAGCAGCAGTTCAGAAAGCTGCCGGCCGATGATCAGGGCAAGGCGGCGGCCAGTTGGCTAGAGCGTTTTAACGCGTCCAGCGAGCGGGTAGCCGAACGTGCGCGGCTGATACCCAAGATTATCTACCCCGATGCATTGCCGATTGCCGACAAGCGCGAACAGATCAAGGCGGCGATTGCCGAGCATCAGGTGGTGGTGATTGCCGGTGAAACCGGCTCGGGTAAAACCACTCAGTTGCCCAAGATCTGCCTGGAACTGGGGCGCGGTACGCACGGCTTGATCGGCCACACCCAGCCGCGCCGGCTGGCGGCCCGCAGCGTGGCCTCGCGCATCGCCGAAGAGCTGCAGACACCGCTGGGCGAGCTGGTTGGCTATCAGGTGCGTTTTACCGATCAGACCTCCGAGCGCTCGCTGATCAAGCTGATGACCGACGGTATTCTGCTGGCTGAAACCCAGCACGACCGCTATCTCAACCGTTACGACACGCTGATCATCGACGAGGCCCACGAGCGCAGCCTGAACATCGATTTTCTGCTGGGTTACCTCAAGACCATTCTGGCCAAACGCCCGGATCTCAAGGTGATCATTACCTCGGCGACCATCGACCTGGAGCGCTTCTCGGCGCACTTCGACAACGCTCCGGTGATCGAGGTGTCGGGTCGCACCTACCCGGTGGGTGTCTGGTATCGCCCGCTTAGTGCGGAGCGCGACGAGGAGGGCAATACCGTTGAGGATGACCTGAGTATCGATCAGGGCATTGTAGCGGCGCTGAGCGAGATTCAGCAGTTTGAACGCGGTCAGGGCAAGACGCCGGGCGATGTGCTGGTGTTCTTGCCCGGTGAGCGGGAGATTCGCGACACCGCCGAGTACCTGCGCAAGGCCAACCTCAAGCACACCGAGATTCTGCCGCTGTACGCGCGCCTGTCTGCCGCCGAGCAGCAGAAGATCTTTGCCTCCCACGCCGGGCGGCGCGTAGTGCTGGCCACCAACGTGGCGGAAACCTCGCTGACCGTGCCGGGTATCGTTTATGTGATTGATCCGGGTGAGGCGCGCATCAGCCGTTACAGCCCGCGCTCCAAGGTGCAGCGGCTGCCCGTTGAGGCAGTCTCGCAGGCCAGCGCCAATCAGCGTAAGGGCCGCTGCGGTCGGGTGGCACCCGGTATCTGCGTGCGCCTGTACAGCGAGGACGACTTTAACGGCCGGCCTGAGTTTACCGACCCGGAAATTCGCCGCACCAACCTGGCTTCCGTGATCCTGCAGATGCTGCATTTGCGTCTGGGGCGAATCGAGGACTTTCCGTTTATCGAGCCACCCGACGGGCGCGCGATCAGCGACGGTTTTACCCTGCTGCAGGAGCTGGGTGCGGTGGAGCGCAGCGGTGCGATGACCGACATCGGTCGCCAGCTGGCGCGCCTGCCGGTCGACCCGCGCATTGGCCGCATGCTGCTTGAAGGGGCCGCGCAACAGTCACTGGCCGAGATTACCGTGATTGCCTCGGCACTGGCCGTGCAGGACCCGCGCGAGCGGCCGCTGGAGAAGCAGCAGGCGGCGGATCAGGCGCATGCCCAGTGGAATGAGGAGGGCACCGATTTTGTCGCCTTTCTCAATCTGTGGAACGGCTTTGAGGCTCAGCGCCAGGCACTGACGCAAAGCCAGCTGCGCAGCTGGTGTCGGCGTAACTTTCTCAATTACCTGCGCCTGCGCGAATGGCGCGAAACCCATCGCCAGATCCGTCTGACCTGCCGCGACCTGGGGCTGGAAGAAAACCGCCAGCCGGCCTCGCACGAGCCGGTACACAAGGCTTTGCTGGCCGGCCTGCTCAGCCACCTGGGCAACAAGACCGAAGAGGGCGATTATCTGGGCGCGCGCCAGCGCCGCTTTTTGCTGCACCCATCCTCCGGGCTGGCCAAGAAGAAGCCTGCCTGGGTCATGGTGGCCGAGCTGACCGAAACCCGTCGCCTCTATGGTCGCCTGGCCGCCAAGATTGATCCGGCCTGGGTTGAGCCGCTGGCCGGGCACCTGGTCAAGACCAGCCACAGCGAGCCGCACTGGGAGAAAAAGCGCGGCCAGGTGGTGGCCTTTGAGCAGGTGTCGCTGTACGGGCTGATCATCGTGCCGCGGCGCAAGGTGCACTTTGGCCCGATTGACCCGGTCACCTCGCGCGAGCTGTTTATTCGCCAGGCACTGGTGGGCGGTGAGTGGCATGGCCGCGCGGCGTTCAACAAGGCCAATCAGCAACTGCTGGCCCAGCTCGATGAGCTGGAAGCCAAGGCCCGCAAGCGCGATATCGTGGTAGATGACGAAACCCTGTATCGCTTCTTTGATCAGCGCATCCCGGACAACATCTACCAGCTGGCCAGCTTTGAACGCTGGCTCAAGCGCAGCAGCGAGAAGGAGCCCAAGCTGCTGCACATGACCCGCGATGACCTGCTACAGCGTGAAGCCAATGATGTGAGCGCGCAGCTGTACCCGGACGTATTGCGCTGGGAGTCGGTAGCGCTGCCGCTGAGTTATCACTTTGAGCTCAACCATGAAGCAGACGGCGTAACCGTGCGTATTCCGGCATCCCTGCTGCGTCGCATTGACCTGCAGCGGCTGGACTGGCTGGTACCGGGGCTGCTGTTCGACAAGTGTGTGGCGCTGGTACGCGCGCTGCCCAAGGCCATTCGCAAGAACTTTGTCCCGGTGCCCGACTTTGTGCGCGCTGCGCTGGAGCGCATGCCCTTTGCCGATGGCAGCCTGACCCAGGCACTGGGCCGTGAGCTGACGCGCATGACTGGCGTGCGGCTGGACGATGACGCCTGGAGCGATACCGAGCTGGAAGACCACCTGCGTATGCGCATCGAAGTGTTGGACGCCGCTGGCAAGCCGATTTGCGCCGGGCGTGATTACAGCGCGCTCTGTGCCCAGATCGACGGCCTGCCGCTGCAGGCGGCACCCGTTGAGCAACAGGCGCAAAGCACACCCACCGAGGCGCCGGGCAGCTATACGTTGCCGGAGACGCTGGTACGCAAGCAGGCGGGCATTGCGGTCAACTTTTACCCGGCTTGGGTGGAGCGGGGCGAGGAAGTGGTCGAGCAGCTGTTTGATGTCCCGCAGCTGGCCCAGCGTGAGCATCGCCTTGGTCTGCAGCGTCTGCTGCTGCAAAGCCAGCAGCTCAACGAGCAGGCCCGCTATCTGCGCCAAAAGCTCACCACCCTCAAGGACGCGGCGATTTATTACCGTGATCTGGGCACCCAGAAGCAGCTCACCGACGATGTGCTGCTGGGGGCGATTGATCGGGTGTTTTTGCCGGCAGACGCGCCCTTGCCGCGCGATGCGCAAGCGCTTAATGCGCGGCTGGAGGCGGGCCGCTCCGACTGGGTGCCGGCCTGCGAGGAGTTGGCCAAACAGGTGCTGGCGGTACTCAAGCAGTGGCATGGCCTGCGCAAGCGCTTCAAGGGCAAGGTGGAACTGGCCCATGCGCTGGCAATGAACGATGTGCGTGAGCAGCTGAACCACCTGATCTATCCCGGCTTTGCTCGCGCGGTACCCGGCGAGTGGCTGAGCCAGTACCCGCGTTATCTCAGCGCCATAGAGCAGCGCCTGGATAAACTGCCGGGCCAGGTGCCGCGTGATCGCGCCTGGACCGACGAGTTGCAAGGCTTCTGGCAGCAGTATCAGGCCCTGAGCGAGCGCTGGCAGAAAGAAGGCCGCTGGGATGCCCGGCTGGATGAGTGGCGCTGGATGCTGGAAGAGTACCGCGTGTCGTTGTTTGCTCAGCAGCTGGGCACGCGCATGCCGGTATCAAGCAAACGCCTGGGCAAACTCTGGCGCGAGATTCAGGGTGGCAGTAGTTGAGCAGGACCGCGCAAAGTTAGCGGGTTATGGCCTAGAACGGGCGCTTATGAGCGGCGAATGGCGTGATCTTGACGCGCTATTCGTCTATGCTAGCGCTCTGAACAGGCTGGCATGCCCGCGCGCTTGTGCGCCCAAGGCGATAGTCGTCAGCGGCCCACCCCGGCGCGCCGCCAGACGGCCTGAGGTCAGCCGGCTGCCGCAGCCACAGAACAGATAACAGCCGCGCCCTGGCGGTAACGCAATAGCGTTGAGGGGGCGGCCTATACGACACCACAAGAGGACCGACCGTGCACAAAGTCGTGATCAGCGGAACAGGTTTGTTTACCCCCTCCCAGAGCATCAGCAACGAAGAGCTGGTCGCCAGTTACAACGCTTACGTCGAGCAGTTCAACGCCGAGAATGCGGCTGCCATTGAAGCCGGCACCATGGAGCCGCTGGCTGCCTCCAGCACCGAATTTATTGAAAAGGCCTCTGGCATCAAGAGCCGCTTCGTTATCAACAAGAGTGGCATTCTCGATGTAAACCGCATGGTGCCGGATATCCCCGAGCGCAGCGATGACGAACAATCCCTGCTGTGCGAGATGGCTGTCAAGGCAGCCCATCAGGCGCTGGAAGCGGCGGGCCGTTCAGCGGCTGATATCGATGGCGTGATCGTTGCCTGTTCCAACCTGCCGCGCGGCTATCCGGCGCTGGCGGTAGAAGTACAGGAAGCCCTGGGCATCGACGGCTTTGGCTTTGACATGAACGTGGCCTGTTCTTCTGCCACCTTTGGCATCCAGAACGCGGCCAACACCGTTGCCCTGGGCCAGGCCCGCGCGGTGCTGATGGTCAACCCAGAAGTGTGCACCGGTCACATGAGCTTCCGTGACCGTGACAGCCACTTCATCTTTGGTGATGCCTGCACCGCCGTGGTGATCGAGCGCGCTGAAGATGCCGTTTGCGAGCACCCCTACGAGATCCTTGGCACCAAGCTGCTGACCAAGTTCTCCAACAATATCCGCAACAACTTCGGCTTCCTCAACCGCTGCGACGAGTCTGGCGTGGGTGCCCGCGACAAGCTGTTCATGCAGAACGGCCGCAAGGTGTTCCGCGATGTTTGCCCGATGGTGGCCGAGCTGATCGGCGAGCACCTGGGGGAAGTGGGTCTGCAGGTCGACAGCGTCAAGCGCTTCTGGCTGCACCAGGCCAACCTCAACATGAACATGCTGATTGCGCGCAAGCTGCTGGGTCGCGACCCGAGCGCCGAGGAAGCGCCGGTGGTACTGGATGAATACGCCAACACCAGCTCTGCCGGTTCTATCATCGCCTTCCACAAGTACCAGAACGACCTACCGGTGGGCAGCCATGGTGTGATCTGCTCCTTTGGTGCCGGTTACTCCATTGGCAGCGTGATCATCCGCAAGGGCTGAGTACGCCGATGGCCGACCAGCAGGACCTGATCCAGCGCCTGCTCAAGGGCGATCAGGCGGCCTACCGCGCTCTGGTACAGCAGTATCAGGGCGCCATGCGCGCGGTGGCCATTGCTATTGTCGGCAGCGCCAGCGCCGATGAGGTGGTGCAGGACAGCTGGCTGGCCGTGGTGCGGAACCTGCCGGGCTTTGCCGGGCGCTCAAGCCTGAAAACCTGGCTGCTCACCATTACCGCCAACACCGCCAAGAGTCGCCTGCGCAAGCAGCGACGCGAAGTCTCGCTGGAAGACGTCACCGGCCCACACGGCAGCATTGATGACGCCCGTTTTGCCGATGATGGTCATTGGGGCAGGGCGCCCACCCTCTGGCACACCGACTCCCCTGAAGCGCTGCTCAGCGAGCAGGCCCTGCGTGATTGCCTGGAGCACACGCTGGCCACACTGTCCGAAGTCCAGCGCAGCGTCTTGCTGCTGCGTGAACGACAGGCGCTGGAATTGCGCGACATCTGTAACTTGCTCGACATTTCTCACTCCAATGTCAGGGTACTGCTGCATCGCGCGCGGCTGAGCGTGTTTGCAACCCTGGAGCATTTTGAGGAAACCGGCGAATGTTGAGCTGCAAGGGCTTGGTAGCGCTGTCCAGCGATCTGCTGGACGGTGAACTGACGTGGAAACAGCGCATCGCGGTGCGTACGCACTGGCGATGTGTGTGCATTGCCGTCGTTTTATTCGCCAGTTGCGTGTCAGCCAGCGCGTGATTCGTCACCTCCCTGATGAGCAAGCCCCCGAGCTAGAGGCGCTGCTCAAGGCCATGCAGGCCCAGCAACAGCAAGGCTCAGACGCAGATTCAGGCGATTCTGCAAAATGATTTGCATCCCGCTGTAACAGCGATCACCAAGCAACGTCTAGTATGCAGAGGGTGGCAATCCGTCACGCTCTTTATCAGACGTTACTGGAGAATGCGCATGAAGAATCTCAATACCGCCGTCCTGACCCTTAGTGCCACTCTGCTGGGTGCCGCCGGTGCCGTACACGCCACCGAAAACCCCTTTGCCGTGCAGGAGCTGCAAAGCGGCTATAGCCTGGCCGACAACCACGGTGCCGGTGATATGGAAGGCAAGTGTGGCGAAGGCTCTTGCGGCGATGAAGAAGGCAAGGGCGATCAGGAAGGCAAGTGCGGTGAAGGCACCTGCGGTAGCTGAGGGTGAACGCAACCGTCAACCTGCCGGTGCACGGAGTCGGGCTGGGGCTACGCCGCAGTCTGCTCGGTGCGCTGGCACAGACGCCAGAGCCGGTCGCGGATTTTCTTGAGGTGGCGCCGGAAAACTGGATCGGTCTGGGCGGACGCCTGGCCCGCCAGTTTGCTGCGGTCTCCGAGCGTTATCCGCTGATCTGCCATGGCCTGTCCCTGAATCTGGGCGGGCTGGCGCCGCTGGATACGCGCCTGCTGCGTGATCTGCGTGCTTTTTTGGACGCCAATCAGGTGCAGGTTTACAGCGAGCACCTGAGCGCCTGCGGTGATCATGGCCAGCTGTATGACCTGCTGCCGGTGCCCTTTACCGAGGCCAACGTGCGACGCATTGCCGAGCGTATCGCACAGGTACAGGATGCCCTGGGCAGGCCGCTGATTATCGAAAACGTCTCTGCCTATCTGACCCTGCCGGGTGAGATGAGCGAACCCGCGTTTGTTGCCGCCGTGCTGGATGAGGCCGACTGCCACCTGCTGCTGGATGTAAACAACGTTTACGTCAATAGCGTCAACCTGGGCGGCGATGCCGCGCCTTACATCAGCGCCATGCCCTCAAAGCGCATCGCCTACCTGCACATGGCCGGACACTTTGATGCCGAGCCTGATCTGAAAATAGACAGCCATGGCGCGCCTATTATCGACCCGGTCTGGGCGCTGCTGGAACACACCTACCAATGCCACGGCGTGCGCCCAACCCTATTGGAGCGTGACTTCAACATGCCGCCGCTGGAGGAGTTGCAGCGTGAGCTGCAGCAGATTCGGCATTACCAGCAGGCTGCAGCCATACAGGTGCGCGCATGAGTGTTGAGCTGCAACAGCGCTTTACCGCGCGCGTGCGCGCCCCGCACCAGCAGCCGTTGCCGGCAGCGCTGCCGGCGCAGCGGGTAGCGGTGTATGAGCGGCTGATCCGCAACAATATTGAGGGCTTTGTGCGTGGCACCTTTCCGGTGTTGCACAAGCTCCTGCCGACTGCGCGTTGGGATCAGTTGATTGATGCATTTGTGGCCGGCCACGCCTGCCAGTCACCGTACTTTCGCGACATTGGCGAGCAGTTTATTGATTGGCTGCAGAGCGGCTATCAGGCGGATGCCAATGACCCGCCTTGGCTGCTGGAGCTGGCGCACTACGAGTGGGTGGAACTGGCGCTGGATATCAGCAGCGAGCAGCTGCCGGCGGGTGGGCAGGGCAGTGTGGATGCCGACGCCACGCTGCACTGGTCACCCCTTGCCTGGCCCTTGCTGTACCAATGGCCGGTGCAGCAACTGGGTACGGATTATCAACCTGTTGAGGCGCCGGCGCAGCCAACCTGCCTGCTGGTTTGGCGTGATGGCGGGGACCGGGTGCGCTTTATGCAGCTCACGCCTTTTGCCTGGCAGCTGGCCGATTTGCTGAGCCGGGAGCCGATGTCCTTACGCAAAGCGCTGGCACGTTTGAATGTGACAGCCGACGCCCAATTCATCACCGGGGCGCTGTGTCTGGTATCTGACTGGGTGGCCGCCGACGTGCTGCGTGCTACTCAACCTGCCTCTTGAAATAACGCCTATCTGGCTGATTTATCTAGCTTTACCAAAACCCGCCGCTGAGAGAGTTCGATGTGCAGGGGAAAGTTCCCCTGTCATCGAATGTTCATCTTCACGCAACTGATCTGAAATACAGCACTGCGAATATTCCCTCCAACACCGGGCCCGTCCCATCAACGCGCCCCAATGTGTTGTTTCACTGTCAACGCAAAATACTACTGAGGGAAGACTCAATGACTCTGCGCAAGCACATCGCTGGATTCGCTGTTACTGCACTGGCTGCTGCCATACCGGCCGTCGCCATGGCCGACGTAAGCATCTACGGCCGCGCCCACGTATCTGTGGATTTCCTGGATGACGGTGCTGATTACTCCGAAACCAACCTGTCCAGCAACTCTTCCCGTCTGGGCTTCAAGGGTGACCACGAAATCAACCCGAACCTGACCGCTTTCTTCCAGATCGAGCAGCAGATTGACTTCGGCACCGACAACGGTAGCTCTTTCAACACCCGCGATACTTTCGTTGGTCTTAAAGGCGGCTTCGGTTCTGTACGCATGGGTCGTTTCGACAGCCCCTTCAAAGCAGCTCGTGGCCCGGCTAACCTGTTCGGCGACCAAGTCGGCGACATGCGTAACTTGACTCGCGTTGGTAACGCCCGCTTCGACGAGCGGTATGACAACACCATCGAGTACACCACCCCGGACATGAGCGGCTTCTTCGCCAAACTGGGTTACTCCGTACAAGAAGGTACTGTTGCTAACCAAGACACCGACGAAAGCGTATTCAGCGGCTCGCTGAACTATGCTGGCGACGCTCTGGAAGCCGCTGTTGCCTACGAAACTGCTGAAGAAGATACCGGTCGCGGCGAGCGTGACGGCGTCCGCGCTGCTGGTGCCTTCAAGATCACTGACGGCTTCAAGCTGGTTGGTTTCTACCAGACTGTTGACTACACCAACCCGGCTGTTACCGCCGCTGTTCAAGACGCTCTGACTTCCGACACCTACGGTGTAGGCGCTGAGCTGAAGCTGGCTTCCGCCACTGCTCTGAAAGGCATGTGGATGACTCGTGATGCTGACGCTGACGACTTTGACACCGACATGATCGCTGTTGGTATCGAGCACAAGCTGGACAAGGCTGTACGTGTATACGCCAACTACGCCATCACCGAGAACGACGCTAACGTTGCTCTGACTCCTTGGGGTCAAGCACGTACCGCCAACCCGGCTGGTGCTGCTGGTGAAGACGCTTCCGGCTTCTCCGTAGGCCTGCGTTACGACTTCTAATCCCGTCTTACGATAGGAACAGAAGTAACCCCAAAGCCGGACTGTTACAGAAAACAGTCCGGCTTTGTCATTAAAGTGACATCCAACAGTCTTAATCTCGTCGCCAAGTGGTCATGAATGGTGATCACCAACGGACCCAATGTTCACTTGTGCCAGGAGTTTTATCCCATGCGTCAATTGCTCTGTCTCGCCGCCGCTGCACTGCTGTCTGCCTGTGCCCAGCAGGCCCCCGTCAAACTCTACTCGGGCGCCGAACAGCCGACCTCTCAGGTGCTGGTAGTAGAAATGCCCAACACCCTGGAAGTGCTGAACATCAACGGCCAGCCGGCACCGGAAGCCAACCGCATGGTAGGTAACAGCCTGCGTCAGCTGGAGCTGCAGCCGGGCAAGTACCGCATCAATGCCTACTTTGAAAATGGCTATGACGTAGGCGGTGGCCTGAGCCACGAAATCGTCCGCACCCGCAGCGCCACTTTCCTGGTTAACGGCCAGGCTGGCGATGTATGGCGCCTTGAAATTGATGAGCCGAGCAACCTGCGTGAAGCCGAAGCCATGGAAGATGACTTCTCCGGCTACGCAGTCAACACCCGCACTGGCGAGCGCGTTGCCAGCGAGCCGGGTCCTCGTTACGTCTCCATGCTCGGCCAGATGTTTGGTGGTGGCTCTGTAGTTGCTGCCCAGGACAACGGCATTGCCCCGCTGGGCGCTGCGCCGCAGGCCCAAGGCGCAGCTGCCCCGGCTGCCATCCCGGCACCGTCGCAGGCCGCCGCTCCGGCCCAAACCCTGCCGCACGACGCGTCTACCCTGGCAACCCTTAAGCAGATTTACCTGATGCTCAGCCCGGAAGGCCGCGATGCCTTCCTGGAGTGGGCCGCTCAGTAAGAATGTAATGCCCCGTCAGCTTGTGTGCTGCACGTTTATCCCCGCCTCGCGCGGGGATTTTTTTTCATGTGCCGGTAGGGTGGTCAATCGCATAGCGTTGGCCACGCGCGCTCCCGTAGGCGCCGATCAGCCCGAGGCCCATGGTGGACAAACCAGAGGCCTGTCCACCCTGCATATACCTGCCGGTGGCTTGATGCAGTCCCCGTCGGTAGGGTGGTCAATCGCGTAGCGTTGGCCACGCGTGCTCCCGTAGGCGTCGACCAGTTCGAGGCCCATGGTGGACAAACCAGAGGCTTGTCCACCGGTGGCTCAATGCGGGGACTCTTCGGTAGGGCGGTCTAAGCCGCAGGCGTGGCCGCGCTTGCTCCTAACGCGCCGCCTCGCCATCAATGGCCTGCTGTACCTGGCGGAAGAACGCCAAGCGCTCCTTGCTCTGGGTGCCGCCCTGGCTGTCGGTTGCCTGTGGCCAGTTGCCGTTGGAGGCGATCACCAGTTGGCGGTTGGGGTCGATAAAGATGCCCTGGCCGAAAATACCCTGCGCCATGTAGGCGCCGTCATCCAGCGTCCACCACTGAAAACCGTAACCGGCGCCCGGGCGACCAATATCCACCTGCTTGGTGGTGGCCTCGCTGATCCAGCCCTCGGGCAGCACCTGTTTACCACCGGCAACGCCGCCACCCAGCATGAACAGACCAAAACGCGCGTAATCGCGGGTCGCTGCTTGCACACAGCAACCGCCAATTTCATGGTCGGTGGAGCCCAGCATCCAGCTAGCGTCCTGCTGCATGCCAAAGGGAATCCAGATCTTCTCGGACAGGTATTCAGCCAGCGGCTTGTTGGCGGCAGAACTGGCCAGCACACCGATCAGGTTGGTTTCACCGGTCTTGTACACCCACTTGGTGCCGGGCTCGGCTTCTGCTGGCAGTTGCCGCATGTAGCTGACGGTCACGTCTACGCCCGGGTCTGCGTTGTGGGAGTTGAACAGTGCCACGTCCGATTGCGGGTCGGCGTAGTCCTCATTCCAGGCAACGCCGGAGGTCATGGTGAGCAGTTGTCTGATGGTGACGTTGTCGTACGCGCTGCCCTTCAGGTCAGGGATATAGTCCGACACCATGTCGTCGATGCTGTTGATGTAGCCATCCTGAATGGCGGCACCAACCAGGGTAGAGGTGAAGGACTTGGCGACCGAAAAGCTGGTCCAGCGCCCGTCAGGCCCAAAGCCCAACCCGTATTTTTCAAGCCGCACCTTGCCGTTGTGCACAATCACCAGCGCGGCGGCATGCTGGGCCGTCATGTAGGCTTCGACATCCACGCCCACATCCAGCGGCTCACCCTCAGGCAGCGGATAGACGTCACCGCCAGCGGGAATCACGCGGGATTCGCTCAGCACCGGCAGGCGGTCCATCGCGCGAAAAGCGGCGTCGCGCTGATCGCTGCTCCAGAACAGGACATTGCTGTCGGTGGGCAGGTTGAGGGCCAGACGGCGCATATCGTCATCGGCGGTTGCCCAGAAAACGCCGCCAGCCAGGCCCAGCAGCACCATGAGCGCGATAATCCCTTTCTTCATGGGTGTACTCCGTTTTTTATTGTTGTTCAGGGTGCGCTGATCAATGCGACATGCACAGCGCATATGGCATAAATCAGGGCTCCCCACGCGTAACTTACGTGACATGTGGCCTCGATTGGGCGTGATCGCAGCTAAATAAGCAGGTGTGATCCGCTGGCCGTCGCTTGCTAAATACCCCGGCCGGGCAAGGGCTTTTGCTGGTGCCTCAGTCCGGCGCCTTGGCGATCAGCTCGCGTTGCACGCGTACCGCCGTTCGCTTGGGGCGCACGTGCTTGCCACGCCCTTCAAGGTGGGCGCGGGTAAAGGCCGCGCCAAACAGCAGAATCATTGAGGAGTAGTTAACCCACAACAGCAGCAGCGCCAATGAACCGGCCGCGCCATAAGCAGACGCAGTGGCGGAATAGGCCAGGTAAAAGGCGATCAAAAAGCGACCCACCGTAAACAGCACCGCCGTGATAAAGGCGCCCACCAGCACATCGCGCCAGGACAGCAACACATCAGGCAGAATCTTGAACATCGAGGCGAACAGCAGGGTAGTCAGGCTCAGCGACAGGGCAAATTCAATGGCCACCATCGCCGGCCCCGGAATCGGTAGCCAGCTGTCAGCAAAGGCCATGATGGCGCTGAAGGCGACCGACAGCATCAACGACACCAGCAAAATAAAGCCAATGGCCAGTATCAGGGTGAGCGACAGCAGCCGGCTTTTTATCAGCAGCCACAGGTTATTGCGCGATGGCCGCGGCGCCACGCCCCAGATCTGGTTCAGCGACTGCTGCATCTTGGCGAATACTGTGGTAGCGCCCACGATAGTGGCGAATATACCGATAAGCGCTGGCCAGATACCGCTATTGTCGATCTGCGAGTTCGACACCGCCGTCTGAATCACCCCCGCCGCCTCAGGGCCGATGGTGCCCTCAAGCTGCGAAAACAACTGCCCCTGCACCGCGCTCTCACCCAACACTAATCCCACCAACGCCACCACCACAACGAGCACCGGCGCAATGGAAAACACAGTAAAAAAGGCCAGCGCTGCGGCGTAGATAAACGCCTGACTATCAAGCCAGTTCTGTACCGCTGCGCGGAAAATACCGAACCAGTGTTTGATCATAGGGGGGGGCTGCTGGGGAATTTGTGAGTCATCGGAAGGACACCTTATTTTTTAGTTGCGCGAAGGGGAAGTCGCCATTGTAGGTACGACCGGCTCAGCTGGCCAATGTTCATGGGGGAGGCGTTTGGTGATGCGCTCACTGCTTGTAGCTGCCCACCATTTTGCTGGCCAGACGCTACCGGTTTGCGGCTCAGTAGTCTTTGGCTGCGCTATCGGTTGGCATGGCCCAGAGGTGCGCGGCGACCAGGGCGCGCCAGGGGGCGAATTGGCTTAGCCATTTTTGGGTAAAGGCCTGGTCTGGCGGCTCGGGCAGGTTGAGCAGGGAGCCGAGGCGTTTGCGTACTACAACGTCGCCGTGCAGGGAGCCATCCAGTGCGCCGTAGCCGCGCAGTAGGATGTAGCTTTGTGTCCAGGGGCCGATGCCTTTGATCTGGTTGAGGGCGGCGCTGATCTCGTCGGCTGGTGGTTGGGGCTGGGCTGCCCAGTGGTCGAGGGGCAGGGCGCCGCTTTCTACGGCGCCTGCCAAGCGGGTTAGGGTGGTGGCTTTGCTGGCGGAGAGGCCGCAGCTGCGCAATTGCTCGGGGCTGGCGGCCAGCAGCTGATCGGGCAGCGGGTGGCAGATCATGCCGTTGGCCAGCGGCGTGCCGAGATGGCGAATGAGTTTGCGGCGCACCGAGATGGCCGCTTCTACGCTGATCATCTGGCCAATCACGGCCCAGCAGGCGGCTTCAAAGGGGCTGCCGCTTTGTGGCATGCGCAGGCCCGGGGTTTGGGCGAGCAGGGGGCCTATTTCCGGGTGTTTACTATGTGCAGTGTGCAGGCTGTCGATGTCTTGCTTAAGCCCCAGCATGCTGCGCAGTTGCTGCTCCAGTTGTGCGGGAGTGCTGTCGGCGCCCTGCAGTGTGGCCTGGGCCTGGCCGGGCGTGTTGAAGTCCAGTTGCAGCTGGGCGGGTTGACCTTGCCAGTGCAGGGCTTTCTCGATGCGCAGGTCAAGGACTCGCTCGGCTACCTGCTCCCGGTCACGGGCGTAGAAGCGCAGCACGTCCGCATGCCGAAAGTCTGCCGGTAGCACGAGTGTCAGTGTGGTGTCTGATTCAGTCATCCGTTGTGTCCAGTGCCTCGCGCTGCAAAAGGGCGCGCTTGCGCTCCACGCCCCAGCGGTAGCCAGACAGGCTGCCGTCGCTGCGGACGATACGGTGGCAGGGCACGGCGATGGCCAGCGGGTTGGCGGCGCAGGCGCCGGCGACCGCGCGAGCAGCACTGGGTGTACCCATGGCGTGCGCCAGTTCTGAATAGCTGCACGTCTGGCCGGGCGGAATGGCTTGCAAGGCTTGCCACACGCGACGCTGAAAGGCGGTGCCGCGTATATCCAATGGCAGCGGCGGGGCGCTATGCGGGGTTTCGATCAGGGCGACCACGGCGTCCAAATGCTGGCCCAGCGTGCTGTCTGCCAAACATTCGGCCTTGGGAAAGCGTGCGCGCAGGTCGCGTTCAAGTTCTTCATCACTATCGCCGAGCAAAATGGCGCACACGCCCGCATCGCTCTGGGCCACCAGTACACGCCCCAGGGGGCAGGGGCCGGTGGCAAAGGTGATGCGTTGCTGTTGCCCGCCCTGGCGGTAGCTCGCCGCCGACATGCCTAGCTCGGTTGGTGCCTGCGCATAAAAATGACTGGCGGAGTTGTAGCCGGCGGCCAGCGCTGCGTCTGTGGTGCTGCCTGCGTGGGCCAGCTGCTGTTGCAGGCGCTGTTGCCGCACGGCGCGGGCGTATTCGGCCGGCGACAGGCCGGTCGCCTTGCGAAACTCACGCTGCAGGTGCCAGCGGCTGAGCCCGGCGGCATCGGCCAACTGCTGCAGCGTGGGCGGTTGTTCGGCCTGCTCGATCAGGCGGCAGAGTTGGGTGATGCGGGTCCGCTGTGCATCGCCCGGTGCTTCATCTGGCTTGCAGCGCAGGCAGGGGCGAAAGCCGGCGGCACGGGCCTGGGCGGCGTTATCAAAAAAGCGAAGGTTCTCGGCCTTGGCATGGCGCGACGGGCAACTGGGGCGGCAGTACACACCCGTGGTGATCACGGCGTAGATAAAGCTGCCATCGGCGGTGCGGTCGCGCTGCTGAATCTGGTGCCAGCGCTGCTGCTGGCTGCTGGGTGTTGGCTGCGTCATGGGCTGGCTCTGGCCGAGGTGTGTGCTGTGATGGTGCCTGCGCGGGGCGGTAGCCGCATCCACTATCTTGCTACTGAATCGGCAGACGGTCATCATCGGGCTGTTCATGCCAGCCGAGTTTATTCATGGTGCCCAAACACCTCACATCCATCAATGATGTTGCTGCTGCCAGCTGGGATGGCCTGCTGGCGGCAGACTACCCGTTTTTGAGTCACGGTTTTATCCGCGCGCTGGAGGACAGTGGCGCGGTGTGCGCAGCCTCTGGCTGGCAGCCGGCGCACCGCGTGGTTGAGCGCGATGGCCAGTTGCAGGCGCTGCTGCCGCTGTATCTTAAGGATCATTCCTGGGGCGAGTACGTCTTTGACTGGCAATGGGCCGATGCCTGGGAGCGCGCTGGCCGCGCCTATTACCCCAAGTATCTGAGTGCTGCGCCGTTCTCGCCGGTGCAGGGGCCGCGATTGGTGGCCCGCGATGCGGAGGCGGCCGGCGCGTTGCTGGACAGTCTGGATGGCGACCTGCAGGCGCAGCGGGTGTCCAGTTTGCACCTGCTGTTCAATACCGGCGCAGAGAATGACTGGCTGGCGCAACGTGGCTGGCTGCAGCGGCTGGGCTGCCAGTTTCATTGGTATAACCGCGAGTACACGAGCTTTGATGACTTTCTGGCGGCCTGCAACTCACGCAAGCGCAAGAATTTTCGCAAGGAGCGGCAGGCCATTCGCGAGCAGGATATTCATTTCCGCTGGCTGACCGGCGAGCAACTGGATGCTGCTGCCTGGGCGCAGTTCTACCCCTTTTATGCCGCCACCTATTACAAGCGCGGGCAGGAGCCCTACCTGCCGCCGGCGTTCTTTACTCTGTTGAGCAGCTACTGCAACGCCAATGTGCGCCTGCTGTTTGCCATGCAGGGTGAGCGAGCGGTGGCGGGTGCGCTCTTTCTGGTCGGCGGCGATACGCTCTATGGCCGCTATTGGGGCTGCCTGGAGGAGTACGACCGGCTGCACTTTGAAACCTGCTTCTATCAAGGCATGGAGCGCTGTATCGCTGAAGGGTTAAAGCGTTTTGATGCCGGCGCCCAGGGCGAGCACAAGCTGGTGCGCGGGTTTGAACCGGTGTTGACGCAGTCTTGGCACAAGCTGCAACCGGGGCTGCATGAGGCGGTGGGGGACTTTCTGCTGCGCGAGCGCGCTGGAGTGGAGGCGTATCGGGAGGATGCGCTCAGCTACCTGCCGTTTCGGAGGGCAGATCAGTAGCGAGTGGTTTGAAATGGCGGACAGAGATGTTGGCGGCAGGTGGTTTGGTAACTGTAAAAGCGGGGCGTACCTGTCGCGCGATAAGATTTTCTTCGTGGAGCTGCTCGCGAGTCTGTCTTTCGCCTTCACGGCGAGCTAAGGGGGCTGCTTGCCCAGCCCCCTTAGCGATCCCCCGGGCACCCGACTACGCGGCCCTTCGGGTTCGCTGCGTTGCTCGGGCTGACGGGGAGACATAAAACTCGGCTCTTCGAGCCTCAGACATCCTATGACTCTTTTTCCCGCCAGCCCTGCGCTACTCGCCCGCGTAAACGGGACTACTTTTTGTGCACACTCCAACAGTTGAGCACGCGGTAAGCAACTTTGGTGTAAGGCCTAGCTGGCCAGCCCCATAACCTTTATTCAGCACTCTCTTCCAGGCGAGTGGCGCTGATGATGCTGACCGGGTTGACCGGTACGTTCTGGTGGCCGGCGCGGCTGGTGGTTTGTACTTTGCCGATGGTTTCGACGACGTTCTGGCCGCTGACTACTTCACCGAATACCGCGTAGCCAAAGTCGCGGCCGCCGTGGTCGAGGAAGTCGTTATCGCCGAGGTTGATGAAGAACTGGCTGGTGGCGCTGTCGACAATCTGGGTGCGGGCCATGGCCAGGGTGTAGCGGCGGTTCTTCAGGCCGTTGTCGGCTTCGTTCTTGATGGGGCGGCCGGTGTCCAGCTGACGCATGTTGCTGTCAAAGCCGCCGGTTTGAATCATGAAGCCCGGAATCACGCGATGGAAGATCACGCCGTTGTAGTGGCCGGCTTCGACATAGCGCAGAAAGTTCTCGGTGCTGATGGGGGCCTGCTCTTCGTTCAGCTCGACGACGATGTCGCCCAGGCTGGTGCTCAGTTGCACGCGTGGATTGTCGGCCAGGGCGGCGGTACTGAGCAGGGTTAGGGCGGCTGCGCCAATCAGGTGTTTCAGCATGGATGACTCCGTGGTCAGGGGCTTGTAAGTCCCGCTTGGGCGGGATCTGTTATTGCGGCGGCCGGGCCGCTGTCGACCTCGGCGAGAAAATCCAGCAGTAACTGGTTAAAAGTGTCTGGCTGGTCGACCGGCGTAGCATGCCGCGAATCGGCGATGACTTCCAGCCGGGCATCGCCCAGGTGGCTGACGTACTCACGCTTGTGCTCGACCGGGGTGTAGTCACGGTCGGCGCTGACCACCAGCACCGGGCAGTTGATACGCTCCAGCCGGTTGCTCACACCCCAGCCGACAATGGCGCGCAGTGAGGCCAGGTAGCTCTTGCGATCATTGGCACACCAGCGGTCGATAAAGGTCTGGCGGTGGTGTTCCTGCTCGGGCTTGGGAAACAGCAGCCGAGCCAGCCCCTTGGCGATTGCCGACATGGGCAAGACGTGAGCAAAGAACAGGCGCTTGCCGGCCATCCAGTACTCCAGCGGCTTGCGCGGAATGACCTCGGGGGCGCTGTTGACGATGGTCAGGCTGGCGGGTACGTCAGGTGCGTCGGTGGCTAGCTGAAAGGCGATCATGCCGCCCATCGACAGGCCGACGATATGGGGTTTGTGCAGATCCATCGCCTGGATAAAGGCCAGGCAATCGCGGGCGAAGAGGTCAATCGAGTAGCCCTTGCCGGTTTTGTCGGTACCGCCGTGGCCGCGCATGTCCAGGCAGAGCACCCGGTAGTGCGGGGTCAGCGCGGGGAGCTGATACTCCCAGTCCTGCTCGCTGGACCCCAGGCCGTGCAACAGCAGCAGGGGCGGGCCGGAGCCCTGGTCGGTGTAGTGAAACTGACAGTCGTTCAGCGTGATCTGCGGCATGGGCAGCGTCCGAATGGCCGAAAGGGCCATTCTAGGCGTGAAATTGCGGGGAATTGAAGCCCTTCAGTGGTCTGTCATCGAATGTTCAATGATCAGGTCGGCCAGAATGCGCGTGGCCGGGCCGACCGGTCGCTCCTTGTTGGCGTAGAGAAACAGGTACGCCGAGCGCTGGGCGCCTTGCTCCAGTGGCAGAGGTTTAAGCTGCTCGTTTTCAAGGTATCGAGATATTTCATGCTCGGGCAGCCAGGCGAAGCCCAGGCCTCGGGATACCAGACGCGCGGCTGTGCCGAGGCTGGCGACGGTCCAGCGCTGCTCGGCGCCAAGCCAGCCGGTATCGCGTGGCTGCCGCTCGCCGGAATCACGGATGACCACCTGTAGATGCGTTGCCAGGTCGTCGTGGGTGAGGGTGCGCTGCAGCTGATGCAGCGGATGATTCGGGTGGGCAACAGCGACAAACTGCACGGCGTTGAGCTGCTGCGGCAGATAGCCGGCGATGCTCAGGCCCGAGATGGCCAGGTCGGCGCTGCCGTCGTGCAGTCGCTCTTCTACGCCGGAGAGGACTTCTTCGCGCAGCTGTACACGACAGCCGCGGCTTTGAGGCATGAAGGCGTGCAGCGCGCTGGCCAGGCGGTCGGTAGGGTAGGCGGCGTCTACTACCAGGCGTACTTCTGCTTCCCAGCCCTGGTCCATCTCGCTGGCGAGCATCTCCAGTTGGCTGGCCTGGGCGACCAGATGCCGGGAGCGGCGCAGCAGCGCGGCGCCGGATTCGGTCAGTACCGCCTTGCGGCCTTCTATTTCCAGCAGCGGGATGCCCAGTTGTTCCTGCATGCGGGCAACCGTGTAACTGATCGACGACTGTGAGCGGTGCAGCGCCTCGGCTGCCTGGGCAAAGCCGCCGTGGTCGACCACGGCTTGCAGCGTGCGCCATTGCTCAAGGGTTACACGGGGTGCTTTCATCCTGCCATCCTCTGCCGTATTGTGAGCGTGGGACAAGTGACTGTCCCACGTGGCGCCAGCGTAGTGCCGCAACCCGATCTGCCCCAGGAGCGAACCATGCGTACATTTGCCGCTGCCACCTTGCTGTTGTCCTGCCTGATGCCTGCCGCTGCTCAAGCCTTTCCGATTGACCTGCAAAGCCAATTCGACGGCGTCACCGTTGAGGCTGAAACCACCGACATGAGCAATATCGCCACGGTGCTGCTGCGTAACACCGGCAATACCGCTGCGCTGTGCGAGGCGACCTTCGTCAACGGCCCGGAGCGGCCTACGCCGCGACGGGTCAAGCTGGCTGCCGGTGAGAGCACGACGATCAGTCAGTCATTCCTGCGCGCCATCACCCGTGTGCGTGTCACGCTGAACTGCCACGCCAGCTAAATCTATCAGTTTTATCGATATTTTTTAGCGTATTTTTGCGCTTTTTTATCTTTTTATTGGTTCTATTATGGCTCCATCTCGCCAACATTGATGGAGCAACACCATGAAAAAGATTCTTGTCGTCCAGTCCAGTGCACGCCAGGAAGGCTCTCTGAGCCGTGAATACGCCAACAACCTGGTAGCCCAGCTGCAGGCCAAATACCCGGGCTCCTGGGTGGTTGCTCGTGATCTGGGCGCAGAGGCTGTGCCGCACCTGGACGCGACCCTGCTGGGCGCCTGGATGAAGCCGGCTGAAGAGCAGACCGATGCAGAGAAAGCGGCCTCTGCACGCTCTGATCAATTGATTGATGAGCTGCTAGCCGCTGATATCGTGGTGATTGCCTCTTCGATGTACAACTTCGGCATGACCTCTACCCTCAAGGCTTGGTTTGACCACGTACTGCGCGCGGGCCGTACCTTCAAGTACACCGAGGCTGGCCCGATTGGTTTGACGCCGGATCGCAAAGTTTACGTAGTGACTGCTCGCGGCGGTCGTTACACCGGTTCGCCGCTGGACTTTCAGGCGCCTCACGTTCGTCAGTTGCTGGGTTTTATCGGTATCACCGATGTTGAGTTCGTCAACGTAGAGGGGCAGTCGATGGGGCCGGAGGAAGCGGCTAAAGGCCGTGCCGAAGCGGACGAAGCACTGGCTGCGCTGGCGTAAGGTAAATCGCAGGCAATAAAAAACCCGGCTGATGCCGGGTTTTTCAATTTGGCTCCGCGACCTGGACTCGAACCAGGGACCCAATGATTAACAGTCATTTGCTCTACCGACTGAGCTATCGCGGATCGGACGCTGCGCACTTTACCAAAAAAACGATCAAAGTCAACGTCTTGAGGCCCGGTTTTGCAACCGGGCCTTGAAGCTTAGCCTTTCATCACTGCCGCCATGGCGGTTGCCACAGCATCAATGTTGCTGGTGTTCAGTGCGGCTACGCAGATACGGCCGCTGCCGACAGCGTAAATGCCGAACTCGTCTGCCAGACGAGCTACCTGATCTTTACTCAGGCCGGAGAAGGAGAACATGCCGCGTTGGCGCTGGATAAAGCTGACGTCTTGCTCTACACCGGCGGCCCGCAGTTTTTCGACCAGCGCGGCGCGCATGTCGCGAATGCGGTCGCGCATTTCAGCCAGTTCATCTTCCCACTGGGCGTACAGCTCAGGGTTGGTCAGTACCGCGGCGACTACCTTGGCGCCGTGGGTCGGCGGATTGGAGTAGTTGGTGCGGATAACGCGCTTGAGCTGCGACAGCACCGGTGCGGTTTCTTCCTTGCTGGCAGTGACCATGGTCAGGGCGCCAACGCGCTCGCCGTATAGCGAGAAGGACTTGGAGAAGGAACTGGCCACCAGGAAGGGCAGGCCGGACTCGGCAAACAGGCGCACGGCAACGGCGTCGTCTTCCAGGTTTTCACCAAAGCCCTGATAGGCGATATCCAGGAACGGCACCAGCTGGCGGCGGCCAACCACGTCGATGACCTTGGCCCAGTCGGCCAGGCTCAGATCGACACCGGTCGGGTTGTGGCAGCAGGCGTGCAGGATGACCACGCTGCCTTCGGGCAGGGCGTCCAGATCGGCCAGCATGCCGTCCAGGTTCAGGCCGTTGGTGGCCGGGTCAAAGTAGGTGTAGTTGACCACATCGTAGCCAGCGGCTTCGAACAGCGCGCGGTGGTTTTCCCAGCTGGGGTTGCTGATCGCCACGGTGCGCTTGTCGGTCAGACGGTAGAGAAAGTCAGCGCCGAGTTTCAGTGCGCCGGTGCCACCCAGGGCCTGGGCGGTGATCAGGCGGCCGGAGTCCAGCAGGGCGGAATCGGCGCCGAACAACAGTTTTTGCACCGCCAGATCGTAGGGCGCCAGGCCGTCAATCGGCAGGTAGGCGCGGGCAGCGTGCTCGGCTACGCGGGCCTCTTCGGCAGCCTGCACCGCGCGCAGCAGCGGCACCTTGCCGGCTTCATTGCAGTACACGCCAACACCCAGATTGACTTTGTTCGCACGGGTATCGGCGTTGAACGCTTCGTTCAAGCCAAGGATGGGGTCACGCGGGGCCAGTTCTACCGGGGAAAACAAACTCATGATATGGGCAAACTCGATATTCAAGTGAATGTAGGGTGTCGGGCTATGCCGGTGCTGGGCATCGAGCGGGCGGGCAGGCGGGAGGTGCGGTACTCCGCCAACCGGGTCGATCAATGACGTCTTAGCGGCCGTTTATTATAGAGAACTGAACGCATAACTCCAATCGGGTTCCCATGTTCCGTATCCTGAATCCGCAGGTCTGAACGAAATGGCGGCAGCGCCTGACGTGACCAGCTGCGTTATCATGTTCGTTTGTTGTTGCCCTGTGAGGTCCGGTAGTGATGAGTCAGTTCAACCTGCAAACCCGCTTCGAGCCGGCTGGTGATCAGCCCACGGCCATTGCCCAGCTGACCGAGGGAGTGGAGGCGGGCCTGTCGCACCAGACCTTGCTGGGGGTGACCGGCTCGGGCAAGACCTTCACCATCGCCAATGTCATTCAGAAAATGCAGCGCCCGGCCATTATCATGGCGCCCAACAAGACGCTGGCGGCGCAGCTGTATGGTGAGTTCAAGGAGTTCTTTCCGAACAACGCCGTCGAGTACTTTGTTTCCTATTACGACTATTACCAGCCCGAGGCCTATGTGCCGTCCTCCGACACCTATATCGAGAAGGACGCCTCCATCAACGACCACATTGAGCAGATGCGTCTGTCGGCGACCAAGGCGCTGCTGGAGCGACCGGATGCGATCATCGTCGCTACGGTATCGGCTATCTATGGTCTGGGTGATCCGGAGTCTTACCTGCACATGGTGCTGCACGTGGATCGGGGTGATCGGGTTGATCAGCGCACCCTGCTGCGTCGCTTGGCGGAGCTGCAGTACACCCGCAATGATATGGAGTTGGCGCGCGCTACCTATCGGGTGCGTGGTGATGTGATTGATGTCTTTCCGGCGGAATCTGACCTGGAAGCCATTCGTATCGAATTGTTTGATGATGAGGTCGAGACGATCAGCTTCTTCGATCCGTTAACAGGTGAGGTTTTACGTAAGGTTCCGCGTGTAACTATTTATCCTAAAAGCCATTATGTGACGCCACGTGAGACTTTGCTTGAAGCCGTGGAACATATAAAAGTGGAGCTGGGTGAGCGCCTGGCAGTGCTCAAAGAGCAGAACAAGCTGGTCGAGTTTCAGCGTCTGGAGCAGCGCACGCGCTTTGATCTGGAGATGATTCTGGAGCTGGGTTACTGCAACGGCATCGAGAACTACTCACGCTATCTGTCGGGGCGCGAGCCGGGCGCGCCGCCGCCGACCCTGTTTGATTATCTGCCGGACAATGCGCTGTTGATTATCGACGAGTCCCACGTGTCTGTGCCTCAGGTCGGTGCCATGTACAAGGGCGACCGCTCGCGCAAGGAGACGCTAGTCGAGTACGGGTTTCGTCTGCCCTCGGCGCTGGATAACCGGCCCATGCGCTTTGATGAGTGGGAGGCCATTTCGCCGCAAACCATCTTTGTGTCCGCCACCCCCGGCCCGTATGAAGAAGCTCACGCCGGCCGTGTGGTCGAGCAGGTGGTGCGCCCGACCGGTCTGGTAGATCCGGAGATTGAAGTGCGCCCGGCCACCACCCAAGTGGATGACCTGCTCTCGGAGATTCGCCTGCGGGTGGATAAGGAAGAGCGCGTGCTGGTCACCACGCTGACCAAGCGCATGGCCGAGGATTTGACCGATTATCTGGGCGACCACGGCGTGCGGGTGCGCTATCTGCACTCTGATATCGACACCGTGGAGCGCGTCGAGATCATCCGTGACCTGCGCACCGGTGCCTTTGATGTACTGGTGGGTATCAACCTCTTGCGCGAGGGTCTGGATATGCCCGAGGTATCGCTGGTCGCGATTCTGGATGCAGATAAAGAAGGCTTCCTGCGTTCGGAGCGCTCGCTGATCCAGACCATTGGCCGCGCCGCGCGTAACCTGAACGGCAAGGCCATTCTGTATGCGGATCGCATTACCGGCTCCATGGAGCGCGCCATCGGTGAAACCGAGCGGCGTCGCGAGAAGCAGATCACTTTCAATAAAGAACACGGCATTACACCGCGCGGCGTCACCAAGAGCGTGGCGGATATTCTGGAAGGGGCGGTGGTGCCGGGTAGTCGCAGCGGTCGCAGGCGTCAGCAAAAGGCCGCCGAAGACGCTGCGGGTTATGCAGCGCCGCGCACGCCGGCGGAAATTACCAAGCGCATCGGCGAGCTGGAAGAGAAGATGCTGCAGCATGCGCGCGATCTGGAATTCGAATCCGCTGCCCAGGCGCGTGATCAGATTCAGACGTTGCGCGATCAGTTGATGCAGGCCTGAGGCGGCTTTCTGGTCTTTATTTGAGCGATTTGGGTAAAGATTAAACAGCGTCTGGTTGTTTGTTGAGCACCTTGTCTGACAGCCAAGGTTTTTTCAGGTTTTCAGTAACTTAGTGGTTGACAGGGTCAGGGGAGGTGCGTAAAGTTCGCCTCCATCGCAGGCACGTAGCTCAGTTGGTTAGAGCACCACCTTGACATGGTGGGGGTCGTTGGTTCGAATCCAATCGTGCCTACCAAATTTAAAACCCGGTCCCTGTGGCCGGGTTTTTTGTTTCTGTGCTGTGCGGAGTGCTGTTGCAGTAGCCTGATGAGGGCTGCCGGTAATCGTGACATCGGTATGAACTGCAGCGGGGCATCCGTGCGGCGTTTCCATCATGTGGCCTTGCGTAGGGGTCACCACTGAGAAGGAGTGGCACATGCCCGTTATTACCCTCCCTGACGGCAGTCAGCGCAATTTTGATAATCCCGTTACCGTTTCTGAAGTCGCCCAGTCGATTGGTGCCGGTCTGGCCAAGGCTACGATCGCCGGCAAGGTAGATGGTCGCCTGGTTGATGCCTGTGACCTGATTGAGCAGGACGCAAGCCTGCAGATCATCACCGCCAAAGACGAAGAAGGTGTTGAGATTATCCGCCACTCCTGTGCTCACCTGATCGGTCATGCCGTCAAGCAGCTGTATCCCACCGCCAAGATGGTTATCGGCCCGGTGATTGATGACGGCTTTTATTACGACATCTCCTACGAGCGCCCCTTCACGCCTGACGACATGGCTGCCATCGAAAAGCGCATGGCTGAGCTGATCGCCACCGATTACGACGTGATCAAGAAAGTGACCCCGCGTGACGAGGTCATCAAGGTGTTCGAGTCCCGTGGTGAGGAGTACAAGCTGCGCCTGGTCGAGGATATGCCCGACGAGAAGGAGATGGGCCTGTACTACCACGAAGAATACGTCGACATGTGCCGTGGCCCGCACGTGCCGAACACCCGCTTTTTGAAAGCATTCAAGCTGACTCGGATTTCCGGTGCCTACTGGCGCGGCGATGCCAAGAACGAGCAGCTGCAGCGTATCTACGGCACTGCCTGGGCAGACAAGAAGCAACTGGCTGCCTACATCCAGCGTATGGAAGAGGCCGAGAAGCGCGATCACCGCAAGATCGGTAAGCGTCTTGATCTGTTCCACACCCAGGAAGAAGCGCCCGGCATGGTGTTCTGGCACCCCAATGGCTGGTCCATCTATCAGGTGCTTGAGCAGTACATGCGCAAGGTGCAGATCGACGCTGGCTACAAAGAGATCAAGACCCCGCAGGTCGTGGATCGTGTGCTGTGGGAACGCTCCGGTCACTGGGAGCACTACGCTGCCAACATGTTCACTACCGAGTCGGAAAGCCGTGATTACGCGGTCAAGCCGATGAACTGCCCGTGCCACATTCAGGTGTTCAACCAGGGCCTGAAAAGCTACCGCGAGCTGCCGCTGCGCTTGGCCGAGTTCGGCTCCTGCCACCGTAACGAGCCGTCTGGCTCGCTGCACGGCCTGATGCGCGTGCGTGGCTTTACCCAGGATGACGCCCACATCTTCTGTACCGATGAGCAGGTCAAGAAGGAAGCGGCGGACTTTATCGCCCTGACCCTCAAGGTTTACCGTGATTTCGGCTTTGACGATGTTGAGCTGAAGCTGTCTACCCGCCCGGAAAGCCGGGTAGGTGACGATGCGCTGTGGGATCAGGCCGAAAAAGGTCTGGAAGACGCGCTGAACGAAGCCGGCCTGGAGTGGGATCTGCAGCCGGGTGAGGGCGCGTTCTACGGTCCGAAGATCGAATTCTCCCTGCGCGACTGTATTGGCCGGGTCTGGCAGTGCGGCACGCTGCAGCTGGACTTCATGCTGCCGGGACGTCTGGGTGCGCAGTATGTGGCTGAAGATGGCGCGCGCAAAACGCCGGTTATGCTGCACCGCGCGATCCTCGGCTCCTTTGAGCGCTTTATCGGTATCCTGATCGAGCACTACGCGGGTGACTTTCCGGCCTGGCTTGCACCGACCCAGGCTGCGGTGCTGAATATCACCGATAATCAGGCTGCGTTCTGTGCCGAAGTAGAGAAAACTCTCAATGAATCCGGCTATCGAGCCGTTGCGGACTTGAGAAACGAAAAGATCGGCTTTAAAATCCGCGAGCATACTTTGCACAAGACTCCCTACCTGCTAGTTGTGGGAGACCGCGAAGTGGAATCGCAAACCGTGGCCGTGCGTACGCGAGAGGGTAAAGATCTGGGTTCGATGTCCATCACCGAGTTCACTGCATTCCTCGACAGCGCCATCGCACAACGGGGCCGCCTGAATTCGGAGCAATAAAGATTAAACGCGAGATGAGACAAGACAGAAAAGCTGCGCAACGCCCGCCGATTAACGAAAACATCACGGCGCGCGAAGTGCGCCTCATTGGCCCCGACGGAGAGCAAGTCGGCGTCGTATCCATTCAGGAGGCGCTAGCCGCCGCTGAAGAGGCCAAGCTGGATCTGGTTGAAATCTCCCCCGATGCGACACCGCCCGTGTGCCGCATCATGGACTACGGCAAGCACATCTTCGAAAAGAAGAAGCAGCAAGCCGCAGCGCGCAAGAATCAGAAGCAGATTCAGATTAAAGAAATCAAGTTTCGTCCAGGGACGGAAGAGGGAGACTATCAGGTCAAGCTTCGCAACCTGATTCGTTTCCTCTCTGACGGGGACAAGGCCAAGGTATCCCTGCGATTCCGTGGCCGCGAAATGGCGCATCAGGAGCTGGGCATGGAGCTGTTGAAGCGGGTCGAAGCCGACCTGATTGAATACGGCACTGTGGAACAGCACCCGAAGATGGAAGGTCGTCAGCTGATGATGGTCATCGCCCCCAAAAAGAAAAAGTAATCTCCAGGGCAACGCCAGGCCTTGCGATTATTTGATGCACTTCACTTTGGAGTAATTGAACATGGCAAAAATGAAGACCAAAAGTGGCGCTGCCAAGCGCTTCAAGAAAACCGGGAACGGCATCAAGCACAAGCATGCTTTCAAAAGCCACATCCTGACCAAGATGAGCACCAAGCGTAAGCGTCAACTTCGCGGCACTTCGCAGCTGAATGCTGCTGACGTCCAAAAAGTCGAGCGCATGCTGCGTCTGCGTTAATCATCAGGTTACAGGTTAGAGGAAGAAAGCAATGGCTCGTGTAAAACGTGGTGTCATGGCGCGTAAGCGTCACAAGAAAGTTCTCAAGCTGGCTAAAGGTTACTACGGTGCTCGCTCGCGCGTGTTCCGCGTTGCCAAGCAAGCGGTTATCAAAGCTGGTCAGTATGCATATCGTGACCGTAAGCAGCGCAAGCGTCAGTTCCGCGCGCTGTGGATTGCCCGTATCAACGCAGGTGCTCGTCAGAACGGTCTGTCCTACAGCCGCCTGATCGCCGGCCTGAAAAAGGCGTCCGTCGAGATCGATCGCAAGGTTCTGGCTGATCTGGCCGTGAACGAAAAAGCGGCGTTTACCGCGATTGTCGAAAAAGCAAAGGCTAGCCTGGCTTAAGCCCTCGTTACGACAATCACCACGCCCTAGGGCGTGGCTGGCAACGTCAATGATAGGGGAAGAGCCTCCAAGCTCTTCCCCTATTTTTGTTTCTGGAGTACGTGTTGATGGAAAACCTTGACGCCCTGGTCGCACAAGCACTTGAGGCAATTGAACAGGCCGCAGATGTGGCCACGCTGGAACAGATCCGCGTGCAGTACCTCGGCAAGAAGGGCGAGCTGACTCAGGTGATGAAGACCCTGGGCAACATCCCGGCTGAGGAGCGTCCCAAGGTTGGCGCCCTGGTCAACCAGGCCAAAGAGCAGGTACAGAGCGTGCTCAACGGACGCAAGTCCGAGATGGAAAGCGCGGCGATGAATGCCCGCCTGGCTGCCGAGCGTGTTGATGTCACGCTGCCTGGCCGTGGTCAGACAACCGGTGGTTTGCACCCGGTTACGCGTACCATGGAACGCATCGAACAGATTTTTGCCCACGTCGGTTACACCGTCGCGGAAGGCCCCGAAGTCGAGGACGATTACCACAACTTCGAGGCGCTAAATATTCCGGGCCACCACCCGGCGCGTGCCATGCACGATACCTTCTATTTCAACGCCAATACCCTGCTGCGTACCCACACCTCGCCGGTGCAGGTGCGTACCATGGAGAGCCAGCAACCGCCGATCCGCATCATTTGCCCGGGCCGCGTGTATCGCTGCGACTCGGATCAGACCCACTCACCGATGTTCCATCAGGTTGAAGGCCTGTTGATCGACGAGGGTGTGAGCTTTGCTGATCTGAAAGGCACCATCGAGCAGTTTCTGCGCGAGTTCTTCGAGGCTGATCTGGAAGTGCGCTTCCGTCCCTCGTTCTTCCCCTTTACCGAGCCGTCCGCCGAGGTGGATATCCGTCGCCGTGTGGTCAAGAACGGCGAAGAGAAGGCCGACTGGCTGGAAGTACTGGGTTGCGGCATGGTGCACCCGGAAGTACTGCGTATGTCCGGTATCGACCCGGAAAAATATCAGGGGTTTGCTTTCGGGATGGGCGTAGAGCGTCTGACCATGCTGCGTTATGGCGTGGGCGATCTGCGTATTTTCTTCGACAACGATCTGCGTTTCCTTGAGCAGTTCCGTTGAGCGCCGCACCCGCAACCCTTTTGACAGCAGGAATCGATAATGAAATTCAGTGAACAGTGGCTGCGCACCTGGGTGAACCCCGACGTCTCCCGCGATGAGCTGGTGGCGCGCCTGTCCATGACCGGACTCGAAGTAGACAGCGTTACCCCGGCAGCCGGCGAGTTTTCCGGTGTCGTGGTGGGTGAGATTCTCAGTGCAGAGCAACACCCGGACGCCGACAAGCTGCGCGTATGCCGCGTCAGCAACGGCAGCGAAGAGTTCCAGGTGGTGTGCGGCGCACCCAATGCCCGTGCCGGTATCAAGATCCCGTTCGCCATGGTAGGCGCGGTACTGGGCGAAGACTTCAAGATCAAGAAGGCCAAGCTGCGCGGTGTCGAATCCTTCGGCATGCTGTGCTCTGCGGCCGAGCTGCAGATCTCCGAAGACCACGACGGCCTGTACGAGCTGCCGCAGGATGCCCCGGTCGGGCAGAGCGTGCGCGAGTATCTGGGCCTGGACGACGCCATCATTGAGGTCGACCTGACCCCGAACCGCGGTGACTGCCTCTCTATTGCTGGCTTGGCCCGTGAAGTGGGCGCCAACTACGGCGCTGCCGTTACCCGTGTCGAGGTTGCGCCGGTTGCTGCCGTACACGACGACGTGCGACCGGTAGAGCTGGTTGCCCCCGAGGCTTGCCCGCGTTATCTGGGCCGGGTGATTCGTAATGTTGATCTGTCGCGCGCCACGCCCCTGTGGATCGTTGAGCGCCTGCGTCGCAGCGATATCCGCAGCATTGACGCGGTTGTCGACATCACCAACTACGTGATGCTCGAACTGGGTCAACCGATGCACGCCTTTGACCTCGCTGAAATCAAGGGCGGCATTCGTGTACGCCTGGCAGAAGAGGGCGAGAAGCTGGTGCTGCTGGACGGCCAGGAAATCAGCCTGCGCGCCGACACCCTGGTCATCGCCGATCACGAACGCCCGCTGGCCATGGCCGGCATCATGGGTGGCGAGCACAGCGGTGTGAGCGAGAATACCCGTGATCTGTTCCTGGAAAGCGCCTTCTTCGACACCATCGCCATCGCCGGTAAGGCGCGTGGTTACAGCCTGCACACCGATTCCTCGCACCGCTTCGAGCGCGGCGTAGATTGGCAGCTGCAGCGCGAAGCCATGGAGCGTGCCACCGCGCTGATTCTGGATGTCGTCGGCGGCGAGCCTGGTCCGATTGTCGAGGCGGCAGAGCAGGGCGCGTTGCCCACGCTCAAGCAGATTACCCTGCGCAATGAGCGCATTACCCAGATGCTGGGTATGCAGATGAGCGAAGCCGACGTGGTCGGCTACCTCAAGGGGCTCGGCCTGGGTGTCAGCGCCCAGGCAGAGGGTCAGTGGCAGGTGGATGTTCCCAGCCACCGCTTCGACATCAGCATTGAGGTCGACCTGATCGAAGAGCTGGCCCGTCTGTATGGCTACAACCGCCTGCCGGTCAGCGCGCCGACAGCGGCACTGACCCTGGCCGGCAAGCCCGAAACCCGCGGCGAGCTGCCGGCGCTACGCCGTCTGCTGGTTGCCCGTGGTTACCATGAAGCGATCACCTACAGCTTCATCGAGCCTGGTTTGAGCAAGCAGTTTGAGCCGCAGATCGAGCCGCTGGCCCTGGCCAACCCGATCTCCAGCGACATGGCCGTCATGCGTCCCTCGCTGTGGCCCGGCCTGAGCAAGGCTGTGCAGTACAACCAGAACCGTCAGCAGGGCCGCGTGCGCCTGTTCGAGAGCGGTCAGCGCTTTATTCCCGCTGCCGAAGGCCTGCAGCAGGAAGTCATGCTGTCCGGCATCGTTACCGGTAGCCGTCAGCCGGAAGGTTGGGCCAACGGCGCAGAGAAGATCGACTTCTTCGATGTGAAAGCCGATGTAGAGGCGATTCTGGCGCAAAGCGCTGCCGGTGTTTCCTTCCGGTTTGAACCGGTTGAACACCCGGCGCTGCATCCGGGCCAGTCCGCGCGCATCCTCAACGGCGACGAGCAGGTAGGTCTGATGGGCGCTCTGCACCCGCAGCTGGTAGCTGATCTTGACCTCAACGGTCCCGTTTTTGTGTTCGAGTTGGCATTGGCGAAAATTTGCCAGGGTCAATTGCCGCGCTTTGAGGAATTGTCCCGCTACCCTGAAGTCAGACGGGACATAGCGCTGGTGGTGGACCGTACCGTGCTGGCCGAAGATTTGCTGTCCTGTATCCGTGCAGAAGCCGGAGCCTATCTCAAAAACCTCGGGTTGTTTGACGTTTATGAGGGCAAAGGTATTGATCCGCATAGAAAAAGCATGGCAATCGGCTTGACGTTGCAGGATTCGTCGCGCACTCTTACTGATGACGAGGTGAATGCTGTCATGGACAGAGTGCTGCAGTCCTTGGAGCAAGGGTTCAACGCCACACTAAGGAAATAGGTCAAATGGGGGCTCTGACAAAAGCGGAAATGGCTGAGCGGCTGTACGAAGAGTTAGGGTTCAACAAACGCGAAGCCAAAGAGTTGGTCGAGTTGTTTTTCGAAGAAATTCGCAATGCACTCGAGACCAATGAGCAGGTGAAGCTGTCGGGTTTCGGCAACTTTGATCTGCGCGACAAGCGTCAGCGCCCCGGCCGTAATCCCAAGACCGGCGAAGAAATACCCATTACTGCCCGCCGGGTAGTGACCTTTCGCCCAGGACAAAAACTGAAGGCACGAGTAGAAGCCTATGCTGGAACCCAGCCATAACGACGAATTGCCGGCTATCCCCGGCAAACGCTATTTCACCATTGGTGAAGTAAGCGAGCTGTGTGCAGTGAAACCCCATGTTCTGCGTTATTGGGAGCAGGAGTTTCCGCAGCTGTCGCCGGTCAAGCGTCGTGGTAATCGACGCTACTACCAGCGCCAGGATGTCCTCATGATCCGCCAGATCCGGGCATTGTTGTACGATCAGGGCTTCACCATTGGTGGCGCGCGTCAGCGCCTGTCCGGTGAAGAGGCCCGCGAAGACCTCACCCAGTACAAGCAACTGATCCGCCAGACTATTGCCGAGCTGGAAGAAGTGCTCAACGTACTTCGCGTTCGCTGATATCCAAAAAAAACTTTCTCATTTCAGATAGTTAATGTATTATGCGACCCGCTTCGGCAGACAAACCGAAGCATCGTCGGGGCGTAGCGCAGCCTGGTAGCGCACTTGCATGGGGTGCAAGGGGTCGAGTGTTCGAATCACTCCGTCCCGACCAATAAAATCAAGGGGTTAGATCGATACGGTCTAGCCCCTTTTTATTTGTCTCGCATTTTTGCCCCACCTAATTTTGCGTCGATGTTGGCTGCCCCTAATCCTTGTCGAGCAGCCGCTGGGCGGCGTTTGCGCTCGGTTGTTCACGCCGGGGAAACCAGTAAAATGCGCCGTTCGCATTTTTCCTGTCTGTTGCCGGAGTTGCTGCATGTCCAACCTGATCTCCCCGCCGGAACGTCTGGCGCCGTTGTTTCTTGCCTGTCTGATGGCATCACCTGCATTTGCCCAGACCGATGACGTTGCCCAGCTGGATGCGATTACGGTTTCCGGGCAGAAATACGACGAGGTCGCCAAAGCCCGCGAGGCTCTCAATGAGGTGCCGGGTGGCACCAACGTGGTCGACATGCAGCAGGTTGAGCAGGGGCGAGTGTCTGGCGTGGCCGATGTGTTGGCCTATCAGCCGGGCGTCTACGCCCAGTCACCGGGCAACGAGGGCGTGAAGATCAGCATTCGCGGCTCCGGTATCAACCGTGGCCCCGGTGCCCATGCCTCCGGTAATCACATTTTGCTCGACGGACTGCCCCTGACCGGGTCGGGCGGTACGCCCTATGAGCTGCTGGAGCCGCTGTGGCTCAGCCGCGCTGAGGTACTACGCGGTGCTAACGGCTTTGAGCGCGGTGCGCTGGCGCTGGGTGGTGCCGTTGATTACATCACCCGCACCGGTTTTGATGCGCCGCGCCTGCAGGTGCGGATGGAGGTGGGCAGTGACGGTTATCTCAAGCGTCACATCGCTTCCGGTCAGGTGATTGGTGATCTGGACTACTACGTTGGCATTACCGACCTGCACTACGATGGCCAGCAGGACCATTCCGCCGGTAGTGGTAAGGGTGTAGTTGCCAATGTCGGTCTGCAGCTGACGCCTGATCTGGAAACCCGGTTTTACGTTCGCTACCGGGAAACCGAGCACCAGTCGCCGGGTCGCCTGACCCAGTCGCAAATCGATGATGACCCAACTCAGGCTAACGCCGACAACATTGCCCGTGACGCCAGGCGCGAGCAGCCGGGCAGCACCTGGCTGGCAAATAAGACCACCCTGCGTCTGGATGACGTCAGCACGCTGGAGATGGGGCTGGTTTACCACCACTACCCGATGGACCTGATGGAAAGCCCGTACCGCATTCGGGTGGACTACAGCGACATCAGCGCCACCCTGAACTACAAGCGTGAGCACGAGCTGTTCGGGATCAACTCGAATACCACCGTTGGCTGGCGCACCACCACCAATCTGCCCAGCAGTGATGCAAAAGAGAGTGCTTATGAGACGCTGACGCTGCAAAGCAATCAGCAGTCTGTTTCTTATCCCGTTGGAACGCTGATGCGCGAATACACCCATCAAGGCTCTGACAATGTATTGCACGTCAGCAACGAACTGGAGCTGGCGCCCAAACTGTGGCTGAGCAGCGGACTTGCGCTGATTTACACCGAGCGCGAGGTCGAGGTGACTTGGCCCGAGACGGATGAAAAACTCAATGAAGGCACCTGGGATTATGCGCCGCGGCTAGGCCTGCGTTATCAGCTGGAGTCTGGTGCCGAGGTTTACGGCAACCTGTCGCGTTCAGTAGAGCCGCCGCATCCGTGGTCAATGATTTGGGGGTCGCCGATTAGGTTCGATGCGAGCACCCAGCCCTGGAGCAGACGCCAGAGCACGCCAATCAAGCTAGATAACCAGACTGCAACCACCTTCGAGCTGGGGGGGCGTGGTGAGTCGTTTCTGGGGTTATGGGACCTCGCCTGGTACTACTCGCGGGTTAATCACGAGTTGTTGATGGTTGAAATTCAGCAAGGTGTCCCAGCCGCCGAGTCCAATGCCAGTGCTACCGTGCACCAAGGCATCGAAGCCGGTCTCACCAGCACCCTGTGGCAGGGCGATGAGCTGGGTGCACTGGCGTTGCGTCAGGCTTACACCTTCAGCGACTTCCATTACCGTGATGACGACACCTTTGGTAGCAACGCGCTGCCTGGTTTGCCACGGCATTACTATCAGGGTGAGGTGCGTTATCAGCACCCGGCAGGCGTCTACGTTGGGTTGAATACCCAGTATGCGTCCAAGGTGCCGGTGGACTACGCCAACTCATGGGATGCGGATTCGTACACTATCTTTGGTGCCATCGTGGGCTACGACGCACCCAAGCAGGACTGGCAGACCTGGCTGGAACTACGCAACCTGACCGATGAGCACTACGCGGCCACGGTGACGCCCGGTTACAACGACAATGGGGTGGAAGTGGCGCGTTTGACACCCGGCGAAGGCTTTGGCGTGTACGCCGGATTTTCCTGGAGCTGGCTCTAGTAAATATCGCGGCGGTAACGGCCGTCGGCCGCCATCTGCTTGATGGTGGCCGCGCCCAGCAGACCCTGCAGGATGCTGTCCACGGCTTGCCCCGTGGCCATGCTGCCGCAGACGCGGATGCTGGCGCCACGGCTTACCCACTCTTGCAGCCGTTCGGGCTGTTCGCGCAGCAGCTCCTGCACATAGCGTGGCGTGTCGGCACTACTGTTGTCGCGCGAGAAGCAGCGTTGCAGCAGCACCTGCTGTGGCGTCAGTTGATCCAGCTCGCTGGCCAGCCAGCGGTCATGTTCCGGACTGCGCTCACCAAACAGCAGCCAGCTGGGTTGCCCGCGTTGCAGCTGTTCTTGCAGCAGGGCACGCAAACCGGCCAGGCCGGTGCCACTGCCAATCAGAATGCTAGGCGCGGGACTATCTGGCAGCGCGAATGACGGGTTGTGATGCACGCGCGCCTCAATCTGCTCGCCGGGCGCTGCCTGCTGGCACAGCCAGCCTGACATCAGACCCTGGCTGCCGTCTTCTTTCATCACATGACGTACAAGCAGCTCCACCTGTTTGCCAGCGCCCAGGTTGGCGATGGAGTACAGTCGGCGCTGGTCGGCGTGCTGCAGCTCCAACAGATCGCCGGCTTGCCACGGACCCAAAGCATCGGCTTGCAGGCTCAGGTGGTAGGCGGTCAAACCGGGGCTGCCGGGATTGAGGGCGCTGCGGCTGAGCAGGGTGGCGGGCTGCCAGGGCTGCTCGTCGGCTTCCGGCAGCGCATGCAGGCCGGTGTGCTGGGCCAGGCTGGCGCGCCAGCGCACCAGGCCGTCCGGGTCCTGATTGTCGAGGTAAATGCTGTCTTGCAAGGGTTGTGCGCCGCGGTCGCGCAGCCAGCTCTCTAGTCGCTTGGCGAAGGCGCAAAAGTGCGGGTATTGGCTATCGCCCAGGCCGAGCAGGGCGAAACTCAGCTCCGGCAGGACAGGGGCCTGCGGCATCAGGCGGTGTTCAAAAGTCTGCGCGCTGTCTGGCGCCTGGCCGTCACCGTAGGTGCTTGCCACCAGCCAGAGCTGGCGGCAAGCAAGAAGTTGGGCCGGGGTCACTTGCCCCAGCGGCAAGCCGGCGGCCGCGTGGCCAGCGGCTTGCAGTGCGTGCAGCGCCTGGTTGGCAAGGCGCTGCGCTTGACCAGTCTGGCTGGCCCAGACCACCAGGATCTGGTACTCGCCGGTAGGCTGATCGCGGCGCCACAGCGGGCGCAGCCAGTAGCAGCTGGCGGCCAGCCAGAGCAGGCTGGCCGCCACTGCCCAGGCGGTATCGCCCATCAGGGCGCGAGCACTTCAAGGGTAGCGCTGTAGCTGGCGCGGCGCTGACTGACCGGCGCCTCCAGACCTTCGGTCTGCTTGTACTCGGCTTCCAGCCAGAACAGGCCAGCTTGACCCCATTCAATGCTTACCTTGCCGTCGGCGTTGGTGGTCAGCTCGCGTGCCTGCTCGCTATCGCGGTAGCGCGCGCCGGCCGGGATCAGGGTGATTTCCAGGCCTGGCGCCGGTTGGCCGTCGAGCAGAAAGACAAACTCGGCGGCTTCGTCGGCGTACAGATCATTGGGATGGGTGACCGGCTGGAGTTCGAGGCCCTGGCCGCTGGGCTTGAGCACGTCCTCGGTCGGGTTGCCGGAGGTCACAAACAGCTCCATGCGTGAGTCGCTGCGAATGATATTGACCTTCTCGGCGTCCGCCGGAATCTGCTTGACGATGTCATCCAGGCTGCCCATCACACGTTCACGCTCACCGTTGAGCTCGTACATGCCCATGACTCGGCCGATGTTGGCAATAGCGATCTTGTAGGTGCCTTTCTGTTCCAGCTGCAGGTCAAAGCTGCTGCGCAGGCGGCCCAGATGGCCGTTCTGCGGTGCAACCTCGCTGCCATCGGGTGCGGTGATGGTGAGCGGGGCGGGCTGGCGGTTGCTGTTGGCTGGCGGTGTACCAACACCCTCCAGCATCATCGGAAAGTGGTCGAAGTAAAAAATGCCGTTGCCGGCAGCGGCATCGACGGTAACCCAGGGCGCGTCGCCAGACAGCACAGTGGAAGAGGGCAGCATCCAGGCGCGGTGGGCATCGGCAGTCAGCGGCAGGGCGGCGGCTACGGCCAGTACAGAGAGTTGTTTGAGCAGTTTCATGATGTTGTCCTTATTGTTCAGGGAGTGAGTTGCAGACGGATCTGACCCAGTTCGCGACTACCTTGGGCTTGCAGGTCGGCGCCTTGGCTGACGGGCCAGCTGAAGGGCACCTTCAGCAGTTCACGGCCGCCCACTTCACGGGCCGCTTCAACGACCAGCTCATAGTCGCCGGGGGCCAGTTCCTTGAAGGCTGGCAGATCTTGCAGCGCCAGCTCATGGGTTCCCGGTGGGCGGGTGGCCGCGCTGATGCCGTCGACTGGCAGGTCCAGGCCGCGACCACTGCGGCGCCACCACTGGCGCAAGTCTTTGAGCCACTTTTCGCCTTCGTCGTCGCGCATCTCGGTGTCGTACCAGACGGTCAGGTCGGAGACATGCCCGGCGTCGTTTTCCAGCCAAATGGCGACGTAGGGGCGGTGATACTCGGCAACATCCAGGCGCGGGATCTGCACGGTGAGTTGCGCGTCGGCGGCTTGCAGGGCGCTGCTGCCCAGCAGGGCGGCCAGGGCAAAGGCCAGATGCGGTTTCATTGTGGTCTCCTTTCTCAATGCATGCTCAGTAGCAGAATCAAAAGTGGGATAAGCAGCCCCAGGGTGGTCAGGGGCCAAGTGAACGGGCGGTGGCTGGCCTGACGCAGCAGCAGTAACAGCCCGGTGAGGGCAAATACCAGGCAGGCGACAGCAGTCAAATCGATAAACCAGCTCCAGGCGCCAGAGGTGTGGCGACCTTTGTGGAGGTCGTTCAGATAAGCTATCCAGCCGCGATCGCTGTCCTCAAACAGCAGTTCGCCGCTGTCCAGGTCCAGGCTCAGCCAGGCGTCGCCGCCCGGTCGGGGAAAGCCCATGTACAGCTCACCGTCATCCCACTCGGGCGTGCGTCCGGCGAGCGAGACCGGCAGGGTCTGCTCCAGCCAGTCGGCCAGCTCGGGTGGCAGCGTGGCGTCTTCTGGTGGGTTTTGCTGTAGCCAGGTGCGCAGGGGAGCCGGCAGGCTGGTCTCGATCTCGGTGACCTCGGCCCGCGACTCAATCTGATGCGCGTGATTCAGGGTGATGCCGGTGACCGAGAACAGCAGCAAGGCAGCCAGGCAGATAGCCGAGCTGATCCAATGCCACTGGCGCAAGGTGCCCAGACGGAAAGGTAGTTTCATAACGCCGCGTGTTTGCAAAGATGAGGCGCTAGCCTAAAGGTAAAGCCTTATTTGAGAAAGGTTCTCGATTGTAAATTTTATGCAAATTTCGTTGAGGCTCCGCTCGTCCAGTCGATTTGAACCCGTCTCCAAGTCTGCTTGACTAAAGGACAAGGTCTATTGCTGTTTCGTTAGACCTTAGAAACCCTTATAGAGGAGAGCATTATGTCGTTTGATCAGAAGCATCCTGGTGAGAACAATATGCCGCATTTGCCGCTGCCCGAGCTCGATCCGCCCCATGACCATTGGGAGGGGCCGCTGGAAAGCGAAGAACTCAATGAGCTGGACGCCGGCGAGGTGTGTCGTAACCTGCGCGATGAAGCCAAGTAGGGGCTGTTATCATCGTTTCAGCAGGTTCGCGCGAAACAGCATTTCAATCCGTAGGCTGATTGCCCAGCGCGGCTGGAAGTCAGCCTCGCGCGGGAAGTGCAGTTCCGGGACGATGTCGACGAACAGCATTTGTCGATGAAGGTCTCGGCGGTAGTCTGCAAGCAGGTAGTAATCGTTGACGCGGGGGGTGGATGCGCTATCTCCGACTAATACCCCCGCGTAACGAATGGCACTGCGCGGTCCCAACACCTCGTTGATTTGTGCCCCTTGTGAGAACTCCAGCGTGTCGTATTCCTCCTGCCATTGCAGCTGGCTGATAAAGCGCAGGTGGCGGCTGCTGTCCAGCGGCCGGCCGAGATCCCACTGAGTGCGTGCGGAGTAGCCGTCGTCTTCAAACCAGGATGCGCGGTTATAGCTCGACAGCTGCCAGGGGCCGTCGCCCAGTTGCCACAAACGCTCGGCGCTGGCACGTGCGTACGGGTTGAGTGGCCAGCGTACCTTTACGCCAGCGCCAGCTTGGGTCTTCCAGCCCACAGTGGGGTCGTTGTTGCCTAGCCCAGCCAGACCAATGACCGTGTTGCTGAGGCTGTCGTCCTGGGGGCGCAGGGGCTCGGCGCCTTGCTCTTCCAGGGTGCCGCGTGATTCTTCCGGATCGCTCTCGATGATCAGCCGCAGCCGTTCACGGGTAGTGGGCAAGTCCAGCTTGAAGCGAATACCCGGGTCAATCTCGAAATCCTCCGACTCCATCCAGTCAAAGTCACTGCTCAGTCGCAGGTAGGATTCGTTGTCGACTTCCTGGCTATCCAGCGTACCGAAAAACCCATCGAGATTGCGTGCTGTAATGTCCACCCAACGGATCACACGGTCGTGGACCGGGGTAATGGTTTCAATGGCCCAGGGGGCCAGGTCGGTGTCGTCGTTCGGCGTGGCGTGCACGCTGGTGATGCCAAGCAACAACACTACGGCAAGATGGACTCTGCTCATGTTGTTTTGCTCCCTTCAGGCAAGCGCGGATCAACGCTCCGCAGCACTAATCAGCCTGCCCACCGCCTGAGTATAGCCCGTCTGGTGGATGGCACCCGCCGTGCAAGGGTGTAGACTGCGCCTTGGTGGAAACGCTGTATTCAACGGCGGTCCGTTGAGGAGGCGTCATGCTGTTGTGTTTGCAGGTATTGGTGGTGCTGCTGGTGTCGCTGTGGGCGCTGCCGGCGCTCTGGTATCACCGCCCCCGTCGCCTTGCCCTGCGTTATCTGCCCCTTGCCCTGTGGTTACTGTTGATGACTCTGGTCGTGACGCTCGCCGCGCGCGATCAACCGCTGAGCGCAGCCCTGTGCTTTCTAGTCGGTTTTGCGCCGCTGCTGCTGTGGTGGCGGGGCGTGATGCCCAAGGGTAACTGCGACTGGGCCGATGACATGGCCTACACCACCACCGGCGTGGTTGACGGCGACAGCCTGCGCCTGCAGCGCGTGCGCTGTTTTGACTGGCGCAGTGCGACGGACTACGAGATGCGCTGGGAGAGCCGCGAGTATTCGCTGTCAGCGCTGCGCTCGGTGGACATGCTGACGTCCTTCTGGGGGCACCGCTCCATTGCCCACATGCTGATTTCCTTTGGTTTTAGTGATGGCCGGTATCTGAGCTGGTCGGTTGAAATCCGCCGCGTGCGTGACCAGGAGTACTCGGCTATCGCCGGGTTTTTCAAGCATTTTGAACTGAACATCGTTGCCAGCGACGAGACCGATATCGTCAAGGTGCGCAGTAATCACCGTGGCGAAGACATGTATTTGTATCGCACCCGGCTATCGCCGGCCGCCGGCCGTCAGTTGCTGCTGGGTTACGTAGAGGCGGCCAACCGGCTGGCGGTACGCCCACGCTTTTATCATACGGTGCGGGCCAACTGCACCAACGTGGTGTTTGCGCTGATGCAGCGCATTCGCCCGGACCTGCGCAGCGACATTCGTTTGCTGCTCAGCGGTTATCTGGATAGTTATGTGTACGCCCAGGGCGGGCTGCAGAAAGGCTTTTCGCTCGCCGAGTTGCGCCAGCGCGGGCGCATTACCGAGCGGGCCCGCGACGAGAGTAGCGATGTACCCTTTTCCCGGCGTATCCGTCAGGGTGTGCCGGGTTGTGACAATGACTGAGGCAGGTGAACGGGTATGAAAGTAGGGCTGTTGCAATGTGATGATGTCGCCGACGATCTGCTGAGCGCACATGGCAATTATCCGCAGATGTTTGAGCTGGCGCTGCGCAAGCGCCTGCCGCAAATGCACTATCGGGTGTACCAGGCGCATCGCGGCGAGCTGCCGGCCGATGTGCACGAGTGTGATGTCTACCTGACCACTGGCAGCAAGCACGGGGTGTATGAAGACCTCGATTGGATTCGTGGGCTGGAGGTCTTCGTGCGTGATCTGTGGGCGGCCGAGAAACCGCTGGTTGGGGTGTGCTTCGGCCACCAGTTGATGGCCCGTGCGATGGGCGGCAATGTGCAGAAGTCCGATCGTGGTTGGGGTGTGGGTGTGTCCTTCAATCAGGTGATTGAGCCGCAGCCGTGGATGCAACCCGCACAAGAGTCACTTGACCTGATCGTCAGTCACCAGGATCAGGTCATCGACCTGCCAGCGCAGGCGCAAGTCATTGCCAGCAGCGATTTCTGTCCGAACTACCTCCTGCAATACGGCGAGCACTTTCTCAGCGTGCAGGGGCATCCGGAATTTGAAAAGGCCTACTCCTTTGACCTTATGGATATGCGCTCGCACACCATTCCTCCGGCGCGGGTGCGTGCCGGCAAGGCCTCGCTGCACGCGGAGCTGGACAGCGATTTGATGTTCGACTGGATCGTCAATTTTCTGCAAAAGGGTGCAGGCTTTGCCTGAGGCCGGGTAGCGGCGTATCCTGCTTCGCACCTTCATTCAGCGCGGGAGCGCCCATGATTTTTATCTCCAATCAGGTTCAGCTCGGCGACTGGGAAGTCGAGATGAGCGCCGTCCGCGCCCAAGGCGCGGGCGGTCAGAACGTCAACAAGGTGTCCAGCGCGATTCATCTGCGTTTTGACATCAACGCCTCCAGCCTGCCGCCGTTCTACAAGGAGCGGCTGCTGGCGCTGCGCGACTCGCGTATCACCAGCGATGGTGTGATCGTGATCAAGGCGCAGCAGTACCGCACCCAGGAAATGAACCGCGAGGACGCCATCAACCGCTTGCGCGAGATGATTCTGGCTGCAGGTGTGGTGCAGAAGAAGCGGCGCCCGACCCGTCCGACCCGCAGCTCGCAGGTCAAACGGGTGGACGGCAAGGTCAAGCGCGGTCAGACCAAGCAGCTACGTGGCAAGGTCGACCTGTAGACTGACTGGTTCTGCACTCGCTCAGGCCGTTGGCACCAGCACGCGATTGCCTGCGCCGGGCAGGGTGCGCAAGCTGCGGGCGCGGCTGTTGTCGATGCTGTATTCCGCTGCCTTGACGGTGCTGACAAAGCGCCAGTCCGCGCGCGCTTCCTCTGCAGTAAAGGTCACCAGCAGATAACCGCGCTGATTGGCGTTCAGGTACTGCAAACCGTCTACCAGCGTGATGATGGCCTGCTCGGCTGCCGGTATCTGCGCTTCGCTCAGGCCCAGGTAGGACTCCAGCCCCGGTGAACTGACCGAGGCGGTCGCAAACTCCACACCCACCGCATCGCCCGCCAACGTGGCCAGGTTGTTGGCCCAGGCGTTGTGGGTATCGCCAGCCAGCACGACCAGGTTCTGGTTCAGCGCGCGCGTCGCGCCCAGCACCACTTCACGCTCGTAGGCGTAGCCGTCCCAGGCATCCAGGTTGTAGGGGATCACCGTCTCGATACGCGCAATCTCGGCAGCGGTCAGCGTCGGATCTCCCGCCTGCTGGCGCAGCTTGATGGTGACCAGCTCGGTCAGCATGGCAGTCATGTCTACCGCACCCGGGTTCTGCAGGGCGGTGAGCATTTCCGCCGGCAACAGCATGCGGCCCATCAGTATCTGTTGGCCAAGCACCTGCCAGGTGGCGGTGGAGGTGGCGAGCTGCGTCTGTAGCCAGTCCAGCTGGGACAGGCCCAGCAGCGTGCGGTTGGTGTCGCTGACATCTGCGGTGAAGCGCGCTGCATCAAAGCCGGTGGCGCTGATGTAGTCGGCAAAGTTCAGTTGCTCATCGCGCCCGATGATGCGGGTATCGAGCATGTGCAGGCTGACCAGGTCGCCAAAGTCAAAGCGGCGGTAGATGGTTTCTTCATCGTCGTCGCTGGCCGGGCGCACGGGCATCCACTCAAAGTAAGCCTGCAGCGCCGCCAGCTTGCGCTCGGTGAAGTCGCCTTCGCCGTCGTTGTGGTTCTCGGCACCATTGCGCCAGGTGTCGTTGGTTACTTCATGGTCGTCCCACACGGCGATAAAGGGCGCGCTGGCATGCAGCAGTTGCAGGTCCTCATCGGTGCGGTAGAGGGCATAGCGCTTGCGGTAGTCGTCCAGCGAGAGGATCTCACTGGCGTTGTCCTCCGGCAGCAGGCGACCCAGGGCGGCGGCATCTTCGGTGGCGTAGCCGCCGTTACCGTATTCGTAGATGTAGTCGCCCAGATGCAGTACGGCATCCAGTTCAGCCTCGGCCGCAGCGGCGGCATAGACATGGAACAGGCCTGCGGGGTAGTTGGAGCACGACAGCACGGCAAAGCGCACCTGATCGATACTGCCGGCCGGCAGCGTCTTGCAGCGGCCGACGGGTGAGGTGAGCCCGGCTACCTTGAAGCGGAAGTAGTAGCTGGTGCCCGGCAGCAGGTCTTGTGCATCAACCTTGAGGGTGAAGTCACGAGCGGCATTGGTGCTGGCAGTGCCGCTGTGTACCAGGTCGGTGAAGGCGCTGTCGGTGGCGATTTCCCAGCCGATCTGCACCTCTGCGTTGTTGCCATCGGTGGGGGTAATGCGTGTCCACAGCAATACACGGTCGGTCAGCGGGTCACCGCTGGCAACACCATGCTCAAAAGCCAGGCCGCGCACTGCCTCGTCGTCGCTGGACGAGGAGCTGCTCGACAGACAACCCTGCAGGCCGCTGGATACTACGATGGTGCCAACGGCCAAGGCCGAAGCGCGCAAAAAATCCCGACGATTGAATCCACCCACGTTACTGCTCCTGATCTGTTGTGTGGGCAAAGGCTGGCAGCTGTGCGTGACAGGGGTGCGACAAGACCGTTACGGCTTGTCGACAAACCACAGCTCGATGGCGTCACTGGTCAACTGATCACGGTTTTGCGGGGTGGGCGTCCAACTGCGCCAGCAACGCGTGGCGTGGGTGAGGAACTCGAACAGCGGCAGGTGCTGACGCAACACCCGGCGCTTGCGATGGCTGATGACCGGGTTGAAGTAGCCGAAATAATCGAGCATCTGCCGCGGGTTCTTGCGTACCCACAGCCACGACCCCATCTCCAGCGTGAACGGCAGGAACAGGTTATCGGGCTTATGTTCCTGGCTGTGGTCGTAGAGGTAGTCCCAGAGGTCGCCGTGGGTGGTGTAGTTGATCGACTGCGGCTCGATGATATAGGGGTGATGGTGCGGGTAGGTCTGCTCGAACAGCTGCTTCAGCCGCAGCACCTCGGCGATATGGGCGATGGGTTTGTGGCTGCGGGCATAGCTGCACCAGAGCCGGTCGCGGCGCCCAAAACCGCTGTGGCAATCCACACTCATGGCAAAGGGCGCAGACTGCATGCGCTGCTGCACGGTGTTGACCACCGCCATGGCTTCGGGCTCCATGGGCGCGCCCATCTTGCCCCGGTACCAGGGCAGGCGGCGGCTGATACGGTGGCCGCTGACCAGCCAGGGCACCGGCCCCATGGCATCGACCGGGGCGTTGCGCATCAGGTCTACGCCGTTGAGGTTGCTGCGCCGGTGATGCCAGATGCCGCCGGGGTTGATCATCGGCATGAACAGCAGCCGGACCCGCTCCAGTTGCTCGCGCAACTGATCATCCCAGTCGAGCCGGTGTACCAGACTGTGCAGCCAGGAAATCAGCACCTGGGTGCCAATCCGCTCAACGCCATGCACGCCACCAAAAAAGCCAATCACCGGCGCCTGCGGCGAGCGGCTACCCAGCTCGATCACCCGCACCGGAATGGACAACCCGTTGACCGGCACATGCAAAGGCGTACTAACCCGCAGATGCCGCGCCGCCTGATGCAACAGCTGTTCAAGCTGCGCGTGCTCGGGGAGGTGGCGATGGATCTGGTGTTGCGCGTCGCTCATGAGGCACTCGGGCGTGGGGAAGCCTGATCATGGCAGGGGTGTGTGACGATTGGGTTAATGTGCTCGAGCGGGAGCATCGTTTGCTCGTATTGGCATGGCTTTACGCTATCGCTCATGCGTACTCTGCTTTTCGCCTTCCTGGCGAGTCACTTTTCTTTGTGTGGCCAAAGAAAAGTAACCAAAAGAAAGGCACCCGGCCGCGCTGTCGGGGTGCTCTATGGGTTGTTAGGGGAAATGGGCAAGCATTTCCCCTGACTCGCCGTAAGGGCGAAACCTGAATTGGATGTGGGCTTGGCAACCGGCCTTAACGACGAACTGCAACGGGTTGAGACTATCCAGCAGCGTCAGTGCCATACGACAAAGCAGCCTTCAAACCTCAATCCACCAACGCCCCATTCACAATCGCCCGCAACTCCTGCCGCACCGCATAACTCGACGACGGAATCAGCTGGGTCATAAAGACCATCAGCAGGTCTTCCACCGGATCGATAAAGAAGTTGGTACTGGCCATGCCGCCCCAGCCGTATTCGCCCACCGAGCCGTTGGTTTGTGACTTGGCGACGTCGATCTTGACCGAAAATCCAAGGCCAAAGCCGCTGCCGTCGTAGGGTGTTTCGCTGAAGGAGCCGACCGAAACGCCGGGCAAGTCCTGGTTGTTCGGCAGGTGGTTCATGCGCATGAACTCCAGCGTTTTACGGCCGATGATGCGAGCGCCGTCCAGCTCGCCGCCGTTGGCCAGCGCCTGGGCGAAGCGGTAGTAGTCGTCAATGGTGGAGACCAGCCCGCCGCCGCCCGACAGATAGCCGTGGGCCTTGCTGAAGTTGGAGTCTTGCGGGTCGTCCTGCAGGCTGAAGCTGCCGCCGGGCTGGAACTGGTAGCAGGCGGCAAAGCGCGGCAGTTTGTCGGCGGGTACGGTGAAAAAGGTATCCACCATGCCCAGCGGCGCAAAGATATGGCGCTGGAAGTATTCATCCAGCGACAGCCCCGATAGTACCTGCACCAGGTAGCCGCATACGTCGGTTGCGACCGAGTAGTTCCAGGCGGTGCCGGGAGAAAACTCCAGTGGCAGACGGGCCAGGTCCTCGACCAGGCGGTCCAGTGTCAGACCCGGGCCGCCGTCGAGCTTGAGGCTGCGGTAGGCCGCATCGACGTTGGTGCGGTTCATGAAGCCGTAGGTCAGGCCCGACTGATGGGTGAGCAGATCGCGGATGGTCATCGGCCGCTCGCAGGCGGTGGTCAGCATCTGCGGGTAGACGCCGGTCTTGTAGACGCGCAGGTTGCTCCAGCTGGGAATGTACTTGTGGACCGGGTCATCAAGCAGAAAGCGGCCCTGCTCGTACAGCTGCATCAGGGCGATGGAGGTGATCGGCTTGGTCATGGAATAAATGCGGAAGAGGGTGTCACGCTCCACCGGCAGGCCGCGCTCCACGTCCCGCAGGCCCTGCGCGTGACAATAGACCAGTTCACCGCGCCGGGCGACCAGCGTCAGGGCGCCGGGCAGTTTGCCGGCGTCGATGTAGGCTGATTGTAGGTGGCTGCCAATGTGTGAAATCCGTTCCAGGTCGACGCCGGCGATGCAGTTGCTGTGGGCCATAGGTGGAGTATCCCTCGTGTGCGTGAACCCTCGATAGTAGCTTGCCGGGGCCGCTGACAGAAGGCTCCAGCGCCGGCAAATGCCGCGTCATGCGGAGGCGTGATGGCGGTTACAAAATAAAGTCGGTTTCGCCGGGCCAGACCTCTTGTGCGCCAACGCGGCGCGGAGTAAAAAAACGCTCACCGAAGCGGCCTGAGGATTGCGATGAAATGAGCGACCATTCGCCCTGTCTGAACTGCGGTGCCTGTTGCGCCACATTCAGGGTGTCTTTTTACTGGGGAGAAACCGATAGTACCCCAGGGGGTGACGTACCCACCCACCTTACCGAACAGATAACGCCTTACCGTGCCTGCATGCAGGGCACCAATCAGCCCAAGCCGCGCTGCGTCGGTTTGCTGGGTACGGTTGGCGAGGGCGTGCGTTGCAGTTTGTACGAGCAGCGCCCCAGCCCGTGCCGTGAATTCCCTTATCACGGTGAAAACGGCCAGGACAGTCCGGATTGTCAGCGCGCCAGAGCCGCCCACGGCTTGCCCCCGCTGCCATCCAATCCGACACGTCCGCGGCTGATTCCGATCATCGCGGCTTGATCTGAGTGCACGCACGCCATTACCGGCGTGCGTGATCTCATTCAGCGCTGCTGCGGGTGCTGCTATCGGCAATCAGCGCATGCACCAGATAGAGCTTGCGCAGGCTGTCGACGTTGAGCACAAAGGGGTAGATATCGGTCTGCCCCATGCTGCGCGCCAGTACGTTCAGCACGCTGCTCAATTGCACCCAGCGATTGCAGAAATCCAGAAAGGCCTCGCGTTCGTCCTGCCCCAGCGGCAGCGGCGGTAGCTGACTGCTGTCAAAGGGTTCAACGTGCATGGCCAGGCTCCCGGGCTGGATGCCAAAGTCCAGGGCGGCATTCAGGGTGTCGGTCATGTGCAGGTAATGCGCCCAGGTTTCGGCCCAGTCTTCCCAGGGGTGAGCGCTGGCGTACTGGCTGATGAAATGCTGCTGCCAGTCGCTCACGGGCTGTTCGTAATGCGTTTTGAGGGCGGCCTGATAGTCGGCGCGCTCATCGCCGAACAGCTCGCGGTAGGGCGTTAGCCAGTCGGTGGTCTGTACCAGCCGGTCCCAGTAGTAATGCCCACTTTCATGGCGGAAGTGCCCGAGCAGGGTGCGGTAAGGTTCGTGCAGTTGCTGACGACGCTGCTCGCGGTTGGCCGGGTCCGCTTCGGCCAGATCCAGGGTGATTTCACCGGCCATGTGCCCGGTGGTGATCGGTGGCCCGCCCGGCAGCTGGCGCAACAGGTGAAAGCCCAGACCATGCTCCGGGTCCAGCCGGCGCGGCACTACCGGCAGCCCCAGGAGAACGAGCTGCGCCACCAGGCGGCGCTTGGCCTGCTCGACCTGCAGCCACAGGGCCTCGCTGTTCGCTTGGCTGAGATCGGGGATGGTCAGGTTGAGGTCGCATGACAGGCACAGGGCCGCGTCGCTGTCAGCGGGAATCAGCCAGTTGCACTGGGCCGCGCTGGCACGGTTGGTGCAGCAGCGCACACGGCGCGGCTCGGCAGCCTGGGTGCGGTAATGCTCGGCGTCTGGTTTCAGGGCCAGCAGCTGGCCCTGTTCCGGCAGGTAGCCCAGCTCGGCGCCGCAGCGCACGCAATGGGTGTTGTCAAAGAAGATCGGCTGGCCGCAGCTACAGCGCTGCAGCAAGCCATTGGGATGGTAATCGAACAGCTGTTGTCCGCGACTGCGCTGCAGCAGTTGCTCGAAGTAGCTCATGGTGCCTCCTGTGCTCGCTCAACTGCTGCCTTGCAGTTGCTCCGGGCTGGCGAAGTAGGTTTGGCTGATGGCCGCGTGTAGTTCGTCAAAGTCGATCTGGATCTCGTCGACAAAGGCGTGCAGCTCGTCGGGCTCGGCGGCCAGCAGGGCGACGTCCGGCTTGCTCAGATTCTGCCGACAGGTTTCCACCTCCTGCAGGGCCAACTCATGCCGCGGTAAGGTCTGCAGAGCGTTGGCCAGGCGTTCCATGCAGCAGGCCACGCTGCGCGGGAACAGCCGATCCTGCAGCAGGAAGCTAAGCACATCCGGCCCGCGAATGCGCAGACGTACGTGCTGGCGATACATCTGGTAGCCGGTGAGGGATTTGAGCACGCTCATCCACTGCAGGGTTTCAAATGGCTTCAGGTCTTCGTCGCTGCGCGGCAGCAGGTTGGCCGAGCGCACGTCGATGATGCGGGTGGTCATGTCGGCGCGTTCCAGCTGGCGGCCCAGCATCAGGAAGGAGCGCACCTGGGTGTAGCTCAGGATGCCCTCAATCAGGCCGTTGACCGTCTGGCAGCTGCGAATCACGCGGCCCAGAAAGGCGTCGCGGCGGCGCGGTGTGATACCCGAGCCGACCTGCTCCTTGACGCTCAGATACAGCTGGTTGACCTCTTCCCAGATTTCGCGCGGAATCACGTCGCGGGTGGTACGCAGGTTCTCCCGAGCGGCGGCCAGCGAGCTGAGAATGGAGCCGGAATAGCGGCGGTCACCGCACATGAAGGTCAACACGCTGGCTTCATCGCGGGTGGGGTACAGCTCGTCGAACAGGGCGTCGTTGCCGGTAATGGCAATGATCTCGGCCCATCCCAGCTTGGTCGAGCGGGGCAGGTCGAGTAACAGGTGACTGGTGACGCTCAGCAGGCGGGCGGTATCTTCGGCGCGCTCAAGATAGCGGGCCATCCAATAAATATTTTCGGCTACACGTGAAAGCATGATTCAGTTCCCTGCCAGGTCAACGATCCAGGTGTCTTTGCTGCCGCCGCCCTGCGAAGAGTTGACGACCAGCGAACCCTTGGTGAGCGCGACCCGGGTCAGGCCGCCGGTAGTAACCCAGGTGGATTCTCCAGACAGGATGAAAGGTCGCAGGTCCACGTGGCGCGGCTCCATGCTGTTGCCGCACAGAGTTGGCGAGGTAGACAGGCTCAAGGTGGGCTGCGCCATGTAGTTGCGCGGGTTGGATTTGATCAGCTCGGCAAAGGTGTCGCGTTCCTTTTTGGTCGCGTGCGGGCCGATCAGCATGCCGTAGCCGCCAGACTCGTTGGCGGGTTTGACCACCAGCTTGTCGAGGTTATCCAGCACGTACTTGCGGTCGTCTTCGAACATGCACAGGTAGCTGGGCACGTTGGGCAGCAGGGGCTCCTGGCCCAGATAGTATTCGATGATCTTGGGTACAAAGGCGTAGATCACCTTGTCGTCTGCCACACCGGCGCCCGGTGCGTTGGCCAGCGCGACGTTGCCCTTGCGCCAGGCGCGCATCAGGCCGTGGACGCCGAGCATGGAGTCCGGGTTGAATACCTCGGGGTCGATGAACATGTCATCGACGCGGCGGTAGATGACATCCACCCGCGCCAGCCCGTCGATCTTGCGCATGTAGACGCAGTCGTCGTCACCCACCACCAAGTCGGTGCCTTCGACCAACTGCACGCCCATCTGCTGAGCCAGGTAGGAGTGCTCGTAGTAGGCCGAGTTGTAGATGCCGGGGGTGAGGATGACGATACTCGGGTCATCGCCGGGGCGCGGCGACAGCGAGGCGAGCATGTCATACAGCTGTGCGGTGTAATCGTCGACCGGCTGGATCAGCCCGGTGGCGAACAGGTCGGGCATCACGCGCTTGGTGACGTTGCGATTCTCCAGCATGTAGGACACACCAGAGGGAACGCGCAGGTTGTCTTCGAGCACGTAGAGCGTGCCGTCATTGTCGCGCACCAGATCGGAGCCGCAGATGTGTGCCCAGACGTTGTGTGGGGTGGAGATGCCCACGCACTGCGGTCGGAAGTTGACCGACTGGGCCAGCACCTCCTTGGGTACTACGCCATCTTTGACGATCTTTTGGTCGTGGTACAGGTCGTCGATAAACATATTCAGAGCCTGCACACGCTGCTTGAGCCCGGCGTCGGTCTTCTGCCACTCGGCCAGCGGAATGATGCGCGGCACAATGTCGAAGGGCCAGGCCCGGTCGATCATGTTGCCTTCGGTATAGACGGTAAAGGTGATGCCCATCAGCTGGATGGCCACCTCGGCTGCGGTCTTGTGTTCGGTCAGCTCGCGGGCGTCGAGATTGGCGAGATACTGGCACAACAGCTCGGCCTCCGGGCGCGGCTGTCCCGGTGCCTTGATGAGTTCGTCGTAAAAGCCCTTCGAAGTGTAATCGTCCCAGTTTACTTTACTCATTCAGCTACTCTATTCGCCAGGGGAAGGTTGGTGTGCAACCTGCAATTGCCATACCAGATGCACTGGATCGGGGCACTGTCCTGATGCGTGCGTTGTTACGGACGGCAGCGAAGATTGTCACCCACCTGTGTTAAGGGTTGAGTATCGCTGTGCTTGGCACAGCCATTGCTTCTACTGTCGCGGGCACGGCCGCACACTTGATTGGGATCATCTGTCATGACAATCCGCGTAGCACTAAGGCACCAGACCACCTACGATTTCGACAAGCCGGTTGCGCTGTCGCCACACCTGGTGCGTCTGCGCCCGGCGCCGCACTGCCGCACGCCGGTTGATGCCTATAGCCTCAAGATTAGCGGAGGTGAGTACTTCATCAACTGGCAGCAGGACCCTTTTGGCAACCATGTGGCCCGTTTGGTGTTTCCGGAAAAGATGAGCCACCTGTCCATCGAGGTAGAGCTGGTTGCCCCGATGACGGTCATCAACCCCTTTGATTTCTTTGTCGAGGAGTACGCCGAACAGTTCCCCTTCGACTATCAGGAAGGCTTGCGCAAGGAGCTGGCGCCCTACCTTGAATGCACCAAACCGGGGCCGCTGTTGAGCAAGTGGCTGACCTCTGTCAGCCGCGAGGAATGCTCCATTACCGATTTTCTGGTCACCCTGAATCAGCGGCTGGCCAACGACATTACCTACGGCATCCGTATGGAGCCTGGCGTTCAGACGCCAGAGCAGACGCTGGAGCTGGCCAGTGGGTCTTGCCGGGATTCAGCCTGGCTGCTGGTGCATATCTGCCGCCAGCTGGGCCTGGCAGCGCGCTTTGTCTCCGGTTATCTGGTGCAGCTGACCGCTGACGTCAAGGCGCTGGATGGCCCTTCGGGTACCGAAACCGATTTCACCGATCTGCATGCCTGGACCGAAGTCTTTGTGCCGGGCGCGGGTTGGATCGGGTTGGACCCGACTTCCGGGCTACTGGCAGGCGAGGGGCACCTGCCGTTGGCCGCTACAGCCGAGCCGGCCAGCGCCGCGCCCATTACCGGCGCAAGCGACCCCTGCGAAGTCGAGTTTGGCTTTGACATGAGCGTCACCCGGGTGCACGAAGACCCGCGGGTAACCAAGCCTTACAGCGACAGCCAGTGGGAGGATATTCTGGCGCTGGGGCAGCAAGTTGATGCGCGTCTGGATGAGCTGGACGTGCGTTTGACCATGGGCGGCGAGCCGACCTTTGTCTCCATTGACGATATGGATGCACCAGAATGGACCATCGCAGCGCAGGGGCCGACCAAAAGAGGGCTTTCCGAGCGTCTGTTACGCCGGCTGCGGCCGCATTTTGCGCCCCATTCGCTGATCCATTATCAGCAGGGTAAATGGTACCCGGGCGAGCCACTGCCGCGCTGGGCGCTGGCCTGTTACTGGCGCCGAGATGGCAAGCCGATGTGGCAGGATGATCGCTGGCTGGCTGATGTAGACCGCGACTACGGCGCGGACGAGCACAGCGCCAAACGCTTTGCCGAGGCGCTGATGCGCCGTCTGGGCGTGTCGGGTAAGCATTTGCTGCCTTGCTTTGAAGACGCCTACTACTACCTCTGGCTGGAACGTACTCAGCCCATCGACGTTGACCTGCGCGGTGAAGACCTCAAAGATGATGAAAATCGCCTGCGCCTGGCGCGTCTGCTGGAGCGTGGTCTAGATCGTACCGTGGGCTACACCTTGCCGCTGACACGGGCAGAGCGGGGCGGCTGGCTCAGTGGCGACTGGCCCCTGCGGCGTGAGCAACTGTATCTGGTGCCGGGTGACTCGCCCATGGGCCTGCGCCTGCCGCTGTCGTCGTTGCCCATTGCCCGGCGTGAAGAAGCGCAGCCGTTGTCGCTGTTTGACGAACCCGCGCCGCTGCCTGACCTGCACGGTGAGGTGGCGAGTCGCTACAGCGCTGTGCACAGCATCCGCCATGACGGCATGCATCACATGGCCGCGGGGCAGGACTGGCAGGAACAACTGCCCGAGTTGAGCGACGGAGGTGTCATCGGCACTGCGCTGTGCATCGAGCCGCGTGACGGCAAGTTGTTTATCTTCATGCCGCCGCTCGCTGAACTTGAGTCCTATCTGGAGTTGCTGGCCTGCATTGAGCACTCGGCTGCCGAGCTGGACATGCCGGTCTGCATCGAGGGCTATGCGCCGCCGTCTGACAACCGCATCGAAAAATTCATGATCACGCCGGACCCGGGGGTGATTGAGGTGAACATCATGCCGGCGGCCAGTTGGCCGGAGCTGGTACGCAATACGGAAATCCTCTATGAGGAAGCGCGTCAGACGCGTCTGGGCACCGAGAAGTTCATGCTCGACGGGCGTCATACCGGCACCGGCGGCGGTAACCACGTTACCCTGGGCGGCCGCACGCCAGCCCAGTCGCCGTTCTTGCGCCGGCCCGATCTGCTGGCCAGCATGCTGACCTACTGGCAGCACCATCCGAGTCTCTCGTATCTGTTCTCCGGCATGTTTATCGGCCCGACCAGCCAAGCGCCGCGGGTGGATGAAGCGCGTTACGAAGCGCTATACGAGCTGGAAATCGCACTGTCGCAGATGCCGGAAGGTGAGGTGCCGCAGCCCTGGCTGGTTGACCGCCTGGTGCGCAACCTGCTGACGGATATCACCGGCAATACCCACCGCGCCGAGTTTTGTGTCGACAAGATGTATTCGCCCGACAGCGCCACCGGGCGCCTTGGGCTGTTGGAGCTGCGCGGTTTTGAAATGCCGCCGCATGCGCGCATGAGTCTGATGCAACAACTGCTGATTCGCGCGCTGGTAGCGCGCTTCTTTGCCGACCCGTATCGCCAGCCACTGGCGCGCTGGGGCACCGCCCTGCATGACAAGTGGATGATGCCGCATTACCTCTGGCGCGATCTGTGCGAGGTGCTGGCGGATCTGCGCGATCACGGCTTTGACTTTGCAGAAGACTGGTTTGCGCCTTTTCTGGAGTTTCGCTTTCCGCACGCCGGCGAGGTGCAGTACGGCGATACCCGTATCACCCTGCGCCAGGCTATCGAGCCCTGGCACGTGCTGGGCGAGGAGGTCAGTGGCGGCGGTACGGCGCGCTATGTGGACTCCTCCGTCGAGCGGCTGGAGGTCAAGCTGCAGGACTATAACCCGGCGCGTCACGTGCTGACCTGCAATGGCTTTCGGGTACCGCTGCAGTCAACCGGTGTGGCGGGCGAGGCGGTAGCCGCGGTGCGCTATCGCGCCTGGCAGCCACCGTCGGCGCTGCATCCGACCATCGCCGTGCAGGCGCCGCTGGTGTTCGATCTGGTCGATACCTGGAACGCCCGCTCGCTGGGTGGCTGCACCTATCACGTGGTGCACCCGGCCGGACGCAACTTCGAGCGCTTCCCGATCAATGCCAATGAAGCAGAGGCGCGGCGCATGGCGCGATTCTGGGAGTATGGGCATACCCAGGGTGCGATGGCAGAGATCCAGCAGGCGCCCGGACAGGAGTATCCACATACGCTCGATCTACGACGCGCCGGGGTGCGCAGTCCTGGTTTATAATCGACGGTTACACATTTAAGGCTGCTGATGTTCAGCCGTCACCGGGAACTGCTGCATGCAACAAGCTGTGAATCTGGGATCTGCCGTCAAGGCCATCCTTGGGGAGTATCCGGGATGCGCCGGGCACGACGAGCTGCTGGGCGAGGATCAGCAGCCGCGTGTCCCCTGGCAGGCACTGCTGGAGGACGTCGCGCGTCTCGGTCCTGACGTGCTCGTTGGACGTTGGGAAGAAACCCAGAATCTGCTGCATGAGAATGGCGTTACCTTCAACCCTTACGAAGATGACCCGGGCCAGCTCCGTTCCTGGCAGCTGGACTGTCTGCCTTGGGTGGTTGGTACCCAGGAGTGGGATGAGCTGGAAGCTGGCCTGCGTCAGCGCAGCCGCCTGCTTGAGCACATTCTGGATGACCTCTACGGTGCGCGGCGCATCATCAGTGAGGGCCTGTTGCCGCCGGAGCTGATTTTTACCCATCCGGGCTTTCTGTTTTCGGCCGCAGACAGTCCGCCGCAGGTAGAGCGACCGCTGCTGATTTTTCATGGTACGGATCTGGTGCGCGACAGCCAGGGCGGCTGGCAGGTGCTGGCCGACTGGACCCAGTCGCCGGCCGGCGCAGGCTACGCGCTGGAAAACCGCATTACCCTGGCGCGGGCCTTGCCGAGTATCTACCGTGAAGCGCCGATCAAACGGCTGGCGGGCTTTCTGCAGGCGCAGCACCGCTGTTTGGCCAGTCTGGCCAACGGGCAGCGCGAGCAGCCGAATATCGTCCTGTTGTCGCCGGGCCCGGGCAGCCCCGGTTACTTTGAACACGCCTGGCTGGCCAACTACATGAATTTCTCGCTGGTCGAGGGCGATGACCTGGTGGTGCGCGACGGGCAGGTTGCCATGCGTACTCTGGGCGGCCTCAAGCAGGTGGATGTGATTCTGCGGCAGATTAACGACCCCTGGTGCGACCCGCTGGAACTGCGCCCGGACTCGCTGCTCGGGGTGCCTGGGCTGCTACAGGCCGCGCGTTGCGGCAATGTGCATATCGCCAATGCGCTGGGCGCCGGTATTTTGGAGCACCCGGGGCTCTCGGCCTTTTTGCCGACGCTGTGTCAGGCGCTGCTGGGCGAAGAGCTGCTGCTGCCGTGCCGAGAAACCCTCTGGTGCGGCGATGCCCGCTCGCTGGAACAGGTCAAGTCCGAGATCGACGGCTGGATACTGCGCGATATCAGCAAGCCCGGACGCCTCTACCATGCCGATCAAATGGGTCTCGAAGCGCTGCGCGACCTGCGCATCAGCATGGAACGCCACCCTTATCTGTTTACCGCTCAAAGGCCGATCGAAGCCGCGGTGACCCCTGGTTTCAACCCGCAGACCGGCACTCTGGAGCGGCAAAGTGCGACCCTGCGCTTTTTCAGTCTGGTCGAGCCCGATGATCTGACCAAGCCGGTCAACGAGCGTAACTACCGCGTCATGCCGGGCGGCCTGGCTTGGGTTGGTGAGCCGGGTGCACCGCTGATGAAGAGTCGGCTGGTCAAGGATATCTGGGTCATGGCGCCGGTGCCGCAGCCGCACATCAGTTTGCTGCGTCAGGCACTGGGGCCGATTGTCGTGACCCGCGACGGCAAGGATCTGCCATGCCGAGTAGCGGAAAGCCTGTTCTGGATGGGCCGTTACGGTGAGCGGCTGGACACCCGTGGCCGGCTGCTGCGCGAGGCGCTGGCCCGACTGCTGCAGGACGAGCGCCCGGAAACCGGCTCGCAGCTGATGCCGGACTTGTTGCGTGCGCTGGAAATTCCGCTGGACCCGGCCGATCTGGAAGGGGAGGCGCCAAGCAACAGCCGCTTCTCGCGCGAGTACATCGCCATTCGGGATCGCCTGCTGCAGATGTTTTCTGATGATCTGCCAGACGGCCTGCCGGTGCTGTTCGGGCACTTTGTACGCAACAGTCGGGCGGTGCGAGACCACCTTGGGGACGACACCTGGCGTGCTATCAACAGTTTGCGTCAGCACTTCAACAGCATGTCTCGGGCCCGGGGCGTGGTGGTCGGTCAGCGTCATCTGGAAGCCATGGTGCTGGATCTGGCGGCGTTCTTCGGTCTGTGCAACGAGACCATGCCGCACCATTATGGCTGGCGCTTCCTTGATATTGGCCGTTTTCTGGAGCGTGCCATCGGCTCGCTGGAGTTGCTCAAGCTCGCGCTGCTGACCGCTGATGAGCCCGGTATTCCGCTATGGGAGGTGGTGCTCGCTACCACCGACAACCTGACTGTCTACCGTCGGCGCTATCGCTCACAGCTGCACCCGCTGGCGATTCTGGACCTGTTGTTGTTCGATGAGGCCAACCCGCGCTCCATTGGCTACATGCTCAAGCGGCTGGGTTCGCAGATTGCCAAGTTGCCGTCGCCGGGCAGCTCACCGTACCGTAATCAGGAACAGCGGCTGATTATTCAGGCGACCAGTGCCCTGCATCTGGTCGACATCGAAACCCTGTCGGATCTGGAAGGCTCTGTTTCGGCGCGCAAGGCGTTGAGCGAGCTGCTGGATCAGTTGATTCAACCGATGGCTGAGCTGTCCAACGCCATCACCCACAGTCATTTCAGTCATGTTGAAGCGCCTCGTCAGTTGGTCAGCATGCACTTCAGCGGCCAGGCCTGAGAGGTTTTTGGTGAAATATCTTTTGCGCCACAGCACCCGTTATCAGTACAGCGGCCCGGCCAGCCTGAGTCAGAACGAGGCGCGCATTTTGCCCCGTGTACTGCCCTGGCAGGAGTGCAATAACAGCCAACTGGAGATCAGCCCGCGTCCTGATCGCATGCGTGAGCGCACTGACTTTTTTGGCAATCGGGTGGTGTACTTCTCCATCGAGTCCTTGCATGACAGCCTGGACGTTAGCGTCAGCAGTGAAATCATCACCCATCCAAGACCCTTGGCTGACATCTTCTCGGGCATCGCCTGGGAGCAAGCGGTGCTGGAACTGCGTCAGGACCCGCGCCAGACCAACCGCGATTGTCTGGATGCGCGGCTCTATGTGCTCAGCTCGCCCTTTGTGTATCAAAGTGCCGAGCTGGCCGAGTTTGCCCGCAGCAGTTTCACGCCCGCGCGCAACCTGATTGATGCGGTGCTGGAGCTGAACACCCGTATCTTCACCGAGTTCACCTACGACCCTGAATTCACCACGGTCGCAACGCCCCTGCAGGACGTGCTGGCCAGCAAACGGGGCGTCTGTCAGGACTTTGCCCACCTGGCCATCGGCTGCCTGCGCTCGCTGGGCCTGGCGGCCCGTTATGTCAGCGGCTACATGGAAACGCTGCCGCCGCCCGGTCAGGAAAAACTCCTCGGCGCAGACGCCACCCACGCATGGCTGGCGGTCTACGTGCCCGGTTGGGGCTGGCTGGAGATCGACCCCACCAACGGCTGTGTGCCCGATGAGCGCTACATCGTACTCGGCTGGGGACGCGACTTCGCCGACGTCACGCCGCTCAAGGGCGTGATGACGGGCGGTGGGGAGCATGTGCTCAGTGTGGCGGTGGATGTGTTGCCGCAGGCCTAGATCAAGCTGCAAGCCACAAGCTTCAAGCTGCAAGAAAGAACCCGCGCGGTTGCGAATCGCGCGGGTTTTCTTTTGCTGGTGCATGGGCGCCAACAGCGTTGAGAAAAGGTTGTCGGAGTACCAGCAGAGCTCACCCTGATTACGTTTGCGCCTCAGAGCACAAAAAAACCCGGCCGGAGCCGGGTTTGCTTGCAGCTTGCCGCTTGAGGCTTGCCGCTGTAACGCGCGTTACATATTCGGATAGTTCGGGCCACCCGTGCCTTCGGGCGCGATCCAGTTGATGTTCTGGGCCGGGTCCTTGATGTCGCAGGTTTTGCAGTGTACGCAGTTCTGCGCGTTGATTTGGAAGCGCTTCTCGCCGTCGTCCTGAGTGACAACCTCGTATACGCCGGCCGGGCAGTAACGTTGTGCCGGCTCGTCGTACAGCGGCAGGTTTTTCTCCAGCGGGATGCTCGGGTCTTTCAGCGTCAGGTGGATCGGCTGATCTTCTTCATGGTTGGTGTTGGACATGAAGACAGAAGACAGCTTGTCGAAGCTCAGCACGCCATCGGGTTTCGGATAGTCGATCTTGGTCGCTTCGGAGGCCTTTTTCAGGCAAGCGTAATCCGGCTTGGTGTCGTGCAGGGTGACCGGGATCTTGCCGCCGAACCAGTTCTGGTCGATGTAGTTGAACGCGCCACCGAACAGCGGGCCGAACTTGTGAATCGCCGGGCCGAAGTTACGGGCTGCAAACAGCTCGTCGTACAGCCAGCTGGACTTGAAGTTGTCGACGTAACCGGTCAGCTCGTCACCGCCTTCGCGGCCAGCCTTGAGGGCTTCAACAACGGCCTGGCCGGCCAGCATGCCGGATTTCATGGCAGTGTGGCTGCCTTTAATCTTGGCAAAGTTCAGGGTGCCCAGATCGCAACCGATCAGCGCGCCGCCCGGGAAGACCATCTTCGGCAGGGAGTTGATGCCGCCTTTGCAGATGGCACGAGCGCCGTAGGCAACGCGCTTGCCGCCTTCCAGGTACTGTTTGATGACCGGGTGGTGCTTGTAGCGCTGGAACTCATCGAACGGCGACAGGTGCGGGTTGGAGTAGGACAGATCAATGATCAGACCAACGACAACCTGGTTGTTCTCGATGTGGTACAGGAACGAACCACCGGTGTTTTCGGTGCCGACGATATCCAGCGGCCAGCCAGCGGTGTGAACAACCAGGCCTTGTTCGTGCTTGGCTGGGTCGATATCCCAGATTTCCTTGATGCCGATGCCGTAGTGCTGGGCATCTGCTTCGGAGTCCAGGTTGTAACGTTTGATCAGCTGCTTGCCGATGTGGCCGCGGCAGCCTTCGGCGAACAGGGTGTACTTGGCGCGCAGTTCCATACCCGGGGTATAGAAGCCGTCTTTCGGGTTGCCTTCACGGTCGACACCGAGGTCACCGGTGAGGATGCCGCGAACGACGCCGTTTTCGTCAATCAGCGCTTCCTGGGCGGCAAAGCCCGGATACACCTCTACGCCCAGGCCTTCGGCCTGCTCGGCCAGCCAGCGGCACAGGTTGCCGAGGGAGATAATGTAGTTGCCATGGTTGTGCATGGTCTTGGGTACGAGGGCGTCGGGCAGCTTGGTCGACTTGTCTGCGCTGGTGAGCATATAGATGTCATCGCGCTTGACCTCGGTGTTCAGCGGGGCGCCCATCTCTTTCCAGTCAGGGAAGAGTTCGTCCAGGGCGCGCGGCTCGAATACCGCACCGGAGAGAATGTGGGCGCCGACTTCGGAGCCTTTTTCTACGACACAGACGCTGATTTCCTGTTCGGCTTCAGCGGCTTGCTTTTTGATTTGGCATGCAGCTGCCAGGCCAGAGGGGCCGGCACCTACGATGACAACGTCAAACTCCATGAATTCGCGTTCCACAATTTATCTCCTAACTCAAGGCCCGTCACATGTAATTGGATTCTTTAGATGATCTTCCGTGATCCATTGAGCCGCGCAGTATAACAGCCCGTTTTTTGCGCTCCAACGCAAAGATGGCGTTTTGGCCCTTTATTGGACCTTTTGTCGAATTGCTCCTATTGACCGCCTGTGCTTGGAAAGTCATGATAAAGAGCTTTTGAACGACGGGCCCGCTTTAGTCTTATTGTGAACGTTTTTTTATTTCTGGTCACTATTTGTTCGGGCTTTGTTTTGGCTACACATTAAATGAGGCAACCATGAAGGTACTTGTAGCGGTTAAGCGAGTCGTTGACTACAACGTCAAGGTTCGCGTCAAAGCGGATAACTCCGGTGTTGATCTGGCCAACGTCAAGATGTCGATGAACCCCTTCTGCGAGATCGCCGTAGAAGAAGCCGTACGCCTGAAAGAAAAAGGCGTTGCGACCGAAATCGTCGCTGTCACTGTCGGCCCGACTGCCGCCCAGGAACAACTGCGCACCGCCCTGGCACTGGGCGCCGACCGCGCTGTTCTGGTTGAGTCCGCAGACGAGCTGAGCTCCCTGGCCATCGCCAAGGCGCTGAAAGCCGTTGTTGATAAAGAGCAGCCGCAGCTCGTTATCCTCGGCAAACAGGCCATCGACTCCGACAACAACCAGACTGGCCAGATGCTGGCTGCACTGTCTGGCTACGCTCAGGGCACCTTTGCCTCTGAAGTTGCCGTTGAAGGCGACAGCGTCAAGGTCACCCGCGAAATCGACGGCGGTCTGCAGACCGTTGCTCTGAAGCTGCCGGCCATTGTTACCACTGACCTGCGTCTGAACGAGCCGCGCTACGCGTCGCTGCCGAACATCATGAAGGCCAAGAAAAAGCCGCTGGAAACCCTCAAGCCGGAAGACCTGGGCGTGAGCACTGCCTCCACCGTCTCCACCCTGAAGGTTGAAGCCCCGGCTGCCCGCAGCGCTGGCATCAAGGTCAAGAGCGTTGACGAGCTGGTCGACAAACTGAAGAACGAAGCCAAGGTGATCTGAACATGAGCATTCTGGTTATTGCTGAACACAACAACGCCGAGCTGAACGCAGCTACTCTGAACACCGTTGCGGCCGCTCAGGCTATCGGTGGCGACATCGATGTACTGGTTGCCGGCGCTGGCTGCGCAGCCGTTGCTGACGCCGCTGCCAAAGTTGCTGGCGTAAGCAAGGTCCTGCTGGCTGATAACGCTGCCTACGCAAACCTGCTGCCGGAAAACGTTTCCCTGCTGATCGCTGAGCTGGGCAAGGGCTACACCCACATCCTGGCGCCGGCCAGCACCAATGGTAAAAACTACCTGCCGCGCGTTGCTGCGCTGCTGGACGTTGATCAGATCTCCGAGATCACTGCTGTTGAGAGCGCTGACACCTTCAAGCGCCCGATCTACGCCGGTAACGCGATTGCCACCGTGCAATCCAGCGCTGCCATCAAGGTCATCACCGTACGCGCCACCGGCTTTGACGCCGTTGCGGCCGAAGGCGGCAGCGCTGCCGTTGAAGCCGTTGCCTCTGCCCACGACGCTGGCACCTCCAGCTTTGTTGGCGAAGAGCTGGCCAAGTCCGACCGTCCGGAACTGGCAGGCGCCAAGATCGTCATCTCCGGTGGCCGCGGCATGCAGAACGGCGACAACTTCGAAATGCTGTACAAGGTCGCCGACAAGCTGGGCGCTGCTGTAGGTGCCTCGCGCGCCGCGGTTGACGCCGGCTTCGTACCGAACGACATGCAGGTTGGTCAGACCGGTAAGATCGTTGCGCCGCAGCTGTACGTCGCGGTCGGCATCTCCGGTGCCATCCAGCACCTGGCCGGTATGAAAGACTCCAAGGTGATCGTTGCGATCAACAAGGACGAAGAAGCGCCGATCTTCCAGGTAGCCGACTACGGCCTGGTTGCCGACCTGTTCGAGGCGGTACCGGAGCTGGAAGGTAAGCTCTAAGCCACAAGCCGGCCCTTGGGCCGGCGGCTGGAAGCTAGAAGCTGAAAGCTGTAAGACCACTGCCGCGTGAGTGGCTGGTTTTTCGCTTTAAACAAACCCCTGACGCGCAAGCGTTGGGGGTTTTGTTTTTTTTGGGAAAGGGTTGAGGGCTGGCTAGAGGCTTAAGGTTGGAAGCCATAATCCTGAGTAAGTGGTTAGGCTATGGGAAGGGCCTTTGCCGCGTCAGTTCAACGACTTCGCGGAGTCGAAACTTCCAGCTTCCAGCTTCCAGCTTCCAGCTTCCAGCTTCCAGCTTCCAGCCTGCGGCCGGCTCTAAAGCTCGAAGGCTTCGAGCCGCTTGCCGTTTTCGTCGACCTCAAGTGCCCAGCCGGCCTGGTCCCAGTCTCCCAGGACAATGCGTACGGCGGGAGCGCCGTCGATCATCAGGTCGTGGATGGCGGGGCGGTGGGTGTGGCCGTGGATGAGGGTTTTTATGCCTTTCTCACGCATGATGTGGGCAACCGCGCCCAGGTTGACGTCGGTAATGTCGGCGGCTTTCATGCGGGTGCGGCTCTGGCTTTCGTTGCGCAGTTTGCGGCCCAGTTTGTAGCGGGTGCGTTTGGGCAGGTTACGCAGCAACAGGCGGCTGGCGGGGTTGCGCAGCCAGCGGCGCATGCGCATGTACTCAAGGTCGTCGGTGCAGAGGCTGTCGCCGTGCATCAGCAGTACCGGCTCGCCATTGAGTTTGACCACCGTCGGGTCGTTGAGCAGGGTGCAGCCAGCGGCGCGGCAGAAGCGTCGGCCGAGCAGAAAGTCCCGGTTGCCGTGCATCAGGTATACCCGGGTGCCTTGCGAGCTTAGGTGGGAGAGGGCGCGCACAACCTCGCGTCCCAGCTCGTCGATGGTGTCGTCACCCAGCCAGACTTCGAAAAAGTCGCCCAGGATATACAGTTCATCAAAGCTCGGGGCGCGGGTTTCAAGCAGACGCAAAAACGCCCGGGTGATATCCGGGCGTTTTGCTTCCAGATGCAGATCCGAGATAAACAGATAGCGCATCGGGATAATGGGCTCAGTCGACCAGTTCGGCGCGCTCGATGATCACGTCCTCGGCGGGTACGTCCTGGTGGCCGGAGCGGGAGGTGGTGCGCACGCCCTTGATCTTCTCAACTACGTCCATGCCATCGGTCACCTTGCCGAAGACCGCGTAACCCCAGCCGTGCATGGTCGGAGCGGAGAAGTTGAGAAAGTCGTTGTCAGCCACGTTAATGAAGAACTGGGCGCTCGCCGAATGCGGATCAGGTGTGCGCGCCATGGCGACGGTGCCGACACTGTTGCCAACGCCGTTGTCGGCTTCGTTCTTGATCGGATCACGGGTGTCTTTTTGCTGCATGCCGGGGGCAAAGCCACCGCCTTGAATCATGAAGTTGCTGATCACGCGGTGGAAGATGGTGCCGTCATAGTGGCCGTCACGCACATACTGCTTGAAGTTCTCAACGGTCACCGGTGCTTTGTCGGCAAAGAGTTCCAGGGTGATGACGCCGTAGTTGGTATGCAGTTTGACCATGGGGTAATCCTCAGACAGTCGGGCGATGGAGGTTTGATGCCAGCTGCATTGCTGCATTCAGGCACCTGCAAGTTTCGGGTATGATACGGGTTTTGGCCATGATGGCCTAGGGATGCGCAGGCTAATGCACTAGTCTGCCTGTCCCGAGTGATCCCCGATGCGAAAAACATCACCTGAGCGAGTTTTGCCGACCTTATGAACAAGCCCGACGCTACCCCTCCGAGTCACTTCCTGCGCCAGATCGTCCAGGCCGATCTGGACAGTGGCAAGCACAGCAGCATTGTCACGCGTTTTCCGCCGGAGCCTAACGGCTACCTGCACATCGGGCACGCCAAGTCGATCTGTCTGAACTTTGGCCTCGCCAAGGAATTTGGTGGTGTCTGCAACCTGCGCTTTGACGACACCAACCCGGCCAAGGAAGAACAGGAATACATCGACGCCATCAAGGCCGATGTCGAGTGGCTGGGCTTTGAGTGGGGCGGTGATGTGCGTTACGCCTCTGATTACTTTGACCAACTGCACGCCTGGGCCATCGAGCTGATCAAGGCCGGCAAGGCCTATGTCTGTGAGCTGACGCCCGAGCAGGCCCGCGAGTATCGCGGTACCTTGACCGAGCCGGGCAAGAACAGCCCGTTCCGGGAGCGCAGCGTTGACGAGAACCTGGATCAGTTCCAGCGCATGACTGCCGGCGAGTTTGCCGATGGCGCCAAGGTGCTGCGTGCCAAGATCGACATGGCCGCGCCGAACATGAACCTGCGCGACCCGATCATCTATCGCATCCGCCATGCCCATCACCACCAGACCGGTGACAAGTGGTGCGTTTACCCGAGCTACGACTTTACCCACGGTCAGTCCGATGCCCTTGAAGGCATCACTCACTCGATCTGCACCCTGGAATTTGAAGATCATCGCCCGCTGTACGAGTGGTTCCTCGACCAGCTGCCGGTACCGGCGCACCCGCGTCAGTACGAATTCGCTCGTCTGAACCTGAACTACACCGTCACCAGCAAGCGCAAACTCAAGCAACTGGTCGATGAGAAGCACGTGGACGGCTGGGATGACCCGCGCATGTCCACGCTCAGCGCCTTCCGTCGTCGTGGCTACACGCCTGCTGCCATTCGCGAGTTCTGCGAGCGCATCGGCGTGACCCGGTCTGACGGTGTGGTTGATATGGGCGTGCTCGAATTCTGTATCCGCGACGACCTGGATGCCAACGCACCGCGCGCCATGTGCGTACTCAAGCCGTTGAAAGTGACCATTACCAACTACCCGGAAGGTCAGACCGAAGAGCTGCGACTGCCGCGTCACCCCAAGCAGGACATGGGCGAGCGCGTACTGCCGTTTGAGCGGGAGATTTACATCGATCGTGAGGACTACATGGTCGATCCGCCGAAGGGCTACAAGCGCCTGGTGCCGGGCGGTGAAGTACGTTTGCGTGGCAGCTACGTGATTCGCGCGGATGAAGCGATCACCGACGCCGACGGCAACATCGTCGAGCTGCTGTGCAGCTATGACCCGGACACCCTGGGCAAGAACCCGGAAGGCCGCAAGGTCAAGGGTGTGATTCACTGGGTGCCGGCGAGCAGCAGCGTTGAGTGTGAGGTGCGACTGTACGATCGCCTCTTCAACACCGCCAATCCGGATAAGGGCGAAGCGGGCACCACCTTCCTCGACAACATCAACCCGGATTCCCTGCAGGTGCTGAGCGGCTGCCGCGCCGAGCCGTCGCTGGCTGAGGCAACGCTGGATGATCGCTTCCAGTTCGAGCGCGAAGGGTACTTCTGCGTCGACTCGCGCGACTCCAAGGCCGGTGCAATGGTCTTCAACCGCACCGTTACTTTGCGCGACTCCTGGGGGGGCTGATGGCGCTCGCACTTTACAACACCCTGACCAAGACCAAGGACACCTTCAAGCCGCTGGTTGGCAATCAGGTACGGATGTATGTCTGCGGCATGACGGTTTATGACTTCTGTCACATCGGCCACGCCCGGGTGATGGTGGCGTTTGACGTGGTGGCGCGCTGGTTCCGCCATCGCGGCTATGACCTGACCTACGTGCGCAACATCACCGACATCGACGACAAGATCATCAAGCGCGCCAACGAAAACGGTGAAACCTTCGAGCAACTGACCGAGCGCATGATCGCGGCCATGCACGAAGACGAGGCGCGCCTGAACGTGCTGCGGCCGGACCAGGAGCCGCGTGCCAGTCAGCATATCGAGGGTATGTTCTCGATGATTCAGACGCTGATCGACAAGGGCTACGCGTACGCGCCGGGTAACGGCGACGTTTATTACCGCGTTGGCAAATTCGAAGGCTACGGCAAGCTGTCGCGTCGCAAGATCGAAGATCTGAAAATCGGCGCGCGCATCGAAGTGGACGAAGCCAAGCAGGACCCGCTGGACTTTGTACTGTGGAAAGCAGCCAAGCCAGGTGAGCCGAGCTGGACGTCGCCTTGGGGTGAAGGTCGCCCTGGCTGGCATATCGAGTGCTCGGTCATGTCGACCTGCTGCCTGGGCAATACCTTTGACATTCACGGCGGCGGCCCGGATCTGGTGTTCCCGCACCATGAGAACGAGATCGCCCAAAGCGAAGCGGCCACCGGCGAGCAGTACGCTGCTGCCTGGATGCACGCCGGTGCGGTGCGCGTTGATGGCGAGAAGATGTCCAAGAGCCTGGGTAACTTCTTCACCATTCGCGAGGTGCTGGAAAAGTATCATCCGGAGGTGGTGCGTTACCTGCTGGTGTCCAGTCACTACCGCAGCGCAATCAATTATTCCGAAGACAACCTCAAGGAAGCCAAAGGGGCGCTGGAGCGTTTCTATATCGCACTCAAGGGCCTGCCAGACGCGGCGCCTGCCGGTGGCGAAGCCTTTGCTGAGCGCTTTGGCGCCGCAATGGACGACGACTTCAACAGCCCTGAAGCCTGCGCCGTGCTGTTTGAAATGGTGCGCGAGGTTAACCGCCTGAAAGAGACCGATGTCGCCGCTGCTGCTGCACTGGCAGCCAGCCTGCGTCAGTTGGCCGAGGTGCTGGGCGTACTGCAACTGGATGCTGACACCTTCCTGCAGGCGGGTGCTGCCGGCAAGGTCGATGCTGCCGAGGTTGAGGCGTTGATTGCGGCGCGCCTGCAGGCACGTGCCGACAAAAACTGGGCCGAGTCCGACCGCATCCGCGATCAGCTCACCTCCATGGGTGTGGTGCTGGAAGACGGTAAGGGCGGCACTACTTGGCGGCTGGCGGACTGATGCCACAGGATATGACCGATCTCCGGGGCCGCGTGGCCCTGGTAACCGGTGCCGGTAGCGCCGACGGTATTGGCTTTGCGATTGCCAAGATGTTTCACGTCGTTGGCGCGACTGTGGTTCTGACCTCGACCACCAATCGAATTTTTCAGCGCCAGAATGAGCTGGACCCTGAGCGCCTGCGCAGTTTGGCGGTGGTTGCCGATCTGACTCACCCCGAGCAGGCTGCCCAGCTGATTGATCAGGTCATGGCGCAGTTTGGACGGATCGACATTCTGGTCAACAACGCCGGGATGTCGCAGTCCGGTATTGAAGAGCCGATTGGCGATTTGTTCCACCGCATGGCGTTTGAGCACTGGCAGCGCGAGATTGATCTGAATCTCAATACCTGCGTGCACGTGAGCCAGCCGGTACTCCAGCACATGCTGGCGGCGGGCTTTGGTCGTGTGATCAATATCGCCTCGGTGACCGGCCCGCTGGTGACCTTTCCGGGTACCGCCGGTTACAGCGCGGCCAAATCTGCAATGGTTGGTCTGACTCGCTCCATTGCTCATGAGGTGGCGGGGCAGGGTATAACCGTCAACGCCATCGCTCCTGGCTGGATTCACACCCCCTCCAGCTTGCCCGCCGAGCTGGAAGCCGGGCGACACACGCCGGTTGGCCGGCCTGGTAGGCCGGACGAAGTGGCGCGCGTTGCGTTGTTCCTGGCCAGCGAAGGCTGCAGCTACATGACAGGGCAGATGCTGGTGGTGGACGGCGGGAATTCTTTGCAGGAAATCAAGGGTTAGCCCGCTGCACGGCAGCGGGCTAACACGGTTACCACGTTGATCAGTACCAGATATCGGAGTTGATCTTGTCCTTCAGCTCCGGGTACTCGTCAGCCCGGAACACCGGCTCCACGCCGGTTTTGCGCTGGGCCAGATAGTCCTTGGTCAACTTGGCCACGGTGCCGGACAGCAGCAATATGCCGATCAGGTTGATGGTCGCCATCAGCCCCATCGAGGCGTCCGCAGCGTTGAATACGGTGCCAACCGCCTGGTAAGCCCCCCAGACCACCATCGCCAGTGCCGCGCAGCGCAGGCTGAGCATGCCCATCTTGCCGCCAAGCCCGAGGAAGATCATCGCATTCTCGGCGTAGGAGTAATTGGCCACGATGGAGGTAAAGGCGAAGAACAGAATCGCGAAGGCAATGAAGTAGCGGCCGGCGTCACCAATGTGCGCTTCCATCGCCGCCTGTGTCAGCTGGGTGCCGGTTACGCCGTTGCCAGGTTCCAGTACGCCTGAGAGCAGAATCATCACTGCGGTGGCGGTACAGATGACCAGGGTGTCGATAAATACCCCTGTGGCCTGCACGAAGCCCTGCGATGCGGGGTGGTGCGGGTTGGGTGTTGCGGTGGCGGCGACGTTGGGCGCCGAGCCCATGCCCGCCTCGTTGGAGAACAGCCCGCGCTTGATACCGTTAAGCATCGCCGCGGCGACCGAGCCGGCTACGCCACCGGCGGCCTCTTCCAGCCCGAAGGCGCTTCTGACGATGGTCGCCAGCACGCCGGGCACCTCGTCATAGTGCATCGCCAATACCACCAGCGCCATCAGCACATAGGCGGCAGCCATAAAGGGCACGACAAATTCGGCAAAGCGGGCAATTGAGCGCAGGCCGCCAAAGATAACGACAGCGGCAACCAGCGCAATGGCAATGCCGACAATCAGTTTGTTGAAGCCAAAGGCGCCTTCCATCGCATCGGCAATCGAGTTTGCCTGCACGGCGTTGAACACCAGACCAAATGAAATGATCAGGCAGACCGAGAAGATACTGCCGGCCCACGGCGCCTTGAGGCCCTTGGACAGGTAGAACGCAGGCCCGCCACGGTACTGGCCTTCGCCGTCGCGCACCTTGTAAAGCTGCGCCAGGGTACTTTCGGCATAGGCCGTTGCCATGCCGACCAGCGCAACCATCCACATCCAGAAGATTGCCCCGGCACCGCCAAGGTACAGAGCGACAGCAACGCCAGCCAGGTTGCCGGTGCCAACCCGGGAGGCAAGGCTGGTGCACAGGGCCTGAAAGGGCGAGATGCCGGACTTGTCACTTTGCCGCGCACCCAGTACCGAGCGGATCATCTCCCCAAAGTGAAGAAACTGCAGAGCGCCCAGGCGGATGGTGAAGAAGATCCCGACGGCCAGTAGTCCGTATATAAGGACATACCCCCAGAAAATCGTGTTCAGCGCGTCAATTATCGTGTTCATGGTCATCCCCCAGATACTTTTGAAATAGATTGTTACTTTCAATGTAGCGGCCCTGCGCCACGGCGCCAGCTGAGGATCTGATAATGTCTATTGTCAAAAGTGTGGAAAGGGCAGAGGATGGGAGAGCTGCTCGACCTAACGACGATAACAAAAACTGCAATACCAGAGGTGAGTCATGTCTGTGTTGACGCCTGAAAACCTGACTATTCAGCCCCGGCGCATTGATTTTGGCCTGCCTGATCCGCTGCCTCGGCATTGGCTTGGTGGCGACCCTTTCAAGACACATTTCTTCAACGCCATGTCATTGCTGTTCCCCGATGGCGAGTGTTTTTTTATCGACTCTGTCAGGCACTTTCGCGATCAGGTTACCGACCCGCAGCAACAGGCTCTGATCAAAGGTTTTATCGGCCAGGAAGGCCATCACAGTCGTGAGCACATCGAATACAACAACCGTTTGCAGGCGCTTGGCTACGACGTTGAGCGGCTAACCCAGCCGGTGCGTCGCCGTATTGCCTATGCAAACAAGCACCTTTCTCCTGAGCGCCGTTTGGCCGGCACTGTGGCCATGGAGCATTTCACCGCCATCATGGCTGATTCGGTGCTGCGTGAACTGCGCTGGTTCGAGGGCTCTGATGAGGCGATGCGACGCATCTGGCGCTGGCATGCCTTGGAAGAAACGGAGCACAAGGCAGTCGCCTTCGACCTGTACATGCAGGTATGCGGTGATCGCAAGCTGCTGCGCGAGGCCATGCGCTTTTCCACCTGGTTTTTCCTACGGGACGTTACCCGTGGTGTCTGGCACATGCTCAAGCGCGATGGGCACCAGTGGGATGTGCGTTTGTGGTGGCGAGGGATGCGCTGGTTGTGGGGGCGCGGCGGCTTCTTTTCGAGCCTGTGGGGCGCTTATCGCGACTTTTATCGCGAGGACTTTCACCCCTGGCAGCATGACAACGAGGCGCTGATGCGCGACTGTCAGCGCGAGTTTGATTTGGCTAATACGTTACGAACAAACTACTGAATTGTCTCGGTCTGAGGCGACGTTTTGTCGCTACTGGTGTATCCTTGCGCGCAATCTCTTGTGAGGAGCTACCATGCCAATACAACTACACATCGCAAAAGAAACCCGGCGTCACGAGAATCGCGTTGCCCTGGTGCCGGCGGTTGTTGCCAAGCTGCAGAAGCTGGGCATTGAGCCGCACTTGGAGCCGGGCGCCGGTGAGGCGGCCCGTATTCCGGATGCCGACTACACCGCCGCCGGTGCCACCGTCGGTGCTGCGCCGGCCGAGACACGGCTTTTTTTTCGCGTCCAGCCGCCCAGCCTCGCTGACATTCAGCTGATGCCCGAAGGCTCCATTCTGTGCAGCTTTATCTACGCACAGCGTGAGCCAGAGGTGGTGAAGGCGCTGCGTGATCGTCGCATCACCTGTTTTGCGATGGAGCTCATCCCGCGTATTACCCGCGCCCAGGCAATGGACGCGTTGTCCTCCCAGGCAGCCCTGGCCGGCTACTACGCCGCGCTGCTGGCAGCTACCCACCTGAACCGCATTCTGCCGATGATGACCACGGCCGTAGGTTCGCTGCGCCCGGCCAAGATTCTGGTCATGGGGGCCGGGGTCGCCGGTCTGCAGGCGCTGGCTACCGGCAAGCGTCTGGGTGCGATGATTGAAGGCTACGACGTACGACCGGAAGTGCGCGAACAGGTCCAGTCGGTGGGTGGCAAGTTCGTCGATACCGGCGTGTCCGCAGTGGGCGAGGGCGGTTACGCCCGTGAGCTGACCGAGGAGGAGCAGAAGCAGGTGCAGGAGGTGCTGACGCGCCACGTGCAGCAAGCTGACGCGATCATCACTACGGCCTCCATTCCCGGCAAGCCAAGCCCCAAGATTCTGACCGAAGAGCAGATCATGGGCATGAAGAGCGGCTCGGTGATTATTGACCTGGCGGCAGAAGGGGGCGGTAACACGCCGCTGACGCAGCCCGGTGACACTGTTGAAGTCGGACCGGCGACCATTGTTGCGCCGCTGAACATTGCCAGCCACCTGGCCGAGCACGCATCTGAGCTGTACGCCCGTAACCTGCTGGCCCTGGTGGGCTTGATGGTGCAGGACGGTGAGCTGTCCCTGGATTGGGAAGACGAAGTGCTGGCCCGTTCAGTACTGACCCACGACGGCGAAATCCGCAACGATGCAGCGCGCGCTGCTGTCGAAGAGCAGGCTTGAGGATTTAAAAAATGGATATGAGTGTCACTATCACAGGCTTTGTTGCCCTGTATATTTTCCTGCTGGCAGCCTTTGCCGGCTATGAAATCATCGGTCGTGTACCGGCCATTTTGCACACCCCGCTAATGTCGGGCTCCAACTTCATTCACGGCATCGTGGTGGTCGGCGCGATGTGGGCGCTGCTCAACGCGGGCTCCACTCTTGAGCAGGTCATCGGTTTTGTCGGCGTTCTGCTGGGCGCGGGTAACGCGGCTGGCGGTTACGTGGTAACCGAGCGCATGCTGGAAATGTTCAAGCCGACCAACAAAGCGCCCGGCGCAGACAAGGAGTAAGTAGACCATGTTCAGTGCTTTTCTGATTGACGCGGCCTACTTCGTCGCAGCCTTTCTGTTTTTGTACGGTCTCAAACGCATGGCCAGCCCGGTTACTGCACGCTCGGGCATCATTGTTGCCGGCGGCGGTATGCTGGTCGCCGTGGTTGCGGCCTTTCTGTACGGCTTTGATGTCAGCCCGCGCGCCGAGGCGCATCTGGGCACCAACCTGTTCCTGCTGATCCTGGCGCTGGGGCTGGGTACCGGCTGGGCGTGGTTCAGCGGCAAGCGCGTTGCCATGACCGACATGCCGCAAATGGTCGCCTTGTACAACGGTATGGGCGGCGGCGCCGCGGCGGCGATTGCTGCTACCGAGCTGCTGTCGGGCAATGCTCTGGCGCACGGCGTGGTTGTCACTGTGCTGGCAATTCTCGGTGGTTTGATCGGTGCTGTTGCGCTGTCCGGCTCGCTGATTGCCTGGGCCAAGCTCGATGGTCGAATGAACAAGACCTGGCGTCTGGCCAAGCATCAGTACGTCAACGCGGCCTTGCTGGGTGGTGCGCTGTTTATCGGTGCGATCATCAGTGTGATGGCGATTGCCGGCGCAACGGAAACGCCAGTGTTCCTGATCCTGGTGTTCTTTGCCGTCGCTCTGGCGCTGGGTGTACTGCTCACCACGCCGATTGGTGGCGCCGATATGCCGGTGGTCATCTCCCTGTACAACGCATTCACCGGCCTGGCCGTTGCCTTTGAAGGTTTTGTGCTGCAGAACCCGGCGATGATCATTGCCGGTACGGTAGTAGGCTCGGCCGGCACGCTGCTGACGTTGATGATGGCCAAAGCGATGAACCGCCAGGTCAGTAACATCATCTTCAGCGATTTTGGTGGCGAAGACGATGGTGCCGATGGCGAGATTCAGGGCACCATGAAGTCGGCTGATGCTTCCGATGCGGCCATTGCCATGTACTACGCAAGCAAGGTGATCATCGTTCCGGGTTACGGCCTGGCGGTGGCACAAGCGCAGCACAAGCTGTATGAGTTTGTGAAGCTGCTGCAAAAGCAGGGTGTCGAGGTGAGCTTTGCCATTCACCCGGTTGCCGGCCGTATGCCGGGCCACATGAACGTGCTGCTGGCCGAGGCGGGCGTACCCTACGACATCATCTTCGACCTGGAAGACATCAACGAAGACTTCGCACAGGCCGATGTTGCCATCGTGCTGGGCGCCAACGACGTGGTTAACCCCGCGGCGCGCACCCGCAAGTCCAGCCCGATCTACGGCATGCCTATCCTTAACGTGGATCAGGCGCGTCAGGCCTACGTCGTCAAGCGTGGCCAGGGCAAGGGCTACTCCGGCGTCGAGAACGAGCTGTTCTTCCTCGACAACACCTCCATGGTGTACGGCGATGCCCAGAAGGTCATGGTTCAGATGATCGAAGCGGTCAAGTCGCTGGGCTAAGCCTATCGGCAGTGATCAGGCCTCTGTCCGCAAGGGCAGGGGCCTTTTTGTATTCTGCAGGAACCAAAAAGCGCGGCCCCTGGTCAGCTTGAGCGTAGATAGCCCGCATAAGGAGTTCGTGAGGTGGATGAATCACCACAAAACCTGGAGCAGTTGCTTAAACACGTGGACGGGCTGGCCGAGGGGCAGGAACAGGTCTCGATGCGGGCCGTGGTGGACTCGATTGGTCGGCGCTCGTTCGGCCCTTTGCTGCTGATCATGGGGGTGATGTTGTTCTCGCCCTTGAGTGGCATCCCGGGGATGGCCATCTTTGCCGGCATCTTCGTGATGCTGATTGCCCTACAGATGCTGTGCGGGCGCAGCAACTTCTGGCTGCCGGCCTTTATTCTTGATCGTGCGGTGCCGCAGGCGCGTCTGCGCAAGGCGATAGGCTGGGTGACCCCGACGGCGCGGCGAATTGACAGGCTGATCAAGCCGCGGCTGGACTTTATGCTGCAGCGCACGTCCACCTTCTTGATCGCCGGGTTGTGTGTGGCGGTCGCGGCGGCCTTACCCCTGCTGGAGCTGGTGCCGTTCTCGTCTTCGATTGTTGGGTTGGCGCTGGCAATTATGGGCCTGGCGCTGGTTGCACGCGATGGCTTGCTGGTACTGATTGCGGTCACGTTGATTGTGACAGCGGCGAGCCTGGTGCTGAGCAAGCTGCTTTAGCCGTCTCGCGGAAGGGATTAGGAGGTGGGGTGTGCCCGGCCATGGCGGTCGGGCACAGTCAGGCTCAGGCCTTGGCGGTGTAGCCGTAGATGGACTTCACCTCCAGGAAGTCGTCAAACCCGTAGTGCCCCCACTCGCGGCCGATGCCAGACTCCTTGTAGCCACCGAAAGGAGCTTTTGGGTCCAGCGGTGCGCCGTTCAGGTGTACCATGCCGGTACGGATGCGGCGAGCAACATTACGCGCACGATCCAGGTCGCCGGAGGAGACATAGCCAGACAGACCGTAACGGGTGTCGTTGGCGATGCGCACGGCGTCCTCTTCATCTTCATAACCAATGATCGACAGTACCGGCCCGAAGATCTCTTCGCGGGCGATGGTCATGTCGTTGGTGACGTGGGTGAACACGGTGGGCTTGACGTAGTAGCCCTTGTCCAGACCCTCGGGGCGTCCGGGGCCGCCAGCAGCCACTTTGGCGCCTTCTTCGATGCCGGCGCTGATCAGGTCCTGAATCTTGGTCCACTGTGCTTTGGAAACAACCGGGCCCATGACCGTATCGGCAGCTTTGGGGTCGCCAGTCTTGACCTTGGCGGCGGCGGCCTGGGCGATGGCGGCAACGTCGTCCATGCGGCTGTTGGGTACCAGCATGCGGGTCGGTGCGTTGCAGGACTGGCCGGTGTTGTTCATGCAGGACATGACGCCATGGGCCACCATCTTCTCGAAATTGACGTCGTCGAGCAGGATGTTGGCAGATTTGCCGCCCAGCTCGAGCGCAACACGCTTGATGGTCTGTGCGCCGTTGGTCATGACCTGGCGGCCGGCAGCGGTGGAGCCGGTGAAGGACATCATGTCGATATCCGGATGGGCTGACATCGCGGCGCCAACGGTGGGGCCGTCGCCGTTAACCAGGTTGAAGACACCTGCGGGTACGCCGGCTTCATCGAGAATTTCGGCAAGGATCAGAGCCGACAGTGGCGCGACTTCAGAGGGCTTCAGCACCATGGTGCAGCCGGTAGCCAGTGCCGGTGCGATCTTGCAGGTCAGCTGGTTCATCGGCCAGTTCCACGGGGTAATCAGGCCGCAGACGCCAATCGGCTCCTTGACCACCAGAGTGGTGCCGATTTCTTCTTCAAATTCGAAATGCTTGAGGGCTTCCAGTGCCGTCATGAAGTGCGACAGGCCAGACGGGGCTTGGGCAGTCTGGGCAAGCTTGGTTGGTGCGCCCATTTCCAGTGAGATCGCCTCGGCGACATCACCCATGCGCTTTTTGAAGACTTCAATCACGCGTTCTAGCAGGGCGATGCGCTCTTCACGGGTGGTATTGGCGTAGCTCGGGAAGGCGGCGCGGGCGGCGGCTACCGCGGCGTCTACGTCTTCCTTGGTGCCGAGCGCGATGCTGGCAACGGCTTCTTCGGTGGCAGGGTTGATGACATCAAGCTGCTGATCGCCTTTGGGGGCTACCCACTGACCGTTGATGTAAAACTGCTGATGATGGCTCATTGCGCATGGCTCCTTCTTATTTATGAGGGTGGTACTCTGGGGCCAACCATAGCACTGCAGTCCGCGCGAATTCACGCAATTTGGCGACATTTGTTGTGTATCTGTGTAAGTGTCTCGCGGGTGAGGCCTTTCGCCTTCCGAAGGCGCGCTGCAGCCTCTATAATGCGCCGGCTGCGAGCAGCGTAATACTTGACTGAATTGCTTGGATATTGCATAGTGTCGCGGTGAAATCAACCGCTTGAGAGCGTCTATGCGACTGACTACCAAGGGTCGTTACGCCGTTACAGCCATGCTGGATCTGGCGTTGCATGAAGACCAGGGCCCCATCACGCTGGCCGATATTTCGATGCGCCAGGGTGTTTCCATCTCCTATCTGGAACAGCTGTTTGCCAAGTTGCGGCGCGGCAAGCTGGTCGAGAGCGTGCGCGGTCCCGGCGGTGGTTACCGCCTGGCAGGTGGCGCGGCAGCGATCAGTGTGGCGCAGATTGTTGAGGCGGTGAACGACTCGATGGACGCCACCCGGTGCCTGGGCAAGGGTGATTGCCAGGACGGTGAGGTCTGTTTGACCCACCACTTGTGGTCCGATCTGAGTGCCCGGCTGCGGCAGTTTCTCAATGACATCACGCTGGCTGAGCTGGTCTCGCGAGAGGACATCCGTCGCGTCAGCTCGCGGCAGGATCATTGCATTTCCAGAGCGCGTCACACTGTGAGCGAGCTGGAGCGCATTATCTGAAAGAGCCGTAGAGCTCTCCATTTTCATGTGTCGGCCCGTGCCGGCACAGGCCTGAATCAAGCATTGGCGATCGCGTGATCGTGATTGCAGAATCTGAGGTGATACCGTGACTGAAGAAGTCGAAAGCCTTATCAGAAAGGACTATGCGGCAGGTTTCCACTCTGCCATCGAGTCCGAGACCCTGCCACCGGGGCTGAATGAGGACGTGATCCGTTTCATTTCTGCCAAGAAGGAAGAGCCTGAATGGCTGCTGGAATGGCGCCTGAAGGCATTCCGTGCCTGGCAGGAAATGGAAGAGCCCACCTGGGCCCACGTGCATTACCCGGAAATCGACTTCCAGGCGGTATCCTACTATTCAGCACCCAAAAGCATGGACAGCAAGCCCAAGAGCCTCGATGAGGTCGACCCTGAGCTGCTGGCCACCTATGAAAAGCTGGGTATCCCGCTGCATGAGCAGGAAATGCTCGCCGGTGTCGCGGTAGACGCTGTATTCGACTCGGTCTCGGTAGTCACCACCTTCCGTGAAAAGCTCTACGAAGCCGGTGTGATCTTCTGCCCGATCAGCGAAGCGGTACACAAGTACCCCGAGCTGGTGCAGAAGTATCTGGGCAGTGTGGTGCCGCAGAAAGACAACTATTACGCCGCCCTGAACTCGGCGGTCTTCTCCGATGGCTCCTTTGTCTATATCCCCAAGGGCGTGCGTTGCCCGATGGAGCTGTCTACCTACTTCCGCATCAACGAAATGAACACCGGGCAATTCGAGCGTACCCTGATCGTCGCCGACGAAGGCTCCTACGTCAGCTACCTCGAAGGCTGCACGGCGCCGATGCGCGACGAGAACCAGCTGCATGCTGCAGTTGTCGAACTGGTCGCCCTGGATGATGCACAGATCAAGTATTCCACCGTGCAGAACTGGTATCCGGGTGATGCCAACGGCAAGGGCGGTATCTATAACTTTGTTACCAAGCGCGGTATTGCCCACACCAACGCCAAGATCTCCTGGACCCAGGTAGAGACCGGCTCGGCAGTGACCTGGAAGTATCCCAGCTGCGTGCTCAAGGGCGACAACAGCGTGGGCGAGTTCTACTCGGTTGCCCTGACCAATAACTTCCAGCAGGCCGATACCGGCACCAAGATGATCCATCTTGGCAAGAACACCCGTTCGACCATCGTCGCCAAGGGTATTTCTGCCGGTCGCAGCGACAGCGCCTATCGCGGTCTGGTGCGGATCAACCCGGGTGCCGATGGCGCGCGCAACTATACCCAGTGTGATTCGCTGCTGATCGGTGATCGCTGCGGCGCGCACACCTTCCCGTATATCGAAAGCAAGAACCCGAGCGCCGTGGTTGAGCATGAGGCGACAACATCCAAGGTCAGTGATGACCAGATGTTCCTCTGTCAGCAGCGCGGCCTGGATGCCGAGAAAGCGGTCTCGATGATCGTTAACGGCTTCTGCCGCGAGGTATTCAAGGAGTTGCCGATGGAGTTTGCGGTAGAAGCCGGCAAACTGCTTGAGGTCAGTCTCGAAGGTTCTGTGGGCTGAGCGCAGTGCGCCGCCCACTCACGGTTAAAGTAATTTATCAGGCGTAAATGATGCTGAATATCAAAGACTTGTACGCAAAAGTTGAAGAGAAAGATATCCTCAAAGGGCTGTCCATCGAGGTCAAGCCGGGCGAGGTACATGCCATCATGGGCCCCAATGGCTCGGGCAAGAGCACCATGGGCAACGTGCTGTCCGGCCGCCCCGGTTACGAAGCGACCGCCGGCTCTGTGACCTTCAAGGGCAAGGATTTGCTGGAGCTCGAAACCGAAGAGCGTGCGCGTGAAGGTCTGTTTCTGGCGTTTCAATATCCGGTCGAGATTCCGGGCGTCAGCAACATGGAGTTTCTTAAGGCTGCGGTAGATGCCAAACGCAAGCATCAGGGGCTTGAAGAGATCTCCTCTGTCGACTTTCTCAAGCTGGCCCGTGAGACCTGCAAACGCGTCAACCTGGATGCCAGCTTCCTCAAGCGCGGTGTCAACGAAGGCTTCTCCGGCGGCGAGAAGAAGCGCAACGAGATCATGCAGATGATGCTGCTTGAGCCCGAACTGTGCATTCTCGACGAGACTGACTCCGGTCTGGATATCGACGCCCTGCAGGTCGTTGCTGATGGTGTTAACGCCATGCGCGACGGCAAGCGCAGCTTTCTGGTCGTAACCCACTATCAGCGCCTGCTGGACTACATCGTGCCGGACTACGTGCACGTGCTGGCCGGTGGTCGTATCGTCAAGTCCGGCGACAAGAGCCTGGCGCTGGAGCTCGAAGCCAAAGGTTATGGCTGGCTGGAAAACGAGGTGGTCTGATCCGATGACTGATTTTCAACAGACGGCCTTGCAGCTGGCGGGGCAGCAGCAATCACCAGAGTGGTTGGCAGGCCTGCGTGAGCAGGGCGCCAGCACCTGGGCGCAAGCAAGCTGGCCGACGCGCAAGACCGAGAACTGGAAGTATCTGTCGCTGGCACCACTTCAGCAGTATCAGCAGCTGGACTGGGGCGTGGCGGCAGACGGCCAGGCGCTGGACGATGTTGAGCAACTGCAGCTGGATGCGACCCGCCTGGTGTTCATCAATGGCCGCTTCAGCAGCGAACATTCCAGCAGCCTGCCGGCCGGTATCGTCCGCTTTGGTGAGGCGGACGGCGAGCAGCGCGCACTGATCAGTCAGCACCTTGGCCGTGTGGTCGACAGCGAGCGTCATCTGTTCGCCGCGCTGAGCAATGCCTGGGCGGCTGATGGCGTACTGGTGCATGTGCCGCGCGGTCAACGTCTGGAAAAGCCGTTGTACGTGCTGAATATCAGCACCCCGCAGCGCACTCCGGTCGCTGCCAGTCAGCGCCTGCTGCTGGTGCTGGAGGATAACGCCGAGGCCGAGCTGATCGAGCACTACGCCTCCGATATTCACGCCCAGAACGGCTTCGTCAACAGCCTGACTGAAGTGGTTGTTGGCAATAACGCGCAGGTGCAGCACTACCGCATCAACCTGGAGCAGGAAGACCTGCTGCATGTGGGCGGTGTGCACGTTAACCTGCAGCGCGACGCGCGTTTTCATGGTTTTACCCTGGCCCAGGGCAGCCGCCTCAAGCGTATCGACTATCAGGTGAATATGCTGGGTGAGGGTGCCCATCTGGATCTGAACGGCATCTATCTGCCGCGCAACCGTCAGGTGATCGACTATCACACCAACGTTGAGCATTGCGTACCGCACTGCACCAGCAACGAGGTGTTCCGCGGCATCATTGGTGACGCTGCCAAGGCGGTCTTTAACGGTCGGATTCATATCCACCCGCAGGCCCAGAAAACACTGGCCGAGCTCAGCAACAAGAACCTGCTGACTTCGCGCACCGCCGAGATCAACACCAAGCCTGAGCTGGAAATCTACGCCGACGACGTACGTTGTGCCCACGGCGCGACCATCAGCCAGTTGGACGAGACCTCGATGTACTACCTGCAGAGCCGCGGTGTTTCCAAGGCTGACGCCATCACCATGCTGAGTTTTGGCTTTATCAACGAGTTGCTCAACCAGGTGCCGGAGCAGGCGGTGCAGGACTATCTGCGGCCGCGCCTGGTGTCGCTGTTTGGGCAGGCCAGCGAGACGGTAGGGCAGATCGGTTATGAATGAGCAGGTCAAACCGCTGCCCTTTGACGCCGAGCGCGTGCGTGCCGACTTCCCGATTCTGAATCAGGAGGTCAATGGGCACCCGCTGGTGTATCTGGACAACGCCGCGACAACCCAGAAGCCGCGCGCGGTGATTCAGGCGCTGGTCGACTACTACGAGCAAGACAACAGCAATGTGCACCGGGGCGCCCACGCGCTGGCTGATCGTGCAACGCAGAAGTTTGAAGCAGCCCGCGTGAAGGTCGCCGAGTTCATCAACGCGCCCGAGGCGCGGCAGGTGATCTGGACTCGTGGCACCACCGAGGGTATCAACCTGGTGGCATCCAGCTGGGGGCGCAGCAACCTCAAGGCGGGTGATCGCGTACTGGTCTCGGCAATGGAGCACCACTCCAACATCGTGCCTTGGCAGATGGTGGCGGCCGAGAAGGGCGCCACGGTTGAGCCGATTCCGGTCGACGTCGATGGTGTGCTGGATCTCGCTGCGCTGCAGGACATGCTTGATGAGCGCGTGAAGATGGTGGCCTGCGGTCACGTCTCCAACGCACTCGGCACGGTCAATCCGGTGGAGCAGGTGATCCGTCTGGCGCATGGCGTGGGCGCGTTGACCTTGATTGACGGCGCTCAGGCGGTCAGCCACTGGCCGGTTGATATGCAGGCGCTAGACTGTGATTTTTACGTGTTTTCCGCGCACAAGCTGTTTGGCCCGACAGGGCTGGGTGCGCTGTATGGCAAGGTGGCGCTGCTGGATGCCATGCCGCCTTATCAGGGCGGTGGTGAAATGATCGAGTCGGTCAGCTTTGCCGGTACCACCTACAATCAGCTGCCTTACAAGTTTGAGGCCGGCACCCCGGATATCGCCGGTGTGATCGCCTTTGGCGCGGCTATTGATTACCTCAACCAGCTCGACCGAGCCGGCGCTGCCGCTCATGAGAAGGCGCTGCTGGCTTATGCCGAAGAGCGTGCCAGAGCCACACCGGGTGTGCGGCTGATAGGTACCTCGGCAAACAAGACCAGCGTCATGAGCTTTTTGCTCGAGGGCGCGCACCCCAACGATGTGGGTATGTTGCTTGATCAGCAGGGTGTGGCGGTGCGTACCGGCAACCACTGTGCGCAGCCGATCATGGAGCAGTACGGCGTACCGGGTACGGTGCGTGCGAGTCTGGCCTTTTACAACACCCGGGATGATATCGACCGGTTGTTTGCCGCACTGGAAAAAGTACGGCTGTTTTTATAGGAGTCATCAGATGAGCGTAGAGTCTTTCGACCCCAAGCAACAGGCCGTGACCGTGACACCGGCCGCGCTCGCGCATTTCCGCCGCCAGCTGGGCGGTCAGCAGGGCAAGGCGGTACGCCTGAGTGTGAAAAAAAGTGGCTGCACCGGCTTCAAGTATGTCATTGACCTGGTCGAGCAGGCCGGCGCCAGTGATCTGCATTATCAGCTCGACGAGCAGGTAGAGCTGCTGGTTGATGGCGAGAGCCTGCAGGTGTTGTCCGGTACGGAAATTGATCTGGTGCGCGAGGGCATCAACCAGCAGATCAAGTTCGTCAATCCCAACGTGAAGGACGAATGCGGCTGCGGCGAAAGCTTCAGCGTCGATTGATCCGTCGCTGTTCAGGGTGCGGCGCCATGCGTCGCACCGTCTTGTCTTGCTGTGAGGAAATCTGATGGAACGTCGCATGGTGGTGGCACGGGCTGACTGTCCGGCCCGCCGAGTTCCCGACGGAACCCCCCTGACCATCCCCAAGGATACCTTTGTCACCATTACCCAGGCGCTGGGTGGCAACTACACGGTTACCTATAACGGGCAGATGGTGCGGGTTGATGGTACTGACGCCGAAGCACTCGGCCTTGAGCCGGAGCTGCTGTCCTTTGCCGAGCCGACTGATGACCAAATCCGCGAGGAGCAGGTCTGGGAGGCGCTCAAAACCGTCTATGACCCAGAGATACCGGTCGATCTGGTGAATCTGGGGCTTATTTACCATGTGGCGGTGGATCAGCAGGCGCACAAGGTGACGATCGAGATGACCCTGACCGCGCCTGGCTGTGGTATGGGCCCGGTGCTGGTAGGTGATGTGGAATACCGCGTCAAGCTGGTGCCCAACGTAGACGAGGTCAAGGTTGATCTGGTCTTTGACCCGCCCTGGCAGCGTGACATGATGAGCGAAGAAGCACAGCTTGAAACCGGTATGTTTTTCTGAGGACAGCGATACATGAGCCGATTTGGTACGGACATCACCAGCGACGATATCGTTGATACCCTGTCGTTCTTTGATAGCTGGGAAGACCGCTACAAGTACATCATTGATCTGGGGCGTGAGCTGCCTGAACTGGCGGCCGAGCAGCGTACCGAGGACAACCTGGTGCGCGGCTGTCAGAGTCAGGTATGGCTGGTGAGCCGCCGCGAGGGCGACAGGCTATATTTTGATGCTGACAGCGATGCATTCATTGTGAAGGGGCTGCTGGCCGTGGTGCTGGCTGCCTACAACGGCAAGCGGGCAGACGAAATTCGCGATTTTGATATCGAGGGCTATTTCGCCAGCCTGAATCTGCTCAAGCACTTGAGCGTGACGCGCGGCAACGGCCTGCGTGCTATGGTGCAGCGCATTCAGGCCAGCGCCGCAGCCTGAAGCGCTGCGGCGCCAAATGATGGCGCGCTGCAATCAATAGTTGTGCTTGACTGCGGCTGCGGTTATGGTCGCGTTGCGACTGAGGGGCGTTCTGAAGAGCTTCGTGCGCCCAGCCACATGAATGATGTAACCACAAAAACAACAACTGCAGAGTTCACTGCATGCGGACATTCTGGCCCAGGCTGAAGGACGACTTTCAGCTATCCATCATCACGCTCGTTGGCCTGCTGGCCGTCGTCGGCGTATCCCCCTACGCGGTTTTTCGGCTCGGCGAAGGCAGTTGGCTGGTTGGCGCCACTGATACTTTCCTGGTGGTCAGCACCCTGCTGGCCGTGGTGTACGCCTGGCGCACAGGCGATACCATTCGCCCTGGGCAATTTCTCGCGCTGATCTACTCGACTGGCGCTTTTCTGGTCTCGGCCAAACTGGGTGCTAACGGCCTTTTCTGGATGTATGTCCTGATTCTCTTCAACTTTTTTGTTGTGCCGCCCTTGCAGAGCCTGATTGCCACGATGAGCACGCTAGTGGCGATATGCGTTTACGGCTGGTTGCACCCGGAGCGGGTATTCGAGAGTCATTACCAGATGGCGTCCTTTGTCGTCACCTGTCTGCTGTCAGGCTTGTTTGCCTTTGTGTTTGCTCACCGCGCCCGGGTTCAGCGCCGACTGCTGGCCCGCCAGGCCACCATCGATCCGCTGACCGGTATCGGCAACCGGCGCACCATGGATGCCGAGCTGGATATTGCCATGGCCGATAGCAAGCGTTACGGCATCGATTTTGGCCTGCTGGTACTCGATTTGGACTACTTCAAGCAGATCAATGACCGCTTCGGACATGGCATTGGTGATCAGGTGTTGGTCGACTTTGTTGATTGTGTCCGTGAGGTATGCCGCCCATCAGACAGGCTGTTTCGCCTTGGTGGAGAGGAGTTCGTGTTGCTGGTACCCAAGGCGGACCTGAATAGTCTGAAGGCGATCGCTGAGCATATTCAGCAGCGGGTACGCACACAGCTTCTTCGTCCGGATGGGGCGCCTGTGACGGCGTCGATTGGCGGCAGCCTCTTGCGCGGCCACGCTGATCGGGATGGCTGGTTGAAACATGCCGACGAGTGCATGTATGACGCCAAACGCGCGGGCCGTGACCAGACTGTCATTCGGCCATTGGCACCCAATCGGGCGGTTGCAGCCACCGAAGGACCTGATTACCATCAATAGCAGGCCATTACTGGCAGCCAATGGGAGTCAGTCATTATGAAATCGACTTTTACCGATCGAGAGTTCTGGCAAAAATTGTCCAATCACGCTCGCCTGGCGGGCCGTGAAGTGGTAGAGAAGGCTCTTTGCCTGTATTACGCCGCGCGACGCCCGGAAACCCCTACTTGGGCCAAGGCGGTGATCGTTAGCGTATTGGCGTACTTTATTGCCCCGCTAGATGCGATTCCGGATTTTACCCCGCTAGTTGGCTTTACCGATGACTTGGGCGTCTTTGCATCTGCACTGGCCATGGTCGCCATGTATATCGACCGCGACGTGCAGATTCAGGCGCGCGAGCGGGCCGAAAGCTGGTTTGGCCCGCATATCGAGGAAGTATTCGAAGGTCGTTGAGTTACAGCGCGGTCAGTGGCTGTTGAACACCCGCCGCTGACCGTCGCTGCCTACTGCAATCACGTCGTAACTGTCCCGCCGATCGCCCATTTCCATGCCCGGCGAGCCAACCGGCATGCCGGGAACGGCAAGGCCGCGGACACTATTTGCACTATCAAGCGCCAGAATATCGCTGGCCGGTACGTGTCCTTCTATAAACATGTCCTTGTACACGGCGGTATGGCAGGAGCGTAGATCAGGCGTGATGCCCAGCTGTTGCTTGAGCGGCAAAACGCTCTGAGTCACGTGATCGGTCACTTCAAATCCGTTTTCTTCCAGGTGTTCTATCCAGGCGTGGCAGCAGCCGCAGTTGGGGTCGCGGTAGACATCAATGCTGGCGGCCTGAGCGAGGCCTCCGATCAAAAGCAAGCCGCCGGCGAGCAGGGTTTTCATCATTAGGGCTCCTGAGAGGGCGTGGCAGGGACAGGGAGTCAAACTGGGATTCTCCAGAGTATGCCCACTTCTGGTATCTTGTGCGGCTTTCTAGGCTAGTCTGTTAAGTGGCAGGTGTCACGCGGGCTGCCAATTCAAATTGTGTGTTACCGCTGCATGATACGTTCTCCTTTGCCACATTTCGCTGCGCGCTCGTGTAGGCGCTCCCGGTGCCTGGCCATCTCGGTCATGCTGCTGGGCGTGCTGCTGTCTCAGCCGACTTGGGCGATGCGGGTAGTCTTTGTCAGCCCGGGCAAACTGGACGAGCCTTTCTGGCACGATGCTGATGAGGGGCTGCGGCACGCGGCCGCCTCATTGGGCATTGAGCTGGAGCTATTGCACGCCGAGCGTGATCATCTGGCCCAGCTGAGCCTGTTGCGTGAGGTGGCAGAGCGCCCAGTGGAGCAGCGTCCTGATTATTTGCTGGTTACGGCTGACAAACAGGTGCTGCCAGGCCAGCTGGAGCTGGCTGAGGGGGCCGGGATTCCAATTTTTTCTGCCTACAACGGCGTGCAGCGTAAGGAACGTGACCTGCTCGGCTATCCGCGTGATCGTTTCTCGTACCGGCTCGGCAGCCTGGTCCCTGACGCTGAAGAGGCCGGGTTCCTTAGCGCGCGTGCGCTGATCAAAGAGGCTCAGGCGCGCTGGCCGGGGCCAGAAGACGACATACTTGAGCTGGTAGCGATCTCTGGTGACCGCGGTACTGATAGCTCGTTACGGCGCACGCGCGGCATGGAGCATGCTACCAGCCGCTTTCCGCGTGTGCGGCTGCGCCAGACAGTTTACGGCGATTGGCAGCAGGAGCTGGCCCGCTATCAAACCCCCATTTTGCTTGATCGCTATCCGCGTACTCGGCTGATCTGGACTGGCAGTGACCTGATGGCATTTGGCGCCAGCGATGGGCTGCGTAGCAGTGGTCGGGTGCCCGGGCAGGACGTCTTGCTGTCGACAATCAACATGACCGAAAGGGCGACACGGGCACTGCTCAATGGCGAGTTGGATGCCATGGTTGGTGGCCATCACCTGGCGGCGGCCTGGGCGCTGGTGGTGTTATACGACTATCACAATGGTGTCGATTTTGCCGAAGCAGATGGGCTTGAGATGAGTAAGAGCATGTTCGCCCTGTTTGATCGGGGGATGGCGCAAGATTATCTGGGTTACCTGGCGGCGGGGCATCCGGAGGTGGATTACTGCCGTTTCAGCAAGGTGTGTAACCCGGAGTTGAAGGCCTACGATTTCTCCATCAGCAACTGGTTGAGCGCCGCTCGTGTCGCGACACAGCGCTCAACCGCACGTCTATCAGCGCTTGGCGATAATCCAGACGGCGTGCACGATGCCGGGGATGTAGCCGAGCAGCGTCAGTAGAATATTCAGCCAGAACGCGCCGCCAAAACCCACTTGCAGAAATACGCCAAGAGGCGGCAGCAAAATCGCGATTAGGATGCGAATCAGGTCCATGTGTCATTTCCTTTTGTGGTTAAAGACTCTCTTGTGTGACTCGCCTGAGGCCAGATTGTTCAGTTGCCGATAACGCCACCGTCTTCTCTGGTGACCAGTACGGTCGTTGAACGGGGGCGTGTTTTACCATCGCTGGCCGGATAGCTGATGCCCGGATGCTGAACGTTGACCCACATGGCTCGGGCGTCCGGCGTCCAGGTGATACCCGTGATCTCCGCGCCGCGCGGGCCTACCAGAAAACGGCGTATTTCTCGGCTGAGCGGGTCGGCGCAAAGCATCTGGTTGCAGCCAATGTCCGCGGTGTAGGGCGCTTGTTCATCTGCGTCGGTCAAAATCCACAGTCGGCCGTCCGGGTCAAAGGCCAGACCGTCTGGCGAGGAGAACAGATCACCGTTGATGTTGCCGAGGCGATGGGACGGGACGCTGTCATCAGCTTTCTGGCGCTCGCCGGCAATAACGAACAGATCCCATTCGAATTCAGTTGCCCTTGGGTCGGCGCCGTCCTCGCGCCAGCGCAGAATCTGCCCGTGAACGTTTTGCTCACGGGGGTTGGCTGCATCGGTCGGGTCTGCTTTGCCGCGCTCGGTGTTGTTGGTCAGGCTGACGTACATCTCGCGCGTTGTCGGGTGCGACGCGACCCACTCTGGGCGATCCATCGGCGTCGCACCGACGGCATCTGCCGCGCCACGGGCATTGAGCAACACGGCGTACTGATCCGCGAAGCCGTTCTCCGGCGTAAGACCCGGCTGTCCCCAGCGCAGCGGCAGCCAGCGGCCTCGGCCGTCGGCGTCAAACCGGGCGGCGTAGAGTGTGCCTGCGTCGAGCAAGTCGCGGTTGTGGTCCCTGTCGCCAGACTTGTAGGCCTGCTCTGGTACGAACTTGTACACGTACTCGCCGCGCGCATCATCGCCGGAGTACACGGCCATATGGCCGTTGTCATCGATTACGCAGGTGGCGCATTCGCGACCAAGGCGACCCATGGCTGTGCGCTTGCGTGGCCTGTGGGTCGGGTTGAACGGGTCGACTTCGACCACCCAGCCAAAGCGGTTGGGTTCGTTGATGTGGCCCTGATACGGGCGACTGGCGTCCGGTGTGGCGTCAAAGCGCGGCTCGACTGCCTCCCAGGCATAGTAGCGGCTGCTGCCGCCAAGACCGATGCCGTAGCGCTTGTGGGTAGGGCGTGCGTTGTAATCCGCTTCGTCGCGGTTGACGAAGTAGTTGTGGAAGTTTTCTTCGCAGGCCAGATAGGTGTGCCAGGGGGTAGCGCCCATCGAGCAGTTGTTGATTGTGCCCAGAATCTCCAGTCCACTCGGGTCGCTTTCCGTGCGCATTGCCGGGTGGGCGGCCAGGGGCCCGCTGACGGCCATGGGTGTTGCTGCAGTAATGCGGCGGTTGAGCGGTGAGTCTGCCACTCGCTGCCATTGGCCACGGGCGTCGCGCCGGATTTCGATAATGCTCAGGCCGTGCGCGGCGATCTCCTTGTAAACCTGCTCGCTGGGACGGCCACGGCTGTTGTCAGGCCCTGAAGTGAACTGCATGCCCGCAGGGTGCAGCGTCGGGTTGACGTATTCGTGATTGACCACCAGCAGGCCGCGCTCATTGGGCTGGTCGGCAAAGGGGAAGTAGTGCATGCCGTCGTGGTTATCACCGGCTTGCATGAGTTGGTCTTCCCAGCTGTTGCTGGCATCGCTGTGCCAGTCCGGCGCGTTGGCCAGAACAGCGTCGCCCCAGCTGAAGAAAGGGGTGGCCCGGTAACCTGGCGGTACAATTACCGAGTCGAATGTGCTGGAGGTTTGTGCTGCAACTGATTGAAATCCAAGTAGAGAAGCTTGAGCGGTCTTGCTTGCACTGCAGGCGCTGAGCAGCGAAGGCAGCAGGGTAGCCAAGGATGCTGCCCCCAGGCCCTTGAGCAGCGTGCGCCGGCTGAGAGCGATATCGCCCAGCCCCTGCTTGTCAGTCGGGTTGATCGAGTGGTCGTCGACTGCTTCCAGCTGACGGTGAAATTCGGGGTTTTGCCAACTCATGGAAAGCTCACTGTGACAGACGGTAGCGGAAGGTATTACGCACTCCGGCTACTGTAACCGGCTGGCCGTCGACCAGGCGGGGTTGATAGATGAAATCCCGGGCAGCAGCCAGCGAGGGGCGCGCAAACAGTGGGCTGTCGCAGGCACCGTCGACCAGCCGCGGGTTATCCACTCGACCGCTTGCCGTGACGTCGTACTCGACGGTGCAATCGCCCTCCAGTTTCTGGGTTAGCGCCCGCCTAGGATAGTCCGGTTCCGGTTTGTTGATAGGGCGATATTGCTGCTCAGCGGCGATCCGCGCGGCCTCGGCTGCGGCGTGGGCGTGGGCGTGGGCTTGTGCCTGCTGTCTGGCCAGCTCGTCACGCCGTTGTTGCTCGGCGGCTGCGGCTTCTGCCAGCCGCTGTTGTTCAGCGCGCTCACGCTCGCGTTCCGTCGCTTCTTGCTGTTGCCGCAGCTCGCGTTGACGTTGCTGTTCCTGTTCCTGCTCCAGGCGCTTGCGGGCAATGGCCGCTTCGTCCACCACCGGCTTGGGTGGGGGCGCTTCTGCCACCGGTGGCGGCGGGGCAGGCTCAGGCGGCGGCGCTGCAGCAGGTGGCTCGACTAGTGGCTCAGGCTGCGGTGCGGGCAGGGTAACAAGCTGTGTGCGCAGGCTGGGCGCTTGCGCAGCAGGGCTGGGGCTTGCCGGTGCCCAGCCCTGCCACAGCATGGCTGCAATCGCCGTATGCAGCAACGCGGTGGCCAGCAACGGCAGGGCGACCGAGCTGCGCGCCTCGCCAGGTATGCTGCAGCGATGCTCCGAGTTGGTGAGGATGGGGCTTGCTGTGCTCATGGGGCTTCCGTGATCAGGCCGAGCTGGGTAATACCCGCCTGCTGCAGGGCCGCCATGGCGGCTACGACCAACCCGTAGCCGGCGGCCGCATCGGCGCGGATGAATACCTGTGTGTCCGGTTGCGTGCTGGTGACGGCGGAAAGCTCGCGGGTCAGGTCGTCCAGCGTGGCGGTAGTGTGCTCGTAGCTATCGGTTTCAACGTTCTCGCCAAGGTTCCAGTGGTAACCACCGCTGGCTTCGACCGACACCGTCACGATTGAGGCGGGATTGTCCGGCTCAAGCGCTTCGGCCGCAACCTTGGGCAGCTCGATCTGCACGCCTTGAGTCATCATCGGTGCGGTGACCATGAAGATCACCAGCAGCACCAGCATGACGTCGATGTAGGGCACCACGTTCATTTCAGCCTTGGGCTTGCGCTTGGTTCTGGTCGCTCGCATATCCATGGTAGTTACCCCGCGTGCTGGCTGTGCAGGCGACGATGGAGGATGGCGCTGAATTCATCAGCAAAGTTGTAGTAGTGCCCAAGCAGATTTTCGCTGCGGGTGCTGAAGCGGTTGTAGGCGATAACCGCTGGAATGGCGGCGAACAGGCCAATGGCGGTTGCAATCAGCGCCTCGGCGATGCCGGGCGCGACGGTGGCCAGTGTTGCCTGCTGGACCTGCGACAGGCCAATGAACGAATTCATAATGCCCCACACGGTGCCGAACAGGCCGATATAAGGACTGACGGAGCCGACAGTGGCCAGGAAGGGCAGGTGACGATCGAGTCGCTCCTCTTCCCGGAAGATTGCTACGCGCATGGCACGCTGCACGCGCTGCATCACCGCCTCAGGTTCGCCGTTGCCGCGCTGGTTCAGCTGGGTGTACTCCTTGAAACCCGCGCGGAAGATTTGTTCGACACCGGGGGCGCCGCCTTCCAGGCGATACAGCTGGGCCAGTTCGGTACCCGACCAGAACTGATTTTCAAATTGCTTGAGTGCGTTTTGTGCCTGGGCGAACAGGCGCCCGCGCTGGGCGATCAGGAACCAGGTAGCGACGGATGCCAGCAGCAGCGTCAGCATCACCCCCTTGACCAGTAGGCTGGCTTCCATCACCAGACTCCAGATGCTGTGATCGGTTGCAGTCATATTTGCCTCGCTGCCGGCCCGATCGGGCCGGTCTTGTCATTTGGTTAAGCAGGAAGGTTCAGGGCAGTTGCAACAGCTCGGCGATGGCTTGCCAGGGCACCAGTTTGTAGTTCTGGTTGCCCTCGGGAAGCCGCTTGCGGCCGTCCTGTACTACCAGCAGGCCGCCGGGCCAGGCGGCGCCAAAGTCGGCGGAGCTGACTTCAAGGCCATCGGTTTCGGATACGCCGTCGATGCCGCGCTCAGCATTCAGGCCGATGCGGAACGCGCCATGGGCGGTGTAGGGCGGCACGGCATCGAACACCACGTAGCTGTCGTTACCCTGGCTGGAAACAACCAGATACGGGCGGTCCTGGTGCTGGTATACGCCCATGCCTTCCACGTCGTCGTTCAGCAGCTCGCTGAGACGGGCAACTTCGGTCAGTTCTGTGGGCTTATCTTCTGCGGCCGAAAGGGTCCAGATGCCGACGCCTTCCTCGCCGACAAACAGCTGCTGGCGGGCATCGTCAGCCACGCAGCCTTCGGGCTGGGTCTCGGTCGTGAAGTGGCGAACAGCCTTGGCGGTAACCTGGCCGCTGCTGCCATCAAGCCGGTATTGAATGAAGCGCCCGTCTTTGTCGTTGGGGATGGCGTAGACAACACCCTCCGGGCTCTGCGCCATGCACAGACCATAGATGTCTGTCAGCTCGGTAGGCACATCGCCCAGACCGGTAGTCTGGCCGCTTGCCGGGTCAATGGCGAACAGTTCCAGGCTGTTGCGGTCGCGGTTGGAAGCAACGGCCAGATCAATTTGGCGCTCACCCAGGGTAAAGCCCTTGCGCAGATCGACGTTGTTGATGCGGCCGACCGGCAGATATTGCAGCTCTCGGCCCTGCAGGTCGTACACGCCCAGACCGCCACGTTTGTCGGTTCCCAATACTCGAGCCAGCTCAGGGACGCTCGGGTGTGTCCAGATCGCCGGGTCGTCGGCGGCGTCGCCGCCATGGGGGACTGGCTCTGTTTGCGCCAGGGCAACCACCTCGGGCAGCGGGGCTTCACCGGCAAGGTGGGTTGCGCCGTTCAATTCGGTGAGTAGCTGGGCGCCGCTGTCGTCGGTTATCAACAACTGCAGTGTGTCGTCCTTGGCCCGTGCCGACAGTTGTTCGGGTTTGCTGCCCTCGGTCAGTTGCCAGCTGTCGTGTTGCCATTGCTCGTTCTGCCAGCGATAGCGGTGCAGGCTGTTGCTGCCGGTGTCCAGTGCAAGCAGCCCGTCCGGGCTGGCCGCAAGCCCCTCCGGCCCTTCAGGCAGTGCACCCCAGGGCTGGATCAGGTCGACGATACGGCGAGTGCTGTCCGTTTCGGGGTGGGCGGCGTACTGCCAGATGCCGATCTCTTCTTCGCTGATGAACAGCGCGTCCAGCGCGGTATTCACCGCACACCCCTTGGCGCCTACCGGCAAGTGCAGATTGCGCACCAGGCGCGACGGGGCCCCCTGTTCGCCGAGCAACCATTGCTGCCCGAGGCCTTCTTCGCCGATCAGAAACAGGTAGTTGTGCTCGCTCTGGTCCCGGTAGAAGCACAGGTCCTCCAGCGGGTAGCCGGTGCTGGGCAGGTATTCCGGCGCAGAGGCAGCGCCGGCGGTGTTCCAGCGCAGAATGACGGGTTGGTCCCGCTGCAGATCGTGGCTGGCCGCAAGCAGGCCAGCGGTGCCTGGCTGCACGGCGAGGGTGTCGTAGTAACCGGGCAGGGCGGTGGCTACCGGGCTGTCGTTGCTGTCGAGCAGTTGAATGCCCTGAGCGTTGATCACCAGGCTGCCTGCCTGCTCGCCGGCGATCAGGCGCTGGGCGCTGATGCCGCTGGCGCTGCGTACCTGCAGGGCCAGGTCGCTCTGGGTGGCAGGTGCGGCTGCTTGCGACTGCGGCTGCTCGCTGTTGTTTTGTTCGTTACAGGCAGCCAGCAGCAGCGCGCTGCCGACCACCGCGATAATGGATGGTACTGGACGCATTGGAGTTCTCGTTTATGTCTCGGGTCGCGGCGGGCGTGACTGCCCGCCGCAGTCGCTCAGAAGTGGGTCAGGGTCAGGCCATCTTTGTAGGTTGGGCCGTATTCTTCGTACTGAGCGTTGTATTTCCGGTCGCCGGTGTAGACGTAGTAGCTCTCGTCGGTGATGTTCTGGGCCGCCATGAAGAGCTGCAGGTTGTCAGTCAGGAAGTAGCTGGCCGACAGGTCGACGAACAGCTGATCGTCAACGCGGTAGTCGTAGCGTTTATCGAGCACATCGCCAACTTCGTCGAGGTAGTCCGATTTGTAGTTGGCAGACACGCGCAGGCTGAGCTTGTCGTTTTCCCAGCCCAGCGTCAGATTGCCGGTAAGATCCGACTGGCCCGGCAGGTCGATGCTGCGTGATTGCATGCGGCCGGTGTCGGGGTTGTATTGCTCGATGTCAGCATCGGAACGGCTGAGGGTGGTGTTGGCGTTAACCAGCAGACCGTTCCACGGAGCGGGTAGCCAGCTGAATTTTTGTGCATAGGCCAGCTCAAGTCCGTAGACCGTGGCGCTGTCGCCATTGACGTAGCTCATCGCCTCGTCAAAGGTTGCGTAGTCGCCCGTGCCGGCCAGGTCGGCGTCGTAGACGAAGTTCTCGATATCCTTATAGAAAACAAAGGCCGAGACGGCGCCGGCGCGGCCCATGTAGTGCTCGATACCCAAGTCCAGGTTGCTCGACTCCAGTGGTTTGAGGTTGGGGTTACCGAACTCGGCTTCATTACCGTCAACCACAAAGCCTGGGAAAAGCTGGCCGAAGGTGGGGCGCACCACGCTGTTGGTCCAGCTGGCACGCAGCTGGCTGTTGGCGCCAAGCTGGTAGATGGCATGCAGTCCGGGCAGCCAGTGGTGATAGCTGTTGCGGGTGTCAACGCTTTCGAATACGCCCTCATTCAGGCCGGTGCCCTCGGTTTTCAGGCGTGTGCCTTCGTAGCGCAGGCCGGCGATGATGCGCAGGTCGTCAATATCGACCGTGTTCATCAGGTAGGCGGCGTTGATGTTCTCCTGGATGGTGAAGTCGTTGATGCGCGATTCTTCATCATCATAGAAATCGGCCGGATTGAGACCGCTGAGCAGACGCTCCAGCGCGCTGGCGGAGATTTTCGGGCCAAGACGGGTGGTGCCGCTGACAAAGTGTTCAAGGCTGAGCTGGTCGTCGGTGAATCCGTAGGTGTCAAAGTCCTCGTAGGCCCAGACATCAAGGTTATTGTCCTTTTCGCGAGTGCTGAACTTGGCACCAAACTGCAGCTGCGAGGGCAGGTCAGCCATGAACCAGTCGCGGGTCAGATCGACACGGATGTTTTGCTCGGTGTCGGTCGTCAGCCCTTGCTCGCGTTCAATCTCGGCCAGGCTGAAGTTGGCCGGATCGTAGAACGCGTCATCAATGCTCAGGTTGGGTTGCTTGCTGTCGTCGTAACCAGCGTTGACAAAGTCGTCGTTGCCCTCGAAGACCGCGCCGGGCGTGTGCAGCGGGCTATCCTCTTCGGCCTCGCTGTAACCGTATTGTGCGGCGACTTTCCAGTCGCCCAATTGGCGCTCGCCGCCAATAACCAGGCTTTTGATCTCCTGGGTCTCTTCGCGGTCTTTGATTTCGCGTGCGCCTTCGGCATCACCTCGCTCACCTGCCAGCTGAGCGTCGGCAAACTCAATCACGTTGGCCTGGCGGGTTTCGCTGTCCTTGAAGCGGCTGTAGAGGGTGCGCAGGTACAGCTCGGTGTCCTCGTCCGGGCGATAGTCAACGTTCAAGCCAATGCCTGCGCGCTCTCGATTGATGTCGTAGCGGCGTTCTTCCAGCTCTTCAAGGCGAGCGCCGGCCGGGTCGTCAAAATCCCAAGCGCCGCCGGTTTCAACGTTGTCAGAGCCGAAACTGCGATCTGCCCAGCTGAGCGCGGCAGCGATCGCCAGGTTGTCGACGCCATCGCCGACGCTGAAGCGGTTGCTGAACGCGCCAGACACCTCTGGGCTGGTGTCGCCGGTGTTGTCGTCGTAGCTGGCTTCGGTGGACAGGCTGTAGAACAGGCCGTCGTGGTCGAAGCCGGACAGGCTCTCGACTTCGATGGTGCCGCCCAGGGAGTTGGCATCCATGTCTGGCGTCAGGGTCTTGACCACCGAGAGGGACTGGATCAGTTCGCTGGGCAGCACATCCATCGCCACGGCGCGGCGGTCGCTCTCTGGCGCCGGGACCAAGGTTCCGTTGATGGTCACGCTGTTGAGATCTGCGCCCAGGCCGCGAACGCGGACGAAGCGGCCTTCGCCCTGATCGCGTTCGACCGAGATGCCAGGTACGCGCTGCAGCGCTTCGGCGGCGTTTTCGTCGGGCAGTTGGCCAATGGCGTCGGCGTGCACCACGCTCTCGGTGTTGTTGGACAGGCGCTGTTCTTCGAGCGCCTGTTCCATCTGGGCGGCTTGGCCGATGATGGTCATGACTTCGGTTGTGGCCTGCGCCCAGCTGGCGGAGCTGCCGGCGATGGCAAGGGCCAGCGTGCTGATGCGAAAGCCTGCGTGCAGACGTGAATGGCGGGCAGACATGGGGTTCCTCTCCTGGCGAAATGGGTTTCGTGTCCCGTTTGGGAGGGGAACTTAGGCAGGGCAGATGGCGTTTCTGTGACAGTGTTTCGGCGGGCGGGGTGAAACCGCGTCAAATCAGCGGGTTTGGCGGCCTGACTGAGCTTAATTGACCTTCTTGGCCTGTCTGCAAGCCTCGTAACAGAGGGCTTTCGGCGCATTTCCCCGGCTTTTTTCAGTGCTTGGGCAAAGTCGCTTGAGCCAATTTGACCCGCGGCGCTGACATCGAACCGTCATATTGCTCTGGTCTGCTTGCGCCATTGCCCACGCGCGAGGTCCCGATGAGTTCAATGTTCTTCCTTCACCGCATCAAATGGATTGGTCTGCTGTTGCTTGCCAACGCGGGGATGGTCCTCTATCTGAGCCTGGGGGAGATAAAGCCGACCGCCATATGGGACTGGACCGATATCGCCGGTGAGGGTGGCTCGGCGCTTCTGGTGCTGCTGTGGACGGCGCTGATGTTGAAGAGTCGCCCCGCCGGGCGGGTGACCAACCTGCTGTTTGTCGGGCTGGCGTGTCTGTTTCTGTCGCTGTGGATGGACACGCTGGATGAGTTTGTCGCGCTGCCTGAGGCGTGGGTCTGGGACCACTGGCTTGAGTCCGCGCCCATGCCCATTGGCTTCGTGCTGCTGACTATCGGTATCTATCACTGGCACCGTGAGCAGTTGGCCATCAACGCGCAGATGGTTAACCGGGAGCGGTATTTTCGGGAGCATCGTCACTTCGACAAGGTGACGCCACTGGCCGATGCCGGATATCTGCGCAGCCAGTTGGCCCAGGCCTTGCCGCGATCGGCGGCCGCTCAGGAGCCATTGTCGATGCTCACCATTGATCTGGACGACTTCAATCGGGTTAACGCTCGCTATGGTCATCAGGAGGGCGATCGGGTGCTGCAACTGGTCTGTCAGCTGCTGCTGATGAGCTTGCGCCGGCATGATCTGTTGTGCCGACTGGCGGGCGACCGCTTTGCGGTGGTGCTGCCCAACACGCTGGAGGAGCAAGCCCAGACCATGGCCCGCGAATTAAGCCAGTCGATTGCCCATCTGGCCTGCAGAAGCGCACAGCAGGGCGAGCGTATCGTGTTGAGCGCGACGGTTGTGGCGGTCATGGCACGACAGGACGATGCCGAATCATTGCTGCAACGCAGCAACCTTGCCATGGCGCACGCCAAGCAGGCGTTGCAGTTGAAGAGAGCCTGACGGCATGACGGACTGGTTTGATGCCGATGCAAGGGTAATCAGCGCGGGTTATCAGCCGGCCTGTCTGATCGATCTGGCGCTTTGCCGTGGTCTGGACAGCCACCGACTGATGCGCGGCAGCGGGCTGTTCTACGAAGACCTGCTACTGCCGGATGCGGTGATCAGCGCGCGACAGTATCTGAAGTTGGTCGATAACGCCCGCCAACTGCTGGGCGCTGACGACAGCAGCTTTTTGCTGGGCCAGCGCCTGTTGCCGGGGCACTTCGGTCCATGCAGTAATCTGCTGCTGCTTGCCGACTCCGGTTTGCAGGCCCTGCAGGACCTTGTGCAGTTCCGCGCGATATTGTGTCCGCTGCTGTCCCCAAGATTGGTATTGGACGAACATCACGCCTATCTCTACTGGGTGGATGCGGTCGGGCTGGGGCGAAATCGGCAGTTTCTGTTTGAGGCCAGCATGACAGCGGTTACCGCGCTGCTGCGTACCTTGATGGGCGCCAGCTTGCCCTGGGAATATCGCCTGGCGTGGGGTGAGCCAAGGCACGTGGAGCAGTACTGGGTGCACCTGGGCGAGCGCTTGCGCTTTGATGCGCCGGTCACCTGCATGCGCTTGCCGCGTGAGCTGCTGGTTACTGCGCCGCAGTCGGCCTCGCCGATGCTCGCGCGTATCACCCGGCAGCAGGCTGAGCTGGCGCTGGCGGCTATGCCAGGGCAGGGGACCTTGTCAGAAGTGGTGTTCGCAGCGCTCTATCAGCAGATTCGCAAGCGGGTGGGGCTGGAGCAGTTGGCCGAGCAGCTGGGCATGAGCCCGGCTACCTTCAAGCGTCGCTTGCAGCGCGATGGCGCGGGGTTTCAGGAGTTGCTGGATCGGGCCCACACCCAGCTGGCGATGGAGCTGTATCAGGGGCGTGGCTACAGCCACGAACAAGTGGCTGCCAGCCTGCAGATCAGTGATCGCACCAATTTTCGGCGCTTGCTGAAACGGCTGACCGGGAAGTCACCGGACAGCCTTAGGGTTTGGCTGGAAAGCTGATCTATTTCAAATGCTTGCCGCTGTTACTTCAAGCGGCGCTCAATGCCCATTTGCATCAGAATCTTGGCCGAAATCTCTTCAACAGAGAAATGCGTCGAGTTGATGTAGGGGATGTTCTCCTTGCGGAACAGGTTCTCCACCTCGCGCACCTCAAACTCGCACTGGGCAAAGCTTGAATATCGGCTATTGGGCCGGCGCTCGTTGCGAATGCCCTGCAGACGATCAGGGTCGATAGTCAGGCCAAACAGCTTGTGCTTGTGCTCCTTCAGCGCCTTGGGCAGCTGCAGGCGCTCCATGTCGTCTTCGGTCAGCGGATAGTTGGCGGCACGAATGCCGTATTGCAGGGCCATGTACAGGCAGCTGGGCGTCTTGCCGCAGCGCGATACGCCGACCAGGATGATGTCCGCCTGGGCGTAGTGGTGGGTGCGGGCACCATCGTCGTTGTCCATGGCGTAGTGCACCGCGTCGATCCGATCCTTGTAGTGCGTGTTGTGCTGAATCGAGTGGGTCTTGCCGACCGAGTAGGACGAGCCATCACCCAGTTCCTGCTCCAGCGGGGCCAGGAAGGTCGAGAATATATCGATCATGTAGCCCTGAGACTTGGCCAGCTCGCGGCGAATCTCATCATTGACGACGGTATCGAAAATGATCGGCCGCGCCGCATCTTTCTCGGCAGCGGCATTGATTTGTTGTACCATGTCACGCGCTTTTTCCACGGTATCCACGTAGGGACGCAGCAACTTGCTGAACTGGATGTTCTCGAATTGCGCCAGCAGGCTCTGGCCAAGCGTCTCGGCAGTGATGCCAGTACCATCAGAAATGAAAAAAGCAGTGCGTTTCATTTACGAAGCCTTAATATGTCGTCTCTCGTAGACAGGATGACCCGGACCTATGGCCTGCGTGTCTCCTCGGTGAACGGCATTGTGGCGCATTTGCAGCAGGCAGGCCAGTATGCCGCTGCCGCCAGATTTATTAATTGATTGACGGAGAGATCACCTTGTTAGAGTACGTAGTGTCCTTCGAGCAGCTGGGTGTTGACGACGTCGAGCGTGTAGGCGGCAAGAACGCCTCGCTTGGTGAAATGATCAGCAACCTGGCCAACGCCGGCGTATCGGTTCCCGGTGGCTTTGCAACCACTGCACAGGCCTATCGGGAATTTCTCGAGCAAAGTGGTCTGAACGACCGCATCAATGCTGCGCTGGACAAACTCGACGTCGATGACGTCAATGCCCTGGCTCAGACCGGCGCCCAAATTCGCCAGTGGGTGATGGATGCCGAGTTCCCGCCGGCGCTGGACAAGGCTATTCGCGAAGCCTTTGATGCCCTCTCTGAGGGCAACCCCGAACTGGCGGTAGCCGTGCGCTCTTCTGCTACTGCAGAAGACCTGCCGGACGCCTCCTTTGCCGGCCAGCAAGAGACCTTCCTGAACATTCGCGGCGTGGACAACGTGATCTACGCAGCCAAGGAAGTCTTCGCATCTCTGTTTAACGACCGTGCCATCGCCTACCGCGTGCACCAGGGCTTTGATCACAAGCTGGTCGCCCTGTCTGCCGGTGTGCAGCGCATGGTGCGCTCCGAGACCGGTACCGCCGGCGTCATGTTTACCCTGGACACCGAGTCTGGCTTCCGCGACGTGGTTTTCATCACCGGTGCCTACGGCCTGGGTGAAACCGTGGTTCAGGGCGCGGTCAACCCTGACGAGTTCTATGTACACAAGCCTACGCTGGCCGCTGATCGTCCGTCGATCCTGCGCCGCAACCTGGGCAGCAAGGCGATCAAGATGGTCTACGGCGATGAAGCCAAGGCTGGTCGCTCGGTCAAGACTGTCGACGTTGATCTGGCTGATCGCAGCCGCTTCTGCCTGAGCGAAGAAGAAGTCGTCAGCCTGGCCAAGCAGGCGGTGATCATCGAGCAGCACTACGGTCGTCCGATGGATATCGAGTGGGCCAAAGACGGTGACAGCGGCAAGTTGTACATCGTACAGGCTCGTCCGGAAACCGTTAAAAGCCGCAGCAGCGCCAACGTCATGGAGCGTTACCTGCTGAAAGAAAAGGGCACCGTCCTGGTTGAAGGTCGCGCCATTGGTCAGCGCATTGGCGCCGGCCGCGTGCGTATCGTCAACGACGTTGCCGAGATGGACAAGGTTCAGCCGGGCGATGTTCTTGTCTCTGACATGACTGATCCTGACTGGGAGCCGGTGATGAAGCGCGCCAGCGCCATCGTCACCAACCGTGGCGGCCGTACCTGCCACGCGGCGATTATTGCCCGCGAGCTGGGCATTCCGGCTGTGGTTGGTTGCGGTAACGCTACCAGCGAGCTGAAAGACGGTCAGGAAGTAACTGTGTCCTGTGCCGAAGGTGACACCGGCCTGATCTACTCCGGTCAGCTGTCCTTCGACGTCAAGACCAACAGCGTCGACGCCATGCCGGAGCTGCCGTTCAAGATCATGATGAACGTGGGCAACCCGGATCGCGCGTTCGACTTTGCCAACCTGCCCAACGAAGGTGTGGGTCTGGCGCGTCTGGAGTTCATCATCAACCGTATGATCGGCGTGCACCCCAAGGCACTGCTGAACTTCGACAGCCTGCCGCCGGACGTCAAGGATAACGTGCAGAAGCGCATCGCTGGTTACAGCGCGCCGGTCGACTTCTATGTCGACAAGCTGGTTGAGGGTATCAGCACCCTGGCCGCCGCGTTCTGGCCGAAGAAGGTCATCGTGCGGATGTCTGACTTCAAGTCCAACGAATACGCCAACCTGATCGGCGGCAAGCTGTACGAGCCGGAAGAAGAGAACCCGATGCTGGGCTTCCGCGGTGCATCGCGCTACATCAGCGACTCTTTCCGCGACTGTTTCGAGCTGGAATGCCGCGCGATGAAGCGCGTGCGCGACGAAATGGGCCTGACCAACGTCGAGATCATGATCCCGTTCGTGCGTACCGTTGGCGAAGCCAAGCAGGTTGTTGAGCTGCTGGGTGAGAACGGTCTGAAGCGCGGTGAAAATGGCCTGCGTCTGATCATGATGTGCGAGCTGCCCGCTAACGCGCTGCTGGCCGAAGAGTTCCTGGAACACTTTGACGGCTTCTCCATCGGCTCCAACGACCTGACTCAGCTGACGCTGGGCCTGGACCGTGACTCCGGCATCATCGCCCACCTGTTCGACGAGCGTAATGCCGCGGTCAAGAAGCTGCTGAGCAATGCCATCGCGGCCTGCCGCGCTGCCAACAAGTACATCGGCATTTGCGGTCAGGGCCCTTCGGATCATCCGGACCTGGCACGCTGGCTGATGGAGCAGGGCATTGAAAGCGTATCCCTGAACCCTGATTCGGTCATGGACACTTGGTTCTTCCTCGCCGAGAATGGCAAGTAAGCCGGTTTACCTTCACGTTCAAGGAGAATGCCATGCATTACATAACGCCTGATCTGTGTGACGCCTATCCCGACGTTGCTGTCGTTGAGCCGATGTTCAGCAACTTTGGTGGTCACGACTCCTTTGGTGGTCAGATCGTCACCGTGAAGTGTCACGAGGACAACTCCATCGTCAAGGAGCAGGTCGATCAGGACGGCACGGGCAAAGTCATGGTCGTTGATGGCGGCGGCTCCCTGCGTCGCGCCCTGCTGGGCGACATGCTGGCCGAAAAGGCTGCCAAGAACGGCTGGGAAGGCATCATCGTTTACGGCTGCGTTCGTGACGTGGATGTGCTGGCCCAGACTGCGTTGGGTATCCAGGCGCTGGCCAGTCACCCGATGAAAACCGACAAGCGCGGTATCGGTGACCTTAACGTTGTGGTGACCTTTGGCGGCGTGACCTTCCGCCCGGGTGAGTACGTCTATGCCGATAACAACGGCATTATTGTTTCACCCACGGCGCTCAGCATGCCCGAGTAAAGGTCTGCTGGCACCAGTTGGCGAGGGGGAGAGTAGCAATACCTCCCCCTTGCTGCGTTATAGCTGGTGTTCAAGTGCTGCCAACCCGCCCGGAGACCGCTATGTCAGACGACGATTCCCTGGAGCGCGCACTGCGCGCCATGCTGCAAGACGATACGGACAATCACGCTGGACGCAGTGATGACCAGCGCCTGGATAGCGTATTGCACCGAGCACATTTGCACGGCGCTGCCGGCGACCTGCTGGGGTTGTTCAGTCGCTGGGGCTGGGTGCTGTCTGAGGGCGGTGCGCGTGGCCTCAAGCACGCGCGCCCGACGCGGCGTGATGCCGATAATTCCAAATCGCCTGAGCTCTAACGAGCGGTTCACCTGTCAAATCTGGAGAGTTCTGCCATGGAGTTCGACGTCTGGAGCCAAAGCTTCGTTGCTGCCATGACCACCCTGTGGAGCAAGGTAGCGTCTTTTATTCCTGACCTGATTGCTGCGCTGGTCATCATTGTTCTGGGCCTGATCGTGGCCAAGATAGCGGATGCGGTGCTTGGTAAGGGCCTTGCCAAGCTGGGGCTCGACCGCCTGATGAGCGGCACGGGTGTCAACAAGATGCTCGCGCGCATCGGCATCAACATGTCGGTCTCGGCCATCACGGGCAAGGTGGCCTACTGGTTCATCCTCTTGACCTTTGTGGTGTCCGCGTCTGAGTCGCTGGGCCTGGCCCGGGTCTCGTCTACGCTGGACGCCATCACTCTGTACCTGCCCAAGGTGGTCGGGGCTGCGTTGATTCTGCTCGGCGGTCTGCTGCTGTCGCACCTGGCAAACGGGGTTGTACGTGGTACGGCCGAGAGCGTCGGCGTTGAGTATGCCAATGGCATTGGCCGTTTTGTACAGGGCTTGCTGGTCATCATTACTGTCTCGCTGGCTATCGGGCAGCTGCAGATCGAAACCGCGCTGCTGAATATGGTCATCGCCATCGTGCTGATTACCTTTGGCATGGCGGCAGCTCTGGCGCTGGGTCTTGGCAGTCGCGACCTGGTTGCACAGATTATTGCCGGCATCTATGTGCGCGAGCTGTACCAGCCGGGCGATGATATTGCGGTGGGTGACGTCGAGGGCGTGATAGAGGAAATCGGCACTGTCAAAACCCAGATTCTGAACGCTGACGGGCAACTAATCTCAGTCGCCAACCGTGAGCTGATCGAACAACGGGTGCGGCGCTGAGCGCCGGTTCCGCCGATAACGGAAGATGTTGGTACCTTGACCAAGCAGAGCCGAACAGCGCGCCGCTATAACCCAGCCGATCTTGATGATGACGCGCTGGTTCTCAAGGCAAAAAGTGAACTAATTCACACCACAACTGCCTATGAGGAGCTGATGCGGCGATATCAGCGAACTTTGTTTAACGTCTGTGTTCGTTATTTAGGTAACGAGCGCGACGCAGACGATGTTTGTCAGGAAGTAATGCTTAAAGTGTTGCACGGCCTCAAGCAGTTTGAGGGTAAGGCCAAATTTAAAACGTGGCTTTATAGCATCACTTACAACGAGTGCATTACCCAGTACCGCAAGGACAAGCGAAAGCGTCGGCTGATGGATGCGCTCAGTCTCGATCCTCAGGAAGAGGGCGAGGAGCAGGAAGCGAGCACGTCCGAGGGATCGGAAGGATTGAGTCGTTTGCTGGCTCACGTCAATCCGATCGACAGGGAAATTCTGGTGTTGCGGTTTGTCGCGGAATTGGAGTTCCAGGAAATCGCCGACATCATGCACATGGGCTTGAGCGCAACAAAGATGCGTTACAAGCGTGCGTTGGAAAAGTTGCGAAACCAGATTGACAGTCCTTTCATATAAGGCTTGTATAGTTTTTAGCGATATTCAGCTATACTGTGTCGGAGTTTTGCGAAAGCTAAAACGTCTTAATGGATTTGATGGGGATTCAAAGATGAAATTGAAAAACACTGTGGGTCTCGTTGTTGGTGCCGCGGTTGCTGCCTCCAGCATGTCTGTGCTGGCCCAGGGTAAAGCCGGCTCTGTTGAAGTGGAAGCCTTTGCGGATCGCTACTTCACCGACAGCATGTACAACATGAACGACGGCACCCTGGTTGGTGGCAGCATCGGTTACTTCGTCAACGACGATGTCCTGCTGAGCATCGGCCTGGGTAAGTACAAGAACCTGGAGCACGAGCCGACTGACACTGATGTCGACGGCAAACTGGCTCAGGTTGAAGCTGTTTACCACTTCGGCGCTGGCAACGTTCGTCCGTACGTTTCCGCAGGCCTGGCTCACCAAGAGCTCGAGCCGGACGGAACTACCATCGAAGACCGCACCACTATGGCCATGGCTGGCGTGGGCATCAAAAACTACCTGAACGAAAACTTCTTCGTGAAGGCTGGTGTTGATGCGCTGTACGGGTTTGACCACGGTAACACCGAGTGGCAGGCAGGCGTAGGCCTGGGTATCAACTTCGGTTCGAAGTCCCAGCCAGTTGCTGAGCCCGCTCCGGCTCCGGCACCCGCCCCGGCACCAGCTCCGGAACCCGCTCCGGAAATGCAGTCGGTCCGCGTTGAGCTGGACGTGCTGTTCGATTTCGACAAAGACACCATCCGTCCTGAGTTCCGCCAAGACATCCAGAGCCTGGCTGAATTCATGAAGACCTACCCGTCGGTTACTACTACCGTTGAAGGTCACACTGACTCCGTTGGTAGCGATTCCTACAACCAAAACCTGTCTGAGCGTCGTGCCAATGCGGTACGTGAAGCTCTGATCAGCGAAGGTGTAGACGGCTCCCGTGTTAGCTCCGCCGGTTACGGTGAAGCTCGCCCGATTGCTGACAACGCTACCGATGAAGGCCGCGCGATGAACCGTCGCGTAGAAGCCGAAGTCGAAGCGCAGGTTGAAGTGAAGTAACACTTCTCCCAAGCAGAAAAACCCGGCCATTGGCCGGGTTTTTTTGTGTCCGGAAAACGCGCTTTTAGTCGTCAGCGTTGTCTTCAGGCTCAACTGAGTTGACACCGGGAAAGCGCAGGCGAAAGTCTTCGGGCATGGGGCGAACCTTGCCGGTAGCAAAATGGAAGAACACGAAGCCGGACTTGGCCAGTGCCACAAGCTCGCCATTGCTGGCCTTGCTGATGCGGAAGATGATGTCACCGCCGTACTTGTTCAGATCCATCAGGCCGACTTCAAAGATCAGGGCGTCGCGAGCGAACGCTTCGCGCAGGTAGGTCGTGGCCAGATCGGTCACGATGATGCCGACGCCTTTCTCGCTGACTTCCTCGATACCGAACTGGTACAGAAAGCGTGCACGTGCCTCGGAGATCATTGAGATCATCGAGTCGTTTGCCAGGTGGTTCGCCGAGTTGATGTCGGTAATGCGCACCGTGAGCTGAGTGGTGAAGTAAAACTGGTTCTCGGGAAAGTCGAGTTGCAGGCGTGCCATAACTGAATAATGCCTTGTTGCGTGAACCGGGGTAGGGCAGAAGTGCTGCGCATTCTACCTGAGCAGTTTGATGCTTTACAGAAAAAAGGGGCTGCCAGTGGCAGCCCCTTCTTCACACCTGAGCCTTGCGGCTCTGAATCAGTGGCTATCAGCCGAACTGGTTCATGGTGTTGTCTTTACCGCTAGCTTTCAGAGCAGCTTCGCCAGCGAAGTACTCTTTATGGTTGTCGCCGATGTCGGAGCCAGCCATGTTCTGGTGCTTGACGCAGGCGATACCCTGGCGCAGTTCCTGGCGCTGAACGCCTTTCACGTAAGCCAGCATGCCTTGCTCTGCGAAGTAACCTTTTGCCAGGTTGTCGGTAGACAGTGCGGCAGTGTGGTATGTCGGCAGAGTGATCAGGTGGTGGAAGATGCCAGCGTGAGCCGAACCATCGCGTTGGAAGGTGCGGATGCGCTCGTCAGCTTCAGCAGCCAGTTCGGACTCGTCGTAGTCAACGCTCATCAGGTTGGCACGATCGTAGGCAGAAACGTCTTTGCCAGCTTCAGTCCAGGCATCGAACACTTGCTGACGGAAGTTCAGGGTCCAGTTGAAGGACGGGCTGTTGTTGTAAACCAGCTTGGCGTTCGGGATGACTTCGCGTACGCGGTCAACCATGCCTTTGATCTGGCCAACGTGCGGCTTCTCGGTTTCGATCCACAGCATGTCTGCGCCGTTCTGCAGGGAAGTGATGCAGTCCAGTACGCAGCGGTCTTCACCAGTGCCCTTGCGGAACTGGAACAGGTTGGACGGCAGACGCTTCGGACGCAGCAGCTTGCCATCGCGCTTGATAACAACGTCGCCGTTGCCCAGTTCGGCATCGGAGATTTCGTCGCAATCCAGGAAGCTGTTGTACAGGTCGCCCAGGTCACCCGGCTCAGCGGTAACAGCGATCTGCTTGGTCAGGCCAGCGCCCAGGGAGTCGGTACGAGCAACGATCACGCCGTTGTCGATACCCAGCTCGAGGAACGCGTAGCGAACAGCGTTGATCTTGGCCAGGAAGTCAGCGTGCGGAACGGTAACTTTACCGTCTTGGTGGCCGCACTGCTTCTCGTCGGAAACCTGGTTTTCGATCTGGATGCAGCAGGCACCGGCTTCGATCATTTTCTTGGCCAGCAGGTAGGTCGCTTCAGCGTTACCGAAACCAGCGTCGATGTCAGCGATGATCGGCACAACGTGAGTTTCGTAGTTGTCGATCTGGTTCTGGATGTCAGCAGCCTTGGCTTGGTCGCCAGCTTCGCGAGCAGCGTCCAGAGCGGTGAACAGCAGGTCCAGTTCGCGAGCGTCAGCCTGGCGCAGGAAGGTGTACAGCTCTTCGATCAGAGCGGCAACAGAAGTCTTCTCGTGCATGGACTGGTCAGGCAGCGGACCGAAGTCGGAACGCAGTGCAGCAACCATCCAGCCGGACAGGTACAGGTAGCGCTTGTTGGTGGTTTTCAGGTGCTTCTTGATGGAGATCAGCTTCTGCTGACCGATGAAGCCGTGCCAGCAACCCAGAGACTGAGTGTACACAGAGGAGTCGGCGTCGTACTCAGCCATGTCCTTGCGCATGATGTCTGCGGTGTACTGAGCGACTTCCAGACCGGTCTTGAAGCGGTTCTGAACACGCATACGAGCTACGTATTCCGGGTTGATGGCACTCCAGGAGCTGCCCATTTTCTCTTTCAGAGCGGCAACGGCCTTGATCTCATTTTGGTAAGCTGACATGGTCAATCCTTCACAGTTGGCGTTAGGTTCAGCACGATTTGTCGACCCATTGCTCCGCTGCTGCGGTTACTGCTCGGAAGGATATGAAAAGGGGAGACTGGCGATGCGCCAAAAGGAGAGGAGGTGACAGTCGTGCGAGCGCTAAGCCATCGGTAATGGCGTTTGCTTGCCGGCGTTAACTGTGCAGCTTAAATCGCTTCCCCGTCCCTCAGGACAACTTTCGTTCCAGTCGCCACCTCGTCAATCTGCCTTATGAGCGGTATAGACACATAACGAGCCGTTGGTATTGGCGCCGTTACGGAGGCCTCAGGGCCTCTGGCTAGCGGGAGCGTGGGCAATGATGGGACTTCGATTGGGATAAGTCAATGCCGTATGTAGTGTTTTTTGGCTGGCACTACAACGTGCAGTACGTGACGCATCAGTCAACGCGGTCAACTTTCAGGCGAATCGAGCCGCTGCTGCTGCGCTGTGTGCTGATGCGTCGTCCAACATCGCTATCGCGTCCCGAGGTTGCGTCGTCCAGCCCGCCAACGGTTACCCACTGGCCGAGCGGGGCGGTGACCACGGTGTCGGCCTGCTGTACATCGATGACGCCTTGACGACGGTTGTTCAGGCGGTTGTTGTTGGCACTCAGGGTGATGGTCGCCATGTCGCCGCTCAGCTGCACAGTGGCGTAAAAGCCCTGGGTTACGTCCTGGTATTGGGTTTGCTCAATGACCTGGCCGTAGACATTGGTGGTTCTGGTGGTGATGGGCACGCTTTGCCCACCCTGAATCAGTACCGGGTAGCCTTCGCTAGCCATAACCTGGCGAACGCCATCGTTGCTGCCATAGGTACGCCGGTTGATGATGCGTGCGCTGTTACCGTGATTGTCTGGGTTTCCGATGATGATCTCGGCTGGCCCGGTGTCGATGCTGCCATCAACCCGGTAGCCACCGCTGCTGCCGCTGCTACTGCCGGAGTTGGCAACGCTGATCATCAGCCGGGAAGGCTGAGTGTCCAATTGGCCGACCAGCGCTTTGATTTCGTCAATGCGCTGCGGTTCTGCGCGTATCAGCAGCTGGTTGCCGTAGGCTGACACCCGCTCGTTGGATTGCAACATCGGCTGGATGGCGGGGATGATGTTTTCGGCCATGTTGTAGCCCAGCGGCACAATCTCGGTAGTCGGCGCGGCATTGGCCATCAGGGTGGCGATGGAGAGCGTCATCCAGCACAGTAGTTTGAGCATGCCTGACTTCACAGTAGAAACCTCCTCAGTGTCGGGTCGGTTTGGCTGCTTGCCCAGAGTTCATTGAAGCGATCACCCCAGCGTTTAGCTTGATCGGCGCTGTCGCGCCGCACGAAGCCGTCGCGCTGACGTGCCTTAGGTAGCATAAGAAATCCGCGATCGTCGCTGATGACCTGTACATGGGCCTGGAGTGGCAGGTCAGGGTGCTGACGTCTTACCTGGCACAGGCTGGGAAAGCGATGGGCCAGTGCTAGCGGCGTATGGCCGGAGAGAAACTCCGGGTCAACGCTCTGCAGCAGAATGCGTATCTGGGCTTTCGGATTGCGGGCAATGAGTGCTTCGCAGGCGCCGATGAAATCGCGTCGCTTAAACAGCCATGCCGCCTGCTCCGGGGCGAATACCAGCAGTTGCTGGCGACAAGCGGTTACCAGCTCGTTGAGCAGCGCCTGGGCGTTGCCCTCGTTGAGCGGGGTCAGCGCCGGGTCGTCTTCGGGGTAGCGCGTAGCCTGCTCGGACTCGGTGTCCGGGTTGAGGATGCTGAAGCGCCCGGGGGAGATAAACTCGATGTCGGCGAGCGAATGCTCCACCTGATCGCTGGCTTTCCAGCACATGTCCTGGTGATCAATCCCGGCGTCCAGGTAGACCTCAGAGCAGACGCTGAAGCCAAGACGCTGATAGAACGCAATGGCGTGGGTCTGGGCGCTGAGCAATAGCTCATCCATGCCCTGGGCCTGGGCGTGTTCGATAATGGCGCGCATCAATTGATCGCCCAGCCCGGCACCACGATGCTCTGGCAGGATGGCGATACGCCCTATGTGACCGTCGCTGAGCAACCGGCCGGTGCCGACCGGCTGCTCGGCTCGATACAGGAGAAAGTGGGTGGCTGTTTCATCCAGCGCGTCCCACTCCAGGTCCTCGGGAACCTGTTGTTCGTCAATGAATACCCGCTGACGTATGTCGCGCAGGGCCTTGCCTGTGCGCCAGTCAGCAGTGGTAACAAAGACGTCATTCATCCTGTCTCTCCATCAACAAAAAACCTTTGGCCACCAGTTGCTCCAGCAGTTGCTGGGCGTCTTCTTCCTGCGTCCAGCCAAGCAACAGCTCGGCTGGCAGATAGCGCTGATTACAGATTAGCTGAACCAGCGGCAGCAGGGCCGGACCCACAGCGCAATGCTCGCCATTGGCAAACAACCGCAAGCTACCGTCGGCCGCCTCCCAGTAGGCCAGTCGCACCGCCGGGTTGGTTTCAAGGCCAATGCCGGCACTCAGCGACTCTGCCAAGGGCTCGGGCTCTCCGGCGTAGGCTTGCGCCAGCTCCGGATACTTGGCTTCGGTCATATGGCGGCCGAACCAGGTTGCCAATGCCTCTTTGTCTGAGACCAGGCGCAGAACGCTTTGTTGCAGGCGATCGATCGCTGCGGGATCAATGGCCGCAGGGTCCGACGGACGGTTGAGACCGGCATCGCCGTAACGCTGATCGTCACTCAGGTGATGGGCCAGATAGTCGGTGAAGTGCACCAGAATCTCGGCGTGGCTGGGGGCGCGAAAGCCAATGGAGTAGGTCATGCAGTCGGTCTCGGCGACACCGTCGTGGGCAACGCCCGGTGGGATATACAGCATGTCGCCGGGTTCCAGCACCCATTCATCCTGGCAGTCGAAGTCAGCAAGGATGCGCAGGTCCGGGTTGTCCAGCAGTTGGCTGTCTTCGCTGCACTGCTGGCCGATGCGCCAGCGGCGTTTGCCGTGGCCCTGCAGCAGAAACACATCGTAGTTGTCATAGTGCGGACCAACGCCGCCGCCGGGTGTGGCATAGCTGATCATGACGTCATCCACGCGCCAGCTGGGCAGAAAGCGGAATTGAGCCAGCAGGTCGGCGACTTCCGGTACAAACTGATCGACCGCCTGCACCAGCAGCGTCCAGTCCCGCTCGGGGAGTTGCTGATAGGTGTCGTCCGGAAACGGCCCTTGGCGCAGCTCCCACGGGTGTGAACCCTGTTTGAGGATGATGCGCGACTCGACTTCTTCTTCAAGCGACAGGCCCGCCAGCTCGTTGGGCTCAATCGGGCTTTCGAAGCCGGGAATGGCCTGACGAATCAGCAGCGGCTTGCGCTGCCAGTATTCTGCGAGGAAGCGGTCGACACCGATATCACCAAACAGCGAGTCGAATTCAATGGTCATCTTTCTGGCTCCAGAATGGACAGCGCCCGGTAAATCCGGGCGCTGTGGGGCAGGGTGGCGGCGTTGGTTGGCGCGGATCAGATACGCTCGGCCTGGGCTACTGCGTTACCAATATAGCTGGCCGGGGTCAGGGCCTTGAGTTCGGCCTTGGCATCATCCGGAATCTCCAGGCTGTCAACGAAGGCCAGCAGTGCGTCCGGTGTGATGCCCTTGCCCCGTGTCAGCTCCTTGAGCTTCTCGTACGGGTTGGCCACACCAAAGCGGCGCATAACGGTTTGAATCGGCTCTGCCAGTACTTCCCAGCAGTTGTTCAGATCCTCGGCCAGGCGCGCGGCGTTCAGCTCCAACTTGCCGATGCCCTTGAGCGAGGCTTCGTAGGCGATGACGCTATGGGCAAAGCCAACACCCAGGTTGCGCAACACGGTGGAGTCGGTCAGGTCACGCTGCCAGCGGGAGATCGGCAGTTTGCTGGCCAGGTGCTGCATGATCGCGTTGGCGATGCCCAGGTTGCCTTCGGAGTTTTCAAAGTCGATCGGGTTGACCTTGTGCGGCATGGTCGAGGAGCCGATTTCACCCGCAACGGTCTTCTGCTTGAAGTAGCCGAGGGAGATGTAGGCCCAGATATCGCGATCAAAGTCGATCAGAATGGTGTTGAAGCGCGCGACGGCGTCGAACAGCTCTGCGATGTAGTCGTGCGGCTCGATCTGGGTGGTGTACGGGTTGAACTGCAGGCCCAGGGTCTGCTCGATGAACTGCTTGGCGTTGGCCTCCCAGTCGACTGCCGGGTAGGCGGACAGGTGGGCGTTGTAGTTGCCGACCGCGCCGTTGATCTTGCCCAGCAGCGGGATGCTCTCGACCTGGGCAATCTGGCGCTCCAGGCGGTACACAACGTTGGCCAGTTCCTTGCCGAGCGTGGTCGGGGAGGCCGGTTGGCCGTGGGTGCGCGAGAGCATGGGTACGTTGGCGTACTGCTTGGCGAGCGCACGGATGGCGTTGGCTACCTGGCGCATCAGCGGCAGGATGACCTCATCGCGGCCGCTGCGCAGCATCAGCGCGTGGGACAGGTTGTTGATGTCCTCGGAGGTGCAGGCAAAGTGGATGAACTCGCTGACCTGCTTGAGCTCGTCGAGCTGTTCGGCCTGCTCCTTGAGCAGATATTCGACCGCCTTGACGTCGTGATTGGTGGTGCGCTCGATTTCCTTGATGCGCTCGGCGTGTGCCAGGTCAAAGTCCTCGGCCAGGCGGTCGAGGATGGCGTTGGCAGCGTCGGAGAACGGTGCAACTTCACTGATGCCCGGGTGCGCGGCCAGGCACTGCAGCCAGCGAACCTCTACCTGAACGCGGAAACGGATCAGGCCGTATTCGCTGAAAATAGGGCGCAGAGCGGCGGTTTTGCTGCCATAGCGGCCATCAACCGGGGATACGGCGGTCAGGGAAGTCAGTTGCATAGTTCTCTCGTCACGGGCTGGCGGAAAAGGGCCAAATCATACACCAGCGCGCGGCGTTTTGCCCGGCTTTGCCGGCAGATACAGGCTGAGCAGACTGGCGGTGAAAATCAGCCCGGCGCCCAGCCAGGAAGACCAGCCCGGCAACTCGTCCCACAATATCCAGGCGAAGGCACCGGAAAAGACAATCGCCAGATAGCTTAAGGGGCCGATTTCGCCGGGAGGAGCCAGTGCGTAGGCGCGCGACATGACCAATTGGCTGGTCGTGGCGACAATGCCGATCGCGGTCAGCAGACCGAGTTGTTGCAGGGTCAGCGGCTGATAGGCCCATAGCAGCGGAATGGCCGATAGCAGCGTCGAGAAGCTCGCAAAGTAGAACACGATGCGGGTCGCCGGCTCACTGTCGCTCATGGCGCGAATGGAGACGAAGGCGCAGGCTGCCAGTAGGCTGGCGGCTACCCCGGCAAGGGCTTTCGGGTCAAACAGGGCGCCGGTGGGTTTGGCAACCAGAATAACGCCAACAAAGCCGATGGCGACCGATAGCATCATGCGCCCGGTCAGGCTTTCTTTCAGCCACCACCAAGCCAGCACGGGGGTGAACACGGGCGCGGCGTAGGTAAACACCATGGCATCGGCCAGTGGCAGGTGGGCAATGGCGTAGAAAAAGCAGTACATCGCGCCCAGGCCGTAGAAGGTACGAAGAAAGTGGCTGCCCAGGCGCTGGGTGCGGAACGGGGCAAAGCCGCGAATCAGCATCAGCGGCAGAAAGTAGAAAACACCGATCAGATTGCGGGCAAACACGACGGTCTCGTTATTAACGCCGGTCGAGACCTCGCGAATGAGCACGCCCATGATGGCGAACAGCAGTCCGGAAAGGGCTAGCAGCAGTGCGCCGCGGCGTGGCTGGTCGAGGCGGACGCTCTCAACCACGCAGCACCGCGCGCGTGGCGTCCAGTAGCTTGCGACGCTGCAGCAGTAGTTGCCAGCGATGACCACCCAGCTGTCGCCACAGCGTGGCGGAGCGGATGCCGGCCAGCAGTAGCGTGCGTACCCGATTGGCAACTTCCGGCTGCTGCAGGTAGCGCATGTCGCCATGGACCTGGATACGCAGGCGCAGGGTGCTGATGGTGTCTTGATAGGTGCTACCAAGTGAGGCCATGACGTTGTCGTGCAATAGGCCGAAATGCTCGACTTGATGCTCGGCCTGGGCGATACGTTGGCCTAGTACCTGCAGCATGTCGTCGCGCTTGGCCAGTTGGCGTTGCAGGGTCAGCAGGTTCATAACGTAGCGCAGAGCGTCGCGCTGCAACGCGCCAGTATCACGCTCCAGCATGGCTTCAAGGGCCTGCAGGCCGCGGCGGATCTGGTGATGACTGCCGCCGTAAACGTCCAGCACGCAGTCGGGTGAGCGGTTCAGGATGCTCGCAACCAGACAGCTGGTCGGCCCTTCGCTGAGCTTGCCGCTGCGCGCCAGTTGGTCTACCTGTATGCCGGCTTCAAAGGTAGCGCCCAGGGCGATGACCTGATCGGTAAGCTGGCTCACGCGGCAGCCTCGCTGGCAATGGCTGTTTCAATCACGCCGCCGCCCAGGCACACGTCGCCTTGATACAGCACCAGAGACTGCCCCGGCGTTACCGCGCGCTGCGGTTCGTCAAAACGAACCAGGTAACCAGTGGCGGTCTTTTCCAGGGTGCAAGCCTGGTCCGCCTGACGGTAGCGGACCTTGGCGGTCAGTTGTACGGGCTCGGTTACGTCGAGTTCATTGACCCAGTAGATCGACGAGCAGGTAAGGGCGTCAGAGAACAACCAGGGGTGGTTGTTGCCTTGGCCGACGACCAGCACGTTGCGCGTCAGATCCTTCCTGAGTACGTACCACGGGTCGTCACTGGCGCCTTGCAGGCCGCCGATACCCAGGCCCTGGCGCTGGCCGATGGTGTGATACATCAGGCCAACGTGGCGGCCGATGACGGTGCCGTCGGTGGTTTCGATATCACCGGGTTGGGCTGGCAGATACTGCTTGAGAAAGTCGCTGAAGCGGCGCTCGCCAATAAAGCAGATGCCGGTAGAGTCTTTCTTGCGTGCGGTAGCCAGCTCGTAGCGTTCAGCAATTTTGCGGACTTCCGGTTTCTCCAGCTCGCCGACCGGGAACAGCGTGCGCGCGATCTGCTCGGCGCCAACGGCGTGCAGGAAGTAGCTCTGATCCTTGTTATTGTCGATGCCGCGCAGCAGCACGGTTTGCCCCTCGCGCTCGGCACGGCGAACATAATGACCAGTGGCGATCAGGTCTGCGCCCAGGCTCAGGGCATAGTCCAGAAAGGCTTTGAACTTGATTTCGCGGTTACAGAGGATGTCGGGGTTGGGCGTGCGCCCAGCCTTGTATTCTTCGAGAAAGTGCTCGAAGACATTGTCCCAGTATTCGGCGGCAAAATTGGCTGTGTGCAGCTTGATGCCCAGTCGGTCACTCACGGCCTGCGCGTCGGCCAGGTCTTCCTTGGCGGTGCAGTATTCGGTGCCGTCGTCCTCATCCCAGTTCTTCATGAACAGGCCTTCAACCTGATAGCCCTGTTCCAGCAGCAGGGCTGCAGAGACAGAGGAGTCGACGCCGCCGGACATGCCGACGATGACGCGAATTTCGGAGTTGGGCGTGGTGGTCTGGGTAGACATGTCAGCGAATCAGATCCAGTGAGTAGTGCGGTTTGTTCAGGTGGTCTCGAATGCAATCGGCAACCAGGTAGCTGCGCAGTTGAGCGCTATTGTCGACAATCTCGTCCAGGCTCATCCAGCGGGCGCGAATAATACCTTCGTCCAGCGGTCTGTCGGCGTCATGGCTGGTAGGCTTGGCGCTAAAGCAGACGCGTTGATAGGTCTCACCGTTGGCAGCCTGAAACAGGTAGATGCCGATGACCGTCTGCAGCTCGACGTGCCAGCCGGTTTCCTCGAGGGTTTCCCGTGTGGCTGCCTGCAGCAGCGTCTCATTGGCTTCGAGATGGCCGGCCGGTTGATTTAGCACAATACGTCCGTCACGTTTTTCTTCGACCATCAGAAAGCGTGACTGATGCTCGACGATGGTGGCGACGGTGACGTGGGGTAGAAAGCGCATCGCGGTTCCTCGGCAGGTGCAATAGGGTAGCGCAAACGGCCTGGTGGGTGAACTCCTGCCGTCGCCTTTGGTAAAGCGGCAGAAAGCGACTAGGATTCTAGTGGGTTGCTGCTGTTTGCTGCGCTTGGCGCAAACGCGCGTCATGCCAAAACAGCTTGGTAAAGGTTGCGTGTGTAGTGATGGTTGTAGTGTTACTACATATTTTTTGTGAATCACCCTTAATTCCCTAATGAAATAGGGGGTTCAATAGCAGGTCGGTGATGTTGTAGACAAAAGTGCGTGACAATCTGTAGGAAAACTACAACAATATCGGCGCTGAAAATCCGTATTCAATGGCGCGCCGAGGGTTATCCTCCCTCGTCGCTGTCAGTGCAACGACAACACAAACGGAGTCAAAGATGGGATACCAAAAGATCCAGGTGCCGGCCAGCGGCGACAAAATTACCGTTAATGCCGACCTTTCCCTGAACGTTCCTGATAACCCGATCATTCCCTTTATCGAGGGTGACGGCATCGGTTACGACATTTCCCCGGTCATGATCAAAGTCGTCGACGCGGCTGTTGAGAAGGCCTACGCCGGTAAGCGCAAGATTTCCTGGATGGAAGTCTATGCCGGTGAGAAAGCCACCCAGGTTTACGATCAGGACACCTGGCTGCCGGCTGAAACGCTGGACGCCGTTAAAGAGTATGTTGTTTCCATCAAGGGCCCGCTGACTACTCCCGTAGGCGGTGGCATCCGCTCTCTGAACGTTGCTCTGCGCCAAGAGCTGGACCTGTACGTATGTCAGCGTCCGGTTCGCTGGTTTGAAGGCGTGCCGAGCCCGGTCAAGAAGCCGGGTGATGTCGACATGGTCATCTTCCGCGAGAACTCCGAAGACATCTACGCTGGTGTCGAGTGGAAAGCCGGTACCCCGGAAGCCGAGAAGGTCATCAAGTTCCTGACCGAAGAAATGGGCGTCAAGAAGATCCGTTTCACCGACATGTGCGGTATCGGTATCAAGCCGGTTTCCGAAGCTGGCACCAAGCGCCTGGTCCGCCAGGCCCTGCAATACACTGTCGACAACGACCGTGACTCCCTGACCCTGGTTCACAAGGGCAATATCATGAAGTTCACCGAAGGTGCCTTCAAAGATTGGGGTTACGAAGTAGCGCGCGACGAGTTTGGTGCCGAGCTGCTGGACGGTGGTCCGTGGATGCAGTTCAAGAACCCGAACACCGGCAAGAACGTTGTAGTCAAGGACGTCATCGCTGACGCCATGCTGCAACAGATCCTGCTGCGTCCGGCCGAGTACGACGTCATCGCTACCCTGAACCTGAACGGTGACTACCTGTCAGACGCCCTGGCTGCTGAAGTCGGTGGTATCGGTATCGCTCCGGGCGCCAACCTGTCCGACTCGGTTGCCATGTTCGAAGCGACCCACGGTACTGCGCCGAAGTACGCCGGTCAGGACAAGGTCAACCCGGGTTCTGTGATCCTGTCTGCTGAAATGATGCTCCGCCACATGGGCTGGGTTGAAGCGGCTGACCTGATCATCAAGGGTGTTAACGGTGCTATCGCCAACAAGACGGTCACCTATGACTTTGAGCGTCTGATGGACGGTGCCACCCTGCGCAAGTGCTCCGAGTTTGGCGACGACGTTATCGGCGCCATGTAAGCTCAGGCGGGCCGCCACGCGGCCCGTTTTGCACTGCATACAACAAAGCCGGCGAGAGCCGGCTTTGTTGTATCTGCGTACGCCCTGAAGTGGCGGTGCTGGTGCTATTGGTGAGCGTAGCTGGCAGTAACGCCTTCAATTTCGTCCGCTTTCTTGCTAGCGTGTTCCGCTTGCGATTGAATGTTGATGGCGTGCAGCCCCTTGGGGCCCTGGATGATGTCGAATTGAACCGGTTGCCCGGCCTTGAGCGTTTTGTATCCGTCCATCTGAATGGTGGAATAATGCGCAAAGAGGTCCTCGTCCCGGCCGTCGGCTACGATAAATCCATAACCCTTGGCGTTGTTGAACCATTTGACCTTACCGTTCTCCATACTGCATCCCTCTGATAGCCTGTCACTTCATGTGAATGTGTCGCGCTTCGGACTGACCGTCAGGTCATTGTGCATGTATTTGATGACTGGTCAGTCGCGCACCTTTACACTTTTATCAGTGATTCAGAGCAAGTCAAGCCAGGTCCGAAAATCCTGTGTCCCAGTACGCAGTTTTGCGATAAGCGGTGCAGATCGTCGGCTCTTCCAACCAGTGAATTTGCAGATGTTTTCAATGACGGATTTTCAACTAACCTTACAGCAAGGGCCGGCAGAGCCTGAGCAAGGTGATGATCACGGCCTTGCGGTCGAGACCAGCAAACCCCAGCTCAAGCCACCGTCACGCTATAAGGTCATCATGCTCAACGATGACTACACTCCGATGGACTTTGTTGTGGAGGTGCTTGAGCGATTTTTTTCACACAACCGTGAAAGTGCCACACAGATCATGCTGAGGGTGCATACTGAGGGCAGGGCGGTTTGCGGTATCTATACCCGTGACATTGCCGAGACCAAGGCGGCAGAGGTAAATGAATACGCGAGGGAATGCCAGCACCCGTTGATGTGTCAGATTGAACGGGAAGCGTAACAAGGCGATTTGCATCGCATACGAGGTGGCAATATGCTCAACAGAGATCTCGAGATCACCCTGAATCTGGCGTTCAAGGAAGCGCGCAACAAGCGTCATGAGTTCATGACCGTCGAACATCTGCTGCTGGCTCTGCTGGACAACCAGGCGGCGGTGGATGTGCTCAACGCCTGCGGCGCTGACCTGGAGCGCCTGCGCCGCGAACTGACCGAATTTATCGATTCCACCACGCCGCTGATTCCCAAGCAGGATCAGGAGCGTGAAACCCAGCCGACGCTGGGCTTTCAGCGCGTACTGCAGCGCGCTGTGTTCCACGTACAAAGCTCGGGCAAGGGCGAAGTCAGCGGCGCCAATGTCCTGGTCGCCATTTTCAGCGAGCAGGAAAGTCAGGCGGTCTTTTTCCTCAAGCAGCAGCAGATTGCCCGTATCGACATCGTCAACTTCATCTCCCATGGCATCTCCAAGGTGCAGAGTGATGCCGAGCAGATGGGCGAAGAGCAGGACAGCATCGAGGAAGAGGGCGGCGAAGGCGCTACCGCCAGCAACCCGCTCGAAAGTTACGCCAGCAACCTGAATGAACAGGCGCGCAAGGGGCGTATTGATCCGCTGGTTGGGCGCGCCTCTGAAGTTGAGCGTGTGGCGCAGATCCTGATGCGTCGGCGCAAGAACAACCCGCTGCTGGTCGGTGAGGCCGGCGTGGGTAAAACGGCCATTGCCGAGGGCCTGGCCAAGCGCATTGTTGACGGTGAGGTGCCGGATACGCTGTCCGAGGCGGTGGTGTATTCGCTTGATCTGGGCGCGCTGCTGGCCGGTACCAAGTACCGCGGCGACTTCGAGAAGCGCTTCAAGGCGCTGCTCAAGGCGCTGAAAAAGCGCCCGCAGGCCATCCTGTTTATCGACGAAATTCACACCATCATTGGTGCGGGTGCAGCCTCCGGCGGGGTGATGGACGCCTCCAACCTGCTCAAACCGCTGCTGTCTTCCGGCGAGATCCGTTGTATCGGCTCCACGACCTTTCAGGAATTTCGCGGTATTTTCGAGAAGGATCGCGCTCTGGCACGTCGCTTCCAGAAGGTTGATGTGGTTGAGCCGTCGGTCAGCGATACCATCCAGATTCTCAAAGGGCTGAAGAGCCGCTTTGAGGAGCACCATGGCATTCGCTACACCGACGAGGCGCTCAAGGTGGCAGCGGAGCTGGCGAGCCGCTACATCAATGACCGGCACATGCCTGACAAGGCGATTGATGTGATTGATGAGGCTGGCGCCTATCAGCGGCTGCAGCTGCCGGAGAATCGTCCGGAATTCATTGATGTGGCCGAGGTGGAAGCGATTGTCGCCAAGATCGCGCGCATCCCGCCCAAGCATGTTTCCTCCAGCGACAAGGAGCTGCTGAAGAATCTGGAGCGCGACCTCAAGCTGGTGGTCTTTGGCCAGGATGGAGCCATCGAGGCGCTGTCAACGGCGATCAAGCTGTCGCGCGCCGGGCTCAAGTCGGCTGACAAGCCCGTTGGTTCTTTCCTGTTCGCCGGCCCCACCGGTGTGGGTAAGACCGAGGTTACGCGGCAGTTGGCCAAGAGCCTGGGTGTTGAGCTGCTGCGCTTTGACATGTCCGAGTACATGGAGCGGCATACGGTGTCTCGCCTGATTGGCGCACCTCCCGGGTATGTTGGTTTTGACCAGGGTGGTCTGCTGACCGAGGCCGTGACCAAGAGCCCGCACTGTGTGCTGCTGCTGGATGAAATCGAGAAGGCGCATCCGGAAGTATTCAACCTGCTGCTACAGGTCATGGATCACGGCACGCTGACCGACAACAACGGCCGCAAGGCGGATTTCCGCAACGTGATCATCGTGATGACCACCAATGCGGGTGCCGAAACCATGACGCGTGCTTCCATCGGCTTCACTCAGCAGGACCACAGCACCGATGGCATGGAGATCATCAAGAAGGCCTTTACGCCGGAGTTCCGCAACCGCTTGGACGCTATCATTCAGTTTGGCCGTCTGACTCACGAAAGCATCAAGTTCGTGGTCGACAAGTTCCTCACCGAACTGCAGGCCCAGCTGGAAGACAAGCATGTGCTGCTGGATGTAGACGAGGAGGCGCGTAACTGGCTGGCCGAACACGGCTACGACCCGATGATGGGAGCCCGCCCGATGGCGCGGCTGATCCAGGACAAGATCAAGCGGCCGCTGGCCGAACAGATCCTGTTTGGGGAGTTGGCGGAGCAGGGCGGTACCGTCCATGTGACGCTGCGTGACGGTGAGCTGGAAATCGAGGTGCCGGAAGCCGAGATGGCTTGATTGCACCTCTCGCGTAACGCAACGGCGCATCCTTTCTGGGATGCGCCGTTTTTTGTTTTTAGAGGTCGAAGCGGGTCCAGATGGGCGCGTGGTCTGAGGGCTTTTCCATGCTGCGGATATCGTAGTCGATTCCGCTTTCCAGGCATCGCTCGGCCAGTGCCTTGCTCGCCAGGATAAGATCAATACGCAGACCGCGCTTGGGGTCGTCTTCAAAGCCGCGACTGCGATAGTCAAACCAGCTGAAGCGGTCGGCCGTGTCCGGGTGCAGGTGGCGGAAGCTGTCGATCAGACCCCAGTCTTTCAGGCGTTGCAGCCAGGCGCGCTCCTCCGGTAGGAAGCTGCATTTGCCGGTGCGCAGCCAGCGCTTGGCGTTATCCGGCCCGATGCCGATATCGGCGTCAGTATCGGAGATGTTCATGTCGCCGATAATGGCAATGCGCTGCTCAGGGCTGAAGTCGGCCTCCAGGTGCGCTTGCAGGTCGGCGTAGAACTTCTCCTTGGCGGGGAATTTGACGGGGTGGTCGCGGCTTTCACCCTGAGGAAAGTAGCCATTGAAGACAATCAGTGGTTCGCCGTCGGCGCAGGGCACCGCGGCACTGATCATGCGGCGCTGGGCATCGTCGGCGTCGCCCGGGAAGCCCTTGCGCACCCACAGCGGTTGCTGACGTGTCAGCAGTGCCACACCGTAGTGTCCTTTTTGGCCGTGAAAGGCAACGTGATAACCGAGCGCCTCAAGGTCGGCCAGTGGGAACTGAGGATCGTCGACCTTGGTCTCTTGCAGACCGATGACCTCGGGCAAGTGCCGGTCCACCACCTCTTTCAGTTGGTGAGGGCGTGCGCGCAGGCCGTTGATATTAAAGGATACGATCTTCATGGTTAGGTCCGTTCTTAAGTGACGTTCTAGCGACTGAGAGCGGCAAGAGTACCGCAAAAGCCTGCCCTTGAGCACGGCGATGCCAATGGGAACGTGTTAGCATTCGCCTGATGATTTTGCCGGGAAGGAGCTCATGGGGCGCGCAATAGTTTTGATCTGTCTGCTGCTGGTTGCTGCGGGCGCGCAGGCCAGTCTGAAGGTCACGGTAGTGCCGGCAAAGAAATCTGTGCGCGAGAACATTGAAGCCTATGTCGGCGTTGTTGAAGGCGACAGCCCGCAGGCGCTGGAGCGCCAGTTTCGGCACATTGATCAGCAGGCAACGCTGGCGGCCCAGGCCCTTGGCTATTACCACTCACGCAACGAGCTGAGTATCAGTGGTGACGGCGATGACTCCGTTCTGATGCTAAGAGTCGAGCTGGGTGAGCCGGTCCGTTTGGGCGAGGTGAATATCGAGATTCTGGGCGCAGGGCGTGGTACCGATGCCTTTTTGCTGCCCAGCGCGGCCATGCTGCAGCCGGGCGCGGTGCTGCATCACGGACGCTACGAAACGGTCAAATCGCAGATCAACAATCAGGCGCTACGTTACGGCTACTTTGAGGGGCAGTACCTCAAGCGTGAGCTGCGGGTTGATCCTGAACGCAATATCGCCGATATCCATATCCAGTACGACACCGGCCCGCGCTACCGTCTCGGGCAGGTGAATTTCTCCGAGACCATTTTTGACCCCGAGCTTCTGGCGCGTATGGTGCCGTTTGAGCCGGGCGTGCCCTATGACGCTGACCTGGTTGGCCAACTGAATCAGGACCTGCTGTCCAGTGGCTATTTCAACGGCGTGCTGGTGACTGCGCCAGCCGAGCGGGCAAGCGGCCAGGAAGTACCGGTGCAAGTTGAGATCACCGAACGCGACCCGCACTCGCTGGGGTTGGGTGGCGGTTATTCCACGGATGTCGGGGTGCGCGGCAAGCTCACCTGGGACCAGCACTGGGTGAACCCGCAGGGCCATACCCGCGGTGCCAGCATGGAGCTGTCGATACCACGTCAGAACGTGACCGCGTTCTATCAGGTGCCGCTGGATCCGCCGCTGGACAACAACCTGCGCTATTTTGTCGGCTGGCAGCATGAGGATATCGACGACGTCGAGACCCGCAGCCTGGCGCTCGGTGCCGAGCTAAACACCCGTCTGGAGAGCGGCTGGCAGCGCACTATTGGCCTGCGCCTGCAGCATGAGATTTTCTCGCTGGGCGATGACTCCGGCAACGCCACGCTGCTTATTCCCAGCCTGGTGCTGCAACGCACCCAGGCCACCGGCGGCGTAGATCCGAGCCGCGGCTACAGCATGCTGCTGGACGTGCAAGGCGCCAAGGAAGGTGTTTTGTCGACCGTCGACTTTGCTCGGGTGATGGGGCAGGTCAAGGGGCTCTACACCGCCTTTGACAATCACCGCCTGTTTGGCCGCCTGGCGCTGGGCGCGGTCGCCACCAACGATTTTTCCAGCATACCGCCTTCGCTACGCTTCTTTGCCGGTGGGGACCAGAGCATCCGTGGTTATGACTACCAGACCCTGTCGCCGGTCGATAGCACCGGCGACACGGTGGGCGGGCGCTACCTGATTGCGAGTACGGCGGAATACCAGTACGAATTTATCGACAAGTGGCGGGCAGCAACCTTTGTCGACTACGGCAACGCCATTGATTCACTGACCGACCCCTTGAAGACCAGCGTGGGTATCGGCGTGCGCTGGGTTTCGCCAATCGGGCCGATACGGGTAGATCTGGCCAGGTCGCTGTCCGACCCTGATGAGGGGTTCAAGATTCACTTTTCCATGGGGCCTGAGCTGTGACCCGCTTTCTGGTTCGGGCGCTAGTCCGTGGCGTATTCATGCTGGCGATGATTCCGGTCTTGCTGGGCTTTTTGCTGGCCAGCGAGAGCGTCAACCGTTGGCTGTTTGCCAAGGCCGAAGCGCTGGAGCCACGCCTGGAGCTGGGCTTTGAAGGCGGCGATTTCTGGCACGGCTTGGACTTCTCCCGTATTGCCTGGCGCGATACCGCGCTGGACCTGCAGGTTGATACGGCCTCGCTGCGCTGGAGCCCGTCGTGCCTGTTCGGCAAGACACTGTGCATCGATCGGCTGACGGTGGAGCGCATCGTGGTGGTCAGCCAGCCGGGCGAAGAGGCGCAAAGCAGCGAACCGCTGAGCCTGCCGGCAGTTCAACTGCCCTTGGGTCTGGAGCTTGGTGAGGTGCGTTTGGGTGAGCTGTCGCTTGACGGCGAAACCGTCCTGCTCAGCGATGTTGATCTGGTTGCGCGCGGCAGTGGTGATCAACTGGTCATCGAGCGTTTTTCCGGCGTCGGACCGCAACTGGATTGGCAGCTTTACGGCAGTGTGCAGACGCGCGATGACTGGCCGCTGGAGCTGACGGCCGACCTGAACCTGCCACCGGTAGATGGTCGTGATTGGGCCTTGCAGGCGCGGGCCAGCGGCACCTTGCGTGAGCTGGAGCTGCGCGCCAGCAGCCGAGGCTATCTGCCGGGTAAGCTCAAAGCCAGCGCCAATCTGTTTGAGCCGGGTATTCCGGTTGATCTGCGCTGGCAGGGCGAGCCGTTTCTGGCCCTCGGCAGTTTGCCCGCCTCCCTGACGCTCAATAACTGGCAGCTGCAGTTGCTGGGTAACCTGGAGGAGGGCTACTTGTTGCAGTCCACCGCCAGCCTGCCCGGTGAGGGTGGCACTGTGCTGCTTGAAGTTGACGGTGAGGTGACCACCACGGGTGTGCCGCTACTGGCCGTGCAGATGCACGTTGCCGAGGCGCCCGCGCGCCGTCTTGCGCTGCAGGCCGATGCCAGCTGGCAGCAGACACTGGAGGCCAATGCAGAGCTGGCACTGGATGCGTTTCCATGGCAATGGTTGTACCCCGTTGATACCGGCGAGGTAGTGCTGCAGCAGTTGGCCATGGCCGCGCATTTGCGTGGCGAGGAGATTAATGCGGACCTGCAGGCACGCCTGGCCGGTGTCGCGGACCAGCAGGTGAACCTCAAGGCTGGCGTGGCCGGTACCCAGCGGCAGCTTCGTGTCACGCCGCTGGAGATACTGACCGCCGCCGGTCAGGCCAATGGCGAGGTGGACCTGACGCTGGAGCCGGCAGTGCTCTGGGACGGGCGTTTCCAGCTGCAGGGCATTGACCCTGCCGTCTTTGTTGCGGCGCTGCCGGGCGATCTCAATGGCCAGGTGAACAGCCGAGGCCAGGTCCAGGGCGAGCAACTGCGCCTGGAAGCCGACTGGGATATCAGCGGCAGCCTGCGCCAGCAGCCACTGGCGTTGTCCGGGCGGTTGGAGAAACCGCAAAACGACTGGTTACTGCAGCAGTTGCGGGTGCGTCAGGGCGCCAACAGCATTGATGGCCGGGCGCGCTGGGGCGAGCGGGTTGACGGTCGCTTTGATCTGCAGCTGGATAACCTCGCTACCCTTTGGCCGGGCCTCAAGGGCAGCCTTGACGGTTATCTGCAGCTTGGTGGTGATAGTGCTGCGCCGCAGCTGGCCAGCGTGCTGCGCGGCGCAGGCGTCGGCCTGGATGGCCTGCAGGTGGAAAGCCTTAACCTAGACGCCAACACCACGCTGAACGAGCAGTTGCCGCTGAACCTGGCGGTTACTGGTCAGGGTATACGCAGCGACGAGACGCAGCTGGGTGACCTGCAGCTGACCCTGCGGGGCCGCCGCGCCGCACACGAGTTGCTGTTGTCGCTGCAAAACGGGGTAGCTGACGCCGACCTGGCGTTGGGAGGCGCTCTGGACGATACGGCCTGGCGCGGTACCCTGACGCGCGGCGAGCTTGGCTACGAGCAGTTCCAGCTGGTGCTTCAGCAGAGCGCTGATATCGACTATCGCCTGGGCGATGGGCTGCTGCAGTTGTCCGGTCATTGCTGGCAGCAAGCCTCTGCCAGCCTGTGTTTCAACGGCCAGCAAACCCTGATGCCCGAGCGCAAGGTAGACCTCAGTTTGAATGACTTTGATCTGGTCGAGTTGCAACCCTGGTTGCCGGATGACTTGCGTTGGCAGGGGCTGCTCAACGGCCAGGTGGAACTGACTCAGACGCCAGGTCGCGCGCCAGTGGGTCAGGTAACGGTGAGCAGTGAAAACGGTGTCATCCAGGTGCGTGATGATCAGGAGCTGCTCGATTTTCCCTACCAGCAGCTCTCTGTTGATACCCGTCTGCAGGACCGTACAGCGCAGGCTGAAGTTCGCCTGAGCAGCGAGATCATTGGTCAGTTGGCGGTAAACGCCGATATCGCCGACCCTGCTGGGGCGCAGACACTCTCGGGTGATTATCAGCTGAGCGATCTTAAGCTGGATTTTCTGCGTCCCATGCTGCCGGATGTGGATGAATTGCAGCTGACGCTGAACGGCTCTGGCAGCTTGTCTGGTGTATTGAGCCAGCCGGTCGTCAGTGGTGTTCTGAGCCTGCGTGACGGGCTGGTGGCCGGCCGTAACTTGCCCATCAGTCTGGAGCAACTGCAGGCCGACATTCGTATCGACGGCACTAATGCTCAGGTGGATAGTCGCTGGACCAGTGGCGAGCAGGGGCAGGGTACGCTGTCGGGGCTGGTTGGCTGGGCGCCGCTGGATGTGGATCTGCAGCTGCGCGGCAGCGCCTTGCCGGTGAACGTAGAGCCCTACGCCCAGCTGCAGGTTGCACCTGATCTGGCAATTACCCTGCGTGACAACAACCTGCATGTGGGTGGTGAGCTGGCGATTCCCGAAGGGGATATCCGCGTGCGAGAACTGCCGGCAAGCGCGGTAACCGTGTCGCCGGACGTGGTGATTGTCGGCCAGGAAGCAGCAGAACAAGACGCGGCGCTGGGGATCACTGCCCGGGTCAAGCTGAACATCGGCGATCAGTTGCGCCTGAGCGCCTTTGGTTTACGCGGGCGTTTGAAAGGCCAGTTGGAGGTACAGGAGAACCTCACCGCCAATGGCGATTTGCAGATCCTGGATGGCAAGTTCCGCCGGCTGGGGCAGGAGCTGGAGCTGCGTCGCGCGCTGCTGCTGTTCTCCGGGCCGATCAGTCAGCCGTACCTCAATGTCGAGGCCATTCGCCGGGTGGATGACGTCATCGCCGGGCTGCGGATCACCGGCAATGCCGCCAGCCCGACGTCAGAGGTGTTCTCGGAGCCCGGCATGTCACAGCAAGAGGCCATGTCCTACCTGGTGCTCGGGCGGCCACTGGGCGAGGAAGGTGATAACAACCTGCTGGCTCAAGCGGCGCTCGGGCTTGGGCTGGCTGGTGGCGCGCCCATCACCCGTGGCATCGGTAATGCGCTGGGGCTTGAGGACTTTGCCGTCGAGGCCGAGGGCAGTGGTAACGAAACCCAGGTGGTCGCCAGCGGCAGCATTACCGACAAGCTGAGCGTGCGCTACGGTGTGGGTGTGTTTGAGCCGGCCAACCAACTGGCGCTGCGCTATGAGCTTACACGCCGGCTATACCTGGAGGCGGTAAGCGGCTTTGCCAGCTCGCTGGATTTCTTCTATCGTATCGACTTTTAGCCCAGCCCATTTCGGGGCTGCAGGCACCAGCACCAACACCCATCTCGTGCCAAGGCACGTTCAAGGAGTCATCATGTCTAGCGTCACTTTGCGCGGTAATCCTATTTCTGTTGGCGGCCAGTTTCCTGCCAAGGGCGACAGCGCTCCGGCCTTCACTCTGGTTGCCAAGGATCTGTCCGACGTCAGCCTCGCGAGCCTGGCCGGCAAGCGCAAGATTCTGAACATCTTCCCCAGCGTTGATACGCCAACCTGCGCCACCTCGGTACGTACCTTCAACAGCAAGGCGAGTGCACTGAACAACACCGTTGTTCTTTGCATCTCGGCGGATCTGCCTTTTGCCCAGACACGTTTCTGCGGTGCCGAGGGCCTGGAGAACGTGGTTAACCTGTCCACCATGCGTGGCCGCGAGTTTGTACGTGATTACGGTGTGGATATCGAGAATGGCCCGCTGGCCGGTCTGACCGCCCGCGCGGTGGTTGTGCTGGATGAGGATGATAAGGTTCTGCACAGCGAGCTGGTCAGCGAGATTGGCCAAGAGCCGAACTACGAGGCGGCGCTGGCTGCTCTTTGAGCCTGCCGAGCGGCCATGCCTTAGCGCGTGGCCGCTGTTCTTGCCCGCTGCAGTAGCTCCTCCAGAATACCGACCAGTTTTTTCTCATCTACCGGCTTGTCTAGCCAGGCGATAGCCGAGTCCTCCGCGGCTCCGTTGTGTAGCAGCCGCTGACCCTCCTCACAGTAAGCCGACACCACCAGAATAGGCAGCGCAGCCGTTGTTTGGTCTGCACGCAGGTCGCGTATCAGGGTCAGGCCGTGGCCGTCCTGTAGTCGCAGGTCGGTTAACAGTGCGGCGTAGGTATGCTCCTTGAGATAGCCGCGCGCTTCCAGAACGCTGTTGGCGGTTGTCGGCTCATAGCCCGACTTGCGTGCGATCAGGGCGATAAAGTCGGCGATCATCGGGTCGTCATCCAGCACCAGGACCGCGCCAGGGGTGTCTGAGGCGTCACGCGTGGCGGCTTCGCTATCTTCCGCTTCAATCGGCAGGCGTACCCAGAAGGTAGCGCCATGCTCTGGCAGTGAACTGAACCCAACGTCACCGTTCATTTGCTGAGCTAGCTCGCGAGTAATCGCCAGACCCAGGCCTGTGCCGGCCTGCTGGCGACGATCCGAGCCATCCGCTTGGGCGAACTTATTGAATATCTGCGACTGGAAGGCCAGCGGGATGCCCTCACCCTGGTCGATGACATTGATCTGCACCTGCTCGCCCAGCCGCTGCATGGTCACGGTAACTACGCTACCCGCTGGCGAGAACTTGATGGCATTGGAGAGATAGTTGTTGAGTATCTGATGCAGGCGCATGCTGTCCACCCGTACCCAGCAATGACAGTCCCCCTCGCGTTTCAGCGTGATGTCGCGGCTGGTGGCAAACGCCTGGTTGGCGTTCAGTGCTTCGTCTATCAGCTCGGTCAGGGCATAGGGGCGCATGTCGAATTTCATCTTGCCTGCGGCCAGTTTCTCCATGTCGAGCAGGTCGTTGATCAGCAAATTCAGGCGCTGGCTATTGCTCTCGGCAATTTCTAGCATGCGCGCCATCGCTTCTGGCACCTCTCCGAGGGTGCCGCTATTGACGATAGCGAGGGCGCCGGAAATGGAGGTGAGGGGAGTGCGCAGCTCGTGACTGACCGTGGAGACAAACTGGCTCTTGAGCTGCTCCACGCGCTTTGCCTCGGTCAGGTCAAGCATGGTGCCGCTGACGCGCAGGGCTTTGCCCTTTTCGTCACGCTGAATAATGCCGCGCAGCAGCACCGGGATGCTTTGTCCGCCCTGGTGGGTCAGGCGGGTCTCTACCGAGAAGGTGTCTTGCTCGGATTGCATGACCTCGCGCAAGGTGCTCAGCAGTTCATGGCGAGCCTGCGGCGCGAGCACCGATTGCCAGCGGTGAAGCGAGTGCGCCTCCTCTTGGGGAGGGTAGCCGATCAATTCCCAGGCCCGGTCTGAGGCCATGAATTGCCAGCTCTGCATGTCGACGTCCCACCAGCCGTCGCTACTGCCCTGCAACGCGAGCCGTTTGCGCTCTTCGCTTTGCCTAAGCGCTTCGTTACTGGCGCGCAGCTTGCGCGTCATTTGATGGGCAATACGCTCGGCCTGCTCGCGGCGTAGTACCAGCAAAGAGGCGAGGGCGAACAGCAGCAGGGCTGCGGCCAGGCCCAATAGCAATATCCAGGGACTGGCGACAGAGCCACGTTCAAAGCTGGGGGTGCTGGCAAAGTCCAGTCGCCAGTCGCGGCCATAAAAATGCAAGTCCAGACTGCGCTGGTACAGGGCCTTCCCGCTGTCTGGGGTCAGGTCACTGTAGAGCTGGGGAAACTCCAGTCCGGCAGCGGTATCGGTGATGCGATAGCGCACGCCCGGGGTGCGTGAGCCGAGGATGCCATCGAGCAGGTCGCCCATGCGATAGGGGCTGTAGACGAATCCGCGTAGCGCGCGTTGACGTTGCTCCGGGGTATCCACCGAGGCACCGCGATGATAGATGGGCGTGTACATGAGAATCCCAGCCTGCACCTCGCCATGGGTTTCTTGCAGCAACCGCACCGGCCCGGTAACCCGTGTCTCGCCGCTCTCGGCCGCAGCCTGCATGGCTTCACGGCGCACCGGTTCGGAAAACATGTCGTAGCCAAAGGCGGCGAGATTCCGACCTTTGAAAGGCTCCAGGTAGAGAATGGCGGTATAGAAGGGCCTAGGGCCTGGTGGATGCACCGCAAAATCGGCAAAGCCTTCAGCGCGTACGGCGTTCTCAAAGGCGTCCAGCGTCAGCGGCGGCACCACCTGCGCATAACCCACACCGAGAATGCCGGGGTAGTTCTCGGCCAGCCGCAGGCGCTCCACCATGATGCGCCACTCGTCGCGCGATACTCGTCCGCTGGCATCCATCAGGCCGGCGGCGCCCAGCAGTATCTGCTCGTGGTGGATCATGCGCTTGCGGATCGCTAGGGCAATGTCGTTGGTCAGCAGGGTGAACTCGCGGTCGGCAGCGTCGTGCTCGCGTTTATTCTGATACTGCCAGACCAGCACGGTGGCAAGCAGCACGATCGCGGCAACACACCAGGCAATGGTGTTCTTGCGGCTGATAATGGCGCGTCCTGGGGTGAGCGAGTAGGGGGAAGAGGGCGATGGCATCGGTATAGCGGCGTCTTTGGCTGGCTGGCAGAGTCTAGTCCCTATGATAGTTGCCTGTCGCGCCCTGTGCAGTAGATTCTTCTCAAGGTTGTTTGGTTGGTGCCGAGGCGTTGCTGCGCTGGGATCATCCCACACGAGGACTGCTGGGACCTGACGTCTTTATCGAAGTGGCAGAGCAATCAGGGTTAATTACCAGCATCGGCGAGTGGGTGCTGATACAGGCATGCCAACAGGCTGCGGCCTGGCCGGGGCTGCGCGTATCGATGAATCTGTCCGTGGTGCAGTTTCATCTGGAAGACTCAGAGCGGTTTATGCAGCGCCTGCAAAACCTCAAGGGGCTCGGAGTGCAGTTGGCGATAGATGACTTTGGCACTGGCTACTCAAACCTGGCATATCTGCAGCGTTTCCAGGTCGACAAGCTCAAGATCGACAAATTCTTTGTCACCGACTTGAGCAGCAACGACCAGAACCTGGCCATCGTTGTGGTACGTAAGATGGTCTGCATCGAGCGGTATCGGTATGGGTTCGCATAATATATATTATGTTAAATAAGGTGTATTGCGATTATGCAGGTCTGCCAAGCGCCGCCCCCTGTCTGTTTCTTCGCACACAACTCGTCACGCCACGCCTGACTCTGCTTTGCGCCTTGTCGGTTTCAACCGTCCGCCTTTGTCGGCATTGGCTGTTCTGCTGGATGGTTGCAGCTGCGCCGTTATGTCCTGGTCAACCAGAGCCAGGGTTTCTCCGCTCCGTCTCGGCGAACCTGCCAAAGGCCCTGACCCGCACCTAGCGTTGCGTGCCGCTTTGAAATGGTCGATTCCCGGCCCAATATATCGCACTGGGCCAGCATGCTGCGCAGGTACTGAATGGCGTTGCCGCTGTTGTTCATGCTGGAACTGGAGTTCGGCTCCCACTCCAGCGAGGTGATCTTCAGGTGGTCTGTTGCGCATTACTGTAGCTGCTCAGGCTACACAGCAAGGTGGATGCAAGGAGGATGGTCGGCAGTGGCTGGTAATGTGGCTTCATGGCAGTCCTGCTTGCGGTCGAACGTTTGACTCAATTGCAGCATAGCAGCCCGCAGCCTTGTTATTGGCAGGCGTGCTCAGTCATGCCCCAGCAGCGCCTGGCGGAGCCAACTGGCTGCCGGCCCAAGGGGCTGATGTCTGGACCAGATGACCTCCAGGGCTTGCTGGCGTGGCCAGCCGGGCACCTGAAGTTCGCTCAACCGGCCCGCGCCATAATTGTCCACCAGCCAGCGCGGCAGGCTGGCCCAGCCAAAGCCGAGCACGGCCAGATCCAGCAAAATCAGGTAGTTGGGCGCGATCCAGCTGCGTTCGGTGGCGTCTGGCAAGTCGTCTGTCGGCTGGCGTTTGCCCTTCAGTGTATTGAGGCGCAGGGCGCGGTGCTGTACGAGCTGGTCCAGCTCTACCCTCTCCCGCCCAGCCAGTGGATGACTATTGCCGACAAAAACCGCAAACTCGGCGCGCTCCGCTACGGTGGCGCGGCCGATTTCCGGTGGGTGCGCGCCGGCAACAGGCAGCAACCCCAAGGTGCCTCGTCCGCTGCTGATCAGGTCGATGATGTCGTCATGCTCGGCGAAGATGCACTCGAATTCCAGCTCCGGAAAGCGCGTTGCCAGCTCATTCAGACGCGCACTGTAATGGGCTGATTGATAGGCGTCGGACAGCACCAGGGTAACCCGTGGTTCCAGGCCAGCCGATAGCGCATACGCCGCTTGCTGCAGTTGCTCTGTGGCGCCCAGTACGGCATTGGCGTGGTGTAGCAACCCCTGCCCTGCTTCGCTCAATACCGGTGATTTGGCGCTGCGGTCAAACAGCGTAACGCCGAGATCAATTTCCAGCCGCGCGATGGCTTCGCTTATGGTGGACTGGCTTTTACCCAGGCGCCGAGCGGCGGCGCTGAAACTGCCGAGACTGGCGGCCTGGGCAAAGGCTTCCAGGGATTCGGGTGAGATTCTCATATCGGTTTAGCCGATGGTTGTTAATTTCTATCTGCAGGATAGACCGTAGAAAATACGCCTGTCGATTGGATCGGAGTAATTTTCATGAGTACGGCTGTGGTGGTGCCTCGCAAATCCTTGTTTGAGCGTGTGCTGCATGCGTTGTTGTTCGAGGGGCTGGCGGTGCTGCTGTTCTCTCCCTTGGTGGCGCTGGTCAGCGGCAAGTCGCTGGCGCACAGCGGGGCGTTGACACTGATGATGTCCTTTGTCGCGGTGCTTTGGAATATGGCATTCAGTGCCGGATTTGAGTCGCTGGAACGCAGACGCGGCTGGCGCCGCACGCTGCGTCTGCGGCTGGCACACGCCTGCCTGTTTGAGCTCGGCCTGATTGCCGCGCTGGTGCCGATGATCGCCTGGTGGATGCAGGTTGATCTGTTGCAGGCGTTGCTGCTGGATATCGGGCTGGTGCTGTTGTTTCTGCCCTACACCCTGATGTTCAACTGGCTGTATGACCGGTATCGCCCACAAGTGGTGGCGTGCTGGCGGGCGCGCCCGGCCAACTAAGCCGGGCGGTTACCAGATTAGATCATTGTGCTGCCTCGAGCGCCTGCAGAGCCTGCTGGCTGAGCCCTAGCGGCATAGCGCACAGGGTGGCACTGACTACTAACGGGCATTTGCCAAGCATGGATCGACCCGGATTGATGGCGTTGCTGTGCGTATCATTCACTGTACCAATCACGGTTGACGCTTGCCCTGCAGGTTGACGTTAATGCGTCATTGATCGCACAACAACAAGGATTACCCATGTACAGCGTTGACGACATTCAGCTGGAGCATCGCCTGATTGACGGCGTAAACACGCGTATTGCCAGTGTTGGCGAGGGGCCGGTGGCGCTGCTTATTCATGGCTGGCCCGAGTGCTGGTACTCATGGCGCCCGCAGATGGTGGCGTTGGCCAACGCCGGGTTTCGCGCTGTAGCCCCAGATATGCCGGGGTTTGGCGAAACAGATGCCCTACCCCAGATTGGGGACTACAACGCCAAACGTATCGCCGCTTTTATGCAGGCGTTGGTGGGGCATACCAACAAGGGCAAACCGGTACTGTTGATCGGCCATGACTGGGGCGCGATCAACTGCTGGCAGTTTGTACAGCTGCACCCGGAGCTGGTTGAGCGTCTGGTGATCATGAGTGTGCCACTGCGCCCGGTTGCTGATGTTCCGCCCATCGAGTTTCTGCGTGGCTACTTTGCCGACAACTTCTTCTATCAGGTCTATTTTCAGGAGCCGGGTGTGGCGGAGGCAGAGTTTGATGCAGACCCCGAGGGGATCTTGCGCGCACTCTACTGCTCACCGGACACGCCGCGTCATCCGCCCGTGCTGGGCAAGGCGCTATCTGAGGGTGGCGGTTGGATCGGGCGCCTGGGTGTGCCCAAGGTACAGCCAGGCTGGTTGAGCAACGAGATGCTGGCCTATTACCTGGATGCCTATCGGCACAGCGGATTTGCCGGGGGGATCAATTACTACCGGAATCTGGATGAGAACTGGCGGCAACTTTTGCCACTGCGCGATACCGTCATCCAATGCCCAGTGCTGTTTTTAGCCGGCAGCGATGACAGCGTCATCCAGGGCGCCGGGGAGGCGACCTTACGCAAGATGATGGGGGCTCGTGTGCCCCAGCTACAGATCGCGTTATACCCAGGAATCGGTCACTGGCTGCAGAACGAGGCGGCCGAGCAGGTCAACGTTGACCTGCTGGCCTTTGGCACGGCCTGACTCGAATAGCCTTAGCCCCGGGCCGGGGCTAGGGCATTAAAGACCGGTAAACAGCAGTGGCGTGGATACCGTTTGAAAGTCGATCGACATCATCAGGCTCAGCGCTGTAATGGCGATGATCGAGAAGCCAAACAGTTTGCGTGCCCAAACGCGGTCGTCTACTTCCTCGCGGTAGCCGGACAGCGCAATCAAGAGCCACCAGATACTGACCAGCAGCGCGATGACCAGATAGCCGTAACCGGCAAAGCCCGACAACGTCAGCATCAGCGCCGCGGCCGCAAAGGCCAGGATGTACCAGACGATGTGCTGTTTGGTCACCCGAATGCCCTCTTTCACCGGCAGCACCGGAATACCGGCTGCGCTGTAATCATCAAAGCGGAAGATCGCAATCGCGTACGAGTGCGGCATCTGCCACAGACAGAAGATCAGCAGCAACAGCGCGGCGCCGGTATCGAACTGTCCGGTCACGGCGCAGTAGCCCACCACCGGAGGCATGGCGCCTGACAGGCTGCCGACCAGCGTGCCGTAGACCGAACGGCGCTTCATCCAGAGGCTGTACACGCCCACGTAGATAAAGAAGCCGAAGGCCGCCAGCGCCGTGGCCACCGGCGTGGTGTACCACCACAGCAGGCCAAAGCCTGCCAGGCCAAGTACCACACCGTGCGCCAATGCCGCCAGTAGCGAAATCTGCCCGGTGACCAGCACCCTGCCCCGCGTGCGCTCCATATGACGATCAATGTCGCGGTCGATGCAGTTGTTCATCACGCAGCCGCTGGCAACCACCAGCGACAACCCGGTCACGGTAGCCAGCAGCAGACCGAGATCGATCTGCCCCTGGGCGGCGAGGAAATATCCCCCCGCCACCGCAATCAAGTTGCCGAAGATGATGCCGGGCTTGGTGACCAGCAGGTAGCGTTTGAGTTTCACTGGAACATCCAGGGCATCATCAGCATGTCGGCGTTGACCATGATCCAGATGGCCAGACCAACCAGCATGACGATGATCAGTACGGTGAACAGGAAGGCCACCAGATTCCAGCGGCCCTCAGACGAGGTGTTCATGTGCAGGAAGCACACCAGATGCACCACGACCTGAATCACACCCATGGTCAGCATGCTGATCAGGTTGACGCTCTGGCTGAACTGCCCGCTCATCACCATCCCGAACGGGATGGCAGTGAGGATCACTGACAGGATGAAACCGATAGCGTAAGAGCCGTAGCTGCCGTGGCCGGCGCCGGCGTCGGAATGCGCATGACTCATCAGATAGTCCCCATCAGATAGACAATGGTGAACACGCAGATCCAGACGATGTCCAGGAAGTGCCAGAACAGGCTCAGGCACATCAGGCGTGTGTTGTTACGATCGGTCAGACCGCGTTTGCTGACCTGCAGCATCATGATGACCATCCACACCAGGCCAGCCGTCACGTGTAGACCGTGCATGCCGACCAGGGTGAAGAAGGACGACAGGAAGGCGCTCTTGTCCGGGCCAAAGCCTTCAGCGATCAGGTGATGGAACTCGTTGAGTTCCATCCCGATAAAGCCTGCGCCCAGCACAAAGGTCGCGGCCAGCCAGGCCAGTGTCTGGCCCTTGAAGCCGCGGTGCGCCGCGATCATGGCAAAGCCGTAGGTGCAGCTACTGACCAGCAGCAGCGCGGTTTCACCCAGCACATAGGGCAGCTCGAAGATGTCCTTGCCGCTGGGGCCGCCGGCCGTGTGGTTGACCAGCACGGCGTAGGTGGCGAACACGCAGGCGAACAAAATGCAGTCGGTCATCAGGTACAGCCAGAAGCCGAATACGGTGTTGCCGCCAGTGTCGTGGTGCTCGTGGTCGTCATGCGCCACGGCGTGGTTGGAGTGCATTACAGTACTCGACATGTCAGATCTGCTCCGCAACGGGTTGAGTGTTCAGCGCCTGACGCGGCGCCTCAAAGTTGGCGTGATGCAGGTTCTCGATGCGCTCTACTTCGTCAGGCTGCACGTAGTAGTCGACGTCTTCGTTGTAGCTGCGCGCGATGAAGGTAGCGATCATGCCGATGAAGCTGACCGCGCCCAGCCACCAGATGTGCCACACCAGCGCAAAACCGAATACCGCACCCAGCAGACCGATAATCAGGCCGGCCGAGGTGTTCTTCGGCATGTGGATCGGCGCGTAATGATCAGGGCGCAGGTAGGCTTCGCCACGTTCTTTCATGTCCTGGAAGGCATCCAGCGCACGTACGGTCGGCGTAACGGCGAAGTTGTAGAACGGCGGCGGCGAACTGGTCGACCATTCCAGGGTACGACCACCCCAGGGGTCACCGGTCACGTCACGCAGCGACTCACGGTTACGCAGGCTGACCACCAACTGAGCCAGCTGGAACAGAATCCCGCAAAGAATCAGCGCTGCGCCGAAGAAGGCCACGATCAGGTATGGCTGCCACATCGGGTTGTCGTAGTGGTTCAGACGGCGCGTCATGCCCATGAAGCCCAGCACATAGAGCGGCATGAAGGCGACGAAGAAGCCGGTGATCCAGCACCAGAAGGCGCCCTTGCCCAGACGCTCGTCCAGCTTGAAGCCGAAGGCTTTCGGGAACCAGAAGGTGAAGCCAGCCAGATAGCCGAACACTGCGCCACCGATGATGGTGTTGTGGAAGTGAGCAATCAGGAACAGGCTGTTGTGCAGCACGTAGTCCGCACCCGGTACGGCCAGCAGAACGCCGGTCATGCCGCCCACGGTGAAGGTCACCATAAAGCCCAGGGTCCACAGCACCGGTGTGGTGAACTGCACGCGGCCGCGGAACATGGTGAACAGCCAGCTGAACAGTTTTACCCCGGTCGGCACCGCGATAACCATGGTCGCTACACCGAAGAAGGCATTGACGTTGGCACCCGAGCCCATAGTGAAGAAGTGGTGCAGCCAGACCACAAAGCCGAGCACGGTGATCGCCCCGCTGGCCCAGATCATTGAGGTGTAGCCGAACAGCTTCTTGCCGGAGAAGGTCGAGATCACTTCAGAGAAGATACCGAACGCCGGCAGAATGAGGATGTACACCTCGGGGTGACCCCAGGCCCAGAACAGGTTGATGTACATCATGGCGTTGCCGCCAAGCTCGTTAGTGAAAAAGTGCATGTCCAGATAGCGGTCCAGACTCAGCAGGCCCAGCGTGGCGGTCAGAATCGGGAAGGACGCGACAATCAGTACGTTGGTGAAGGTACAGGCCCAGGTGAAGACCGGTATTTTCATCCAGCTCATGCCAGGTGCGCGCATCTTGAACACGGTCACCAGGAAGTTCACGCCGGTCAGCAGCGTCCCTAGCCCCGATAACTGCAACGCCCAGATGTAATAGTCGACCCCCACGCCCGGGCTGTAGCCCAGCTCTGCCAGCGGCGGGTAAGCAACCCAACCGGTCCGTGCGAACTCCCCTACCCCCAGCGATACGTTGACCAGAATCGCACCGGCCACAAACAGCCAGAAGCTGAGCGAGTTAAGGAACGGGAAGGCAACGTCACGGGCGCCAATCTGCAGCGGCACCGCGATGTTCATCAGGCCAACCATAAACGGCATGGCCATGAAGATGATCATGATCACACCGTGCGCGGTGAAGATCTGGTCATAGTGCTCGGGCGGCAGGTAGCCCTGCGAAGCGCCTTCGGCAATGGCCAGCTGGCCGCGCATCATGATGGCGTCGGCAAAGCCGCGCAGCAGCATGATCAGGGCAACCAGAATGTACATCACACCGATTTTCTTGTGGTCAACCGAAGTCAGCCACTCGGTCCACAGGTAGCCCCACTTGCGGCAGTAGGTGATGGCGCCAAAGATCCCCAGACCGGCAAGCGCAACGACCGCCAGGGTGATCATGATAATGGGCTCGTGGAACGGCACGGCCTCGAGTGTCAGCTTGCCAAACATCAGTGGGTCTCCTCGGCAGCGTTCATGGGCATGCCAGCCATTTCGGCGCCTGCATGGGCCTCGTGGCCTGCGTGACCGGCGTGGTCTTCGTGGCCGGGCGCGTGCTTACCGCCGTTGTGGTATTGCATGAGGATGTAGTCGTACAGCGTCGGGCTGACGCTGCCGTAGTAACGGACCGGGTCGGCCTTGCTCGGCGCAGCCAGCGTCGGATAGCTGTTCAGATCCAGCGTGTCGGTATTGGCTTTGACTTGGCTGACCCAGTTGTTGAAGCCCTGCTCATCGGTGGCGATGGCCTGAAACTTCATGTCGGAGAAGCCTTCACCGCTGAGATTGGCGGAGAAGCCGTCGTAGCTGCCTTCATGATTGGCGATCAGGTGCAGCTTGGTCTGCATGCCGGCCATGGAGTAGATCTGGCTGCCCAGCGCCGGGATGAAGAAAGAGTTCATCGCCGATTGGGAGGTGATCTTGAAGTTGACGGGGGTGTCGACCGGGAAGGCCAGTTCGTTGACGGTGGCGATGCCCTGCTCTGGGTAGATGAACAGCCATTTCCAGTCCAGCGATACCACTTGCACTTCGATCGGCTTTACGTCCGAGTCGAGCGGGCGGTACGGGTCCAGCTCGTGGGTGGTCTTCCAGGTGATGGTGCCGAGGATGGCAACGATCACACAGGGAATGATCCAGACCACCAGTTCAATCGCGGTGGAGTGGGACCAGTTGGGTCGGTAGGTCGCCTTGGTGTTGCTTGCACGGTACTTCCAGGCAAACACCAGGGTCATCACGATGACCGGAATTACCACGATCAGCATCAGCAGCGTGGCGGTGATGATCAGCGACTTTTCGTCGACGCCGACCTGCCCTTTCGGGTCCAGCAACACCATCTTGCAGCCACTGAGCATCAGCAGCGGCAGCCAGGCGAGCCGTTTCAGGAGTGAAGTTATCTGCTTCGGGTTCATGTTGCAGCCTTAGTCGTTGAACAGGCCCTCGCGCCCGACAGGGAACGAGGTGCAACAGGCCCCAGTGATGTGCACCCACCAGCTGACCAATAGCCCACACAACAGCACCCCGTGACGCTCCCGCATGAGCGTGTCAGGTGCTGCCGGGTGGTTTTTATGGGTCAGCGTAATGTCTTTGTGCAGACTGAGACGGCGTACAGCATTAATCGCCAAACTGGCCGCGGGAGCGGCGCCTTCCGTGGGGAACCAGAACGACGCCTGGAACCTGTTGCGGAAAGTATTACAAAGTATTTCATGATGCTGCGCAATTGTAACAACTCATGACATAGATCAATGCGCAGGTGTGTATCGGGTGTTACCTCGGCTCGGCTGAGCGTGTCAGCAATGGTTGTAGCCTGCGGTGTTGGCGGGCTGTAGCGCGATATCGTGGTAGCAGACATGGCTGCGCGGGGGGTGCGACCTTATGTCGCGACGCGGGGTGCGGCGCCAGGTCGCTTGAGCAGCAGGTGTTTCCCTCCTACCATGCGTCTGGTCCCACTTGAGGTAAAACCGGCATGACAGACAACTCCCCAACTTACGGCCAGGCCGATGCGTCCTATCAGGCAGTAGGTGGGCTTGAGGGTATTCGTCAACTGGTAACGGATTTTTATCAGGAGATGGACAGCTGGGAAGGCGCGCGCGAACTGCGCGCGCTGCACGCAGAAGATCTCACGCTGGCGCGGGAGAAACTGACGGCCTTTCTGTCTGGCTGGCTGGGCGGCCCCCGTCTGTTTCAGCAGCAATTTGGCAGCATCAGTATTCCCGCCTTTCATGCGCGCTGGGCGGTCGGCCCCGAGCTGCGTGATCAGTGGCTCGACTGCATGGCGCGCGCCATCGCTCGCCAAGCGTTTCACCCGGCCTTTGCCAGCTATCTGCTGGAGCAGCTCCGGGTGCCGGCCAACCGTGTGGTTCAAGCCAGCCAGGCGATGCGTCAGGCGCAGCAGTAGAGACACGGCATGCGTGTCCGTGGGCTCTCCGCCAGCGCACACAGCAAAACAGGTCGCAGCACCGACCCTCGAGGACGCGACATGTCGCGTCCCTACGCATGGAGTAACAGACTTCGCCGCAGGGGCACGACATGTCGTGCCCGCGAGGCCGCTACCGCTGGGCAAGCGAAACGTCAGCAGCCTCTAGAGCGGTTTTTCCCAGAACATGGCTCGGCCCATGACCGGGTCCAGCTCGTAGCCCTTGAAGCCAACTGCGCGATAGCTGTTTTGCGCCGGCTGGTTACCCTCCAGCACTTCCAGTGTCAGCTTGCAGCAGCCGCGCTCGCGTGCGATAGCTTCTACCTGCTGCAGCATCAACCGGGCCACTCCCCTGCCCCGTGCACGCATCGATACGATGACATCGTGAATGTTGATCAGCGGCTTGCCCTTAAATGTCGAGAACCCTTCAAAGCAGTTGACCAAACCGACAAACCCGGATGCATCCCTGGCCAGCACAAGGTGGTAATCCGTGCGCTCGGCCAGGCGTTGCACCAGCACTTGCTGAACCTCGGCAGGTAGCGCCTTGCCGCCACCCATCGGGTCCAGCGCATATTCGCTGAGTATATGAACTAGCGCCTGCGCGTGGGCTGGATTGGCCAAGTCGCCGTTGATGATCTCGATACTCATGGTTGTCCTGTTTGCAGCTGCTGGCGCAGGGTCAGCAGGGTTTGACTGTTGGGGTTACGCTGCAGGCCCTTTTCCAGCTCAGCCAGGGCGTCGGCTCGCTGACCGGCGCTGTCGAGGGCCACGGCAAGCACATAGCGATAGCGGCTGGTGTCCGGGTCCAACGAGACAGCCTGGCGCAGGGCTGTGAGAGCCTGGTCCATCTGCTTGCAGCGCACTTTCAGCAAGCCGAGGCTGAAGTGCAGCGGCGCGGCCTCGGGCAGCTGTTGTAGCCCGGTCTGCAGCAGGCGCTCGGCGTCCGGGTCGCGGAACGAGGCGCGGTACAGATCAGCCAGGTTTACGTAGGCGGCGATAAAATACGGGTCCAGCTCGATGGCGCGTCGGTAGGCGTCCTCGGCCAAGGCCAGCTGTCCTCGGGTTTGGTAAAAAACGCCGATGTTGAGCTGCGCGGAGGTATCGTCGGCGTTGGCCTGTTGGGCTGCCAGATAGGCGTCCTGGGCATCTTGCAGGCGCTTGATATCATCGCCGCGCATCTGCTCTGGCGGAATGTCCAGCAACTGGGCCGCGGCCTGCAGACGCACCACCCGCTCGGGGGCGTCCAACAGGTGGTTAACCAGTTGCCAGCGCGTGATCGGAGGGTAGCTGGATACGGCCTGCAAGGCGCCCAGGCGAATCTGTGGGTCGTCTGCACGCAGCGCAACGAACAGCGATTGCGCAACTTCCGGCCCTGGCCAGGATTGCAGCATGCTGGCCGCGGTGGCGCGGGCGATGGCGGGCTGCGGCTCGTTCGCCAGCAGCTCGAGTAAGCCCTGCTCTGCGCCGGCAGCACCCGCGCGGGCCTGGGCGAAGACCTCGGCATACTGCTGCAGCCCCTGTGGCGTGTGGCCGTACCACTGCTCCACATGCTCCGCCGCCCACTCGGCGCTTTGATCGCTGTGGCACTGGGTGCAGGCATTGGGTGTACCCAGAGTCACGCTGAGGTCCGGGCGCGGCACGCGCAGGCTGTGGTCACGTCTGGGGTCCACTTCCATGTAGGTGGTCGTGGGCATGTGGCAGTCAACGCAGGCGCTGCCGGCAGCCGTGCTGTGAAAGTGGTGCTTGGGCGTCTGGTACTGGTCAGCCTGGTGGCACTGCAGACACACGCGGTCTCCGGGCAGGCGCAACTCCAGCGAGTGCGGGTTGTGGCAGTCACTGCAGGTAACCCCGGCCTGGTACATCTTGCTCTGCAGGAAGGAACCATGCACAAAGACTTCGTCCTGAATCTGCCCGTCCGGGTGATAAAGGCCTTGATCCAGGGTGGACAGCAGATAGTTCTCGACCAGCAGGCCGGCGTCCTGCCGATCATCGAATAGCTGGGCGCGACGTGAATGGCAGGCGGCGCAGGCTTGGATTTCCTTCTCGCTGGTGCGCGGCGCTGTGCGCTCGGGGTGGCCGCTGGCGTTGGGCAACCAGTTGACGCCTTGGCGTTCGTCAAAGCGCACGGTCAGGCCAAGGGTGTCGGCCATAGCGGGATGATTGTCGGGTTGTGCAGCCCATTGCAGGTGATTGGATGCCGGGCCATGGCAAGCTTCGCAGGAGACATCAATCTCGCTCCAGCCGGTGTTGTAGCTGTTGCTGACGCTGTCGAAGTTACGTTCCAGGTTGGTTGAGTGACATTTGGCGCACATCAGGTTCCAGTTGAACTGGCGGCCGGTCCAGTGCAGCGCCTTGACCGGGTCTTCGCCGTTGACATCCGGGTTGAGCTGAAACCAGCGCTGCCCGCCCTGCTCGCTCGGTCTGGCGTCCCAGGCCACACTGAAGGCTTGATAGCGCCCGCCCGGCAATGCCAGCAGGTATTGTTGCAGCGGGTAGACGCCAAAGGTGTAGTCCACGCGGTAGTCACTGTACTCACCCTCGGCGTTGGCGGTGTTGACCCAAAACTGCTCGTCGCGCTGGAAGAAGCGGCTGGTAACGCCGCCGAAATTGAAGGTCTGGTCGGCGAAGTCACCCAAGATGGTTTGCGCGTTGGCTTCTTGCATCGCCTGGTCGTGGTGCGAGCCATTGAATTGTTCGGTTTGCTCGGCATGGCAGCTGGCGCAGGTTTGGCGGCCAACATACTCGGGGCCTGCAGGCTTGCTGCTGGTGACGCTAGGTACTGGCACCGACGCAATCGGCTCTTGCGGCGCTGCGGCGTGTTGCGGCGCGGGATCGGGTGCGCTGGGGGCTGGTTCGGCGCGCGTAAGCCACCAGATGCAGACTGCTGCGAGGATGAGCAGTGCCGGCAGAATCAGACGCCAGAGCGGTGGTGAGACGGTTGAATCCTGCTTGTTTTTGCTCTCTTGCCGCATCCGGAGTGCGTCCTTATCACGGGGGGGTAGTGCTTCCTCGACTACACAGCCGCGTGGCCTTCTCTTGCCCAGCTGCGCATGGTGCAGCTCGGGTGGGCCTCGTTCTCCTTGTGCATGCTAGCGGACCGTGATGCCTGCGGGCTACCTCCGGCAACTATATTTGCCTGATGCTGCAGCTCAAGGTGTGCTCCTCGCCCGGTTGCAACGTGCGGGCATCTGCAGCAGCGTTGGCTGCTTCTATGCAGAGCATGGTACGGTAGCCATCGGCTGGAAAGTTATCCAGCTTGCGTGCTTTGTCCTGCCAGGGATTCCATAGCACCACAGAGGCACTGCCGCTGCGGCAGATTTCCAGCGTGCGTTGTCCGTCGCTCAGCTGAATGGGTTGGCTGTGCTGCAGATAGATGCGGTCCACTTCGCGCTCAATCGTCAGGTCGCCTTGCTGCACCTGGTGGCTGCTGGTCAGCTGGTCCAGGTAGGTTGCGCCATCGAGCCCGGTAACACGAACTTTGGTGATCTCCGCGACGGGTAGATAACTGTGCAGCGCCTGACTCAGGAGTTGCGGCCCCTGGCCGGTATTGCGGCTGGTCAGGGTCATCTGCAGGCTGGCACCAAGACGCAGTTCCAGGCTGAGTGCCCAGGACGCTTCGGGCAAGGCAGCTTTCTGCGTAGCTGCGGGCAGTTCCAGCTTTAGCCGCACCGACTGCTCGTCGCGCTCGGCGCCCGTGAGCTGCCAGAGGCTGCGCCTGGCGATGCCATGGGCAGGGCCGGTGCGGGTATTTCCAAACCAGGGCCAGCACAGCGGCACCCCGCCGCGCAGCACGCCACCTGGCGCTTGGGGATCAGAGGGGCTCATCCACAGCAGGTCGGCTTGTCCGCTCGGAATACAGGACACCAGGTGTGCGCCCTCCAGCGCAATGCGGGCGGTGACGCTGGGGTGCTCAACCTGCACAAAGGCTTTGCCGGCGGTGTTGTGAATCAGGGAAATGCCTTCGGGCAACGCTGGGACGCTGGTCATGCTTACTCCGTTTGTTTGACCGCAATGATGTGTTCGACTTCCACTCTGTTTCGGCCCAAGTGTTTGGCGCGGTAGGTGGCTATATCGGCGATGTTGAGCAGTTGCTCAAGGCTCGCCGCGCCTTGTTCGCTGGCGGTCACACCAAAGCTGCAGGTAATCAGCAACTGCTCGCCCTGATACTCCACCCGCAGGTCGGCTATCGCCTGACGCAGGCGTTCGGCAAGCTCAGTGGCGCCGGCCAGGTCAGTACCTGGCGACAGGACGGTGAACTCCTCACCGCCCAGCCTGGCGCAGACATCGGACGCTCGGGTCACGCTGCGCAAGGTCGCTGCCAGTGCTTTAAGCACGGCGTCTCCGGCGGCGTGCCCGTGCTGATCATTGACCCGTTTGAAGTGATCAGCGTCAAGACCGATCAGCGCAATCGGATGCCCCAGACGACGCGCCTGCTCAATGGCGCTCTGACCAAGCGCAAAGAGCGCCCGGCGATTGGCCAGGCCGGTCAGCGCATCCTCATGGGCTAGCTGCTCGGCGCGGTGCTGCGCGCTGCGCAGTTGCGCTTGAAGGCGCTTGATGTCGGAAATATCGGTCGCGATCTCCAGCCGCACCAGGCGGCCGTCCGGCCAGCGGATGGCCTGATCTCGGCATTGATACCAGCGCTGGTTGTGGGTGTTGCGAAACTCCCACACCTGCACCGCAGCGGGCTGCCCTTGATCGTCGATCAGTTGATGGTTATTGCAGAAGCTGCACGGGCCGTCCTGACCCTGCTGCAAGGTTTCCCAGCAGGTGCGGTTATTTACCTGGCCCCATCTGGCGCGGCCGTAGGCGTTCAGGAAAAGCAGCTCATGGGTCTGCATGTCGGCGACGTAAACCAGCGCGTCCAGGCTGTCGAGCACTGTTTCCAGTGCGGCCTGGCTGGCGCCTGTCTGGAGCAGAGGCTGATTGGTTTCGTCCATGATACAAGCTCGGATCTATTGGCTGAGCGCAATGCGCGCCGGCTACCCTGCTGGAAAACCGGCGATGCTACTTGAAGTCAGATTACGCGAGTTGATGCAGATGTGACATCATGTTGCGCGCAAACGGCCCACTGATTCTGTGCAGGGGCCTGCGAGCGGCGGGTTGTTCTGCCGCGCCCTTTCATCAACGTCGCCAGGGGTGTCCGCGTGTTGTGTCGCGCGGGCTGAGAATACGCTGATCGTCAGCCGAAACCCTGGAACCTGATCCGGATCATACCGGCGGAGGAAGTGCGACATGCTGTACCTGTCTATGGCAGCCCTGGCTGCCGTATTGCTGTTGTTTGCCTGGATTGGCCTGCGTGCCCGCTCTGCCGAGGCGGGCCTGGATGACTTTGTCACCGCGCGCAACTCGCAAAATGCCCGCGCCATCGGGCTCTCCTTTCTCGCCTCCGGCATGGGCGGCTGGATCCTGTTTGCTCCGCCGGAAGTGGGCGCTCTGGTCGGCCCGCTGGCGTTGGCCGGTTATGCCCTGGGCGCCGCCCTGCCCTTTGCGCTGTTTGCCGCTCTCGGGCCAGCCATTCGCCGGGCGCTGCCGCAGGGGCGCAGTATCGGCGAGTTTGCCGAGCACTTTTACGGACCCGCCGTGCGTCGTTGGGTGGGGTTGATCTCGCTGCTGTATATGAGCTGTTTTTTGATCGCCGAGCTGACGGCGATTGGCGCCATCACCAGCATGCTGTCGGACATCAATGGCAACCTGGTGGTGGTGGGCGTTGCCCTGACGACCCTGCTCTACACCGCCTGGGGTGGCCTGCGCGCGAGCATGACGACTGATCGTTGGCAGGCGTGGTTGCTGCTGGCCCTGCTGGCGCTGGTCGGCGCGGTGGCGGTGCAGCGCCTGCCCGAGGTGAGTGCCTCCGGCGCGATGCCCGGCATACCTGCCGGCGCGGCGCTAGGGGTTGCCTTGACGCTGGTGCTGGCGGTAACCGCAGCCAATCTGTTTCACCAGGGTTACTGGCAACGCGTGTGGGCGGCTGAAAGTGATGCAGCGCTGGGGCGCGGCGCGGTGCTCGGCGGCGTAGCGACCATTGCCGTGGTAGCGGTGATCGGCGGCCTCGGCATTGTCACGGTAATGAGCGGCGCTGACGTGGGTTCGCCGCCCATTCCCTTCTTTGCCATGCTGCGAGAAGCGCCGGGCTGGCTGACGCTGCCGGCATTGTTGCTGGCGCTGACGTTGGTTGCCTCATCGGTGGATACTCTGCAAAACGCCATCGCGTCGTTGCTGGTGACAGAGAAACGCGGCTTGTCGCTAACGTCGGCACGCTGGTTGACGGTGGCGCTGATGGTGCCGGTGGTGTGGGTCGCACTGCAGGGCAACTCTGTACTAAGGCTATTTTTGATTGCCGACCTGTTGTGCGCTACTGCAGTGGTGCCCGTGCTACTTGGGCTGTGGTCGCGCATGAGCGCAGTGGCGGCCATCGCGGGGGCGCTGGCTGGCCTGCTCGGTGCGGTGTTGCCGGGCTGGCTTGCCACCGGCAGTGTGTATCAGGGGGTTGTGCTGGCCAGCTTCCCCGATACCGTCCCCACCCTGGCGCCCTTTGCCGGCGCGCTGCTGGCCTCGACGTTGGTCAGCATCATAGTGGCCATGCTGCTGCCGCGTCGCGCCTCCGAGAGCTGATCTCTCCTTCTGTTCTTTCCCGGGGCGTCGCCACCTGGCGGCGCCGACTCTTGTTGATCTTACGTGCCGCAAGTTGGCGGCAAATGCCGAGCAATTGTCGTGATTCGACCAGTCGGCTGCGACGGCATGCAGGCAGTCTATAGTGACCTTGCACAGCGTCAGACAACAAGAGAAACAATCATGACGAATGAGCACGTCGATGTATTGATCATCGGTGCCGGCCTGTCCGGCATCGGCACCGCCGTTCACCTCAGCCAGAACTGCCCGGACAAGCGCATCGCCATTCTGGAGCGCCGCCAACAGGTGGGCGGCACCTGGGACCTGTTCCGCTATCCCGGCATCCGCTCGGATTCCGACATGTTCAGTTTCGGCTTTGCCTTTCGGCCCTGGAATGAGCTGAAAACCCTGGCTGACGGCGAGTCCATTCGTCGTTATATCAGTGATACTGCGCGCGAGTATGGCGTTGAGGAAAAGATCCGCTTCGGTATCGAGACCGAGCAGGTGCAGTGGTGCTCCGAGCAGCAGCAGTGGGTGGTCAGTGCTCGTGATCTGCAGAGCGGCCAGGCCCGCCACTACAGCTGTGATTTTCTGATCAGCTGCACCGGCTACTACGATCACAAGGCCGGCTACCTGCCCGAGTTTCCGGGTGCCGAGCGTTTTCAGGGGCAATGTATTCACCCGCAGCACTGGCCGCAGGATCTGGACTACAGCGGCAAAAAGGTGGTGGTCATTGGCAGCGGTGCGACGGCGGTCACGCTGGTGCCGGCAATGGCGGCGCAGGCTGGGCATATCACCATGCTGCAGCGCTCGCCCTCCTACATCATGACGGTGCCGGCACAGGATCGGATTACCGAGGTGCTCTGCAAGGTGTTGCCCAATGACTGGGTGTATGGCCTGGCGCGCAAGCGCAACATCGCGATCCAGCGCTGGATATTCAAGGCCGCCAAGCGCTGGCCCGAGGGCACCCGCCGATTTTTGCTGAAGAAGGTAGCCGAGCAGCTTGACGACCCCGCGCAGATGAAACACTTTACTCCGGCCTACATGCCCTGGGATCAGCGCCTGTGTGCGGTACCGGACGGCGACCTGTTCAAGGCGATCAACAGTGGCAAGGCCTCTGTGGTGACCGATGAGATCGAGTGCTTTACCGAGACAGGTATTCGCCTCAAATCCGGCGCACAGCTGGACGCGGACATCATCATCACGGCGACCGGCCTGAACTTGCAGGTGCTGGGCGGCACGCGAATACTGATCGACGGTCAGCCCTTCGATATCAACCAGCGCATGACCTACAAGGGCGTCATGTTGCAGGACGTGCCGAACATGGCCTGGATCTTCGGCTATACCAACGCGCCCTGGACGCTCAAATCAGACATTGCTGCCCAGTGGGTCTGCCGTTTGCTCAACCACATGCGTGCCAGTGGCGTGCAGGTTGCCACACCGCGTGATCACGATGACAACCTGGTCGCCGCTGAGTCCATGATGGGGGCCTTGCAGTCCGGCTATGTGCAACGTGGTAACCGCATTCTGCCGCGCCAGGGTCGCAGCGCGCCCTGGCGGCTGCTGAACGCCTACGAGCGAGACCGCGAGATGCTGCTTGATGAGCCGGTCGAGGACGCGCTGCTGGAGCTGACCGAAAATAACCGTGCTGCACAGCCCGGAACAAAATCGCGCGATGTGCGCGCAGCCTGAAGGACGCCCAAATGAGTAGTGATCTGAATAAGCTGATGGTGCTCGGTGCTGGCGTTCTGGGCGGGCAGATTGCCTGGCACAGTGCGTACATGGGTAAGGATGTGGTGGTGTATGACCTGTTCGATGAGGCGCTTGGGCGTTGCAGAGTGGCTCACGAGCAGTATGCCGAAATATATAGCGCCGACCTGGGCGCCAGTGAAGAGGAACTGAACCAGACGCGCCAGCGCCTGCGCTACAGCACCGATCTGGCGGATGCGGTGGCATTGGCGGATCTGGTAATCGAAGCTGTACCGGAGATCCCTGAGGTCAAGACAGAGGTGTATCGCCAGTTGGCGCCGCTGCTGCAGCCCAAGTGCCTGATCGCGACCAACTCCTCCACACTCTTGCCCAGCCAGTTTGCCGAGGACACTGGGCGGCCAGCCCAGTACTGCGCCCTGCACTTCGCCAACCTGATCTGGTCGATGAATATCGCCGAAGTCATGGCCCATGCCGGCACGGCTGAAGCGACGCTGCGCGCTATTGCTGCCTTTGCCATCGAAATTGGCATGGTGCCCATCCCCATCCGGAAACCTCAGAACGGGTATGTCCTCAACTCGCTGCTGGTGCCGTTGCTCGGCGCTGCGCAAACGCTGGTAACCAATGGTGTCTCGACCCCGGAGATGGTCGATCGCACCTACATGATCACCAACCGGGGAGTGGCGCTCGGGCCCTTTGGCATCATGGATGTCATCGGCATGAAGACCTGCTACGACGTGTTGAGCTACTGGGGCCACCAGAATAATGACCCGCAGACGCTGCGCAATGCCGCCTATATCAAGGAACAGCTGATTGATCAGGGCAAGATGGGGCTGCAGACCGGCACCGGCTACTATCAGTATCCGAACCCTGCTTACTCTGCGCCAGGCTTCCTTGCGGTACCGGGCCTGGAGGCGGTTGATGAGATTGTGCGACTGACGCGGCCGAGCTAGCCCGTCTCTGCTTCCCGTGAGCCGGGCGCTGGTGCCGGGTCTGCAAGCCAGAGCACCAGCAGCGCGCAGGCCGGCATCAGGCTGCCAAGCAGCGAGGCCGCGAGCCAACCACCGCTGACGTAAGCCCAGGCGCCGAGGGCCGAGCCCAACGCACCGCCGACAAAAAAGGTTGCCATGTAGATGGCGTTCAGGCGGCTGCGCTCGGCTTCTCCCAGGGCATAGATCAGGCGTTGCCCGAGCACGACGTTACCGGACACGCCCAGGTCGAGCAGCACCGCCGCCAGCACCAGCAGTGCCAGCGCGAGGTGCGAGCCCGGCGCGCTTACGTGGGTAATGGCAAAGGCGCTGATCACTGACAGCATGGCGCCGATGGTTGCGGGGCGCGTGAGGCCCCGGTCGGCCAGTTGGCCGGCAACCGGCGCGGCGATGGCGCCCGCAACCCCGGCCAGCGCAAACAGCGCGATGCCCGATTGCGACAGCAGATAGTCCGGGCCGGCAAGCAGCAGCGGAGTCGTTGTCCAGAACAGGCTGAAGGCACCGAACATCATTGCTTGATAGAAGGCTCGGCGTTGCAGCACCGGTGTTTCGACAGCCAGCCTGCCCATTGAGCGCAGCAGTGCAAAGTAGCCCATGCTGGCTGCAGGTGCCCGGCGTGGCAAAACCCGTTGCATCACCAGTACCAGCAGCACCATGAGCACGGCGGAAAACACGAACACCCAGCGCCAGGAGCCCAGCATGTCGGTGATCATGCTGGAAACCGGACGGGCCAGCATGATGCCGAACATCAGGCCGCCCATGACATTGCCAACCACCCTGCCCCGATACGCCGGACTCGCTAGGTGCGCTGATAGCGGAACGATGATCTGCACCGCTACCGCGCCAATGCCGATGACCAGTGAGCAAAGCAGGAACGTCAGCGCTGAGTCTGATAGCGCCGTGCCCAGCAGTGCCAGGGCCAGCAGCAAGACAATCGCGCTGATCAGCTTGCGGTTCTCCAGGCGGTCAGCAAGCGGTACAACCAGCACCAGCCCGATGACGTAGCCGATCTGGGTCAAGGTGACAATCAGGCCGCTGGCTTGCGGGTTCAGACCCAGCGACGCACTGACGGGGCCCACCAGCGGCTGGGCGTAATACAGGTTGGCCACAATCACGCCGCAGCACGCGGCGAGAAAGAACATCAATCCTGTGGCAATACCGCGGTGCTCGGGTACCGGCATGTGGCCTCCTGTTGGAAAGGAGGCCATGTTACGCACTTTTGTTCGACTTATCTCGAACCTTGTCGGCGGGGCCATGGCAAAACACTGTTGCGTACATTGCCCTTATGCGTTCATCAGTTTCAGCACGCTGGTGCGCTGCTCGTCAGTCAGATCCTGTTGCTTCATGGCCTTTGCCAGCGCGCTGTAGGCACTGGTCAGTGCGCTGGACAGGCTGGTCAGTTCGGTACGCAGGGCGTCCAGACGGGTGGCGCGCTCCTCGGCGGTCAATCCCTGCTGCCGGGCCAGTTCGGCCATCTGCTGCTGCAGCTCGGCTATCTGCTGCTTCAACTCGCGGATCTGCTTGAGCAGTTGCTTGATCAACTCCGGCAGATCAGTGTCGTCGATGTCTTTGGTGTTGCGGCTTTGCTGGGCCCGCTCCGCGCGCTCGGACAGGGATACCTTGACGCTCTCGGCAATCTCGCGGTTGCTGGTCAACGGCGCATTAGTCTGCGCTTCTGACGCCGCTGTTTCGTCAGACGAGCGGGCCGTCGGGTTAGACCAGGTCAAGTCGCCAATTCGCATGGAGGTGCCCTGTAAAGAGAGGTGGATACCTGTCTATATCGGTCGGTGATGCAGAGGCTTTAGCGCTATTGGGCTTTGACCCCGGGTAAGCTGTTCCCTATATTGGGCGCCGCCGCGTCGACCTGATGCGGCATCGTTCTCGGGGCGGGGTGCAACTCCCCACCGGCGGTGATGGAGTTTCTGGGCCCTGCCCGTGCTCCCAGCCCGCGAGCGCTCTGCGTTAGCAGAGGTCAGCAGATCCGGTGTGATTCCGGAGCCGACGGTGATAGTCCGGATAAGAGAGAGCGTGTTGGATGCTGCGTGGCCATCAGGCTCGCGTAGCCCTGCCCGTTCGCCCTGATTCACTAGCAACCAGACGTACTCATGAATCAGAGCAAGACGATGACTCAATTTGATCCTGCGCAACAGCGCATTGCCTTTATCCACGCTTCCTGGCACGCCGAGATCGTGCTGCGCTGCCTGGATGGCTTCCGTGAAGAAATCAGCCAGCGCGGTTACGATGCCGACAAGATCGACGTGATTGCCGTACCCGGCGCATACGAGATTCCCCTGCAAGCCAAGTTGCTGGCCAAGAGCGGTCGCTACGCAGCAATCGCCTGTTCAGGGCTGGTGGTGGATGGTGGCATCTATCGCCATGACTTTGTTGCCAACGCCGTTATCAGCGGCATGATGCAGGTGCAGTTGGAAACCGAAATCCCGGTACTCACCGCCGTGCTCACCCCGCACCACTTCCATGAGCACAGCGAGCATCAAAACTACTACCGCACCCACTTCGTGACTAAAGGCCGCGAGCTGGCCTGCGCCGCTGATGCCGCCATGCAGTTGAGCTGGCAGGCACGGCAGGGCTAAAGGCTTAGCCCGCCACTGCCTCCGTGTGGCACGACAACCAGTGGAGGCAGTTTGGGCTTTATCAGCTGACTTCAGCTGCCGGCGATACGAAAGCCGATCTGCAGTACCACCTGAAAATGCGCGACCTTGTCATCTATTATGTGACCGCGTGTTTCCTTGACCTCAAACCACTCCATATGGCGGACCGTCTTGCCGCACTCGGCAATGGCGACCTGGATCGCATCATCAATACTCTCGGCGGACGAGCCGACAACCTCGACCTTTTTGTAGACGTGGTGGTTGGACATCGTTGCACTCCTTTTTTGCGTAGAGGGAGTCTTGAGTATGGCAAATACCCTCCCCCGGGCCCGGTCCTTGATTGCAATATGTGAGCGGAAGCATATAATCTCGAATGCTAATCACTATCATTGATTAATCTTTTAACGCCAACAGGGAGTTTTATATGGCTGCGCGTTTTCCTTTGCAGGCGCTTGCGCTGGCAATTTCCACCTCTTTTCTGCTGACCGCCTGCTCTGACAGCGACGAATCCAAAGCCCCTGAGGCTGCTGCACCCGCTGCTGAAAGCGCACCGGCTGCAACCGCCTCCGAGGCCTCGACAGAGGCTGCCAGCACTGCCGCTGCGGTTGCTCCAGAAGCCGTTGTTGCGCACTACTCCGATATGGCTCTGGCGGTTTTTGAAGATGCGCTGACCACCGCGCAGGCGCTTGATGAAGCGACTGATGCGTTGATTGCCAACCCCAGCGAAGAAACCCTGGCCGCTGCCAAGGAAGCCTGGCTGCAAGCCCGCGTGCCCTATCAGCAGTCCGAGGTTTTCCGCTTCGGCAACGCGGTTGTTGACGACTGGGAAGGTCAGCTCAATGCCTGGCCGCTGGATGAAGGTCTGATCGACTACGTTAAGAGCGACGACTACCAGCATGCGCTGGGTAACGACGGCGCCAACGCCAACATCATCGCCAATACCGAGCTGAATATCGGTGGCGAGACCATGGACCTGACCACACTGACTCCCGAGCTGCTGGCCAGCCTCAACGAAGTGGGCGGCTCTGAGGCCAACGTTGCCACCGGCTACCACGCTATCGAGTTTCTGCTCTGGGGCCAGGACCTGAACGGGTTTGAAGCCGGCGCCGGCGACCGCAAGGCCACCGACTACGCTGCTGGTGATGCCTGCACAAACGGTAACTGCGAGCGCCGCGGTCAGTATCTGGACGCGGTAACCGATCTGCTGGTTTCCGACCTGCAGTGGATGGTTGACCAGTGGAAGCCGGACGTGGACGACAACTACCGCGCTGAGCTGACTGCCATGGCACCGTCGGCTGCCTACCAGAAAATGCTGTTCGGCATGGGCTCGCTGTCGCTGGGTGAGCTAGCGGGTGAGCGCATGAAAGTTGCGCTGGAAGCCAACTCCTATGAGGACGAGCACGATTGCTTCAGCGACAACACGCACAACTCGCATTACTACAATGCGCTGGGTATCCAGAACGTCTACACCGGTTCCTATAAGCGTGTTGACGGTACCGAGCTGAGCGGCGCCTCGCTGGCTGATCTGGTGGCTGACGCCAAGCCGGAACTGAACGAGCAACTGAACGCACAGCTGGACGCCAGCGTTGCGGCATTGGGTCACATGAAACAGACCGCCGAGCGGACAGAAAACCCGGTTGCCTTTGATATGATGATTGCCCCCGACAACGCCGAGGGAGCCAAGGTCATCAACGATGCGATCGCGGCCCTGGTCGAGCAAACCGGCTCTATCGAGCAGGTTGCTGCTGTGGTGGGTGTCGAGTCCCTTGAACCGGACGATGCTGGTCATCAGTTCTGAGTTGATGGCTTGAACCAGAGCGGCGGACAGGGTTGAGAGCCCTGTCCGCCGCTTTCGTTGAGCAGGATTGATCTCGCTGGTACCAGTACCGCGCACAGTGATACAGGCTTTATGCTCTACACAAAATTCGTTTCGGCTGCCTCCTTTGCGGCTCTGTTTTTTTCTGCCTTCTGCCACGCGGCAGAGACCTCTTATCCATTGCAGGACACCCCGCTGAGCGGCGGTGCGGGCAGCGTCGATCAGCACGATCAGAACGCCTACTCGTTGCCTCAGGGCAACATGCCGATGACCCGACGACTGGATTTCAGCGTCGGTAACAGTTTTTTTCGTAATCCCTGGGTGGTTGCGCCTTCGAGCACCGATGCGCGCGACGGCCTCGGCCCGCTGTTCAACACCAACTCCTGTCAGGGATGTCACCTGAAGGATGGCCGCGGTCATGCGCCGGCCTCCGTCGATGCTCCTTCTGTCTCCCTGTTTCTGCGGTTGTCCATTCCAGCGGACCCCGAGCGCGACGCAGACTTTTTGCGTGAGCACGGCGTGGTACCAGACCCGGTTTATGGCGCGCAGTTGCAGACGGCCGCTATTCCCGGCATGAAACCCGAGGCGGACCTGATCGTCGATTGGGAGGCGGTTACCCAGACGCTTGGTGATGGCACTGAAGTGGTTATGCGCAAGCCCATTTATCGCATTGAAAACCCCAACTACGGCGAGATGTCCGAGGACCTGCTGACCTCGCCCCGAGTTGCGCCACCGATGATCGGTCTGGGCCTGCTACAGGCCATTCCTGAGGACGTGCTGCTGGCTGCGGCTGACCCTGAAGATGAGAACGGTGATGGTATTTCCGGACGTGCGAACCAGGTCTGGGACCGCGTTGCGGAAAAAACCGTTCTGGGTCGCTTCGGCTGGAAAGCCGGCCAACCCAACGTGATGCAGCAAAGCATGGATGCCTTTGCCGGCGACATGGGGCTGACCTCGAGCGTTGCCCTGTCCACCGACTGTACGCCGCAGCAACAGTGCGAGCGTTTCCCCAACGGCGGGGTACCTGAGGTCAGCGACAAGGTAGCGGGCTTTATAGAGTTCTACAGCATGAGTCTGGCTGTTCCAACCCGCCGCGACATGGATGATCCTCAGGTGCAGCGTGGCGCCGAGCTGTTCAACCAGATCGGCTGCGCTGCTTGCCACACACCCTCTTACACCACCGGACAGCACGAGCGCGCCGACCTGAGCGAACAGGTTATCTGGCCCTACACCGACCTGCTGCTGCATGACATGGGGCCGGGGCTGGCTGATGGACGCGGCGAGTTTCTGGCCGACGGCAACGAGTGGCGTACGCCGCCGCTGTGGGGGCTGGGCCTGACCAAGACGGTCAATCCGTCGGCGGGCTTCCTGCACGATGGCCGCGCTGAAACCGTCGAGCACGCAATTCTCTGGCACGACGGCGAAGCCCGTGCCGCTGCTGACGAATACCGCCTGCTGCCAGCCAACGAGCGTGAAGCTTTGCTGCGCTTCCTTAACTCTCTCTGAACCGGGATACCTGTTTATATGAAGGCGACAACCACCCTGCTCCGCCTGCCGCTGATGGCGGCCCTGACGCTGGGCCTTAGCGCCCAGGCCATGGCGGAAACGCCGCGTGCTGCATGGCATGCCCAGATTGGTCACGGCTACGAGCAACTGGCCAGCAGTACCGCCACCTTTGCGCAGCGGACCAGCGAGTATTGCGCTGAACCGACTGATGCCGGGCTGCTGGCGGTAAAGGAGCAATGGCTGGCCGCCTTTAACAGCTGGCAGGCGGTGCGCTTTGTCGACTTTGGCCCGATTGAGCAGAACACGCGCGCCTGGAAGTTTCAGTTCTGGCCTGATCCGAAAAACCTGACGGCCAGCAAGGCCCGCTATTGGCTGGGCAACGACAAGCCGATCGATGTCGATGCCTTGTCTCGTGACAGCGTCGCCATTCAAGGCTTTCCGGCTGCTGAATATCTGCTGTATGACCCACAGATCACTGATGGCGAGCGCGCGTTGCCAGCAGAACGGACCTGCGCGCTGCTGACCGGCATCAGCGGAAATTTGAAGCAGAATGCTGAAGGCCTCGCTGCGGACTGGGGGCAGCTGCAGTCGCGCTATCTCGAAGTGAACGACTACAGCAACGGCACCCTGACCTCTGCGATGCATGCGTTGGAAATCATGGCAGATTGGCGTCTGGCCGCGCCGCTGGGTGTGCGTGGCACCGGTCGTCCAAACCCCTATCTGGCTGACGCCTGGCGCAGTGAGCAGTCGCTGGTGACCCTGCGCGCATCGCTGCAAGGGATGGCTGATTTCTTCGTGCCGGGCCTTAACCTGCTGATGGCCGAGAACAATGCAGCTGATCTGGCAGAGCAGTTCAGTACGCAGCTGAACAAGACGCTGGCGCATTTTGATGGCCTGCCTGCGGATATCACGCCCCTGCTGGAAACCGAAGAAGGCGTTGCCAGCCTGACCGCGCTGCTCGAAGACGTGCGCGCCACCGGTGCGGTTCTGACTGGGCCGGTCGCGGGCAAGTTGGGCGTTGTGCGCGGCTTCAACTCCAGCGACGGAGACTGAGTCATGCTTAGTCGTCGTGGCTTTCTCAAGGCGTCTCTCGCGAGCGCCTCGGTGACCGCAGTCAGTGCGTGCACTACCGGTCCTCTGTTGGGGCGCTCGGCGCCGCCGCTGGAGCTGGTCAGCGCTGTCAACGACGCTGAGGGCCGGCACTACATTGGTGGCGTGGACAGCAGCGGCCGGCAGCGCTTTCAGATTCCGGTCGCCGAGCGTTGCCACGGCGGTTGCCCGCAGCCCCATGGCGACCACGTGGTGGTGTTTGCCCGCCGCCCAGGCCGCGAGATGCACGTGGTCAACACGCGTACCGGCCAGCTGGAGCGTAGCGTGCAGGCTGGCGATGGCTATCACTACTATGGTCATGGCGTGTACAGCCCGGACGCACGCCTGCTGTACGTCACCATGAACAACTATCACACCTCAGCCGGCCTGGTGCGGGTTTACGACGCCTTTGACGGCTACCGGCAGGTTGCCGACTTTGATCTGCAGGGCATTGGGCCGCACGAACTGCGACTGCACCCGGACGGCAATACTCTGATTGTCGCGCTGGGCGGCATTGAGACCCACCCGGACTATGACCGTATCAAGTTGAACCTGGACCGGATGGAGCCAGCTCTGTTGCTGCTGGATCGGCACTCCGGTGAGATTACGGCGCGCTATACCCCTTCGCACCATCAACTGAGTTGTCGTCACCTGGACGTCAGCCCGGATGGGGTCGTGATTGCCGGTTATCAGTACGAAGGCCCGGAATGGGAAACCCCGCCGCTGCTGGCCAGACTGGATACTGCGACGGGAGAGTTTTCCGAGCCTGAGTTACCGCTGGAAGAGCTGGCTGGCTTGCGCAACTACACCGCCAGCATTGCTATCAGCCGGCATGCACCGCTGGCAGTTATCACTGCGCCGCTGGGCAATCGTGCGATCATCATCAACTATCGCACTGGTGAGTTGCTGCAGCGCATCGCCGTGCAGGACGTTGCCGGTGCCCTGCCCTTTGGTGAGCGCGATTTTGTCGTGAGCTCGGGCTCAGGTGGGGTGTATTTGCTATCGGCTGACAGTGATCAGGCACTGCCTCACGGCAGCTACCCGGTGCGCTGGGACAACCACCTTACTCCGGGGCAATTCATCGGCGCCTGAGTGCTGACGCCTTGCGTTAATTGACGGGGTGGTCGCCTGTATATCAGAAGCTGGCGACCATCCTTTCAATGCACAGGCGCGAGTCCTCTGGCAGGTTGGTGAAGTGCATACCGGTCCAGTATTGCTTGCCGTTGATGCTTTCGCGATTCCACAGGCTTTCGGCGTCCAGGAGGAACTCGCGAACCCCGTTCAGGCTCATCGGCAGATTGACCTGCAGGGCGAAGGACCGGAAAAGGTCTACCGGGCGATCGCTCAATAACATAAGCCCTTCTACATGCAGGTCAACAACGCGTCCAAGATGGTCTCCGGTATCGAGGTCAAACACTTCCAGGCTGCTACTCACTTGGTGTCGCTCCAATCGTCTGCGTTCTGTCATGGTGTGCTCATTGTTCCGGTAGGCGGCCCGAGGCTGTCACATCACCTGCCTGTCAGTGTGCGACAAATGGATAATGGCGAAAAGCTATGTTCTGCACAATTTATATAACTACTGCACATTTTTCAGAGGTCGGAATGGGCCGACTGTGAACTGCTTCATCTGGCCGCCGGATACGCGTATGGTGAGCCCACAACACGCTTACAACGAGGATGCCTGCCCATGCGTTTCAACAAGCTGTCGCTGTTACTGATCGGTTGCGCAATGGCGCAACTGGTAGATGCCCATGAGTTCGAAGCCGGCCAATTGCACATTGATCACCCCTGGTCACGCGCCTTGCCGCCGGTAGCCCCCACAGGCGCTGCCTACTTGAGTATAAGCAATCACGGCGGTACTGCTGACACGCTGCTCGGTGCCAAGACCGAGGTGGCTGGCAAGGTGGAAATCCATGAGCATGTACACGCCGACGGCGTGATGAAGATGCAGCGCGTCGAGTCGCTGACCATTGAACCGGGCGCAACAGTGACCTTTTCTCCCGGTAGCTACCACCTGATGCTTTTCAACCTGGCGCGTCCGCTCGCGGCCGGCGAGAGTTACCCGCTGACGCTGAATTTCGCCAACGCAGGGGACGTTGATGTGCAGGTCAATGTGCAAGCCAATGACGAGCCGTCAGCAGGCGAGAAACAAGACCACCATCAGCATCACTGAGCGCGGTCGTTGCGATCCAGCAGGTGAAAGCGCGGTAGCGCTAGGTGCCAGCGGATCGCAGCCAGGCGGATCGCCAGCACAACAGCGATGCACAGCCCTGCAGCCACATCCTCGCGCAGGGTGAGTTGGCTCAGGCCGATATACGCCAGCGAGCCGACAATGCAGGCTGTGGCGTAGATTTCCTTATGGAAAATTAGCGGGATTTCGTTGCAGATAATGTCGCGCATTACCCCGCCGGCAACCCCGGTCATCACGCCCATGATGACCGCTGCGCTGACCGGCACCTGGTGGACGAGCGCAACCTGTGTGCCGATGACGGTGAAGACGGCTAGACCAAAGGCATCGGCCACCAGCAGCCCGAGTTCGTTGATCGGCCGTGTGAGGCGTACCCAGCACACTGTCCCCAAAGCCGCCAGGGTGGCGACCAGAATGTACAGGTCATTGCCAATCCAGCTGACCGGGTGGTTGCCAAGGATCACATCTCGCAGGGTACCGCCACCCAATGCAGTGACGATGGCAATGACCAGTACGCCGAACAGGTCCATAGACTTGCGTCCAGCCATCAAGGCGCCGGTTATGGCGAATACGGCCACGCCAAACAGGTCAAACGCGTAGAACCAGCTCATGCCAAGGACTCTCCACGCCGGGCCGCGATCAGTCCTCGCGGGTTGGGCTGCGCATGGTCACAAACTCTTCGGCAGCGGTCGGGTGGATGCCCAAAGTGGCATCAAATACCGCTTTGGTGGCGCCCGCTTTGACCGCTACGGCCAGCCCCTGAACGATCTCGCCTGCCTCCGGGCCGACCATATGCACGCCGAGCACTTGATCGCTCTGTTGGTCAACAATCAGCTTCATAAAGCTCTGCTCTCCCCGTCCGGCCAGAGTGTTGCGCATGGCGCGGAAGCGGCTCTCAAAGATCTTCAGCTTGTGGCCTTTCTTGCGCGCAGCTTCCTCACTCAGACCCAAGGTGGCGATGTTGGGGATGCAGAATACCGCGGTCGGAATGTCGTTATAGTCGACCGGCCGATACTCGTCGCGCTTGTACAGCCAGCGGGCCAGCGCCATCCCCTCAGCCAGTGCCACCGGCGTTAGCTCGACGGTGTCGGTGACATCGCCGATGGCAAAGATGGCGGAGTCCGTCGTCTGGTAGTGCTCGTTGACCCGGATGTTGCCCTTGTCGTCCAGCTCAACAGCGGTATTCTCGAGGCCCAGGTCATCCACGTGCGGGCGGCGGCCGGTAGCGTACAACACCAGATCCGTCTCCAGCTGCTCGCCATTGTCGAGCTGCACCTTCAGGCTGCCGTCGTTGTTACGGTCAATACGGGCGACGTCGCTGTTGAAGCGCAGATCCAGCCCCTTGTCGCGCAGCACGTTCGCCATATGCTCGCGCACGCCCTGATCAAAACCGCGCAGGAACAGGTCTCCGCGATATAACTGTGTGGTTTCACAACCCAGGCCGTGGAAAATGCCGGCAAACTCGATGGCAATGTAGCCGCCGCCGACGACCATCACGCGCTTGGGCAACTGCTCCAGGAAGAACACCTCGTTGGAGCTGATAACGTGTTCTCGGCCCGGAAACTCCGGAATAAATGGCCAGCCGCCGGTGGCAATCAGGATGCGTTCGGCGCTGTACTTTTGCCCGCTCACCTCAACGTGATGAGAGTCGAGAATGCGTGCGCGCCCTTCCAGCAACTTAACGCCTGCAGACGTCAGCAGGTTTCGGTAAATGCCATTCAGGCGGCTGATCTCGGCGTTCTTGTTAGCGACCAGGCGTGGCCAGTCAAAGCCGTCTGCCGTCAGGTTCCAGCCATAACCGGCCGCGTCTTCCATGTCTTCAGCGAAGTGGGCGGCGTAGGCGAACAGCTTCTTCGGTACGCAGCCGACATTGACACAGGTGCCGCCCAGGTAACGGTCTTCAGCAACGGCGACGCGCGCACCGAAGCCCGCCGCCATGCGGCTGGCTCGTACGCCGCCGGAACCGGCACCAATGACAAAGAGGTCGAAATCATACTGGGACATGCGCTTCCTTCCTGCCTGCTGTGAATCAAGGTGCCCCAGCATACCTTAAAGCAGCCAGAATCAGACCACCTCGCGTAGCACCGGCGCTGCTGGTGGCGCAACTTGGCGTCCAACACCGACGTGGCGCAAGCCTAGGCTCGCCATGGTTTGCGGGTCATATTGGTTGCGCCCATCGATCACCAGCGGGGTTCGCAGGCGTTGCGCTACAAGATGGAAGTCCGGCTGTCGAAATTGCTTCCATTCAGTCAGCAGAACCAGTGCATCGGCATTGTTAAGCGCAGCATAAGGATCCTGGAGCAGCTTGAGCTGGCCCTCTTTCACTGCCTCCGGATACCGTTGTGCGATGTTGTCGCTGGCTGCCGGGTCGAAGGCCTGGACGCTTGAGCCGCCAGCCAGCAGCGCGTCCAGGAGGACTAGGCTAGGCGCGTCGCGGATGTCATCTGTGCCTGGCTTGAACGCAAGGCCCCAAATTGCCAGGGTACGTCCGTGCAGATTTCCCAGCTCCCGTTTCAGCATGCGCAACGGCCAGGTTTTCTGCTGCTGGTTGCGCGCTTCAACTGAATGCAATATTGGCATCGGCATATCGTATTGAGCGGCCATCTGCAGCATGGCTCTGATGTCCTTAGGAAAACAGGAGCCGCCGTAACCGCAGCCAGCATAAATAAAGTGATGGCCAATGCGCTGGTCAGAGCCGATGCCCTTTCTCACCTCTTCAACATCTACCCCCAGCTGCTCACACAGGCTGGCGATTTCATTGATAAAGGATATGCGCGTGGCGAGAAAGGTATTGGCCGCGTACTTGGTCATCTCGGCGGCGCGACGACTCATGCACAGAATCCGGTCATGATTGCGCACAAAGGGCTCGTAGAGCGCGCGCATTACCCGCTCGGCGTCGGCATCATCGGTCCCCAGTACCACTCGATCCGGTCGCATGAAATCATCAATCGCGGCGCCTTCTTTGAGGAACTCGGGGTTACTGACCACCCGATGCTGCCAGGCGACCTGGCGACGCTGACATTGATGATCCAGGACGCTTTGAACCCGACACGCTGTGCCTACCGGCGCGGTGGACTTGCAAACCACGATGGCTGGCTGATCAAGGGTGCGCCCCAGCTCGGAGGCAACGGCCACTATCTGAGAAATATCGGCGCTACCGTCGGCGGCCGAGGGCGTGCCGACGGCGATAAATATCACTTCGGCTCGGCTGCAGGCGCCCGCCGTGTCCGTGCTGAATGCCAGGCGGCCGGCGCGCAGGTTGGTGGTAATCAACGCTTCGATACCAGGCTCGAATATCGGCGCTTCACCCCGCTGCAGGGCGTTTATGCGCTGCGTGCTGGTATCGACGCAAGATACTCGGTTACCCATCTCGGCAAAGCAGGTTGCCGTTACCAGTCCAACGTAGCCACAGCCAATCACCGTGATCTGCATGGTCGCACTCCTCGGTTGCTATGCAGTGATTGCGCCACGGACTGGTGACACCCGCGTTAAGTGCGCGTGAAGCGTTGATGACGGCTGAGAATGATTTGCATTCTTTCGTCGATATCGTAGAGTGAGCGCTTTTTGCGTACCTACCCATGCAACCGCACTCCAATGAACAGCTGGCCCGCGTCGAGCGGGTGCTTAGCTACATCCACGGCAACTTGCAGGAGCCCTTGACGGTCGCCTCGCTGGCGGCCCGTAGCCGCTGGTCACGCTGGCAACTACAACGCACCTTTGCCTTGGCTACCGGGTTCAGTGTGGCCAGCTACGTACGCCGTTTAAGACTTGGCCGCGCCGCCGAGCTACTGCTGTGTACTGATCAGCGACAGCTGGATATCGCTCTTAGCTGTGGCTTTGACAATGAGATCAGCTTCAATCGCTGCTTTCGTCAGGTTTTCGGTTGCGCCCCCGGTGTCTATCGGCGGCGCGGCCAGCGCAGCAACCTGCTGGTTTCCACCAATCCCGCGCGCTTGCGTCCGCCTCCGGGGCCTTTGGCGAAAGGCAGCTTTCATATCCGTATTGAAACGCTGCCGTCGTTTTGGGTGGCCGGGGTTAGTGACACTGTCTGCGGTCTGGATTCGCCCAATCCGGATTTCGCTACCCGCGTACCGGCCATCTGGCGACGCCTAGATCAACATCTGCTTGGACGTAGTTTGAGACATGGCGGGGTGCAGCTAGGCGTACTCGTCGTAGCCGATGCCAGTGCTCCTGAGTACAGCTTCCCCTACTGGGCTGCACTGCCGGCTGACAGCGTGCCTGAGCACGCCGCACTGCCCTTTCTGCAAGTGCCGGCTCAGACCTATGCAGTGCTACCGCACTTTGGACCCATCGAGGGGTTGGCAGCGTTGCTGCAGTGGTTCATCGACTGCTGGCTACCGCAGTCGGGATATCGCGGTTTGTCCGGCCATGATCTGGAGCGCTATGACGCGCGTTACGTGCCGGGCAGCGTAAACAGTTATATGGAGTACTGGGTACCTATTGAATCGGCTGCAGATGCTCCAAATGGTTAAGTGACGGCGTGTTGGCTGCAATAAAATATAATCCTTCTCATTTGTGATTCTGGAGCACTCATGCCTTACCGCCCACATCATCGCTACTGCGCACTTGCTGCTGCCATCATGTCCGCTCTCGCCAGCTCAAGCCTGCATGCTCAGGAGCAGGACGGCGAAGCACTCGATAGCCTTACCGTCTACGGCAGCACCTACCGCAACACCGCTACCAAGACGCGTCTGACGCCCCAGGAAACACCCCAGGGCATTAGCGTTATCGACGAGCAAACACTGTTGGAGCGCAATGCCGATAGCGTTGCAACCGCGCTGCGGTATGCCAGTGGCGTCAACACCCAGCTGCGCGGTGGCGCCGTCAACCGGCTTGATCTGTTCGGTATTCGCGGCTTTATCAACTATCAGAATTTCTATGACGGTCTGCAGCTAATTTACAACGACTGGAACCTGCAGCCCCAGATCGACATGCAGGCTGTGCAGCAGGTTGAGGTATTCAAAGGGCCTACCTCGACACTCTACGGCGCTATGCCACCGGGCGGCATGGTCAACCTGATCAGCAAGAAGCCAACAACCGAGCAGTACAACAGCGTTGAGCTGACGGCGGGCAGTCACGATCTGCGTGAGCTGAGCTTCGACTCCTCCGGCCAGTTGGGCGACAGCAATCTGAGCTACCGGGTCACCGGGCTTGGCAGCAGCAGCGACGGTCAGGCCGAAACCTCCGAGAACGAACGCCTGATGCTGGCACCCAGCCTAGACTGGCAGGTTAGCGACAGCACGCTGGTTAACCTCAATATCTACTACCAGAAAGACCCGGATATGGGAATCTACACTACCCTGCCGGCGGCTGGTCTGTTTCAACCCAACGTCAATGGCAAGCTCGATCCGGACGCTTTCAGTGGCGATGAGAACTGGAACACCTACGAGCGCGAAGTGCTGATGGCCGGCTACAAGATTCAGCATGACTTCAATGACAGCTGGCAGTTTTTGCAGAATGCTCGTTTTCAGCACGGTGACGCTTATCAGCGCAATACCTACGGCACGACGCTGGACGCTGATCAGCGCACCTACAACCGCCGCGCTTACCTGACTGACGAAACCAGCGAAGGTTTCACCATCGATAACCAGCTGTCTGGCCTGGTGCAAACCGGCGCCATTGAACACAACTTGTTGGTGGGTGTGGATTACCTGCAGTTCGAGAGCGATATCGGCTACGAAGACGCAGCAGCGCCCTCGATTGACCTGTACAACCCGGACCACAGCCAAATCAACGCCGGCTTGCTCGACTTTGCCGCCTCCGGTTACAGCAGTGATTTCACTATCGAAAAACGCCAGACCGGGGTGTACCTGCAGGATCAGATGCGCATTGGCCAGTGGGTGCTGATTGCCGGCGGCCGCCATGACCGCTATGAGGCCAAGGAATACGGTGTGAAGTACGGTGCGGCGGTCGACAACGACCTGAAGCAGAGCAATACGTCCTGGCGCGCTGGCGCGCTGTATCTGTTCGATAACGGTCTGGCGCCCTTCGTCAGTTACGCGGAGAGTTTTGAGCCGGTGGCCGGCAGCGATCGCCTGGGCCGCACGTACGAACCCTCGACCGCTGAGCAATGGGAAGCCGGCCTCAAGTTCAACCCCGACGGGGGGCGAAACAATGGCTCGGTTACCGCCTATCGTATCCTCAAGGACAACGTGCTCACACGCGACCCCAATGGCACCGCCTATGATCAGATTCAGGCTGGGCAGGTGCGCTCGCAAGGGGTAGAGCTAGAGGTCAGTAGCCGCCTGACAGACAGCCTCAAAGTCGACGCGAGCTATACCCGCCAGGACGTAGAAGTCACACGCGACAACAGCGGTCTGGAAGGTAAGACACCGGTCTGGGTGCCGGAGCAGATGGCATCCTTGTGGCTCACCTATGACATTTACGCAGGCCTGCTGAACGGCTTGAGTATCAATGGTGGCGTGCGCTATCTGGGCGAGGCAGAGGTCGACGCATTGAACAGCGATCAGGTGCCGGACGTCACCCTGGTAGACCTGGGGTTGAGTTACGACCTGGGCGTCGCAGCGCAGAACCTGTCAGGGGCCACGCTTCGCATGTCAGTGAGCAACCTGTTCGATGAGCGTTATTACAGCTGCTACGACACCCTCAACTGCTGGTTTGGTGCCGAGCGCTCCCTGCAGACCAGCGTACGCTACGACTTTTGACCTGAGTGGCTCCGCAATAGGTATTTCAGACAGCCCTATGCGGGCATGACGTTGCCCGCTACAATCGGCTGCAGGTCATTTCACTGCAGCCGATTGTGACAGGCATGATGCCGGAAAACTCGCACTGGATTGTGCAGCTCAACTACAAGAACCGCACGGGCTCGTTTGCTCTGCTGTTCGCTGCCATCGCCGTTCACCTGAGCGCAACCGATACAGGTTGGTTGCTCTGGGCTTCGCTTTTTCTGCAGTTTCTGGTGTATCCGCACGTCATGTATCAACGAGCGGTACGCTCCGGTCGCCCCCTCTTCACCGAGCTAAACAGTCTGCTGCTGGATGGTCTGCTGTTTGGCATCTGGATTGGCCTGCTCGGCTTTCCACTGTGGATCAGCTACACCATGGTGATCGGTGTGACGATCAACCTGATGGTTTTTCGCGGACCCATGGGCTTCTTTCAGGCCGCCCTCGCTTTGGCAATCGGTGTGCTCATCGTTTATCTGGCCGGTGGCGCCCACCTGACACCGCATCACAGCTGGTTGGCGGACCTGCTTTGCATGCTGGGCTTAACGCTCTACCTGATGATGGTCGGCAACGTGGCTTTTTCACGCAACTTGCGCATTCGCGAGACACGCGAACAGCTGCGTGCGAGTGAAAGTGCCCTGCAGGACGCCAACCATGCGCTGCAGCAGCAGTTGACTGAAATTAACCTGCTGCAACAACAGCTTCGCGATCAGGCAGATCGTGACCCACTGACCGGCGCCTACAATCGCCGTTACCTCGACGTGAGTATTGCAAGAGACTTGGCCTACTGCGCTCGCCACCAGCTGCCACTAGCGCTGATCTTGATAGATATAGACCATTTCAAGGCGGTGAACGACCAATATGGCCACCAGGCAGGTGACCTGGTGCTGACGGCGTTGGCTGATCTGCTTTCCCTGCACTCAAGAGCAAGCGACCTGGTGTGCCGCTTTGGCGGAGAGGAGTTTCTGGTGGCGCTGCCTAACACTGATCTGGCCACCGCAACACAGCGGGCTGAGCAGTACCGTTGTGCCCTGGCCGCTATTCGGCTGGATTGGCAAGGTATCCAGCTGAGTAGCAGTATCTCCCTTGGCGTAGCCGGCTTTCCGGACCATGGACATGACATGGAAGGGCTATTACGCAGCGCGGACCTGGCGCTTTATCGCGCCAAGCATCAGGGGCGTAACAGGGTTGAGGTGTTTGCGGCTAGTTGATAGCGACGCCAAGCCAGATGTGCACAAAAATCAGACCCAGCATGATAAGCGCCCCCACCCAGATTAGCGCCACACCAACTCGCCCTTCCACTTTGCCCCAGCCGATGCAGATCAGCAGCAGACTGACGGTAAAAAAACCAATGGTTATCCAGAAAACATCACCTTGCATGTAGCACTCCTCGGTATTCTGCTTACCTCAGAATAGGCGATCTTGAGCGGTAGCGGGGTGATCTGGGTCAGCGTGACGACGCCAAGATAGGAGTTGCGGACCGGAATAGTATCTTCGTACCGTACTACTTTTGCTGCAGATGGCTGAAAGGCGTGTGGTAGATGGTGCCCGGAGCCGGGGTCGAACCGGCACGATGTTGCCATCGAGGGATTTTAAGTCAATCTACCCCCATATCTTGTGTTGAGCAGAGAAAAGCTGCGTACAGCCTTCATGAGCTGAGTTCGCATGATTAGGGCTTTGTTTTCCTTTCAAATCAACAAGATACTCTTGATCTCATGGCAATTTTGGCTAGACCGGCAAGAGATCGAAGGCTGGGCACAGATGGGCTCAGCTGGGCCGAAAGTTTCCATGAAAGTTTCCATGGGTTTCCATCAGGGCGCAGGTGTAATGGGGCTTCCAGGTGCTCAGATGTCATCAGAAGTTTCCATGGATTTCACAGCGATCCGGTTTTCGGGGGTAAGAAAAGTGGCAAAGGCCGAGCTTCAATTCACGCACGATGCGATCAGAGCGCTTGAGTGCAGCGCAGGTAAATCAGAGCAGATCTTCTACGACAAAACTCAACGCGGGCTCGCGCTTAGGGTTACAGCGAGGGGCGCAAAAACGTTCGTTGTCATAAAGAGAGTCAACGGCACAATAAAACGAATTACGATCAGCAAGTACGACTCGAAAGCAAAAATCGTGTCGATTCGAGATCAGGCCGCCAAGCTGATTGGTGAAATAGATGAGATCATTGAGCGAGAAAAACTAGATAAGCAGTCAAGCTTTGTGACGGTCGAAAGCACTTTCGAGAAGATGATGAAGGCGAAGCAAAGGATCACTCAAGCGACACGAGAAGACTACCGTCGAACGTTCAAAAACTACCTCTCTTCTATTGCTGATGTATCGCTTGGTGACTTCGACTATGAAGATGTGATAGAGCTTCACGCGAGCATTACTAAACCCGTTTTGCGGGCAAACGGGACGATGTCAAAAGAACGAAAACGTGCAGCAAATAAGGCCCTCGGCTTGTTGGGTTCTATCTATCGATTCGCAATAGTCACAAGCAGACATGAAGGCAAATCACTGATTACATCGAACCCGGTCGAGATTATGCGCGAGATGAACATCTGGCATGAAGACCGTCGAAGCAAAATCAGGATTGAGCACGACAAGCTGGCTAGCTTTATTAATGAGTGTATTCAGATCTGCAATGATGGGCCTGAGCGAAATGTCGCGTCAGCGTTTGCATGCGCATCTGCTGCCGTACTCTTTATGCTGTTTACTGGTGTTCGTCCAGATGAGGTTGCAAAAATCAGGAAAGCGTACGTTAATCATAAAATGCGCGCCATTGTTTTCCCTGAGCGCACAAAAGAAAACGAGCAAGATACGCTTAAAAATGGTGAAGAGTTTCATCTTATGCTCAATGATACTGCATACAGCCAGGTTCTTTTTTCGATGAAACACAGCACATCAAGATACGTGTTCTCTGGCATTCAGCTGGATCGACTGCCCGAGTCTGTTGTTCGTGATTACATGATGAAAATTGGTGGTCGAATTGGTCAGCATCTACCCAGAAAGATTGCCAGGGCGACATTTATCTCAATTGCTGAATCTTCAGAAATAGGCCCATACCAGATTAAAGTTCTTTGCAATCATGATGGTTATGGCAGTAGCGTTGACGTAACGGATGGTTACAAGACTATGTATGCTCACGAAGTAAGAGCAGCAGCACAAAAGGTAGAAGAAAAGATCTACCAGATAACCGGCTGCAAAAAGAATGTGGTATGTCGAGGTCAGCTTGAAAATTTCACTGATATCGATGAAAGCCGGATCAGGAAGATAAGTGTTCACTTATAACTACTGCAAATAAAGATGAGACCTGTTGCCGCCGGCGTCGTAATGTTGCGATTTTTGCTCTAGTCTCTTGCGCGATAGGATTGAAACCGCTCTCCCCTAGTGCGAACTTCGCTCTCACCTATAGCGATTTTCGCACCCCCTCTTTATGAATTCTCTATATTCCGTGCTGCCCTCAAGTGAATCCCGCAGAGCCTGATGGCAAAGTTGGTTATATTTGTAAGCTGGGTATTGTTTTATGTTTTCCTTATTTGCAACAATACAGCGCGTCATTGGTTTGCTGCTGATCTGGATAAATAAGTTTGGATGCCTAGTTGGCCGGGCGCGGTGTTTTATTCCTTGTGGATGTTATGGCAGCAATAAAAAATGCGCGGCTATGGGAACTATAAAAATAATATGATGAAGCTTTCGCTACAGCTTATTGCGCGCGTCAAATCCGGTCTATCCAGAACTCAGCGAAGAGGTCTGATGTGGGTGCCACGCCCTGGCTCTCATTTCCGGCCCAAGCCGGCTACCGAATTTGATGTCAAACAAAGCCAAGCAGCACACTGCTGGAGCGCGTACCCAGGGTACGAGCTCATGCGCACGAGTACGTGCGCACACACCATACCCGCGCTTCGGGTATGGGGGCGCAGTGGCGGCATGGTGTTGGCGAGGGCATCACGAACAACGGTGAGGTGAGGCCCAGCCAATATCATGCCGACATGTTTTTTCGCTCCGACGAGGAGCGAAAAAACAAGCGCCCCTTCGCGAAGCGGCTGCTTTTGACATCAAAAAAATAACAATAACTATAAGGATGCTAACATGCTGAAGAGCACCGAAGAACGATACCGAAAACTGGCAAGAAACTTCTACAAAACGAGAATGCCAGGCACACAGCTCTCAACAAGCGGGATATGCGAAGCATTGACGAGATGTGCAGCAGACTACAGACCCGGCTACTTCAGAGTCCTGAAAAATGCACTGTCATTCGACGTTCGTGAACGTGGCTACTCAGAAGCCGCCAAGCGAATCCTGTTAACGCCTAATCCAACGGTAATCCCCCCTGAAATCAGCCCTCGTCAGAAGTAGAATTTTCTCCTAATCGGATCAAGGAAATTTTGCGTGAAGACATCGCGTTTTTCGGACAGTCAAATCATCGCCATCCTCAAGCAGGCCGAAGCCGGCAGCCCCGTGCCTGAACTGTGCCGCGAGCATGGCATCAGTTCGGCGACCTTCTACAAATGGCGCGCCAAGTTCGGTGGCATGGACGCCTCGTTAATGGCTCGACTGCGCGAGCTGGAGGAGGAGAATCGTCGTCTGAAGAAGATGTATGCCGAGGAGCGCCTGAAGGCCGAGATCATCCAGGAGGCGATGGCAAAAAAGTGGTGAAGCCATCTCGGCGACGAGAGATGGCGCAACAC
>NZ_FOUD01000030.1 GCF_900114765.1 Halopseudomonas pachastrellae
GGCAAGCCCCAAATTATCCGCAGCGACAATGGCCCGGAATACATCAGCAGCAAGCTCGTGCTATGGGCGGAAAAGCACGGCATTCGACTGGAGCATATCCAGCCCGGTAATCCACAGCAGAATGCCTACGTCGAGCGCTACAACCGCACGGTGCGCTACGACTGGCTGGGGCATTACTTGTTCGAGTCCATCGCCGAGGTGCAGGAGCATGCAACGCGCTGGGTATGGATATACAATCACGAACGGCCAAACATGGCCCTGGGTGGCATCACCCCCAAACAGAAGTTGGCTCTCGTGGCCTGACCTCTACTTCTGGCGAGCACTAAAAATGGGGGGATTACCGCTACAGGGTTTTAAATTGCATCATTTGTACGAAAACCGGAGCCGAGAAAATGAGCAAACCCTGCAATGGGCAGTGTGGTAGTGAAGACTCTGTCGTAGATGACAAGTTTCAGGGACGCGCCACCGCCGAAACAGGTAGCCAGCTAAGCACCTACAAAATACCAAAAATGGATTGTCCCTCGGAAGAGCGAATGATTCGAATGGCACTGACTGGCGTTGAAAACATTCAGTCGCTGTCATTCGATTTATCGGGTCGTACATTGGAAATTATCCACCATGGAGAAACCGGTCCTATTACCAGCAAACTGGAAAACCTGGGCCTGGGTGCTTCCTTGCAGCGGACAGAAGACGCCAGCGCTGAATCCGTCAGAGCGGCTGAATCTTCTAAGGCCAACGAAAGCGAAGAATCCGGCACTTTATGGATACTGCTGGCAATCAACGGCCTGATGTTTCTGGTCGAGATGACGATGGGCCTGATCGCCCAGTCCGCTGGCCTGATTGCAGACTCGCTAGACATGCTTGCCGATGCCGCCGTCTACGGTCTCGCACTTTACGCCGTTGGGCACGGCATCAAAATGCAGGTCAGAGCGGCCCATGTGGCAGGCATCCTCCAGCTTATCCTTGCCGCTGGGGTATTGGTTGAAGTTAGCAGACGTTTTCTGTTCGGCAGTGATCCTCAGTCGTTAATGATGATGGCCGTCGCCTCTGTTGCTCTCATTGCGAATATCAGTTGCCTGCTCCTGATCGCAAAACACCGTGAAGGCGGTGCTCACATGAAAGCCAGCTGGATATTTTCAGCCAACGACGTGGTCATCAACCTGGGGGTAATACTTGCGGGGCTGCTCGTTGCCTGGACCGGGTCCAACTACCCAGATCTGATTATTGGCGGAATTGTCGGTGGCATCGTCTTGATGGGTGCCAAACGCATACTGGCACTGAAAGGCTGAACCTTTCGGGGGCAGGCGGTCGATTATCGGCTTGCCGTTGCCAATCTACGGGGAGTAAACATCAATGCACAGTGAACTGAAGCCATCCTATATTGCGGAGCTTGAGGCGACAGGCAGGGCGGAAGGCGCAGGCGATTTCCAGACAGCCTTCACCCATCTGGAACGTGCCCATATCCTCAGCCAGAAATATGCTCTGGCGCACGCTACAACCCACTTACGGATGCTCAGACTGGGTTGGCGAACAAGAGACGTTCGTGAGGTGCTGGGGCAGTTGACCCGAACCATTGCCGCCCTGGTCTTTTCCCGAATTTGGGTTCCGGTCGGAAACACCGGTCGTGCAAACGTCAGCGCGTTTGCACCCATGCCGGTGCCCGAGGATTTGGCAGTGGTGCTTTCGGAGGCGGAGGGAAGGCGTGACTAGAATGTTCGCTTTTGTTTAATGAGCTGATTTCGAGGTATTTGACGACCGGCGATGATCGTTTAAGATGAAGTTGCGGTACAGGGAGAGGTCCCGATGGCCGCGACCGGCGATGAGGGGCGTGCCGTTAATGGCTAACCCCCGAATCCCTCTCTTCCAGCAACTCCCTCAAGAAGCTCGCCCGCTTGGTGGCATTGCTTACCGATTTCACGATGGACGCAAAATCACTAGCCTGCGCGACAATGTGTATCTCTGCCTCGGCACGGGTAATCGCCGTGTAAAGCCACGCACGGTCTGAGATGCGACCCTTCTGGACTGCCACGATGATTCTCGGGAACTGGCTTCCTTGAGCTTTGTGGAGCGTGATTCCGTAACCAAGCTCCATGCAATCGAAGACTTCATCCGTAATTGAAATGGCCTCTCCGGTATCCAGGGTCACGATACCAAATGTTTCTTGGCCATCCTGAGTGTCGCGCTCTGTTGAGGATAAGATGCCAAGTGACCCATTCTGAATGCCGATGTTGTAGTTGTTCCTGGTGAAGAGGATCGGGTCGCCCACTCTCATATCGAGGAAGAAGTCATCGCCATGCAGCCTAAACTGCAAGCGCTCCCCATCGGGGTTGATCAGCTTTTGGCATTCACGGTTCACCTCGCCAACGAGAGCCTTGGTGGCTCCGATGATCTGGGTGTTATAGGGTGACTCCGCGTACAAGGATTTGCACTTATCGACCACCTGCTGCGGAGGCGTCTCGTGGAACGTGATTGCGCCAACCGATAACGATGGAGGCACCTCGCCCCGATTGATGGTAGTCGAGTATTCCGGGATGCTCGTTGAGCCTTCTTGGCGTTTGACGATGTTCAACTCAACCGTAGCGATTGCGCCGGATTCAACGATGTCTGAGAGGACTTTGCCACATCCGATGGCTGGCAGCTGGTTCGGATCGCCTGTCAGGATGATACGTACTGAAGGATCGAGGTGCGTAACGATCCGATACATGGTCGGGAGGTCGATCATACTGGCTTCGTCGATGACCAGAAGATGCTTCGGCTCATCTAATGACGGCGAGATCGGCTCTTCCCGTAACAGGCGAGCAATCGTCATGGTGAAGAATCCGATGCTCTCGTGCAGTCGCATGGCTGCTCGCCCCGACAGTGCGACGGCATGAACCTTATAGCCTAGTGCGGCATAGGCTTTGAGCGCGGTACTAAGGACCGTGGTCTTGCCCGTACCGGCACCACCCGTGATGCAGGACACCGAATTCGTCAGGCTCGACTCAACCGCTCGGAACTGCTGCTCGGTCAGGTCGTAGGGCAACTCCTGAACGGCCTCGGTGAGCGCCTTGAAAACGGATTCATCTTCATCCTTGTTGGCGGCCAGGGCCTTGAGCCGCTTGGCAACGACCGACTCCATCATGATTTGGGCGGTGGGATGGTAGGTGCCGGTCTCTGGCCTGAGAATGAACTGGCCGTTGCGATAACCGCTGGCGAATGCCTCTGCAACCAGAGTTTTATCGCCTAGCAGTTTGATCATCTCGGGCCTGAGCGCCTGATGAGTGGCGTAGGTGTGCCCCTTTTCTACCTCTTTTCGTATCGCGCTTTCTAAAGCAGCTGCGAGCCGCATCGGTGCCGATTTCTCCATACCCATCTGTTCAGCAATGGTATCGATATCGGCAAAAGACATCCCGAATCCGAGCAATGCGTAAGGATTGCTCTTGAGTATCTCAACGGTACGATTATCGTGGTATTTCAGGATGCGTTGCTGAATGCGCAGCGGCACTCCCAGAGAGGCCAACCAGTTGGCATGCGCGAGGTTTTTGTACTTGGCGTACCCGTTGTATAGCGCGGTTACCGAAACCTCGCTGAGAACCTCCCTGAGGCGGCCTCTGTGCTCTGAGGTCTCGAACTGGAGCATGGGGTGCAGTTCACTGCCAAAAGCGTCCCAGAGGGCTCGTGCTTTAGCCTCACCGATACCGGTGAACTCCTTTTCATTGGCAATGAAGCGGATCAGCGCCTCGCCCGTTTCCGGCAGCATGCACTCCATCTCAGCTGGGGCATCATACAAATGCTGCTGAAGCTTATAATCGCCTGCTTGAACGGTCTCCAGCGTCCTTACGCCACGCACCCGCCATTGCTGACCAACAGACGGCTTGATAGGCAGGGACTGGTTTTCGCATCGGATGCTAACGATGTATTTGCCCGAGTTGATTTTGTAACTGTCGGCTTTAAGGGGAATGCCCGTGAAGATCGCGTATTTATAGCCGTTGTGTTGGCAGCTGGTGACACGGAAATACTCTTCATGCATCGGGCGCGACTCCGAACTCTGTGAGGACTTCAGACAGTTCACCGTAACGTTTTAGCTTGGCTTCGAGGGTTGCCACCCGGGCCTTCAGCTCAATGTTTTCCTGCTCCAGCACTGAGAGCCTTCTCGATTCCATGGCTCTTTGGTTGACACTAGGGTCGTAGCGCTTCGGTTCTGACCGCTGGGCCTGGGCGGTTTCGGTCAGTTCTGGCAGAACACCCCGATCACGCAGGTTTTGCTCCAGATTGTCCAGCGCCGTTTTGATGGCCGGATTCTGGCGCAACGCGCTCTTTCCGATGCCTATGGCTTTGGCTACCTCGCCACGGTTTAGCTGGCCTCGAAAGATGATCTGCTTAAAATCGTCATCCGTTTGGGTGGCCGCCCAGCTCTGGAAGGCACTCAGGTTCTGACGTGCTCTTTCCTGACCATTACTCATCCATTTCCCCCAGGATCTTCTTGAGCCCGGTTAGAAAGCCGCGAGGTAGGATTTCCGTACCCAGCTCATCTTTCACTTGGCCCAGTGCGTTCGCTCTGAATCCGAGTTTCTCCAACCATTCCTCGGTGCAGACGGTTTGTAACGCCTTGATCTCGTTCTCCGAACAGATCCCCTTTAACGAGGGCAGCAGCTCTACGCTGGTTTCAGATTGGGGCTCCACATAAGTCGCGGGACGCTTATCAATCACGATCTGGGCTGTGCTCTTGAGCATGTTGGCTTCGCTTCTGTAGCGATCCCGCTCCCGAATGATTTGTCCAAAGAGGGCACGCACCGCCGCGTCCTCAATGCGCTCCAGCAGTTGGTGGTCTTGGCTCATTCTCTTGGGTGGCCCGACCGGTGGTTTCTTCGTGGTGGTCTTCGCCTTGGCAGCCCACGCTTCGACCAGATCCCGATAATGCTTGTTTGCAGTGGCACGAATCGATTGATAGCCCACACCGCCATCTTCCTCGGATACGCGCCCAATGGTGGTGATGGAAAAGTCCCGAGCACCGGAGTCGAAGTAGGCGCTCAACGTTTCGTGGAGCTTGTCCAGAGAACCCTTCGTCTTCGCGCTCTTGCCGTCTTTTAGGGTGTCCAGAATCGCATCAACATCAATGTTCATTCGAACACCTCCAAGGCCGGAATTCGCTTCAGAGCGCCTGACGACAGCGTGATCGGGGTGATTTGTTTGATTGCCTCAAATCCCGATTTCAGCAACCCATCGTTCTCCAGGAACTCTTGCGCTTCGATGTAGTTTGTTGCGATTCGATAACCCTCCATCTTGTCGTCTGGGTCCGCGATCTTAGCCATCTTTCGAACGAGCGCATTACCCACGATCAACTGTGTGTTTTCGTCCATTTCCAGAAAGACGGGCTTGTACCCGGAGCGGGCCATCATGCGACTCAAGGCGTTGGTGCGCTTGGTAATGGCAGGTGTTTTGCGCAGATCATCGTGCAAGTCGGGATAGAATTCAGCGTCCTCGCAGAGCAAGGACAGGTGCAGCAATTCCGAGTCAGTTTCGATGAATTTCATGCTGACGTTGAGGTCTTCCGCAGACCCCACGGCGATCAGCTTTTGACGGTCATCGTCCTCCGTTCGCCCATTCTCTATCTGGACCACTTTGTTGATCAGATTGAAGATGGCGATGTAGTCCTTGACGTACTCATCTGCCTCCACGCGCTGCTTCTCGTACCGGCGCTCCAGCGCCTGAAGTTCGCTGTGCTTGAGAAACGGTTTGCCTTCGTCCTCGGCAATGAACAGCTCATCCTTCAGGGCCTCTAATTGGCCTTCAATCTCGACGGCCAGTTCAGCCGCCTGATGCGCCTGGTAGCTGACCTGATTGAACTTGGAATTCAGAGCTGGCAAGTACGTTGCGTCGGTGATGTGCCAGCGACAGCGGGGACAGTTTTCAGGGCCATGGGGTACCGAACCATAAACTCTTGAGTGTGCCGTCGCACTATCTCTAAAGAGGGGGCCGCCGTTCCAGCAGCCCCCAACGATGGCTAGCTCATCCGAACGCACGGAGTTGCCTCCGACCAGGCACAGACCGGTGGCCCGCTCTTCCCAGCCAATCGGATTCCGGTTCGCCAGCACGGTTGCGACAGAGTTGTATGTATCAGCGTGGAAGGCAGTGCGGAGCTTGATCTGCCTCATCTCTGCGTCCTGAAGAAAGTTCTTCAGGGACGCTTCCCCGCGTTCAACCAGGGCGGAGTCGGCCTCATTCATTTTCTCGGCCATCACCGAGGGCGTGATCTTGTTGTAGTAGATCGTCATCAGCAACCGGGTATGGCCGGCCAAAAGCTTGGAAATCACTGGCAACGGCAGGTCAGTGTCCATGGTGTAGCAGGTGATCAGCGACACGCGAAGGCTGTGAAGCGGGTATTCCGTTGCCACCTTGGATGATTCTTGACCCTCGTAGTCCTCGCCGTAATCTTTCACGAACTGAAGGCGGTCTCCGTTGGCCATTGCTTGACCCGCCTGGAAGACATCCTCTTCCAGTTTGGACAGCAGACGATACCAGGGACTGTCTGGGAAGGTATAGCCAATCGGTAAAGCCGAATTCCGCTCCCGGAACAAAAAGGCAAACTCGCCCATCTCGGTTAATTGCTTCTTGGATTTGGCCTTGCCAACATGTCTTCTTTGAAGCTCGGTACCATTCACCAATCGGTCGATGGGGTTATATTTTTCCTGCCAGTTGCGGAGTTTTTCCAGCCAATACAGCAGTTCTTCGTGCTGCCAGGGGATGGTATACCCTCGCTGAATTTCGTCTTTATTTTGATCGGCGGTTTTGTTGGTGGAGATATATAGACCGGTGGCAAAACTCTCCGTCATCGAGTCGTAAATGCGCCGGAAGACGCCTTTCTGGTAAGGGCGTTTGGGCGTCCCGTACTTGAAGCGGTGTTTGGTGTTCTCCACCCAATGACCGCTCTCGTAACGCCAGGTATCGCCTTCGCCGGAGTCCAGAAACCGTACCTGGTAAGAACGAAGGGGCAGATGGAGTTTGGTAAATAGAAACATCGCCAACACCGGCGACCAGATTTCATGGATGGTCACAGACTTGAATAATTTACCGATTTTCCGTTGGACCAACCGTGTACGGGCGACGCAATCCGGATCATCGGGATCAATAACCTCTGGAGGCACTTCCATCCACGCCTGATTGCCAGGTTGAAGGTGATCGATGGCCCACTGCCAGTCCCGGAAATGAAACCCGACCCATGGCGTTTTATTGCCAGGGTCATCGGTTGGATAGGGGCAGAGGATGTGCCTGACTTGCTGGATATAGCGATAGGGTAACGGGCTGTGGACGGTTTCGGTGCTTGATTTATTTGCCTTGATTTTCTCGAACGGATTAGGGAACAGGGGCCGCTCGACGCCGTGATCATCCTCGGCACTTAGATGATGCTTGAGAATGTAGTCGCATAAATCGACGATAAAAGAAATGTATTTAGATTTATCAGCAGTCGTTCCACGGCTAACCATAAAGGCATCCAATTCTTCATTCGACACTTTGTGGCCGCTCGGATGGCCCTTGAACATCGTCGCCACATCAGCGGCATACGGGGCTTTCGCGTTCAGGTAAAGAAGAAATTTTCTGATAGCCTCCAAACGCGCACTAAGGTTTGTGTCTTTCGTTGTTAGCCATTCAGCGGCGTACTGCTGCCACTGAAGCCAGTTTGATCCAAGATCAGAAGTGACCCATCCTAATTTCAGGTCGGTGGAATAGCCTTTCCCCTTGAATTTTTTGGTCATGTTATCGCTTCCCTAACCGTGGATTCTTGCCCGTGAAGTGGCCGTTAGGATCGAGGTCTTCAAAGCCGTGTTCGGCCAACGTCTTCCAGTCGAAAGACGTTGGAGGCTTCTCCTTATCCGATTCCAGTTGAAGTTGCTCTGATGCCTGAGATAGCGCATTTGAGACTTTCATGCTGGAGGGCATGGTGTAAGGAACCTGAGACTCCAGGCTTGAGTGATGCAGGCACTTTTTGCGAATGAGTGGATCGACCCCGGCATCCGTCAATCGACGCCCATAATTGTGGCGATGGCCATGAGGATCGAGCCCTACGCTCTTGTTGGGTTCGAGGCCAATTCGTCTTAATCCAGCCGCGTAGCTTTGGGAAAAGGCATTGTAGGTGTAGGGATTGCCTAGATAGCGAGAGTCGAAGCTGATAAACGCATAGGGGTGATGGCACTCCAACGATGCACGGAAAACCAAATACTGTCGCCACAGCAACATGAATATCCGAGCAAACTCCTGCGGGAAAAAATACGCCTCCAAGTAACCATCCTTGTGATCCAGGGTTTTGGATTTCCAGCCGAGATGCTGGGTGTTTTGCATCTCCTGACGCGGTATGCGTGAATACTTTTCTTGTAGGTACGCCTTGCGTGTTTTTATCCCTTTTCGGGACTTCCATCCTTCAGGTGCCTTACCTTCTATCTCGTTGTAGATTCTCACGATTGCCCGATCCGGATCAGAGGGGTCTTCAAAGACATCTGTGACCCACAGCAGCAGCGCTTCGCTACGCCTCAACCCGGCCGCGTGCATCAGGAGCAAGATAAGCTTGTCCCGCAGCGCAACTCGCGGGTCTTTGGCTCCTCCCAAGCCATTCATGTAGAAGTCTTCAAACTTTCCCGTAGGAAAGGCAATAGCATCGTCATTGGTTCTTGCCAGAGGTGTTCTGCCCTTGATGCTGCGGGCTCTCTTGACAGTATTGTTGGTCGATTTGTCTTTGATGTGTCCGAGGAAATCGTTCTGATTGCGCCTAAACCAAGCGGCATACTGGATGCGCTCCTCATGTCGAGTGGCTGTGCGCAAGGTATTAAGAGGCTTGCCCAGACCTTTATCCGAGAGCCAATTGGTGAAATTCGTCAGATTGCTGATGTGTCGATGTATCGTGCCATTGCTGGCCGGTATCCAATAAAGGCCAGAGGGGTCCAATCCATCTTCACCGATGGTGCCGCTATAGAGCCGTCGGACAAAGGCGGCGAACAACGCTTCGGGTTCATCGAACATGCCTTCGTTGGCACTCATGAACTCGATGAGGAGCCTAATCGACTGAATATGGTTAGTGATTGTTGAAAGTGAGATGCCGTTTAGGTGAAGGCTAAGCACATAATCTGTGACTGACCCCAAAACCCCTTGGTCAGTCAGAATGACCGGAATCTCTGTGGCCACTCCACTTTGGTCCTGAACTACCTTGGCTGTAACCTTCGTTGCAAACATCCTTGATGCCCTACACATATTACATAGTATTCACTATACATATAGTTCATTCTTCAGGAAAAAGAAACCCCCAATTAAGGGGGTTTTTATCAAAATTACACAGTTCTATGTACTATACAGAACCGCGGGCAGCCTTTTTCATTGCTGGCTGGCAATCAGGACAGCATGCCGCCGTCGACGTTGATGGCAGCGCCGGTGGTGTAGCTGGAGGCTTCGCTCACCAGGTACAGGACGGTGCCGGCCATTTCTGACGGGTCAGCTGCACGGGCCAGCGGAATGCGCTCGAGTGCTGGCTTGAGGATGGCGTCGTTGGTGGTCAGCGCCGAGGCGAACTTGGTGTCGGTCAGGCCTGGCAGCAGCGCATTGCAGCGAATGCCGAACTGGGCGGTTTCTTTGGCGAAGACCTTGGTCATGTTGATGACCGCAGCCTTGGTGATGGAGTAGATACCCTGCAGCTGGCCGGGCACCACGCCGTTGACCGAAGCGACGTTCAGGATGTTGCCGCCGCCGTGCTTGCGCATCAGCTTGCCGGCTTCGACGGACATGAAGAAATAGCCGCGGATGTTGACGTCGACGGTCTTCTGGAAAGCGCCCAGGTCGGTGTCCAGCACGTTACCGAAGTAGGGGTTGGCGGCAGCGTTGTTGACCAGAATGTCCAGCTTGCCGAACTGATCTTCGATGGCGGCGACGGTGGCGACGATCTGCTCCATGTCACCGATGTGGCAGGCCTGGGCAGAAGCCTTGCCGCCCGCTGCAACGATGGCGTCGGCGACGGCCTGGCAGTCTTCGATCTTACGGCTGGAGATGATCACGTGCGCACCCTGTTGGGCCAGCAGCTTGGCGATGGCTTCGCCGATGCCGCGGCTGGCGCCGGTTACCAGAGCTACTTTGCCGTCGAGGTCGAACAGTTGGGTCTTTTGCATGGCTTGATCCTTGATCTCGTTCTGCCTCCTTGCAGAGGCGCTGATTAGATGCCGCGCAGCGGCCACAGGGTGACTGCGGGCGCCAGGCAGGGCGACATGACCGGTTAATCTAAAGCAGCCGCTACGCAGGAACAAGGAATGTGCCGGACGATTAGACCGGGTGTTGCCGGTCCATTGGCTGAATCAATGGACCACCGCCGGCTGCTGGCGCTGCCGGCGGTGGTGGCTCTCAGGAGGCGTTCTGGCTGGCAATAAAGGCGCGCCAGCCACCAAAGCCGGTAATGTCTCGCGCACCGCTGAGTGCGGCAGGCTCACAGATGAAGCCTTTGACCCAGCGACCATCGGCCAGCTCCAGATTGCCGATGCCCAGCGGCGGTGGTATCTCGGCTACAAACTCACCAAAGCGTGCCACCGGTACATCCCACAGCTCGACAATGATTTGCGCGCCGTCTTCGCTGACGCGCGCTAGGCCCGGCTTGGGCGGCACGGTGCCGGGCAGGGCGTAGAGCCGGTAGTCGGCACAGGTCAGCGTCTGCTCTACCAGGCAGGCGTCGCGGCTGGTGAGCTGAAAATTAAGCGGCATGCCGGTCAGATGCGCGCCGACCACCGCAACACGGACCGAGCCGGGATCAGGCTTGCTGTTGCCCGATGGCGCCGGGCAGGGGCGTGCGGTGGCGCCCAGGGGCAGGCCCTGGCTGTGCTGCCAGCGCTTGCCCAGGCTGGCCAGCGCGTAGTCATGCCAGGCCGGGGCGATCAGGGTGACGCCGGCCGGTAGCCCGTCGGCCCGGAAGCTGGCAGGCAACGCCAGCGCACTCAGGTCGGCCAGATTGGTGAAATTGGTGTAGGTGCCGAACTGGCTGTTGTAGAGCACCGGCTCATCCTGCATTTCGCTGATGCGGCGAATGGTTGGTGAGGTGGGTACCAGCAGGGCGTCAAAGTCGGCCAGCACCAGATTGATGCGGCGCGACAGTTCGGCTCTGGTGTATTCCGCGCGGTAGGCGTCGCAGGCACTGTACTTGTCGCCGCCGGCGGTGATGGTGCGTACCACCGGGTCCATATCCTCCGGGTTGACGCCATCTACGGCGACCGTGCGCTCGGCTACCCAGGAGCCCTGGTAGAGCTGGGCAGCCAGCTCGGCAAAGGGGGCAAAGTCGATCTCGCACAACTCGACGCCCAGTGCGCGCCACTGCTCCAGTGCCGCTTCATAGGCAGCCTGCATTTGTTGGTCGCCGTGGAACTCGGGGTTGCTGGCGATAGCCAGGCGCGGTGTTTGCGCGGTACCTACCGGTGCGCTGCCGGGGTTGCTGCGGCTGTACGGGTCGGCGGCGTCGAAACCTCCCGCAATGCCGGCTACCTGCTCGGCGTCCTCGACGGTAAGGGCAAAGATCGAGATACAGTCCAGGGTTTGGCAGGCCGGGAGCAGTCCGCGGTTGGACAGCCAGCCGCGGGTCGGCTTGAGGCCGACGATATTGTTGAAACCGGCTGGTACCCGGCCTGAGCCGGCCGTATCGGTGCCCAGGGCGAAGGGTACGAGTCCACGGGCGACTACGCTGGCCGAGCCTGAGCTGGAGCCACCGCTGACGTAATCGGGGTTGAAGGTGTTGGCGACGGCGCCGTAGGGCGAGCGAGTGCCAACCAGCCCGGTGGCAAACTGATCGAGGTTGGTCTTGCCGATCAGAATGGCGCCGGCAGCGCGCAGGCGGGTGACCACCGCCGCGTCGGCCTCGGCCTCGTGGGCAAAGGCCGGGCAGGCGGCGGTGGTTTGCCAGCCGGCAGCATCAATGTTGTCTTTGATAGCGAACGGAACGCCGTACAGAGGCAGGGCTGTCAGGTCGCCATTGGCGGCCTCCAGCTGCGCCGCCAAGGCTTGCAGCTGGCTGCTCAGTTGCTCGGCACTGGCCAGGCTGATCCAGGCGTTGTCGGTCTCGCCTAGCTGAGCACGCAGAGCGGGCAGCAGGGTGTCCGGGGTGACGCCGGGTTGTTGGTAGGCTTGTTGCCATTCGCTGAGGGTAAAACCGGTCGTGCTGTTGCTCATAGTGTTGAATACCGTCTTGGATACAAGATGGTATTGGCTAAAGCAAGTCGCATGCCTCTATGGGTAATTTTAATAAAATCAGATGGTTAGGTGGTTTGCAGGTGGTAGGGCGGAGCGAGGGGATAGTTATGTGCCCGGTTCTGGGGCGTACTGGTTGCCAGTCTGCCTGATTGCGGGGCGGAGAGAGGCGCCTGGAGGCGCCCCTCTGGCTATTGCCTCAGGCCGGGAACAGTTCGCCCAGCTTGAGAGCCAGCATCATGTCGCCTTCGGCGCGCAGCTTGCCGCCCATGAACGCCTGCATGCCGTCGGTTTCGCCAGTCATGACGCCGACCAGGGTTTCCTTGTCCATGATCAGGGTGACGTTCGGGTCGGCAGCTTCGCCCTTGGCCAGAGCGCAGGTGCCATCCTTGACGGTAACGTTGAAGTTCTCGTCGTCGGTGATGTTGAACTGGAATACCAGATCCAGACCGGCTGCAGCGGCTGAGTTGAACTTGGATTCCATCTGGCTGGTGATTTCTGCAACGGTAGTCATCGGTCGTTCCTATGCTGGTTGAGGTGACGGGGCGGGATGCGCCGTCGCGGTTATCTGTAGCTGATCCATTCCGGACGCTGGTGGATGTCCAGGTGTGCCTGACTGTTGAAGGCAGCCAGGCTTACCTTGTCCGCCCGGTACTGCAGTCGGCTGACAGAGGTGTTCACGATTTGCCAGTTAAGCTCAAAGGCGCTGGTGGCTGGCATTTGCGTGATCAGTTGCAGGGCGGCGGTAATGGTGCCGCCCGAGGCGAAGATGGCGATGTTCTGGCCGCTGCCGGTGTTGGCGGCCATGACGCGCTGCAGGCCGCCGGACACCTGGTCTACATAGCTTTGCCAGGTGGGGCAGCCCTGCGGCGGGTTGTCGTCGGTGATCCACAGGGTCACGGCCATGCTGAAAATACGCTGAAATTCCTTGCGGTACTGTCCGGCATTGGCGAGGTAAAAGTCGGTGTCCGGGATGTGGTCGCGTACGCGGGGCAGGTAGGCGGCCATGACAGGGTCGGAGTGGTATTCGTTAAACGCCGGATCAATCTGTATATCGGTTTCGGGTTGGCGCAGCCCCGCCAGGCAGTGGCGGGCGGTGTCTATCTGGCGGCGCAGATCGCCCGCATAGCAGGCATCGATGCGCAGGCCGCAGCGGTGCAGGAACTCGCCGCATAGCTGGGATTGGCGCACGCCCAGCGGGGACAGTTCGTCGTAGTTGGCTGCGCCGAGTGACGCCTGCCCGTGTCTGATCAGGTAGATACTGCCCACAATCCCCGGTCCCTTTTGTGTTATGCGTTGAGGTTAGGCTTGAGCCGCTGAGGCTGTCAACAAAAAATCATACGAGCGTTTGAATTTTGCCTGCCTCAGCACCGCTCATGCGCCATGCGTTGCTGTATGCTTGAGTGCTTATGCAGTCTATTGGAATATGGTGGAGAGCGCAGTGGAATGGTTTGATCAGTATGTTTTTTTCCTCGCCAAGGCGCTGACGGTGCTGCTGGTTGTTGGTGCCTTAATAGTGCTGATCGCGGCCAGCAAGGGCCGCGGTAAGCGGGCAGAGGGGACGCTGCAGGTCAGTCGTCTGAATGACCGTTTCCAGCGCATGAACGAGCAGCTGAGCGAGTTGGTGCTCAGCAAGCAGGCGCGCAAGGCGCAGCTCAAGGCACGCAAGCAGGAGGCCAAAGCCCGCAGCAAGGACCCGCAGGCGGACGAGCGCGGCCGCGTCTACGTGCTCAACTTTCACGGTGACATCAAGGCCAGCGCGCTGGAAAACCTGCGTCACGAGGTAAGTGCGGTGCTCGAAATCGCACGCCCAAGCGATGAAGTGCTGGTGCGCCTGGAAAGCGGCGGAGGCATGGTTCACGCCTACGGTCTGGCGGCCTCGCAGCTGGTGCGGATTCGCGAGGCAGGAATCCCCTTGACCATTACCGTCGACAAGGTGGCGGCCAGCGGTGGCTACATGATGGCCTGTATCGCCGACCGGGTTCTGGCCGCACCCTTTGCGATGCTTGGCTCCATTGGTGTTGTGGCCCAGCTGCCCAACGTGCATCGTCTGCTGAAGAAGCACGACATCGATTTTGAGATGCTGACGGCTGGCGAATACAAGCGCACACTGACTATCTTTGGTGAGAACAGCGAAAAGGGGCGGGAGAAGTTTCAGGAAGACCTGGAAACCATTCACCGCCTGTTCAAGGATTTTGTCGCCCGCTACCGCCCGACACTGGATATTGATGCGGTGGCAACCGGCGAGGTCTGGTTTGGCAGCGAAGCGCTGTCGCGCGGCCTGAGTGACGAGTTGAAGACCAGCGATCAGTATCTGTGCGAGCGCGTTCGCCAGGCTGACGTCTTTGAGGTGCAATTTGAACAGCGTAAGCGGCTGCAGGAGCGGCTGTCCGGTGGCCTGTCACAGGCGGCCGACAAGCTGCTGGTGACCTGGGCTTCACGCTTTCACAATCAACGATTCTGGTAGGAGCGAATATGTCTGAATTCAAGGCGCTGGTGGTATCTGAGCAGGATGGACGCTACGTCTCGGCCGTACAGCAGCGGCACGTTGATGACCTGCCCGCAGGCGACGTGCTGATTCGTGTGCGTTACTCCTCGCTGAACTACAAGGACGCGCTGTCTGCCAGCGGTAACAAGGGCGTCACCCGCAATTACCCGCACACCCCCGGTATCGATGCGGCGGGTGTGGTTGAGGCCAGCTCGGTGCCGGAACTGGTGGCGGGCGATGAGGTGATTGTGACCGGTTACGACCTGGGTATGGGCACCTCGGGTGGCTTTGGCCAGTACATTCGGGTGCCGGCGAGCTGGGTGATCAAGCGTCCTGAGGGGCTTTCCCTGCGTGACAGCATGGTGCTGGGTACTGCCGGCCTGACGGCGGCCCTGTGTATCGACAAGCTGGAGCAGGCAGGTCTCACCCCGGGTCAGGGCCCGGTACTGGTCACCGGTGCGACCGGAGGCGTGGGCAGCATCGCTGTGGCCATGCTGTCCAGCCTGGGCTACGAGGTGGCTGCCGCGACCGGCAAGGCGCTGCAGGCCGATATGCTCACGCGTCTGGGTGCCAGCCAGATTGTTGATCGTACGGCGCTGCAAAGTGGTACGGAAAAGATGCTGCTCAAGGAGCAGTGGGCTGGTGCGGTGGATACCGTGGGCGGCGACATCCTGTTCAACGTGGTCAAGTCGCTGCGTTACGGTGCGAGCGTGGCAACCTGCGGGATGACCGCCGGTGGCGGCTTTGCGGCCAGCGTGTTCCCGTTCATTCTGCGCAACGTCAACTTGCTGGGTGTGGACTCTGTCGAGCTGCCGCTGGTCGTCAAGGCGTCCATGTGGGATCGGTTGTCGCTGCAGTGGAAGACCGACCTGCACAACCTGGAGCGGGAGATTTCGCTGGAGGAGCTGCCCGAAGAGATCGAGCGCATTCTCGCCGGCAAGATGACCGGGCGCGTGGTGGTCAATCTGGGTTAGTCAGCTGACAGCGTCACGCAGGAATAAAAAAACCGGGGCAGAGCCCCGGTCAGACTGCTGACGAACCCCGTGTTTTCGCGGGGTTTCGTTTTTCTGGGGTGTTTGTAATGATTTTGCAGGTGTCGGGTAATTTAGCCTGCTAACCGCTAAAAACCGTCCGAGCAGCTCCATTTCCAGCCTCGCAGCCAAGTGCCGCGCCTTATCCCGGATTGCAGGCGTAAAAGCATCGCCAGCAGGCGGGCAATCTTCTTCATGTTTTGGCAGGCGGCTGCCAGCAGGCACTGTTTCATTACCTTGCGCAGTCCACGGAATCGGGCATAACGGTGCCCGTGCAGCTCCTTGGCGTCCGCAAAGCTGCGCTCGACGGTTTCCTTGCGCCTGGCATAGATGCGCTTGC
>NZ_FOUD01000017.1:0-51165 GCF_900114765.1 Halopseudomonas pachastrellae
GGCGTCGGCGAAGGTCATCTGCTTCATCGGGAAACTCGGTGGGTGGGGTCGCGGTATTTTGCCAAATCAGAAAGTCTTTTTCAGAGTTTCCCTAGGCTGACAAGCCAAGCGCTGGATCGCAACCATCCATCACCTTATCCAGCTAGATCTGCCTCCTCCAATAAGTGCCGCACAAATCCCGGCGGGTGCAGATTTCCGGGAGGTTTGCGCCAGATCAGTTGGAGACGCTTTTCAAGCCCCGGGATGGGAAGAGCTACCAGCGCGCCACTGCGAACTTCGTCTTGTACTGCGGAAGCCATCACCAACGACACGCCGAGTCCCGCCCTCACTGCTTGTTTGACTGCCTCGGTGCTGCCTAGCTGCATACCGCTGCGAGGCACGCCCAGTTCGCCAAAGTATTCGGTCAGAAGCCGTCCGGTACCGCTACCCGGTTCACCTCCCAGCATCGGCAGGTCCACCAGACGATCACGTTCTATGCACCCTGCTTCAGCCAGCGCATGGTCGGGGCTGACGATAAGCACCAGCGGCTCGACCCGCCAGAGGCGGTGTTCGAAGTCGGGGTGAGGTAGCCACCATTCCATGATCGCGGCGTCGAGCTGGCCCGCCAGTAGCTGGTCGGCCACATCCGGGTTGGCGGCGATGCGCAGATCCACCTCGCCCCTCTCATTTGCGGTCGTCAGATAGTTGCGCACGAATGGCTGGAGAAGGTAGGTGCCGATGTTGGAGCTGGCCCCGACGCGCTCACGATTGCCATGCAGGGCTTCTAGCGCCCGGGCGTGCATGTCGAGCAAGGCGGTCGCATGCGGCATGAAGGCCAGCGCCCGTGTGGTAGGCTGGCAGCCGCTACGACTGCGCTGCACCAGCGTTACGCCGACCTGCTCTTCAAGCTTCTGCAAGTGCTGCGACACCGTCGGCTGGGCCAGCCCCAACGCCCTCGCCGCGCTCTGAAAACTGCCTGTTTGAACGATCGCTACCAGGCTCTTCAGCCAGACCGGATTCAACATGCGGCAGGCTCGGCCTTGGGCAGACGGTTCGCAGCGTTGATTGGGCGCGCACCTGCCAATACCTGGATGATGTTCTGCGCTGCACAACGTTCAATCTCCAGGCGCACCGCGCGCACTGCCGACCCTATGTGCGGAGTGAACAGCGTATTCGGATGCGCGAGCAGCGCAGGATCGATCAGCCGCGGCCGGTCCGCGCGAGCCCAGTCTTCCATTTCGAATACATCCGCCGCATACCCGCCGAGCTGGCCTCGCTCAAGCGCCGCGAGCACGGCGGCTTCATCCACTACCGAACCACGACAGGGGTTTACAAGCAGAGCGCCCGGCCGTACGAGGGCAAGCAGCTCGGCGTTGACCAGATGCTGGGTATCGGCATTCAAGGGAAGCGCCAGCAGGATGAAGTCCGAGCTGGCGAAGAGTTCGCTGCACGCCACCCGGCGCAGGCCGAGCCGTTGCTCGGTTTGTGTATCCAGAGCCTTCGCCTCGTGGTACTGCAGGGTCGCGCCCCATCCCTGCAAGCGATCAGCCATGGCCAGTCCGATGGCGCCCATGCCAAGGATGCCGACCGTAGCGTTATCCAGCCCCGTGCCGTAGAACTGTGGTTGCCAGCCCTGGAACTCGCCAGAGCGGACGAACGCATCTGCTGCCCGCAGATGCCGCCCCAGCCCCACCGCCAGTCCGATCGCCAGCTCGGCAGTCGGGACCGTCAACAGATCAGGCACGAAGGTCAGCCAGACCCCGCGGGCAGTACAGGCGTCCACATCGAAATTGTCGAAGCCCTTGAGCGCGCAGCCGACTACACGCAGCTCAGGGCAGGCTTGAAGAAAGTCTGCATCGACCCGATCGGGCATGAACGCCATCATCGCCTGAGCATCGCGGCAGCGGCGCAGAATTTCCTCGCGCGGCAGCGTGCTGTCGGTCTGGTTGGTCATCAGCTCGCAATGTGGCGCCAGCAGTTGCAGGATCTCATCGTGTACTCGGTGAGTTATAACGAGTTTCGGCAGCATGGTTTGTCCTATTTGAAACGTTTGCGCAGCACGCCACTGAAGGCGTCTACTAGCGTGACCATGGCCAGGATGACCAGCAGGATTGCTGCAACCTCCTGGTACTGCATGATGCGCAGCGAGCCCATGAGTTCGAAGCCGATACCGCCGGCGCCAACCATGCCCATCACGGTGGAGGCGCGAAAGTTGTATTCCCAGCGGTAGATCGCCACGTCGGCGAACTGCGGCGTCACCTGTGGCAAAACCGCGTGCAGCAGCACTTGCATCGGCGTAGCCCCCGCCGCCCGAGCGGCTTCCACCGGCGCTTCGTCGACGTGCTCGATGGCCTCGGCGAAGAACTTGCCGACCATGCCGACCGAATGCAGACCCAGGGCAAGCACGCCCGGCAAGGCGCCGAACCCTACGGCTGCAACGAAGATGATGCCCATGATCAGCTCCGGCACCGACCGCAGGGCATTGAGCAGCACCCGGGCAACACCGAACACAAGGGGGTGCGGCGCCGTATTGCGCGCTGCAACGAAGGCCACCACCAGCGAGAACACCACTGCGATGGCCGTACCGGCGATGCTCATCGCCAAGGTGTCGATCAAGGGGCGAATCCAGCTTCGATAGCCCGAAAAGTCTGGCGGCATGGCCTCGCCTGCCAGGGTCGCGATGGAGGGCAGCCCGTTCAGCAGCGTGGTGGCATCGAGCAGCCCCACGTACCAGCAGGCCAACAGCACCACTCCGAATACAATCGCCACCTGCCCCAGCTGGCGCCACCAACCGAGGCCGAAGCCTCGAAGGATGTGCTCGCGTTGCTCTGCAGGCAGCGCCTGCACGTCGTAATGAGTAGACATATCGGTGCTCACATCGTGGCGAAGTCGAGGCCGAGCAGCGATCCCATGTTGCGGATCACATCGTAGTCGGCGTCGGTGATTGGCGCGAAGGCCTCGGCCTTGAAGTTGCGCAGCACTTCGGGATCGTCGATACCGACGAATACATCCCGCACCTTGGTTTTCAGCTCGGGGCTCAGGTTCGAGCGCATCGCCCAGGGGTACTGGGGGTATTCGCCGCTGTAACCAAGTACTTTCACCTTGCTCGGATCGATTAGGCCACGTTCGACTGCGTGATTGAAAATTACCTCCGACAGCCCACCCGCATCGGCGTTGCCGTTCGCCACGTTGACGGCAACGGCGTCATGCGTGCCCACAAAATGTTGTTCGTAGTCCTGCCCACCCGTCAAATCGGCCGTCTCAAGAAGCACGGTTTTGGGAATCAAATGGCTGGACGTCGATGCCCGGTCACCATAGGCCATCTTCTTGCCCTTAAGGTCGGCATACTCATTCACGCCTGACGCCACATTGGCGATAATCACCGAGCGATAGGTCGGCTTGCCGTCGATGACCATGGCAGCGAAGGGCTCGATGTCGCTTTTGCTTTTGGCCATGACGTAGGACAGCGGACCGAAATACGCCAGGTCGATACGGCCAAAGCGCATCGCCTCAATCATCGAGGAATAGTCGGTGGTTACGATCAGCTGCACCTTCTTGTCCAGATGCTCTTCCAGATAATCCTTCAGCGGCTGGTTACGCTTGATCAGCTCGGAGGCGTTTTCGTCCGGCAGCAGGGCAACCTTTAGCACATCCGGATCGGCATCGGCCGCTAGGGCGGACAAACTTGAAACAGCGGACAGCAAGCAAGTCAATAAGAGCGCGGATAAGCGTTTCATCGGGACATCTCCAGTGAAGGTTCGAGCATGACAGGTGGTTCAGCCGGAGCATTCGCTGGCTGAGTCGTAGAGCGGCCTGCATAGATGCGCTCAAGCTGCGCATCGGTGAGTTCCGAGGGCGCGGCATCGAAAACGATCTGAGAATCGGCCAGCCCGACGACGCGATCGGCGAAGCGGCGGGCATATTCGAGTTGATGCAGCGAAACGATGGCGGTGATGCCGTCTTCCTTGCAGATGTCGCGCAGCAATCCGAGAACACGGACCGAAGTGGCCGGGTCGAGACTGGCTACCGGCTCATCGGCCAGAATGATCGCCGGCTGTTGCGCTAGCGCACGCGCGATGCCTACCCGCTGCTGCTGGCCACCGGACAGTTTGTCCACCCGGCTTAGCGCCTTGTCTGCCAGACCGACCCGAGCGAGGCAACTGAGCGCAATCTCTTGATCGGCACGCGGCAGAGGAAACAGCGAGCGGAGCGTGTTGTGAAAGGCCAGCCGACCGGTAAGCACATTAGCCAGTGCGCTTTGACGTTCGATTAGCTGGTGGTGCTGAAAGATCATGGCGGTACGCCGACGATGCTGACGCAAGGCCGAGCCGCTGCCGAGTTCACCGAGTTCGCTGGTGACACTGCCGCCAGTGGGCGTGACGAGTCGATTGAGACTACGGAGCAAGGTCGACTTGCCTGCGCCCGAGAGACCAAGCAGCACGGTGAACTCACCACGCCGAAATGCAATCGAGGTATCGCGTAGGGCTGTCACGCCGCCTGGATAGACGACGCTCAACCGGTCGACCCGCAGCACGGCGTCCTGTATCGGATGGGGCTTCATTTGATCACCTTTCGCAATATTGCTGGCCGCACAATTGCGGTTCGCGATGCAAAGGGTAGAAATTCCTTGTTACCGCACTGCTTCTAAAGGATGACATTTCGATGAATACTTCGAATCTGCCGTAGCGGGGCGGCAAGCGAAGCCGTGGAAGAACGGGCGCAACGTAGCGTCTTTCTTCACGCGGGATACAGGAGGCTTTGATTGATACTGCTGCGGATTCGCTACAGTAACGTTGGGCCAGAACGTAATGCCATCCAAGCAAGAGAGCGCACACTAGCGGACTATAGGAGACATTCTATTCTTGCCCGTCGATTGACCTAGGCCGTTATGTGGCTGGTCGAAACCTTCAGGTGCCGCCCAACTAGACGTCTGTTGTCGCGCCCAGCTTAATGCTAGGGAAACTCTGAAGAAGACTTCCAGATTTTGGCAAAATACCCGGATTCCACCCACCGAGTTTCCCGATGAAGCAGATGACCTTCGCCGACGCCGAGTACGCCGGTAAGCGCAAACAAACCCGCAAAGAGTTGTTCCTGATCGAGATGGATCGGGTGGTGCCGTGGAAGGGCTTGATTGCTTTGATCGAGCCACATTATCCGAAGGGTGAAGGCGGTCGTCCGGCCTATCCGCTGATGGCGATGCTGCGCGTGCACCTGATGCAAAACTGGTTCGGTTACAGCGATCCAGCGATGGAAGAGGCGCTGTACGAGACCACGATCCTGCGCCAGTTTGCCGGGCTGAACCTGGAGCGCATCCCCGACGAAACCACCATTCTCAACTTCCGCCGCTTGCTGGAGAAACACGAGCTGGCGGCCGGCATCCTCGCTGTCATCAATGGCTATCTGGGCGACCGCGGCCTGTCGCTGCGCCAGGGCACCATCGTCGATGCAACGCTGATCAATGCGCCCAGTTCGACCAAGAACAAGGACGGCAAGCGCGACCCGGAAATGCACCAGACCAAGAAGGGAAACCAGTATTATTTTGGCATGAAGGCCCACATCGGCGCCGATGACGAATCGGGTCTGGTGCACAGCGTAGTGGGCACGGCGGCCAATGTGGCGGATGTCACCCAGGTGGACAAATTGCTGCATGGCGACGAAAACGTGGTCTGCGCCGATGCAGGCTACACCGGTGTCGAAAAGCGGCCCGAGCATGAAGGACGTGAAGTTATCTGGCAGGTGGCGGCACGCCGCAGCACCTACAAAAAACTCGATAAGCGCAGCGTGCTGTACAAAGCCAAGCGCAAGATTGAGAAGGCCAAGGCTCAGGTACGAGCCAAGGTCGAGCATCCGTTCCGGGTGATCAAGCGCCAGTTCGGTTATGTGAAGGTGCGCTTCCGTGGTCTGGCGAAGAACACGGCGCAACTGATGACGCTGTTCGCTCTGTCGAACCTGTGGATGGCGCGCCGACATTTACTGACGAATGCAGGAGAGGTGCGCCTGTAATGCGGGAAATGGCCACCGGAGTGGGGTCCGGGTGGCGAAAACGTAAGAAATACTCGTCGAATTGATTGTTTTTTGATCATTTGGCGAGTTTAAAAGTTGCGCTAGGTGGTATGCCGGGGAAATACATGGCTACTTCAGACCATCCCTAGTTCAGGCATAGGTACCAGAGAGTTGGTGCTCTACAGATAATTCAACAAGGAAAGGTGGCATGAGCAAGGCTATAGGCATTAGCGATTGGGGACAGGTGTTAGATGAGGTGAATGGTGGCTATGGCGAGTACCTTTCGCTCTATAGCTATGACAAATACCCCGCGGCAGACTACGAGCGGTTCAAGAAAACCTTCTCAGCGTTAAACGCCGATGTCGAAATGCGTGCAGCCTTAATGTGGAAGTGGGGCCACTGGGGTAAGGACAACTTCCCTGCCAAGCAGCAAGCATTGACAGCAGTCGCCGGCCAACTGTGGCCACGTTATTGCGATTGGGCGAGTTCACTCGACTGCGAGCGTACGGCAGAGAGTTGTTTTAAGTGGTGGTGGGGAGCGCTGGAGAAGAAACGTTACATTACGTGTGCGTACCTGACTCACCTGACCCATCCAGAACAGGTTCCGATTATCGATCAGCACAACTTCCGCGCCATGAATCACTTGTGTCGTGTTCAGAAGGCCAAGAGAGTTCCTTCAAATTGGAGCGATATTGAGCGTCTGAAGTCCTTTGTTGTGCAGCTCGCCGAACGCCTAGACGTCACAGAGTCGGATTTGGATAAATATCTGATGATGTATGGGCGCAGCTTGAAGCGGGCGCGGTAGAGCCCTGCTTTGGCAGGGCTCCGTGCGGCAAGCGGCAACTCCTGCCCCAAAACTTTACCTGTACGAATAGCCAATCTGGACGTCCAGACGGTTGTTGCATAGGGTTCATGCTTGGCCAGATAGCCAGCGGGGTTTCGCTCGGCTGGCGCCACCCGCAGCAAGGAGAAGAAGCGGCCCATGTCGAGGATATTACACACCGCTGATTGGCAGATCGGTCGGCAGTACAGCAGATTCGAGGTGGAAGACGCTGTGGTATTGGCGGCAGCGCGGACCTCCACGGTTGAAAAAATTGCAGCACTGGCGGCGGCTGAGAATGTTGATGCGGTGCTTGTGGCTGGGGATGTATTTGATGCGCAGGGCGTCAGCGAACTGACCATTCGGCGTTTGTTCAATGCTACATCCGTCTTTGCCGGCCCTTGGATTATGTTGCCCGGAAATCATGATGCAGCTTTGGCTGAAAGCGTCTGGGATCGTGCCGAGCGCATCGGTGCCATCCCAGCCAATGTTCATGTAATCAAAGAGCCGGGTGTGCTGGTGCTGGAAGAACAAGGCATTGCTGTTTTGGGCGCGCCATTGACCCAGCGTCAGACATACGATGACCTGACTGCCTGGTTTGACAGCGCGCAGACCCCAGCAGGGCTTCTACGAGTCGGGTTGGCCCATGGCAGCGTGCAGGGCTTGCTGCATGAGGATGTCGATTCCCACAACCCGATTGCTGCTGACCGCGCGGCAACCGCGCATCTTGATTATTTGGCTCTGGGCGACTGGCATGGATTCAAGCAGGTCGACCAGCGCACGGTTTACAGTGGCACTCCGGAGCCTGATCGCTTCAAGGACAATGGGGCTGGTCAGGTTGTGTTGGTTGACTTGCCGGCCTTGGGCGAGCCTCCGGTGCTGTCTACAAGGCATGTAGGGCAGTTTATCTGGCTCCAATGGAGTGCTCAGCTCGAAGTTGCCAGCGACTTGGATGTGCTGATCGAACGGCTTCAAGAGCTGGAGCCCAATTCAGTGCTCAGTCTGAAAGTTTCAGGGCAAACCGATCTCGCCGGTCAGGCTCGTTTGCAGCGTGCGCTCGCGGTTGCGCAGGCTCGCTGTCGTAGCGTCGACTGTGATGTTAAAGACTTGCGTCTTGAGCCCACAGACGAAGATATAGCCGCGTTGAGCGCAGACGGTTACCTGGGCGACGTTATTGCCGAGCTACGCGACCGCGAGGGTGATTCCCCAGTCGCCAAGGATGCCCTCGTGCTGCTGACCAGCTTGCTGAGCAAGGACGCGGAGGTGCAGGCATGAAGGTTCAATCCATACGTGTTGAGCAGTTGCGGCAGTTTCGCCAGCCGCTTGAAATCCGTGACCTCGGACCGGGCATCAACCTGTTCGTCGGCCCTAATGAGTCTGGCAAAAGCACCTTGGTACGCGCAATTCGAGCCGCGTTTTTCGAACGATATAAGTCCAGCAGTGTTGAGGATCTGAGACCCTGGGGGGACTCCTCGGCAGCGCCTGAAGTGGCGATCGAATTTGAGTGGCAGGGCGAGTATTGGAAACTCAACAAACGCTTTCTGCGGCAAAAGCGATGCGACCTGCAGATCGGAGGTCGATCTTGCAGTGGTGAGGAAGCAGAAGACCAGCTCAGTACTCTGTTGGGCTACGAATTCGCAGGCAGCGGTGCCAGCAAGCCTAAGCATTGGGGAATTCCAGGCCTCTTGTGGGTAGAGCAGGGGCAGGGGCAGGAGATCAACGACGCGGTAGACAGTGCCGAGGCGCATTTGCAGGCGGCTCTTGGCGGCAACGTAAGCGAGCTTACCAGCTCCGTCGGCGATGCCGTTTTTGAGCGAGTGCGGGAGGAGCGTAGCAAGCTCAGGACCGCGTCCACCGACAAGCCAACCGGTGAGCTAGCCAAGGCGATCAAGCATGTTGCGGAGCTGGAAAGCCATCATGCTGAGCTACTAGACAAAGTTGATAGCTACCGCTTGCAGGTTGATCGTCTAGGGGACCTCCTGATTGCTCAAAAGCAGGATGACAGTAAACCTTGGTTGGCCTTCAGGGCCGATGCCAAGGCGGCAATGCAGCAGCTTGAGGCAATCAAGGCGATGCAGAGCGAACAGGCTCGAGAACACCGTGAGTTGCAGCAGAATCAAGAGAGCCAGCGACTATATAGTGAAAGCCTGCAGCAGGGTTCGCAGCGCCAGGCGCTGCTTGCCGAGCGCCAGCGTGAGTTGAGTGGTGCCACTCACTCGCTGGCAGACAAACAGGCCCTTGAGCCTTCTCTGTTGCAGCGTTTGCAACAAGCGCAAAGTCAAAGCCAGGCGGCGGGGGAGCAGCTTAGACTGGCCCGACTGCAAGAACAGCGGTGTGAACGGCAATCTGCCCTGCAGCTGCTCAAGAGCGCCTTGCATGATGCCGAGCAAAAGCTGGAGCAGGCGAAGTCCGAGGCCGCGAGCTTGGCGCAGCAACGCGCGCAGCTGGCAGCCCTGGTTGTTGAGCCGGCCGCGCTGAAGCAGTTAAAGGTGGTAGCGCAAGAACTGGATCGATTACAGATTCTGCAGCAAACAGCGGCTACCAGGCTGCGCTATCAATTCCATGATGGACAGGTTGCGAAACTTAACGGCGTAGCTATCGAGGGCGCGTCGGAGCAGCTTTTGTCTGTTCCGGGCATATTGGAAATTGAAGGCGTTGGTCGGCTGGAAATTTACCCGGGCGGCACCAACCTCGCGGTTACTGCTGAGCGTCAGCGGCAATACGAGCAGGAGCGCCTTGCCCTGCTGGACCGGCTCGGAGCCGCCGATCTTCAGCAGGCTGAAGGCAACGCGGTGCTGGCGCAGAGGCTAGAGGGCGAAATCGGTAGTCTGCAGAAGGCTATTGCACAGCTGGCACCCGATGGCATCGACGCATTGGCGCAAACAGTGCAATCCCTGCGGGAGCGTGCAGAGCACGCGCAAAACCAGCTTGACCAGATGCCCTCTGCAAGTGACAGCGTCACCACTGTCGACTTGGCGCAGGAGCAGCTGAGCGTTGCGACAGAACGGTTGAGCAGTCTCGAGTCAGCCTTGGTCGATCAGCGCCGTGAGGTTGCACTACTTGCGCAGCAGGTACAACACCTCAGCGGCGAGTGTGAGCGTCTACAACGCGAGGTGGATGACCCCGCAACCAGGGCTCGAGAAGAACAACTGCTTCAGCAATTGGGTATGTTGAAACTTGAGCAGCGGCGTCTGGAGCAGTCGCTGGAACAGCGTAGCCAGGAAATTCACGCAGCCCGTCCGGATATTTTGGAGCAGGATATCAAGCGGCTGGAGTCGAGTGCAGACGCCGCGGAACACGCCAGCCGTCAGCGCGATAGGGAAATTCAGGATCTCAGGGTGCGTCTTGAAGTGATGGGGGCTGAGGGGCTTGAAGAGCAGAGCGCCGAAGTCCAAACCACGCTGCAAGCCGCTCGGGGGCGACTGGATGAACTCGAGCGCAGAGCGGATGCGCTTTCATTGCTGCAACGCTTGCTTCAGGAAAAGCGCCAAGAGTTAACTCAGCGCTTGCAGGCACCGCTGCAGAAACACCTGAATCACTACCTGCAGCTACTGTTTCCACAGGCCTCGCTGGTTGTCGATGAACACCTGAAACCTGTTCAGCTAGCACGTGGCTCCCGCGGCGAAGCATTTCATGAAGCGTTGGGGGCCCTGAGCTTTGGGGCAAGGGAGCAAATGGGGTTAATCAGCCGTTTGGCCTACGCCGACATGTTGCAGGAAGCGGGGAAACCCACGCTGATCATTCTTGACGACGCATTGGTGCATAGCGATACGCAGCGATTAGCTCAGATGAAGCGCGTTCTATTTGATGCTGCTCAACGGCATCAAATTTTGTTGTTCAGTTGCCATCCGGAAAATTGGCAGGATCTGGGTATACGGGCTCGTGAGATGGCGGGGCTAAAAGCCGCTGGGACAGAATAATTTTGGCGCGAAGCTAATGTTTATGGGGACAAAGCCCGCCATTCTGGCCGAGGTTCGGCGCCTGACGCAAAGTCAGCGCTGAGAGCGCCCCTCTTGCTGCAGAGCCGCAGTTTGAGCCAGGGCCGTGTTACAAGCCAAGGGAGCAGTGGGCGCCCCGGTACCGGATACGCATGAGCGCCCGCCTGTGTTGGTAGAGGCGGAGTTGCTCAAAAGCAGCATTACCGGCGGTAACAAAATCCGTATGGCTTCGCGCTACGTGGAGAATATCTTCGCCGATACTATCGAGCCAGAAACTCGCAGAAGCATCTGGAGCCCGGCGTACGCGGCTAGCATCATCTGGACTGCTGCCGGCAATAAGATCCAAACACGGATTGAGAGTTGTCCCTACTTTACAACGCCTGCGGACGTATTGGCGCGTGCCAAACCTGCCAAAACCATTGAGAAGGTGCACCGATTTATCCGTGCTCTATCATCTCACCCTTCGACCTCGCTAGCCCTGCGCTATTGGGCGACTGAGCACCTAGATGAAATCGAGTGATGCGCCTGTTGTTCTGGTAATTTTACGGTTTGAAAAGGATTTATAGGGGATTTATGGAGTATTTGTTCTATATCGGCATCACGCTGTTCGTGATTGGTTTTATTTGGTTCTATGTGTTGGCCTTTGCTCAAAGCATTCTATGGGGTATTGGTTGTGTGCTGTTTTTCCCAGTGTGCTTGGTGTTTCTGGTGCTCGATTGGCAGCGAACTTGTATGCCGGCCATCGCGATGTTCTCCGGTGTTGGCTTTATAGTGGCCGCGACCGCGGCGGGTGTTGGGATGAAATGAGCCAGACGCGGGCTCACATACTCAGTGTGATCTATAGTGTTTTGCCGCGTGCATAGGGGCGGACCCCATCTCCAGCGGGTGTTGAACGGGGCGGCGGATTCGATTCCGGGCTGGCTTTAGCTGACTTTCTTGCAGAGCGCGAATTGAGGGGCGGCGACACGTTCTATATGCTGCGGACAACTACAGTCAGGGAGACAGGCTTGATATATCCGCTAACGATTTTTGCGTGCACTTGGCTTCTTGAGGAGATCACGGTGTCGCATTCTGTCGATCTCGGCCTCCGCCACAGTCCATTTTCGGGTGAGTTTATGCACCCCCAGGCTCAGCAGCTGCTCGCACAGGCGGCGGGCGTTGTAGCCATACAGGCTTATATAGTGGGCTACGCCCCGGACGTGGAGGTAACGAGAGGGAGAGCCGCCGCTGATACTAGCAAACTCTATAACTAGCCAATCTGCGATCTCCTTGGACGCTGTGACGATGCTGACTTCCAGTGTGCGGTTCGCGTCTCCTATGTGCCCATCCCCCTCTATGAAGCCGACTAGAAATGCTAATGTTTCAGCATTGTTCAGGTTGGCACCTGGAGGTTTCAGAGTAGTGGTTTTGTTAGGAGTGACGTTCCAGTTCCGCTCGAGGTCTTGTATCCACTGAGGTACGCCGGAGATGCGCAGCTCTGCCTGAAGGTGGCCGCTCCCAGATTTGTAGATGCGGATTGGTCCGGTGTAGCCCGTGGCCATGCGGACCCACTCCAGCAGATAACGGTCCTCGTATTTTAGGGAAATGCTAACCTGATTTATTTTTTTTCCGCCGCTTTCTAGGCGAATACAGCCGTCGGCAGCGAGCAGCCCGGCCAGATAGGAGTTGTCGGCGTTGGGGGTCTGAAAAAAACTATGGTTTTTGTCGTAACAGGCGTTCTTTCTAGAATTTACAAAGCTGATGCCCAACCGTTGCCCCCGCTGGGTGACTGACCCCTCGCTACGCCCTAGATGCGCCGCTATCTCAGCGCGAGTCATTGCTGTAGCGTGCGCTCGGAGATATTGGTCTTCAGCGTCGGTATAGGCGTCGATCAGGTAGTTGGCGTGTCTGAGTTGCATCTGGTGCGCCTGCCCTCTGACCGAGGACCAACTGCGGTTCAGGCGGGTAGCGATATCGCGTGCGCAGACCCCTTGTGCATATGCGTCTGCCAGAGTGGAACGTTCCGATGGTGTCCAGGCGCGTTTTCCGCTAGGCATAGTAGGGCTCCCCCCCCATTGAGAAATCGTGGTCACTCGTTATTGTAGTCGGCATTTTTGCGGGGGCAGCGCCAATGCCTTTCTAGGACGCTATCGTGAATGAGGGTTTTGTGTGGAGTCAGGGTTGCACTACGCCAGATGCTTGGTGTGGCACACCGGAGCTGCTGGTATCGGAATCAGAATATGGATACAGACCCGAGGTCCTTCCAGCCTTCCATGATGACTGTCACGTGGCGGGAGGCTTCACCGCATCTATGTACGCTTCTTCCGTTTTAACTGCCGGAAGCCAATCCTTGGCGGCTTGGCGGCTTGGCGGCTTGGCGGTTGCTACATTTCGGTCCATATGGCTGTTATTGGGCGTTGCGGGCGAGTATCTGCAATGTTCGATATGATGAGAGGTGTGTATGGACGTCAAAATTCAGAAGTGGGGCAGAGGGGCGGCGATCTTCCTGCCGTCCGCTGTGCTTGAGCAGCCGAGTCTAGCCGTTGGTAATGTGCTAAGACTTGTTGTTACGCCTGAAGCGATAACACTGAAACCGGTTAGTGCGACGCCGCACTACAAATTGGCTGACTTGATCGCGCAGTGCGATGTTAGCGTGCCGGAGCCGGCAGACCTTCACGCGTGGAGCTTAATGCAGTCGGTGGGGCGTGAAGTAGATCTGGGAGAATAGAGTCGGCGATTGCTGGCGTTGGCATATTTCGGGAGCCTGTAGGGAAGTGCGGGGGAGACGGCGCAAATTATTCGCGAGCTCTGGTTGTGTTGTGTGGCCTATAGCGTTTTCAGCACGGGAGACTGCATTACGAATTGCGGAAAGCTGCTGTTGACGTCGTATACGCGCCCACCTTGTCTCCCAAAGACTGAAGTGCCCCTATCCCATGATGGCACTGGGGTAGGGGCTCAGAGCTTAAGCTACGGACGGCGCCATCCAGTCCTCAATCTGATCGCTGCGCCAGGCAACACGTCGAGGCCCCAGTTTTGTACGCTGCGGAAAAATGCCGAGTTTTTCCCACCGGTATATGGTGCTGGATGACAGTGACGTCCGGGCGATGACCTGTTGCAGTGTGTAATAGGTTGTACGCATATGAAACTCCAGTCGTATAAATAGGATACGGGAATATTTTGAGTTTTCGGAGGTAATGGTAGTTTTGACGCTGATTTTTCAACGGAGTGTTGAGCCTCATGCCTAATGATCTGCGCAGCTCATTTAGTAGTTTTTTCTATGCGTTCATGCAGGTTGCGTTTGCAGCTGCATTACTGTTCGTGTTGTGGTTGGATGCACAGCTGGAACCGGACCAATCTGTATTTTTAGTGGTGCAGTCAATTGCAGTTTTTTCGCTGGTTTTGTCTGTCTGCTGGTTGTTGGTTGCAGTTTTTTCCAGCCAGCTGTCCGGCGTCCTCGCAGGTATTCGAGCGCACCCCTGGGGGCACGCAATCGGTGTGGTGGCGAGTGCGGCTATGTTCTGGGTGGCCTGGTGCCAGGTCCCAATTTGAGGAGCCGATATTTTTTGCGGCGTTGGTCTCAGCAGTTTTGCCGGTCGTAATGATTAAACGCGCGAGCGGTTGGGGGCTGCACGTTTCAACTCTATTCGGTTACTAATAATTTAATTGCTGTTTTCTGGTCTAGCCAGCTACTAGAATGAGCCTGAAAGCTCATGGTCTAGAGACTATCTGGGCGGTATTAGAGTTTCAAGTTTTTTAATTGGTTGATAATTTTCAATGGTAGTCAGCAAAGCCGACCATTTTCTATGGATGGCGATTTTTATTGTCGGAACTAAGTAGTTACGCCTGAGCTCCCCACTCTATTGCATTTAGCAGGCGCCGAACCTGGCGACCACCTAGTTCAGTGCGGCAATGCGATGTCGGAGACTCGCCGCCCAGAGAGAGGTTGCTTGATGAAAGCCATTTGATGGCCGCGTCTCGGGTCTCAAGCACCTCAAACGCGTGTTGGGCAACCACTAAGAGTCGATCAATTCGCTCAGAGCCGCCGCTATTAAGTCGCCCGCCGTCGCGCTCTAAACGAGCTAGTGTCGCCGGACGCGTGTTCGCCATATCAGCAGTTTCCTGCTTGGTCAGTTGAAGTGACCGACTGATCGCGCCCACGAGGGTAGCGTCGATCCCGCGCTCGATTCGCTGGATCCGCTCCCGTTCGCTGAGCTGCTGATGTCCAAGCACGATATCCCAAAATGCTTCTGTATCCGTGCTGGTTGTTGTCATGGTCATAGCTACGATCATCGGCGACTGACGAACGTTAGCATAACGTGTGCGAGCCAGAAATCGCTGGAGCCATCGCTGTTACTTCGTTGGGAAATTGCGGGCGGAAATGAGCCCGCCGCTACGGATCCCTGTTTGCCGCCACGCCGCAGGGAGCCTGGCTCTTGATCTGGCTGCCTGTGCCGGTGACCTAGGGGAAGTAGCCTAAACATTGCCTCTACTTAACGTCCTCAGCGGGCCTGGAATTCTCTGGCGCGAATTACACAGTCAGTGAGCAAGTCGCGTTCGGGTAAATTTTTACAATACCGATATTCCCTCTAGATCGGCCTTCGATTCTGCAGGTGTGGACATGACGGAATGATGGCGGCGGTTGCGCGTTGAGCTGGGCCAATGAGCCTGGAGGGCGCCAGAGCTCTAGTGCTGTCGGAGGACGAACAGGGCGGTTGGAATCGGTCACGGATTATATCGACCTTCGGTGAGCTGGTTTCCGTTGCGTATTACGGCTCTTGCATGTCAGGCGCCTATCGTTACTGATACTAGGATACTCCAGCGCTTTGTGCGTCCATTCGCTGATGGTTTGCTGCTGCAGGCCGCTCAAGGTGTTGTATGCCTATGTTTAGGCATCGGAGCCTCTGCTCAGCAGTGGCGCTATAAGCGACCAACGCTATGCGACATCAGTTGTCGCGCTCTGGTGTCATGATGGCTTTTGTCGCTACCAGGAGCTAATGCGGTAAATGCTATGAAAGCTTTTTCCCAGTTTCTTCCGCTTGACCTCGAACTGCCCATGACACCTCAACCCGATGTCTCGACGCTGTCGATGCATTTTGCATTTCGTCTGATGATCTATATGCAGGGGCACCGCCAGTTGCTGCAGCATCGTGGCATTGCTGACGTTGAGGTAGCTCGCAGCCTTGGACTGGGAGAATTTGTCGAAGTAGACACCTATGACCGCCAGCACTTGCAACAGCAGTTGCGCCGCAATGCTCGCTGTTTTGCCGAAGCTGGGCACAAGCTTGCTTATCCCGAGCCCCTCGGCATAAACCTCCAGGCGCTGGCGCGGATGCTAGGGCTTAACAGTGCTGCTTGTCAGGTGCTTGGGTTGTGCGCACTGATGCACAGCGATTCCTTGCTGCACCGCTGTATTACCCTTTTTGGCGGCTTTGATAATCGCCGCTTGGTGCACACCCTTGCGCTGCTGCTGCAACTGCCGCCTGGAGATATTCAAATAGCTATGGGCAAGGGGGCGCCGCTGTTTGCCAGCGGCTTATTGGAGGTCGACTACGCGGTCGGCGACTTCCACCTCTGTGACCGCCTGTCCTTCAGTAGCCCCGACCTGCTTGATCAACTCTGTCATCACCGCGGCGCTACCGAAGACTTGTTTCGGCATTCGTTTCGGATCAGCGAGCCTGGCCTACTGAGCGCCGCCAGTTACCCCCATCTTGAGCAGGAAATTGACATTGCGCTCCGTTTTTTACGCAAGAGTCAGGCGCAGAGCAGGGTTGGCGTAAACGTGTTGATCTACGGTCCACCGGGTACAGGAAAGACCGAGCTATGCCGCCTGCTTGCCAGCGAGCTGGGAAGCGAACTCTACGAGATCGCGGTCAGTGATCGCGATGGCGATCCAATTCCTGGGCATCAGCGTCTATGCGCTCTACGCTCGGCAATGCACGTGCTACGCGGTAGTCAGGCGCTGGTGCTGCTTGATGAGATTGAGGATATCTTTCATGAGCACGGCAACAGCTCCCGGCGACTGTACAAGAGCTGGGTCAACCGCGTTCTGGAGGAGAACAATCAACCCTGTTTCTGGCTGAGCAACGACATCCGTGAGTTGGACTCGGCCTATATCCGTCGTTTCGACCTGATCATCGAGGCGACCAACCCGGCTCGGCAGTCTCGCGAACAGATTCTGCTCAATTTAGGCGCCGGGCGATTGGGGCAGGACATGCTGGGCAAGCTGACTAGTCACGATGCGCTGTCACCAGCAGTGTTCAAGCGGGCCTATGAAGTGGCGCGCATGAGTCAGCCGCGTGCGGGGCGACGGCAAAACCAAGTGCTTGAGCGCATTCTGGATGCCACGCTCAAGGCTCAAGGCCATGCTCCCCTGGAGCGGAGCGGCGATAAATCCTCCCGTCTACCGGGGCTATATTCACCTGCCCTGGTTAATACCGATATTGCCCTTGATGACCTGCTTGCCGGGCTTAGGCGCTGCCCGCAGGCGCGCCTGTGTTTCTACGGCCGGCCTGGCACCGGCAAAACAGCTTTCGCCCATTGGCTGGCTGACAGCCTCTCCAAGCCGGTGCTGGTCAAGCGCTGCTCAGACCTGATCGGTCCTTTGGTTGGTCAAACGGAGCAGAATTTAGCCGCGGCCTTCAGCCAGGCTCAAGAGACCGGTGCAGTGCTGGTGCTCGACGAGGTCGACAGCTTTCTGCAGGATCGCAGCAAGGCTAAGCACACCTGGGAAGTTACCGGCGTCAATGAAATGCTTACGCAGATGGAAGCCTTCGACGGCCTGTTCATCGCTTCGACCAACCTGATGAATGACCTGGACGAGGCAGCACTGCGGCGTTTCGATCTCAAGGTTAACTTCAAGGCGTTGCGTGCTGAGCAGATCGTTGAGTTGTTCCAGTCGCATATCCTTGAATTGAAACTGAAGGACCCGCATCAGTTAGGACTGAATAAGGTTGTCGGGTTGAACAATCTGGCCCCGGGCGACTTTGCTGCCGTGGCCCGGCGCGCCCGTTTTAAGCCATTCAGCGATGGCCTTGGCTTTGCCGACGCGCTGGTGGAAGAGGTCGGATTGAAGCGAGACGGCGTGAAGAGGCCGATTGGGTTCGTAAACTGAAAAGTACACTGAGAGTTTTTCACGCACGCTGATTCACAAAGAATCTTGCCTTCCTAGCTTGCACTTAGGGGGGGGGCAAGTCCATCAGAGCTTATGCCCCAAATGATAAACGTGAGGCGAAGTGTGTTGAAGGCCAGAAAAGGCTGATTAAAACACGTGGAGCATACGCTTACATTCCTGATGTGTGACGAGATGCTGTAACTAGTGCCGGAGACTTGCTTGGCCCCAGCTGATGGCGGTTGCGTAATATTAGTTAAAGTGTGATGTCTCGGGTAGGGAGTGACGATTTGGGAAAGTTTGCTCTCGAATACCTTGGGTTTCTCCTTTTTAGAAGGCGTCGCTAGTGCGCGAGTTTTTAATATTTTGGGCTCAGGGTTGAGAGGGTTTTTTTAAATTCGTTTTGTTGGTCTTGCCTTTTTTGGCTCTTGCTCTCCTGAGAGAAAATGCGTTTCATATTAATTTGGCTATGGCTCGGCGGGCGATTTTAACGGCAGGGAAATATGGCGGGTTGAGCGAGATGTGAGTTGCTTTGTGATGCGGTGGCGGAGCAAGTGATGTTGGGTTTAAATTTTGCGTTCGGGTGGTTTGGAAAGTATAGGTTTCTTGCGGTGCATTCTGTTTCGCATGTAGATGCAATTCATATGCTAGTTTGAAGGGGTGTTGGTTTTTTATCTTTCTTTATCGAGGTGCTGCTTGATGGCACGCGTTAGGGTTGTTAATCGTCAGTGAGTTCTGGGGTGGCGGGCGCTTGTTTCTCTAGAGTTTTACTGCGCTGGTTGCCTGTGGTTGAAAAAAGAAAAAGTTTTCCCATTTATAGCGCTTTATTAAAAAGCGCTTATCAGTTGGCGGCCGCAAAACTGAGTGCAACACCTGACCTTTCCGGTACAGTGTCGCCATGTCCTACCACGAACTCAGTCTCGAAGAACGCTCCAACATCCAGGTCGGTCTGCTGCGCGGCATGAGCCAGCGGGCCATTGCCCGAATGCTTAACCGCAGCCCCTCGACGATCTGTCGCGAGATCCGTCGTAACCGCGGCGCCCAAGGCGAGTACAACACCCAGCACGCCCAGCGAGCGACGTGCGAGCGCCGCATGCCCTGCCGCCCCCTTTTCTGCGGGGCTGCTTGGGAGCCTGCTCTCAGCCAATCATAGGGTTCGGTTTTTTGTCGGTGGTTACATCAGCACGTAAATTCGACCGATTTGCATGGTCTGTGAATTTTTCCAAGTAAGTGGCTGGCAGCTAGTTTTCAGCCTCTCGAAGAAAAACATGGAATATTTGTCTGCGAGCCAGGGGTACGGTGCTATCTAAAATAGCGAAATTAGGCCCGTGGAGTGATTTTTTCTGCCCTCTGGCACCCTTGAGCGTTTTCTCAGGAAAAATTGAATCTGGCGCGAGTTTGGGGCGGGCGCGATGCCACCATTTTTCAGTAGGTATTTTGCAGCGGGGCTATTCGCGTAAGCCTTCAGGTATGGACCCATTTTGCCATTCTCTATCTATGGAAAAATAGGGGGGTATTTGTCCCTATGTAAAGTCTCCGCGAAATTGGCAGTTTATCACCTAGGGACAAATACCCCCCCTATTTGTCCCTAAATATGGAAAATCACCTCTGAGCCAGGCGGCATCGATTGCTGTTTGCTGCAGGGGTATTTGTCCCTAATTAGGGACAAATGGGGTATGACTCGATACAAAAGGCCGCTGGCGAATCAGTCGGTTGGTGGCCGACTCGTTATGTGACCCGAGCTCCATCGAGTAGACGGGAATAACCCCATTTGTCCATATATATGGACAAATCACCCCTAGGATAGGGAGCGCTGCCTGTATGGCGTGTGGGGGTATTTGTCCCTAATTAGGGACAAATAGGTATTGGCTGCTGTCAAATTGACAGGGCTTTCGATGCGGTTGCCGAAGATGAACGTCATATCTGCCACCTGCCGCTTGAGCCTTGGCAGATGCGGGGGCTGGGAAGGTGCGAGACCATCAGGCTGTATAAGCTTAGGCGGAAAGCCTGAGCACGGATACTTCCCGGCGGGCGCCCTGTCTGTCATTAATCTTGCGCGATGGAGATTTCGACACGAAGAAGGTGCTATACACTGAAAATTAGATTATTAGCGCTATAAAGTAACAAGTGGCTGGCGTGATCTCAGCATGCCCGGCAGCACTTTCTATAACTGGTGGAGCAAATATGCCGGTGTGGATGTAGTGAGCGTAGTGCCCTTTTAACGAAGTAAAGTCATTTCTTAGGCCGATGATTCGTAGGGCGCCTAGATTGTTATGTATCTCAGGACTGATCTGAAAATCTACAATATAATTATATGTCTCTAATGCTGACTATTACTTCCTTTCCTACCCTGGCGAGCATGTTTGAAAGAGATTCGAACGTGAAACTTTTCGATAGACCTTTCTCTATCTGCCCTAAGCGCTGGGCACTAATGCCTAGCACTCGAGCTGCTTCCGCTTTACTTATGTTTTGCTCTTTTAGCCAAGCGGATAACGCGTTAACCAACGTGGCCATTACGATGGAATGTGCAGCCGAATAAGGCGTCATTTTTTGACCCGCTAATTCTGCAGCGCGGGGCGCGATTGATTCAGGGGATTCACTATTGGATCCAAGCAGTGCTGTAGTAACTACATAGGCCCACTCATGCCAGATAAGTTTCTGCTCCTCCTGATGCCGGTTTTTGTTGTAGGTTTCCTCTAATCGTGGTTTCGAGTGGTTGAGCATACTCTCGATAACATCACGTGTTGCCCCGCAACGTTGGCTCCACCCTGTAGATGCTGACCTTCTAAGGTCGTGTGGTGAGAAAGGTTCGAAGTCTTGTAGCGGAGCAGGGTGAGTTGTGCGGCTTGTACTTGATCCCAAAAGTCGGGCGATGGCAGTGTTGATGCTATCGGGATGGATAGCAGTTCCCCGGCCTTGTCCGCTGAATACGAAGTCGTTGCCCTCGAACATTTCCAAGTTTTGTAGCAGCTGGATGGTTTCGGGTGCGAGGTAAACAGTATGGGGACGGCGGTTTTTTGTCCTTTCTGAATTAATTTCCCATGTGCCTGATTGCAGGTCGAGTTCCTGCCAGCGCATGCCGGCAACCTCATCGCGTCTTGCGCCGGTCAATATCAAAATCTTTATGGCTGTGCTGAGATGCTTTCCGAGCAGGCCGGCTTCTTCCTGAGTTTCCAGGGTTTGCCAAACGCGGACTATTTCTGGAACCGTGAGAAAACGCTTGCCTATGGCGCCAGCAGAGCCACCAATTTTGCCTGATGTAACCCCGCGCAGAGCGTTGTCATCAATGAGCTGACAGTCTTCCGCATAGCTGAGCATTGCGCGCAGGACATTTAGTTGGTGCCTAGCTTCAACCGGGACCGTTGTTGCTAGCTTTCTAAGAAATGGCACGAGTATCTGTCGGTTGACGTCGCGCACCAGCAACGGTCCGAGCTCGGCTTTGCAGTATCGGTTCCAGCGAGCCTGATGCTCCCTGACCGTTTTGGGGGCCGGAATTCGTTTTGATCGTTGGCTGGGAGTTGCGCCATAAAATTGCAGCCATTCGTCAAAAAGTGACTGCATCGTTGTTGCCTGCTCGTTTGACTTGATCCGAGCTTGCCAGGAGAGGCGTGGGTCCAGCCCATCGGCTGCGAGATTGTAACCTTCCAGGTGTTTGTCCTTGGCCTCCTGCAACGTCATGGACATTGCGTTACCGATCGTCACGTCGACAGGCTTACCTTTGATGATGTAACGGGCAACGTATTTGCGCCCAGCTGCAGCTGTGACTTTGACGTATAGTCCTGACCCGACATGGCTGTGTACGGCTCGTCGATAGAAGGGTTTTAAAGGGTTTGGTTTGAGCTTGCGGATCAGATCTTGGTTATTCAGTGCCTTGGCCATTTAGGTTCTCAGGAGGCTGAAGATATCCTCAAAATGATACACGTTTTAATACCCGAAATCTGAGCGATACCCTGAATGAACACGGTGTTTTATGACGCTTTGTGGATTTTTAGGTTTTTGATTTTTAAGGAAAAAAGATGTTTGTGGTGTGTGTTGAAATACACCTGAAACCGCCTCCTAAGCGGTAGGTCCCCGGTTCGAATCCGGGCTCGCGCGCCAGTAAAAACAAAGGCTTGCCCGGTTTTTAATCGGCAAGCCTTTTGTGTTTTTGGTGCATGGTGGCAGCTTTGGCGGCACTATAGGCTCAGTTTCCTGCCTACACTCAAAACACCGACAATTTCCCCACACTGGTAATGCCGTCAGACCAGATCATTTCGTAGGCGGCGGTCTGGACGCAGCTGTGTACGATTTTTGGGGTGAACAGGCCCCAGCAGAGGGCGTGCTGGGTCTGGTTGCGTACCGACCAGTACTTCACGCCGTTGGCGCCATCCTTGCGTAGGCTGGCGCCGAAGGCCTGGCTGGCGCTGTAGTCGGCTGGTGCGTAAACGGGGTCGCTCATGGGGCGGTCGGTCAGATCAAGCAGGCCGTGGTCTGCGAAGGTGCAGCGCAGGCCGCGAAACAGCATGCGTTCGTATGCCAGTGCCGGTACCTTGCTCCAGTACAGTTGCTGGTGATGCCTTACCTCAAGTACGGCGGTTTCGATGGTGTCTGCGACATAGAGCACACCGTAGCTGCCGTTGCTGAAGCGCGAGCCTGCCGGGTTGACGTGGGTGAATGGGGCGGTGGCCATGTTGCAGCCGTTGATGCCAAAGGGGATGTCGGCGGTGTTGATCAGCTGCAGGTTGCCCAGTTCGTTTTGCAGGCGGGGGTTGGTCAGCTCCTGAAGCAGGAACAATGCGTGGAAGTCGTCGGCGTCGGCGACATCATCAAACAGCGAGGTTGACGGGTATTTGCTGTTGATCAGGCGGTAGCCCGTGATACTTGGCGCCGAGCTTGCCGCGCTTACCATTGGGCCCCGCGGAGGCTGTCGATGCGGCGAAAGGTTTCGTACAGGGCAATCATGTCGCCGCCTTGCACGACGTCCATTGGGCTTCTGCCGTTGAAGAACTCGTTGTGATTCTCCATTTGCATGAAGCCGTAGACGTTGGCTGGGTTATCAAACAGCATGCGCAGGGCGCTGTGGATGTTGAGTACCAGTGACACGCGTTTGAGCTGGTCTTCATCCAGCGACACGGCCTTGTCTGTCCGCGCGCGGCTGATGGTGCTGCGCGATACTCGCAGAATATTGCCAGCCTGCTCGGTGCTGGTTTTCCATTTGGCCAGGATGTTCAGCGCGGTGCGCAGACCGACCAGGGCCATGTCTTTCTTTGCGGCGGCGGGTGCTGTGGTCATGGCGATGCCCGTTGAGTTGCTGGTGTTGGTTCAATGCTCCTTTATATTGCGCCTGCTGAAACGTAATATCAAATTTTGTGTCTTGAGAGTCTGTTTGGTGCTGCGCTCAGGGCGCTTTTACTGCGGAACACCGGCTGCTATTGCCTGTCCACAAATGCATTGCCGCCGAATCCGTGTCTGCAGGCGCTGTTTCATGTAGATTCGGCTACTCTTGTTAGGCGCTGATCTCGCCTGCATCGTGCCCGGTCGGAGTGCCGGGTTGGCAGGTCGGTGTTTAATCGCTTTCACGCACTGCAATCGCTACGGAGTTTGGATGTCTCGCGCGCTTACGGCCTTTTCCTCATTGTATTTCGCTACGCTGCTGATGCTGCTGGGCAGTGGTCTGTTGAGTACCTACCTGGGGCTGCGGCTGGCGGCCGAAGGGGTTAGCGAGTTGTGGATCGGTCTGTTGATGACCGGCTATTACGCAGGCCTGGTGGCGGGGGCGTCGATCGGGCACCGGCTGATCGCCCGGGTGGGGCATATTCGCGCCTTTGTGGCCAGTGCCGGCGTTGTCACGGCCTCGGTGCTGGGGCATGCGCTGACGGAGTCGGTGCAGGTCTGGCTGGCGCTGCGGGTGCTGGTGGGCATGGCGATGATGTGTCAGTACATGGTGCTGGAGAGCTGGCTGAACGAGCAGGCCGAGTCGCACCAGCGGGGCATGGTGTTTGCCAGCTATATGGTGGTTACCTTCCTGGGGCTGGTGCTTGGCCAAGTGGTGTTCGCACTCAAACCGGAGTTGGCGATTGATCACCTGCTGTATGTGGCGATGTGCTTCTCCCTGTGTCTGGTGCCGGTGGCAACCACCCGCCAGATTCACCCGGCACCGCTGCATCCGGCGCCGCTCAAGGTAAAACTCTTTGTGCAGCGTATTCCCCAGGCGCTGACGACCATTGCGGTGGCGGGGCTAATGCTAGGTGCCTTTTACGGTATGGCGCCGGTGTTTGCCGGTGCGGTTGGGCTTAACAACTCCGAGATCGGTATGTACATGGCGGTCACCATTTGTGCGGGCTTGGCGGCCCAGTGGCCGGCCGGTTGGCTGTCTGATCGGGTGGATCGCAGCCAGCTTATCCAGCTCAATGCGATGGTGTTGACGGCTGTCTCGGTACTGATGGCAATCGGTTTCATACCGGGCGGTGCGCTGATCTTCTTGACGGCGTTGTTCGGGTTGATGGTCTTTACCCTGTATCCGATGGCAGTGGCGCTGGCCAATGACCATGTGGAGCCCGATGACCGGGTACCGCTGTCGGCGATGTTGCTGGTGACCTTTGGTCTGGGTGCCAGTATCGGGCCGCTGCTCAGTTCGGCCATGATGAAGCTGTGGGGGCCGAGCATGCTCTACATCTTCATGGCGGCCTGCAGTGCCATTCTGGTGTTCCGCGTGCGGGCCGATGCGGTTACTGGCGAGAACTTGGTCGAAGCTGCGCCCCTGCAGTTCATGCCGGCGGCCGGTAACCTGGCCAGCTCACCGCTGGCGGCAGCCTTTGACCCGCGCGTTGATGAGCAGGCAGTAGCCGATCAGATGACCGATGAGGATGCCGCGGCGCCTGCCGCCGCTGAAGAGGTAGCAGAAGACGATCACCTGCCAGGGTGATCGTCTTCTGCCGGTCTGGCGTGGTTATGGAGGAGGGCCTAGAACAGGTCTTCCCTCTCCAGTCGGCGGGCCTCGCGTTGCAGATAGTTGACGAAGCGATCGATGCTGCGCTGCGCCAGCGCGCTGGGCTGTTTGAACATCAGGCCGACGTGGGTCTCGTTGGCGTCTTCTCGAAAATGCACGTGGCGCACTTCAGCTGCCACTTCCACCCGACCTGCATCCGGCAGGTAGAGGATGGCGGGTGTGTACAGCTCGCCCGCCGTCATGGAACGGCTCAGGTCTCCCTCCAGACGCACCTTGCAACCGGTGGCTGACAGGTCCATCAGATAGGCGGTGAAGCGTCGCTGGCGCTCCGGGTGCGCCAGTTCGATGGCGATATCGGCAGTGCGTCGGACGCTTGCCCGAAAGGCGCCTCGCTTCTGGTGGTAGTGCATCTCTTCAGGTACGCCGGTGGCGTAGGCCGGGGCATCTTCCAGTTGAACCTGGGTGGCGCCGGGGCAGTGCCAGCGCATGTGAATGCCTTCATGCCAGGCGTCGATACGGAAGGGCTCGCCCTGGCTGGCGTACTTGTCGCCTTCTCGCGGGATCATTTCATCGATCCACAGCTCGGCCTGATCGGTATCAAGCTTGACGATAAAGCTCTGGAATTTCTGGTTGCGGTCGGCAAAGGTAATGGTCAGCGGGTCGCGACTTTGCATCAGCGTTTTGAGCAACGCCATGATTTCGACTTGGGCGCGGATTTCGCGGGGCGGCTGTGGGTCAGCTTCTTGTGAGAATAGGTTGGACACGTCTGCTACTCGGTTTCAGCAATAAATTGACAACTATACACAGCGTGCTGGCGCTTTGGCATATGCGATCAGGCTTTGGTGAGGTCGCGGGTCTGACCGCTGCGGCTGGCGTTGCCCAATTGGTCATAGACGCCGGCGCTGGGTTCGCCCTGATTACGCAACAGATCCAGCAGTGAGCGGGTTGCGTGCTGGCTGTGGCGCACCAGTCGGGCGTTGCGATCATTGGCTTGCTGGCATGCGCTCAGCGCTGTGATGAAAGCCTGATAGGCCGCAGACAGAGCCGGGTCTTGCTGGGCTTTGATGTGATCGGCCAGTTCGCCCAATTGCAGCTGGTTCTGCTGGCAGTAGCTCTTGATCTGCTGGTCGTGGCGGATCAGTTGTTCGGCGTAGGGGCGTTTGGCGTCAAGAATTTGCTCAAGGTTGCCGATATCCTGACCGGTCAGCGCGTCGCGTTCCTGGTCAAGCAGGGCCAGGTAGGACTGGCAGTCTTGTTCGGCTTGCTGAAAGTGCGGGTGCAAGGGGTGCATGACCTGCCTCCTGGCTGCGCGTTAATTGGATGCTGCAGCCAAGAGTACAGGCACGGAGGGCTCGGTGACTACTGCCTGTCAGCCTTCCAGGTTCAGCAGCTTGTCGGCAATGCGGCTGCTGTCCGGTTTGTAGCTGCCATCGGCGATGGCCTGACGCAGTTGACTGACGCGCTCGCTGTCGACCTCGGGCAGGTCGCGCAGCTTTTCTTCGATGGCCTGCAGTTGCTGCGCCTGGGCGCTCAGGTTGACCGAAGAAGGAGCGTCGCTCTTTTCTGCCTGCTGCGCTGCAGTATCGGGGGTGCGATCGGTTACGGCGCCGGCTTCGCGCTTGGCGGCGGCACTGCTGGCTTGGCTGTTACGGCCGACGCCATTGGCTCCGTTGGGCGAGTTGAAGTCGATGACCATGATAAATTCCTCAAGCTGTTAAATCTTCTCTAACCGCTGTAACGGCAACGCGATGGAAAACTTTAGGGAAAATTTGTGTGACGACGATCACAGCCCTGCAGGGCCCGAGTATACCCGTTTTATTGGCGCATCACATGCCAGCCTCAACCTGTCCGGGGCCGGTCACCCGCGCGCGTATCACGCGGTTTGAGCGGGTGTTGCGCACGCGAATCTGCTCCCCTTGGGTACCGTCCTCCAACGCTTCCCCCGGCATTTTTACCGACACGCTGCTGTTGCCGGAGCTGATCACCACCTTGTCGCCACGGCGCACAATGCGGTTGTTCTCAAGCTGGGTGTAGCTCAACACGGTGTCCGCCGAGACGTTGCGCTTGAGTTGCATGCCGATGGCCTGGGCCGGATCAAGCAGGTAATTGCTCCCCAGTAACCCGGTGTCTCGTTCGGCCAGGTGCACATCCTCTGCGCCCACCACCGAGCCACGCGACAGCGGGCGGGTACTGACGACCACCGGTTGAAACAGGCTGACCTGCGCCGGTACAAACAGCCGCCAGGGGGAGGGTGCACTGCAGCTTACGCGCACGGTTACGCGGCCCACCGGTGTGGCCGGGCTTTCAAGGCTTGCGCTCAGCGCATCGTCATTACATAGCGGCAGACGCAAACGTTGATCCAAGCGACTAAGCTGTATCTCATGGCGCGCTTGCAGGCCGCTACTGGCGACATGTTCTTGCACTTGCTGTTCAAGAAAGTCGCGGGTGGCGCCGATAAGCTGTTCGATGAGCGGGTTTGCGTGGAGACTGGCGGAAAAAAAAATCGCCAACGCCGCGCACCCGGTGATAAAACGCATACAATTACCTACATTTCTGATGTGTGGTGCGTGTCGGATTGCTGTCGCTTGCAGGCAGGTCTTGCAGGAAACATGCCGCATCACCGTGTTGACGATGAGGAGCAGCCCATGGCTGGTGTGATGGATTCAGTCAATCAGCGTACGCAGCTGGTTGGGCAGAACCGACTCGAACTGCTGCTGTTTCGCCTGGCTGGCAATCAGCTCTATGGCATCAACGTTTTCAAGGTCAAGGAAGTGCTGCAGTGTCCGCGCCTGACGGCCATGCCCAAGTTGCACCCGGTGGTGCGGGGTGTCGCGCACATCCGCGGCGGCACCCTGCCAATCCTAGACCTCAATCGCGCGACCGGTGGTCCGGGGCTGGACAATCTGGATACCGCCTTTGTGATCATCACCGAGTACAACTACAAGGTGCAGGGCTTTCTGGTGCGCTCGGTCGAGCGCATCGTCAACATGAACTGGTCTGAAATCCATCCGCCGCCAAAGGGCACCGGTCGTGAGCACTACCTGACCGCCGTCACCCGGGTCGACAACCAGATGGTCGAGATCATTGACGTGGAGAAGGTGCTGGCTGAGGTCGTGCCGACCAACGAGAATATCTCTGCCGGCGTGGTCGATGCCGATACCCAGGCTGAGGCTGTGGCCCGCCGAGTGCTGATTGTCGACGACTCCTCTATTGCGCGTAAGCAGGTCACGCGTTGTCTGCAGGAGGTGGGTGTCGAAATTGTGGCGCTTAACGATGGCCGACAGGCGCTGGACTGGCTTAAGGCGCGGGCCGACGAGGGTGAGGACGTCAGTCAGAGCTTGCTGATGATGATCTCCGACATCGAAATGCCAGAAATGGACGGTTATACGCTGACCGCCGAGGTGCGTAACGATCCACGACTTAACCGCCTGCACATCATGTTGCACACCTCGTTGTCCGGTGTGTTCAACCAGGCGATGGTAAAAAAGGTAGGGGCAGACGATTTTCTTGCCAAATTCAAACCGGATGACCTGGCCCAGCGTGTCATCTCTCGCCTGCACCTGTTACGTGAAGGCGGTGCTGGTGAAGCGTGATAGCTTGAATTCAACAACTACAAGGCAGACTTCGTGACTTTGGCGAATCAGGACTTTCAGCTGTTTCGGGACTTTCTGGAAAAGGCCTGCGGCATTGTGCTGGGCGACAACAAGCAGTATCTGGTCTCCAGCCGCTTGAACCGCCTGCTGGAACAGGAAGGCATTGCCAGCCTCGGCGAATTGGTCAAGCGTATTCAGGCGCAGCCGCGTGGCGGGTTGCGTGAGTCGGTTATCGATGCGATGACCACCAACGAAACCCTGTGGTTTCGTGATGTGTACCCTTTTGAAGTGCTCAAGACGCGGCTCATTCCCGAGTTCATCAAGCAATCGCCGGGGCAGCGCCTGCGCATCTGGTCGGCGGCCTGCTCCTCGGGGCAGGAGCCTTACTCCCTGAGTATGGCGATTGACGAGTTTGAGCGCTCTAACCTGGGTCAGCTGCGCGGCGGCGCGCAGATTGTTGCGACCGACCTGTCTGGCGGCATACTCAATGCTGCCAAGAGCGCTGAGTACGACAGCCTGTCGGTGGCGCGAGGCCTCTCGCCTGAGCGGTTGAATCGTTATTTTGACCAGAACGGCCCTGGCCGCTGGACCGTCAAAACGCCGATTCGTAACCGGGTTGAGTTTCGTGCCATGAATCTGCTGGACAGCTACTCCATGCTCGGCAAGTTCGACTTTGTGTTTTGCCGCAACGTGCTGATCTACTTTTCGGCAGACGTGAAGAAGGACATCCTGCGCCGTATTCACGCCACGCTTAAACCCGGCGGTTATTTGATGCTGGGCGCCTCCGAGGCCCTGAACGGCCTGCCCGAGCTGTACCAGATGGTGCAGTGCAGCCCGGGGATCGTCTACAAGGCGCGTTGATTCGCGCCTTGTGGTATCTGCTTTGCCTTACTTTTTTCCCCTCTTTGCCGCTTGCCGATTCTGTTGCCGGCCTGCCGGTGCTATTGCCGTTTGCCGGTAAGCCTTTGCCGCTTTTCTGACGCGCTTATTCCTATCTCATTGAAAAATAGATGATTTTATATTTGGCACGTTGATTGCTTTGTCATGCTCAGTGACAGCTTTTGGTCAGTTGGCCGAAACGAGGATGGGTGCGATGAGTATCAACTTTGACAATGCGTTGGGCATACACGAGCAGGCGCTGCGTTTTCGCGGTCAGCGGGCAGAAGTGCTGGCCAACAACATTGCCAACGCCGAAACCCCGAATTACAAGGCGCGAGACCTGGACTTTGCCGCCGCGCTGGCAGCGCAGCAGGGCGAGGGTGAAAGCGGCTCGCTGCCGATGGCGCGTACCGATGCGCAGCACATCGCCATCGATGGCTTGATTGATCAGGTTGCAGGGCTGCGTTATCGCAACGCGCTGCAGCCGGCGGTTGACGGCAATACGGTGGATTCGGAGGTCGAGAAGGCCGCCTACACCCAGAACGCCATCGACTTTCAGGCCAGCTTCACCTTCCTCAACAGCAAGTTCAAAGGGCTGATGACAGCCATCAAGGGAGAGTAAGCATGTCCCTCGACAAGGTATTTGATATCGCCGGCTCCGGCATGAGTGCGCAGTCTCTGCGCCTGAACACGGTGGCCAGCAACATCGCCAACGCCGAGACCGTTTCCAGCAGCGTTGATGAGACCTACCGTGCGCGCAACCCGGTGTTTGCCACCATTTTCAACAGCCAGCAGGCCACCGGCGGCTCGCTGTTCAGTCCGGATCAACAGGCGGGTGACGGCGTATCGGTACTCGGCATTGTCGAGTCGGATGCCACGCTGGAGCCGCGCTATGAGCCGGATCACCCGATGGCCAATGAAGAAGGCTATGTGTATTACCCGAATGTGAATGTAGTCGAGGAGATGGCCAACATGATGTCGGCGTCGCGGTCCTACCAGACCAACGTGGAAGTCATGAATACCGCCAAAACCATGCTGCAGCGCGTTCTGACGCTGGGTCAGTGAGCGGAGAGAAATAGACCATGAGCATTAGCAATGTTGCAACCGGTGCCAGCGCGCTGGACCAGTATCAGATCGACTCCGACCGGTTCGCGACTGGGGATGAGTTGGGCAAGGACCAGTTTCTGGAGCTGCTGGTGGCGCAAATGAATAACCAGGACCCGCTCTCGCCGCAGGAAAACGGCGAGTTTATCGCCCAGCTGGCCCAGTTCAGCACGGTCGAGGGTATTGGTAATCTGAACACCTCGATGGAGTCGCTGCTCAGTGGCTACCAGTCATCGCAGGCGTTGCAGGCATCGTCCATGGTTGGTCGCACGGTGATTGTGCCGGCGGACCAGGCTGTGGTGGATACCGAAGCGGGGCTGGAAGGTCAGCTGGCGCTGCAGCAGAACAGCACCAATGTGTTCGTCAACATCTATGACCAGGCCGGCAGTCTGGTGAAAACCATCAACCTGGGCAGTCAGGAAGCCGGCATGCATGACTTTACCTGGGATGGTACCGACGCCAGCGGCAACCTCGCCGAGCCCGGTATCTACACGGTAGAGGCGATGGCATCGATTGATGGCAAGAACACCCAGATGGCGACCCTGTTGCCTGCCAACGTGGACAGTGTGTCCATTGGCGCCGGCAGCAGCGGTGAAATGCTGCTGAACGTAGCGGGGCTTGGCAGCATTAGCCTGTCCAACGTCTACGCAATCAAATAAGTGTCGTCCGACATACTGTAGGTGAGGAGATAAAACCATGGCTTTCAATATCGGCTTGAGTGGTATCCGGGCGGCAGCATCCGATCTGAATATCACCGGTAACAACATTGCCAACGCCGGCACCGTCGGCTTCAAAAGCTCGCGCGCTGAATTCGCCGACGTCTACGCCGCCTCGGTGCTGGGTTCGGGCAGTAATGCCACCGGCAGCGGTGTGGCACTGGCTGACGCGGCGCAGCTGTTCAATCAGGGCAACATCAGTTTTACCGAGAACAGCCTTGATCTGGCTATCAACGGTAACGGTTTCTTTGTGACCAGCAATAACGGCGCAATCAGCTACACCCGTGCCGGTTACTTCGGGACCGACAGCAGCGGCAACATCGTCAACAATGCCGGTGAGCGTCTGCAGGGGTTTGCGGTCAACGCGGTGACCGGTCAGATCAACCAGGGTGTGCAGACTGACCTGCGAGTGGATACCCGCTCGGCCGATCCGAATGCCACCACCGGTGTGGTGTCCACCCTGAACCTGAATTCCACCCAGACCCGCCCGACCGTGTGGACCCAGCAATATGACGCGGCCTACGCGGCGTCTATCGCCACCGCGGCGGACCCGGCCAACCCGACGGCGGCCGAGATTGCTACTGCCGAGGCGGCCGGTCAGGCTGCGGCAGCAACAACCTTTGATCCGACCAACTCGGCGACCTACAACAGCTCTACCTCGGTCACCATTTACGACAGCCTGGGTAATTCCCATGTCATGACCAAGTACTTTGTCAAGAACGACGCCAATAGCTGGGACATGTATGTGCTGATCGATGGCCGTGATGTGCAAAGTGGTGTCGAGGCCTCTGACCCGGCTTTCGATCCGACCACGACTACCCGTTTTGACGTGGACTTCAACAGCGTCGGCGAGCTGACCACCAATCAGCCGTTCAACCTGAGCGGCTGGGTGCCGCTGGACAGCGAAGGTCAGCCCACAGGTGCGGATTCTCCGGTCAACAACCTGACCATTAACCTCACCGGCTCCTCGCAGTACGCCTCCAGCTTTGCGGTGACCTCGGTGAGTCAGGACGGTTTCACCACCGGTGAGCTGGCTGGTCTGGAAATTGACGACGCAGGTCTGTTGGTCGCGCGTTACACCAACGGTCAGACCCGGGTTCAGGGTCAGGTAGTACTGGCAACCTTTGCCAACCAGCAGGGCCTGACCCCGCTGGGGAATACCGCCTGGTCGCAGTCTTACGCCTCGGGTGAGCCGGTGATCGGCGCGCCGACCACGGGCACCCTTGGCAGCATTCAGTCTGGCGCGCTGGAGGAGTCCAACGTGGATATCTCCGAGCAGCTGATCAATCTGATCGTGGCGCAGCGTAACTACCAGGCCAACGCCAAGACCATTCAGACCGAAGATGCGGTAACCCAGGCGATCATCAACCTGCGCTAAGCGCGCAGGCAATAACGCCAACAGAGCGGCAATACCGGCAAAAGGACTTGCCGGTATTGCCGCTTTTGTTTTTTATAACCTTATGAAAATAAACAAAAAAATACTATTTTAAAGGGTTGGCATGATCTCTGCTTGATACTCCGTAAGCAAGCAAAAGCGGCAAATCCTTGTCGCGCAAACGAAGCGGAGCAGGGCATGGACAAATCTTTGTACATCTCCATGACGGGGGCCAGTCAGAACGCGTTGGCGCAGCGCTCGCACGCCAACAACCTGGCCAACCTGACCACTACCGGTTTTCGCCGTGACTTTGAGCAGGCGCGTTCCATGCCGGTCTTTGGTGACGGCTACGCCACCCGCGCCTACGCCATGACAGAGCGCCCCGGCACCGACCTGTCCTCCGGCACCATGATCGAGACCGGTCGTGAACTTGACGTGGCCGTGCAGGGTGAAGGCTGGATCGCGGTGCAGGCGCCGGACGGCTCCGAAGCCTACACCCGCGCCGGTAGCCTGAATATTGACGCTTTCGGCATCTTGCGTACCAGTGGCGGTCTGCCGGTGCTGGGTAACGGCGGTCCGATTGCGATTCCGCCGGCAGAGAAGATCGAAATCGGCTCTGACGGCACCATCAGTATCCGTGCGTTGGGCGAAGGCCCGGCGGTGATGGCCGAGGTCGACCGCATCAAGCTGGTCAACCCGCCTGCTGCGGCGCTGGAGAAGGGCGAGGATGGCCTGATGCACACCCAGGCAGGCGAGGAGCTGGCCGATGGAGCAGTGCAGGTGGCAACCGGTTTTCTGGAGGGCAGCAACGTTAATGCGGTGGAAGAAATGACCGCCATGCTGTCGCTAGCTCGCCAGTTCGAACTGCATATCAAGATGATGCGAACCGCCGACGAGAACGCGCAGGTTACCGACCGCATTCTGCAGATGAGTTAATGCTACTGCGCGTCAATTACTCGGCGCGCGAGGAGAAAGGTGATGCTTTCAGCTCTTTGGGTCAGCAAGACAGGCCTGTCCGCCCAGGACACTATGTTGACGACCATTTCCAACAACCTGGCCAACGTCTCGACGACCGGCTTCAAGCGCGATCGTGCCGAGTTTGAAGATCTGCTGTACCAGATCAAGCGCCAGCCCGGTGGTCAGAGCACCCAGGATACCCAGCTGCCCTCGGGCCTTCAGCTGGGTACCGGGGTCCGCGTGGTCGGCACCCAGAAGATCTTCACCGAGGGTACGCTGCAGACCACCGAGCAGCCGCTCGACATGGCGGTCAACGGGCGCGGTTTCTTTCAGATTTTGATGCCCGACGGTGGAATCGGTTATACCCGCGACGGCAGCTTCCACCTGGATGCCGATGGTCAGATCGTGACCTCCAACGGTTTCCCGCTGGAGCCCGGCATTGTGCTGCCCGACGACGTGCAGACCTTCACCGTGGGTGAAGACGGCACCGTCAGCATCACCACCTTTGGCAACCCGGCCGCGCAGCAGATCGGCAATATTCAGACTGCCGACTTCATCAACCCGGCGGGTCTGCAGTCAATTGGCAACAACCTGTTCCTTGAGACCGCATCAAGCGGCGCGCCGCAGGCCGGTAACCCCGGTCAGAACGGCTTGGGTACGGTGTTGCAGAACACCCTGGAGAACTCCAACGTCAGCGTGGTGGAGGAGCTGGTCAACATGATCACTACCCAGCGCGCCTATGAGATGAACTCCAAGGTCATTTCCACCGCAGATCAGATGCTGCAGTACATCAGTCAGAACCTCTGACGGGAGCCCATCATGATCCGTCTGGCTAATTTGTTGATGTTGCTGGCGCTGGCCGCCCTGACTGGCTGCATGCAGGCGCCGCCTGTGCGCGATGACCCAGCCTATGCGCCGGTGCTGCCGCGCACGCCGCTGCCGCAGGAGCTGAACAACGGCGCGATCTATCAGCCCGGCTTCGAGATGAGTCTTTACAACGACCGCAAGGCACACCGCGTCGGCGACATCATCACCATCACCCTGAGCGAAAGCACCGCTGCGCAGAAGAAGGCTGAAAACGAGATCGATAAGGACAGCTCGACCACCATCGCCAACCCCACCATTCTGGGGAACGCGGTGGGCTTCAAGGGACTGGACCTGGGCGTCAGCATGTCGGGTCAGCGTGCCTTTGAAGGCAGCTCCGACGCCAATCAGAGCAACAGCCTGTCTGGCTCCATCACGGTCACCGTGGCCGAGGTGCTGCCCAACGGCATTCTGGCGATTCGCGGCGAGAAGTGGATCACCCTCAACCAGGGTGACGAGCTGATCCGCATCAGTGGTCTGGTGCGCACTGACGACATCGGGCCGGACAACACTGTGCTGTCGACCCGTGTGGCCGATGCGCGCATTACCTATTCAGGCAAGGGCGCTTTTGCCGATGCCAACCAGCCCGGCTGGCTGAGTCAGTTCTTCCTCAGCCCCATGTGGCCGTTCTGACAGGAGTACTGCCATGCGCAGCCTGATTATCTGCCTCTGTCTTTTCCTTGCCAGTCCGCTGGCGCTGGCTGATCGTCTGAAGGACATCGCCAGCATCGCCGGGGTGCGCAGCAACCAGTTGATCGGTTACGGCCTGGTCGTGGGCCTCGATGGCTCTGGTGACCAGACCAGCCAGACCCCTTTCACCGTGCAGACTTTCGAGAATATGCTGACCCAGTTTGGCATCACCGTGCCGGAAGGAACCCGCATTCAGATGAAGAACGTCGCTGCCGTGGCTATCCACGCGGATCTGCCGCCGTTCTCGCGTCCGGGCCAGACTATCGACGTGACCGTGTCCTCGATTGGTAACTCCAAGAGCCTGCGCGGCGGTTCGCTGCTGATGACGCCGCTCAAGGGGATCGACGGCCAAGTCTATGCCATCGCCCAGGGCAACCTGGTGGTGGGCGGCTTTGGCGCCGAAGGTGCCGACGGCTCGCGCATCACGGTGAATATTCCGAGCGCCGGGCGTATCCCTAACGGCGCGACCGTCGAGCGTTCGGTATCCAGCCCGTTCACCTCTGGCGATCACCTGATCTTCAACCTCAATCGGCCGGACTTTACTACGGCCAAGCGTGTGGTTGATCGCATCAATGAAACCTTTGGCCCTGGCGTTGCCCAGGCGCTAGACGGCGGCTCGGTGCGGGTCCGTGCGCCGATCGACCCCAACCAGCGGGTGGACTATCTGGCCATGGTCGAGAACCTGACCGTGGAGCAGGGCAGCGCGGCGGCCAAGGTCATTATCAACTCTCGTACCGGCACCATCGTGATTGGTCAGGATGTGCGCGTGCAGCCGGCAGCCGTTACCCATGGTGGCCTGACTGTCACCATCAGTGAAAATCCGCAGGTCAGTCAGCCGGACGGTGTGCTGTCCGGCGGCCAGACGGTTATTTCACCGAGTTCTCAGATCAATATCGAGGAAGGCGACAGCCGCATGTTTGTGTTCAATCCGGGCGTTTCGCTGGATGAAATCGTGCGTGCGGTCAATCAGGTCGGCGCTGCGCCGGGCGACCTGATGGCCATTCTCGAAGCGCTTAAGCAGGCCGGCGCCTTGAATGCCGATCTGGTCATCATCTGACCGGGGAGCGAGCCATGAGCATCACCACCAGCTACACCGACATCAACAGCATCAGTCAACTCAAGACTGGCAGCGACGCCAACAGCCCGGAGAACGTGCGCAAGGTGGCGCAGCAGTTTGAATCGCTGTTCGTCAACATGATGATCAAGAGCATGCGTGATGCCAACGCGGTGTTTGCCGAGGGCAACCCGCTGAATACCCCGCAGACCAAGTTTTACCAGGAAATGTACGACAACCAGATGGCGGTGCATTTGTCCGAGGGCCGCGGGCTGGGCTTGAGCGATGCGCTGATGCGTCAGCTCTCGCCCAAGGCCGAGGCCGCAAGCACCGGCGCTGATACCGGTGCCTCGGGCGCCGCTGCGTCGGGCGCCGGCGCGTCGGCAGTAGATCAGTCCGCGCTGTTGGCGCGCCGCCGTCTGCAGGTTGCCTCCGATTACAGTGCCTGGGCCGAGCGTCTGGATCGTGCCGAGGCCAGCACTGCCAGCAGTCAGAGCAATGACTGGCAGCCACTGCGCGGTATCGAGGCCATGCGCCGCAGTGCATCGACGGTGGCGGCGGTATCCGGTGAGGCGGCTCAGCGCACTCGCTTTGCCAACAGCCAGGAGTTTGTCGAGACCATGCTGCCGATGGCCGAGAAGGCCGCGGCGCGCCTGGGTGTTGACCCGCATTATCTGGTTGCCCAGGCGGCGCTGGAAACCGGCTGGGGCAAGTCGGTCATTCGTCAGTCCGACGGCAGCTCCAGCCACAACCTGTTCGGTATCAAGGCCCATGGCGGCTGGCAGGGTGACAGCGCCAATGTGGCCACCACCGAATACCGCAACGGCGTCAGTACCCGCGAGCGGGCGGATTTTCGCAGTTACAGCTCCTGGGAGCAGAGCTTTGAGGATTATGTGAGCTTTCTGGAAAGCAACGGCCGCTACAGCAAGGCGCTGAGCAGCACTGCGAACCCGGATACCTTCTTCCGTGAGCTGCAAAGCGCCGGTTACGCGACCGACCCGCAGTACGCGCGTAAGGTGTCGCAGATCGCCCGTCAGCTGATCGGCAGCAGCGATAGCCGTGTTGCCAGCACTGACACCACTTCAGACAACGGCGGCAGGGCCTGAGCATGGCAAATCTATTCGGTATCGGCCTCAGCGGCCTGAAGACAGCCCAGACCCAGCTATCGGTCACCGGTCAGAACATCACCAACGTCAACACCGCCGGCTACACCCGGCAGACGGCGCTGCAGGCGGCACAAACCCCAAGCTTCAGTGGTGCCGGCTATCTGGGTAACGGCAGCAAGGTGGTGGATGTAGAGCGTATCTACAACCAGTTTTTGACTAACCAGGTCAGAACTGCGACCTCGACCAACGCCGAAGTGCAGGCCTTTCAATCGCAGCTCGAACAGCTCAACACCCTGGTGTCGAGCAGCGCGACCGGTATCACCCCCGGCCTGCAGAGCTACTTTGACGCGCTGCAGACCGCTATCGAAGACCCGGCCAACCTGCCGGCGCGTCAGCTGTTCCTGTCCGAGGCCGAAGGGCTCGCGTCGCGTTTTAATACCGTGCAGACCAGTCTGACCACGCAGAACCAGTTCATTGGCCAGCAAATGAGCACCCTGGCAGATCAGGCCAGCCGTCTTGCCACCTCCATTGCCAGCTACAACGACAGCATCGCCGTGGCGGCTGCCAACGGCGCTCAGCCCAATGACCTGCTCGATGCCCGGGATGAAGCCGTGCGCGAGCTGAGTGAATTGATCGGCGTGACCGTGGTGCAGCAGGACGACAACGTTCTGAATATCTTTATCGGCTCGGGCCAGCCGCTGGTGGTCGGTAACGAAGCCTCCACACTGGCGGTGCGGCCCGGTGCCGGTGATCCATCGCGGGTGGACGTGGTACTCAAGGCCGGCAACGCCACGCAGGACGTGACCGGGCTGATCAGCGGCGGTGAGCTGGGTGGCCTGATCAAGTACCGCGATGATGTGCTGGACCCGGCGCTCAACGCCATTGGCCGTCTGGCGCTGTCGATTGCCAGCGAGTTCAACCAGCAGCAGGGCCAGGGGCTGGACCTCAACGGTAATGCCGGTGCCTCGCTGTTCAACGATATCAACAGCGCTGAACTGGTGGACGGGCGTAGCCGTGCGCGCGTCAACAACAGCGACCCGAACGCCAAGCTCGACGTGCTGATCAGCGATACCTCGCAGTTGAGCACCTCCGATTACGAAGTGGTGTTCACCACTGCCACCGAGTTCACCGTGCGCCGTACCTCGGATGACAGCGTCAGCGGGCCTTATGACCTGAGTAGCGTGCCGCCGCCCGAGCTGGACGGCTTTACCATTGAGCTGGGCGGCGGCGGTATCGCAGCGGGTGACCGTTTTCTGCTGACCCCGACCCGTCACGCCGCTGCTGAGATGTCGGTGGTGATGCAAGAGCCGCAGGAGCTGGCCTTTGCTGCACCGGGCTCGATTCAGGCCAGTCTGGACAATCGCGGTACCGGCACCCTGAGTCAGCCGGCACTGAGCGCCGGCCCGTCACCGATCGATCCGGCAGCGCTGCAGGGGCTGCTGCCCATCGAGCTGAGCTATGACGAGGCCAGTGGTGAGCTGCAGGTGACCGGCGGCACCGCCACGCTCAACCCATCGCCACTGGTGATTACCCCCGGCCAGACCAACAGCGTCGAGGTGACTGTGGGTGGCTACACCTTCAGCATGGCCATGACCGGCACGCCGAAGGATGGCGACAGCTTCAACCTGGAATTCAACACCGGGGTTGCGGATAACCGCAACGCCTTGGCGATGTCCGACCTGCAGACCGCTCAGGTGCTGGGGCAGGCCAATGGTGCGGAAGGTTTTTCCTTTGTCGACGGCTACGGCGATCTGGTCCAGCGTGTGGCGACCTACACCGCCCAGGCGCGCACCAACTCCGAATCTAGTGCCTCGGTGCTGACCCAAGCGACCAATAACCGTGACTCGGTGTCGGCGGTCAACCTTGATGAAGAGGCGGCCAACCTCATCCGCTTTGAGCAGTATTACAACGCTTCGGCCCAGGTGATTCAGGTTGCCCGGACCATTTTTGATACGCTGATCAACAGCGTCAGATAACGGGTAACGACCCATGCGTATCTCAACCATTCAGCAGTTCAATAGCGGTGTACGTGGCATCCAGGATAACTACAGCAATGCCACCCGCACCCAGGAACAGATCAGCTCGGGCAAGCGCATCCTGACCCCGGCGGATGATCCGGTCGCGACCGTACGCCTGCTGCAACTGAGTCAGGAGTCCAACCGTCTGGAGCAGTTCAGCACCAACATGACGGCGGCCAACAACAGCCTGACCCAGGAAGAGGCGATTCTCAACTCGGTCAACAACAGCCTGCAGCGCATTCGTGAAATCGCCATTGAAGCCGGTGATGGCTCTATGAGTGACGCCGACCGCCAGGCGCTGGCAACCGAGTTGGAACAGCGTGAAGAGGAACTGTACAACCTGTTCAATAGCCAGAACGCGCGCGGCGAGTACCTGTTTGGTGGTTACCAGAGCAGCGAGCAGCCCTTTGTCAAAAATCCGGACGGCAGCTACAGCTACCAGGGTGACGAAGGTCAGCGCTCAATCCAGATTGCTGGCTCCAAGTACGTGGCGATCAATGACAACGGCAAGGATCTGTTCGTCAATGTCGCCAACGTCAACCGCGTCAATACTGAAGCCGATGCCGCCAACACCGGCACCGGGCGCATTTCACTGGGTGTGGTGGAAGACAAGACCACCTATGACAATACCTTCTACCCGCAGGGCAGCGTCAGCATTGTGATCGGTGCCACCGGCGACAGTTACGAGATTGTCGATAGCGCCGGCAACCCGCTGGCACCGCCGGTGACCGGTGATCTGGAAGAGAACGACGAAGGGGGCTACACCGTCCGCTATGCCGGTGTGGCCGTGACGCTGGATGGTGAGTTGGCCGCCGGCGACAGCTTCAGCATTAGCACAGGTGACAGCGCGGGCAGCACCAACCGGGAAACCCGCAGCATTCTGGAAACCGTCTCGCTGTTGCGCAGCACGCTGGAAACCGGCGGTAGCAGCAGTGAGGACAAGTGGCAGCGGCGAGATGTGATCGCTGTGACCCTGGATAACCTCGACAACGCGATGAATCAGGTGTTGAGCGTGCAGACCACCATTGGCGCGCGTATGAACGTGATCGAGTCGACTCTGACCGAGAATGAGGAAGTGTCGCTGATCAATACCGCCGTTACCTCCGAGCTGCAGGATCTGGACTATGCCGAGGCACTTAGTCGCCTGAGTCTGCAGAGCGTGGTGCTGGAGGCGTCACAACAGAGCTTTGTCAAAGTCAGCGGGCTGAGTCTGTTCAACCTGTTGTAAGCGGTTAGCGCGTCTGGCTTTCGGCGTGCAGCATCTCGATAAAGGCGGATGCGGCAGGCGAAAGCGGGCGCTGGCGACGGGTCACCAGACCAAAGCTGGTGCCGGGTAAGAGCTCCGGCCAGTCCAGCAGCGTCAGGGTTTCGGCGCTCAGCTCATCGTGCAGAATATCCAGATCGCCAATGCTCAGGGCGTCGCTGTGGCGGACTACGCGCTTGAGCACATCCAGGTTGTCGCATTCCAGGCTGATCAAGGGTTCCGGGCGCGGCAGGGTGTAGCGCAGGGTCTGGAGTATCACATCCGGGACGCGAAAACTCGCCAGCGGATAGGCGGCCAGCAGCTCGGGCGTCAGGTCCGTGCGCCCGGCCAGTGGGTGGCTTGCCCGGCAGAACAGCCGGCTGGGGGCCTGGCGCAGTGGGGTTACCTCCAGCAGCGGGTCGTTTTCCAGTTCGCGTATGTCCGCAACAAACAACTCCAGCTGCTCCGCCAGCAGTTGATTGCGCAGCGCCAGCCAGTGCTGCACTTCCATGTGTACCCGCACTCCGGGATAGCGGCGGTTGAACTGGCCCAGCACGCGGGGCAGCAGCCCTGCGGCCGGAAAGGGGCCAGCGCCCATCAGTAGCTCACCGGCTTCCAGATCGTTGAATTGGCGCAGGGCGTTGCGCAACGCCGTGCTGCCGGCGAGCAGCCGCTGGGCGTGCTCCAGCACCAGTTGGCCCTGCGGCGTCAGCTCAACCCCCTTGCCACCCCGGTTGATCAGATCGCAGCCGAGGCGCTGCTCCAGTGTCTGGATGCTACGGCTCAGCGCAGGTTGGCTCAGGCCGATGGCTTCACCGGCACGGGCAAAGCCCTGGTGCTCGACCAGGGCAACAAAGTGGCGTAGGGATTTCAGTTCCATAGGGCGTCTCAGCAGGGGCTGGCCAGCGAGTTGATGATCGGGCAGTCCGGGCGGTGGTCACCCTGACAGCAATCGGCCAATTGCGCCAGGCTGGCGTGCATGGCCTGCAGGTCGGCGATGCGCTCCTCCAGCTCTTTCAGGTGCTCGCCGGCCAGCGCTTTTACCTCGGCGCTGGAGCGCGAGCGATCCTGCCATAGCTGCAACAGCCGGGCTATCTGCTCCATGCTGAAGCCGAGGCGCCGCGCGCGCTGGATAAACCCCAAGGTGTGCAGGTCGCTATCGCCGTACTGACGATAGCCGCCCTCACTGCGCGGCGGCGCTGGCAGCAAACCGATTTTCTCGTAGTGCCGAATCATGCGCGGGCTAAGGCCGCTGGCAGTGGCTGCCTGGCTGATATTCATGCGTCCTCCGGTTGCCAGCGTTTGAGCAGCAGCGCGTTGCTGACCACGCAGACGCTGCTGGCGGCCATCATGGCGCCGGCGATCATCGGGTTGAGCAGGCCAAAGGCGGCCAGCGGAATGCCCAGGCAGTTGTACACGAAAGCCCAGAACAGGTTTTGACGAATCTTGTCGCCGGTGCGGCGTGACAGCGCCAGCGCCATGGGGACCAGGGCCGGGTCACCGCGCATCAGGGTGATGCCGGCGCTGTGCATGGCAACATCGGTGCCGGTGGACATGGCCATGCCGACATCGGCGCTGCTCAGTGCGGGAGCGTCGTTGATGCCGTCGCCGATCATGGCTACAACCTTGCCCTGTTGCTGCAGGCGCTGCACTTCGCTGACCTTGTCGGCTGGCAGCACGCTGCCTCGCACCTGATCGAGCCCCAACTGGCGGCCAATGTGCTCGGCGGCGCTCTGGCTGTCACCGCTGATCAGCAGCGACTCGATGTGCTGCGCCTGCAGTTGGTCGATGGTGGCACGGGCGTTGTCTTTCAGGCTGTCGGCAAAGCTCAGCAGCGCCAGCACCTGATCGCCTTGGGCCAGCCATGACAGGCTTGCCCCGTCGGCTTGCAACTCGGCGGCCTGTTGCTGCCAGGGCGTCAGATCAAGCTGTTGCTCCTCTAGCAGGCGGGCACTGCCCAGCCAGGCATTCTGGCCGTCGACCAGGCCCTGGGCGCCGCGCCCGGCGAGCACCTGCAGGTTGTCGGCAGGTGCTGCCTGGATGCCTTGCTCGGCGGCGTAGTCGCACAGTGCACGGGCCAGCGGATGCTCCGCCTGTTGTTGCAGGGCCAGGGCAACGCGCAGCACGTCTTCGGCGCTATGCCCGTTCAGAGGCTCGACGCGGGTCAGCGCGGGTTTGCCCCGGGTCAGGGTGCCGGTTTTGTCAAAGATCACGGCGTTGACCAGGCGGGCACGTTCGAGCGCTTCGGCGTCGCGAATCAGAATGCCGTAACGTGCGGCCACTCCGGTGCCGACCATGATGGCGGTCGGCGTGGCGAGTCCCAGGGCGCAGGGACAGGCAATAACCAGCACGGCAATGGCGTTGAGCAGCGCCGCCTGCGGGCCGATGAAGAAACTGCCGATCGCCCAGGTCAGCAGTGCGATGGCAATCACCACCGGCACGAATACCGCCGCGACGCGATCGACCAGGCGCTGGATGGGCGCCTTGGAGCTTTGTGCGTTCTCGACCATGCGCACGATCTGCGCCAGCAGCGTGTCCTGGCCGACGCCGGTGGTGTTGATCAGTAGTACGCCGTCCTGGTTCAGACTGCCGGCACGCACGGCATCTCCGGGGCCGCGGCTGACCGGCAGGCTTTCGCCGGTGAGCATGGACTCGTCGATATGGCTGTTGCCTTCGGTAATCTCGGCGTCAACCGGGATGCGTTCGCCAGCGCGCACCACCAGCTGATCACCCGGCAGCACCTGGCTGAGCGGCACGTCGCGTTCGCCATCGGCATCACGCAGCCGCGCGGTGTCCGGGCGCAGGGCGGTGAGGGCGCGGATCGCCTCCAGGGTCTGCCCCTTGGCGCGGTTTTCCAGGTATTTGCCCAGCAGGATAAAGGTGACGATGACCGCAGAGGCCTCGTAGTACAGGTGCAGCTCGGTGCCTGCCGGTTGGGTAAGCAGGTTCCAGGTGCTCAACGCCCAGCCGGCGCTGGTGCCCAGCACTACCAGCAGGTCCATGTTGGCGGTGCGGTTGCGCACCGCATGCCACGCGCCACGGTAGAAGGTGGCTCCAAACACAAACTGCACAATGCTCGCCAGAATCAGCTGCAGCCAGCCAGGCAACATCCAGTGCCCGGCCCCGAGCAGGGCAGGGAGCATGGCGAGCAACATGGGGGCGCTGAGCAGGGCGGCGATGATCACATGGCGCCGTTGTTTGGCCAGATCTGGCCCTGCGTCGTTGGCGGGGGCTTCGGCTTCCAGCCATTGTCCGGGATAGCCGGCCTGACGCAGCGCGCGCAGCAGCGCGTCCTGGTCGGTGCCCTGCAGCATCCGCACCCGGGCCTGCTGGCTGGCCAGGTTGACCTGGGCTTCGAGCACGCCCGGCACCTTGTTCAGCGCAGCCTCGGTACGGCCAACGCAGCTGGCGCAAGTCAGGTTGTTCAGTTGGATCTGTCTGGTCTGCTGCTCGGCAGGGTAGCCGGCCTGTTGCAGTGCCTGCTCTACGGCCAGCAACTGGCTGTTGTCCTGCACATCCATTCGGGCGGTTTGCGCCGCCAGGTTAACTGCGACCTGCTGGACGCCGTCTACGCCTGCAAGGGCCCGCTCAACCCGGCCGACGCATCCGGCGCAGCTCATACCATCCAGCTGCAATGTAATCTCCGACATGACCTGCTCCTGCGCTATTGACTCCATTGCAGCATGAACCCTGACATCATGTGAAGGTCAAGCGCGGAGTGCATGCCTGCGGCAAAGCGTCACTCAGGGCAGCACCCTTGGTTCCAGGTGCCTTTGGACATTCTGCTGCTGCGTTGCGCCTGGCCTAGAACCCAAGCACCGGGCCGCCGCCGTTGCCGAGCTTGAGACCAACCTTGAGAATCCAGTCATTGTCCATGGCAGCGACAACCCAGGTGTGGCCCTCCCACTCGATCTGGTCGCCGACCACCGGGTGGCCGCCGAATTGTCGGCTGAAGAAGGCAGCCAGGGTCTGGTCGCGCATCTCTTCGGGCACGGCAAAGCCGTAAAACTTGCCTACCTCTCCCAGTGTCGCGTCACCCTCGAGAATGAAGTCACCAAAGAAGCTGCGGCTTTCCAGTCGGCGTGGCGGCTGCGCCTTGCTGAACAGCTTGGACAGCGCCGGCAGGTCGCGCGGGCGGCCAACCACACAGAGCACGTCGCCCAGTGCCAGCTGGGTGCTGCCGGTGGGGTGCAGCAGGTGGTTGCCACGGAACAGCGCGGCAATGCGGGTATCGTCCGGCATCTTCAGATCACGCAGGGCCACGCCGACACACCAGTTGGCGTTATCGAGCTGGTAGACCAGCAGTTCAAAGTCACCCTCGATGGCGGTGTCCAGGCTGGTACGTTGCAGGGGTTCGGGTTGTGGCGGAATCTCCACTTTGCACAGGCGCGCCGCCAGTGGCAGCGAGGAGCCTTGCAGCAGCAGCGACACCAGCACCACCACAAAGGCCAGGTTGAACAGCAATTGCGCCTGCTCCAGGCCGGCCAGCAGCGGGAAGATAGCCAGAATGATCGGCACCGCACCACGCAGGCCAACCCAGGCGATAAACAGCCGCTCACGCCAGGAAAAGACAAAGGGTGCCAGGCAGATCAGTACCGCAATGGGGCGGGCAACCAGAATCAGAAACAGCGCGATCATCACGGCGGGCACCGCGATGATGATCATCTCGCTGGGGGTGACCAGCAAACCGAGCATCAGGAACATGCCGATCTGACTGAGCCAGGCCATCCCATCCTGCACCTGCAGGATGTTCTGCAGGTTACGCACCCGGTTGTTGCCGAGAATCAGGCCGGTCAGATAAATGGCCAGAAAGCCGCTGCCGCCAATCTTGTTGGTCGCGGCAAATACCAGGATGGCGCCGCTGGTAATCAGCAGCGGGTACAGGCCGGCGGGCAGGGTGACGCGGTTGACCAGCCAGACCAGGCCAAAGCCGCCCGCCAGACCGCACAGCGCGCCGATGCCGAACTGCTCGATCAGCAGCAGAGCAAAGGACCAACTGAAGCTGGTCTGCCCGTTGGCGAGCATTTCGACCAGGGTGATGGTCAGGAAGATTGCCATCGGGTCATTCGAGCCGGACTCGATTTCCAGTGTGGCGCCAACGCGCTGCTTGAGATTCAGCCCCTTGCCCTGCAGCAGCGAGAATACGGCTGCGGCATCCGTTGAGCCGACAATCGCGCCCAGCAGCAGGCCCTGCAGCCAGTGCAACTCCAGCAGCCAGGCGGTGAGCGCGCCGGTCAGCGCGGCACTGATCAGCACGCCGACGCTGGCCAGCGACATGGCTGGCCATAGACCCACGCGGAAGTTTTCCACCCGGGTACGCATGCCGCCGTCCAGCAGGATAATCGCCAACGCCAGGCTGCCGATCAGAAACGCGCTGTTGGCATCCTCAAACTGGATGCGGCCGATACCATCGACCCCTGCGAGCATGCCGATAACCAGGAAGATCAGCAGCAGCGGAATGCCCAGGCGCGACGACAGCGAGCTGGCCAGGACGCTAAAGCAGAGCAGCACGGCACCTATCAGGAATAGGGTGTTGATGTAGTCCATGGGGCAACTCGACGGCGGGTGATACGAACCACACCACTATATCGTCTCTGTCCCGGTGCAGTAAAAAAATTACTGTATAGTCAATGCATTGTGTGTAGCGAGGACAGTATGGACGCAACATTCTGGCAAGAGCGGTGGCAGCGCGGGGAAATCGGTTTTCACAAGGCGTCGATTAATCCACTGTTGCAGCAGTGGTGGCCGCGTCTGTCACTGAGTGGCACGGAGTCGGTGCTGGTGCCTCTGTGTGGCAAGTCGCTTGACCTGCTTTGGCTGCGTCAGGCGGGGCACCCGGTGATCGGCGTTGAGTTGGCGCGTAGCGCGCTTGAGGCTTTTGATGCCGAGCACCAGCTGGCGCTTGAGTGGACGCAGCAGGGTGACTTTTCCGTGGCACGCGGCGCGGGCTTTGAGCTGCTGTGCGGCGATTACTTTGCCCTGCAAGCGGAGCAACTGGCCGCGGTGTCGGCGGTATATGATCGCGCGGCGCTGATTGCCCTGCCGCCGTCGATGCGTGAGCGTTACGTCGCCCAGCTGCGCAGTCTGTTGCCAGATGGCTGGCAGATGCTGCTGGTGACCTTGGACTATCCTCAGGAGCAGCGCCCCGGCCCGCCGTTCAGCGTGCCTGACGCCGAGGTGCGGGCGCTGTATCAGGGCTGCCAGATCGAGGTGCTGGATGAGCAGGATGTGCTGGCTGATCACGCCGTCTTTGCCAGCCAGGGTATGCAGTCACTGGTTGAACGGGTCTATCTCATCTCTGCCTGAGGCGTCCAATGCTCGCCGCGTTTGCCCTGCTGTACAAACTGCTGCCGTTGTACGTCACGGTCGGCCTCGGCTGGCTGGCCGGGCGTTACCTTGAGGCCAGTGGCCGGCATATAGCCGGCATCATGATGTACATCGTCACGCCTTCGGTGGTTTTTGCCGGCGTGATGCGGGCGCCGCTGTCGCCTGAAGTCATTGCGTTGCCGTTTCTGACCTTTGCCCTGTGCAGCCTTCTCGGCTGGCTGCACCTGCAGGTGGCGCGCCGCTGGTTCCCCGAGTCCGGCGCCAACATGATTCCGCTGGCGGTGGGCACCGGTAACACGGGTTATTTTGGTATCCCGGTCGCCTTGCTGCTGTTTGGCGAGCAGGGCCTGTCGATCTACATCGTCTGCATGCTCGGGACCACGTTGTTTGAAACCTCTGTCGGCTTTTATCTGGCCGCACGCGGGCGCTTTGGCATTCGTGATTGCCTGATCAAGGTGGCGCGGCTGCCGTCTCTGTATGCGTTCTTTCTGGCCGTTGTGCTCAACGGCGCGGGGCTGTCTATCCCCGAGGCGTTTGTGCCGCTGTTTGATAACTTGCGCGGCGCCTACAGCGTATTTGGCATGATGATCATTGGCATGAGTATCCTCAGCTTTCAGGGCTTGGCCGGTGATCTGCGCTTTACCGGACTGGCTTTGCTCGGCAAGTTTTTCAGCTGGCCGCTGATGGCGTTAGCGTTCTGCTGGTTCGACAGTCATGTGACTCAACTGTATGGACAGGATGTCTATCAGGCCATACTGCTGATCTCCATAACGCCGATTGCTGCCAACACGGTGGTGATCGCAACCCTGCTCGAGACCCATCCTCGTCAAGTGGCTGGCACGGCGCTGCTCAGCACTCTGGTGGCCCTGGTCTATATCCCTTTGATGATCTCCTGGCTGTTTGTCTGAGCGGCGTTGGCGGTTTTTTGCGACTAGACTTCAAATAGAGAAAAATTTGACGGAAAGCAGCTAATGCCGACTGGGCATTGGCCGATAATTCAATTACGGAACTGAATGGGAGCGCTGGTCCAGTCGCTGCAAAAGCGAGCAGGCCGGCGTTGTATAAGGGAAGCCGGTGTCGCTAGGGCTTCTCGGGGCGAAGGGTTACGCCCGGCTGCTTCCGGTATGGCGGAGTCCTGCCGAGCCTGTTTCAGGGAATAACCGGCCCGCTGCGGTCTTTTTCTGCCTGCGTCTGCTACAAGAGTGATAACCGCTATGCCTAGCCTGATTCGAGACATGAGTTTTCGCTGGAAGCTAACCATCCCCTTGCTGATTCTGGCTGCGTTGCTGGTCCTGTCGGGGCTGTTTGCGTTCTGGGCACTGACCACCGTGGAGAAGCGTTTGCACCGTGTTGCGTCAGAGTTGCTGCCGCAGAGCAGTGTGGTGCTGGAGGCTGACCGGGATCTGTACCAGGCGCTGAGTGCCGAGCGTGCCATCATTGCCGGGGTAAACAGCGCGGGGCTGGATGCAGAGCTTAGCGACAACCTGCAGCAGGCCAGCGACCGCATCGCGGGCTATGGCGAGGCGACTGATTCTGCCCAGGGTAAGGCGCTGGTCGCCGAATTTAGCCGCGCCTTCGCCACCTGGAAGGCGACAGCGATGGACAACGTGAGGCTGGCGCGCAGCGGCGCTGCAGCCCAGGCGTCAAATATCAGCTACGGGCGTGGCTACGAAGAGTTTTCGCGTGCCCGCGATCTGATCGATCAGATGACCGGGTTGATTAACCAGCAGGTTGACGTTGAAGAGGTCGAGGCGGCAACCGACGTCGGCGCCAGTCACGCACGGGTGACAACGGTGCTGATTGTCGGCGGTATCGTTTGCTTGCTGATGATCATATTCTTCCCCGGCCTGATTACCAATCCGCTGCGCGAGCTGCTGCAGCGTATTCGTGACATCGCCGACGGTGAGGGTGATCTGACCCAGCGTGTGGTTGTGCACTCCAATGATGAACTGGGCCAGCTCAGTCGCGCGGTTAACGCCTTTCTGGAACAGCTGCAGACGCTGATTCGCCAGGTTGCCGAGTCCACCTTGCAGGTTGCCTCGGCGGCAGAAGAAATGAGCGCTATTGCCAGCGGACAGGAGAAACTGGTCAATGAGCAGTACATGGCCGTTGATCAGGTCAGCACCGCAGCGACCGAGATGAGTGCGGCGATTCATGAGGTGGCAGACAACGCTCATAGCACCGCTGACGCCGCCCGAGAGGCTGACCGTCAGGGCCACGCGGCGGCTGATGTCGTGTCCGCGACAATGAGCGACCTGCGTCGCCTTGCTGCAGACGTGGAAGAGGCCGCAGGCGTGATCAACAATCTGGAGCAGGACACCGACAAGATCGGCGGCGTGCTCAGCGTAATTGAAGGTATCGCCGAACAGACCAACCTGTTGGCGCTCAACGCGGCCATTGAGGCAGCGCGTGCCGGTGAGCAGGGGCGTGGCTTTGCGGTGGTTGCCGATGAAGTGCGTGCACTGGCGGCCCGTACCCAGGATTCGACCCGTGATATTCAGCAGATGATTCAGAAGCTGCAGTCCGGGACCGGTCAGGCGGTTGCGGTGATGCAACGTGGTGCCGAGCTGGCAGGGCAGAGTGTCGAGAAGGCAGGTGCAACCGAGACCTCGCTCAGCGAGACCTCAGCATCGGTGATGCGCATCAACGACATGGCGGCGCAAATCGCCGCGGCCTGTGAAGAGCAAAGCCAGACCACCGAAGACATCGCCCGCAATATCAGCGGTATTCGCGACCTGTCCAACCAGTCGGCTCAGTCGTCCCAGGAAAGCCGCGACGCGAGCAATGCGTTGGCACGTCTGGCGTCGGCCCTGCAGGAACAGGTTGGGCGCTTCAAAACCTGATATTCGGGTTGTAACTTGAGCACAAGCCGTTACAATAGCGCGGCCTGAGAGCAGTCAGCACTCAGGTCGCTATGGTGGCCCCGTCGGTCCCCTCGCAATGATCAGCCGTGAACCCGGTCAGGCCCGGAAGGGAGCAGCCGCAGCGGTCATATCGTGTGCCGGGGTGTGGCTGCGGGGCCGCCTCCAACTTTATCTCCCCCTCTTGTTATTGCCCGGCAGATTTCAGCCCTGTCAGCCTGCGCTGATCGTGCATCTGGTGCTGCCTCTCTGCGTGCTGAAATTGCTCACCGATGCTCGCAATGTGCGACCTGCTTGGGTACATTAGCCGCTTGCATTCGACCGAACGGAAACGAACAGAGCCAATGAGTTATCAGGTACTTGCCCGCAAATGGCGTCCGCGCCTGTTCCGTGAAATGGTCGGACAGACCCATGTGCTGCAGGCGCTGATCAACGCGCTGGACAACAACCGCCTACACCACGCCTATCTGTTCACCGGTACGCGCGGTGTCGGTAAGACCACGATCGCGCGTATTCTGGCCAAATGCCTGAACTGTGAGGCCGGCGTCAGTTCGGAACCCTGTGGTACCTGCTCATCCTGTCTGGAAATTGACCAGGGGCGTTTTGTTGACCTGATCGAGGTCGACGCCGCCAGCCGTACCAAGGTAGAGGACACCCGCGAGCTGCTGGAAAACGTGCAGTACGCTCCCACCCGTGGGCGCTTCAAGGTCTACCTGATCGACGAAGTGCACATGCTGTCCAGTCACAGTTTCAATGCACTGCTGAAAACCCTCGAAGAGCCGCCGGAACACGTCAAGTTTCTGCTGGCCACCACTGATCCGCAGAAACTGCCGGTTACCATTCTCTCGCGCTGCCTGCAGTTCTCGCTCAAGAACATGCCGCCGGAGAAGGTGGTCGAGCACCTGCAGCACGTACTCACCGACGAGCAGATTGGCTTTGATCAGGAGTCGCTGTGGCTTCTGGGACGCGCGGCCGATGGCTCGATGCGTGACGCGCTGAGTCTAACCGACCAGGCCATTGCCTTTGGCAACGGCCAGTTGCAGGTGGCTGAAGTACGCAACATGCTGGGCACTATCGATCATGGCCAGGTGTTTTCTGTTCTCGAAGCGCTGATTGCCGGTGATGCGCGGGCCCTCATGGCGGCGGTGGCCGAGTTGGCGGAGCAGGGCGCGGACTTTTCCGGCGTGCTGGCCGAACTGATTTCGACGCTGCAGCGCGTTGCCATGGCCCAGGTGGTACCTGAGGCGACCGATAACAGTCTGGGTGATCAGCAGCGAGTGCTGGATCTGGCCGGGCAGGTCAGTGCCGAGGACGTGCAGCTGTTCTATCAACTGGCCCTGCACGGGCGTCGCGATTTGCCGCTGGCGCCGGAGCCACGTGGCGGCCTGGAAATGGCGCTATTGCGGATGCTCGCCTTCCGGCCCGGTACCTTGGCTGATGTGCGGCCAGCGGGGCAGGTGGTGCCGCCGGGCGACGTGCCGGAAAAGCCGGCGGGGTCCAGTCCGGCCAAGACTGAACCCGAGGCGACCCAGGCAGCAACAGCGCCCGCTGTTGCTCCTGCTGTCTCTGCCGCAGCTAATACTGCTGCACCTGCACCTGCACCTGCACCTGCACCTGCACCTG
>NZ_FOUD01000017.1:51175-115222 GCF_900114765.1 Halopseudomonas pachastrellae
CTGCACCTGCACCTGCACCTGCACCTGCACCTGCACCTGAACCTGCACCGGAAGCCGCTGCTGCGGCTGGCGCCGAGCCGCCTGCAGATGAGTCCGAACCTGAGCCCGAAGCCGCTCAGTCCGTCACGCCTGAGCCTGAGCCGGAAGCGGCGCAGGAGAAGCCCGACCCGGTCAGCCACCCGATCAGCTCGACCACGCCGATCAAGCCGCCGCAGGACGAGCCGCCCGCTGACTGGATGGACGGCCCGCCGCCGGATGACAGCGGTATGGGTGAGCGCGATGAAGATGAACTGGACGTCGCCCAATATATCGACGACTGGCAACTGCCGGATGCCGAAGAGCAGGCCGCTGCCGAGGAAGCACAAGACGCCATCAGCGACTTGCCACCGGCCAGTGGCCTGGCGGCCGAATGGCTGGCGCTGTTCGAACGCCTGGGGCTGACCGGCCTGACCCAGAGTATTGCCGCGCACTGTCAGCTGGTCGGCCGCGAGCAGGGCAACTGGACCTTGCATCTGGATCCGGGGCACAGCGCCCTGTACAACGAGAACCATCGCAAGCGTCTGGAGCAGGCCATTAGCACTGTGCAGGAGCAGCCGGTGCAGCTGCTGGTTGAGGTGGCCGCGCCCACCCAGGAAACACCGGCCGTGGCTGCGGCCAGACGCAAGGCGGCCCGGCAGCGCGCTGCCGAGCAAAGCATCGTCGCCGATACCCTGGTGCGACGCTTGCAAAGCGACTTTGCCGCCCATATCTGTGAAGGAAGTATCCGTCCATTGGATGCACCCGCCAACTGAACTACGAGGATAGCGTCATGATGAAAGGTGGCATGGCAGGCCTGATGAAGCAGGCCCAGCAAATGCAGGAAAAGATGGCCAAGATGCAGGAAGAACTGGCCAACATGGAAATCACCGGCCAGTCTGGCGCGGGTCTGGTCTCCGTGCTGATGACCGGTCGCCACGATGTGCGTCGTGTCAGCATTGATGACAGCCTGATGCAGGAAGACAAGGAAGTGCTCGAAGACCTGATTGCTGCCGCCATCAACGATGCGGTACGCAAGCTTGAGCAGACCAATCAGGAAAAGATGGCCGGCTTCACCGGGGGCATGAACCTCCCCGACGGCTTCAAGATGCCGTTTTGATCCATGGCCTTCAGTCCGCTTATCCGGCAGATGGTCGACGCCCTGCGCGGCCTGCCGGGGGTTGGCCCCAAGACCGCCCAGCGCATGGCGTTGCACTTGCTGGAGCGCGATCGCCCGGCGGCTGCCCACTTGGCGCAGGCGCTGCAGGCGGCCATTGACGGGGTGGGCTACTGCACGCGCTGTCGGACTCTGAGTGAGACCGAAATCTGCTCACTGTGCAGTGATCCGCGCCGCGACGACAGTCTGCTCTGCGTACTGCAGAGCCCGGCCGATGTGTGGGCGGTGGAGCAGGCTGGCGGCTATCAGGGCCGCTACTTTGTGCTCAAGGGTCACCTGTCGCCGCTCGATGGTATGGGCCCGGAAGAGATTGGTGTGCCAGCGCTGCTCGATTGCCTGGAAGGGCGCGCCGTGACTGAAGTCATTCTGGCGACCAACCCGACCGTAGAGGGCGAGGCTACCGCGCATTACATCGCCGGCTTGCTGCGCCCCCGTGGTATCAAGGTATCTCGCATTGCGCATGGCGTGCCGCTGGGCGGCGAACTCGAATATATCGACGGCGGTACACTGGCCCACGCGCTCGCGGGCCGTACTCAGATTCTCTGAGGTGCGCACTCAGTCGGTGAGCTGGCCTAGCTGGTAGTCGCGCACGGCCTGTCTTATCTCCGCTTCGGTATTCATGACGAACGGGCCGTATTGCACTACCGGCTCGCCGATTGGTCGCGCCGCCATCAGCAGCAGCCGCGTACCGGCTGCCTGCCCGGTCAAACTTACTTTCTCGCCATTGCTCAGCAGGCCAAGCTGGCCGCGGGTGAGCGTGGCTGGGCCTTTCTCGTTGTTAGCCTCGTCGCCAACCGAGACCGCCCCTTCGTACACGTACAGCAGGGCGGTGTGGCCGGTGGGCGTTGGCAGTTGCACCTGCTCATCAGCGCCCAGGTGCAGGTCGACGTACAGCGGTTGGGTACTGCCGCCGTGGATGGGCCCTTGTACTGTCTGATCCTCCAGTGCCAGGCTGCCGGCGATCAGCTTGAGCTGGCCGCCGCCTGACAACGACAGCGTTGGCATCGCCTCGGGTGGCAGGTCCTGGTAGTGGGCCGGCTGCATTTTTTCGGCCGCCGGCAAATTCAGCCAGAGCTGGAAGCCACGCATGGTGCCGTGGTCCTGCTGGGGCATTTCGGAATGGATGATCCCGCGTCCGGCGGTCATCCATTGCACGCCGCCGGGGCCTAGCAGGCCACGGTTGCCCAGGTGATCTTCGTGCAGCATGCGACCTTCCAGCATGTAGGTCACTGTTTCAAAGCCGCGGTGCGGGTGCGATGGAAAGCCGCCAATGTAGTCGGCTGCCTCGTCGGAGCCAAACTCATCAAGCATCAGAAAGGGGTCAAGCTGGCGGGCGTCTGCGCCGCCGAATACGCGGGTCAGGCGCACACCGTCACCGTCGGCGGCGGGTTGGCCGACACGGCTATCCAGCAGGGTACGATAGGTGGTCATGGCGCATCTCCTCAATCAGGTTATGCGCCATTCTATAAGCAGATAATTTGATTGAATAACGCAAAATATGCGTTATTCGTATCGAATTTATTGATTTTCTTGCGCAGCTTTTGCGGCGGCGTCTTCAGCGTTCAGCTCGTCGATGATGCGCTGATAGCCCTGGCAGGAGTCGTAACGGCCGTTGGCCGGGTCTTGCTCTTGCAGCGCCTTGAGGCGGGCGTTCAGTTCTTCGGCCTTGCCGGGCTGGTCCTTGGTTCGGTCATAGATCAACTGTGCAAGGTGCTCGCCCTTGGCGATGGCCTCTTCTGGGGTACAGGCCAGTGCCGAGATACTGCTCAGGCCAAGCAGGCCGCCCAGGGCCCAGGTTGCAAACGTTTTCATTATTACCTCACTCGACCGCACGGAAAGAGACTTATGTTAGCCCCTGCGGCGTCAGCCTCCAAGCACTGGCGGCATCGAGGGGTGGCTTCTGCGCTGATATGTCACAGTTCGGCATCGCGCAGCATGTCGGCTGGAATGCTGTGGCGGTGCGCCAGGCTGACGTCTCCGGTGTCCGGGTGGAAGACGATCAGCACCTCGCCTTTTTCCAGCATGCGGCGCACCTGAGCTACCCGGCGTTCAAGGCTGTCGTCAAAGCCGTTGTCGGTGCCGTCACGGGTTACAAAGTCCTCAAGCAGAGCGTCGAGGGTGGCAGGTTCCAGCATCTGGTAGGGGATCAACATACGTCTGATTCTCGGCTGACGTCGGGTGGTCAATGGTACACTCGGCGCCTTTGTCAGCCTATTGTTGTGCCATGATTACCGATCCGTTTTTCTATCTCTGCGCTATTCCTGCCGTGTTGTTGTATGGCATCGCCAAGGGCGGATTTGGCGGTAACATCGCGATTGTCTCGGTGCCGCTGATGGCGCTGGTGGTGGCGCCGCAGCAGGCTGCCGCCATCCTGCTGCCCATTCTGTGCCTGATGGACCTGGTTGCCTTGCGCACCTTTCGCGGTCGTTGGGATCGAACCAATCTGCGCATCATTTTGCCGGCGGCTATTGTCGGCGTACTGATCGGCGCGCTCACCTTTCGCTTGATGAATGAACAGCACATCCGGCTGTTGATCGGGGTGATTGCGGTCAGCTTTGTGATCAATGCCTGGTGGCGTCGCGATCAGCAGCAGGCGCGCCCGGCCAGTGCCTGGCGCGGGCGCTTCTGGGGTGTGCTGTCTGGCTTTACCAGCTTTGGCATCCACGCTGGCGGGCCGCCGATCAATGTGTACATGCTGCCCCAGCGGTTGGAGAAAACCTTGCTGATGGGGACGCTGGCGGTGTTCTTCACCCTGGTCAACTGGGTGAAAGTGCCGGCGTATCTCTACCTTGGCCAGTTTTCCAGCGAGAACCTGCTGTCCTCGCTGGTGTTGATGCCCCTGGCGCCGATCGGTGTGCGCTGTGGCTACTGGTTGTTGCAGCGCAGCAACGAGAAGCTCATTTACCAGCTGTGTTACATCTTCCTGCTACTGACTGGCGGCAAGTTGCTGGTCGAGGGTGTTATGGGCTTGTTGGCCTGATCAGGCGGCGCAGGCAGGCGAATAGCTGCTCGTTCTCGACGGGCTTGGCCAGGTAGTCATCCATGCCGGCGGCCATGCCCTCCAGCCTGTGGCTGTCGAGTACGTGGGCGGTGAGCGCGACAACCGGAATGCGCTCCAGATGCTCACGCTGCTCGTGAGCGCGAATGCGCCTTGTGGCCTCAAAGCCGTCTACCACCGGCATTTCACAGTCCATCAGAATCAGGCTGTAGCTTGCTGGTGCATCGCGGTAGCGCTGCAGCGCTTCTGCGCCGTTCTCGGCGATCTCTACGCTGTAGCCTGCCTTCTCCAGCAGGCTGCGAACCACTAGTTGATTGACCGGGTTGTCTTCGGCAACCAGAAGATGGCCTCTGGCAACCGGTTGCAGGTCGCCGCTGGCTAACTGCTTGTCGCCGGGCGGCGGCGGGGCAAGCAGCTGGCGTAATAGCTCGCGCAGCTGGGCTGGCAGCAACGGTGTTGTCTGCTCCAGCAGTGCACCCTTGCCCGGTAGCAGGGGGCGGTGATCGTCTGCTGCTCGCAGCAGCAAAATGGGTGCATGCCCGGCACTTATCAGTGGTTGCAGTTGATCAACGGCAATGCCCTGGCAGTCGATCAGTAGCAGCTCGTAGTTATCGGCTTCGCTGTCCGGCTGGCTGATGACCCGGTAGCCAAGGCGTTCAAGCTGCTGCCGATAGCTCAGCTGCGCGTCGTTCTGACGTGCAATCAGCGCGGCGACCGGTGGGTTATCAGCGCGCGGCGCTTGCGGTTCGGCTGCTCTGAGCGGCACCTGAACCCGAATGCTGGTGCCTTCATCCTGGGTGCTCTGCAAGGTGATGTCGCCTTGCATCAGGCGCACCAGCTCCTGGCTGATAGCGAGGCCCAGACCGGTGCCGCCGTAGCGGCGCGTGGTGCTGCTGTCGGCCTGGGTAAAGGAGTTGAACAGCTGGCTCTGGGCCTGTTCCGCAATGCCGATGCCGGTATCGCTCACCGTGCACTCCAGTAGCCAGAGGCCAGGCTCGCCGCCGGTGGGGCGGCCGTCCAGATGCAGGCTGACGTGCCCCTGCTCGGTAAACTTGAAGGCGTTGCTCAGCAGGTTCATGAGGATCTGCTTGAGGCGCGTCGGGTCGCCCTGTAGTTGTTGGGGCAGGTGAGGGGCAACGCTGCAATACAGTGCCAGGCGTTGTCCAGCGCCTGGGCGGTGAATAGCCCGGTTACATCGGAGGCGAGTTCTTCCGGGTCGAAGGGGAGCTGTTCCAGTTCCACTTTGCCTGACTCCAGGCGAGCAAAGTCGAGGATGTCGTTGATGACGGTCAGCAGCGTCTGGCCTGATTTACTGATGGTGTCCAGGTAAAAGCGCTGACGATTGTCCAGGCGGGTATCCCCGAGCAGTTGCAGCATGCCCAGCACGCCGTTCATCGGGGTGCGAATTTCGTGGCTCATGCGGGCCAGAAAACGGCCCTGGGCGCGGGTTTCCAGACGGGCCTGACGCGCTGACTCATCGGCGTGAAAACGCGCCTCCTTCAACGCATTGATGCGGTCGGCCAGGCCAAGCGAGAGCAGGATCATCTCCGCGCACGTGCCGATCTTGACCCACTGCGTCCCGTACGGAATGCCTGGCAGCTCGTAGCCCAGTGAGCCGGTCGTCGACAGCACCAGGGAGATCAGCAGCAGGCTCCAGGCGAGGGTGTAGTAGGAGCCGTAGCGAAACCCCCTGCGCCATACATACAGCCCACTCAGTAGCAGTACGATGGAGCTGACCAGTACAAACAGGCTGGCCATATTGTTGTACAGGTCAACGCTGATCAGCGGCAGGCTCAGCATGGCCAGCAGCACCAGCAGGATCTTGCTGCGCAGCAGCAGGTCCAGCTGCGGGAACTGCTCGCGGGTATGCAGGAAATAGCGGCTGAACTGGGTGGAAACTGCGCAGTGCAGGAACATCAGGGTGTAGATGGTCAGCGTTTGCACCGGCACGCTGGCATTGATCCACTTCCAAGCCAGGCCATCAAAGGCCGCCATGAACAGCACCATGTTCAGCAGGTAGAGCAGGTACCAGAAATAGGCTTTTTCCCGCAGCGAGCTGAGCAGAAAGAGGTTGTAGGCCAATAGTCCCAGCAGCACGCCATAGAACAGGCCGTGCAGCAGCATGCTGGTTTCCAGCTGGGCGCTGCTGGCGGGCCAGCTGGCGTAATGCAGCGGTATGAAAACGGTACTGCTGCTGTCGACGCGCAGCATGAAGCGATGGACGCCCGGGGTGAGTTGCAGGGTAAACCAGTGTTTGCTGACGCCCACCGGGCGTTCGTCGAACGGCTGATGGTCGCCTCCGACTTGCTCAAACAGGGTGCCGTCCGGGGTTTGCTGGTACAGGTTCAACGTATCAAGCAGCGCGTAATCGACTTGCAGAACACCTTGTACCGGCGCGTCACTGGTGTTGTGCAGGGCAAACTGCAGCCACCAGACCGACTGGTTTTTGCCTTCGTTGACAAAACGGGTGTGCACCTGGCGCCAGGGCAGATGCTGATCGCCTTGCAGCAAGCGGTTGGCGGTCAGGGTGCCGGCGGGGTCTTCCAGCAACAGGAGATGGCTGGTGAGGTTGATGCGTGGGCTGTCGCGGGTAATCTCAAGCGGCGCCAATGCCTGCGTGGCGGTCGGCTCGGGCGGCGCTGCGAAGAGGCTGCCGGACAGGGCCCAGAGCAGCAGAAGTAGACAGCATTGACGCATGAATGTGGTATCCGTACGGCTGCCGCTCTGTTGTGTTTTTGCTTTGCGGCAGTGCTGTTTCTGATGCTAGCACATGGCCCTTTCAGTCAGCAGCCTGGCGTTGGCGTTTCGGACGGTCGGTGGCGTTGCGGCGTATCAGTTGGCGGAGCAAAAATCGCGATGGGTGCACGGCCTCGGCCAGCTCACGCGGCAAGGGCAGCGGCTCGTTATTGATCCAGGCCGCCAGCAGTTCACCGCTTAGCGGGCCGCTGATCAGGCCACGAGAACCGTGGGCCACATTCACATAGAGGCCCGGGTGCCAAGGGGCAGGGCAGTCGGGTTGCAGGCTGGCATCGTTGCCTAGCGCAGTGTAGCTATCGGCGAAGGCGGTGGCATCAACTACCGGACCAATCAGCGGCAGATAGTCGGGGGCGGTGCAGCGCAGGCCGACCCGAGCACCGCTGGGGGCGGTGTGCTGCAGTGACTGGTGCAGTGCCGGCGACAGCGCCTGCAGCAGTTGCAGGTTGTGTGCGTTTTCCTCCTCGCTGGGCTGCAGGTCCAGCCGGTCAAAGCGAAAGCTCGCGCCAAGGTGATGACTGCCCTGACGGCTGGGCGAAATATAGCCGTCGGCGCAGAGCACGGTCCGCAGCTCTGCGCTTTGCGTATTGGCCGGCAAATGGGTGAGCTGGCCGCGAATAGCCTTGAGCGGCAAGTGGGCTGTTTGCTCGAAGGTGCTGGTTTCATGGGCGCAGCAAAGGATGACCCGGGGCGCCTCGGCCAGCAATTGGCCCTGCGCATCCAGCACCTGCCACTGTGTTGCAGTGCGCTGCAATGCGATGGCGTGGCGATAGGTCTGCACGCTTATCAAAGGATGCTGCAGCAGCGCTTCGCACAGACGCGGTGGGCTGACCCAGCCGCCACCGGCAAAGAAAACGCCGGGCTGCTCGATGGGCGCGCTGGCCAGTGCGCTGGCCTGCTCGGCAGTCATGGCCTGCAGAAAACTGTCCGGATAGCCTTGGGCGGCCAGTCCCTGCTGGCGTTTTTGCTCGCGTTCGTCGGCGGCGAGCTGAAGCACGCCACATTGCTGCCAGGTCTCCTCGTTTTGTGGCAGCGTCCGCGTCAGCAGGCGCAAGCTGTATTGATAGCTACTTTGAATAAAGCGCGACAGCGGCGGATGGTGCGGGGACAGCTTGCAGTACAGGATGCCCTGCGGGTTGCCCGATGCGCCCTGGGCGACCGCTGCTTCGCGCTCCAGCAGTGTTACCTGCCAGCCGCGCCTTGCCAGTGCGTGAGCGCTGCAGGCGCCGGCCAGCCCGCCGCCGATGACAACTGCACAGCGCTCGCCGGGGGCGTCAGGGCGAGCAAACCAGGGTGCCTGCCAGCCTGCCTCAGGCGGCTGTTCCAGTTGGCCGCAAAGCATCTCGCGCTTGTGCCCAAAGCCTTTGACCTTGCGCATGGCAAAGCCGGCGGCCTGCAGGCCTCGGCGTACGTCACCCACGCTGGTGAAGGTGGCAACGGTTGCGCCCGGGCGCGACAACTCGGCCATGCGCTGGTAGAGCGCGGGTTGCCACATGTCGGGGTTGCGGGCGGGGGCAAAGCCATCGAGAAACCAGGCATCCACCCCGGCGTCGAGTTGCGGCAGGGTGTCAAACAGGTCGCCGATAAGCAGGGTCAGGGTGACGCGCCCATTGGCCAGGGAGAAGTGCTGCCAGCCGGCGGTCAGGTCCCGATACTGGGCCAGCAGCTCGCTGGCGTAGGGCTCCAGCTCGGGCCAGATCGCCAGCGCGCGTTGCATGTCTGTCTGGCTGAGCGGGTATTTCTCGGTGCTGACAAAGTGCAGGCAGGCATCTTGCGGTGCACAGGTGTCCCACAGCTGCCAGGCAGCCAGAAAGTTGAGGCCGGTGCCAAAGCCGGTTTCGGCAATGCAAAAGTGCGAACCTGCCTCCAGCGCCGCCCAGCGCTCGGCCAGTTGGTTGTGCAGCAGAAAGACATGGCGCGTTTCGTCCAGGCCGCTGTCGCGCGAGAAATAGACATCGTCAAAGCGGGTGGAGAACGGCTGGTCGCCATCCATCCAGGTCAGGTCGGCAGATTCGACAGGGGTGTGGCTCACAATGGCTCCGGGCTGCTGGGCGTGGACGCCATTGTATCCGGGCGTCAGCCCATATTGGGCAAAATCAGCAACAGCCAGGTTGCGAGCACGACCAGGGCCACAGTGGACCACTTGGCCTTATAAAACGGTTTCATGGCATACGCCTTCTTGTTTTTATTGGGTGGGCGCCTTGTGGGCGCCTTGATGTGCGTGCTCCTGGTTGGAGTTGGCACCTTGGGTGGAGGTTGTGGCCTCCACCCAGTGTTCTTTATAGCACGCTGCAGCGAGCCGTCGATGTCAGGGATGTGACGGTGTTAGATAAATTGGCTACAAGAACAGAAACGAGTACAGCCCTACGCGATGAGCTGGCGCTGGTTACTGGTACAGACGTTCGGTCCGCGCCGCCATGATCAGGTCATTCAGGTGCACGCCGCCGGCATCGTGGCTCCACCACCTGACGGTGACCTTGCCCCATTCCAGCAGCAGGGCCGGGTGGTGGTTCTGCTCCTCGGCCAGTGCGCCAACCTGATTGACAAAGGCCAGGGCTTTGGCAAAGTCGGCGAAGCGGTAGGCCCGCTGGATGCGTGGCACGTCGCTCTGGGTTGTCAGCGACCAGTCGGGCAGGGCGGTCAGCTGTTGGTGGATCTCTGCCTCGTTGAGTACTGGCTGGCCCTGGACCAGTGTGCGGTCTGCGAGGTCGGTCATAGTGGCTCTCCTTTTGGCAAATGAGCTGCCAGCATAGCAGTCAGCGTCTTGAATGACAGGCCACTGGGGGCGGTCTCAGGTATCATGACCGCTGACAGTGATAGGGAGAGGGCGTGCGGGTGATTCGGGTGCGGTGGTTGCGCAGGGGGTTGCGCTTTCTAGGCTGGCGGCCGGACAGCACCAGTCACCGGGAAAAGCTGGTGTCCGCGCTCGGGACGACGCTCGCGCTGATTCTGCTCTATGGCGTTACCCATCTGGTCATGGCCGAGGCCGCGTTGTGGGTCACCGGTTCCATGGGCGCCAGTGCCGTGCTGGTGTTTGCCATGCCGCACGGTACGCTATCGCAGCCCTGGTCGGTGATTGGTGGGCACGTGTTGTCAGCCGCCTTTGGCGTGGCCTGCGTGCAGTGGCTGCCGCCCGGATTCTGGCTGGCCGCGCTGGCAGTAGGCGGCAGCGTTGTCATCATGATGTACGCCCGCTGCCTGCATCCGCCGGGCAGCGCGACCGCCATGATTGTGGTACTGGGTGGGCCGCAGATCACCGAGGCTGGTTTTGCCTTCGTGGTCTATCCGATCCTGCTCGACGTGCTGGTAATCGTGCTCTTTGCCGTGGCGTTCAATGCGCTGTTTGACGGGCGGCGCTACCCTCTGCCGCTGGTCCGCCACCAGGTCTCGCGTGCGCCGGGCATCGCTCCTGAAGACTTTGAACACGCCCTCAAACAGATGAACGCCTACATGGACATCGAGTTTGATGACCTGCTGCGTCTGGTCGAGTTGGCCAACAACAACGCTCAGAGCAAGGGTGTGGCTGCGGCAGACCTGGTCACCGGTGCCTACTACAGCAACGGCCTCCCCGGGCGTAACTGGTCCGTGCGTGAAGTACAGCAGGTGGTTAACCGGCCGGGCCGGGCCGGCCGGGTGCGCTACCGCATCGTCAAGGGCGCAGGCGAGGGAGGCAATGGTATCTGCCGGGTCAGCGAGTTTGTGCGCTGGGCACGTTACCGGGTCGAGCCCGATGAGCAGCGGCGGCTCTGGCACAGGGTAACCGGCGAGGAAGAGGCCAGCTGACCGGTACAGTTGCCGGTGCAAACTGTCTCTGTCGGCAACTGCTGCGCCTTTCTACAATGGTGTCTTCTTCCCCCTTCCTTGAGTTATCCCCATGCACGTGTCTTCCGGGCGCTGGCTTTACGGTTTTCTGTTGGCGCTGACCACCACCCTGTTGTGGGGCGTACTGCCGATCATGCTCAAGCAGGTGCTGCAGGTCATGGACCCCTACACCGTGACCTGGTATCGCCTGCTCAGTGCCGGCCTGGTACTGTTCTGCTGGCTGGCTGCCAAGCGTCGCCTGCCATCTGTAATGGCCCTGTCCGGGCGTAATCGCGGGTTGCTGGTGGTTGCCATTCTGGGGCTGGCCTTTAACTACGTGCTGTACCTGATGGCGCTGAATCGGCTGTCGGCCGGCACCATGCAGCTGATTATCCAGACCGCGCCGGTGATGCTTATGCTGGGCAGCATGCTGGTATTTCGCGAGCGCTTTGGCCTGGGGCAGGTGCTGGGGCTGTTGGTGCTGCTGCCGGGCTTTGTGCTGTTCTTCAATCAGCGCCTGGCCGAGCTGCTTTCACAGATGAGCAGCTACACGCTGGGCATTTTGATCGCGCTGGCGTCGGCTTTCAGCTGGGCGCTCTATGGCCTGGCGCAGAAGCAACTGCTGACGGTCTGGTCGTCGGTCACCGTGATGATGGTCATTTACCTGTCCTGTGCTCTGCTGATCTGGCCGCTGGCAAGCCCGGCCCAGGTCTTTGAACTGTCCAGCCTGCAGGCCTGGCTGTTGGTGGGCTGCTGCCTGAACACCCTGGTGGCCTACGGCGCCTTTGCCGAGGCGCTGGCACACTGGGAGGCGTCGCGGGTCAGCGCAACGGTGACCACTACGCCGCTGTTCACCTTTTCCATGGTGGCGCTGGGCGCGATGCTCTGGCCGGGTCTGATCGAGCCTGAAGTGCTCAACAACCTGGCTTACGTCGGCGCGCTGCTGGTGGTGTTGGGCTCGGCGCTGATCGCACTGGCCCCTAGTCTGATCCAGAATTTGCGCCAACGCCGTCTGCGCCGCCTGAGCGTGACGCCACCACCGGCCGGCTAGTGAGTTAGACTAGCGGGCCGCGAAACCGCCACAGGAGACAGCCATGTCCGCGACCCAGGAAGCCCTGCATCAAGCGCTGCAGGCGCTGCAGCCCAGTCATCTGGAACTGATCAACGAAAGCTACATGCACAGCGTACCGCCGGGTTCGGAATCGCACTTCAAGGCGGTCATCGTCAGCGAGGACTTTGCCGGGCTGAACGCCGTGAAACGACACCAGGCGGTCTATCGCGCCCTGGGCGAGCTGATGCAGCGTATTCATGCGCTGGCGCTGCATACCTACACGGCGGAAGAATGGCAGCAACGCCAGCAGGCGCCGGACTCGCCCAATTGTCTGGGTGGCAGCAAGCACGTTTGATTGACGCTCCGTTGATTTGCAGCAGCCTGTTTTTATCAAGCCAGCTTTTCGCCTTTACAGTGAGCTAAGGAGCTGCTGGCGTCACCCCTCAGGAGGATGCGGAGCGTGGGAATGATCAGCGATGGTCGAGCGTGCACGGAATCCAGTCCCGTTTACGCGGGCGAGTAGCGCAGGACTGACGGGAAAAAGAGTCATAGGATGTCTGAGGAGCGAAGCGACGAGTTTTATGACTACCTCGCCGGCCACCCCCGTCCAACCGAGCAACGCAGCGTACCTGAAGGGCCGCGTAGCCGGGTGCCCCGGGGGATCACTAAGGGGGGCTGGGCAAGCAGCCCCCCTTGGCTCGCCGTAAAGGCGAAAGGCTGACCAGGCGAATGGCACAATCGTCAGGTCTAGCTGAGCATGCTTGTGGGAACGTCCAGCCAGTGGGCTTCTTTCCTTGCCTCCACAACGCCCCCATTTCTCGAAACCCCCCATTTTTTGCTAGAATCGCCGCCCCCAACGGTACGCCCTTTACGCGGGCGCCCACTGAAGAAGAGGTATGCATGTCTGCAATTGTTGTTGTGGCACTCTACAAGTTCGTCCGTCTAGATGACTATCAAGCCCTGCGCCAGCCCCTGCTGGATGTAATGACCGCCAATGGTGTCAAAGGCACGCTGCTACTGGCCGAAGAAGGCATCAACGGCACTGTCGCCGGCCCCCAGGCGGGCATGGCTGCGGTACTGGATTGGCTGCGCAGTGACGCCCGTCTGGCCGATCTGGAATACAAGGAATCCTTTTGCGACGAGATTCCCTTCTACCGCACCAAGGTCAAATTGAAGAAAGAAATTGTCACCCTGGGTGTAGAGGGCGTTTCGCCCACGCGCAAGGTGGGCACCTATGTTGACCCAAAGGACTGGAACGCGTTGATCAGCGACCCCGAGGTACTGCTGATCGACACCCGCAACGACTACGAGGTATCGATTGGCACCTTTGAGGGCGCCATCGACCCGCAAACCAAGACCTTTCGTGAATTCCCCGAGTACGTGCGCGAGCACTTTGACCCAAAACGTCACAAAAAGGTGGCAATGTTTTGTACCGGTGGTATTCGTTGCGAGAAGGCGTCCAGCTACATGCTCGAGGAAGGCTTTGGTGAGGTGTTTCACCTCAAGGGCGGCATTCTGAAGTATTTCGAGGAGGTACCGGCCGAAGAGTCGATGTGGAATGGCGAGTGTTTTGTGTTCGATAACCGCGTGACCGTGCGTCACGACCTAGCACCGGGTTCCTTCGATCAGTGCCACGCCTGCCGCCACCCGGTATCGGCTGAGGATAAGGCGTCCAGCCAGTACGCCGAGGGCATCAGCTGTCCGCATTGCTACGACAGCCTGCCGGAGAAAACACGCCAGCGTGCCGAGGAGCGTCAGCGTCAGATTGAACTGGCCAAACGGCGCAACGAGCCGCATCCTATTGGCAAGCCTGCAACCCTCGCCTCACCTAACGCCAACAGGGGCAACTAACCCCTACAGGAGATTCACCGATGCAGCAGCGCCTTATCCATGTGATGGACCCCATGTGTTCCTGGTGTTGGGGGATGGCGCCGCTGCTTGATCGTATCCGCCAGCGCTGGCCGGATCTGCCCCTGCATCTGATGCCAGCCAGCCTGCGCGCGAATCATGGCGCGCCGTTGGATCAGCACTCGCGTCAGGCACTCGCTGCGCACTGGCAGGCGGTTGCCAGCTTAAGCGGCCAACCCTTTGGCGATCCGCAAGCGCTACCCACCACCCTGGTTTACGACACCCGCCCCGCCAGCCGTGCGCTGATTGTGGCGCGCGAGCTTGACCCGGCGCTCAGCTGGGCCTTTGCCCGGTCGTTGCAAGAGGCGTTTTATGTGGCAGGGCAGGATGTGACGCAAACGGCGGTGTTGGTGGCAGTAGCCGAGGCGGCCGGATACGACGCAGCGTTGTTTTCCGAGCGCTTTGATGCGCCGGCCAGCGCCGAGCAGCTGGAGCAGGATTTGCAGTGGGTGGAGGGCCTGGGGTTGGCAGAGTTGCCGATTCTGTTTGGCGAGCGTGACGGTCAGCTGGCGCTGCTGAGTACCGGGTATCGTCCGGAGACGGATGTTCTGGCGTTGCTGGAGCGCTGGCTGGCGGCCGGGGAGGGCCGCCAGTCGGTCGCCTGACTTGCTTAGCGGCGCTTGGTGATCAGCGCCGGCTTCTGCTTCTCTTCTGGCGCGTTGAACAGCAGGAACAGCTGGGTCAGCACCTGGGGAATGTGCTCAGCCATGTCCTCGACCATGTCTTCGTCTTCATGGATTTCGGCAAACTCGGGCTGATCGGCAAACAGGCCTGAGGCGACCATGATCGGTAGCAGCAACTCGCTGACCAGCTCTTCGTCATTGCTGAACCAGGCTTCCTCACGCAGGAACACGCCTTCCATAAAACCAATGCACCAGCTGCGCAGGTCGGAGTAATCCGGCTCATCACCCAGCGTCAGCTCGCAGGGCAGTTCCAGATCTTCGTCGCTGGCCAGTTCGCGGGCGATGCGCGCCTTGAGCTCCAGCAGGGTGCCTTCGATCAGTGCTTGCTGCTCGGCGTCCTGATAGTCCGGGGTCTCGGCAAACAGTTCTGCCAGCAGTTCGGCGTCCTCCACTACCTCCGGGCTTATCGCCAGAGCGGTCAGGTAGCCGCAGGCGGCCATGTAGTCCAGCGCTTCATCGTGCAGGTCGTCGGCGTCCAGAAATGCTTGCAGGTGCTGGAGCTGGTCGGAAAAGGACATGGGGACACCTCTCTATCAATGGTCCCGGCATTTTACGCATGCCCCGGGCAATTGCCAAAGGCGTTATACTCTGCGACCGCTGATTCATCCACGCGCTACCCGTGCACGAGCAAAGGAGACCCATGCGCGAGCAAGCTCTGCAACAACTGCGAGACGTGTTTGGCTACGGTGAATTCCGTGGTCAGCAGGCCGATATCATTGATCAGGTTGCCTGTGGTGGCGATGCCCTGGTGCTGATGCCCACCGGCGGCGGCAAATCGCTGTGCTATCAGGTGCCGGGGTTGCTGCGTCAGGGGTTGACCGTTGTGGTGTCACCGCTGATTGCGTTGATGGATGATCAGGTTGCCACGCTCAACGAACTGGGCCTGCGCGCCGCCGCGCTCAACTCCACACTCAGTGAAGACGCCCAGCGCGAGATCGCCCGGCAGATGCGCGCCGGTGAGCTGGAGTTTCTCTATCTCGCGCCCGAGCGCCTGCTCAAGCCGCGCACCATCGCCTTTCTACAATCGCTGGAAATCGCCCTGTTTGCCATTGATGAGGCGCATTGTGTCTCCCAGTGGGGGCATGATTTCCGCCCGGAATACCTGCAATTGGGCCAGTTGGCCGAGCAGTTTCCGGGCGTGCCGCGCATGGCGCTGACCGCCACCGCTGATGAGCGTACCCGTGGCGAAATGATGCAGCGCCTGAAGCTGGAACACGCGGCCTGCTTTGTCTCCGGCTTTGATCGCCCGAATATCTTCTATCGCATTGTGCCCAAGGACAAACCACGTCAGCAGTTGCAGGGCTTTTTGCGTGAGCACCGGGGCAACGCCGGTATCGTTTATTGTCTGTCGCGCCGCAAGGTGGAAGACACGGCCGCCTGGCTGTGCGACCAGGGCTGGCCGGCGCTGCCTTACCATGCCGGTCTGCCGGCGGAGCTGCGGGCAACGCACCAGAAGCGCTTTCTCAACGAGGAAGGGCTGATCATGGTCGCGACCATTGCCTTTGGCATGGGCATCGACAAGTCCAACGTGCGTTTTGTCGCCCACCTTGATCTGCCCAAGAGCGTCGAGGCCTATTACCAGGAGACCGGCCGGGCAGGGCGCGACGGTCTGCCCGCCGATGCCTGGATGGCCTACGGCCTGCAAGACGTGCTGATGCTCAATCAGATCATGGCCGGCTCTGAGGGCGATGAGCGCCACAAGCGTATCGAGCGGCACAAGCTCGATGCCATGCTGGCGCTGTGCGAGCTGACCAGCTGTCGCCGGCAGACGCTGCTGGGCTACTTTGGCGAGACGCTGGCTGAGCCCTGCGGTAACTGCGATAACTGTGTGGAGCCGGTCGATACCTGGGACGGCAGTGAGGCTGCGCGTATGGCGCTGTCTACCATCTACCGCAGCGGCCAGCGCTATGGTGTCGGCCACCTGATCGACATTCTGCTGGGGCGCGATAACGAGAAAATCCGTAACGCCGGGCACCAGCATTTGTCCACCTGGGGGATCGGCAAGAGTCTTGGCGAAAACGAGTGGCGCTCGGTGTTCCGTCAACTGATTGCCAGAGCGCTGGTAGAGATCGATCTGGATGGCTATGGCAGCCTGCGCCTGGCCGAAAGCTGCCGCGCCTTGCTGCGTGGCGAGCAAAGCCTGCAGCTGCGTCGTGATGTCAGCAAGCCAACCAGCAGCGGCACGCGCAGTAGTAACAAGCCGGTGATTGCCGACGCCGATCGCGAGCTATGGGAGGCGCTGCGGGCGCGGCGCAAGCAGCTGGCAGATGCCCATGGCGTGCCGCCCTATGTGATTTTCCCGGACAGCACCCTGGTCGACATGCTGCGTCAGCGGCCGACCACCCTGCAGGACATGTCGCTGGTCAGCGGTGTGGGCTCGCACAAACTGGAGCGGTACGGCGCAGACTTTCTGCAGGTCTTGGGGGCGGAGGGCGCCCAGGCCGACAACGAGGCGCGCGAATCTCACGAAGCGCTGGCGCTGGTACTCGCCGGCATGACCGCGGAGCAGGCAGCGGCCCAGCTCGGCCAGCCGCTGCGCAAGGTCTATGGCCAATTGGCGCAGGGCATCAGCACGGGCAATCTGTCACTGGAGCAGGCCATTGATATTGGCCCGGCGCAGCTTGAGCGCATCCAGGACCAGTTCCTTAATCACGATGGCGATGAATTGCCGGGCGTGCGCACGGTGGCCCGTGAGCTGGATGAGCCGGTCGAGGAGGGTGTACTGCACTGCATCCGCGCGGCGCTGGTGCAGGAGATCAGCGGCTAGCTGATCTCCCGGTCGCCGTCAGGCACCTCAGAAGGTTTGCCCCAGCTTCATATACAGGGCCTCATGGCCCTCTTCGTTGGCGCCCAGACCAAAGAACAGTGGGCCAACCAGCGTATCCATCCCCAGTAGCAGGCTGCCGCCCCCGAAGTAGCCGGTGTCAAAGTCGGTGTCGTCGCGGTTGTAAACGCGCCCGTATTCCAGGCTGGCACCCAGGTACAGCGGCAGGCTGACGGCGTTGAAGTAGCTCGGCGTCAGGCGGCGATAGTAGACCAGCCGGCCGAGCTGATAGTTCTGGCCAGCCAGAGCGTCCTGACGGAAGCCGGAGAACCAGCCGGGGCCACCCAGCACAAAGCTGCTCTGCGCCACGTTCACATCGCTGTCGGTCCGGCCGATGAAACCGCCAACCTGCCAGCTGTTCGGACCAAAACCGAAGGCCTTGTTGGCCTTGAATTCGATTTGCTGATAGCGCTCGTCGGCGCCCAGTGCCGGCTCGGACTGCCGCCAGCTGAACTTGGCTTCGTCTCCGGAGCGCGGGAAGTTGACGTTATCCAGGGTGTCGCGGTCGACCTCGATCGAGTAAAACGCCTCGTCAAAGTCGACATCCGGCAGGTCCGGATCGCCGATGCGCACGCGCGAGTTGCCGCGGTAGCGTGACAGCCCGAAGCGGACCTCACCGTTGTTGGCAATCTGGCGGCCGATATTGATCCCGGCGCCGTAGCGCTTCTGGCGATAAGCCACGATGGGGTCGTTGTCGTCGATCACTTCGAGGTTGCGCGCCTCGGCGTCAATGAAAGGGGCGACGAAGTAGCGCGAGCCGTAGTCCAGCGGCTGATAGAACTCGGTGTAGAGCTCCTGATCAGAGCCAACCTGCAAGCGGGTCAGCCATTCGGCGCCCAGCGGGTTGAGGCCATTGACGCGGAAGCTGGCACCCAGGTTGTACTGACTGTCGCCCTCAAAGTCATCGACCAGATTCAGCCCCAGGCGCAGGTAGTCGGTGCCGGTTCGGCGGCCGGCGGTGTGTACCAGCAGGGTATTGTGGCCCTGATCGTGTACCACCTCGTAGGTGACGCGGCTAAAGTAGTCGGTACCGTAAATGGTGCCCATGTCGGTTTGCAGGCGGACCAGATTGAGCGGTTCTCCGACCTCCTGACGAATCATGCTGAGCACCACTTCGTCGGCCACCTTGCCGCTGTTGTCCACCTCGACCGCATGGATGATGGCCTGGCGTTGTGGCCGGCTGCTGGCCAGGTTGCCGCCGGCATCACTGCCGGGCGGTGCAACAAAGGCCAGTACGCCCTGGGCCTCGCTCAGGCTCTGGGCGCCGGCGTCGATGGCTTGCTGGGTTTCGGCAAAGCTGCTGAAGCCCATATCACCCAGCGCGGGCTGCAGCAGCAGGTCGGCGTCGGTCAGGGTGGCCAGTTGGCGCTCGGTGTTGGTGCGGGTGAGCAGGGTGGTGGTCTGGTCCATGATGTCCAGGACCGAATTCAGCTCGCTGGCCGACTTCAGCGGCGTGCCGATATCCACCACGATGACCCGGTCCACGCCCATGGCGCGGGCAACGTCGATGGGTACGTTCTTGCTCAGTACGCCGTCCACCAGCAGCCGGCCATCCACCTCGACCGGGGCAAAGAAGCCGGGCAGGGCCAGGCTGGCGCGAATCGCCAGCGGCAGGTGCCCGTGGTCGAACACCACGGCCTCGCCGGTCGCAATGTCCGTCGCCACTGCGCGGAAGGGGATGGGCAGGCGATCAAAATCGTCGATCTCGTTGGTGTGCACCAGCAGGCTTTCCAGTACCACGCCCATGTTCTGACCCTGTAGCAGGCCGAGTGGGAAGCTCAGCGCGCCATCCTTGAAGGTCAGCCGCTGCTTGACCAGAAAGTCGCGGTCGTCCTGCTTGCGGCGGTAGGGGATGTCCTCGCGCAGCGGTGTGTCGCTGAGGGTCGCCTGCCAATCCAGATCTAGAGCAATCTGCTTCAGCTCGTCGGCGCTGTAGCCTGCGGCATAGAGCCCGCCAATCACCGCGCCCATGCTGGTGCCGGCGATGGCATCAATGGGGATGTTCATTTCTTCCAGCTGCTTGAGCACCCCGATGTGCGCAAGCCCCCGGGCACCCCCGCCCGACAGTACCAGGCCGGTACGCAGCGGCTCGGCCAGGGTCCAGGTGGAAAGAAAAAGCAACAGCAACGGCAGCAGGCGTTTCAGCATGACGCGGGTCCGGGCAGCGGGTGGCATGGTGGAAAAGCCGCCATTGTATATGAACCCGCGTGGGCCTGCGGGTCGATCCTGTTGTCATGTTCAGGTCATGTTTCCGACATATGTCAGTCACTGCGCGGCGATAAGGTGCTTTTAACTTCCCAAGGAGGACAGCCGCATGAATACCGCCGTGTCTTTACCCAAGGCGCAAAAGCAGCGCGTCAGAACCCTGTGGATCTCGGACCTGCACCTCGGCACCCGTGGCTGCCAGGCCGACAAGCTGGCAACCTTCCTCAAGTCCTACGACTGTGACCAGCTTTACCTGGTTGGTGACATCATCGACGGCTGGCGCCTGCGCAAGGGCATCTACTGGCCGCAGGCCCATACCAACGTGCTGCGCCGCGTGCTGACCATGAGCAAGCGTGGCACCCGGGTGGTGTACGTAACCGGTAACCACGACGAGTTTCTGCGCCGCTACTCGACCCTGCTGCTGGGCAATATCGAGCTGGTCGATGAGGCGGTGCACCAGTGTCAGGACGGGCGTCGACTGCTGGTCATTCACGGCGATCAGTTTGATGTGATTACCCGTTGCCACCGCTGGCTGGCGTTTCTGGGTGATCACGCCTACGAGTTCAGCCTAGTGCTCAACCGCTGGCTCAACCACTGGCGTACCCGCTTTGGCTTCGGCTACTGGTCGCTGTCAGCCTATCTCAAGCACCGGGTGAAAAAGGCGGTCAACTTCATCAGCGAGTTTGAGGAGGCGCTGGCCCACGAGTGTGTTCAGCGCGGCTACGAAGGCGTGGTGTGCGGTCACATTCACCACGCGGAGATTCGCCAGGTAAACGGCATTGACTATCTCAACTGTGGTGACTGGGTCGAGTCCTGCACGGCGCTGATCGAGCATCAGGACGGGCGTATCGAGCTGTACCGCTGGGATGAGAGCCAGGCTGCGGCGCTGGAGCCGGTAGCCGATGCGCTGGAGGGCAGCGCGGCCTGAGTGGGGTAGTCGCTGTTGCGATGGTTGCATCGTAACAGCGGCGTTGTCAGACGATCACCTTGTCTCGCAGTTTGCGCGCTGCCTGTTCCAGCGCCTTGATGATGTCTTCCTTGTCGTAGTTGCGCACGTGGTTGGTGTCCAGATACATCGAGAACCCGGACAGCTCGCGCTCAAGGAAGGTGGGTGCCGCGCCCAGTTCGCGCCGCAGGCCCACCACCTGATAGATCTGGACCGGTCGGGCAAAGCCCTTCACGCTGATCTGGCCCTTGTCGTAGCACATGATCAGATCCTTCACCATGGAGTAGGTCTCGTGGGAAATGAGGATCTCGCCAGCGTCGGCGGCGCTTTCCAGACGGCTGGCCAGGTTCACTTCGCGGCCGATGATGGTGTAGTCCATGCGTGTTGCCGCGCCAAAATTACCCACAGTGCAGTAGCCGGTACTCAGGCCCATACGAATTTCCAGCGGCTTGGTGATGCCGCGGCTGCGCCACTGCTGGCGTAGCACCTTCATGTGCTTGCGCATGGCGATGGCCATGGAAACGGCAGCTTCGGCATCCTGCTTGGCGCCCTGGGTTTTCGGGTCGCCAAAAAACACCATGACGCAATCGCCGACAAACTTGTCGATGGTGCCGCCGTATTGCAGGGCAATGCGCGACATTTCATCCAGATAGTTGTTCAGCAGGTCGGTCAGTGCCTCGGCTTCCAGTTCTTCGGCCAGCTCGGTAAAGCCGCGGATATCGGAGAAGAACACGGTCAGCTTCTTGCGTCGGGTTTCCAGCTGGACGCTGCGCTTGCCGGAAAAGATCGACTCCCAGACCTGGGGCGACAGGTACTTCGACAGGTTGGCTGCCAGTCTGGTGGTCTTTTCCTGTTCGCGTTGGACCTGCTGCTGGGCTTCTTCCAGGTGCCGCCCCTGCCGGTGGACGAAGGCGGCCATCACCAGAATAAAAAAGCCGCCGCTGATCAGGCTGACCAGAGTGACCAGAGTGCTGCTGTGCAGGCTGACCTCCGGTGTAAAGACCGCGGCCCCCAGCAACGTACCCGCCAGCGCGAGCAGCCAACCAGCGGCCAGGTAGGCAGGCCCGCCCGCAATCAGGCATGACAGGCCAAGCAACACCACAAACATGATGCTGGGCACATAGTTGAAGCCCAGCAGGGCAATAAAGACACCTGTGTGCAGCGCGTCCAGCGCCAGCAAGCTGAGGCGCTGGGGCAGGTGGGGCAGACGCGGCAGACGGGTCGGCAGGTACTGCGCCAGCTGGGGATACGCCAGGGAATACAAAATGGCAACGAGGTAGCACAGGCGGTGACCGTTTTCGATCAGCAGGGCACTGAAGGTCAGGGCTGCGCACAGATAGGCGATGATGCGAGAGTAGTAGCCGTCAAGCGGTGGTTTGACGGGCGCAATGCGGGTGTCGATCGTCATGTTCAGTCAATTCCGTGGCCGAGACGGCGGTAGCGGGCAGGCACCCGGCTACGTCGCATGACTGAGCATCATAGGGCCTGGGATCAGACGGGACAATTGCCTGTCCATCCAATGGCCAAATTCGCCGACGGATGTCATGGTCCAGCGCAGGCGCCGCTGATGGGGCAAAGCGCCTGTGCTGGCTGGTGCCGGAGTTACTCCATCTTGTAGATGCTGTTGCGCGGTTTCTCGAAGACGCGTCGCAGCATGGGCTCGAAAAACGCCAGCGACTCGCTTTCATAGTCCGGATCAAAGGCCGGTGCATCGTACTTGGCACAGAACTCGGCGGTGTACTGATACAGCGGGTGATCCTTGAACTGGTCACGCAGGTGACGATCCATGCCCAGGTGATGGAAGAAGTAGTAGCCCTGGAAAATACCGTGCTTCTCGACCATCCACAGGTTCTCGGCGCTGACGAAGGGCTTGAGAATCGCCGCAGCAATGTCCGGGTGGTTGTAGCTGCCCAGGGTGTCGCCAATGTCATGCAGCAGGGCGCAGATCACGTACTCCTCATCACGGCCATCGCGGTGCGCGCGGGTCGCGGTTTGCAGCGAGTGCTCAAGGCGGTCAATCGGAAAGCCGCCAAAATCGCCATCCAGCAGTTGCAGGTGCTTGATGATGCGGTCTGGCAGTTCCTTGGCGAAGGGGCGGAAGTGGCTGGAGATGATCCCCCAGTCTTCGGCGGTACCTTCCTGCATGGCGCGAAATTGTGCGCGTTGCTCACCCATGGTGGCGTCCTCTTGTTATGTTTGTGTTCAGGCTGCGGAGACTGCGCCAGGTTGCCCGCCGGGTTGCAAGGCAGGGGCTGGATCAGTGCTACCTCGAGGCATCATAGAGAAGGGGGTAGGGGCTGACTGTCACTCTGCTGACAGTCAGCCGATTTGCCGATGTCCGGTGCTCAGAAACGGATGCGTCCGGTCATGGCGTCGCGCAGCATGACCCAGTCGCCCATCAGGCTGTAGAGCGGATAGCGGAAGGTGGCGGGTTTGTTGTGCTCGAAAAAGAAATGGCCCACCCAGGCAAAGCCGTAGCCTGCCAGCGGCACGGCCAGCAGCCACAGCCAGTTCTGGCTGAACAGAACGTAGAGCAGCAGGAGGATAACCAGGCTGGTGCCGGCGTAATGCAGACGGCGACAGGCATCGTCCTGGTGCTCGCTCAGGTAATAGGGGTAAAACTCGGCGAAGGTGCTGAATGACGGTGACTCGGTGGTACGGGTCATGGCGAACTCCTCGGTGCGCGGGTTTTTGCTTCAAGCCTACTTTAGTCTATGATCGGGCGCCGGACACAATGGAAGCGCCTGCCCGTCACCCGTGAGTTGATCCGGGCTGTCGGGCTGGGCGGCCGATCCAATCGAATAACACAAAGGAACAGGGTGCAGAACAGCATGTTGCAAGCTCAACGGACCACCTCGTCAGGCTGGGCCTCGGCCATTGGGCATGCATTGGCTATTGAAGGGCTGGATATTGTCGAGCTGTTCGCCCATGCCGGTCTGGACCCGGAGCTGCTGACTGACCCGGACGCACGCATCGCGCAAGATGGCATGACCCGAGTCTGGCAACTGGCTGTCGAGCGCAGCGGCAACCCGGCAATCGGCTTGCACATGGCCCACGTGGTTCGCCCGGCGCACTTCAGCGTGGTGGGTTACTCGCTGATGAGCAGTCGTTCCTTGCTCGAAGGCTTCAACCGGGTGGTGCGCTATCAGCGCCTGATCGGCGAGTCCGCTGATCTGATGCTGCAGCTCGAGCCGGGCCAGTGCCGCATCCAGTTTGCCATTCATGGTGATCGCCTGCCGGCCGCCCAACAGAGTGTCGAAGCGGCGATGGCCTATGCCTTGGCGTTTTGCCGCTGGATGACAGCGGAGCCGGTAACGCCTTTGAGTGCTACCTTTGCGCGCCCGGCACCGAGCGATCCTGCGCCCTATGCCGCGCTGTTTCAGTGCCCGATTGCCTTTGATGCGCCTAGTCACAGCCTGACCTTTTCCCGGCAATTGATGGAGACGCCGCTGGCCACGGCCAACGAGCACCTGGCCAAACTGCACGACCGCTTTGCCGGCGAGTTTCTGGCCCGCTTTGAGTCCGACCCGGTGACCCACCAGACCCGTCAGGTGCTCTGCCGCCTGCTGCGCCAGGGCGAGCCCAAGCGTCAGGCGGTTGCTGCGGCAATGAATATGAGTACACGTACCCTGCAGCGTCGCCTGCAGGAAGAGGGCGTCAGCTTTCAACAACTGCTGGAGCGCACCCGGCGGGAACTGGCGCTGCAGTATCTGGGTCAACCGCAACTCACCTTGTTCGAGATCGCCTGCATGCTCGGATTTGCCGACCCGAGCAACTTCTTTCGGGCCTTCAAGCGCTGGTTTGGCTTGCCGCCCGGGCAGTATCGAGAGCAGGTGCTCAATGGCGATGACGTCGATATCAAGGAGTAATGCGTTCCGTGGATGCCCTGACCGCCCTGCATGAGCGGGTTTCTGTCCCCCGGTTGACCGGCCCGGCCCCAACGCCTGAACAGCAACAGGCCCTGTTTCGTGCGGCCCTGCGGGCGCCGGATCATGCCTATTTGCGGCCCTGGCGCTTTCTGGTGATTGAAGGCGAGGGGCTGGAGGCGCTGGGCGAGGTCTTTGGTCGAGCAGCGCTGACTGATACGCCGGATCTTTCAGCCGACACTCTGGCGCGCTATCAGGGGCTGCCGCTGCGTGCGCCGCTGATGATCGTGGCCATCAGCCGTCATCAGGACCACCCCAAGGTGCCAGCCATCGAGCAGGATCTGGCTTGTGGTGCGGCGGTTAACAACATGCTGCTGGCCGCTCACGCCATGGGGCTCGGCGCGGTTTGGCGCACCGGTGTGCTGGCCTATCACCCACAGGTGCATGCAGAGTTGGGTCTGGCCAGCAACGAGCAGATTCTGGCGTTTCTCTATGTGGGCCACCCGGCCGGCGAGCGCAAGAGCGTGCCGGCGCTGGCGGTGGAGTCTTACTTCTCTTCTTGGCCTGCGGCCTGAGATACCCCGCGCTGACGCTCGGTCACGCGCCGGTTTTCGAACCTGGCAATACCACCGTGGCACGCAGCCCACCGCTGTCGTTACGGGTGAAGGTCAGCTTGCCGCCATGGCGCGCAACGGCGCGCTGGGCGATGGTCAGCCCGAGCCCGTAACCGCTATCGGCAGATTGTCCGGGCACCCGCACAAAGGGTTCGCTGAGGCGGTTTAACCACTCATCCGGAACGCCCGGCCCCTGATCGTCGATGATGATCTGCGCGCCTTGGCCGGTTGCCGCCAAAGCAACCTGAATTACCCCGTTCGGTGGGCTGAAGCGCACCGCATTGCGTAACAGGTTGTCGAGCGCGGCCTGCAGCTGGTCGGGCCAGCCGGTCAGGTTGAGGTCACTCTGTCCTTGCAGTGCCAGCGTGAGGTCTGCTGCGGCAAAGCGGCTGTCGTCCACCACCTGGCGTACCAGCGGGTCCAGGGCAAAGCGCGTGGGCGGCTCGCGTTGGCTGTCCAGCCGGCTGAGGGTCAGGATGCCGTCGATCAGGCGGTCAAGGCGATCGCATTCGCGGTCCAGGCGCTGCCATAGCGGATCGTCCGCGCCGAGGTCGCGCTGGCTGCCCAGGGCCAGCCCCACGCGCAGGCGGGCGAGCGGCGAGCGCAGCTCGTGGGATACGTCGCGCAGCAGCTGTTGCTGGCTGTCCAGTAGCGATTGCACCTGCTCGGCCATGCTCTCAAAGCGCCGGGCCAGTTCGCCGATCTCATCGCGTCGCTCGCTGGTTTGTTGCAGGCTGCCAGCGCTGAAGCGGCCTTTGGCCAGCGCCTGGGCTGCGCTGCCCAACTGCCGCAGTGGACGCGTCAGATAGCGGCTGAGCACCAGACTCAGCAACGCCAGCACGGCCATCGCCAGGATAACGTTGAGGATCAGTGTCACCGGTGCGCGCTGGCCTTCCCAGAGCGCTGGCGCCGGCACGTAGAGGGTCACGAAATAGCTGGTCTGCTCGCTGTCCCAGGCCAGCTGGAACAGGCGTCCACGCCCGGGGCCGTCGCCGTGACGCGGTGGCTCTGGCGGCGGCCCCGGAGCAAAGCGCGGGTTTGGCGGCAAGGTGCCGGGCAGCAGCGGGCTGCCGGAATCGTCAAACAGGTGGGCGCGCAGGCGGTCTTCGCGGCGTTGGGTTTCCAGCCACTGCTGGGCGGCCTGCGGCCCCTGCTGTTCGTAGATGTCGACCAGCTGCGCGGCAAAGTCGCGCAGCTGAGGATTGAGCTGCAGCAGAAGCCAATCCTGCTGCAGGGTACGGCTAACCAGAAAGCCCGAACCGCCGACCAGCAAGGTTGCCAGCCAGAGTACTGCAAAGACCTTCCAGAATAGCCGCATGGGGTGTGTTTCCTGTCAGAGGGTTACTCGCAGTCGCCACGCGGTGCGCGATGCTCGCGGTGTTCGCGACGTTCTTCCATGCGCTCACGACGCTGTTCGTGCATTTCTTCCATCTTCTGACGCTGTTCTGCGGTCAGCACGGCGTCAAAACGTGCCTTGCTTTCTTCACGCAGGGTTTTGAACTTCTCGCTTTCTTCCTCGCGAATTTGCTGCAGCTGAGTCTTTTGCTCATCGGTCAGTTGCAGCTCTTCTGCCATACGCTCGAAGCCGCGCTCGCGTGGCGGTGCATCATTGCCGGGTGCGGCCATGAGGATACCGGACAGGCCGGTGGTCAGCAGCAGGGTAGTGGCAAGCAGTGTCTTTTTCATGGGTCATTCTCCGTTGGTGTCTGACCGGGGAATCCGCTCATTGCCTGCAGAGTCTAGAGATCGCTATGTCAGCGGTGGCATGGGGTTGGTAAAGGTTATGTAAATAACCCGAATGCCTTGCTTACGGTTCAATGACCAAGCAGATAGCCACGTCCGCGGATGGACTGAATGCGCGGCCGCCCCTCCGGGTGCGGGCCGAGTTTGCGCCGCAGGTTGCTGATATGCATGTCGAGGCTGCGATCATAGCTGCCAAGCGGTTTGCCGAGTGCCTCGCGTGACAGCGTCTGGCGGTCGACAACCTGCCCGGGTCGAGTCATCAGCGCACGCAGAATCAGCGCTTCACTTTGCGTCAATTGCAGGGGCTCATCATCCTGCCAGGCCATCAGGTTGCCGGTGTCCAGGCGCAGGTTACCGAGGCTCAGCTCTTCGCTGCCGGTATCTGCACTGGGTTGGCTGCGGCGCAGCAGGGCACGCAGGCGGGCGACCAATTCGCGCGGATCGCACGGCTTGGCCAGGTAGTCATCGGCGCCCAGCTCCAGGCCAAGAATGCGGTCGACCGGCTCGCCCCGGGCGCTGAGCATCAGCAGCGGGGTTTGGCAGCTCTGGCGCAATTCGCGCAGGATCTCCAGGCCGTTCATGCCGGGCAGCATGACGTCGAGAATGATGGCGGCATAGCTGTTGGCGCGTGCCGCAGCCAGCCCGCTGGGCCCGTCGTGGGCGGCGGTGAGCTCAAAGCGTTCGGTCGCCAGCCAGTCACGCAGCAGCTCGCAGAGCTCCTGGTCGTCGTCGATGATCAGAACCGGCGTCAGTTCAGCCATTCGCGGCGCTTCTGACGGCCCATGCGGGCAAGGACAAAGCCCATCAGGGTACTGGCGGCAACGCTCAGACCACCGATCAGAAACCAGCGCTGCTGCTGCTTGATCAGGCGCGCCTGGGCGTCCAGTCGCGCAGCCTGGTTGTCGTTACGCAGTTGCTGATTCTCGGTTTGCAGTTGCTCGACACGCTCACCCTGTGCGCCGCCATCGAGCTGGTCGGCAAGGCGTTGGCGCTCGGCTTCTACGCGGGCCAGTTCAGCCTGCAGTGTGCCGATGTCCTGGGCCTGGAAGCTGTCATCGGCTTGCGCCGTGTTGTCAGCGGGTTCCTGGGCGAGGGCGGGCAGGGTCAGCAAGATGCTGCTAAGCACAGCGCTACAGATAAGCGAACGAAACATGGTGCCTCCTTGCTCAGGCCGGGAATACACGCTTGAAGGGTTTGATGGTGACCTGCTCATATACGCCGGCTGCCACGTAGGGGTCGGCGTCGGCCCACTGGCGGGCATCGTCCAGCGACGCGAATTCGGCAACCACCAGGCTGCCGGTGAAGCCGGCACTGCCCGGGTCTGCGCTGTCGACTGCCGGGTGCGGGCCGGCCAACACAAGGCGCCCCTGATCCTGCAGCTGTTGCAGGCGGGCCAGGTGGTCGGGGCGGGCAGCGAGGCGGTCGTTCAGGCTGTCTGGCTTGTCGGTGGCCATGATGGCGTAGAGCATGGAGGTTCCTTGCGGCGTGACTGTCAAGTGACGCAGTGATTGGCGATCGCCGGGAGCAGAATCCCGGCATGGGCTTGAGGCGGTTCAGGCGGCATAATAGGCGAAAGTCCCGCCGCCGCGTCAAGGCGCGCGTTGCCTGCCTTGTTATTGCGGCATGTCGTTATCTGTTCCGGGAGAACACCCTTGATTGTTGACCTGCATATGCACAGTACCGCCTCCGATGGCAGCCTGGCACCCGCCGAGCTGATGCGACGTGTGGCCGAGGCAGGCGTGGGCATGGTCGCCCTGACTGATCATGACTGTATTGATGGCCTGCCCGAAGCAGCCGAGACCGCACGCAGCCTGGGCGTGCACTGGGTGAGTGGTGTCGAGATGTCGGCGCAGTGGTTTGGGCATACCCTGCATATCCTTGGTTACGGCTTTGACCCCGAGGCGACGGTGCTGACCGATGCGCTGGCGGCAGTACGCGATGGGCGTTGGCGGCGGGCCGAGCAGATTGGCGAGCGGCTGGCCGGCAAGCGGATGCCCGGTGCCTATGAGGGCGCTGTGGCAGCGCAGCAGGCTGCCGGCGGCGATGTGTCGCTGCCGCCGGGGCGTCCGCATTTTGCCGAGTGGATGGTACAGGCCGGCCATGTGCGCGATCATGGCGAAGCCTTTCGTAAGTGGCTGGGCGCGGGCAAGCTGGGCGATATACGCCAGCACTGGCCGACGCTGGAAGAGGTGGTTGGCCAACTGCGCGCTGCCGGCGGCATGGCAGTGGTAGCCCACCCCTGGCACTACGGCCTGACACGCAGCAAGTTGCGGGCCTTATTACGCCAGTTTGCGGCAGCGGGCGGGCGTGGCATCGAGGTGGCCAACGGCAAGCAGCCGGTTGATCAGGTCGCCTATCTCGGCAAGCTGGCGGTCGAGTTCGGCTTTCTCGCCAGTTGCGGCAGCGATTTTCACAACCCCGCTTCACCCTGGACGGCGCTGGGCAGCATGACGGCATTGCCACCCGACTGCACGCCGGTGTGGGAGAGCAGCCTGTTCAGTGCGTGACGCCTGACTATCCGCCGAGATTGCCCGCGTTTTCACGTATCCGAGTAGTCACTCCCTGCTAAACTTCAAGAAAACACGGATAGAGTTCGATGAGCCAGTTCTTCCAGATTCACCCGCAAAACCCGCAGGCACGTCTGATTCGTCAGGCCGCCGACATTATTCGCCAGGGCGGCGTGGTGGCGTACCCCACCGACTCTGCCTACGCGCTGGGCTGTCAGCTCGGCAACAAGAACGCGCTGGAGCGCATTCGTCGCCTGCGCCAACTCGATGACAAGCACAACTTCACGCTGGTGTGCCGTGACCTGTCCGAGCTGGGTGTCTATGCCAAGGTCGACAACACCACCTTTCGCCTGCTGAAGGCGACCACCCCCGGCCCCTACACCTTTATCCTCAATGCCACCACCGAGGTGCCGCGGCTGCTGCTGCACCCCAAGCGCCGCACCATTGGCTTGCGCGTGCCGGATCACCAGATCACCCTGGACCTGCTCGAAGCGCTGGGCGAGCCGCTGCTGAGCGTGACCTTGATGTTGCCTGGCGACAACCTGCCGCTGACCGACCCCGAGCAAATCCGCGACCGCCTGGGCAAGCAGATCGAGCTGATTATCGACGGCGGTGCCTGCATGGTGGAGCCCACCACGGTGATCAGCCTGCTCGATGGTGAGGTCGAAGTGCTGCGCGAAGGGCGCGGTGATCCAGAGCCCTTTGGCGTCAGCCGCAGCGAGTTGCATGACTGATCCGGCTTTATCGGTATAATCGCCGCAGTTCGCCTATTACAACTGATCTTTTCAGGAGTCCCCCTTGAGTTCTGTCGATTCGCAGCGCCGGGTTCTGTCAGGTATGCGCCCTACCGGCCGTCTGCACCTGGGTCACTATCACGGTGTGTTGAAAAACTGGGTCAAGCTGCAGCACGAGTACGAGTGCTTTTTCTTCGCCGCCGACTGGCACGCCCTGACCACCCATTACGAAGACCCGCAGAGTATTGAGCAGAACGTCTGGGACATGCTGATCGACTGGCTGGCCGCCGGTGTCAGCGGAACCTCGTCCACCATGTTCATTCAGTCTCAGGTGCCCGAGCACGCAGAGCTGCATCTGCTGATGTCGATGGTTACCCCGGTCAGCTGGCTGGAGCGCGTGCCGACCTACAAGGATCAGCAGGAAAAGCTCAAGGATCGCGACCTGGCGACCTACGGTTTTCTTGGCTACCCGCTGCTGCAGAGCGCCGACATCCTGATCTACCGCGCCGGCCAGGTGCCGGTGGGTGCTGACCAGGTAGCGCACGTTGAAATCACCCGCGAGGTCGCGCGTCGTTTCAACCACCTGTACGGCAAAGAGCCGGGTTTTGAGGACAAGGCCGAGGCTGCCATCAAGAAAATGGGCAAAAAGGCCGCCAAGCTGTATTCCAGCCTGCGCAAGGCCTACCAGGAGCAGGGCGACGCCGATGCTCTGGAAACCGCCCGCGCGCTGCTCAAGGAGCAACAGAACATCACCCTGGGTGACCAGGAGCGTCTGTTTGGCTACCTCGAGGGTGGCGGCAAGGTCATCCTGCCTGAGCCGCAGGCGCTGCTGACGCCGGACTCCAAGATGCCGGGGCTGGATGGGCAGAAGATGTCCAAGTCCTACGGCAACACCATTACCCTGCGCGACACCACCGACGAAGTCTCGGAAAAGGTGCGCCGCATGCCGACCGACCCGGCGCGGGTGCGCCGCACCGATCCGGGTAACCCGGACAAGTGCCCGGTATACCAGCTGCATCAGGTTTATACCGACAAACCGATCCACGACTGGGTGCAGGAAGGCTGCCGCAGCGCCGGCATCGGTTGCATCGACTGCAAGAAGCCGATCATCGATGCCATCAGCGCAGAACTCGCGCCCATGCAGCAGCGCGCTGCCGAGTATGAGGCCAACCCGGACGCGGTCCGCGTGATCCTCAACGAGGGCACCGAGCGCGCCCGCGAAGCGGCGCGTGACACGCTGATCGAAGTGCGCCAGGCCATGGGCCTGCAGTACCGGCAGTAACCGATGGCTGACCCGACAGACGATGCCGCGGTCAGCCCCGAGACCGACGCCGCGATAGACCGATCGCGCGGCGTCGGCCGGCAGCAGGAGCTGCCCCTTGCCGTTGTCTACGGCGAGGCCTATACCGAGGTCCCGCAGGACCTGTATATCCCCCCCGAAGCACTGGAAGTCTTTCTTGAGGCCTTTGAAGGCCCGCTCGACTTGCTGCTGTATCTGATCCGCAAACAGAACATCGACATCCTCGACATCCCGGTCGCAGAAATTACCCGTCAGTACATGACCTACGTCGAGCTGATGAAGGCGGTGCGTCTGGAGCTGGCGGCCGAGTATCTGGTGATGGCGGCCATGCTGGCGGAGATCAAGTCACGCTTGCTGCTGCCGCGCCCGGAAGAGCTGGACGATGACGAGGGTGACCCGCGCGCCGAGCTGATCCGCCGCCTGCAGGAGTACGAGCGCTTTAAAAAGGCCGCCGAAGACATCGACGCTCTGCCGCGCATGGGGCGCGAGACCTGGGCGGCACGGGTCGAGGTTGGCGAGTTACCAAGCCGCCGCGCGCACCCCGAGGTCAGCATGCAGGAGCTGCTGTTGTCGCTGTCGGAAGTGTTGCGCCGGGCCGAGATGTTCGAAAGCCACCAGGTAACCCGCGAGGCGCTCTCCACCCGCGAGCGTATGGCCGAGGTGCTGGACCGCCTCAAGGCCGGCCAGTTTGTACCCTTTGTCAGCCTGTTCAATGCCAGCGAGGGCAAGCTCGGGGTGGTGGTAACCTTTATGGCCGTGCTGGAGCTGGTCAAGGAACAACTGGTTGATCTGGTGCAGAGCGAAGCCTTTGCCCCCATTCACGTCAAGGCACGAGGTGAGCATGAGCCAGCCGCCGATTGAACACATTGTCGAGGCCGCGTTGCTGGCAGCGGGCCGGCCGCTGTCGGTGGAAAAGCTGCGTGAGCTGTTTGATGAAGATGTGCTGCCGGGCTTTGAGGATATTCGCAAGGCGCTGGAGAAGCTGGCAGCCAGTTATCAGGGGCGTGCTATCGAGCTGCGCGAGGTAGCCAGTGGCTGGCGACTGCAGGTGCGTGAGCAGTATGGCCCCTGGGTGGCGCGGTTGTGGGAAGAGCGGCCGCAGCGCTACTCCCGTGCCTTGCTGGAAACCCTGTCGCTGATTGCCTACCGCCAACCCATCACCCGTGGCGAAATTGAGGACATCCGTGGCGTTGCGGTCAGCACGCAGATCGTCAAGACCTTGCTGGACCGTGAGTGGGTCAGGGTGGTGGGCCATCGCGACGTACCGGGGCGCCCGGCCATGTACGCCACCACGCGGCAGTTTCTCGACTACTTCAACCTGCGTAGCCTTAACGAGCTGCCGCCGCTGGCGGCGGTGCGTGATCTGGATGAGCTGGATATGGCGCCGGAGCTGGCGCTGCAGTCGCCGGAGGAGGCCGATGCTCGGGCGCGCGACGGCGAAGCCGCAGGTGATGCGCCCTGGTTGCCGGTGGAGCCGCTCAAACCGCTGGATTCCGAAGAAGGGCAGAGCGGCTTTCGCAACCTGCTGGACGAGCTCAACGCCATGGAAGCCAACCTCAAGAGTGACTTTGATGACATGCCGGTCTCGGACGAACCTGCATCAGAAACCCCGTCCCTTGACGATCAGTCCGCCGTTGATGATTCCGATGAAGGGCAGCGCAGCTGATCTGGCTGACGCCTGTGGTCGGTGGTATCCTGCACGGCTTTTCTCTGCATCACACCGGGAGGTGCTCCAATGACTGACGATATCGACGTAAACGACAACCCCGCCGCGCCGGCGCCAGGCGAAAAACTGCAAAAGGTGCTGGCCCGCATGGGGCTGGGCTCTCGCCGCGAGGTTGAAGGCTGGATTGCCGCCGGCCGCGTCAGCGTCAACGGACAGCCCGCCGAGCTCGGCTGCCGGGTCGACAGCATGGATCAGATCAGCGTGGACGACCGTCCGATTCGCCGTGATCTGGGCTCCGAAGTCACCCGCCGCGTCATGCTGTACAACAAGCCCGAGGGCGAAGTCTGTACTCGCGATGACCCCGAAGGTCGCCCCACCGTTTTTGACCGCCTGCCGCGCCTCAAGCACGGCCGCTGGATCAACGTCGGTCGCCTGGATATCAACACCAGTGGCCTGCTGCTGTTTACCACTGATGGTGAGCTGGCCAACCGCCTGATGCACCCGTCCTATCAAATGGACCGCGAATATGCCGTGCGCGTCATGGGTGAGGTCACAGAGGAAATGGTCGAGCGCCTGAAAGAGGGCGTGATGCTCGAAGACGGCCCGGCCAAGTTCACCGATATCGTGGCCTCCGGTGGTGAGGGTATCAACCGCTGGTTCCACGTCTGCCTGATGGAAGGCCGTAACCGCGAAGTGCGCCGTCTTTGGGAGTCTCAGGGCATGCGTGTTAACCGCCTCAAGCGCGTACGCTTCGGGCCGGTATTCCTCGGGCCGGAACTGCCTGTTGGCCGCTGGCGCGAGCTCAAACAGAACGAGCTGGACGCGCTGAGCAAGGAAGTGGGCCTGGAGCCGATTGCCCTGCCGGCGATGAAAACCAGTGACAAGGAAAAACTGCAGCGCCTGGCGCGCAAGCCGTCCATGCATCAGGCTCGTCAGCCTCGGGGTGGTCGTCGACGCGACCGCTGATGGCGGGATAAAAAACGGCGCCCTTATGCGCCGTTTTTTTGTGCCTGAACTACTGTCCCATCACCCTGTTGCGGCCGCCGCGTTTGGCCTCGTACATGCGCAGGTCGGCGCGGTTCAGCAGGCTGGTAGCATCATCGTCTGCGCGCAGGGTGGCGTGCCCCAGGCTGGCTGTCATGGGAAGCGGCTGGCCATCGATATGGAACTGCAGTTGTTCAATCGATTGGCGAATGCGCTCGGCCACCAGGTGGCAGGCGTTTGCATCGGTGTTGATCAGCAAAACGACAAACTCTTCGCCACCCAGGCGGTACAGTCCATCGACGTTGCGCAGCGAGGCTGCCACGCAGTTCACTAACGCTTTCAGGGCCTCATCGCCATAGGCGTGGCCAAAGCGGTCGTTTATCTGCTTGAAGTGATCCACGTCCAATATTGTCAGCGACAGCGGCTGCCCGGTGCGCTTGGCCAGGCGAATATCGCGCTCAAGATTCTGGTTCAGGGCCAGGCGGTTACCGGCGCCGGTCAGGGTGTCGTTCAGTGCGCTGGCCAGTGCCTCGCGGTACATCAAGGCGTTGCGCAGCGGAAACAGCAGCGTGCCCAGCAGGGCCTCCAGGCTGGCCAGCTCGTTCTCGGCAAAACGTGTTTGCCGGCTGAGTTGCAGCTCGCCCAGGTAGCCGCCGGCATGGGACAGCCGATAGCTGCAGCGGTGCAGGGCGCGGTGGCCAAGGCTGAGAGGGGCGCCGGCAGCGCTGTGGCGGTATTCCATGCCATCGGCCTGCAGCAATGCTTGCAAGCCGGCAAAGAACATTTCCAGCACCCGGTCCAGCTCAAGGCTGGTTTGCAGGGTCAGGCTCAGATGACGCTGGATCGCTTCGAAACTGGTTACCGGCTTGCTGCGGCGCCGGCGCGCAGCGTCGCCCTGGGCAAGCTTCATGCGCGCCGAGTCGAAATCGATGGTGTTTCCCTGAAGAGGCATGATGGGTGTACCTGCGGAGTCTCTGGTACATCTCCCCAAGCAATCAATGTGCCATTATTTTTTATTGTTTAATATCAGTTGCTTACGCTTTTTTTATGGGGCGGGTTGCTGGCGGGGCGGCAAAAAAATGCCGCCTGCGGCCAAGTGGCCGTGACAGGCGGCGTGCCGTTGTCAAAAAAACGGCTATTGGGCGTCAAAGGCCTCGCCATTGCGCGCTTTGCTGTCAGGCCCCAGCAGGTAGAGGAACACGGGCATGATCTCTTCAGGCTTGGGATTGATCTCGGCTTGCTCGTTGGGGTACGCCTTGGCGCGCATGGGGGTGCGGGTGGCGCCCGGGTTGACGCTGTTGACGCGAATGTTGCTGGTGCCATCCTGCTCGTCGGCCAGCACCTGCATCATGCCCTCAACGGCAAACTTGCTGACCGCGTAGGGGCCCCAGTAGGCGCGGCCCTTGCGGCCGACACTGGAGGACAGCAGCTGGACAGAGGCATCGTCGGCAGCGCGCAGCAGCGGCATCATCGCGCGAGTCAGCAGGAAGGGCGCGTTGACGTTGACCTGCATCACGCGCATCCAGGCTTCCGGCTTGACGCTGTCAAGCAGGGTGCGGGGGCCTAGCTCGGCGGCGTTGTGGACCAGGCCGTCGAGCTTGCCGAAGGTATCGAACAACTGATCTGCCAGGTCTTCGTAGTCTTTCTCGGTGGCGGTTTCCAGGTTCAGCGGGCAGAGCGCCGGCTGCGGGTGTCCGGCCGCTTCAATGGCGTCGTACACTTCTTCCAGCTTGCTTTGGGTGCGGCCAACCAGTACTACGGTGGCGCCGTGGGCGGCGCAGCTAAGGGCACAAGCGCGGCCAATGCCGTCGCCGGCACCGGTGATCAGGATAACGCGGCCGGTCAGCAGGTCGGCCGGGGCGGTGTAATCAAACATGGGGTGTCTCCGGTTGATGCCGTTGTTGCAGCCAGGGCTGTAGCTCGCTGGCGTGCTGCACGCTGTGGGTGGCCTGCCAGGCCAGGTGGTCTTCATTCGCAGCCAGGTAGCCGTACAGCGCGGCGATGGTGGCCATGCCGGCGGCGCGGCCGGCCTGGATGTCGCGTACATGGTCGCCGATAAAAATGCAGCTGGCCGGGTCAATCTGCATGTCGCTGCAGGCCTTGAGCGCGGATTCTGGGTTCGGCTTGCCGCGTGCGACCTGATCCGGGCAGACCAGGGATGCGCAGCGGCTCGCCAGTCCGGTCTGCTCCAATAGCGGAATGCTGAAGCGGCTGAGCTTGTTGGTAACCACGCCCCAGGGCAGTTGCTCGGCATCCAGCCAGTCGAGGAGCTCGCTGATGCCGGGGAAGGGCCGGGTATGCACGGCCAGTCCTTGCTCGTAGCGGCTGAGAAAGTCCTCGCGCAGGGCGGCGAATGCCGGTGCCTCGGGCGACAGCTCAAAGGCGGTAGACAGCATGCCGATCGAGCCATCAGATACCTGGGCGCGAATCAGCTCGGCAGGGGCAGGCGCTCTGCCATGCTCCTGCTGCATGGCCTGGATGATGTGAACAAAATCCTCGGCGGTATCCAGCAGGGTGCCGTCCAGGTCAAAAAGGACTCCGCTGAGCATCAAGCCTGGGCCTCGCGCTGGCAGTGCACCATGTAGTTGACGTCTACGTCGGCGCCCAGCTTGTAGGTGCGGGTCAGCGGGTTGAAGGTCAGGCCGGTGATGTCCTGCAGGTCCAGGCTGGCGTCGCGCACCCAGCGGCCCAGCTCGGCCGGGCGGATGAACTTGGCAAACTCGTGGGTGCCGCGCGGCAGCATGCGCAAGACGTACTCGGCGCCAACGATGGCGAACATGAACGACTTGGGGTTGCGGTTAATGGTGGAGAAAAACACCTGACCGCCCGGCTTGACCAGTTTGGCGCAGGCGCGAATCACCGAGCTTGGGTCTGGCACGTGCTCGAGCATCTCCAGACAGGTCACCACGTCAAAGGTGCCGGCGTGCAGCTCGGCAAACTCCTCGGCTGTGCTTTGCTCGTAGTCGACGCTGACGCCGGACTCCAGCTGGTGCAGGCGGGCGACGGCCAGTGGCGCTTCGCCCATATCGATGCCGGTCACCTGGGCGCCGCGCTGGGCCATGGCTTCGGCCAGAATGCCGCCACCGCAGCCAACGTCCAGCACCTTCTTGCCGGCCAGGCTGGCGCGCTCGTCAATCCAGTTGGTGCGCAGCGGGTTGATCTCATGCAGCGGTTTGAACTCGCTGTTACGGTCCCACCAGCGGCTTGCCAGCGCCTCGAATTTGGCGATTTCAGCGCGATCAACGTTAAGACTCATGGGGTTCCCCTTGGGCAATGAGGGCAGCCAGCTCGCGAGCTCGCTGCAGGATATCGGGCGTGTTCAGGCCAACCAGCTGGCCGTCGCGCAGTTTCGCGCGCCCGGCGACCCAGACATCGCTGACCTGACTGGCGTTGCAGGTGTACAGCAGCTGGGAGGCCGGGTTGTAGAGTGGTTGCTGGGCAATGCCGGACAGGTCGACGGCGGTAATGTCGGCGGCCTTGCCGACTTCCAGCGAGCCGATTTCTTCGTCCAGACCCAGTGCGCGTGCGCCACCCAGGGTGGCCAGGTGCAGGGCGCTGTGGGCGTCCAGTGCGGTGGGCGCGCCGGCAACGATCTTCGCCAGCATGGCGGCGGTGCGCATCTCGCCAAGCATGTCCAGATCATTGTTGCTGGCCGCGCCGTCGGTGCCCAGGGCCACGTTCAGGCCGCTGTCAAGCAGACGCTGCAAGGGCATCATGCCGCTGGCCAGCTTGAGGTTGGATTCAGGGCAGTGCACCAGTTGCACACCGTATTCGACCAGCAAGGCCAAATCGGCATCGCTGATGTCGGTCATGTGCACCGCTTGCAGTCTGGGGCCGAGCAGGCCAAGGCGTTGCAGGCGCTGCAGTGGTCGCTCGCCGGTCTGGGTTACGGCATCGGCAACCTCGCCCGCTGTTTCATGCACATGCATGTGGATCGGCATGTCCAGCTCGTCGGCCAGGGTGCGGATACGCGTCAGGGTTTCATCGCCGACGGTGTAGGGCGCGTGGGGGCCAAAGGCGGTGGTGATCAGGCCGCTGTGGCGCGTGTCGTCGCGCAGCTTCAGGCCCTTGGCAATGGCTTCGGCTGCATCGCGGGCGCCGGGGATCGGGTTGTCGATAACCGGAAAGCACACCTGCGCGCGCATGCCTGCATCCAGCGCCGCAGCTGCTGCAACATCCGGGTAGAAGTACATGTCTGAAAAACAGGTGGTGCCGCCGCGCAGCATCTCGGCAATCGCCAGCTCGGTGCCCAGGCGGACAAAATCGGCGTTGACCCAGCGCCCTTCAGCGGGCCATATATGTTCCGTAAGCCAGGTCATCAACGGCAGATCGTCGGCCAGGCCGCGGAACAGCGTCATTGCCGCATGGCCGTGGGCGTTGATCAGGCCTGGAATCAGTACGTGGTTGGGCAGGTCGCGGCGCTCGCGCGGTTGCAGTGCATTGGCGCTGCTCACCGGCAGCAGGCCGACGATACGCCCCTGGTGGACCGCCAGGGCGTGCTGTTCCAGCACCAGGCCGCGGGGCGCAACAGGAATAATCCAGCGTGGCACGATCAACAGGTCGAGCTCGCCGGGCAGGGTGGTCATGTTCAATTCGCCTTGCATCATGGTCGGCAAGTATACCTGCTGGTTATGGGCAAATGCAGCGTGGGCTTGTGGCGCGCCGGTCAACCCGGCGCCAATGGAAGGAGATTCTGTCATGTTGCAGATTGAGGCGGTAGCAGATAAGGCGAGTTTGCAGGCAGTCAGCTGGTTGCCGGAGGGCGCAGTCAGGTTGCTGGATCAGCGCCGTCTGCCGGAACTGGTAAGCCACGATTGCCATGATGAGGTAGAGGTACTGGCTGCCATGCGCTGCGGCGTGGTGGTGGGGGCGGCGGCATTGGGCGTTGCCGCGGCCTTTGGTGTGGCGCTGGCGGCGCGACAACTGGTCACGCCGGTGCGGGACTGGTCGCAGGAGCTGGAGCCGGTGATTGCCGCTTTTGCCGCCCTTGGGCCGATGGCGGCCAACCTGCAGTGGGCGCTTGGCATCATGCGGCAAACCCTGGCTGGGATTGCCTCTGATGCCGACGTGCCTGGCCGCCTGTTGCAGGCCGCCGAGGCCATCGCCGGGGCGGATGCCGAGGCCAATCAAAGTATGGCGCGCTTTGGCTTGCAGCTGCTGCGCCGCCATCACTCGGCCGAGCAAAAGCTGATGCTGCTGGGTTACAGCGGCGAGCTGTCTGGCGGCGGCGGTGGTACTGCCATGGGCGTGGTGCAGGCGGCGCACCGGGCCGGCGTGCTGAAGGAGGTACTGGTCGGCGAGGCCAGTCCGTCGCGCAGTGGTGCGCGCCTGGCTGCCTGGGAGCTGCAGCGCACGGGCGTGCCGTGCAGCCTGATAGCCGATACGGCGGCCGCCAGCAGCATGAAATATGACCCGGTGTCCTGGGTGGTAGTCGGCGCCGAACGTATTGCTGCCAATGGCGATGTGATCACCACCCAGGGGACCTACGCACTGGCCATTCTGGCCATGCATCACGGTTTGCGCTTTATGGTGGTGGCCTCCACCGCCACTCTGGATATGAGCCTCAGTGACGGCGATGCGCTGGAGCCGGAGGTCTTGCAGGGGGCGGCGGGTGCCGGCCAGCCGCTGGATGTCACCCCGGTTGAGCTGATTGATGCCATCGTCACGGAAAAGGGCGTTATCGAGCGGCCGGACGAGGGCAAGATCGCCAAACTCATGAGTATTCGTCGACTGCACTGATGCTGGCCCTTCACCACCCGCGGCGGGCGCGCTATGTGCTCCCGTCGGCGGGTTCTCTGTGGTATCCTTTGGCGCTTTGATCGGGCGGAATGCGCCCCGCTGCAGAAGCGGTTCTGCAGGGTGGGTTGATCAGTGCTTTCGCTTTTCCAATGCGCGTGTCGCAGAGGTATTGATGTCCCGGCCAGTACGGGGCTTCAGGCCTTTGCATTGCTTTTGGCGTTATTTCAACGCCGACAATAAAAGGAATGCCGTTTCATGGGTGAACTGGCCAAAGAAATCCTTCCAGTCAATATCGAAGACGAACTGAAACAGTCCTACCTGGATTACGCCATGAGCGTAATCGTCGGGCGGGCTCTGCCGGATGTGCGTGACGGCCTCAAGCCGGTACACCGTCGTGTGCTCTACGCCATGAGCGAGCTGGGCAACGACTGGAACAAGCCGTACCTGAAGTCGGCGCGTGTGGTTGGTGACGTCATCGGTAAATACCACCCGCACGGCGACTCGGCGGTGTACGACACCATCGTGCGTATGGCGCAGAACTTCTCCATGCGCTACCCGCTGGTCGACGGTCAGGGCAACTTCGGTTCCATTGACGGCGACAACGCGGCAGCCATGCGTTACACCGAAGTCCGGATGGCCAAGCTGACCCATGAGCTGCTGGCTGACCTGGATAAGGAAACCGTCGACTGGGTACCCAACTACGACGGTAAAGAGCAGATCCCTGATGTTCTGCCCACCAAGATTCCGCACCTGCTGGTCAATGGCTCCAGCGGTATCGCCGTCGGCATGGCGACCAACATCCCGCCACACAACCTGACTGAAGTGATCAACGGCTGCCTGGCCGTGATCAGCAACCCCGACATCAGCATCGACGAGCTGATGGAATTTATTCCGGGGCCGGATTTCCCGACTGCCGGCATCATCAACGGCCGTGCCGGCATTGTTGAGGCCTATCGCACGGGTCGTGGCCGCATCTACGTGCGCGCACGCTGCGAAATTGAAGATATCGACAAGGTTGGCGGTCGCCAGCAGATCGTCATTTCCGAGCTGCCGTACCAGCTGAACAAAGCACGTCTGATCGAGAAGATCGCTGAGCTGGTTAAAGAGAAGAAGCTCGAAGGTATTACCGAGCTGCGCGACGAGTCCGACAAGGACGGTATTCGCGTGGTCATCGAGCTGCGTCGTGGCGAAGTGCCTGAGGTCGTACTCAATAACCTCTATTCCCAGACTCAAATGCAGAGCGTGTTCGGCATCAACGTGGTTGGTCTGCTCGACGGTCAGCCGAAGATTCTGAACCTCAAGGAACTGCTCGAAGCCTTCGTCCGTCACCGCCGTGAAGTGGTGACCCGTCGTACCGTTTACGAGCTGCGCAAGGCACGTGAGCGCGGGCACATCCTGGAAGGTCAGGCGGTTGCGCTGTCGAACATTGACCCGGTCATCGAGCTGATCAAAAAGTCGCCCAGCCCGGCTGAAGCCCGCGAAGCCCTGATCGCTACCGCCTGGGCGCCAGGCACCGTGATTGAAATGGTCGAGCGCGCCGGCGCCGAGTCCTGCCGCCCCGATGGGCTGGACGAGCAGTACGGTCTGCGTGAAGGCAAGTATTACCTGTCTCCTGAACAGGCTCAGGCCATTCTGGATCTGCGCCTGCATCGCCTGACCGGCCTTGAGCACGAAAAACTGCTGACCGAGTACCAGCAGATTCTTGAGCAGATCGGCGAGCTGCTGCGCATCCTGAACAGCCAGGAGCGTCTGATGGAAGTCATCGTCGAGGAGCTGGAAAAGGTACGTGATGATTTTGGCGACGAGCGTCGTACCGAAATCGTTGCCTCGCGCATGGACCTGTCTCTGGCCGACTTGATCGCCGAAGAAGAGCGCGTGGTGACCATTTCCCACGGCGGTTACGCCAAGAGCCAGCCGCTGACCGACTACCAGGCCCAGCGCCGTGGTGGTCGTGGCAAGGCGGCGACCGGCGTGAAGGATGAAGACTACGTCGAACACCTGCTGGTCGCCCACAGCCACGCTACGCTGCTGCTGTTCTCCAGTCGCGGCAAGGTGTACTGGCTCAAGACCTACGAAATTCCCGAGGCCTCGCGCGCGGCGCGTGGACGCCCGCTGGTCAACCTGCTGCCGCTGGAAGAAGGTGAGTGGATCACCGCCATGCTGCAAGTCGACCTGGAAGCGCTGCAGCAGCAGAGCGCCGAAGAGGGCGAGGAGCTGGAAGACGAGGCAGGCGTGATCGAAGGTGAAGCTGTTGAAGTCGAGGCTGATGCCGAAGGCGATGCTGACAGCGACGATGACGACAACGACGAGCCTACCGGTTCCTACATCTTTATGGCTACCGCGCGCGGTACCGTGAAGAAGACGCCGCTGGTGCAGTTCAGCCGTCCGCGCAGCAATGGCTTGATCGCCCTGCGCCTGGAAGAGGGTGACACCCTGATTGCCGCCGCCATTACCGACGGTTCGCGCGACATCATGCTGTTCTCCGACGGTGGCAAGGTTATCCGTTTCAAGGAGCGCCATGTGCGCACCATGGGCCGTACCGCCCGCGGTGTGCGCGGCATGCGTCTGCCGGCCGAGCAGCGCCTGATCTCCATGCTGATCCCCGAGCCTGAGGCGCAGATCCTGACCGCCTCCGAACGTGGTTACGGCAAGCGCACCGTGCTGGACGAGTTCCCGCGTCGTGGTCGTGGTGGTCAGGGCGTGATCGCCATGGTCTCCAACGAGCGCAACGGCGCACTGGTGGGCGCTGTGCAGGTGGTCGATGGCGAGGAGATCATGCTGATTTCGGACCAGGGCACCTTGGTGCGCACCCGCGTCAGCGAGGTGTCCAGCCTGTCGCGTAACACCCAGGGCGTCATGCTCATTCGTCTGGCCCCGGAAGAAAAGCTGGTCGGGCTGGAGCGTGTGCAGGAGCCCTCCGAGGAAGAGATTGAAATGGCCGTTGAAGCCGCCGAAGAAGGCGAGGCGCAGCAGCCCGAAGGTGATGAGCAGCAACCCGTGGATGATCAGGAGTAATCGTGAGTAAGCGTCTGTTCAATTTCTGTGCTGGACCGGCAGCGTTGCCGGAAGCGGTGTTGCAGCGGGCCCAGGCCGAGCTGCTGGACTGGCAGGGCAAGGGTCTGTCGGTCATGGAAATGAGTCACCGCAGCGACGAGTTTGTTGCCATCGCCCAGCAGGCCGAGCAGGACCTGCGCGAGTTGCTGGTTATCCCGGACAACTACAAGGTGCTGTTCCTGCAGGGTGGCGCCAGCCAGCAGTTTGCCCAGATCCCGTTGAACCTGATGCCAGAAGGCGGCAGCGCCGACTACATCGATACCGGTATCTGGTCGCGCAAGGCAATCGACGAAGCATCTCGCTTTGGCAACGTCAACGTGGCAGGCAGTGCCAAGGCCTACGATTACTTTGCCATCCCCGGTCAGAACGAGTGGCAGCTGTCGGCAGACGCTGCCTACGTTCATTACTGCCCGAACGAAACCATCGGCGGCCTGGAATTCAACTGGGTGCCGCAGACCGGTGACGTACCGCTGGTGGCGGACATGTCCTCGACCATCCTGTCGCGGCCGATTGATGTCTCGCGCTGTGGCATGATTTACGCGGGTGCCCAGAAAAACATCGGCCCGAGCGGGCTGGTGGTGGTGATTGTGCGCGAAGACCTGCTTGGCCGCGCCCGTGCCAGCTGCCCGACCATGCTTGATTACGCGGTAGCGGCGCAGAACGACTCCATGTACAACACGCCGCCGACCTTCGCCTGGTACCTGTCCGGCCTGATCTTCCAGTGGCTCAAGGAGCAGGGCGGTCTGGACGCGGTCAAGCGCATCAACGATGCCAAGCAAAAGGCGCTGTACTCGGCCATCGACGGTAGCGAGCTGTACAACAACCCGATTAACGTCGCTGACCGGTCCTGGATGAATATCCCGTTCCGCCTGGCTGACGACCGGCTGGACAAGCCGTTCCTGGCCGGTGCCGAAGAGCGCGGACTGCTCAACCTGAAAGGCCATCGCTCGGTTGGCGGCATGCGTGCCTCCATCTATAACGCAGTGCCGCAAGCCGCGGTCGACGCACTCGTGGCCTACATGGCCGAGTTTGAACAGCAGCACGGTTGATACCCATGTCTGATGAAGATCAGTTGAAGGCGCTGCGCAAGCGCATCGACACCATTGATGAAAAGATTCTTGACCTGATCAGTGAGCGGGCTGCCTGTGCGCAGACCGTCGCGCACGTCAAGCAGAAGGCGCTGGAGCCCGGCGTCAAGCCGCTGTTCTATCGCCCTGAGCGTGAAGCCTGGGTGCTCAAGCACATCATGGAGCTGAACAAGGGGCCGCTCGACAACGAGGAAATGGCCCGTCTGTTCCGTGAAATCATGTCCGCCTGCCTGGCGCTAGAAGAGCCGCTGCGCGTGGCCTATCTGGGGCCGGAAGGTACTTTTACCCAGGCTGCCGCACTCAAGCACTTTGGGCACTCGGTGGTCAGCGTGCCGATGGCCGCGATTGACGAGATCTTCCGTGAAGTGGCGGCCGGCGCAGTGCAGTTTGGCGTGGTGCCGGTAGAAAACTCCACCGAGGGCGCCATCAACCACACGCTCGACAGCTTCCTTGAGCATGACCTGGTGATCTGTGGCGAAGTAGAGCTGCGTATCCACCATCACTTGCTGGTCGGTGAAAACACCAAGACCGACAAAATCTCCCGCGTGTATTCCCACGCCCAGTCGCTGGCCCAGTGCCGCAAGTGGCTGGATGCCCATTACCCGAACGTTGAGCGTGTGGCCGTTGCCAGCAACGCCGATGCGGCCCGTCGGGTAAAAGGCGAGTGGAACTCGGCGGCGATTGCCGGCGACATGGCGGCCGACCTGTACGAGCTGACGCGTCTGGCCGAGAAAATCGAAGATCGCCCGGATAACTCCACGCGTTTTCTGATTATCGGTAACCAGCAGGTCCCGCCGACCGGCGACGACAAGACCTCGGTCATCGTCTCCATGCGCAACAAGCCGGGTGCGCTGCATCACCTGCTCGAACCGTTCCACTCCAACGGAATCGACCTGAGCCGCATCGAAACCCGCCCCTCGCGCAGTGGCAAGTGGACCTACGTGTTCTTTATCGACTTCTTCGGTCACCAGCACGACCCGCTGATCAAGGACGTGCTGGAGAAAATCAGCGATGACTCGGTGGCGCTCAAGGTGCTGGGGTCGTATCCGAAGGCGGTGCTCTAAATCATCAGCGACAAGCTGCAAGGCGCAAGCTGCAAGCAACTGCGGCCTGGTGTGACTTGAAGCTTGCTGCTTGTAGCTTGAGGCTTGGTTTCTATGAGTTGTGATTTCCTCAGCCTGGCGCGGCCAGGTGTGCAGAAGCTGTCTCCCTATGTGCCGGGCAAACCGGTAGAGGAGTTGGCGCGAGAGTTTGGCTTGCGGCCGCAGGATATCGTCAAGCTGGCCAGTAACGAAAACCCGCTGGGCCCGAGTCCGGCGGTGCGCGAAGCTATTGCTGGAGCTTTTGCAGAGTTGACCCGTTACCCTGACGGCAATGGCTTTGCGCTGAAGCAGGCGCTGGCGGCGAAGCTGGGTGTGGATACCGCAGGCATCACCCTGGGTAACGGCTCCAATGACATTCTCGAGCTGGTTACGCGCGCCTTTGTCGGCCCTGAGCATGAAGTGGTGTTCAGCGATCACGCCTTTGCTGTTTACCCCATTGTCACCCAAGCGGTGGGTGCCAAGGCGGTGTCGGTGCCGGCCAAGGATTGGGGGCATGACCTGGATGCCATGGCGGCGGCCATCACTCCGGCGACCCGGGTGGTCTTTATTGCCAACCCAAACAACCCTACCGGCACCTGGATTGAGCGCCCCGCACTTGAAGCCTTCCTTGACCGCGTGCCGGAGAACGTCATCGTGGTGCTGGACGAGGCGTACACCGAGTACGTCGAGACCGACGACGTGCCTAACGGCGTTGATTACCTGCCGCGTTATCCCAATCTGCTGGTCTCGCGTACCTTCTCCAAGGCCTACGGCCTGGCTGCGCTGCGTGTTGGCTATGGCTTGTCCAGCCCGGTGATTGCCGATGCCCTGAATCGCGTGCGTCAGCCGTTCAACGTCAACAGCCTTGCCCTGGCGGCAGCGCTGGCGGCCCTGCAGGACGAGGCCTATCTGATCGAAAGCCGGCGCATCAACCGCCAAGGCATGCAGCAGTTGGAAGACGGCTGCGCAGCCCTTGGTCTGAGCTGGATCCCCTCACGCGGCAACTTCCTTGCAATCGATCTGGGTCGTGAAGCGGCACCGGTCTTTCAGGCCCTGCTGCGCGAAGGCGTCATTGTGCGTCCGGTGGCCAACTACGGCATGCCGAACCACCTGCGCGTAACCATTGGTTTGCCAGAAGAAAATCAGCGGTTTCTGGATGCCCTCAAGCAGGTGCTGAGTCGTGGCTGATGTAACCGGCCTGTCACCAGCAACGCCGACAATTGGTCGCCTGGCGGTAATCGGGCTCGGCCTGATCGGCGGCTCCTTTGCCAAGGGCATGCGCCAGAGCGGTCTGTGCCGCGAGGTGATCGGCTGTGATCTGGACCCGGTCTCACGCCGTCAGGCGGTACCGCTGGGCGTGGTCGACAAGGTCACGGCCAATCTGGTTGAGGCAGTGCAGGGCGCCGATCTGATCATGCTGGCCGTGCCGGTGCTGGGTATGCGCGCGGTACTGGCGCAATTGGCAGCGCTGGAGTTGGGCGATGCCGTGATTACCGATGTCGGCAGCACCAAGGGTGCGGTTGCGCTGGCGGTGGAAGAGGTGTTTGGCGCGGTGCCGGCCAACTTTGTGCCGGGCCATCCGATTGCCGGTTCGGAAAAAAGCGGCGTCGAGGCGGCTCGGGCGGATCTGTTCCGTCACCATAAGGTGATTCTCACGCCGCTTGAGCAGACGGCGGCGGAGGCGGTCGGCCTGGTGCAGCGTTGCTGGCAGGTGCTGGGGGCAGACGTAGAGAGCATGTCCCTGGCCGACCATGACGAAGTCCTGGCGGCTACCAGCCACTTGCCGCATCTGCTGGCGTTTTCGCTGGTTGATACCCTGGCCTCGCGTAACGAGAATCTGGAGATTTTCCGCTACGCAGCCGGTGGCTTCCGGGACTTTACCCGCATTGCCGCGAGTGATCCGGTGATGTGGCGCGATGTTTTTCTGGCCAATCGGGATGCGGTCTTGCGCAGCCTTGATGCCTTTACCCAGGACCTGGGTCGACTGCGTGAGGCGGTGGATACCCGCGACGCCAACACGCTGCTCGGTGTGTTTACCCGAGCCAAGTCGGCACGAGAGCATTTCAGCACTATTCTGGCCCGCAGGGCCTACATGGAACCTATGCAAACTCAAGAATTCAACTTCATCGCCAGCCCCGGCGGCAAGGTCAACGGCAGTATCCGCGTGCCCGGTGACAAGTCCATTTCCCATCGCTCGATCATGCTTGGCTCTCTGGCCGAGGGCGTGACCGAGGTCGAAGGCTTCCTGGAAGGCGAAGACAGCTTGGCAACCCTGCAGGCATTCCGTGACATGGGTGTGGTGATTGAAGGCCCGCATCATGGTCGCGTGACTATCAATGGCGTTGGTCTGCACGGTTTGCAGGCGCCGCCCGGCTCGCTGTACCTGGGCAACTCCGGTACGTCCATGCGCCTGCTGTCGGGCCTGCTGGCCGGGCAGGACTTTGACACCGTACTGACCGGCGATGCGTCGCTGTCCAAGCGCCCGATGGGTCGCGTGGCCAAACCGCTGCGCGAAATGGGCGCGCAGATCGACACCGGCGAAGAGGGTCGTCCGCCGCTGCGCATCAAGGGCGGCAGCCGCATGATGGGCATGGATTATCAAATGCCGATGGCCAGCGCTCAGGTCAAATCCTGCATTCTGCTGGCGGGCCTGTACGCCTCCGGTACCACCTCGGTGACCGAGCCTGCGCCCACCCGCGACCACACCGAGCGCATGCTCAAGGGCTTCGGTTATCCGGTCAAGGTCGATGGCGCCACTGCCACCATCGAATCCGGTCACACCCTGAAAGCCTGTCGCATTGACGTGCCGGCTGACATCTCGTCTGCCGCGTTCTTCATGGTCGCTGCCAGCATCTGCGAGGGCGCTGACCTGACGCTGGAGCACGTGGGTATCAACCCCACGCGCATCGGCATCATCAATATCCTGCGGGCCATGGGCGGCAACCTGGAACTGCTCAACGAGCGCGAAGTAGGCGGCGAGCCGGTGGCCGATATTCGCGTGCGTTACGCGCCGCTCAAAGGTATCGATATTCCGGTGGATCAGGTGCCGCTGGCGATCGATGAGTTTCCGGTACTGTTCGTGGCTGCGGCCTGCGCTGAAGGCCGGACCATCCTGCGCGATGCTGAAGAGCTGCGTGTAAAAGAGTCCGACCGTATTCAGGTCATGGCTGATGGCCTGCAGGCGCTGGGCGTCAAGGCAGAGCCGACGCCTGACGGCATCATTATCGACGGCGGCGCCATTGGCGGCGGCAGCGTCGAAAGCCATGGTGACCACCGTATCGCCATGTCGTTCTCGGTCGCTGCGCTACGCGCAACCGGCGACATTCATATCAAGGACTGCGCCAACGTGGCGACATCATTCCCGGGCTTCATCGACCTTGCGCAATCGGTCGGTATGCAAGTCCGTCTGGAGGACAACGCGTGATTGATCAACAGGCCCCCGTCATCACCATCGACGGCCCTGGTGGGTCGGGCAAGGGCACCATCGCCGGTCTGCTGGCCTCTCGTCTGGGCTGGAACCTGCTGGACTCCGGCGCCCTGTATCGACTGCTTGCCCTGTCGGCGCGCAATCATGGCGTGGATCTGACCAACGAAACCTCGCTGGAAACCCTCGCCGCGCATCTGGATGTGCAGTTTATTGCCGGTGAAGCCGGTGGCGAGCAGCAGATCATCCTTGAGGGTGAAGATGTGACCCGCGCCATCCGTACCGAAGACGTGGGCGCCGGCGCCTCTCAGGTCGCCGCGCTGCCAGCCGTGCGCGATGCGCTGTTGCAGCGTCAGCGCGTGTTTCGCGAAGCGCCGGGTCTGGTCGCCGATGGTCGCGACATGGGGACCGTGGTGTTTGCCGACGCGCAGTTGAAGGTGTACCTGACCGCCAGCGCCGAGGAGCGTGCCTCTCGCCGTCACCGGCAGTTGCTCGGAAAGGGTGAAACTGCTAATCTGGCGAGTCTTCTCGATGAGATTGTCGCGCGGGACGAGCGGGATATGAATCGCAGTGTTGCGCCGCTGAAGCCGGCGGATGATGCAATCCTGATCGATTCTACGCAGATGAGCATTGAGGAAGTACTTGAATCAGTCCAGACGATGGCGCGCGAGCGCAACCTGCTGGGCTGATCAGGCTGTCTGTTCCGGGTAACCAGCACCACCGGAAAGGGCATTTATACCATCAACCCACGCAAGCTGGTGGCGTGGCGGGACAGTAGCTGCACAGCGCGCTTTAAAACGGCTCTGCGGTAGCTGCCCTAAATACTTACTTACAGGATTCCAAATGAGCGAAAGCTTTGCCGAACTTTTTGAAGAAAGCCTAAAAACCCTTGATATGGAGCCGGGCTCCATCATCACTGGTATCGTTGTGGACATAGACTCCGACTGGGTCACCGTTCACGCCGGTCTGAAATCAGAGGGTGTCATCCCGCGCGATCAGTTCCTGGACGAGCAGGGCGAACTGACCATCGAAGTGGGTGATGAGGTTCACGTTGCACTGGACGCCGTTGAAGACGGTTTCGGTGAAACTAAACTGTCCCGCGAAAAGGCCAAGCGCGCCGAATCGTGGAAAGTCCTCGAAGCTGCTTTCGCTGCAGAAGAAGTCGTCAAGGGCGTTATCAACGGCAAGGTCAAAGGTGGCTTTACCGTCGACGTCAACACCATCCGTGCGTTCCTGCCGGGCTCGCTGGTTGACGTACGTCCCGTACGTGACACCACCCACCTGGAAAACAAGGAACTGGAATTCAAGGTCATCAAACTGGACCAGAAGCGCAACAACGTTGTCGTTTCCCGTCGTGCAGTTCTGGAAGCCGAGAACTCCGCCGAGCGCGAAGCCCTGCTGGAAACTCTGCAGGAAGGTCAAGTCGTCAAGGGTATCGTCAAGAACCTCACCGATTACGGTGCGTTCGTCGACCTGGGCGGCGTAGATGGCCTGCTGCACATCACCGACATGGCTTGGAAGCGTATCAAGCATCCGTCTGAGATCGTCAACGTTGGTGACGAGATCGACGTTAAGGTCCTGAAGTTTGACCGTGAGCGTAACCGCGTTTCCCTGGGTCTGAAGCAACTGGGCGAAGATCCGTGGGTTGCTATCACCGGTCGCTATCCGGAAGGCACTCGCGTCACTGCCAAGGTCACTAACCTGACCGACTACGGCTGCTTCGCTGAGCTGGAAGAAGGCGTTGAAGGTCTGGTTCACGTATCCGAAATGGATTGGACCAACAAGAACATCCATCCGTCCAAGGTTGTCAACGTTGGCGACGAAGTGGAAGTTATGGTTCTGGACATCGACGAAGACCGTCGTCGCATCTCCCTGGGCATCAAGCAGTGCAAGATGAACCCGTGGGAAGAGTTCTCCAGCAAGTTCAACAAGGGCGACAAGATCTCCGGTTCCATCAAGTCCATCACCGACTTCGGTATCTTTATCGGTCTGGACGGCGGCATCGACGGTCTGGTTCACCTGTCGGACATCTCCTGGAACGAAGCCGGTGAAGAAGCAGTACGTCGCTTCAAGAAAGGCGACGAGATCGAAACCGTTATCCTGTCTGTTGACCCTGAGCGCGAGCGCATCTCCCTGGGCGTCAAGCAGCTGGAAGACGATCCGTTCTCCAACTTCGTTTCTCTGAACGAGAAAGGCAGCATCATCACCGGTTCCGTCAAGGAAGTTGACGCCAAAGGCGCCATCATCACTCTGGCAGACGACATCGAAGGCACTCTGAAAGCCTCCGAAATCAGCCGTGATCGCGTTGAAGATGCTCGCAACGTCCTGAACGTTGGCGATGAAGTCGAAGCCAAGATCATTGGTGTCGACCGTAAGAGCCGCGTTATCAGCCTGTCCATCAAGGCGAAAGACGTTGAAGACGAGAAAGAAGCCATGCAAGATCTGCGTAAGCAGGAAATGCTGGCCGCTGGTCCGACCACCATTGGTGATCTGATCAAGCAGCAGATGGAAGGCAAAGGCAACTAAGCCTATCCAGCTGTAAAAAGGGCGACTTCGGTCGCCCTTTTTTGTGCCCGCCCGTTAGGGCAGCCACAAGCCACAAGCCACAAGCCACAAGCAAAACCCTGGCTTGCCAGTTGTGTGGGTTCTCTGAGGGTGATGAATACGTGGCAAGGTGCATATAAAAGACTTGACGGCCCAGCAGGGCAACGCATCCAGCTTCCAGCGCGCGAGCATGCTCGCGCTTAACAGGCTGTTCAAACCTAGTCAAGCATGGTAAAACCGTATAAAACGACAAACGAGTCTACTCGCTTGATAAGAAAGGGAAAACCATGACCAAGTCGGAGTTGATCGAGCGCATTGTCGAACAACAGGGGCAGTTGTCGGCGAAGGACGTTGAGCTTGCGATCAAGACCATGCTGGAACATATGTCCCAGGCATTGGCTACCGGGGAGCGAATCGAGATTCGTGGATTCGGCAGTTTCTCTCTGCATTACCGCGCGCCGCGGGTAGGGCGTAACCCCAAGACCGGTGATGCGGTAGAGCTGGAGGGCAAGTACGTACCGCACTTCAAACCTGGCAAGGAGTTGCGTGATCGGGTTAACGAGTCGCTCGAAAACGCCTGATCAAATGCCGCAGCCCGGCCTTGCTGGGTTATACTTCGCACACACTCAATGGATGCGGAGTTGTATCACATGCTGTGGTTGAAGCGCGTGTTGCTGATCCTAGTTTTGCTGCTGGTAGCCTTGGCGACCATGGATTTCATGCTGGAAAACCAGCAAGCCACCTCCCTGCAATTTCTCGAAATGCAGTCTCCTGCATTGCCTCTCTCCATCTACGTTGTACTTGCCTTTATTCTTGGTAGTGCGCTGGGCGTTTTTGTCGGCTGGCTGATTACTACCCGTCTGCGACTGAAACTCATGGTGCAAAGCAACGAGCTCAATCGCTACCGTAAGGAAATCGACAAACTGCGCACCCAAGCTGTCAAAGGCTGATAGTCATGCAGGAACTGATGTTCCTTGGGCTGTTTGTGCTGGCTCTGGCGATAGGCTGGTTTCTGGGGCGCCGTGAGGCAATCAAGGTCGGTTTTATGCTGCAGCCGCACGGCAGTGCCGTCGACAAGCAGTATTTTATTGGCCTCAACTATCTGCTGAACGAGCAGCCTGACGAGGCCATCGAAACCTTTATTCGCGCGCTTGAGGTTAACCCGGAGACGGTCGAGACCCACATCGCTATCGGTAAGCTGTTTTGCCAGCGAGGGGATGTCGAGCGGGCCATCAAGGTACACCAGAATCTGCTGGCTCGTCCCAGTCTGACCCGCGAGCAGGCCGATCGCGTGCAACTGGAGCTGGCCCGTGATTACCTCGCGGTAGGTATGCACCAGCGTGCCGAGCGCCTACTGGAGGAGTTGGCCGGGTCTGGATCGAGTTTGCGCGCCGAAGCGCTTGTCGATCTGGTTGCTGTTTACGAGCATCAGCATGAATGGGGCGAGGCTATCGCCATTGGTGAGCGCTTGCTGCGCGAGCGCCCTGAGTTTTCGGCCACCCTGGCGCAGTATCATTGCGAGCTTGCTGCCCAGTCTCTGCAGCGGCGCGAGGCCGCCGACGCGCAAAGACACCTGGGCGCCGCGCTGAAGGTCGAGCCGCTGTGTGTCAGAGCCTTGATCATGCTGGCTGAGCTGCACGTGCAGGCGGTCGAGTACAAAGCTGCTGCGGACTTGTTGCAGCGTCTTGCTCAGCAAGCCCCTGACTTTGTGCCGGAAGTGCTGGCGTTGGCGGAGCGCTGTGCGGATAATGGCGCGCTCGACTTGGCGGACTATCTGGACCAGGCGCTGGAGCGCTCCAGCAAGCCGGTAGTTGCCATTGTCTTGGCGCGCGCGCGGCTGGTTCAGCGTACAGAAGGGGCCGCCAGTGCCGAGCGCTTTTTGCTACAGCGTCTGCAGCAGCAGCCCTCGCTGTCAGGCGTGCAGGAATTACTGCGCTTGCGCGGACCGGCGGGGCATGCTGCCGACCCGGTGCCTGGATTGCTGGAAGCCCTTAGTCGCACGCGTCCACGCTATCGCTGTTACAGCTGCGGTTTTGCAGGTAACAAGCTCTACTGGCAGTGCCCGAGCTGCCAAAGCTGGAGCACGGTAAAACCGCTGAAGGGCCATGAGCTGGTCTGACATCGCCTAATCCAATCTTGAACAGGATATACGTTATATGCCAAACATCAGCCCGATTATCGTCGCCCTGGACTTCCCTGAGTCGGGTGCGGCTCTGCAGTTGGCGGATGTGCTGGACCCACAGAAGTGCCGAGTCAAGGTTGGCAAGGAGCTGTTCACCAGCGCAGGCCCGGCGGTGGTCGAAGCCTTGCAGGCCAAGGGCTTTGAAGTATTCCTGGATCTCAAGTTTCACGATATCCCCAACACTACCGCCAGCGCCGTGCGCGCCGCCGCTGAACTGGGCGTGTGGATGGTGAATGTGCACGCTGGCGGTGGTCGTCGCATGATGGAAGCCTGTCGCGAGATTCTGGAGCGTCGCCCCGGCGGTCGCCCGTTGCTGACCGCGGTGACTATCCTGACCAGCCTGGAGCAGGAGGACCTGCAAGAAGTGGGCATCGATATCGAGCCGATGGTGCAGGTACAGCGCCTGGCGCGTCTGACACAGGACTGTGGGCTGGATGGCGTGGTCTGCTCGGCGCGTGAAGCCAAGGCGCTGCGCGGTGCTCTGGGCGACGACTTTCTGCTGGTGACGCCTGGCATTCGTCCGGCTGACAGCTCGGCAGACGACCAGAAGCGCATTGTTACCCCGGCTCAAGCGCTGGAAAACGGCAGCAGTCATCTGGTGATCGGGCGCCCGATTACCCGTGCGCATGACCCGGCGCAGGCGTTGGACGAGATCATCGCCAGTCTGGGATAGCATCCATAAAAAACGCCGCAAAAAGCGGCGTTTTTTATGGGCTCAAGCAGCGGATCACTCGATCTGCGACTGCTGGTAGTTTTCAGCGCCCACTGCGTCATACAGGCTGAGTTGGGTCTCCAGCCAGTCGACGTGCTCTTCTTCCGCTTCGAGGATGTCCTCGCAGACTTCGCGGCTGCCGTAGTCACCCACGCTCTCGCAGAAGGCGATGGCCTCTTTCAGGTCGGGCAGCGCCTGCATTTGCAGCTTCAGATCGCACTCCAGAATTTCACGGGTATTTTCGCCAATCTTCAGGCGTCCCAGGTCTTGGAGGTTGGGCAGGCCTTCGAGAAAGAGAATCCGCTTGATCAGGCGATCGGCGTGCTTCATTGCTGCGATGGATTCCTTGTACTCGCTCTTGCCGAGCTTTTCGAGGCCCCAGTCTTCAAGCATGCGTGCGTGCAGGAAGTACTGATTGATGGCAATCAGTTCCAGGCCGAGAACGTTGTTGAGATGTTGGATGACTTGCTTGTCGCCTTTCATAGCGATGCCCCCTCAGGACTGTTCAGTCGCCAAGTGTGGGCTTGCAGGGGGAGGTTGTCAAATCTAAGTGTTTGAAAAGAAAGGAGTTAAAAATGATTCTTAAGCGGTAATGAGAGCCGCAATCAGGCCGCTACGTATTGCGCCGTCAGCATGCCGGTGGCGGCAGGGCTGGCAGTCAGCGATTCACTCAGCAGCGATTTGCAGTCACGGGCGCATTTGCCACATTGCGTACCCACTTCCAGATCGTTGCGCAGGTCGCGCATGGAGCAGGCACCACCAGCGATGGCATCCTTGATCTGGTTATCGGTTACACCTTTGCAGAGACAAACGTACATGCAGATTCTCCTGAACAGCCTGAGCTGACAATGAGTGCATGCTAATTCGAATGAGAATGATTGTCAAAGAAAATAGCGTCGATTTATCAGACTGATTGACGCCGTCTGTCGGCTTGCGCGAGTACGCCGAGCGCAAACAAAAAAGCCAGCGGGTTGAAGCCCGCTGGCGCTTCTGTGTATCAATAAATCACGTCATAAATGATGGATTCGATAATGCCAGTGGTGATCTCGGCGAGCACGACGTCGCCATCGATCTGACGCCATTCATAGCCGTCGTAGTGGGGCAGGCGGTTAACCAGGCGCGGGTCAAGCTGCTTGGCAATGCCCGGCGGTAGTGGCTTGCCGCGTGCCAGATTCTTGCGAATGCCCGGTGGCAGGCTGTCGCCGCGTTGCACCAAGTCACGATTGTCGCGAAAGATGCTGCGTATCAGGTCTTCCTGAAGGCGATCGTACGGACGGTCGTAGCGATCACGATCACGCTCGTCATATCGGTTTGCAGCTTGGCCTCGGTCATTGCCTTGCTGTGCATGATGGCTATTGCCGTTGCCGTTGCCGTTGCCGTTGCCATTCCCACGGTCGTCTTGCTTGGCGTGAGCCGGTGCGGCTAGGGCTGCGGCCAGCAGGCCGGCAATCAGGAGGGTGCTTGAATATGTACGCATGGTCTGGCCTCTGCAAATGTGTCTGTTGCGCTTTGACTACAGGAAGCGCTAATTAATTCCATAAGCGCTCTGGCGTTCTGGCTGGGCCGCACCCGGCTGGGCCGCACTCTGCGCCATGATTTCTCGACAGGTCCCAACATGCCTTCGAAACCACGCCTTGATTGTAGTATTCGCCGGAAGCGGCCCAGCTTGAGCATTCGCAGAGAGTGTGTGGAGTTAATCAGTGCTTCCTGAAGCGCTTTGCCGAAGGTTCCCTGTTACCTGTTTGCGTGTCCGGTTCGCCAGGTCCAGATCAGTGCCCAAGCCAGTGCTCCGGCCCCTAGCCAGAGCGTTTCCGGCAGGGTGCCGCCGTGGTTGAGCCATTCGCGTGCGAGCCAGGGCCCAAGCAGCTGCGTCACGCTGTACAGGGCGATGAGGGCTGCCGACAGGCGCGGCCCCTGATGTGGTTGCAGACTGCGGCCCAAACGTTGGGTCAGCAGTACCGCGCCGAGAAAGCTGCTGCCCACCAGCAACGAGCACAGCATAATGCCCATGCTGGCGGGCAGGGCTAGGGCTGCCAGCACGCTGGCCAGTTGGGTTGCGTAATTGAGCAGCAGGGCGGTCCGGTCTCCCAGGCGTATGCCGAGGTGGTTCCACAGCCAGGCGGCGGGCAGAGTCGCGGCGGCCACGATCAGCCAGCTCTGTTGCACCAAGGGGTGGCTGCTGCCCAACTGGATACTGGCAATCATCGGCAGAAAGGTCATCGGCAGGATGTAACCCATGCCTGCGCCGGCGTAGGCCAGAAACAGCGGCCGGGTGCGTGCATCGAGCAGCGGAGCGGATCGCGCAGGCGCGCTGTCGTCCTTGCTTGTGCCTGGCGCGTCGACACACAGGCGCAGCATGAGCCAGCCGCCCCACAGTGCTAGCGGCAAGCTCAGCAGCGCTGCAGGCCACCAGCGGCTTGCATTGGTCAGCGTGACGCCGGGTGGGTGCGAGAGCACGCCAGACAGCAGCAGGCCGCTGCCAACCCCCAGATAAATCAGGCCGCTCAGGCCAATACGCTGACGCGCTGCGAGCCATTCCATCAGCAGCGCCGGCACCATGACAAAGATCAAGCCGTTGCTGATGCCGTTGCCCAGGCGCAGCAAGGTAATAAAGGGCAGGTAATCGGTGATGGCCAGGCCGAGCAGGGTGAGGCAGTGCAGGGCCAGCGCCAGCGGAATGCTGCGCTGGATTTGCTGCGGCTGATGCCAGCGGATGGCGGCCAGCGCACCCAGCAGGTAGCCGAGGTAATTCCAGCTGGCTAACGCTGCGCCCTGACTGGTGCTGAGTTGGCCATCGTTGACCAGCAATGGCATCAAGGGCGTAAAAATAAATCGCCCGAGCCCGTGTACCACCAGCAGCAGAGCCGCAGCAGCGATAACGGCATGCAATAGGGACGGCTGGCGACTGGGCATGATACGGCTCCCGAAAATGGCGGATCAGTACGGCGAATGGGCGCCATAGCCAGAGGTGATGGTGTTGTTGCGGGGCTGACGACTCGCCAGCAAGCCGCATCAGTCTTGGTTTCAGGCGTTGAAAGCAGCTCGCGAGTATAGCCGGCACTGAAACATATTGCATGAATTGGCTCGGCGGCAGGAGCCACTGCGCTGGTGTGGACAGGGGGGGCTGCGGTATAGAGTATACAAACGTGCACCGGAGCAATTCCCGCGGTGCCGGATCGACAATAAATATAAAAAAGCGGGTGCGGAGCCCGCGTTCTCGGGAGAGTGGCATGTCGCAGTCCAGTACGGACGCCAATGGCGTCCTCAAGCGTTCTACGATTCTTCTGCATGGCTCCATCGGTATGCCGTTGGCCATCATTGGTTATCCGCTGGTGGTGTACCTGCCACCGTTCTATGCCCAGGAAGTTGGCCTGAACATGGCGCTGATGGCGCTGGTGCTGGTCGTTGCTCGCCTGTCTGATGTCATCACCGACCCGTTGATTGGCACGCTCAGTGACCGTTGGCGCACCCGCTTCGGTCGGCGCAAGCCCTGGTTGGTCATGGGGGTGCCGCTGATGCTGGCCGGTACGGTGATGATCTTCATGCCGCCCGACGGCATTGGTATCGGGCATCTGTTGTTCTGGACCATGCTCATGTATCTGGGCTGGACCATGGTGACTTTGCCCTATGGCGCCTGGGGGGCCGAGCTGTCCACGGTCTATCACCAGCGCAGCCGTGTGGTGGCCTCGCGTGAAGGCTTTGTGCTGATCGGGCTGTTTCTCGCCGCACTGGCTCCGGCGCTGGTACAGGCTTTGGGCGCACGCTTTCAGGCCGGACACACCGATGGCTGGCTGATGCAGACGGCGGTCACGCTATTCGGCCGTGACGGCGAGCTGGGTATTGGCTACGGGCCTATTCTCGCGGTGATGGCCTGGATGATGCTGATTCTGCTGCCGTTGACGGTGTTCTGGGTGGTTGGCGCAGTCAAGGAAGCCCCGCCGCAGTCGGTTGAACGCACCGATTGGAAAAAGGGCCTGCGGGTCATGAAGAACAACGGCCCGTTCAAGCGCATGATCCTGATGCTGTTGGTGGTGGTGACCGGTGAGTCCTTCCGCAACGCGCTGTCGGTGTTCTTTATGCAACACGTGATTCAGATTCAGGCACAGATCGGTCTGATGTACCTGTTGTACTTCGGTATCGGCATTCTGGGTATTCCGTTCTGGCTACACGTGGGTAAGCGTATCGGCAAGCACCGGGCGTTCTGCGCGGCGTTGGCAATTTCCAGTACCAGTATCATGGGCATGTTCTTCCTCGGCGCCGGCCAGTTGCTGCCGTTCGCAATATTGTTTGCGATCAAAGGCTTCTGCTTTGCTGCCTTCCAGTTTTTGCCGTTGTCCATGCTGGCGGACATCGTAGATCTGGATACCGCACGTAGCCGCGAGCACCGCACGGGGCTGTTCTTTGCCATTAGCGGTATGGCGCAAAAGGCTGCGATGGCGCTGGGGCTTGGTCTGTCTCTGGGGCTGCTGGCATTGGTTGGCTTTGACGCCAAGGCAGTAGAGCACACCGCGTCGCAGTTGCTGTCACTGCGTATTCTCTACATCCTTGGGCCGGTGGCGCTATATATGACTGCCTTTGTGATTGCCTGGCGCTATCCGTTGACCGCAGAGCGGCAGGAACGCATCCATCGCTGGGTGACCCGGCGCGAGGCGCGCCTGAGCGTCATGGCAGCGTCGCGCTAGATCTGCTCAGTTTGTCGGCAGGTTCCGTCCCGGAGCCTGCCGATTTTGGGTATGCTGCCCGCTGCACCGAATAGACCGGAAGGATACGCAGCGCCATGTCGGAACACTCGCAGTTTCGTTTGCTCGGCAGCAAACGCTTTCTCCCTTTCTTCACCAGCCAGTTGCTGGGCGCCTTTAACGACAACCTGTTCAAGCAGGCGCTGATCCTGGCGATCCTGTTCAAACTCAGTTTCAACGCTGACCGTGACCTGCTCATCAACCTCAGTGCGCTGCTGTTCATTTTGCCGTTCTTCCTGTTCTCCGCACTCGGCGGGCAGTTTGGCGAAAAGTTCGACAAGGACCTGCTGATCCGGCGCATCAAGCTCGGCGAGGTGGCGATCATGCTGCTTGGCGCCCTTGGTTTGTGGTTGGGCAGCTTGCCGCTGTTGCTGGTGGTGCTGTTTGCCATGGGCACCCAGTCGGCGCTGTTCGGGCCGGTCAAGTATTCGATTCTGCCCCAGGCGCTGGAAGAAGACGAACTGGTCGGCGGCAACGCGCTGGTCGAGATGGGCACCTTTCTGGCGATTCTGGGCGGCACCCTGTGTGCCGGTATCCTGATGGCCAGCGGTGGCTGGGCCAGCCTGGTGGGCGGCGCGGTGGTGCTGGTTGCCATTGGTGGCTATCTGACGGCACGGCGAATTCCGGGCGCGCGAGCCGGTCTGCCGGACCTGGCGATTGACTGGAATATTTTTCGCCAGTCCTGGGTGATTCTGCGTCTGGGTCTGAAGGAGCAGGTGCCCTCGGTATCACGCTCGATTCTTGGCAACTCCTGGTTCTGGTTTCTGGGCGCGACCTATCTGACGCAGATTCCCGGTTTTGCCAAGGACTATCTGCACGGCGATGAAAGCGTGGTTACCCTGATCCTGACGGTGTTCTCCGTGGGTATCGCGCTGGGCTCTGTGCTTTGTGAACGGCTGTCGGGCCACAAGGTCGAGATTGGCCTGGTGCCCTTTGGCTCCTTTGGCCTGAGCGTGTTCGGTCTGCTGATCTGGAGCCTGTCCGGCAGTATCGCCGCTGGTGCTGCGCCCTATGACTGGTTGACCCTGCTGGCTCAGCCCGGCGCCTGGGGCATCATGGGCAGCATCCTCGGGCTGGGTGTGTTTGGCGGTTTTTACATCGTACCGCTGTACGCGCTGATCCAGTCGCGCAGTCGCGAGGAGGAGCGCGCGCGGGTTATTGCCGCCAACAACATTCTCAATGCGCTGTTGATGGTCTGTTCGGCGATTCTGGCGATTGTCATGCTCAGTGTGCTCGAGCTATCGATCCCGACGTTGTTTTTGACCATCTCGTTGCTCAATGTGCTGGTCAACGGCTACATCTTCAAGGTGGTGCCGGAGTTCAGCATGCGCTTTCTTATCTGGCTGCTGGGGCACTCGATGTACCGGGTCGAGCACCGCAACCTAGAGGCAATCCCGGATGAAGGCCCGTGCGTGCTGGTGTGCAATCACGTGTCCTTTGTCGATGCGCTGTTGATCGGTGGCGCGGTACGCCGTCCGGTGCGCTTTGTCATGTACTACAAGATCTACCGCCTGCCGGTGCTTAACTTCATCTTCCGTACCGCCGGCACTGTGCCCATTGCAGGGCGGCAGGAGGACGAGGTGATCTACGAGCGCGCCTTTGAGCGCATCTCGGCCTATCTGCGCGCGGGCGAAGTGGTCTGTATCTTCCCCGAGGGCAAACTGACGGCTGATGGCGAGATGGACGTATTCCGCGCCGGCATCACGCGGATCTTGGAGAATGACCCGGTACCGGTTGTGCCAATGGCGTTGCAGGGGCTGTGGGGCAGCTTCTTCAGCCGTGACCCGCACAAGGGCTTCTTCCGCCGTCTGTGGTCTCGGGTCTGTCTGGTAGCAGGGCAGCCGGTAGCGCCCGAGGCGGCTCAGCCTGAGTACCTGCAGGAGCAGGTGTCGGTGTTGCGTGGGGAGCGGCGCTGAGACAGCGACAGGCGTAGGGACGCAGCATGCTGCGTCCGGAAGGTCATGATCAGCGCACCGCGAGGTAGTGGACGCGACATGTCGCGTCCCTACAGCAGCAGATGGCCGCGCCGCTGATCAGTGGTTATGACCACCCACACCGTGGGCGTGGCCGTGGGCCAGTTCTTCTTCAGTGGCGGCGCGTACGTCCAGAATCTCGACGTTGAAGGTCAGTTCGCGGCCTGCCAGCGGGTGGTTGGTATCCACAACAACCTGGGACAGACCCGGTTTAACCACCACTACCTGACGCGGGCCTTGCTCGGTCTGCAGAATGGCAATCATGCCCGGCTTCCACTTCTTGGCACCTTGCAGGCGCTTGGCCTGGACCTTGTGCAGTGCGTTTTCGCGCACTTCACCGTAGGCCTTTTCCGGCGGGATGGTGACAGTAAAGGTCTCGCCCGCGCTGTGACCTTCCATGGCCTCAACCAGGCCATCAATCAGGCCGGTCTGGCCATGCAGATACAACACCGGATCATGCTCGCGGGATGACTCGATCGGGCCATTGGCGTCAGAAAGGTCGTAGTGAAACTGGACAACGGTTTTTTCGGCAATCTGCATGGTAGGTTCCGCTTGGGCTATCAAAGCTCGCCATTATCCAGACTCGCGCGGGACTTTTCCATGGCTGTCAGACAGCGCTTGTTAATTGCACAGGCTCGCGCTGCGGAGCAGCCCGAGCGCGAGAGTTCATGAAGACTTAACCCGTGCTCTCTTTATTCGCCCCATAACTCTTCGAGGCGCGCGTCTCGCCCGCAGGTGGTGCGGTAGAAGGTATAGCGCAGCGGGTTCTTTTCGTAATAGTCCTGGTGATAGTCCTCGGCCGCATAAAAGGGCTGGCGCGGCAGAATCAGCGTTTGTATCGGCTGATCAAAACGCGCTTTCAGGGCGTCGCGAGAATCTTCCAGCAGGGCCTTCTGCTCATCGTCGGCGTAATACAGCGCGCTACTGTACTGGTAGCCGTGGTCGCAGAACTGGGCATTGGCCGTCAGCGGGTCAATGGTTGGCCAGAACGCCTCGACCAGCTCGGCGTAACTGGTTTTGCTCGGGTCATAGAACACCGCAACCGACTCGATATGCTCAGTGCCGCCGGCGGACACCTGCTGGTAGTCGGCGGTAGCGGCGCTGTCACCGGTATAGCCTGACAGCGTCTCGACCACGCCCGGCAGCTTGTCAAAGTCGGATTCGGTACACCAGAAGCAGCCGCCGGAAAACACCGCCATCTCGGTGCCCGGCGGGCCTTGGGTGACGGGCTCGTTGGCCAAGGCCAGCGGCGACAGGGCGAGCAGGGCCAGGGCAGGGGCTAGGTACTTCATGCGTCACCTCGCAGGGCCGGCAGCGCCTCGCCGGCCGGGATAAATGTGAGTGCCAGGCCGTTATTGCACCAGCGCTCTCCACGCGGTGCCGGGCCGTCGTTGAACACATGGCCCTGGTGGCCACCGCAGCGGCCGCAGTGATACTCGGTGCGCGGCCAGATCAGGGCAAAGTCCTGCCGGGTACCCACGTGGCCGACCAGGGGCTGGGTGAAGCTGGGCCAGCCGGTCTTGCTGTCGAACTTGTGCTCGGACGAAAACAACGGCAGGTAACAGGCGGCGCACAGGTAGGTGCCGGGCTCGTAATGCTTGTCCAACGGGCTGCTTCCGGGGCGTTCGGTTGCCTCTTCAAACAGCACGTCCCAGGCGGCATCCGACACCTTGTCTCGCCAGTAGTCCGCTGGTAGGTCGAGTGCGTCGACTTGCGACACATGAAAGGCATCCTCGGCACTGGCCGTGCTGGAGAGAAGCGGCAGGGCGGGGGCGGCCAACAGGCCGCTGAGCAGGGTACGGCGTTTCATGATTGATCCTGTAGGGGTGACTGTACCTATCTGACGCCGCGTGTCTGCATTTGTTACATCACGCCGGCACATCAGAGGAAGTTATATTGGCTGAGACAGCCTGTAATCTTGTATCGTGAGCCTGCTAAATGCGTAACGGTTGGGCTCAAGTCCGAGCCAACATTAGATTCAAGGTAGAACAATAATGATCCAATCTAAAATGCGTAAGCTGCTGGGTGGCGCAATGCTGCTGGCGGCAGGATTCTCCGGCTGTCTGCATGCCGAGCAGGTAGCGCAGCCCTTTACCCAGCCGCGCCTGGATGCCTTTGCCGCTGCCATGGCTCAAGAGGTGGAGCAGGGGCGCATCGGCGGTATTGCCACGCTGGTGTATCAGAACGGCGAGATCGTGCAGCGTGCCGAATACGGCTTTGCCGATCTGGAGCAGCAGCGGCCGCTTGAGCCAGACAGCCTCTACAAGATTTTTTCGCTGACCAAGCTGGTGACCGGCACGGCGCTGCTGACCCTGTATGACGAAGGGCGCTTTGAGCTCGACGAGCCGGTAGGCAAGTACATCCCCGAGTTGCAGAACCTGCAGGTGGCGGTAGCAGACGGCCCGGAGGGTATGCCCAAAACCGAGCCGGCGGCGCATCCGGTCACCATCCGTGAGCTGATGACCCACACCGGTGGTTTTACCTATGGCCGCTTTGGCGACACCCAGGTGGACCAGCTCTACGTCAAAGCCGACATCCAGAACCGCGATTCCACCTTTGCCGACATGATGGCCAAGTTGGAGCACATCCCGCTGCTGCACCAGCCGGGTACGGTCTGGCACTACAGCATTTCGGTCGATATTCAGGCGGCGCTGATCGAGGTGTTGTCGGGCAAGACGTTTGACGCATTTCTGCAGGAGCGGATCTTCGACCCGCTGGAAATGGTGGATACCGACTTCTACGCGCCGGAGGATAAGGCGGGGCGGTTGGCGCTGTCCTACCAGCCGCAGCCTGATGGCTCGCTCAAGGCAATCCCCAATACACCGTTTCTCAGCAAGCCGCGCTTTCTCAATGGCGGCGGCGGGCTGATCTCCTCGGTAGATGATTACCTGCGTTTTGCCCGTATGCTTCTGGGCGGCGGCGAGCTGGAAGGTACGCGCATTCTGAAGCCCGAAACCGTTGAGTTGATGCGCCGCAATCAGTTGCCGCAGGGCGTGGAGGATATCGGGCCGTTTTTTCCGGGTAACCAGTTTGGCTTGAATGTGGCCGTGGTGAATGACTCGCCAGCCGCTGGCTATCTGCCGGAGGGGACCTACTGGTGGTGGGGTATCCAGGGGGCCTGGTGCTGGATTGACCCAAGTAACGACGCCATCATCATCGGCATGATGCAGAACACCGATTACCGCCTGTCGCGCATGATCCATGGCAAGGCCAGTCGTGCGTTGTATGGGCCGGCGAAGCCCTGATGTGGTGGCGCGCGGAGAAGCCTGCGGCGTTCTCCGCCCTACGAAACGGCGCTTGGTAGGGCGGATTAAGCGCAGCGTATCCGCGCGTGCCCGCACGCGGGTGGCAGTCCTGTGCAAGTTGATTGGTGTACACGCCTTCGGCTTAGTACACCCTTGTATCTCGACTACTGCCTCTCCAAGGAGGCATAGTTCCCGACTGATCCTCGGGGGAGGCTGGTAAGCCGTGTCCACCCTTAAGCCGCTGAGCTTGCAGCGTAGATTGGGCTGCCACCTCCATTTCATCCCTTAAGTCCGAACGGTATCTAGAGCCGCAAGAGCTCGCATTGCACAAGGTTGGACGGGATGACGTGATCATCAAAACGACTGCATGGAGGACATCTCATGACACTGGTAGTGGGCATCGATATCGCCAAGCGCACTTTTGATCTGGCCACACTGCAGCCCAACGGCAAGCACCGAACCAAGAGCAAATTAAGCAACGATCAGGCA
>NZ_FOUD01000045.1 GCF_900114765.1 Halopseudomonas pachastrellae
CAGGGCGGCTTCTGCCTGGAGCCGTGTGGTGGCGTCCCAGATGCCGTAGAAGCGCTCCTTGTGCTCGTAGGCGGCCAGCAGTTGCGGGAACGCGCCTGTCCAGGTCTCCATGATGAGGCGCTCCCGGTCTGAGACTTCGTGAGCGCGTTTCAGCAGGATTTTCCGGTCTCCCTTGAGAGTCCGGCTCTGGGACGGTTTCAGCTCCTTTCTGAGGCCCTTGCGCACTCTCTCTAGGGCATCGTTGGCCATGCGCACCACATGGAACTTATCGACCACGATACGGGCCTGGGGCAGCACAGCCTTGACCGCTGCCCGGTAGGGGTTCCACATGTCCATGCTGACGATCTCGACCTTCTGCCGGTCTTTCAGCTTCATCAGGTAGTTGGTCACCACGTCCTGGCGGCGGGTGGCCAGCAGGTCGAGCAGGGTTCGCTCCTCAATGTTGGTCAGAATGCAGCGGTAGCGCTTGTTCAGGTATAGCTCGTCAATGCCCAGGATGCGGGGCGTCTCGAAGCGGTGCCAGCGCCCCAGGAACTCGGCGCGGGCGTTGAAGATGTCGCGCACCGTCTTCTCGTCCAGGCCGGTCTGTGCCGCCACAAAGGTGTAGGGGTGGTTGAAGGATTCCTTCTCCACGTACTCATGCAGCCGCAGTGTCATACGGAATCCGTCCACCATCTCCGGTAGCTGGGGCCTGAATGTTGTCTTGCAGGCCCGGCAGGTGTATCGGCGGCGGACCACCCAGAGAGTGACCCGCTTGCCGTGGATGGGCAGATCACGATAGGGAACGTCACGCTTGCCGAACCGCACGAACTCACCCTGCACGCCGCACCCCTCGCAGGCTACTGGTGTAGGTGCTTCAAGCCGAAAATGTATGTCTTCATTCTGCTCATCAGAATCCACCAACTGGTACCCAGGAAGGCTTAACGAATTAATCATCTCCCGCCTTGATCAGAAAAACAGGTAGGTGGCGTAACCGGCAATCATCGCCATAGCAAAAATGACTGCTAAAAACGCCGCTAAAAGCTTCAGCGTGAACAAAGAGCGCAACAGAATGAGCTCAGTCAGGCTGGCTCCGGCACTGCCGATGATCAACGCTAGCACCGTCCCGGCACCCACGCCTTTGGCCATCAGAGCCGCTGCCAGAGGTATGACGGCTTCAGCGCGAATATACAACGGCACGCCGATGACAGCGGCAACTGGAATGGCAAAGGGATTATCTGGGCCTGCATACTGCTCCAATAAGTCAGTGGGCATGAAACCATAGATCACGCTGCCAATCGCAATACCGATGAGCAGGTAAGGCAACACATCGATAAAGTCCGACCAAGCTTCCCGCCACACACCACTGTACTTCCCTTCTTTCTTAACCGTGACAGTGGGTTGACTGTCACAGCATTCGCTAGACGTAGAGACTGTTGTCTTCCTATCAGCCCCGCAAGAAGCCGTCTTCGGAGTGGTGTCGCAGCTGTTGGTGCCGCAACTCGATGCGGTCGATGTAGCACTGCACGGGCTTGCTGATGAACTACATCCACTGCTCTCTTGTGTCGCCGTCCGGCGCACATAACGCTCGAAGCCAAGCGTGTGAAGCAGCCATCCGGCACCTACCGCGACCACCAAAGCGGCGAGCACATAGATAGCAGTAAGTGTCCATCCAAACGTGGCAACCAGCAGGCCGACGACGATAGGATTCAGCAACGGAGATGAGAAAAGAAACACCATCATCGGCCCAAAACCGGCCCGTGCCCGAATCAACCCTTTCAACATGGGGATAGTCGAGCAACTACAGAAGGGCGTTATAGCTCCTAAACCAGCAGCAAGAAAATAGCCTCGCTTCCCACTGGAAGTCAGTAACGCTTCCACCTTGGATGGTGGGATGTGACGTTGAAGAACTCCGACCAGCAAGCTAATGCCAATGAATAAAACCGATAGCTCGATAGCGAGAAAGGCGAACATGCCTAGAGCGTCTTGGAGTTGAGATGACATTCAATATTACTCCTATATTTCTAGTATTGTCGAAATGATGTACGCAGCCTACTTGCGTTTATCCGACCTGTCAACTATAATTCTAGAAACATCGAATTATTGGGGCGTGCTATGGATCACGAAAAGGTTGCAGCCAGCTTAGCTGAGCTAGGGAATAGTCACCGACTGTCCGTGTTCCGCTTTCTGGTCAAAGCTGGCCATGATGGGGCTTCGGTCGGAGATATCCAGAAGGGGCTGGGTATTCCTGCTTCGACGCTATCACATCACCTTGCGCGCATGGCCAAGGTAGGGCTGATCCGGCAGGAGAAACATAGCCGCACGATTGTCTGTATACCCGAGTATGGGCACCTAGAGAATTTGATCGGTTTCTTACAAGAGGAATGTTGTGCAGGTGTCCGGATTGCGCATGAACCAGAACCGCTTTGACGCTTGCCCAGCTCTCGCTGTCCTCCCTAGTCAGCATCGCTATGAAGACTCAGGCGAAGGTGGAAACAGAAAATTGGCAGTAGAGTAGGCTGAAGAGGATCAATCAGATAATCCGCTGAGAAAGATTTTCTTCTTTACATCTTTGGCATTTTATCAACCAGAAATTCCGGATACCCATTAAATTGCGCAGCAAAGCGGCAGAAATCAGAGCATCGCTCTATGAGGTGCCGACAAATACGTACTTGGCCGAGGATGGCTCTGAGCGCTTCAAGGAGATGTTGCGCGGCAGAACACAGAGTGAGTTTTCTGCCACTCACAGTGTGAAAGACTACCTGGTTGAAGACGGTTCTGAGCGCTTGCGCAAGCTATCGCAAAGCGCTGAGCGAAAAGCATAGAACCGGCCCCCAAAACCAACCTGAGCGCAGTGGCCTGACACTCCGTCAGGGATTATTCGGCGGTGCGTCGGTACGCCCGCCGTCGCATTGCTCCGGCGTTCCTCTCCTGCGTTACAGGCTCGGTCGAACGTGGGTTCTCTCCGAGAGCCCTTCGGATAAACAAAAACGCCCAGCTAGGCTGGACGTTTTTGTTTATTGGCGGAGAGTCAGTCGGTAATCCCCCCTGAAATCAGAGCTCGTCAGAAGTAGAATTTTCTCCTAATCGGATCAAGGAAATTTTGCGTGAAGACATCGCGTTTTTCGGACA
>NZ_FOUD01000027.1 GCF_900114765.1 Halopseudomonas pachastrellae
TGAATCTCGCGCATTAACTGTCGTTCGCTGCGCACGCCGAACAGGTAGCCAATAAACAGCATCTTGAACAGAGTGACCGGGTCAATCGCCGGGCGACCGTTGTCAGCACAATACAGGTGCTGGGTGGCAGGACGAATGAACTCGAAATCAATGTGCTGGGCGATCTTGCGCAGCAGATGGTCAGCTGGCACCAGTTCTTCGAGGGTGACCATCTCCAGCGCGTGTTGTTTGGGTGAAGGGGGGTTGAGCATCGGGTTGGCCTGCGATAAACGACAACCCATTAAACAAAAGCCCCCGCCTTTCGGCTAGGGGCTTTGTCAGCAGTCTGAAACCCCGGCGAGCCGGGGTTTTGGTTCACATCAGCGGACCGATCAGAACTGCTCGACAGCGATGTCCATCAGGCTGGAAGCACCGGCAGTCAGCGCTTCGGCGTGCGCCTGAGCGCGCGGCAGCAGACGCTGATAGAAGAACGCCTGAGTCGCCAGCTTACCTTTGTAGAAGTCGACCTCAGTGCTGCCTTCGTCCAGCTTGGCCTGGGCAACCAGCGCCATCTTCAGCCACAGGTAGGCGTGAACCACGTAACCAGAGAACGCCAAGTAGTCGACCGCAGCAGCGCCCACTTCTTCCGGGTTCTGCATGGCTTTCATGCCAACAGAGGTGGTCAGCTCGCCCCACTGGGCGTTCAGCTGGGCCAGCTTCTTCGCGTAGTCGCCAAACTTGGCGTCGCCTTCAACCTCTTTGCACAGCAGGTGCACCTGCTTGGTGAAGGTCTTCAGCAGCTTGCCCTGGCTACCCAGTACCTTGCGACCCAGCAGGTCGAGGGCCTGGATACCGTTGGTGCCTTCGTAGATCGGCGCGATACGGCAGTCACGAACGTGCTGCTCCTGACCCCATTCACGGATAAAGCCGTGACCACCGAACACCTGTTGACCCAGCAGCGTGGCTTCCAGACCGGTATCGGTCATGAAGGCTTTACAGATCGGCGTCAGGAAGGCCAGCTGTGCTTCTGCGTCGGCACGGGCTTCTTCTTCAGCCGCGTAGTGCGCCTGATCCAGCAGCTTGGCAGTGTGGTAGGCCAGCGCGCGGTTACCTTCGTTGAAGGCTTTCATAGTCAGCAGCATGCGACGCACGTCCGGGTGAACGATGATCGGGTCAGCCGCTTTATCCGGTGCAGCCGGGCCTTTCAGCGAACGCATTTGCAGGCGATCTTTAGCGTAAGCCAGCGCGCTCTGGTAGGACGCTTCACCGTGACACAGACCCTGCATGCCGGTACCCAGGCGAGCGTGGTTCATCATGGTGAACATGCAGTTCAGACCCTTGTTGACATCACCGATCAAAAAGCCGGTGGCATCGTCAAAGTTCATCACGCAGGTAGCGGAAGCCTTGATACCCATCTTGTGCTCGATGGAGCCACAGATCAGGCTGTTGCGCTCGCCTACTTCACCGTTCGCATCCGGCAGGAACTTGGGCACGATGAACAGGGAGATACCCTTGGTGCCAGCCGGCGCGTCAGGCAACTTGGCCAGTACCAGGTGAACGATGTTTTCAGACATGTCGTGCTCACCGCACGAGATGAAGATCTTGGTGCCGGTCACCTTGTAGGTACCGTCAGCCTGCGGCACAGCGCGGGTTTTGACCAGACCCAGGTCGGTACCACAGTGCGGCTCGGTCAGGCACATGGTGCCGGTCCAGGTGCCGGGGGTCAGCTTGTTCAGGTACAGCTCTTTCTGCTCGTTGGTGCCGTGCGCAGCGATCGCCGCAGCACAACCGTGGGACAGGCCCGGGTACATGCTGAACGAGTAGTTAGCCGAGGCCACCATTTCAGCCAGAATCAGACCCAGCGAGGACGGCAGACCCTGCCCGCCGTACTCGGGAGAAGCGGTCATGGAGCCCCAGCCGTTTTCACAATAGGCCTGATAGGCTTCCTTGAAGCCCTTGGGCGTGGTGACGACGCCGTTTTCGATGTGGCAGCCTTCTTCGTCACCGGTGCGGTTGAGCGGCGACAGCACCTGATTGGTGAACTTGGCACCCTCTTCCAGGATCGCGCTGACCAGATCCGGGGTGGCGTCTTCCAGACCGTACGCAGCGTAGCTGCCGGTCATGTCCAGCAGCTCGTCCATGACAAAGCGCATGTCGCGCAAGGGGGCGTTATATTCAGGCATGTCGACTCTCCAAAGGGCGGCCAGTCACCACCGGCAGCATGATTTCATACAGGTGTTTGAACACTAAGGACCGACGCCCCTGCGGTCAAGAAATTGGGCCGTGCATTACCTCTCCTGATACAGCGCTATAACGCAGCGCTGCCAGCCATGCGGCACTGCTGTAGCATGGTGAGTCAGACCCAAACAAGGAGCCAATTGTGCCCACTCTGGCCGACCTGCAGTTCGACAATCGCTTTGCCCGTCTGGGAGACACTTTTTCCAGCCGCGTGTTGCCCGAACCACTGAGCAACCCGCGACTGGTGGTGTGCAGCGAAGACGCGCTGGCCCTGCTAGACCTGGATTCCGACCAGGCCGCAGACCCACTGCTGGTGGAGCTGTTTGCCGGCCACAAGGTGTGGAGCGATGCCGAGCCCCGCGCCATGGTGTACTCCGGGCATCAGTTTGGCGCCTACAACCCGCAACTGGGCGACGGTCGCGGCCTGCTGCTGGGCGAGGTGGTCAACCAGGCCGGCGCCTACTGGGATCTGCACCTCAAGGGCGCCGGCAGCACGCCTTACTCGCGCATGGGCGATGGCCGCGCGGTGCTGCGCTCATCAATCCGCGAGTTTCTCGCCAGCGAAGCCCTGCATGCGCTGGGCATCCCGACCAGCCGGGCTCTGTGCGTCACCGTCGGCGACAACCCGGTGTACCGCGAGCGCGAAGAGCGCGCCGCCATGTTGCTGCGCCTGGCGCCCTCGCATATCCGCTTTGGTCACTTCGAGTACTTCTACTACACCCGCCAGCAAGACGCGCTGCGTCAGTTGCTGGAGTTCACACTGGACACCTGCTATCCGGACTGCCGCAACGCAGAGAACCCCGCTCTGGCCATGCTGCATCAGGTGCTACAGCGCACTGCCGAGATGGTCGCCCGCTGGCAGGCATACGGTTTCTGTCATGGGGTCATGAACACCGACAACATGTCGATACTGGGTATCACCTTTGACTTTGGCCCCTATGCCTTTCTCGACGCCTTTGACGCCCGGCACATCTGCAACCATTCCGACCACGAAGGGCGCTACGCCTTTCACCGCCAGCCGCTGATTGCCCAGTGGAACCTAGCCTGCCTGGCCCAGGCCCTGACACCCTTTGCCTCCGTTGACGAACTCAAGGCTGAACTGGCCAACTTCATGCCGCTGTTCGAGCAGCACTATCTGGCGTTGATGCGCCAGCGCCTGGGCTGGACAGCCACGCGCGAGGATGACGCCGAACAGATCGACGCCCTGCTGCAACTCATGCAGGCCAGCGGAGCCGACTACCACCTGACCCTGCGCCAACTCGCTGAAGAGCACCCCTTGGTGCGCGACCAGTTTATCGACCGTGACGCCTTCGACGCCTGGCGACAGCAACATGAGCAGCGCTGCGACGCGCCCCTCGACGCGCGCCAGGCAGCCAACCCGCTGTATGTTCTGCGCAACTATCTGGCCCAGAACGCCATTGCTGCCGCCGAGCAAGGCGACTTCAACGAAGTGCGTAGACTGCATCACATCCTGCGCCAGCCATTCAGCCCGCAGGCGGGCGCCGAGGCCTACGCCGCCGCGCCGCCGGACTGGGGCCGACATCTGGAAATCAGCTGCTCATCGTAAACAAGCTTTATTCTTTTTAAGAATATAAAAATCAGTTTTTGTGCTTGGACAAATATAGCGCCGACTCTTAATGTGACGCCCAGCGTGGGTCCGACTGCGGACCCGATACCTCACGAGAGAGTTCGGTTACCGATGAGCTGGGATTCACTGCCCCTGATAGGCGTAGCACTGCTGCTGTGCTGGGTGTTCTACGCCTTCGCGCGGGAAAAATTCAGCCCCGACGTGGTCGTGGGCATCGCGGTTGCCGTGCTGCTGGTCAGCCAACTACTATCGCCAGCCGACGTCCTTGGCGTACTGTCCAACAGTGCCCCCATCACCATTGCCTGCATGTTTATCCTGTCCGCGGCGCTGGAGCGAACCGGTTGCGTCGAGACCCTCGGCAACTGGCTGGCGCGTATGGGCGGCGGCAGCCAGTGGCGCACGCTGTTCAGTCTGATGATGACGGCCCTGCTGCTATCGACCTTCATCAACAACACACCGGTGGTCGCCATCCTCACGCCGGTTGCCATTGCACTGGCCACCAGCATCGGCAGCAAGCCCTCGAAGATGCTGATTCCGCTGTCCTACGCCACCATCTTCGGCGGCACCATGACCATGATCGGCACCTCCACCAACATCCTGGTCGACGGCGTTGCCCGGCAGATGGGGCTGGAGCCGTTCGGCATGTTCGATATCACGTTGCCAGGAATGATCATGGCCAGCATCGGCATGGCCTTTGTGCTGCTGATCGGCCATCGACTGCTGCCCGAGCGTGAAAGCCTGTCGCGCCAGCTGCGTCCGGACCAGGCGCGCACCTTTATGACCGAGCTGCTGGTGCCGCACGACTCGCCGGTGATCAACCAGACCATCAGCCAGGCCAACCTGAACGGCAACAGCGGTATCCGTGTGCTGAAAATCTTTCGCGGCGATGAGGAGCTGTCTACCCCGCTTAACGACACCCAGTTACTGGCAGGCGACCGTCTGGTGCTGCACACCAGCATGCGTGATTTTGTCGAGTTGCGGCACAACGGCTTGCTGGCGATCAACCGCGCCGACAGCTTCGAGACCATCTCGACCCGCGATGTGATGCTGGCCGAGGCCATTGTGGGCCGCAACTCCCGCTACAGCCACCGCCCGATGCGCGACCTCAACCTGACTGCGCGCTACGGAATTCACGTGTTGGCAGTGCACCGCCACAACGAGAATATTCAGGACAACCTGGATGACTTCGAACTGCAGTTCGGTGACGTCATGCTGGTAGAAGGCACAGCGTCGCAGATCAAGAAGTTTGCCGACAACGGCGAGTTGATCAGCCTCAACTCGGTACAGGAGCGCGCCTACCGCCGCGACAAGGCGCCGATCGCCATCGCCGCTGTGCTGGCCGTGATGGTGCTGGCCGCGTTCAAAGTCATGCCCATCGAAGGGCTGGCGATGATTGCTGCCGCGCTGGTGGTCGCTACCGGCTGTCTGGATACCGAAGACGCCTACAAGGCCATCGACTGGCGCATCCTGACGCTCATCTTCGGCATGCTGGCGATCAGTATCGCGATGAACAAGGTCGGCCTAGTGGATACCGTGGTCAGCCACGTGATGACGCTGTCGCCGCTACTCGGACCGCTGTTCATGCTGTCGTTCATCTACCTGCTCACCTCGATCCTCACCGAAGTGGTCAGCAACAACGCCGTCGCGGTACTGGTCACCCCGATTGCGATTGGCGTTGCCCAACAGCTCGGCGCGGACCCGCGCCCCTTTGTGGTCGCGGTGATGTTTGCTGCCAGTGCCAGCTTTGCCACCCCCATCGGCTACCAGACCAACACCTTCGTTTACAGCGCCGGTGGCTACCGCTTCTCGGACTTTATGCGCATCGGCGTACCGCTAAACCTGATCATGTGGGCAGCTGGCTCGCTTATCATCCCGCTGATCTGGCCGCTGTTTCCCTGAAACGCGCGCTGGCGCGCGCAAGCTGGAAGCTGGAAGCTGGAAGCTGGAAGCTGGAAGCTGGAAGCTGGAAGCTGGAAGCTGGAAGCTGGAAGCTGGAAGCTGGAAGCTGGAAGCGTAATCAGTATGAGTTGACCTACAGGCAGTCAAACACTTTTTGCATTCAGAGTGCCATCCCAAACATAAGAAAACCCGCGCGATTTAACACCGCGCGGGTCTTGCTTACAGCTTGCGGCTTGCAGCTCGCTTCCCGCAAAGCGGGAAAGCGCTTAGCGCGAAGCTTCCAGCGCCTGCGACAGATCGGCGAGGATGTCGTCGATATGCTCGATACCGATCGACAGGCGCACCATGTCGCGTGGCACGCCAGCCTTGGCCAGCTCTTCGTCATTGAGCTGACGGTGAGTGGTCGAGGCCGGGTGACAGGCCAGTGACTTGGCGTCGCCGATGTTGACCAGTCGCACCACCAGGTTCAGCGCATCGATAAAGCGCGCACCGGCCTCCTGGCCGCCCTTGATCCCGAACGACAGTACCGACGCCGGCGTGCCGCCCATGTAGCGCTTGGCCAGGGCGTGCTCGGGGTGATCCTCCAGCCCGGCGTACTGTACCCAGGCAACCTGCGGGTGGCTCTGCAGGAAGCTGGCGACCGCCATGGCGTTGTCGCAGTGACGCTCCATGCGCAGCGACAGGGTTTCCAGCCCCTGCAGAATCATGAACGCGTTGAACGGCGACAGCGCCGCGCCCATGTTACGTAGCGGCACAACACGGCAGCGACCAATGAAAGCCGCTGGGCCGAAGGCTTCAGTGTAGACCACACCGTGGTAGGACGGGTCAGCGGTGTTGAGCAGCGGGAAGCGCTCCGCGTTCTCAGCCCAGGGGAAGCAGCCGCCATCCACCACGATGCCGCCAAGGGTCGTGCCGTGGCCGCCCATGTACTTGGTCAGCGAGTGCACCACAATGTCAGCCCCATGCTCAAACGGGCGGCAGAGCGCCGGGGTGGCGACGGTGTTATCGACAATCAGCGGCACGCCATGACGATGGGCGGCATCAGCCAACGCCTGGATATCGATCACGTTACCCGCCGGGTTGCCGATGGACTCACAGAACACCGCCTTGGTGCGCGCATCAATCAGGCTTTCCAGCGCGGCGATGTCGTCATGGGCGGCAAAGCGGGTTTCGATACCCTGGCGCGGCAGGGTGTGCGCAAGCAGGTTGTAGGTACCACCATACAGCTTGGCCACGGAAACGATGTTGTCGCCCGCTTCGGCCAGGGTCTGGATCGCGTAGGTGATAGCCGCCATACCGGAGGCGACAGCCAGGGCACCAACACCGCCTTCCAGCGCCGCAACGCGCTGTTCCAGCACGTCGTTGGTGGGGTTCATGATGCGCGTGTAGATATTGCCAGGCACCTTCAGATCGAATAGATCGGCCCCGTGCTGAGTGTCGTCAAAGGCGTAGGAGGTGGTCTGGTAGATTGGCACGGCAACCGCGTGCGTATTGGGGTCGGGGGTGTAACCGGCGTGTATGGCAAGCGTTTCGAGCTTCATGGCGCTGTCCTTGTTATTGAAGTCCAGCGCCGAGCATGAAGAAGGAAGTCCGGCTGGTCAATACGACCAGGCGCAGCCTATTGCGCCTCGATATGGTCGTGCAGCGCCATAAACTGCTGAGTCAGCTTGTGCCGGCCATCGAGGAAAATCAGCGGCGTGGCCGCCTCGTGCGACTCGCGCATGCGCACCGAGCTGTTCAGGTGCACCGGAAGCACCGGCAGACCTTCAGCGATCATCTCATCCAGCATCTTCTGCGGCAGGGCCGCACGCGGCTGAAACTGGTTGACCACGATACCCTCGACCGCCAAGTCCTCGTTGTGCTCTTCACGCACGTCTTCCAGCTCGGTCAGCAGGCCGTACAGCGCCTGACGCGAAAAGCTGTCGCAATCAAAGGGAATCAACACGCGGTCAGCGGCAATCAGCGCCGACATGGTGTAGAAGTTGAACGCCGGAGCCGTATCGATGTAGATCCGCTCGTAGTTATCCTTCAAGTCCTTGAGCAGCTTGCGCAGCTTCTGGATTTTGTAGCGCGACTCCAGCTTGTGCTGCAGCTCGGCCAGCTCGGGGCTGGCCGGCATCAGCCAGAGGTTCTCGAACGGCGTTTCGGTAACGAAGTTCTCGGCCTTTTTGCTGAACAATCCGCTGGACAGAGTCTGCGAGAAGAAATCCGCGATAGTAGTATCCACATCCTTCATCCGCTCACCGAGCAGGTAATGGCTGGAGTTCGCCTGCGGGTCCAGATCAATCACCAGCGTTTTATAGCCCGCTGCCGCACTGACCGCAGCCAGATTGCAGGCGATGCTCGACTTGCCGACACCGCCTTTCTGGTTGAACACTACCCTACGCATACGCCCTCTCCTTGTTCAGAAATCAACAGCCCTGCCCTTTGCCAGCGCAGACGGCATCAAACCACGATAGCATTCGGATCGTGATAAACCGCTGACAACTCGTGCACAGCCTCAATGAAGGCACCGGCGTGAGCCGGGTCGACCTCGGGCGTGATGCCGTGGCCCAGGTTGAATACATGGCCGCTGCCCTTGCCATAGCTGGCCAGAATACGCGCGACCTCGGCGCGAATCGCCTCCGGCTTGGCGTACAGCACGGTCGGATCCATATTGCCTTGCAATGCAACCTTTGAACCAACCCGCGAACGCGCCACGCCGATATCCATGGTCCAGTCCAGACCCAGCGCGTCGGCACCGGCGTCGGCAATGCTTTCCAGCCACAGGCCACCATTTTTGGTGAACAGAATGACCGGAATCTTGCGACCATCGTGTTCGCGGATCAGACCGGAGACGATCTTGCGCATGTAAGCCAGCGAGAACTTCTGGTAGGCGTCGGCAGACAGGTTGCCACCCCAGGTATCAAAGATCTGCACTGCCTGGGCGCCGGCCTTGATCTGCCCGTTGAGGTAGCTGGTCACCGACTGAGCCAGCTTGTCGAGCAGCAGGTGCATGGCTTCAGGCTGGTCATACAGCATGGCCTTGGTCTTGCGGAAATCCTTGGAGGAGCCGCCTTCAACCATGTAGGTTGCCAGCGTCCATGGGCTGCCGGAGAAGCCGATCAGCGGCACACGGCCGTTCAGCTCACGGCGAATGGTACGCACCGCATCCATCACGTAGCCCAGGTCCTGCTCCGGGTCCGGCACCGGCAGTGCCTCGATATCGGCTGCGGTATCGATCACCTTGCGAAAGCGCGGGCCCTCGCCGGTCTCAAAATACAGGCCCTGCCCCATGGCATCGGGAATGGTGAGGATGTCGGAAAACAGAATGGCTGCATCCAGCGGGTAGCGATCCAGCGGCTGCAAGGTGACCTCGCAGGCCATCTCCGGATTCATGCACAGGCCCATGAAATCGCCGGCACGGGCCCGCGATGCCCGGTATTCAGGCAGATAGCGGCCGGCCTGACGCATCATCCACACCGGGGTGACATCCACAGGCTGACGTGCCAGTGCGCGCAGGAAACGGTCGTTCTTGAGTTCAGTCATGGGGCCCATCCAGTCAAAAAAGGTCAGCGGCCATTGTAGCGGCAATTGCGCATAAACATCAGGCCGCAAAGCAACAAGGGCGCCCGCAGGCGCCCTTGTTGGTAACAGACAGGCCGTGACCTGTTGTCACACCTCGAGGTAATCGAGGATACCTTCGGCTGCCTGGCGACCTTCCCAGATGGCGGTTACGACCAGATCGGAGCCGCGCACCATGTCACCACCGGCAAACACCTTGGGGTTGCTGGTCTGGAACTTGTACTGCGCCTGCTCCGGTGCCACCACGCGACCCTGGCTGTCGGTATCGATCTGCTTGTCGGCAAACCAGTCGGCCGGGCTGGGACGGAAACCGAAGGCGATGATCACCGCATCGGCAGCCAGTACCTGCTCGGAACCGGGGATCGGCTCGGGGCTGCGACGGCCACGGGCGTCAGGCTCGCCCAGGCGGGTTTCAACTACCTTGACGCCTTCAACCTTGTCTTCACCAACAATGGCAATCGGCTGACGGTTGAACAGGAACTTAACGCCCTCATCCTTGGCGTTCTTCACTTCCTTGCGCGAGCCCGGCATGTTCGCTTCGTCGCGACGATAGGCGCAGGTCACGGCGTTGGCGCCCTGACGGATGGAAGTGCGGTTACAGTCCATCGCGGTGTCGCCGCCACCGAGAACCACAACGGTCTTGCCCTTCATGTCGATGAAGTCATCGGCCGACTTTTCAAAGCCCAGGTTGCGGTTCACGTTGGCGATCAGGAAATCCAGCGCGTCGTAGACACCGGGCAGATCTTCGCCGGGGAAGCCGCCCTTCATGTAGGTGTAGGTACCCATGCCCATGAAAACGGCGTCGTAGTCGGCCAGCAGCTCGTCGATCATCACGTCCTTGCCGATCTCGGTGTTCAGGCGGAACTCGATACCCATGCCTTCAAACACCTCACGACGACGGGACATTACCGTCTTTTCCAGCTTGAACTCGGGAATACCAAAAGTCAGCAGGCCGCCAATCTCCGGATTGCGGTCGAACACCACCGGAGACACGCCGGCACGCGCCAGCACGTCGGCGCAGCCCAGACCGGCCGGGCCTGCGCCGATAATGGCAACACGCTTGCCGGTCGGTACTACGCCGGACATGTCTGGACGCCAGCCCATGGCAAAGGCGGTGTCGGTGATGTACTTCTCGACCGAACCGATGGTAACAGCACCAAAGCCGTCGTTCAGGGTACAGGCGCCTTCGCACAGACGGTCCTGCGGGCACACGCGGCCGCACACTTCCGGCAAGGTGTTGGTCTGGTGCGACAGCTCGGCGGCTTCAAGGATGTTGCCTTCGGAGACCAGCTTCAGCCAGTTGGGAATGAAGTTGTGCACGGGGCACTTCCATTCGCAATAGGGGTTGCCGCAACCGAGGCAGCGATGCGCCTGTTCGGAGGCCGCATCCGGCTTGAACTGCTCGTTGATCTCAACGAACTGGGTCTTGCGCGCGCGCAGCGGGCGCTTCTTCGGATCTTTACGACCTACATCGATAAACTGGAAGTCGTTATTCAAACGGTCTGCCATATCTAAACCTCTACACTGCAGCGGCGATCACGTCACGCCACTGCCAGACTCATCAGGGCCGGCAGGCCGCCGCAGCGGCCTGCCTCGGGCGGCTTATTGTGGGTTCGCTCGGGTACTGGTCAGCAGCGCGCGCAGGCTCGCGGCCTTGGGCTTGACCAGCCAGAAGCGACGGATGTAGTCGTCCAGGTTGTCCAGCACCTCTGCACCCCAGGCACTACCGGTCTCGGTCACGTACTCGGCCAGCACCTGAGTCAGGTGGCTGCGGTACATTTCCATCGACTCGTTGCTGATACGGTGCAGCTCGACCAGCTCGTGATTGAGCTTGTCGAAGAAGGTGTTATCCATGTCCAGCACATAGGCAAAGCCACCGGTCATACCCGCACCGAAGTTGTGGCCAGTGCTGCCCAGTACGCAGACCATCCCGCCAGTCATGTACTCACAGCAGTGATCACCCGCGCCTTCGATGATGGCATGGGCGCCCGAGTTACGGACCGCGAAGCGCTCACCAGCGATACCGGCGGCGAACAGCTTGCCACCAGTGGCACCATACAGACAGGTGTTGCCGATGATCGAGGTCTGCTCGGAACGGAACGGGCTGCCCTTGGGCGGTACGATGGTCAGTTTGCCGCCAGTCATGCCCTTGCCGACGTAGTCGTTGGCGTCGCCTTCCAGGTACATGTGCAGGCCACCGGCGTTCCAAACACCGAAGCTCTGGCCGGCAGTACCGGTCATGCGGAAGGTGATCGGCGCACTGACCATGCCCTGGTTACCGTGCACCTTGGCAATCTCGCCCGATACGCGGGCACCAATGGAACGGTCACAGTTGGTCAGCGACAGCTGGTACTCACCACCGGTGCGGCCATCGATGGCGGCACGCGCCATCTCCACCATCTTCTCGGCAGTCAGGCCCTTGTCGAACGGCTCGTTACGCGGCGACTCGCAGAACTGCGGTTTGTCAGCCGGCACCAGATCGCTGCCCAGCAGCGGGCGCAGATCCAGGTTCTGCTGCTTGCCGGTTGCACCCGGCAGGATGTCCAGCAGGTCGGTACGGCCGATCAGGTCCTGCAGGGTGCGCACACCCAGCTTGGCCAGCCACTCACGGGTTTCCATCGCGACGTAGGTGAAGAAGTTCATCACCATCTCGACGGTGCCGATGTAGTGGTTATCACGCAGATGCTCGTTCTGCGTTGCAACACCGGTCGCACAGTTGTTCAGGTGGCAGATACGCAGGTATTTGCAACCCAGGGCAATCATCGGCGCGGTACCAAAGCCGAAGCTCTCGGCACCGAGAATGGCCGCCTTGATCACGTCCAGTCCGGTCTTCAGACCACCGTCGGTCTGCACGCGCACCTTGCCGCGCAGATCATTGCCGCGCAGGGTCTGATGGGCTTCAGACAGGCCCAGCTCCCAGGGCGAACCGGCATAACGGATGGAGGTCAGCGGCGATGCGCCGGTACCACCGTCGTAGCCGGAAATGGTGATCAGGTCAGCGTAGGCCTTGGCCACGCCGGCAGCGATGGTGCCAACGCCCGGCTCGGAGACCAGCTTGACCGAGACCAGCGCCTGCGGGTTGACCTGCTTGAGGTCAAAGATCAGCTGCGACAGGTCTTCAATCGAGTAGATGTCATGGTGCGGCGGCGGCGAAATCAGCGTGACACCCGGGACCGCGTAACGCAGACGGGCGATCAGCTCGTTCACCTTACCGCCAGGCAGCTGACCACCTTCACCGGGCTTGGCACCCTGGGCGACCTTGATCTGCAGCACGTCGGCGTTGACCAGGTACTCGGGCGTTACGCCAAAGCGACCGGAGGCGATCTGCTTGATCTTGGAGGTACGCACAGTGCCGTAACGGGCCGGATCTTCACCGCCCTCACCGGAGTTGGAGCGCGCGCCCAGACGGTTCATCGCCTCGGCAATTGCCTCGTGCGCCTCGGGAGACAGAGCACCCAGGGAGATACCCGCCGAGTCGAAGCGCTTGAAGATGGACTCCAGCGGTTCAACGTCATCCAGCGAGATTGCCTGCTGGTCATCGCGCACCTTCAGCAGGTCACGCAGCGCAGCAACCGGGCGGCTGTTCACCAGCGCGGCGTATTCCTGATACTTGTCGTAGCTGTCGCCCTGCACGGCGTCCTGCAGCGCGCGGACCACGTCCGGGTTGTAGGCATGGTACTCGCCGCCAAAGACAAACTTCAGCAAGCCACCCTGCTGGATGGACTTGCGCGGGTTCCAGGCTTCCTTGGCCAGCAGCGCCTGCTCGGCCTGCAGGTCCTCAAAGCGGGCACCCTGAATACGGCTGACAACACCGGTAAAGCAGACATCAACCACTTCGTCTGCCAGACCGACCGCTTCAAACAGCTGGGCGCCACGGTAAGAAGCGATGGTGGAGATGCCCATCTTCGACAGGATCTTCAGCAGGCCCTTGGAAATGCCCTTGCGATAGTACTTGAAGGTCTCGAACAGGTCGCCGATCACCTCACCGGTACGGATCAGGTCACCCAGCACTTCGTAGGCCAGATACGGGTAAACCGCGGTCGCACCAAAGCCGATCAACACCGCATAGTGATGCGGGTCGCGGGTGGTAGCGGTTTCGACCAGGATGTTGCACTCCGAACGCAGACCAACCGCGGTCAGGTGGTGGTGCACCGCACCAACCGCCAGCGCCGCATGAACCGGCAGCTTGCCCTGCTCGATGGCACGGTCGCTGAGCACGATGATGGTCTTGCCTTCGCGCACGGCCGCTTCAGCTTGCGCGGTGATGTCCTTCACGGCATCGCCCAGCAGGGTGCCTTCTGCGACGTTCAGGTCAATCACGTGGCGCGCAAAACCGGGACGCTCATCCAGGTTCATGATGGTGCGCCACTTGGCCGGCGAGATCACCGGCGAGCTGAGGATCGCGCGATTGGCGTGATCGGCAGTCTCTTCGAACACGTTGCGCTCGGCACCCAGACAGGTTTCCAGCGACATGACGATGGCTTCACGCAGCGGATCGATCGCCGGGTTGGTTACCTGGGCGAACTGCTGACGGAAATAGTCGTAGACCGAGCGAACCCGACCAGACAGCACAGCCATCGGGGTGTCGTCACCCATGGAGCCGACCGCTTCCTGACCGTTCTCGGCCAGCGGACGCAGCACCTGATCACGCTCCTCAAAGGTGACCTGGAACATTTTCATGTACTGCTTGAGCGCCTCGGCCGACAGGAAGTCAGCGCCGTGATCGCGGTCGTCCAGGGTCGCCTGAATACGCAGGGCGTTCTCTTTCAGCCACTTGCGGTAGGGGTGGCGAGACTTCAGACGATTGGCGACATCATCGGTATGCAGCACCTCGCCGGTCTGGGTGTCGACCGCCAGGATCTGACCCGGACCAACACGCCCCTTGCTGACCACATCCTCGGGCTGGTAGTCCCATACGCCGATTTCAGACGCCAGCGTGATGTAGCCGTTCTTGGTGATGACGTAACGCGCCGGGCGCAGGCCGTTACGGTCGAGCAGACAGACCGCGTAGCGACCTTCGGTCAGCACGATACCGGCCGGGCCGTCCCAGGCCTCCATGTGCATGGAGTTGTATTCGTAGAACGCACGCAGGTCGGCGTCCATGGTTTCAACGTTCTGCCAGGCTGGCGGCACGACCATGCGGATCGCGCGGAACAGGTCCATGCCACCACACAGCAGCAGCTCCAGCATGTTATCCATGCTGGAAGAGTCGGAGCCGGTGGTATTGACCAGCGGTGCCAGGCTGTCCAGATCGGGCATTAGGTCGTTGGTGAACTTGTTGCGACGCGCGTGAGCCCAGTTACGGTTGGCCGTGATGGTGTTGATTTCACCGTTGTGGGCAACCAGACGGAACGGCTGGGCGAGCGGCCACTTGGGCAGGGTGTTGGTGGAAAAGCGCTGATGGAACACGCTGATCGCGGTTTCCATGCGCTCGTCACCCAGATCTGGATAAAACTTGTCCAGATCCGCCGGCATCATCAAGCCTTTATAGGAGATGACCTTGTGCGACAGGCTGCAGACATAAAAGCTGCTGTCGGCCTGCATGGCAATTTCAGCCTTGCGGCGCACATAAAAGAGCTTCACACCGAACTGCTGCTCGTCCAGGCCCTCGCCAGAGACGAACACCTGCTCGATACGCGGCAGGCTAGTGCGAGCAAGCGGCCCCAGCTTGGTCGGATCGACCGGCACCGGACGCCAGCCCAGGCCGGTCAGGCCCTGATCGGCCAGCGCATCGGCGAAGGCCTGCTTGGCCGCGGCGGCAGCCGGTTCGTCAGTCCCCATGAACACCATGCCGACGGCGTACTGCTCTGGCAGCTCGACCGACAGGGTTTCACGAGCGACCTCGCGCAGAAAGCGATCCGGCTTTTGAATGAGCAGGCCGCAACCGTCGCCGGTCTTGCCGTCAGCATTAATACCGCCACGGTGCGTCATGCAGGTGAGGGCTTCGATGGCCGTCTGCAGCAGGTGGTGACTGGGCTGGCCTTCCATGTGGGCAATCAAACCAAAGCCACAGTTATCCTTGAACTGATCAGGCTGGTATAGACCTGCTTTCATAGGCACTCTCTCAAAAAGCTAATAAATTCAGGCACTTAAAAAACCAGACCACGGATAAATCTGGCTCTGCGCCGGGCAAAAGGGGAGTAATTGTACACAGCGCCAAGCACGCTCACAATTTTTTTTGGCGCAATGATGCCGCTTGGGCGTATTCAAATGTCGTAAATCGGAAACTTTGTAGTCCGACTATAGCGCTACCGACAGGCATCGGCCACGCCTTTTTGGTCAGCAGGCCCGCCTAGCGGCGGGCCTGACAGCTTAGCGTAGAGCGCTCTGGATATCAGCCATCCCGCGAGGCCAGGGCTTGCTATCACGCAGTGCGGGCGGCAGCTTGGCAACACCGGCCTGCGCCGCTTGACGGGAAGCATAGGCCCCCTGCGTCACAACATACCAGGGCTCGCCCTGGTGCGTGGTCTCAAAGTAGCCCAGATCAGAGACCTCGGCATGGCGAGCGATAAAGGCCTTGGCGGCCGCCTCGGAGCGTGAGCCAAGCAGTTGGACAACGTACTCCGAACCGGGACGCTGACGATACCAGCTGGCATCGTGATAACCCGAAGCAGGACGCGCCGCCGCTGGCGCGGCCGGCGGTGCGACCTCGCGTGGCTCGGTCTCGGCTTTTTTCGCTGCAGGTTCAGGAGCCGGAGCCGGAGCCGGAGCCGGAGCCGGAGCCGGAGCCGGAGCCGGAGCCGTCAAGGCTGGCGCTGGGTCCGGCTCTGCGTCCAGTGCAGGCGCTTCAGTCTGCACCGGTGCCGGATCGGGCGCCGAGGGAGCCTGCGCATCAACCAGCGTCGGCACGGCATCCTCTTCCGACGCAGCTGCCGAGCTCGCATTCTGAGCACCGCTCGTGGTGCCGTCCCCAGGCAGCGGGGCCGATACCGGCGCCTGACTCTGCGCCTCGACTACTGGCGCAGGGAGCTGCAGAACTGTTCGCTCTGGCTCCTGCGGCTGATCACCCATATACCAGGCGACGCCGATGCCCGCGGCGATCAGTACCAGCGCGGCCAGCGCCTTGACCGGGAATGGGTTGCCACCGGCTCGACGCATGGCAACGGGCGCCTCCTGCATAGCGGCCAGCAATGCCTGCCGCGCAGCCTGATTGATACCGCCAGGCCAGCCGCCGCTGCGCTGATGTACCCACTCAACTTGCGCATCATCCAACAACTCAATTCCCTGCCCAGCCCCCTCAAGGCGCTGAGCCATGTAATCCCGCGTTTCGGCGACATCCAGTGGCTGCAGGGCGATCATATGCACGGCAGGCGCATCATCCGACTTGCGAACGAGCGACAGCGCCGCCTCCGCCTCACTATCAGCGAACAGGAAGACACGCGGCGCCGCCGGTCCGGCCTCGGCAATCTCGCTCAGCATGCTGACGGCAGACGACTCCAGACACTCCGCATCGTCGATGACCAGATACAACTGAATACCGACCGCCTCACTTTGCTGCGCCTTGCGGAGCAAACTGGCGACGTCGCGCTGCTCGGCACTGACCGCCTGACACAGCCCGGCAAGCAGCGCACTTTCAGCGGGCATCTCCCGCGCAGACAGCACAACGCACTGGATGCTGTCTTTATTGCTACTGGCGACCAGCGCCTGGCGCAGCAATGTCTTGCCACTGCCCTGAGGGCCCGTGACCGCCATGACCTGATCGCCATAGCGGGCAAGGTGGTGCAACTCGGCCAGCACGCTTTTGCGTTTGGGGGTAAAAAAGCGAAATCCGGGGGTGCGCGGAGCAAAGGGATCATGCGTGAACTGGTAATGATCCAGCAGATCATCGGCGCCACTCACAGCCGTGAAGACTTCATCAAAGCCTTTGCTCATTGTTCAAACCCCACAAGACACTGACGCAACGCATCAGCAGTAAATTCAGCCGTCACAACGGCCTCACCCATGCCGCGCAAGAGCACAAGGCGCAGCTGACCATCCAGCACCTTCTTGTCGACCGACATGAGACGTTCAAAATCAGCGGCAACCATGCCCTTGGGTGGTACCGTCGGCAGACCCGCCGCGCTGATCAGCGCAACACCGCGATCTCGCTCAGCGTCCGTAATCCAGCCGAGCCTGCAGGACAGGTCCAGGGCCATCGCCATGCCGGCGCCAACCGCTTCGCCGTGCAGCCAGCTGCCGTAGCCTTGATGCGCCTCGATAGCATGGCCAAAGGTGTGCCCCAGGTTCAGGATGGCGCGCACGCCGCCTTCGCGCTCATCGGCCGCGACCACCTCAGCTTTGATGGCGCAAGAGCGCTCAATCGCGTAGGTCACCAGCGCCGCGTCCAGCGCACGCAACGCTGCCATGTTCTGCTCAAGCCAGGTCAGGAAATCCGCGTCCCGGATCAAACCGTATTTGACGATTTCAGCCAGCCCGGCGCTAACCTCGCGCTCGGGCAAAGTGCGCAGACTGTCGGTGTCGATCAGCACCGCCTTGGGCTGATAAAACGCACCTAGCATATTCTTGCCTGCCGGATGATTGATACCGGTCTTGCCGCCAACAGAAGAGTCGACCTGAGAAAGCAGCGTAGTCGGCACCTGAATAAAGTCCACGCCGCGCTGGTAGCACGCCGCAGCAAAGCCGGTCATGTCTCCGATAACACCGCCACCCAGCGCAATCAGGGTGGTGCGACGATCATGACGCTCGGCAAGCAGCGCATCAAACACCTGCTGCAGCGTTGACCAGTTCTTGTAGGCCTCGCCGGTCGGCAGCACTACGCTGGTCACGCGATAGCCGGACAACTTTTGCAGCAGCGACTCAAGATACAGGGGAGCAACGGTATCGTCGGTAACGACACAGACTTGGCGACCGGCGATATGACGCTGCAGCAAGGCCTCGTCAGAAAGAATGCCGGCACCGATATAGATAGGATAACTGCGATCAGCCAGATCGACTTTAAGACACTGCATCAGGACACTCCCCGTTTTAAGCGGGCACAGCATACAACAGTCACCTGAGACCCGGATATATGGCGACTCAGTCTTCCTGAAGCTTGCCAAGAATGGTATTGACCACGACCTTGGGGCCGCGCTGATCGGTCTCGATAATAAGGTCGGCGATTTCACGATACAGCGGGTCACGCCGTGCCATCAGGTCACGAAGCACCGCTTCAGGGTCAGCGGTTTGCAAGAGGGGGCGCTGGCGGTCTTTTGCGGTACGCTGAAGCTGCTGCTCCACGCTGGTACACAGATAAACCACCAGGCCATTTGCTGTCAGAGCAGCCCGGTTCGCCGGGCGCATGACCACACCACCGCCGGTAGCAAGCACAATGCCGCGTTCCTCAACCAGCTCAGCGATCATAGCCTCCTCTCGTTGCCGGAAACCCTCTTCCCCCTCAACATCAAAAATCCAGGGGATATCGGCACCCGTACGGACCTCAATCTCGCGATCGGAGTCCTTGAAAGGAAATTTCAGCTCTTTGGCAAGCAAACGCCCGATGGTGCTTTTTCCAGCTCCCATCGGGCCAATTAGAAAAACGTTACGCAACAGACTTACCTGGCAAGCGTAATAGCTCCGTTATTGATGATGCGCGGCGTCAGGAAGATCAGCAGCTCGTTCTTGGTTTCCGAATTAATATCGCGACGGAAAGCCTTGCCAAGAATCGGCAGGTCACCAAGGAACGGCACCTTCTCTTGAGCACTCTGCGACTCACTTGAGAACACGCCACCAATTACGATTGTTTCACCATCTGCAACCAGGATGTTCGCGTTGACCTCATTCTTGCGAATCGTCGGCACACCATTTACCTCGTTGGTGAAGTCCGGCTCATCCTTGGTGACGATGACCTCCATGATAACCTGGTTATCCGGAGTGATCTGCGGGGTCACTTCCAGGGAGAGCACAGCCTCTGCGAACGCAGTAGTGGTTGCACCGCTGGAGCTGGCTTCCTGATAGGGAATCTCGGAGCCCTTCAGAATCTTCGCGGTTTCCTTGTCAGAGGTAACGACCTTTGGCTGGGAAATAATCTCACCGTTTCCAGTGCTTTCCATGGCTGACAGCTGCAGATCCAGAATGGTGTTATCGGTGATAAAGCCGATACCAATACCCGAGGTTGCACCATCCACACCCATGTCTATAAAGGGGGAGTTCACCGGACGCTCTGCAATCCCATAGAACCCGCCAGTGCTGGTTCCGTCAGGCAAGAAATCTGGAGCCTCGCCAATACTGGTCTCGCCGTCTTTCCCGAAAGCAGAGAAGTTGCCACCCAAGTTCAAATTACCACCCCAACGCACCCCCAACGCCTTATCAAAGCCAACATTGGCCTCAACAATACGCGCTTCAATCATCACCTGACGCACAGGGATGTCCAGCTGGGTAACGATTCGACGCAGCTCGTCGAGCTTATCCTGGGTTTCCAAAGCAATGATACTGTTGGTGCGCTCGTCGACGGTTAACGACCCGCGCTGACTATCAGCATCGGCAGAGGTTACCGACGCGAACAGCTGAGCAATGTCGCTTGCCTTGGCGTAGTTAACCTGAATCAGCTCACGACGAAGCGGGGCCAGTTCGGCAATCTGCTTCTGTGATTCCAGCTCCTGACGCTCGCGGGCAGCAATTTCCTCTGCTGGAGCGACCAGCAGCACGTTGCCAATCTGGCGCTTATCCAGACCCTTAGTCTTCAGTACCAGATCCAGCGCCTGATCCCACGGCACGTTCTGCAGGCGCAGCGTGATGCTACCTTGAACGGTATCACTGGCAACCAGGTTCAGGTCCGTGAAGTCGGCAATCAACTGCAGCACCGAACGCACTTCAATATCCTGGAAGTTCAGCGACAGCTTCTCGCCGGAGTAAGTAAATGCATCGGCACGACGCTGCTCGACTTCTGCGCGCGTCAGCGGCTTGAAGCTGACGGTCAGACGGTCGTCAGCCTGGTAGACCAGATGCTCATAGCTACCAGTAGGCTCGATGACGATGGTCGCGTTGTTACCACTGCCGGTAGCATTGACGAAGTTGACCGGCGTTGCGAAATCTTTGACGTCGAGCTGGACACGCAGCTCATCAGGCAGACGCGTGTTGGGGAAGTTCAGGCGGACGCGCCCTCCCTGTTCCTCAACATCCACCTTGATACCGGGGTCACTCAGATCAACGATTACGTTACCGGATCCGTCTGTCCCACGCTGAAAGTCAAGGCTGCTGATGGCACGGCCACCGGCTGCAACCGCACCGGAAACAGCAGGCTCGTCAGTGGCGCGCCAGTTGGTGTTACTAGCAACCGGCGTCGGCGCCGGGGCAGCGGCCTGAGCAGCAGCTTCAGCACCCACAGTGACATAGAGGTCATTACCCTGGACGCGTGTGCTGTAAGGTGCCAGCGACGTCAGGTTGATGATGAGGCGCGTTCGATCAGCTGCCTCGACGACGGTAACGCTGCGCGCATTACCAAGTCCAAGCTCACGAGAACGCTCACCTAGCTTGTTCTGCACACCGGGAAGATCAAGCGCAATCCGAGCAGGCTGATCAATGGTATAACCTTTAGGAGCAGCGCTGACCGGCTCATCGAAGGTCAACTTCAGCTCGACGCGGTCGCCCGGCAACGAGGCCACATCCATATTTTGCAGGTCGGCAGCCAAGGCTAGCGGGCTCAGCAGCGACATCAGCGCCGCGAGCGGAAGTTTTCTGGTCAGAAGCATTTTTTTGCGGTCCACGCGTGACTGTTTGCAGTTCATGTTATCTCTCCCTGGTTGTCCTACCCGCGCTCAGCGAGGCTGAGGGTACGCGGACGCTCCAACCACCCGCCTTCACCATCCGGCACGATTTCCACTACATCGACGCGATTTTCTTCAATACCGGTAACCCGTCCATGGTTGCGTCCCAAATAATCGCCTACATGAACACGGTGGACGCTGCCAGCACCCTGAATCAGTGCCTGCATTCCACTCGCATTACTCAGAGTGCCAACCATCTCGAAGCTTTCGATGTTGAAGCCTTCAAGGAACTGTTTGACCCGGTTCTCGTCCGGCTTGATATCCTGAGATCCTTTTTGCCGCTGACTAAGATCAATCTTGATCGGAGGCTGAAACGGGCTGCGCAAGGAGGAGGCGCTGTAGGTAAAAGCCTCATAAGGCTCAAACCGAGGCAGAGGTTCAATTGTGCCCGAAGGGCGCGCTCTGGTTTCATCCATAAATCGCTGCAAGTCAGCGAACTCACCACCACTGCAACCGACCGTCAAAAGGGAGGCCGCGACAACACCCAAAAACCTGGGGCTCATTACGCTCATTGCTGCCCCTCCTCTGCCGCATCATTATAGCGATAGGTTTTCGCGATAATTTCCATCGCGAGCAGATCAGGATTATTCTCGCTGACCGGCTCAATGCCAAAATCGCCAAGAGTCACAATGCGAGGCAGGCCAGCAACACTGCTCACGAAAGTGGCTAGATCGTGATAGCTACCGCGGACGTTAATCTGAATCGGCAGTTCAACATAAAACTGTTGCGCCACCTCGGGCTGCAGAGTGATGGACTCGAACTCCAAACCGCTGTTAAGCCCCATCTGGGTGATATCTTCTAGCAGGCCCGGGACCTCGCTATCCTTTGGAAGCTGTTTCAGCAGGCCGCTGAAACGCTCCTCAATCTCTTCCAGCTGCTCTCGATAAGCTTCCAGGTTTGCCGCACGAAAGGACTTGTCTTGAAACTCCTTACGCAATTCAACTTCCTGCTGCTCAGCTCGCTCAAGGTTCACCCTGAGATCCTTGAGATGGAACTGATACCCCAGAACAGCAAGCACGACAAAAACAACCGCACACACAATGACCTTTAGCGCTGCTGGCCAAGAACCAATGTTGTTGAAATCCAGGTCATCCGCCTGAACTTTCTTCAAACTTTCCATTTGTTGAGCGAAACTCATGGCTGCTGTTCTCCCTCAGCGGCACCAGCACGCGGCGCGGTCTGTTTGACGGTCAGCTCGAACACATTAGCCTGGTCGAGCGCGCCAGACGTCACCGCTTTCACCGCCGTCAGATTGGGTGCGGTCAGCCACTCAGAGCCGTCCATCTGACGCATCAGATTCGACACTCGGCTATTCGATTCAGCGCCACCCTTGACCGACAATTCCGCCCCCTTCATCGCCAATTCGGTGAAATACACTCCGTCGGGCAACGTACGCGCAAGCTCATCAAACACTCGCACAATAATCGGACGCTTACCCTGCAGATCCTCGATAATTTTCATACGATCAAGCAGTTGAGCTCGGCGCGCCTGCAGCTCCTCGATCTCCTTGATTCGAGCATCCAGCAGAGTGATTTCCTTCTTCAGGAAAGCATTTCGCTCATTCTGATGGTCAATTCGTCCGTTGATGTAGCGGTCACCCAAAAAGACCAGCGCCCCTGCAAACAGGACAACCAGTGCCAGAATCGTCAGGAATTCCTTTTTTCGTTCTTCCCTTAGCTGCTCGCGCCAAGGCAACAGGTTAATGCGAGCCATCAGTCAAAACTCCTCATTGCCAGACCACACGCGATCATCAGGGCTGGCGCATCATTGCTCAGAGCAACCGCGTCAACCTTGTTCGACAGGGTCATATTTGCAAAGGGGTTGGCAACCAGGGTGGTGGTTCCGATCTTCTGCTGAACCAGTTGATCCAGCCCAGGAATCGAAGCCGTGCCGCCAGCCAGCAGAATGTAGTCAACGTCGTTGTACTGACCACCAGCGAAGAAGAACTGCAGCGAACGAGAAACCTGCTGCACTACCGCGTCCTTGAACGGCGCCAGCACCTCAGACTCGTAGTCGTCAGGCAGACCGCCCTGCTTCTTGGCCAGACCAGCTTCCTCCTGAGACAGGCCGTAACGGCGCTGGATCTCGTCGGTCAACTGCTTGCCGCCGAACAGCTGTTCGCGCGTGTAGATTGTGCGCCCACCACTCAAGACGCTCAGCGTCATCATGGTCGCGCCGATATCGATGACGGCGATGGTCAGCCCGGCATCATCCGCGTCCAACTGACCGACCACCAACTCGCACGCCCGCTCCATCGAGTAGGCCTCGACCTCGACGATTTTCGCCGTCAGGCCTGCCAGCGCCAGCGCCGCCTCGCGAATGTCAACATTCTCACGTCGACAGGCCGCCAACAGCACTTCTTCTCGTTCTGGATTGCGGGGGGATGGACCCTGCACCTCGAAATCGATGGCTACTTCATCGAGGGGGTAGGGAATGTACTGGTCAGCTTCGAGCTTGATCTGCTCTTCCATCTCGTCGGGATCAAGACCGGCATCCATTTCGATGGTCTTGGTGATCACTGCAGATCCGGCGACGGCGACAGCAGCTTGCTTGAGCGACGTTCTGGAGCGCGCAAGCACTTTCTCCAGTGCCTGGCCAACGCCTTCAAGCTCGACGATGTTTTTCTCGACCACCGCTCCGGGTGGCAAGGGTTCGACCGCATAGGCTTCAACCTTGTAGCGGCCTCCGGCGCGACTAAGCTCAAGCAGCTTCACCGTGGTGGAGCTGACATCGATGCCCAGCAGCGTGTTCGCTTTTTTCTTTAGGAGCCCTAGCACAGCCAATTTCCTATCAGCATCCGACACTTACGGACGGTTTGTGTTTTCCTACATTAAATAACAGTCCTTGTACAAGCGCAAATGGCTAAATCAAAAAAAATACGCTTATAATGCAGACTGCTACGCCGTTCTCTTTTAGCAATCCAGCTAACTTTCTAATTATTCAGGGAATTCCCCATCCCTTATGCGCTTACTGAGATTTCTCTTCTGGTCTGCCTTCGCGCTGGCATGTGCACCCATCATGATTCTGAGCGGGGTTGCGCTCTATCTTAGCCCCGCCCTGCCTGATGTTGAAACCCTGCGTGACGTCGAACTGCAAACCCCATTGCGGATATATAGCACAGATAATCGACTGATAGCAGAGTTCGGTGAAATGCGACGTTTCCCGATCAGCTACGACCAGGTCCCGGGCGACTTCGTGCATGCCCTGCTGGCAGCCGAGGACGACAACTTCCTCAACCACCACGGGGTCGACCCGATGGGGTTGCTGCGCGCAGCCAGCGAGCTGCTGCAGACCGGCCACATTCAGACCGGCGGTAGCACCATCACTATGCAGGTGGCGAAAAACTACTTCCTCAGCAGCGACCGGGTTTTCTCGCGCAAGCTGAACGAGATATTGCTGGCCCTGCAGATCGAGCGCAATCTCGACAAGCACGAAATTTTCGAGCTGTACGTCAACAAGATCTACCTGGGCAACCGCGCCTACGGTATCGAGGCGGCCGCGCAGGTCTATTACGGCAAATCGATCAACGAGCTGCCCCTGGCCGACCTGGCCATGATCGCCGGCCTTCCCAAGGCACCGTCCCGCTATAACCCGATCGCCAACCCGGAGCGCACCAAGGTCCGTCGCGACTGGATTCTGGACCGCATGCTGACCCTGGGATACATCGACGAAGATAGCTACCGCGAGGCGGTCAACACGCCCATCACCGCGCGCAACCATGGCGCGAACCCGGAGATGGAGGCCCCCTACATCGCCGAGATGGCGCGCCTGGAAATGGTCGAGCGATTTGGCGACAAGGCTTACACCCAGGGCTTCAACGTCTACACCACCGTGGACAGCCGCCTGCAGGACATGGCCAACAAGGCCGTGCGCGATGGCCTGCAGGAATACGATGTTCGCCACGGCTATCGGGGCCCAGAGGCGCGCAACCCGGATATCACCCTGGAACAGGGCCTTGAACTGCTCAAGGGCTATAAAAGCCTGGGCGGCCTGGAGCCTGCACTCGTCGCTGCAGTCAACAGCGAAAACGTGGAGATCCGCCTGCGCCGTGACCAGCAGGGCGTGATCAACTGGGACGACATGAAATGGGCTCGCCCCTATCTGAGCGCCAACGGCATGGGGCCGCGCCCCGGCAAGCCGATGGACGTGCTCCAGCCGGGCGATATCATCCGTGTCAGCCGCATCGAAGATGACAACTGGCGCCTGGCGCAGGTGCCCGAGGCGCAAAGTGCGCTGGTCGTTCTCGGCCCGCAGGATGGTGCTATCAAGGCACTGATCGGCGGCTTCTCCTTCCTGCAGAGTAACTACAATCGCGCCACCCAGGCGCGCCGTCAGCCGGGCTCCAGCTTCAAGCCGTTCCTGTATTGCGCGGCGCTGGACAAGGGCTACACACCGGCCAGCCTGGTCAACGACGCGCCGCTGATCTTTGTTGACGACTACCTCGACTCCATCTGGCGCCCGAAGAACTCTGGCGGCGACTTCCTTGGCCCCATTCGCCTGCGTGAAGCCCTGTATCGCTCACGCAACCTGGTATCCATCAGGCTGATGCAGGATCTGGGGGTCGACAACGCACTGAGCTACATTGAACGCTTCGGCTTTGAGCGCAAGGATCTGCCGCGCAACCTGTCGGCCTCTCTCGGCACCTCGGAGCTGACTCCCCTGCAGATTGCCCAGGGCTATGCGACCTTTGCCAACGGCGGTTATGCGGTCAAGCCCTACCTGATCGACCGCATCGAGAACCGCTACGGCCAACTGATCGACTACAGCAAGCCACCGGTCACTCCCGAGCTGACCGAGCAGCAACAGGCTCGCCTGAACGCCTATGTCGAGCGCCAGGGCAGTGGCATCAGCGAGCAGCCTACCGAGGCTGAGCGCGTCGTTGATGAGCGCACCATCTATCAGCTCAACAGCATGCTGCGCGACGTGGTACGTCGGGGCACGGCAGTACGCGCCCGCGCCCTGAACCGCAATGATCTGGCCGGCAAGACGGGTACCACCAACGACCAGAAAGACGCCTGGTTCTCCGGCTTCAACCCGGACCTGGTTGCTACCGTGTGGGTTGGCTTTGATCAGCCCAGCACCCTGGGTCGACGTGAGTTCGGTGGCACCGCCGCGCTGCCTATCTGGATGAACTTCATGGGCGCCGCACTCGAAGGCGTGCCGGACCGCGAACCGCGCATGCCCAGAGGGCTGGTGACTGCCCGCATCGACCCCACCACCGGGCGCAGCGCATCACCCGGCACCGACGGCGCCTTCATGGAGATATTCAAACAGGAAGACGCCCCACCGCCCTACAGCGAGCTGGAGATGGGCGGCTACGACAGCGGTGGAGCGGTTACACCACTCGAACTGTTCTGAGCCAACGCATGAACCTGGCGCCGCAACCAGCGGTTGACCGGGTCGTGCTCCATGCCCTTGTGCCAGTAAAGCGTCAGGCCGATCTCCGGTAGCGGCAAGGGCATCTCCAGTAAGCGGTTACCCAACGGCCGATTGATCAACTCGGCGTGGCGCCGCGACATGGTCAGCAGAAGCGGCGTTTCTGCCACCACCAGACTGGCGGCCTGATAGCTCTGGCACTGCTGCACCACATTGCGCATCAACCCCAGATGCCCCAGCGCCAGATCTTCAAAGGACAACCCTCGCCGCCAGGACGCGACCGCGATGTGCTCGGCGGCCACGTAGCTGTCCGCTGTCAGCTCGCCCTCAAACTGCGGGCCGGCGACCACGCACAGTGGCTCCTTGACCAGCTGCATCTGGCGCAGACTGGCATCCGCCGGGCGGGCGATCTGCACCGCGAGATCAATCCGCCCTGCCGCCAGCTCCAGCTTTAACTCGGACCACCTGACACCGACTGTTCGCACCCGACTGCGCGGCGCCTGCTTACGTAAGTGCGTCAGCAGCGACGGAATCAGTACCGGCTCCAACTGTTCGGGCAAGCTGATGGTGAAGGTGCGCGCATCTTCCTGCGGATCGAACTGCTGCAGATAGCCCAGGCTTTGCTGCAGCCGGCTCAGACTGTCGATAATGCCCGGCGCCAGTCGCATAGCCGCTGCCGTCGGCGTCACGCCCCGGCCCTCGCGAACAAATAGCGGATCAGAGAAATGTTCGCGCAGCCGGGCCAGCGAATGACTCACCGCCGACTGACTGACGTGCAGCACTGCCGCCGCTCGAGTCAGGTTGCGCTCGCGGTAAACCACCTCAAACACCCGAAACAGATTCAGGTCTATCCGGGCCAATGATGGGGAATCATTCTTTTCACTCATTAACAAACACCTGCTGCATGGGCTGTATCCCCGAGATTACGCGCCCACAGCCAAACCATGAATAGAGATCATGGTTCTGAATGAATATTGATCGCTTCTTATCCGCCTCGACAGCTCCTAAGCTTGAGCGACAACAACAGCAAGAGGCACGGACATGCACGAGCAGGACTATCTCGACACCCTGAAGGCGATTCAAGCCAAGGTCTGGCCGGCAGGCAAACCGACCACCCCCGTCTACCCGCAGGGTGAGCGTCCGCTGACCGAATACCTCGCGCATTGGGCCCACACCGCGCCAGAGCGCGTTGCCGTGCACTTCTACGGCCACCAACTGACCTACGCCGAGCTGGACGACCTGAGCAACCGCTGCGCCGCCCTGCTGCAGGCGCAGGGCATCAAGCCGGGCGACCGCGTTGCGGTGTTCATGCCCAACTGCCCGCAACTGCATATCGCCTTCTACGGCCTTCTCAAGATGGGCGCGATCCATGCCCCGGTCAGCCCGATGGCCAAAGGCATGGAGCTGAGCTATCAGCTCAACGACTGCGGCGCCCGCGCCATTATCTGCTTTGACCAACTACTGCCCGTGGTGCAGGAGGTGCGCGAGCAGACCGCGCTGGAACAGGTGTTCACCACCAGCCTGTCTGAACTCTGCCCAGCCCAGCCGCCGATCCCGGTGCCGGATCTGCTGCAAGCACCCAAGCTACCCATCACTAACAGCATCGACCTGATGCCCGCGCTGGCAGCCACCACGCCTGCGCCGCAGAACCTGCCCAAACTGAAGCTGGATGACACCGCCGCCCTCAACTACACCGGCGGCACCACCGGTCTGCCGAAGGGCTGCATTCATACCCACGGCGACATGCTCTACACCTGCGCCAGCTTTGTCCCGGTCGCCATGGGCTTTGACGAGGAGCGCATCGGCCTGAACTTCATGCCGGAATTCTGGATCGCCGGCGAGAACTCCGGCCTGCTGTTCCCCGTTTTCGCCGGCACCACCCTGGTGTTGCTGGCCCGCTGGGACGCGCTGACCTTTATGAGCGCCGTTCAGCACTATCGGGTTACCCAGACCGGTCTGCTGGTCGACAGCGCGTCCGAGGTTCTCGATCACCCGCAGGTGCGCGAGTTCGACTTCAGCTCGCTTGAAACCACCAGCTGCGTTTCCTTTATCAAGAAGCTGACCCCGGAATACCGCCGCCGCTGGCGCGAGCTGACCGGCTGCACGCTGTTCGAAACCAGCTTCGGGATGACCGAAACCCATACCTGCGACACCTTCACTGCCGGCCTGCAGGACGATGATTTCGACCTGAAATCCGAACCCACTTTCGTCGGCCTGCCGGTGCCCGGTACCGAATTCAAGGTGTGCGACTTCGACACCGGCGAGCTGCTGCCGCTGGGCAGCGAGGGCGAGCTGTGCCTGCGCAGCCCCTCCCTGCTCAAAGGCTACTGGAACAAGCCGGAGGCCAGCGCCGAGGCCCTGCGCGACGGCGGCTGGCTGCACACCGGCGACAGCGGCGTGATCACCGAACAGGGCTTTATCCGCTATCTCGGGCGGCGCAAGGAAATGCTCAAGGTCAACGGCATGAGTGTGTTCCCCAGTGAGCTGGAAGCCATGCTTGGCCAACACCCGGATATTCTCGCCTCCGCGGTCATCGGCAAGCCCGACCCCAAGCGCGGCCAGACGCCACTCGCCTTTATCATCACCAAACCCGGCAGCCAGGCCAGCGCTGAGTCGCTACGCGACTGGTGCAAGCAGGCAATGGCGATCTACAAGGTGCCGGAGATTCGGCTGGTGGATACACTGCCGATGACCGCGACCGGCAAGGTCAAGAAACAGGAACTACAGGACTGGATCAACTAACCCATGGCATTCAACCGTATTCTTATCGCCAACCGTGGCGAAATCGCCATCCGCCTCGCCCGCGCCATCGCTGACTGCGGCGCCACCGGTGTGGCCGTTTACGCCGAAGATGACGCCCAGTCGCTGCACGTGCGCAGCGCCGATCAGGCCATTGCCCTCGAAGGTCAAGGCGTAGCCGCCTATCTGGACGCAGCCCAGCTGATCCACATCGCCAAGGAGCAGAGCTGCGATGCCATCCACCCCGGTTACGGTTTTCTCAGCGAAAACGCCGACTTCGCCCGCGCCTGCCAGCAAGCCGGCATCACCTTTATCGGCCCGGCGCCCGAGGTGCTAGACACCTTTGGCGACAAGGCTAGCGCCCGTCGTTTGGCCCAGCAGCAGGGCGTGCCGCTGACCCAAGGCACCAACGAGCCAACCACGCTGGAGCAGGCACGCGACTTTATGCAATCGCTCGGCGACGGCGCCGCGGTGATGCTCAAGGCACTGGCCGGCGGCGGCGGACGCGGCATGCGTGCGGTGCACGATCTTGCCGAGCTGGATGACGCCTTCGCCCGCTGCACCTCCGAGGCCACCGCCGCCTTCGGTCGCGGCGACCTGTATGTCGAGCGGCTGATTCGCCGCGCCCGTCATATCGAAGTACAGATCATCGGCGACGGCACAGAAGTCGCCCACGTCTGGGAGCGTGACTGCACGCTGCAGCGCCGCAACCAGAAGCTGCTGGAAGTGGCCCCGGCACCGAGCCTTGATCCAGCCGTGCGCAAACAGCTGCATGAAGCCGCCTGCACCCTGACCCGCGCGGTCGGCTACCGCGGTCTGTGTACCGTCGAGTTTCTGCTCGACGAGGAGCGCGGCGACTTCGTCTTTATGGAAGCCAACCCACGCATTCAGGTGGAGCACACCGTGACCGAAGCGGTAACCGGCCTTGATCTGGCAGTGACCCAAATCCAGCTCGCCGCGGGCAAGACCTTGGCAGAGCTGGGCTTTACCCAAGCCGAGATCCCGGCGGCACGCGGTTTTGCCGTACAGCTGCGCATCAACCTGGAAAGCATGGCTGCCGACGGCAGCACCCGCCCGGCTGGCGGCACGCTCAGCGCCTATCAGCCGCCGAGCGGCCCGGGCATCCGCGTCGATGGCTACGGCTACGCCGGTTACACCACCAGCCCGCGCTACGACTCGCTGCTGGCGAAACTGATTGTGCATGCGGGTGGCGACTATCCAAACACCCTGCGCCGCGCCTATCGCGCGCTGTGCGAATTCCGCCTGGAAGGCGCCGCCAGCAACCTGCACCTGCTGCAGAATTTGCTGCAGCACCCGCAGGTGCAGAGCAACGACGTATCGACCGCCTTTATCGAAGCCGAAGCCGCCAGCCTGACCGCGGCCCACGCCAGCGCCCATCCGCACCGGTTCTTCCAGAGCAGCACGAGCAGCGCCACCGCCAGCAGCACGCAGACCGATGCACCCGCCGGCACCGAGCCGTTGAACGCGCCGGTTCAAGGCGTGCTGGTCAGCCTGGATGTGCAGGTTGGCGACAGCGTCGCCGTCGGCCAGCAGGTCGCGATCATGGAAGCCATGAAGATGGAGTTCGTGGTCAAGGCAACCCAGAGCGGCATCGTCCGCGCGCTGGCCGCCAACGCTAGCGACAGCCTGTTCGAAGGCAGCGCCCTGCTCTATCTGGAGCCCGCCGAAGTGGCGGGCAACGCCCAGCAGGACGAAGAAAGCGTTGCCATCGACCACATCCGCGCCGACCTGCAGGAAGTGCTGGAGCGCCGCGCCGAACTGACCGACGAGCGCCGCCCGGACGCCGTAGCCAAGCGCCGCAAGACCGGCCAGCGCACCGCCCGCGAGAACCTCGCCGACCTGCTCGACGACGGCAGCTTTATCGAATACGGCGGCTTTGCGCTGGCGGCCCAGCGCACCCGCCGTACCCACGAAGAGCTGTTGAAGATGAGCCCGGCCGACGGCCTGATCAACGGCATCGGCACCATCAATGCCGACAAGTTTGGCGAGCACGCCGCCCGCTGTATGGCGCTGTCCTACGACTACACCGTGTTTGCCGGCACGCAGGGCGTCACCAACCACAAGAAAACCGACCGCATGCTGGAGCTGGCCGAGCAGTGGAAGCTGCCGCTGGTGTTCTTCACCGAAGGTGGCGGCGGTCGCCCCGGCGATATCGACAAGGTCGGCGTGGCCGGCCTGGACTGCACCACCTTCATGCGCATGGCGCGACTGTCCGGCATGGTGCCGACCGTGGGTATCGTCTCCGGCCGCTGCTTCGCCGGTAACGCCGCGCTGCTCGGCTGCTGCGATGTGATCATCGCCACCGAGAATGCCACCATCGGCATGGCCGGCCCGGCGATGATCGAAGGCGGCGGTCTGGGCCGTTTCACCCCAGAACAAGTTGGCCCGACCAGCATGCACGGCCCGAACGGCGTGATCGACGTGCGGGTGCAGGACGAGGCCGAGGCCACAGCCGTCGCCAAGCAGTACATCTCCTACTTCCAGGGCGATCTGACGGAATGGGAAGCGGCGGACCAGCGCGAGTTGCGTCACCTGATCCCGGAAAACCGCCTGCGCGTCTACGACATCCGCAAGGTCATCGACACCCTGGCAGACCGCGACTCGGTGCTGGAGCTGCGCCGCGAATTTGCGCCGGGGCTGATCACCGCGCTGATCCGCATCGAAGGCCGCGCCTTCGGTCTGATCGCCAACAACCCGATGCACCTGGGCGGCGCTATCGACGCGGTAGCGGGCGACAAGGCCGCGCGCTTTATGCAGCTGTGTCAGGCCCACGGCCTGCCGATGGTTTCGCTGTGCGACACCCCCGGCTTTATGGTCGGCCCGGACGCCGAGCAGCAGGGCACCGTGCGCCACGTCTCACGCATGTTCGTCACCGCCGCCAGCCTGAGCATTCCGTTCTTCACCGTGGTGCTGCGCAAGGGTTACGGGCTGGGCGCGCAGGCAATGGCAGCGGGTAGCTTCCACGCACCGATGTTCACCATCGGCTGGCCGAGCAGCGAATTCGGTGCGATGGGCCTGGAAGGCGCGGTACGTCTTGGTTACTCGAAGGAGCTGGCGGCGATTGAGGGCGAAGGCGAGCGTCAGGCGACCTTCGAGAAACTGGTCGCCGAGCTATATCAGCGCGGCAAGGGCATCAGCATGGCCAGCTTCCTCGAGATCGACGCGGTGATCGACCCGCTGGAAACCCGCGGCTGGCTGATGCGCGGCCTGCACTCGGCGCCGGACGAGGCGCTGCTCAAGGGCACCCGGCCGTTCGTGGATACCTGGTAACCAGGGACGGTTGCTGTTTCCACCCGCCTGCCTGCCTGCCGGAGGCTATTTTCCGGCCAGGCAAGGCGCTGGGGGGTGCAGTGTGGTCATCCCACATAAGCGATCGACACCGCATCATGGCCGGAAGATGGCCCTGGCCTTTAGCCAATACGCAGGTGGCGCGCCTCCGGGACTGCCACCTGCTGATGGCTGACAATCACGATAATGCCCTGCTCGCGCCGACGCAGCAGGGACGCCAGCACCCGCTCGCGGGTCTGCGCATCCAGCCCGGCAAAGGGCTCATCCAGTAACAGCAACGGCCGCTTGGTCAGCAGCAACCGAGCCAAAGCGATACGCCGCGCCTGCCCACCCGACACCTTCGCGCCAAACTCACCCAGGGTGGTCTTCAAGCCATGCTTGCGGCTGCGCACCCAGTCAGCCAGCGCGACATCTTCCAATACCTGCCAGAGCGCCTCGTCGGTGGCTTCGGGGTCTGCCAGTCGCAGGTTCTGCGCCAGCGTCATATCAAAGATATCCAGCTGCTGCGGCAGGTAGCCAATCAGCTCGCGCAAATCCCAACGTTCAAAACCCTGACCATTGAGCAGCCGCTCACCCGTGAACGCCAGTGGCTCACCCGCCAACACCTGCAACAGCGTGCTCTTGCCGCCGCCGGACGGCCCTTCGATCAACAGCACATCACCCTGCTGCAGCTCGACCGACACATCCTCCGGACCGTTCAGCGCGCCGGGCATTCGCGCGCTCAGGTCAGACAGCGCCAGGCTCAGTGGCAACTCTGGCAACGCAGTTGCAGTGCTTGCAGGGTCCGTCTCGGCAGCCGTCAGCAGATTCAACCGATCCCGCGCCGCCTGACTGAAACCCAGCGAAATAAAGCTCGCTGCCAGCGGCAGCAGGGCTTCGGCCAGCCCCATTACCGACAGGAAGGCGGCCAGCAGCCAGGGCACCGACAACGCCCCCTGCTGCAACAGCGCATGCCCCTGCCAGAGCACCGCAAGCAACGCCAGCGCCAGGCCCAGTTGCTGCCCCAGCGCCGTCAAACTGACCAATTTCTGCTGTCGCAGGCGCTGCTGCAGCCAGGCATCATCCTGCTGCAGAAACGCAGCCTGCTGATCGTCCCAGCGCTGCCACAGCAGCAGCGAGGTCAGCAGTTGCAAGCGGTCGAGCAAGAACTCGCGGCGCTGCTCGGCCAGCTCGGCGTCACGTCGAGCAAGGTGCGCAGCCAACCGACCACCGAGCAGCGGCACCACCAACCAGGCCAACAGCAGGCCCGGCAGCGCCGCAACCGCCAGCGAGCTGTCGAGCAACGCCAACCAGCCGAGTACCAGCAGCGTAAGCGTGGAAGCCCAGAACCAGGGCGCGACAAAGCGCAGCGGGAAGAAGTCCAGCAGGTCGATATCGGCAACCAGCCGGTGCATGGCGATGGCCGAGCGCGCTGCCGGCGTCAGCCGACGCTGCCCGGCAACGCGGGCAAACAAGCGGGTACGCAGGTCCTTGAGCAGGGCCAGCGCAGCGTTGTGGGAGGCCAGCCGCTCGGCATAACGCCCTGCGGTGCGCACGATGGCGAAGAAGCGAATGATCGCCGCTGGCCGAAAGTAATCGAACCCGTAGGCCGCCACCGTGGCCAACCCGGCCAAGGCTGCCGCACTGATAAACCAGCCGGACGTTGCCAGCAGCCCGGTCGCTGACAGCAAGGTCACAGCGCCAAGAAACAGCGCCAGATTCCACTGCCCGAGGCGGCTGCGCAGCAAGCCGCGCAAACGGATAGGTTGCTCAGGCATCGGCGCCCTCCTCGCTGTGTTCCGGCTGGCCAAGCGTGACTACCCGATCAGCCCAATCCAGCCCGTGCAAATCATGGCTGACCAGCAGCAGGGTGCGCCCCCGACTGAGGCGTTCGAGTAGCGAGTGAATCAGCTCGGCGGTATCGGCGTCCAGGTGCGCGGTCGGCTCATCCAGCAGCCAGACCGGCGTATCGCGCAGCAGCAATCGCGCCAGCGCCAGCCGGCTCAGTTGCCCACCGGACAGCCCCAGTCCACGTTCGCCCAGCTCCGTCTCCAGCCCTTTCGGCAACTGCCGAATCAGCGGCCAAAGCGCGACCTGCTCCAGCACTGCGATCAGTTCAGCGTCACTGGCGTTGGGCGCAGCAAGGCGCAGGTTGTCGGCGATGCTGCCGTGCAGGATCGGCACCTGTTGGGCCAGATAACCCACATGGCGCAGCCAGTCCGGCCGCGACAGTTCCAGCAACGACTGACCATTGACCAGCAACTCGCCCTGCCAGGGCACAAAACCCAGCAGCGCCTCCAGCAAGCTCGACTTGCCGCTGCCACTGGCGCCCTGCACCACGACTCGCTCGGCGGGCTGCACGCTCAAGTCCAGCGGCGCCAGGCGGCCCTCAATAGCCAATTGTTTGCAGTGGATACCGGGCGCGGCGCTCAGCGCCAGCGACTCCCGGCCCGGATGCTCCCAAACCTGTTGATTCAGCAGCGGCAACAACTCGGTCATCGCCCCTTCGGCTTCAGCCTTGGCGTGGTAGTCAGTACCGAGTTGGCGCAGCGGCGCATAGAACTCCGGCGCCACCAGCAGAATGAACAGCGCGCCCAGATAAGGCACGGGGATCTCGCCCTTGGCCCAGGGCAGGATACCGAGCAGGCCAAGCCCCAAGTAGAGCGCCACCAGGGCAATCGCCAGCGAGGCAAACAGCTCCAGCACCGCACCCGAGAGAAAGGCCATGCGCAAAACTCGCATGGTGCCGGCACGGTAATGCTCGGCGGCGGTTTCGACTTCCGCCTCAGCCGCCGGCAACGCGCCCAGATGGCGCAGCGTCCAGCTGCCGCGCAGCAGATCGCTGAAACGCCCGCTCATGCGCGCCAGCGCGATGAACTGGCGCTGACTGGCAGAGGCTGCGGCCTTGCCGAGCAGAATCATAAAAACGGGCACCAGCGGCGCCGTCAGCAGCAGCAGAACCGCTGCCAGCGGGCTGAACACAGCGGTGCAACTGACCAGCAACACCGGCACCAGCAGCACCAGCTGTCGCTGCACCCGGTAGCGGCTGATGTAGGCATCCAGCGCCTCGACCTGCTCCAGCAGGCGGCTGCCCAGTTCAGCATCCGCGCCCAATTGCGCCCTTGCCGGCCCCAGCGCCGCCAAGCGCTGCAGCAGCATGCGCCGCAAGTCACTGCGCGCGCGCAAACTGGCCAACTGACTGGCCTGTTCGCGGCCGTACTGCAGCAGCGGACGACCGATCAGGCAGAGCGCCAACCAGGGCAGCAATGCGGTCAACAGCTGCGCCTGGGAATCACCCAACCCGCCCTGCTGCCAGGCCACCAGCCAACCGGAGAACAGCTGCGCCAGCAACCAGCACTGCCAGACAAAAAGCCCCGCCGCCGCAAGCGCGAACAGCAGGGCCAGATTAAGCAGGGAAGACTGCGGCGCCAACAGCCGACTCAACCAGCTGCTGGCGCTACGCGGATCACTCTCAGTCGACTTGATCTTCTTCTCCTACATAGCCGTTGAGTTCCAGCCACATGGCGTTGACGATGCCGAACGCGCAGGCCAGCAATACGCCGAGAATCCAGGTGAAATACCACATAGTCTTCTCCTTCCGTTAGTACAGGCTGTGGGAGTTATCGCGAATGTGCTGCTCGTTCAGACGGCCGCGCATCACAAAATATCCCCAGGCGGTGTAACCAAGAATGACCGGCACGAACACGCAGGCCACGCAGAACATGATGAACAGCGTGGTTTCACTGGCAGTCGCATCCCACATGGTCAGGCTATGGTTCGGCATGCTGGACGACGGCATGACGAAGGGGAACATGCTCAGGCCGGCGGTGATCAGCACCATGGCCATTGCCAGCGCCGAGCTGACAAACGCCATTGCGTGCTTGCGCGCCTTGCTGAACAGGGCACAGAACACAAAGCAGATCACACCCAGCGCCGGCACCGCCCACAGCAGCGGCACTTTGGCGTAATTGCCAAACCAGGCTGCAGAGCTGATTTCGACGACCTTGTCGATGGTGCGGTTGTCGCCGTTGGTGTCGATCACGCTGACCACCTGATAGCCGTCGACACCCAGCCACAGCCAGACGCCGGCCATCACGAACAGCACCGCACAGACCAGCGACAGCAGGCCAGCCATGGCTTCACTGCGCGCCTTGATCTGCCCCTCGGTCTTGAGCTGCAGATAGGTCGCACCGTGGTTGACGATCATCAGCAGGCTGAGCACCCCGGCCAGCAGCGCGAAGGGGTTGAGCAGCGCCCAGAAGCTGCCGGTGTACTCAAAGCGCAGCAACTCATCGAAGTGGAAAGGCACGCCCTGCAGCAGGTTGCCAAAGGCCACACCGAAGATCAGTGCAGGGATCGCCGAGCCGGCAGTCAGTGCCCAGTCCCAACGGCTGCGCCAGACTTCGCTGTCGATCTTGGAGCGATACTCAAAGGCCAGCGGCCGCAGGAACAAGGCAAACAGCGTCAGCATCATGGCCAGATAAAAGCCACTGAACGAGGCCGCGTAAACCGTCGGCCAGGCGGCGAACAGCGCGCCACCGGCGGTTACCAGCCAGACCTGGTTACCGTCCCAGTGCGGCGCGATCGAGTTGATCATCACGCGCCGCTCATCGTTGCTCTTGCCAACAATTTTCAGCAGCGCGGCAACGCCCATGTCAAAGCCGTCGGTGACCACAAAGCCAATCAGCAGAACCCCGATCAGCACCCACCAGATGAACCGTAATGCTTCGTAATCCATGATCAGGCCTCCTGTGCTTCGGCAGTTTCCAGGTCATAGCGACCGGTGTGCAGGCTCGACGGCCCCTTGCGCGCGTACTTGGTCATCAGCCAGATCTCGATGATCACAAAGATGCTGTACAGCACCGCGATGGAGATCAGGGTGAACAGCACATCGCCCGGACTCAGCTGCGAGGCTGCCATATGGGTCGGCAGGATTTCACCGATAGCCCAGGGCTGACGGCCATATTCGGCGACGAACCAGCCCATCTCACTGGCAATCCACGGCAGCGGCAAGCTGAACAACGCAAACTTGAGCAGCCATTTGGGCTTGTCCACGGTGCGGCGCGCGCTATGCCAGAAGGCGCAGGCAAACAGCAGCAGCATCAGAAAACCGCAACCAACCATGACGCGGAAGCTCCAGAACAACGGCCAGACCTTGGGCACGGTCGCCTCCACGGCGTTGGCAATTTCTTCCGGTGTGGCATTGAGCACGTCATCGGTGTAGCCGCTGAGCAGCAGACCAAAGCCCAGATCATCGCGCACCGCGTTGAACTGCTCGACCGTGGCGGAGGACTTGTCACCAGCGCGGATGCGCTGCATCAGGTCATAAGCCTCCTGGCCGCGGATGATGCGCTCCAGGTTCTCTTCCTTGATCTGCTGCAGGCCCTTGACCTCTTCATCCAGCGAACGGGTGGCGATCAAGCCGAGTACCGCCGGGATCTTGATCGCGTAGTCGGTGTGCTGGGCCTCGGCATTGGGGATGCCGATCAAGGTGAAGGCTGCCGGCGGGGTCTGGGTTTCCCACTCGGCTTCAACCGCTGCCAGCTTGACCTGCTGCACCTCGCCCACTTCGTAGCCAGACTCGTCACCGAGCACGATGACCGACAGCGCACTGGCCAGACCGAAGGCCGAAGCGATAGCAAAACTGCGGCGGGCAAAGGCCAGGTCGCGGCCCTTGAGCAGGTAGTAGCTGGAAATGGCCAGCACAAAGATGGAACCCGTGACATAGCCCGCCGAGACGGTGTGAACGAACTTGACCTGGGCAACCGGGTTAAGCAGCACTTCGGCGAAGTCGGTCAGCTCCATACGCATGGTTTCGATATTGAACTCGGAGCCAATCGGATGCTGCATCCAGCCGTTGGCGACCAAAATCCACAGAGCCGACAGGTTGGTACCCAGCGCCATCAGCCAGGTCACTGCCAGGTGCTTGACCTTGCTCATGCGCTCCCAACCGAAGAAGAACAAACCGAACAGCGTTGATTCCAGGAAGAACGCCATAAGCGCTTCAATCGCCAGCGGTGCGCCAAAGATGTCGCCGACGTAGTGGGAGTAATAGGACCAGTTGGTACCGAACTGGAATTCCATCGCCAGGCCGGTAGTTACCCCAAGAGCGAAGTTGATACCGAAGAGCTTGCCCCAGAACTGGGTCATGTCTCGGTAAATGGTCTTGCCGGTCATCACATAGACCGACTCCATGATGGCCAGTAGAAAGGCCATACCCAACGTCAGGGGAACAAACAGGAAGTGAATCATCGCCGTCATGGCGAACTGCATTCGTGAGAGTTCTACGATATCCATCTGCGTACTCCGCTCGGAGGAATCATCAGGTCAATTCGGTCACCGCCGACAAACATAACGGACACATGTTTGCCGAACTAGTATGGCTCAGCCCCCGGCAAGCGGGGACTGGGCGAATTGACGCACGTCACGTTCGACGCACAGATGCGGGAAATACTCCCCAGCGGAGAAAATTCAGCCCTGAAAAACCATCCAGAGCGATACCGCAAGCGGCAAAAGCAGCGCGGTAGCCGTGCCCATCAGGCTCATGGCCAGGGCAGAAAAGGCGCCAGCCTCCTCCCCCTCTTCCAGCGCCCGCGAGGTACCCACCGCATGCGCGGTCAGGCCCATCGCCATCCCCCAGGCAGCCGGATGGTCCACGCCGCACAGACGCAGCAGCACCGGGCCGAAGATGGCCCCAAGCACACCGGTAAACATCACGAACACCGCCGCCAGCGCCGCCACACCGCCGATCTGCTCGGCCACCAGCATGGCAATCGGCGAGGTTACCGACTTGGGTGCCATGGTCATCATGATCATTGGCTCGGCGCCCAGCAGCCAGGCCAGCAGTACCGCAAGCACGGTCGCCAGAGTACCGCCTACCAGCAAGCAGATCAGCACCGGCCAGAAATAGCTGCGGATGCGGCGAAAGTTCATGTACAGCGGCACCGCCAGCGCAACGGTGGCCGGCCCCAGCAGTACCTGCAAGGGTTGCACGGCCTCGCGGTAATGGGCGTAATCCTGCCCGGCCGCCAGAATCACCAGCACCAGCACGGCAGTGGAGACCAGCACCGGGTGAAACACGGCCAGCTTGGTACGCTGATAGAGTGCCACGCCCAACTGGTAAGCCGCCAGGGTCACACCGACCCAGAACAGGGGGTGGTTGGCAACGGCCTGCCAGGCCTGCAGCAGAGTGCCGCTCATGGTGCCTTCCTCCGTTCCTGACGCTCGATCAGCTTCTGCATAAGCCAGCCACAGAACGGCATGCTCAGCGCCAGCGACAGGGCCAGGGTGACCAGAATCGCCGTGGCATCAGCCAGAATCTCACTGCCGTAGGCCATGATGCCCACTGCCGGCGGCACCAGAATCAACGGCAGGTAGGTGAGCAGACCACTGGCGGCCAGGCTGATCGACTCGCTCACACCGCCGCGCACGCACAGGTACACCACCATCAGCAACATGCCGATGATCGGGCCAGGTAAAAAGGGCAACACCAGCACATTCAGGCCGGTCCCCAGCAACTGAAAGAACACCAGCCAGGTCAGTCCACGTAGCAACATCAGTCCAGAGTCTCCGGTCACGACAGCAAACCGGCAAGGGTAAACACTCGCCCGAACAGTGCCTAGCCCTACTATGGTGAAATAGCGTTTCCAATCTGGAAACACCGCCGTTCTCCGACAGGCGCCAGCTGCGCCTGCTGCGGTTTTGCTATACCATTCGCGCCGGCGTTACACCCCTCTACACCCCGTTCAATATAAATGGAGAAACATCCATGAACCGCCTGACCCGCGCCGCCATGGGCAGCACCCTGATGCTGGCCAGCAGCCTTGCAAACGCTTACCCGCTGCTGTGGCAAAACAACAGCCTGACCTATCTGTACGGCACCGACTTCCAGGTTGACCCGGACACCCAGCAAACCTTGACCTTCGAGCACGCCAGCGGCTGGACCAAGGGTGACCTGTTCATCTTCTTCGACAGCATCCACTACAACGGTGGCACCAACGCAGCCGGCGACAACAGCACCTACTACGGTGAAGTGTCCCCGCGCCTGTCGCTGAGCAAGATCACCGGCCAGAGCTTTGCCTTCGGCCCGATCACCGACGTGCTGCTGGCAGGCACCTACGAGTTCGGCCGTCATGACCTGAAAAACTACCTGCTCGGCCCGGCCGTTGACCTGAACATCCCCGGCTTCGACTACTTCCAGCTGAACACCTATTACCGCCACGCCGACAACGACGAAAGCGGCCGCGGTATCTGGCAGATCACCCCGGTCTGGGCTTACACCGTGCCGGTGGGCAACTCTGACGTGCTGATCGACGGCTTCATCGACTGGGTTGTCGACAACGACGGCGACAACTACCACGCCAACCTGCACATCAACCCGCAGATCAAATACGATCTGGGCAAGGCGCTGGGCTGGTCCGAAAAACAGCTGTACACCGGTATCGAGTACGACTACTGGAAACACAAGTACGGCATCGAAAACGGCACCTTCGGTCTGGATACCCACCAGAGCGCTACCAACCTGATCGCCAAGTACCACTTCTGATCAGGGCATAAAAAAACCGCAGCCAAGGCTGCGGTCAGACTGCTGACAAAGCCCCTAGCCGAAAGGCGGGGGCTTTTGTTTAATGGGTTGTCGTTTATCGCAGGCCAACCCGATGCTCAACCCCCCTTCACCCAAACAACACGCGCTGGAGATGGTCACCCTCGAAGAACTGGTGCCAGCTGACCATCTGCTGCGCAAGATCGCCCAGCACATTGATTTCGAGTTCATTCGTCCTGCCACCCAGCACCTGTATTGTGCTGACAACGGTCGCCCGGCGATTGACCCGGTCACTCTGTTCAAGATGCTGTTTATTGGCTACCTGTTCGGCGTGCGCAGCGAACGACAGTTAATGCGCGAGATTCAGGTTAACGTTGCCTAT
>NZ_FOUD01000048.1 GCF_900114765.1 Halopseudomonas pachastrellae
GCCGACACGGTTTCAACAACCAGCTGTCACCGGTAGAGTTTGAAAGGCAACATTTACTGAGCCTGGAAAGTGTCTAGGAAATCCGGGGCGATTCAGGGTTCGTCAGCAGTCTGAGCCCCGCCGAAGCGGGGCTCTTTACTGCCGCATCACGCTTAGAACTGCGCTTCGTCGAGCAGGTACAGCGACTCACTGCCCGCCTTAACCGAGGCCGTCAACGAGTGGATACGCGGCAACAGGCGCGCGAAGTAGAAGCGCGCGGTACCCAGCTTGCTGACGTAGAACTCGTCTTCTGCCTGCTTGGCCAGCGCAGTGCGCGCCATCAGGGCCCACATGTAAGCGTAGGCGGTGTAACCAAAGGCCTGCAGGTACTCGACGGAAGCAGCACCGATTTCATTCGGGTTGCTCTTCGCGCTGTCGATAACCCAGGCAGTCAGCTCGTCCAGGTTACCGATCGCCGCTTCCAGCGGACCGGTGAACTCGCCCAGAGCCGCATCAGCACTGGCGATGAAGGCTTTAACTTCGTCGCTGAAGTGCTTGTAGAACGCGCCGCCGCTACCAACGATCTTACGACCCATCAGGTCCAGCGACTGGATGCCGTTGGTGCCTTCGTAGATCTGAGTAATACGGCAGTCACGAATCAGCTGCTCCTGACCCCACTCACGGATAAAGCCATGGCCGCCAAAGATTTGCTGACCGTGAACGGTGGTTTCCAGCCCCATATCGGTCAGGAACGCCTTGGCCACCGGCGTCAGCAGTGCAACCAGCTCCTGGGCACGGGCGCGGGTTTCCTTGTCTTCGCTGTACTTGGCGGTGTCCAGCTGCATGGCAACGTAGCTGGAGAACGCGCGGCCGCCTTCGTTCAGCGCCTTCATGGTCAGCAGCATGCGACGCACGTCAGGGTGAACGATGATCGGGTCGGCTGCCTTGTCCTTGTTGACCGGGCCGGTCGGCGCACGGCTCTGGATGCGGTCACGGGCGTATTCGATGGCGTTCTGATAGGAGCGCTCGCCCAGCGACAGCCCCTGAATACCCACACCCAGACGCTCATAGTTCATCATGGTGAACATGGCGTTGAGGCCCTTGTTCGGCTCATCGATAATCCAGCCGGTCGCACCGTCGAAGTTCATGACGCAGGTAGCAGAGGCCTTGATGCCCATCTTGTGCTCGATGGAGCCACAGGACAGGGAGTTCTTCTCGCCCAGCGAACCATCGGCGTTAACCATCACCTTAGGCACCAGGAACAGGGAGATACCCTTGGGGCCAGCCGGTGCATCAGGCAGCTTTGCCAGCACCAGATGAATGATGTTCTCGGTCAGATCGTGCTCACCGCCGGTGATGAAAATCTTGGTACCGGAGATCTTGTAGCTGCCATCAGCCTGCGGCTCGGCCTTGGTGCGAATGATGCCCAGGTCGGTACCGGCATGCGGCTCGGTCAGACACATGGAGCCCGCCCAGGTGCCGGCGTACATGTTCGGCAGGTACTTTTCCTTAAGCTCTTCGCTGGCGTGGTTGAGGATCGACAGACAGGCGCCAGAGGTCAGCATCGGGTACAGACCGAAGGACAGGTTGGCCGAGTTGACCATTTCCTCAACCTGCGCGCCGATGACCTTTGGCATGCCCATGCCGCCAAAGGCCGGGTCGCCGCCCACACCCACCCAGCCGCCTTCGGCGTAGGTACGATAGGCTTCGGGGAAACCGGCAGGCGTCTTGACTACGCCGTTGTCCCAGGAGCAGCCTTCTTCATCGCCGCTGCGGTTCAGTGGCGCTACAACACCACCGGTGACCTTCCCGGCCTCTTCCAGAATGGCCGCTGCGGTTTCTTCATCCACAACCTCAGCCAGGCCGGGCAGCTGGGCCCAGAGCTTGGATACTTCGAAGACTTCATTGAGCACAAAGCGCATGTCGCGCAGGGGAGCGTTGTAGTCGGCCATGGTGATCTCCTCATTATTCGGTGAGCCGGTCTGAGCCGGCGCAGGCGGACGATTGTATATCGGCAACGAAAAAACCTGTAGCGTCTCTTTATGACTTTTTATTATTGATTGGTCACCATTCGCAGAATTGCTTGCAGTAGGGTCAGCTGAACGCACTCTCCTTTTCAACCGACTCAGCCAACCGCAGACAATAAAAAACCCCGGCGAGCCGGGGTTTCAGACTGCTGACGAACCCCGCGTTTTCGCGGGGTTTCGTTTTTCTGGGGTGTTTGTAATGATTTTGCAGGTGTCGGGTAATTTAGCC
>NZ_FOUD01000028.1 GCF_900114765.1 Halopseudomonas pachastrellae
CTTACCCCTGAAGGCAGGCGCATCTATGCCAGGCGCAAGGAAACCGTCGAGCGCAGCTTTGCGGACGCCAAGGAGCTGCACGGGCACCGTTATGCCCGATTCCGTGGACTGCGCAAGGTAATGAAACAGTGCCTGCTGGCAGCCGCCTGCCAAAACATGAAGAAGATTGCCCGCCTGCTGGCGATGCTTTTACGCCTGCAATCCGGGATAAGAAGCGGCACTTGCCTGCGAGGCTGGAAATGGAGCTGCTCGGACGGTTTTTAGCGGTTAGCAGGCTAAATTACCCGACACCTGCAAAATCATTACAAACACCCCAGAAAAACGAAACCCCGCGAAAACGCGGGGTTCGTCAGCAGTCTGAAACCGCAGCACAGGCTGCGGTTTTTTTATATCTGCGGCACCGGGAGGGTCGAGCTCCCGCTCGACCAGCAAGTACCGCTCAACACCTTGGCCGAGTTGGAACTCGATGAGATGGTCTCCTCCCTCTCCCTTCTACGGCGTCGATGCGCCAGGGGATAGATGCTATGCATCTACTGGAACCGAACGGAGACAGGAGCAGACCATGAACCAATCTATGACAATTGGCATCGACCTGGCAAAGCACATTTTTTTCGTTGCCGCCCTTGATGGCTCGGGCAAACCTGCCCGGCGCAAGAAGCTTCGCCGCCATGAGGTGCTGCCATTTCTGGCTAATCATCCGGGGGCTGTCGTTGGCATGGAGGCTTGCTCCGGCGCGCACCACTGGGCCAGGAAGATACGCGCGTTGGGTCATAGTGTGCAGCTGTTGCCAGCACAGCATGTAAAAGCCTACCTGCGTGGCCAGAAGAACGATTACAACGACGCGCTTGCCATTGCTGAGGCGGTTCAGCATGGCCGTATTCGTTGCGTTGAGATCAAGACGGTCGATCAGCAGCTGGACCAGAGCTTGCATCGTTTGCGCCAAGCGCTGGTGACTGAACAGACGGGGTTGATCAACCGGACTCGAGCCTTACTCGCAGAGCACGGCGTGGATCTGCCTGAGGGTAAGCAGCGCTTCAGGCAGGCGGTCATCGCACAGTTGGAAGATGCGGAAAACGGCTTGCCATGGCGCCTGCGGGAACTGCTGGGCCGGCAGTATCAGCTGTTCATCGCGCTGGAGCAGGAGCTCGCTTGGTACGAACGCGAAATCAAAACCAAAGCCGCAGAAAACGAAGCTTGCCAGCGCTTGATGAGCGTGCCGGGCTACGGCCCTATCGTCAGCAGCGCCTTCTATGGCTGGCTAGGAAGTGGCCAGCAGTTCCGTTGCGGTCGTGATGTGGCTGCGGCTCTCGGGCTGGTACCCAAGCAGTACAGCACTGGCGGCAAGACTGTGCTCGGCAGTATCAGCAAGCGCGGGGATAGACACCTCAGGGCGCTGCTAGTGCATGGCGCCAGAGCCGTTGCCCGATACGCCAAAGAGCGTGACGACAGACTAAGTCGCTGGGTCTGCAGCCTGATCGAGCGACGAGGTTACAACAAGGCCGTCGTGGCACTGGCCAACAAGCTGGCACGCATCGGCTGGGCAGTGGTGGCTCGAGGGCAACCATACCAAGCCGTTCCTGCCTGAAGCACAGCAGCCACACACTCGATTTAACCAAGAGGTAACGCACTCCCCCAGGTTGCGAAGGCAATCAGCAGATGGTGGTAATACAGGTCAAACCGATGTATCGAAAACCTGAGGAAGGTCATGGCCACACAGGCCGCGAGCTCGATAAGGACGATACGTGGCGACTGCTCATCGAGGCCCGCAGCACTGTGCTGCACACTGAGGCCGGATATACGACAGACAACCTGCTCTTGCCGTCAAAAACTGATGCCTTGCAATGAGGGAGGAGACCATATACGGCCCTCCCGGTCAATAACCGCGCAACGCCGCAAAGCGATTGGCGTGATAGCGGTAATCACCAAACAACGCCTGCACGCTGCGCGCACGCTTCATGAACAGACCGATATCAAACTCGTCGGTCATGCCCATGCCGCCGTGCATCTGCACCGCTTCGTTGGTCGCCAGCTCAGCTACTTCGCAGGCCTTGGCCTTGGCCAGGCTGACCCATTGCGCCGCCTCGGCTTCACCGGCATCCAGCGCCATCTGCGCCTTCAACACCGCCGACTTGACCAGCTCCAGTTCACTGAACAGGTGCGCACAACGGTGCTGCAGGGCCTGGAAAGTACTCAGCGCCACACCAAACTGTTTGCGCTCCTGCAGGTAAGCCACAGTGCGCTCAAACACCTCCAGCGACATCCCCAGCAGCTCACCGGCCAATTGGGCGTTGACCACATCCAGCGTCAGCTCCAGCGCCGACCAGGCCTGACCGGCGCCGCCGAGCAGATCATTTGCAGCGACTTTAACGCCGTCAAAGCTGACGATGGCCGCATTACGGCTGTCCGCCATGATGGTGCGCTCAACGCTGACGCCCGGCGCAGTGCGATCAACCAGCAACAGGCTGATGCCTGCCTGATCACCCTCAGCCCCCTCGCTGCGCGCCGACACGATCAGCTTGTCGGCCACGTGACCGTCCACCACGAAGGTCTTGCGGCCGTTGAGCAGATAGCCGCCATCAGCTGCCTGCAGGCGGGTCGCAACGCGGTTTGGCGCAGGACGCGGCGCTTCATCGACCGCCAGCGCCAGCAGCAAGCTGCCATCGGCGACCTGCGGCAGCAGTGCCTGTTGCTGTTCACTGGAGCCGGCCAGCAGCAGCGCGGCAACGCCACCCACAGCCGTCGAGATCAGCGGAGACGCGGTCAGGTTGCGACCGACCTGTTCGCTGACCTGACCCATGCCGACGTAACCGAACTGGGCACCGCCAAGTTCTTCCGGAATCAGCGTGCCGACAAAGCCCATCTCGACCATGCTCTGCCACAGCTCGCGGGAGAAGCCGGTTTCGTCGCGGCTGTCGCGCAGCGCACGCAGCTGGCTGACCGGGGCGCTCTCGCTCAGAAAACGCTTGGCCGTGTCCTTGAGCATCTGTTGTTCTTCGTTAAGTACCAAAGCTGTCATGATGCTGTCCCCTTACTGAAGGCCGAGAATGTTGCGGGCGATGACGTTGAGCTGCACCTCGCTGGTGCCGCCCTCGATCGAGTTGCCCTTCGAGCGCAGCCAGTTACGGGCGATGGCCCCCTCGCGAGACGCCTCCCCTTCCCAGAGCAGACCGTCACTGCCATGCAGGGCAACCATCAGCTCCTGCCGACGCTTGTTCAGCTCGGTGCCGTAGTACTTGAGCATGGCCGATGCCGCGCCAACGCCCTGACCCGCCTTGGCTTCATCCAATACCCGCTCGGCGGTCAGCGCAAAGGCAGCCGCATCCAGATCCCATGTCGCCAGCTCGCCGCGCAGCATGCCGTCGGCCAGCTTGCCGTCTTCCAGGCCGACAGCATCCACCGCGATCTGCGGCAGACTCTTCTGACCTGCGGCCGTGCGGCCCATGCCGCCAATCATTTCCCGCTCGTGGGTCAGCAGGTACTTGGCGATGGTCCAGCCAGCGTTGATCTCGCCGACCACCTGATTCTTCTCCACCCGCACGTTGTCGAGGAAGGTTTCACAGAACGGTGAGCTGCCGGAGATCAGTTTGATCGGGCGAGTGCTGACGCCGGGGGTAGTCATGTCGAACAGCACCAGGCTGATGCCCAGCTGCTTCTTGGCATCCGGGTTGGTGCGCACCAGACAGAACATCCAGTCGGCCTTGTCGGCGTAGGAGGTCCAGATCTTCTGGCCGTTGACGATAAAGTGGTCGCCGTGATCTTCGGCGCGGGTCTGCAGACCGGCCAAGTCGGATCCGGCCCCCGGTTCGCTGTAGCCCTGACACCAGCGGATTTCACCGCGAATGATCGGCGGCAGATGCTGACGCTTCAGCTCTTCAGAGCCGAACTTGAGAATTGCCGGGCCGATCATCCAGATACCGAAGCTGGACAGCGGCGGACGGGCGTTGATACGCGCCATCTCTTCGCGCAGCACCTTGTGCTCCTGCTGGCTCAGGCCACCACCGCCGTATTCACTCGGCCACTCGGGCGCAGTCCACCCGCGGGCGGCCATGCGCTCCAGCCAGAGTTTCTGATCTTCGCTGGCGAACGTAAAGTTGCGTCCACCCCAGCAGGCATCGTTATCCGAGCGCTGCGGGGTGCGCATGCTCTGCGGGCAGTTCTCTTCCAGCCAGTCGCGGGTTTGCTGACGGAATACGTCCAGATCGGCCACGGGCATTCTCCTTTGTTGTGATTTATCTGCAGGAAACGCTGAATCGGTCAAACCACAAAGATACTCCGGCCGGCGCCGCACGGAAGCGGCTGTTGACTGACCGAATAGTCACCCATCATTGGGGATGATGCTCAAGCACGCTCGCTGCGGCAGTACTGCCTCGGCGTCATGCCCTTCCAGCGGCGAAATGCATGAACAAAGTTGGACACCTCGCCATAACCAAGCCGCACCGCCACCGCCTCCAGTGACAGCCCCGGCATGCGCAGCAATTCCTCGGCCAGCGCTTCGCGGGTTTCCTCCTGCAACTGACGGAAGCTGGTCTGCTCCTCGCCCAGACGACGGCGCAGCGTGCGCTCGGTCAGATGCAGCCTGGCCGCAACAGTCGGCATGTCCGGTAGCGCCGCGCCACCCTCCAACAGCAACTCACGTACCCGCCCCGCCAACCCGTCGCGCGCCCGATAGCGTTGCAGCAACTGATGGCATTGCACCTCGCAGGCCTCACGCATGGCGGGGTTGTCGCCGGGCAATGCCCGGGCCAGCAGTTCCGGGTCCAACTCCAGCAGGTGCTCTTGGGCATCGAACTGGGGCGTGCAGCCATAGGCCTCGGTGTAGGCCGCCAACTGCTCAGCGGGCGGCGCAGGTAATGCCAGTTGAACCGACTTGAAGGGCTGCCGCAGGCCGGTCAGTTCACGGTGAATGCGCGCAATAGCGGAGCTGTCGCGCAGCAGCAGAAAACGGCGTACTGACGGCTCAACCCAGCTGTCATCCACCACCAGCCAGTGGCCAGAGCCGTCCTTGCGGGCATGGATGCGACAGAAGGCAAAGGTCAGATCGAGGTAGCGCAACCCCATATCCAGCGCCTCGCCGAGTGAGGCACTGCACAGCAACGCATATCCCCAGATTCCGTAACGGCTGAGCTGGTAGCGGCGCCCGGCCAGCAGCCCCAGCAGCGGCTGCTCGGGCAAACCGGCCAGCAGATTGCTGACCACCTGCAGCTCCTGCGCGGCCTCGACCTGCGCTTGCCCGTCGGCCAGCGCCATCACATCCAGCCCGGTCTGGGCCAGGCATTGCGGCACCGTCAGGCCCAGTTCCGTGCCCAACTGGGTCATCAGTTGCACGCTGCCAATATTCCGCAGGCGTGGCCAGGGAGGTGTCGAGGCGGTCATCGCGTGTCCGAAACTCACAATTTTTTGACCGACTATGCCATACCCGCAGCGATAGACAAGGCCTAAGATCAAACGCACAGGAGGAAGCACAATGACAACAAAAAGCTCACCTGCCGCACCACTCGAAGCCATCATCATTGGCAGCGGGTTTGGCGGCCTCGGTATGGCCATCCAGCTTGATCGCGCCGGCATCAGCCAGTTTCTGGTGCTGGAAAAGGCCGCCGACATCGGCGGCACCTGGCGCGACAACCACTATCCGGGTTCGGGCTGCGATGTGCCCTCACACCTGTATTCCTACTCGTTTGAACCGCGTACCGACTGGCCGCACAAGTACGCACGCCAGAACGAAATCCACGCCTACATCCGCCACTGCGCCGACAAATACCACCTGCGCCAGCGCATTCGGCTGAACTGCGAAGTCAGCGATGCACGCTTTGATGCCGATAGCGGCTGCTGGCAGATCACCACCGCCAGCGGCGAGACGCTGACAGCGCACAACCTGATCGCCGCCACCGGCCAGCTCAACCGCCCGCTGCTGCCGAACATCGACGGGCTGGGCAGCTTCGCTGGCCCGGCCTTTCATTCTGCCGAGTGGCAGCACGAAGTTGATCTCAAAGGCAAGCGCGTGGCGGTGATCGGCACCGGTGCCTCAGCCATCCAGTTTGTGCCGCAGATTGTGCCCGAGGTTGCCCAGCTCGACCTGTACCAGCGCAACGCCGCCTGGGTGCTGCCCAAGGATGATGCCGAGTACAGTGACAACCGCCGCCGCTGGCTTAGCCGCCTGCCGCTGCTGCACCAGCTGGACAGGGCCTGGCAGTACCTCAGCCATGAAGTACGCGCCCTCGGCTTTGTGCACTTTACCTCGCTGGTCAAAAGCAGTGAAAAGGCCGCGCTGCGTCACCTGGCGCGGCAGGTCAGTGATCCGGCCAAACGCGCCGCGCTGACGCCGGACTACCCGATGGGCTGCAAGCGCATTCTGATCAGCAACAACTACTACCCGGCGCTGAACCAGCCGAACGTCAGCATCGTTACCGACGGCATCGAGAGGGTGGTGCCTGAAGGCGTAATGACCCGCGACGGCACCCTGCACCCGGCCGATGTACTGATCTACGGCACCGGTTTTGCCGCCACCGAGTTTCTGGCGCCAATCAAGATCAGCGGGCTGGACGGCAAGGACCTGAACGACACCTGGCGCGCCGGAGCAGAAGCCTACAAGGGTATTTCCATTGCCGGCTTCCCCAACCTCTACGTGCTCTACGGGCCGAACACCAACCTCGGCCACAACTCGATCATCTACATGCTGGAAAGCCAGTTCCGCTACGTCATCAACTGCATCAAGGCCCGACGCGACCGCGGCTTGCGCTATCTTGACCTGCAGCCGGAGATACAGGCGCGCTACAACCAGAAACTGCAAGATGCCGCCCGCGACACCGTCTGGGCGCAGGGCTGCCAGAGCTGGTACCTGACCGCCGACGGCAAGCAGACCGTCAACTGGCCCGGCTTTACCTTCACCTACCGGCAGATGACCCGCAAACCGACGTGGAGCGATTATGTCCAGGTACGTTGATGAGCTGTACCAAAGCCCCGGCCAACCCGGCCTGCGCGCCGTGCTGCGCGGTATGTTGAAGCTGCTGTTTCGCGGCCTGATACGTCCGCCCGTGCCTTTTGCCGTACAGGCACTGGTGCTGCGCCTGCTGACCCTCGGCATGCCGCTGGCCAGTGGCGTGACCCGCAGCGTTGAGCAGATCTCCGGACGCCCCTGCATGTGGCACCGTCCGGCGGCGGGTGGCGACGGCCGCGTGCTGCTGTATCTGCATGGCGGCGCCTTCGTTATCGGCTCACCGCAAACCCATCGTGGTATCTGCTCGGCATTGGCCAGTCGCGGCCAGTTCGATGTCTGCGCGCTGGACTACCGCTTGGCCCCGGCATACCCGGCACCCGCCGCCTGCGATGACGCAGTCGCCGCCTATCAGGCACTGCTGCAACGGGGTTACACACCGCAGCAGATCACCCTGATCGGCGACTCAGCCGGCGGCAATCTGGTGCTGGTCACCGCGCAAAAACTGGCTGCACTCAAGCTGCCGTTGCCCGCCGCACTGGTCTGCTTCTCGCCAGTCACCGACATGACCGCCGAGCAGTTGCATGCACCTGCAGCGGGCGATCCGCTGCTGCATCCCTCTTGGCTCGACAGCGCCCGCGACGCCTATTGCCCGGCGGGACTGGACCGCGCCGACCCGATGGTGTCGCCGCTGTTTGGTCAGCTAAAGGGGCTACCTCCGCTGCTGCTGCAGGTGGGCGAGGATGAGGTGTTGCTGAACGACAGCCTGCGTCTTGCTGACGCCGCGCGGGCTGCTGGCGTGGATGTGCGACTGGAGCGCTGTGAGGAGCTGTGGCACGTATTCCAGGCGCACGCAGGGTTGCTGCACAGCGCCGATGCAGCGCTGCAGCGGGTGGTGGAATTTGTCGGCGGCGCTCAGGCCGACTCGGTAAGCTGATCCCGGTGAATCGCGTACGGCCCCCAGGCCTGGCGCACCGGCACCACTTCCAGTCGATTGATGTTCATGTGCGCCGGTAGCGCGGCGATGTAACCGACCTGCTCGGCAACATCGTCGGCGGTCAGCGGGACTGTGCCCTGATAGACCTTGTCGGCAGCGCCGGCGTCGCCGGCGTTGCGCACCAAGCTGAACTCGGTCTCGGCAATGCCGGGTGCCAGGTCGGTGACCCGCACACCGGTGCCCTGCAGGTCGCAGCGCAGGTTGTAGGAAAACTGCTGCACGAAGGCTTTGCTGGCACCGTACACGTGGCTGCCGGGATAGGGGTTGCCGGCGGCGGTGGAGCCGATGTTGATGATGGTTGCACCGCTGCCCCAGGCGATCAGCTTGGGCAGCACCGCGTGGGTGACGTTGACCAGCCCGGTGATGTTGGTGTCGATCATGGTGTGCAAATCGCTTAGCTCAACCGCCTGCGCCGGGCCCGGCGCCAGTGCCAGCCCGGCGTTGTTGACGAGCACCTGAATGCCGGAAAACGGCTCCGGCAATTCATCGATAGCGCGCTGCACGGCGATGGCATCGCGTACGTCCAGTTGCAGCGGCAACACGCTGGTCAGCTCGCTGAGCTCCTCAGCCAACGCCTGCAGCCGCTCCAATCGGCGACCACAGAGAATCAGCGGCCAGCCCTGTCGCGCCAGACAGCGCGCGCTGGCGGCGCCAAACCCGGAGGTCGCGCCGGTAATCAATACTGCACCTTGCATGGGTAAATCCTGTTTTCAGTTCCGGGCTAGCGGTGTTGAAGGCGCTGGCCACGCAGCCAACTTTCAACGCGGCTAGCGGCGTTCTTCTCGAATAAAGGGCTCCCCCAACGCCCCGGGCTGGCTGCTCCTATCGCGGCTGGCCAAGGCTACCCAGATCATCACCCCGAGGGTGACGGCGTAGGGGGTCATGAATACGAAGTACTGTGGCAAGCGGATACCGGAGGCCGCCATCTGCGGAATCAGCGCCTCGATACAGCCAAACAGCACGGCGCCGGCCAGCGCCTTCCACGGCGACCAGCGGGCAAAAATCACCAGCGCCACGGCAATCCAGCCGCGACCGCCAACCATATCGGCGATCCACATCTTGGTGCTCAGCACCGAGATATAGGCACCGGCCAGACCGATCAGCATGGAGCCGGCGACGATGGCGGCGCAGCGATAACCCAACACCGGAATACCGGCGGCATCGGCTGCCTGCGGGTTCTCGCCGACCGCGCGCATGCGCAGGCCCAGCACACTGCGATTGAGCACCAGCACCACCGCGAGGAAAATCAGCGGCGTGATGAATACCAGCGGGTTTTGCACAAACAGCTTGCCCACCACCGGCAGCTCGGAGAATGGCCACAGCGACACCGCCTTCAACCCGGCAACCGGCTTGTTGGTCCAATCCAGCAGCGTGCCGAGCAGCCCGGTCAGGCCCTGACAGAAGAACACCAATGCCAGGCCCGCGATCACCTGATTGATGCGCATCACCAGCACCATCAAGGCAAACAGCAGCGAGACAAAGCCGGCTGCGCACATCGCCAGAATCAATGCCCAGACGGTCGCGCCGCCGGTCATCAGCGAGGCGCCAATCCCCGCCAGCGCGCCCACCAGCATCAAGCCTTCAGCCCCCAGGGCCAGCACCCCGGTGCGCTCGATCACGATCAACCCGAGGGCCGCCAGCGCGAAGGGCACGGCGAAGTCGGGAATGTTGCCAATCCAGCTTGCAATCATGTCCATCAGACCTGCCCTCCCTGAATGCGGCGAATACGGTGACGGATAAAGAACTCCGACGACGCCACACAGATCACCAGAATCGCCTGGATCAACTGCACCATCGAGAACGGAATCTGATAGAACACCTGCAGACTCCGCCCGGCGACAAACAGGGTCGCCACCAGCACCGCGACAAGGGTGGCGGCTATCGGCTGGTTACGTGCCAGAAAGGCAATCAGAATCCCGGAAAAACCATACCCGGCGTAGAAGGAGTGGGTCAGCCTCCCTTCCTGCCCGGCGGTAATCATCAGTCCGGCAAGGCCCGCCAGCGCCCCGGACAGCAGCACGGTACCGAGGATCACCCGCTTGACCGGCACGCCGACCGCACGCGCCACACCCGGGCTGCTGTCGACAAAGCGCAGGTACAGGCCAGCGCGCGAGATGCCGGTGAACCACAGCACGAACAGCGCGACCACCAGCGCCAGCACCACGGCCAGGCTGACGCCATCGAACAGCTCGGGCAGGCGCTCGAACACCTTGTACTGCGGCGAATACGGGAAGGAGTCACGCGGGTCTTTCCAGCTGCCGTAGACCAGATGCAGCAGGAAGTTGATCGCAATGTAGTTGAGCATCAGTGTGGAGATGATCTCGTTGACCTTCAGGTGCAGCTTGAGCAGCACCGGCGCCAGCGCCCAGAGCAGGCCGCAGGCCATGGCACACACCATCATCAGCGGCAGGCGCAGTGACGGCGGCCCGATCTCGAACAGTGAAACGGCGGTCGCGCCAATCGCGCCCCAGATCATCTGGCCTTCCAGCCCGAGGTTCCAGAACCGCGCACGAAACGCCAGACAGCCCGCCAGACCAACCATGATCAGCGGCGCGGCCTGGAACAACACCGCCCGCAGACTCTGGCTGTCGAACAGGGTGAGGATGACAAACTCATTGAGCAGCTCATCGGCGGGTACCCCGGCGCTGACCAGAATCGCCGCCGAGATCAGCATGCCGACTACCAATGCCAGCGCGATGACCAGCGCCTGCCAGTACCAGGCCATCTGCTGGCGAACTTCAAGGGTGTACCGGCGCGCCAGCAGCGGTTGAAAATTCGTTGTATCAAACATGATTCACCATGGCCTGCCCGATTGCCTGGCGGTCCGCCGGCTGGGCAAACTCGCCGATGATACGTCCTGCCGACATCACGCCAATGCGGTCTGCCAGCGCCATCACTTCGTCCAGGTCTTCACTGATCAGCAACACCGCAGCGCCGGCATCACGCGCGCTGCGCAGCCGTTCGTGCACTGCCAGGGTGGCGCGCACATCCAGCCCGCGGCTGGGGCTGTGGACGATGACCAGTTGCGGGATGCGGGCAAACTCGCGGGCAATCACCAGCTTCTGCGCGTTGCCGCCCGACAGCAGCGCCGCCTTCTGCTGCAGCGAGCGCACGCCCTGCACATCAAACTCGGCGACCGCGGCGGCAGTGTCGGCCTCAATCCGCTTGCGGCGCAGAAACCAGAACGGCCCGTAGCGGCCGCTGTGTACATCGCCCATGGCAAAGTTGTCGCTGATCGACAGCGGTGCGGCGAGCGCCGAGCTGTAGCGGTCGGCGGGAATGCAGGCGATGCCCAGCTCGCGGCGACGGGCCGCGCTGAGGCTGTTGAGATCACCTTCACCGACCAGTTCCATCTCGCCGGACACCGGCTCGGGCAGGCCCATCAGCGCCCCTGCCAGCTCACTCTGGCCGTTGCCACCGACACCGGCGATGCCGTAAATCTCACCGGAACGCAGCTCCAGATTGACGCCGCGCAGCACCGGCGCATCGCTGCTGGAGCGCAGGTCGCGCACCGCCAGTTTGACCTCTCCCGCCGCGCGGCTGGCTGGAATCTGTGGCGGTGTGGGCGCATCGCCAACGGTCAGCTTGACCAGCTCGCCGACCGACACGGTCTGCGGCTTGAGACTGGCGACCGTCGAGCCTGTGCGCATCACCGTCACCTGATCGGCGTAGCGCATTACATCATTCATCTTGTGCGTCACCAGGATGACGGCAGCGCCTTCCTGATGCGCAAAATTCTGAACCGTGGTCAGCAGGTTCTCTGCCTCCGCATCGGTCAACACAGCGGTGGGTTCATCGAGAATCAGGATGCGGGCGCCCGCCAGCAATACCTTGAGAATCTCGACCCGTTGCTGCTCGGCCACCGACAGTTGATCCACCCGTGCATGGGGCTCAATGCTGAACCCCAGGCTGGCGGCCATGGCCGTGATCTGCTCGGCAACCTGCGCCAGCCGCTGCCGGTAAGTACCGGTTTGCAGGTTACGCAGGCCGAGCAGAATGTTCTCTGCCACGGTGAAGGGCTTCACCAGTTTGAAGTGCTGGTGCACCATGCCGATGCCCTGGGCTGCGGCATCCAGCGGCCCATTCAGCCGCACGGCATTATCGTCAATGAACAGCGACCCGGTTTCCGGCGCATACAGCCCGGCGGCAATGTTCATCAGCGACGACTTGCCTGCGCCGTTCTCGCCCAGCAGGGCATGTACTTCGCCCCACCGAGCGGTAAAGGACGCCTCGGACAGTGCCTTGAAGCCATCAAAGGACTTGCTGACGCTGTCCAGCCGGATCGCGTTCTGGTTACTCATTGCTGGGTAATCACTCCCTTGACGAACCAGTCCATGGACCACAGTTCGGCGTCGGTCAGAGCATCTCCTTCTGCCGCCTTGACGTTGCCGTCACGGTCAGCAATCGGGCCGGCGTAGATCAATTTCTCGCCGTTCAGCAGCTCCTCGCGGGCGGCCATGATCTTGGCTTTCTCTTCTTCATCGATACCTTTGCCGCAGCAGGATACGTCGGTACCGCCCTGCTCCATCGACAGCAGCGCACCGTGTTCAGCCGGTACCCAGTTGCCAGCCATGATTTTCTTCAGCTCAGGCGCCAGGAAGCGATCCCAAACCCAGACCGAGGAGCACACGGTGGCCTCAGGGGCGAACTCGCTCATGTCACGGTGGTGACCGGTGCCATACACGCCGCGCTCCTGGGCAACGATCTGCGGGGTCGGGCTGTCTACGTGCTGGCCGATAACGTCAGCGCCCTGATCGATCAGCGCGGTTGCTGCAGCGCGCTCCTTGACCGGGTCGTTCCACGCGCCGGTGTAGATCACGGTGACGGTCGCATCCGGGTTCATCTGCTGCGCGCCCATGGCGAAGGCGTTAACGGTCCAGTTCACCTGGCCGAAGGGGTTGGCGGCAACAAAGCCCAGCTTGCCGGTCTCAGACGCAGCGCCGGCAGCCATACCGCACAGGTACTGGCTCTCGTAGGTACGACCGTAGAAGGATTCCAGGTTGTGCGAGTTGGTGGTGCCGGAGCCGTTCAGGAAGGCCACTTCCGGGTACTTGTCGGCCAGTTCCTTGAAGGTGTCGGAGTAACCGAAGGCAGTGCCGATGATGATGTTGGCGCCACGCTGAATCAGCCGCTCAACGGTCGGCTTGATCGCTGAGGCGGTCTCCGGCACGCTTTCCACGTACTGAATCTTCTGGCCGATATCGCCTTCCAGACGCTGACGCGCCTCATCGAAAGCCTGGGTCCAGCCACCGTCGTTGCGCGGGCTGATATAGAGCATGGCGATCTTCGCCGGGCCGGTCAGGGTAAAACCGCCTTCCTCGGCAGCAGCCAGAGTCGGCAGGCCGCAGGCGGCCAGGGCGCATACCGCGCCCGCAATCAGTTTTTTCATTGCCAAAGTCCTTCTTGCGATCAGGTGGTGTGACTACATCATGTGGTTGATACGGAATACGTTGCCTTCCGGGTCCATCAGCACCGCCTGATACCAGTTGTAATACGTGGTATACGGCGGCTTGATCAGGGTGGCGCCGGCCTCGACGGCGATCGGCACCATGCGGTCGACCTCCGCCGGGCTGTCGACGTCGATGTTGAGCAGAAACTTGCAACCGCTGGTGTCGGCGTGCTCGGCCAGATGCAGCAGTTCGTAGGCATCCGGCGCGTTGAAACCAATGCAGCAGGTGCCGGCATCCAGACCGACGAAGATCGGCGAGCGAATCGCCTCTACTTCGGGAAAGTCGAACACGCGCTGATAGAAGCCACTGAGCGCTTCGATATCGCGGGCGAAGACGTTGACGTAGGAGAGTTTGCTCATATCAGGCCACCTTGCTGCCGCCGAAGGTCGTCTGCCGGACGAACTTGGACTTGAGGTGATCGCCCGAGGAGACCGGCGCGTAGAGCGGCTTCTCGCCATCGGCCAGGCAGCTCGGCAGGCACTCGACCATGACGTCGTAGTTGGGCTGATGGAAGAACACCAGCGACTTGCGCTGCTGATCACCGGCGGCATCTTCCGGCGGATTGACCACACGGTGCAGGGTCGAGATCCACTGGTCGTTGGTCCACTGCATCATCAGGTCACCGATGTTGACCACAAAGCCGTCTTCAACAAAGGGCACATCGACCCATTCGCCGTCACGGTTGCAAACCTGCAGGCCACCCAGCGCACCGTCGGGTTTGACGATGGTCAGGCTGCCGTAATCGGTGTGTGCGCCGGCGCGCAGCTGGCCTTCCTTGATACCCTCTTTCAGGTGCGGGTAACGCAGGCTGCGGAACATGCTGATGTGCTTGTCGATCTTGTCGTCGAAGAAGGTTTCCGGCAGCTCCAGCGCCAGCGCCAGCGCAAAGATACGCATCAGCGAGCGGGCCAGATCACCCATCGCCGCAAAGTATTCGGCGTAGGCCTGCTGAAAACCGGGCAGCTCCGGCGGCCAGACGTTCGGCGCAAAGTGCGGGCCGGCCATTTCTTCGGAGTAGTAGGGCTCGGCCGGTACGTCGGTCGGGCCGATAGAAAAGGATTCCTTGAGGTCGCCCGGCGCCGCTTCTTCCATCGAATAGGACAGGCTTTCTTCAGCGACCGCGCTGTAACCACGGACCATGTCCGGACGCGGACGATCCGCCTTGCGCTTGTCTGCCATAGGCAGGTCAAAGAACTGTGAGGTCAGAGCATAAACCCGCTCGATCAATTCCTTGGGAATCTGGTGCTCGGTAATAACCAGAAATCCGATGTCGCGACAGGCCTGGTTGACCGCTTTGGCCACCTCAGCCTTGCCCTCGGCAGTCCCGCCGAAATAGGGTCCAAGATCGATGATGGGAACGTATTGAAGCGTCATACAACCGTTTCCTCCAAGTGGAGCTCGGCGCGAGCGCCGAGCAGAAGAAGCGATACGCGAATCGGGTTCAGCGCACCATTTTCCAATCAGCGGAGACGTTTGCAGCAACTATGCCAGAAAGTGTTTTTGCTTAAAAAACAGAAAGATAACGAAAACAGACCGCTTAAATTGGAACAAACGGTCTGATTCAGAGCACTCGGTTTGTGCGTTTAGCCCAAAAAAGGGGCGAAGGTATTGATGCAGATCAATTGCGCGGGCAGATACCCTGCAGTACCAGCGCTTTGAGATTGGTCAGCGTCTCGGCAAAGAACGCCGGGTCGGCCAGAGTGCGGCCAGACACCGCTTCGACCTGGGTGCGGAAGTCAGCGTAATGCTGAGTCATTGCCCAAAGCGAGAAGATCAGATGATGAGCCTCGATGGGCGCCAGCTTGCCCGCTTCAATCCAGGCATTAATGACGCTGACCTTGGATTCGACGATATCACGCAACGAGCCCTGCAGCTCGCCCAGCAACAGCGGCGCGCCCTGAATGACTTCCAGACAGAACAGCCGCGACTCGGCCGGATGGTCGCGCGACAGCTCGAGCTTCACGCGCAGGTAGTCGCCAATGGCTTCAACCGGGTCCTGCTCGACACTGAATGCCTTCAGCGGACTCAACCAGACATCCATCAGTTGCCGCAGCACATTAATGTACAGGTCTTCTTTCGAGGCAAAGTAATACAGCAGGTTGGTCTTGGACACGTCCGCCTGGTTGGCGACCTGATCAAGACTGGTGCCGTGCAAGCCGTAACGGGAAAACACATCCAGCGCCGCTTCCATGATGGCGCTGCGCTTGGTTTCCATCAGCCGCTTGCGCCGATTCAGCGTGGCCTCACTGGGCACCCGAGTCCGCGCCTTGGGCTTCTTGGCAGGTGTTGCGGGACGCTGTATCTGTTTGCTCACTGGGAGGTATGCCTCTTCTTTTAACGCCCGCATTCTACCCTTGGGGATAGCAGACAACTCAAGCCCCAAAATGGGCCCCAAAGCGAATCGGCATGCACAAACCAAGTGCTCTAATTCAGACTAAATGGTCTAACTTAAACCAGTCAAACCACCCAAATCATTGATTTAAATCAACAAAAAAAACATGGCCTGGATTGTGCTTTTCAGCTGTTCAGCGGCCGGCAGGGTATGCCGACCTTCCGAACAAATGGACCACGGAGTGCAATCCAATGAATGTAGGCATCTTCATCCCCATCGGTAACAACGGCTGGCTGATCTCCAAGAATGCGCCGCAGTACATGCCGACCTTTGACCTGAACAAGACTATCGTGCAGCGTGCCGAGCACTACGGCTTCGAATTTGCGCTGTCGATGATCAAGCTGCGCGGCTTTGGCGGCGAGACCGAATTCTGGGAACACAACCTCGAATCCTTCACCCTGATGGCCGGCCTGGCCGCCGTCACCGAACGCATCCAACTGTTCGCCACCGCCGCCACCCTGACCCTGCCGCCAGCGATCGTCGCGCGCATGGCCTCCACCATCGATTCGATCTCCAACGGCCGCTTCGGCGTCAACCTGGTGACCGGCTGGCAGAAACCGGAATACAGCCAGATGGGCCTGTGGCCCGGCGATGAGTTCTTCGCCAACCGCTACGACTACCTCGGCGAATACGCCACCGTGCTGCGCGATCTGTGGAACACCGGTCGCAGCGACTTCAAGGGCGAGCACTTCCAGATGGACGACTGCCGCGTCAGCCCGAAACCGCAGGCCGACATGAAAGTCATCTGCGCAGGTCAAAGCGAAGCCGGCATGGCCTTCACCGCCAAATACGCCGACTACAACTTCTGCTTCGGCAAGGGCGTGAACACCCCGACCGCCTTCGCCCCAACCGTCGAACGACTGGTCAAGGCCACCGCAGAAAGCGGCCGCGACGTCACCTCCTGCGCGCTGTTCATGGTGATCGCCGATGAAACCGACGAAGCCGCCCGCGCCCGCTGGGAGCACTACAAGGACGGTGCCGACCACGAAGCCATTGCCTGGCTGGGCGAGCAAGGCGCCGCCGACACCAAGTCCAAGGGCGACACCAACATCCGCCAGATGGCCGACCCGACCTCTGCGGTGAACATCAACATGGGCACCCTGGTTGGCTCCTACGAGAGCGTCGCCCGCATGCTCGACGAAGTCGCCACCGTACCCGGCAACAGCGGCGTGATGCTGACCTTCGACGACTTCATCAAGGGCATCGAAGACTTCGGCAGCAAGATCCAGCCACTGATGAAGAGCCGCCAACACGTCACTGACATGCTGGAGAGCGCGTAATGAACAGCCTGACCAAACCGGTTGTCGGTCACGCGCCGGTACGCAACAACCCGACCGACGTCATCCTACCCGCGCGCCCCGAGTCGCTGGTGATGAACAGCGGCGAGACCGCGCTGATCGTGGTCGACATGCAGAACGCCTATTCCACCAAGGGCGGCTATCTGGATCTGGCGGGCTTTGATGTCTCCAGCACCGGGCCGGTGATCGAGCAGATCGCCCGCGCCATCGAGGCAGCGCGCGCTGCTGGTGTGCAGGTGATCTTCTTCCAGAACGGCTGGGACAGCGAGTACGCCGAGGCCGGTGGCCCCGGCTCACCGAACTGGCACAAGTCGAACGCGCTGAAGACCATGCGCAAGAACCCGGAATTACAGGGCAAGCTGCTGGCCAAGGGCACCTGGGATTACGACCTGGTCGACGCCCTGCAACCACAGCCGGGCGACCTTGTGGTGCCAAAACCGCGCTACAGCGGCTTCTTCAACACCGCCTTTGACAGCCTGCTGCGCGCCCGTGGCATCCGCAATCTGGTGTTTACCGGCATCGCCACCAACGTCTGCGTGGAATCCACCCTGCGCGACGGTTTCTTCCTCGAATACTTCGGCGTGGTCCTCGCCGACGCAACCCATCAGGCCGGCCCGGAATTCGTCCAGCAGGCCTCGCTGTACAACATCGAAACCTTCTTCGGCTGGGTCAGCACTGTCGATGACTTTTGCTCGGCCCTGACCACGTCCGCTACTCAAGGAGCATCCGCATGAGCAAGAAAACCATCCTCCCCGCCGGCACCGGCAAACCACTGGCCCCCTACGTTCCGGGTTCGATGGCCGATGGCACTGTCTACGTCTCCGGCACCCTGCCCTTCGACAAGGACAACAACGTGGTGCACGTTGGCGATGCCGCCGCGCAAACCCGCCACGTGCTGGAAACCATTAAAGGTGTGGTCGAGGAAGCTGGTGGCACGATGGATGACGTCACCTTCAACATGATCATGCTGCGCGACTGGAGCGATTACGCCGCCATCAACACCGTCTACGCCGAGTACTTCCCGGGCGAAAAGCCGGCGCGTTATTGCATCCAGTGCGGTCTGGTCAAACCGGACGCGCTGATCGAAATCGCCAGCATCGCCCACGTCGGCTGAGGCCACGGCCGTGATGCATATCGAAATCCACGGCCGGCGTGATGCCGACGCCCCGACGCTGGTATTCAGCTCGGGGCTCGGCGGCGCGGCGCACTTCTGGATGCCGCAACTGAACGCACTGACCAGCGACTATCGCGTGGTGCTGTACGACCAACTCGGCACCGGCAAGAGCCCCGCCGCCCTGCCCGCCGACTACAGCATCGACGCCATGGCCAGCGAGGTGCGCACACTGCTCGCCAGCCACGGCATCGGCGACTATCACCTGATCGGTCATGCCCTCGGTGGCCTGGTCGGTCTGGCACTGGCCATCCAGCAGGCACCGGGGCTGCGCAGCCTGACGCTGATGAACGCCTGGTCGCGGGTCAGCCCGCACACCGCGCGCTGCTTCTCGGTACGCAAACAATTGCTGGCCGGCAGCGGCCCGGCAGCCTACGTCGAAGCGCAAGCGCTGTTTCTTTACCCGCCGGACTGGATCGCCGCCAACATCGCCCAACTGGAAGCCGATGACCTCAAGCACGTGGCCGGCTTTCCGCCGACCGACAATCTGCTGCGCCGCATTGCCGCCCTGCAGGCGTTTGCGCCCGATGCGCAGACGCTGGCCAGCATCCGCCAGCCGACGCTGCTGATCGCCAACCGCGACGACATGCTGGTGCCCTGGCAGTGCTCTCGAGAGCTCACTGAACAGCTACCGAACGCCCGGCTGCAATGCTTCGACTACGGCGGCCACGCCTCCAGCGTGACCTGCCCGGACACCATTAATACGACGCTCAAGCGCTTTCTTGCCAGCGTCATTCACGACACCGAATACGCCGCCTGAGTGAGGGCAACCATGTACGAAGAACCACTGGATCAAAGCGCCTTGGCGCAACTGTTTACCGAGGCCCGCAGCCATAACGGCTGGCTCGATCAGCCGGTGCCGGACAGCCTGCTGGAAGCCATCTACAACCTGACCAAGATGGGCCCGACCTCGGCCAACTGCAGCCCGGCACGCTTTGTGTTCGTGCGCACCCGTCAGGGCAAGGAGCTGCTCAGGCCGTGCCTGTCATCCGGCAACCTTGAAAAGACCATGAGCGCGCCGGTCACCGTGATCGTCGCCTATGACTCGCGCTTCTACGACGCGCTGCCTGAGCTGTTCCCACATGCCGACGCACGCAGCTGGTTCACCGGCAGCCCGGAAATGATTTACGAAACCGCGTTTCGCAACAGCTCGATGCAGGCGGCCTACTTCATCATGGCCGCCCGCAGCCTGGGGCTGGACACCGGGCCGATGTCCGGCTTTGACCCCAAGGCGCTGGACGCCGCGTTTTTCAGCGACAGCCACTGGAAGTCCAACCTGTTGATCAACCTCGGTTACGGCGACAGCAGCAAGGTGTTTGATCGTCTGCCGCGTCTGGCCTACTCCAAGGCCTGCATTCTTACCTGAAGGAGCCCGTCATGCTCGCAGCCAAGATAGTGGAACCCATGCCTACCCCGGTCACCAAAGACGCTTTCCGCAACGCCATGTCGGTGCTGGCATCGGCCGTCAACGTGGTCACCACCGACGGCCCTGCCGGCCGCGCCGGCTTCACCGCCACCGCCGTGTGCAGTGTGTCGGACGAACCGCCAAGCCTGCTGGTCTGCCTCAATCGTAGCGCCTCGGTCTACGACATCTTTCAGACCAACGACCACCTGTGCGTGAACACGCTGACCTGCGATCAGCAGGCGCTGTCCAATCTGTTCGGTGGCAAAACGGCGATGGATGAGCGCTTTGCCAGTGCGCAGTGGAGTACCGACGTCAGCGGCGCGCCGATGCTGGATGAGGCGTTGATCAACTTTGATTGCCGCATCAGCAACCGCGTTGTGGCCGGCAGCCACGACATTCTGATCTGCGAGATTCTGGCGATCCGCCAGCAGGAAAGCGGCGACGGTCTGGTCTACTTCCAGCGTCGTTACTGCCAACCGGTCTAACACAGGGTGCCTCGCCGCATTAACGGCGAGGCAACTCCTGCTTCAGCTGACCACGCGGTAGCACGGCTCATAGGCCGCGCCACCCGGCAGCTTCATCCGGTGCTGATCAACAAAGGCCTGCAGTAGCGCATCCAGCGGCTGCATGATGCGCGGATCGCCGTGGATGCGATACGGCCCGTGTTCCTCAATCAGGCGAATGCCCTTGTCCTTGACGTTGCCAGCGACGATGCCGGAAAACGCCCGGCGCAGGTTGGCAGCCAGTTCGTGCGGCGGCATGTCAAGCGTCAGCTGCAACGCTTCCATGTTGGCGTGGGTCGGGTCGAATGGCCGCTGAAAGCTCTCCTCGATCTGCAGCAACCAGTTGAAGTGAAAGGCATCGTTACGCTCACGGCGGAAGTGTTCCACCTCTTTCAAACCTGACGCCATGCAGCGCGCCACTTCGGTCGGGTCGTCAACGATAATGCGGTAGTGCTGCTGCGCCTCGGCGCCAAGGGTTTCACCCACAAAGGCATTCAGCTGCTGCAGGTAGGCCTCAGCGCTGCGCGGTCCGGTGAGCACCACCGGGAAAGGCACATCGCGGTTATCCGGGTGCATCAAAATGCCCAGCAGGTAGAGAAACTCCTCCGCCGTGCCGGCACCGCCCGGGAAGATGATGATGCCGTGACCGACCCGCACAAACGCCTCCAGACGCTTCTCAATATCGGGCATGATCACCAGTTCGTTAACGATCGGGTTGGGCGCTTCGGCAGCAATGATGCCCGGCTCGGTAATCCCCAGATAACGCCCCTCGACGATACGTTGCTTGGCGTGGGCAATGGTCGCGCCCTTCATCGGCCCCTTCATTACGCCCGGCCCGCAGCCAGTGCAGATATCGAGATTGCGCAGGCCCAGTTCGTGCCCCACCTTCTTGGTGTACTTGTATTCCTCCACACTGATTGAGTGCCCGCCCCAGCACACCACCATTTTCGGCTCCAGCCCTGGCCGCAGGGTGCGCGCGTTGCGCAGCAGGTGAAAGACGTAATCGGTAATACCGGCGGAGCTGTCCAGATCGACCCGCGGGCCGCCCAGCTCGCTTTCGGTGTAGACGATATCGCGCAGGGCGCTGAACAGCATTTCGCGGGTACTGGCGATCATCTCGCCATCGACAAAAGCGTCCGCCGGAGCGTTGATCAGCTCCAGTCGTACTCCACGGTCCTGCTGGTGAATCTGCACTTCAAAATCGGCGTAAGCCTCAAGGATGGTCTTGGCGTTATCGACACGCGCGCCGGTGTTGAGAATCGCCAGCGCACACTGGCGGAACAGCTGATGCAGGCCACCGGAGCCTACTTTACTGAGCTGCTGCACTTCACGTTGGGAGAGGGTTTCCAGGCTGCCTTTGGGGCTGACCGATGCATTGATTACGTTGGGTCTTGTCATGCGAGGCTTCCTTGGCAGACGCCGACCAGACAAGCGTCGGCGTTGGGGTAGATACGACCAGTCCGGTCGCAACGGCTGATTCCATTCTTGCGCTGAGTGCATAGGCTTGGCAATCACCACGCGGCTCGACAGCGTCACACCGGCGCCCAAACGGCAACGCAGCGACGGCTTTATGGCCCCAGACCGACACCCCCTCCCAAGCGTGCAATGGAAGCAGCGTCCAAGCCTAGCCAGCTTCGCTGCTGGAGGCGCTAGCGATTGCCTAAGGGTGAACTGCAGGCTAGGCCCGCGGACCAACCGGAGGCCAAATTGCGTGCACAAAAAAGGCCCGCGATTTCTCGCGGGCCTTCTATGTTGTGGTGCCGGCACCAAGAGTCGAACTCGGGACCTACTGATTACAAGTCGCTAGATGTTACGCCAAGGCCCGTAAAGTCTAGGCTAGTATTGCCGAGGGTACAATAGGGTTAACTAGTTGTTTATGCTTGGTTTTCACGAGTTTTTCCGAGATCGCAAAAACTGGGCACTGTACCGCTACTGTACCTTTTCACTGTACCTATTCTGTACCTTTTGAAGGCGTGAAAAGCTGTCGAGGCATGGGCATTTCTGCTGTGCCTCCCCCCTCTCGAGCCTTCTGCAGCTGCGCCGATCAAGACTCTCCAATACGACACCCTGGCCATCCCAACATGGCTCGAAAAAAAACGGACGCATCAAAGCTGATCTGGGTTCGCCGATATTTCAGGTCTATGGCTCGCTAGGAAAACCGGGGCGACTCAGATCAACGTAAAGCACACTTTTCCTTGGCCGAAAATTTTCATGGGGCTTTTAAAAGAACGAAGCAATCGCAGTCGTTAACTCCCATAAGGTCAAAGCATGCTACATGGCAGTGGGAGCTTGCCGTAGGTAGTTTCGCCGAGGACACCTCGAGACTGTAAACTCGGTTAAAAGGCGGATGCAGGGAGTGCGGAAAGCATGGCTAAACAAGGTACTGTAGGCCCCTCTAGGAGTGGTGATCAGTTCCACTATCAATGGGCTGCCCGGCAATGCCTTGGGCTGCTTACCGGAGATAATGGTTTGGTGGCGGTGGCGATCGAAGGCGCGTCACTGGACGAAGGTGAGGCATCTACGAGCGTCGGCGACGAGGTTATTGACGTCGGCCTGTACTGCGGGAGCGAGGACATCACAGCAGCAACGTCCATCCGCTACGTGCAGCTCAAGCACTCGTCTAGGCGAGCTCACACCCCTTGGACTGCAAGCGGCCTAAAAGGAACAATAGAAGGCTTCGCTGAGCGTTTCAAAGAGTTAGAGGCGTCGCTAGGCCTGGACTCCCTGACTAACAAGGTTCGGTTCACTTTTCTGACGAACAGACCTATGGAGGGAGCGGTTCTTGAAGCGTTGGCCGATATAACTGCAAGGCCTAGCGCGCCACGGCACCACGAAATTGACGAATTGCTGAAACGGTACGCGGCGGCAGCTGGCAGCAACGTACAAAACTTCTTCGCCAACTTCTCGGTTGAAGCTGGCGAGCCGGATCTATGGGAGCAGCGAAACCTACTAAGCCAGGATCTGAGCGCATATCTATCCGAACCGGACACAGAGGCTGCACTTCAACTGAAGGAGCTGGTTACCCGCCGTGCAACCGATGAGGGCGCGAAAGATCGTTCCGTCCGACTCTACGACGTGCTTCGCGCGCTAGGTGTGTCAGAACTAGACCTCCTGCCGGCGCCCTCGTTGATCTCGGAACCGACAAAGGTGCTTCCTCGAGCCCAGCAGGCGGAAATTCTGGCGACGCTGCTCTCCTCAAAGCGTCCAGTGGTCATCCATGCGGACGGAGGTGTCGGCAAGTCGACTCTTTCTGCTCACCTAGCCCGCGCCATGCCTGCTGGATCAGTGGCAGTTCTGTATGACTGCTTCGGTGACGGGACTTATCGCCAAGCGCTAAGGTATCGCCATCGGTACCGCGACGCCCTGGTTCAGATCGCGAACGAACTCTCAGGACAGCAACTTTGCCTACCATTGATTCCGTCCGGCGGCACTGACTCCAAGCAGTTCATGCGAGCCTTTGTGTCTCGTCTCCAGCAGGCCATTGATCTTCTTAGAGCCCGCACGCCTCAAGCGAGTCTTTGCGTTATCGTCGACGCAGCCGACAACGCTTATATGGCGGCACGTGAGATCAGTGAGCGGGCCTTTGTCCATGACTTGATCAATGCAGAAATGCCCGACGGGGTGCGATTGGTATTTACATGCCGATCACACCGACAGTGCTACTTGGAAGCTCCCCTCGATGCCATCGTGATTGAGCTGGAGTCGTTCTCAAAGGCTGAGACAGCCACACACTTACGGTTGTGTTATCCAGAAGCAACAGACGCAGAGGCAGCGGAGTTCGCCTTTCTCAGCAGCGATAACCCTCGCGTTCAAGCGCTGGCGATGGTGGGTACTCCCCCCATCAGCGACATGCTGAGGGCTCTGGGGCCAACCCCGACAACGGTTCAACGCGCGATTGGAGGTCTACTGAAGAAATCCATAGATCGGCTAAAAGCCGAGTGGGGCCCGACAGAAGCGAATCAGATAGACCTCATCTGCAAGGGTCTCGCAGTGCTCCGGCCCTTGGTACCCATTTCCGTCTTGGCGCAGATAGCCAGCGTTCCTGAGAGCGCCGTGCGTACGTTTGCTACTGAGTTTGGTCGCCCGCTCTTTGTAAAGGACTCAGGGCTGCACTTCATGGACGAACCGGCAGAGACCTGGTTCAACGAGACATTCAAACCCGATGCGGCTTCGCTTGATGCGTTTCTTGCAAAACTGAAGCCGCTTGCCGCCACCAGTTCATATGCGGCGGCGGCGCTGCCTCAATTGCTGTTGTCGGCCGGCCGAATGGACGAATTAATCGCCCTGGCGCTCTCGAATGAAAGCTTACCCGAGCTCAACCCTCTGGAACGACGAGACGTCGAGCTGCAACGACTGATGTTTGCCCTCAAAGCGTGCCTGCAGCAGAACCGACATGTTGCCGCTGCTAAGCTTGCACTGAAGGTCGGCGGTGAGGTAGCTGGCGAGGCACGCCAGAACACACTCATCCAGCAGAACACGGACCTTGCCAGCGCTCTGCTTGCGCCAGATCGCGTCGAAGAAATGGTTTCCAGGCGCACGTTCAGCGGCGGACTGCTTGGTCTGCATCACGCATACGAAGCGGTGCTGCTTGCCGGAAACGATGACCTCATCTCTGAGGCGAGAAGTAGGTTGCGCATGGCCTGGGAGTCATTGATCGCTTGGAGCAAGCTGCCACCCAAGCGCCGCAAGGAAGATCAGATCGACGACGAAGATATCGCCGAGCTTGCTATCAGTCTGCTGAGATTGCGGGGGGCAGCCGAGGCCGCGCGGTTCATGAAAGGATGGAGTCCAAAATTCACTGTATTGAGAACCACAAAACTCGTCGCCGCTCGACTTGTAGATGCCGGCGACTTCAAGGGAGTCGATGAGCTTGCCGAGCACGCCGAAGGAGATGCCTGGATGCTGCTGGGTCTGGCAACCGAAGCTGTGCGGGTCGCACATCTTTTGCCAATTGAGCCTCTGCGCCACCTGATAGGCATCTTGGTAGACCCTAACGTCAAGCTACCTGAGGAGCATCTATCATGGAGATCTGGGCGCAGCGTACTAGACGGAGTGCGATCTGCAATTACGCTGGCGCTCCGGTGTCTTCCGCGCGACGATGCGACTTGGGCGGAGATGTTGCGCCGGTATTTGCCAGAAGATCCGCCTCACCAATTCCATGACGTCGATGACGAGCGAGCAGACCTCATTCGGGCCTACGCTCTGGAAGCCGCGCTACGCGGAAAGCGGATTGAGCTGATCGATCTGGCGCCCAAGGATATTCGCCTTGAAGTTGAGGCGGAGGGACCTACCGTTAAGAGCCAACAAGCGTCCCAGTTGAAGCAAGTGACAGGGGGCGTTTTGCCTTGGTTCCTCTTGGCTGCAGAGATCGCCTGTGGCCGCATGCCTCTCAACCTCGAGCACGAAATTGAGCTTGCACTAAGACATACGAAATCTGTGTCGTCACGTGACTATCAGCGAAATTTCAATTTGGAGAAGACTGTTGCCATCGAATGGATACGAATCATTCGCGATGCGGGCTCCATTACCCCCGCCCAAATCGATGCGTTACTGAGGTGGACCAACAACAACGACCGCATCTACTCGAGTACTCTTACGAAGATGTGCCACATCGCTGCGCGAACTTCGGGGATGGACGATCTGTCGCTGCGACTGAGCTCTAAGGCCTACGATCAGGTCACCGAATCACACAGCGATGCGGAGGAACAAGTCGACGATCTTCAAGCGCTAGCGCGTGCCATATTTTGCGTGAGCAAATCGGAAGCGGCCGCTTATTTCGACAAGGCGATCGACATTGCCAGCAATATCGGAGAGGAACATCTCTCTCGATGGACAACATTCTTGGATATTTCGGATGTCATGTATCAACCAGGCCAGGCCAGGCCTAGGACCGCCTATCGGCTGGCAAGGATTGCCGAGCTCAGTTACCAGCATATGGCCCGAGACAAGTACATGGACTGGGATCGGTTGGTCGAGGGCTTGGTCGGCCTCTGTCCTTCATCTAGCCTCGCAATTCTTAGCCGTTGGCGGGATCGAAAGTTCGGCTTTGCTGGTGAGCTACTTCCCGTCGCAATCTACAGTCTGATCGATCGAGGGCTACTTCCTCAAAAGGCAGCGGTGGCCCTAAGTGGCACCGAAACCGGATGGGAACGCGTTAGCGACATCAAAGCGGCCGTTGAAGCGGAGCCCGACAACAATCGGAAAAGGTCAATCCTGCAAATAGCCTACCGATTTCTCCGCATCCAGCCTCACGAAACGGCCACTTGGCGCGAACTCAAGATTTTGGCTGATTCCTTGTCGATGTCACTACCAGATTTGGAGCGGCTGCTTAAGGCATCTGAAAACAAAGTAGTCGGTGAACAGGCGACCGAAGCACAAGCTCCTAGGACGCCCCCTAGCAACGAGGTCAAGGAGCCTGATTGGGATGCGCTCTTCAACGGCGTTAATCTCTGCGACTCAGCCGCAGTCGTCGCGGCACGGCGATCGCTCAAGAAGATTGATGACCGTTCGTACACTAGCGAATTCTATGAGCAAGGCTGCCGGCGCGCGACACTGTCGGAGATCGGCGGCTACCTTCGCGCGCTCCAGCTGGACGACGAGTTCAGCGTGTTCCGCTTCATGGACGTCATCAGGCAACTTTCCGAAGAGAGCAAGAGGCTCCTGTCAGTCCGCATCGAACTAAAGAGAGCTGCCCTTTTGCTCGCTACAAGAGAACCCAACCACGTAGGACGCCGCGGTTGGGGCTATAAAGGCCCATTTGATGATCTCTATGCTGAGGGCATCGTCATGGAGAAGGACGTGGCTTCAGCTCGGATTAAGGGCTACCTGTCGCAGCTCGACGCACTTGATGCGAAAGACTTGTTTCATCTTGTGGAGCCGCTCTCGCGACAACTGACTAGCGACGAGGCCGATGAGGTACTGAATTTCGGCTTCGACCTGCTCGAAGAGATCCTTGAGGAGACAGACGGAGATGGCCCGTGGAACGACTCACTCGCACCGTCTTCATCTTGCGAGGAAGCCTTGGCTGGATATTTGTGGGCAGGTTTGGCGCGACCAGCCACTGCTGAGCGATGGGAACACGCGCACTGCGTCCGCAACTGTCTTGAGCTCGAGTGGCAATCGCTGTTGTCCGCGCTGGCCGCTCGCGCATCGGAGGCAGACCCACAGCCATTTGTTGACCGCAATCTGGTTTTTTACGAGTGGCATGCCCGTCAATGGCTATGTATTGCTCTGGCAAGAGGCGCGATGGATGTACCTCATGCCGTTACTCCTTTTCTCACATTTCTTGAGTCTTCCGCAAAAGAGCATCACGTCATCATCCGCCACTTCGCCTCAGATGCATTGAGGCGCCTGAATGAGGTCCATACGCTGCCAGCGAATTTGCTAGTCATCGCGAACAGCGCAAACCACACTGCACGGTCAATGGAAGTCTACAACCGCGGCGAATACCAAATAGTTGATGACGATACCTCCGATGACAAAGCTATCGACGACGAGAGGTATTTTTTCGGCATCGACATTGGCCCTTATTGGTTCGCTCCGCTGGGCCGCGTCTTCGGTCTGAGTCAGCGTTCGATCGAAAGGCGAGCACAAGCAGTTTTGCGTGATCGCTTACCGCTAGGGCCCCACCGGCGCATCGATGATCAACGCTATGGGCGCGGGCTATTCCGTGGGAGAGAGACAAGCCACTCGCATGGAAGTATGCCCGCAGTGGAGGACTGCTTCGTTTATCAGTCCTATCACGCCATGATGTTCGTTGCTGGCCAGCTATTGGAGACCAAGCCGGTACGCCGTAGCGTTGATGAGGAAGAGGATCCGTTCGACGATTGGTTGAGAGGGCAGCTACTCACCCGCGGTGATGACCGCTGGCTTGCAGATCGGCGCGACCCTGAGATACTCAAGGCCACCTCATCGGAGCGCGATCGATTGGATGCCTCATGGTGTTGGCAAGTGGATAGACAATACTTGGATGATCAGCTGTCAACGGACGATGGTATGACGACCCTATGGGGCCACTGGACAACAACCGATGCAGTCAATGGTGAAACTGTGTCGGTAAGGTCTGTACTCGTGCCTTCTTTTAATGCGACAGCCCTTGTAGCAGCTATGCAGACGAGCCCTAGCCCGGGTGAAATTTACCTCCCAAACGCGGAGCAAATGGATCATCGAGAGGAGATTGATGATCCAGAGATAAGTCTACGCGGCTGGGTCAGTGCGGAAAGCCACTCGTTGAGCCTTGACGAACATGACCCATGGGCTGGTCGGTTGAACTATCCGGGACCGCGGCCCTGTGATGAAATCCTCAACGCCTTGAATACGGTGACGGATCCAGACACGCGATCGTGGACCCTACCAGAAGGAGGCAAGGCGAGAAGTGAATCGTGGTCCCGCCGCACGGGCTACGGAGAGGAGCGCGATATCCTAACCGGCACTCGGCTCAGCGTCGATGATAGGTTCATCCGCTCGCTGCTTGATAGACACCCGAACACATCTATGGTTGTCTGCGTCATGATACGCCGCAAGCCACCTAAAGACGAAGCAGCCAAAGACGACTACTACTTCTACAATTATCCCTACAACCGCTACTACTTGATTGGACACGATGGAATCGCTAGATCGCTCTAAGGCTGTCATCGAGCTCGGAAAGCGGATCGTTGCCGGCTTGTCGCTCGGCGAAGATGTCACCGCGCAATGGATGGCGCACCTGGTAGCCGAGAAAATTTCCTCTGCTGAGAACGCGCCGGACAATGTGCGGGATTCAGCCGTGATGGACTGCGTAGATGTCATCCTCAAACTATGGGCACACCGGCACGCATTACCTCCATACATGCGGCCACTCAGGGAGCTCGACCCTCTGCTGCGCACACTCAATTCCTTAGGCGTGAATGAGGAAGATAGCCTCAGGTTTTTCGCTCGCCCACCTAGCGGCGCAGAGCTAGACGGCGCGACAGCGGATGAAAAAAATCTCTTCGAGTTCGCGATAGCCGTTGATCAGGCAGCCAGGGAGCTGATCCGTTACGCACTCAGCGCTGCCGCCGAACGCTCCGTCAACGAGGTCAACCCATGGCTAGAGGCAGTCATCGAGAGCGGTTTGGAAACAAACGTGGAATTGCGTATCTCAAGATTCATCACAGAAGGCTTACTAGAGAGCCAAAAAGAGGCACATAGGAGAGCAATGCTCGACAGAGCTGATCGGCTGGAGAGTTTTGCGAAAGCAGCTTTGTCTCTGGCCAGCGAGATGAGAGAGCTACCACAGCAAGATGCCAAGAAGTCGGGTGACTGAAAACAGAAGTGAATTGCCCCGAATTTCGGAGATATCCTCAAGCCTGAGAGGCAGTCAGCAAAGCCAACTTGAGAAAGTCCGGTCTTGGCCGATAGCCGCAGCAGTTGACTGTATCTGGTTGGCGGGCCGTTTTGAATTTGGGGTTGTACTCACCGCCCAGCTGGTTACGCCAAGATTTAAGCAGCTCTGTTATCTGCGGGTTGAATGACAAGGAGCGCACGGCAACTGAGCCTGTAGGAAGTATCCGGGCAGATACCCATGAATCGCCCCTAGTTTCGTAGACACCTCCTGGCCTCATAATACGGCCCACTAGGAGGTGCCATGAGCAATCCGCGTTATCCCGAAGAATTCAAAATCGAAGCAGTCAGGCAGGTGACCGAACGAGGTCTGCCGGTGGCTGAGGTAGCGTCTCGTTTGGGCATGTCGACCCACAGCCTGTATGCCTGGGTTAAGCGCTACAGCAAACCCGAAAAGCAACGCGTGCAAGAAGACGACCAGCAAGCTGAGCTGCGTCGTCTGCGTGCCGAACTCAAGCGCGTGACTGAAGAGCGAGACATCCTAAAAAACCGCCTCCCCGGCGCTCCGCGCCCCATTGGATT
>NZ_FOUD01000042.1 GCF_900114765.1 Halopseudomonas pachastrellae
ATGTGGTGGACGTGTTTGCGGCTGTTGGCCTGGATAAACCGAACATCGGTTTGCTCGATGACGACTTCCTTGCTGAAGTGCGCAGCCTCCCCGAGAAGAACCTCGCGGTAGAACTGCTTGAGCGCCTGCTGGAAGGGGAAATCAAAAGTCGATTCTCCACCAACGTCGCTCAAGAAAAGAAATTCTCCGAGCTGCTGAGTAACGTCATTGCCCGCTACCAGAACCGTTCCATTGAAACGGCTCAAGTCATCGAAGAACTCATCGACATGGCGAAGAAATTCGCCGCCGCCAGCAAACGCGGCGAGGTGCTGGGGCTTAACGATGATGAGCTAGCCTTCTACGATGCGTTGGCCAATAACGAGGCTTCCGTCCGCGAGCTAGGCGACGAGATTCTCGCCAAGATTGCCCATGAACTGACCGATGGTTTGCGTAAAAACGTGACGGTGGATTGGAACAACCGAGACAGCGTTAGGGCAAAACTGCGTTTGATGGTTAAGCGGATTCTTCGCAAGTACAAATATCCGCCGGACAAGCAGGAGGAGGCTGCACAGCTAGTGTTGGTGCAGGCTGAGAAACTGTGCGAGGAGTGGGTGTGAGAAGTCGAGAACGTGGATGTTTCTGCTCCAGCATGCCGAGCTGCCAGCTGAAGCTTTTATCGTTGGAAGGCTTGTGTGTAGTTGCCCCCGCTAAACCGGACACCACCTCATTCGTTTGATGCCAGTTCCGCCCTGTACTCCCAGGGCGATTTCATTTTCAGCCCCTTGTGCGGGTGGCTGCGGTTATAGTCTTCGACCCATTCCGGCAACCTAGCCATCACCGTGGCGGCATCAGGGAGATCGTTCAAGTACACATAGTCGCGCTTAAACGTCTTCACGAAGGCCTCAGCCATGCCGTTGCTCTGAGGGCTTCTCACCGGTGTGGTGCACACGACAAAGCCCAGAGAGGACGCGAAGGCTCGCGTTTCTTTGGCAGTGTAGCAACAGCCATTGTCCGTCAGCCATTCCAGCGGATGAGGCACTCGCTCTGACTGGCCGAATCGGTACTGCAAGCTTTACAGCAGCAGGTCTTGAACCATCTCACCGGGGATGCCAGCAGTAGTCGCCACGTAGCGCATCGTAAGCGTACGGGGAATACACCTTGCGTCGATCAGCCCGGAATCCACTGATGCGGCAGCAGTTGCTCGATCTCGCTAGCCTTCTGCGTCGGCAACCGCGTTAGCACGTCCTTCAGGTAGGCATACGGATCATGGCCATTCATGCGAGCTGACTGGATCAGGCTCATGAATGCAGCCGCGTGTTTACCGCAAAGCTGGAGTTCAAAAGGTGTGTTCACCGGACGCTTACGGCCTTTTTTTATTTTTACCGGCCGGTACGTTGCCCGGTGTTGCTTCTTTCGTAAGCGCACGGGGAAGGCACCTTGCGCCGATCAGCTCGGCATCCACTGATGCGGCAGTAGTTTCTCGATCTCTTTTGGGACGGGCTTGAGTTGGAGTGCGGACTAGCCTGTCAATGACCATTGCCCCCAACGGATGACGGACGTTGGGACGACGGAAAGCAATGTGCAAAGTTTGCATATTGCCCCCCGCTCGGCGACAAACGCTATTCGCTTTTAGTGCCGCAAAAGGAGCGGATCCAACTTAATCCTTCTCTGGTCCCCACCGCAGGGTTGTACTCACACCCCACCCAGCCGGTGAACGATGGTAAGCGTACGGGGAATACACCTTGCGCCGATCAGCCCGGCATCCACTGATGCGGCAGCAGTTGCTCGATCTCGCTAGCCTTCTGCGTCGGCAACCGCGTTAGCACGTCCTTGAGGTAGGCGTACGGATCATGGCCATTCATGCGAGCTGACTGGATCAGGCTCATGATCGCTGCAGCCCGTTTACCGCTGCGCAACGATCCAGCGAACAGCCAGTTTGACTTGCCAAGCGCCCACGGTCTGATCTGGTTCTCGACCGCATTGTTATCGATGGGCACGGCGCCATCATCCAGGTATGCAAGGTGTCGGCTAGGGGCTTGGCCTTTTCCTGGCGTATTCGCCAGCGATCCTCGTCACTCAGGTCTTTGGCTTGCCGTTCGACTTCATACAGCCCGCCAATCGAGTGCAGCGCTTGTTCGGCCAGCTGGCTTTTGTTGGCGGCATGCAGGTCGAAGAACTTGCGCCGCGCATGCGCCATGCAACCGATTTCGGTGATGCCCTGCTCGAAGCCAGCCTTGTAGCCTGCGAAGTCATCGCAGACCAATTTGCCATTCCAGGTGTCCAGGAAGTTACGCGCATGTTCGCCAGCACGGCTGGGACTGAAGTAATAGACTACCGCCTTCAGTGCTGAGAACGGCGTAGTGCAGTAGGCCCAGACGTAAGCCCTGTGTGTTTTCTTCTCGCCGGGTGCCAGCATCTGCACCGGTGTTTCATCGGCGTGTACAACGTCTTGAGCTAGCACTGCCTCGCGCAATGCATCCACCAAGGGTTGGAGCTGCACGCCGGTTTGGCCTACCCACTGCGCCAACGTCGAACGCGATATGACCAAGCCTGCACGGCCAAAGATCTTTTCCTGGCGATACAGCGGCAAGTGGTCCGCGAACTTGGCCACCATTACATGGGCCAACAAGCCGGCGGTGGGAATGCCCTTGTCGATCACCTGGGCCGGCACAGGCGCCTGGATCAGCGTTTCGCACTGACGACAGGCCCATTTGCCACGCACATGTTGCTCGACGGTGAACACGCCAGGTGTGTAATCCAGCTTCTCGCTCACATCTTCGCCGATGCGCTGAAGTTGGCACCCGCAGGCACACTGTGTGCTCTCCGGTTCATGGCGGATGACCGTACGTGGGAACTGGGATGGCAGCGGAGCGCGCTTGGGCTGTTGGCGCGATGAGGTTGCGGCAGGCTCAGGCCGGAGCGCGTTCAGCTCTGCCTCGATAGCCTCGAGGTCGGTGTTGAGCAAGTCATCCAGCAAGCTGCCTTGCGCCGGACTGATTTGCTCACTGCGCTTAGCGAATTTGTGCCGCTTGAGGATGGCGATCTCGTGAGAGAGTTGCTCGATGACTGTCTTGTCGCGGCGGCTCTCTCGGCCCATGGTGTCGACCTTGGACAGCAACTGCGCAGCGAGGGCGCGCAGTTGTTCGGGCGTCATTTGGTCGAGATTGGGCGAGGAAGTCATGCCGTGGATTTTACCAAAGCACGGTCACTGCAACAGCTGATAAGCGGGGTTCAGAGCACTGTAATTGCGCCGCTGGAACCGATTCGCTGCCATGGCAAACCGAGCACCAAGGCCTGGAGTTGCTCAGCGTCGAGTTCGACCTCCAGACCACGATGCACGCCTGGCCAGTGGAACTTGCCCTGATTCAGTCGCCGTGCGGCAAGCCAGATGCCCACACCATCATGCACTAGCACCTTCATCCGGTTGGCGCGCTTGTTGGCGAACAGGTAGGCGCAGTGCGGCTGCGCCGCCCCGAATACGGCGACTACGCGGGCCAGCGCTGTGTCAGTGCCGGCGCGCATGTCCAGAGGCTCAGTGGCGAGCCAAATGCGTTCAATGCGGATCACTTCAGCAGCTCGCGCAGGAAACGAGCACAACCTTCAGGGTCGTTGCCCGGCCACTGCACCGACAGCTTGCCGACCCGATGAGGAATAACGATCTGGATGGCCATGTCGGCAGCACTCGGGGTAGCAGGTAGGCTCGGGACGAGAGGGATCGGAATAAAACTGGAGGGTACAGCAGGCAGCTGTGCCTGCTGGCGGCGAATCCACTTGTGCACGAGATTGGCGTTAAGGCCATGACTCAAGGCTACGCCGGCAACCGAGGCACCGGGCTGGCTGCACTCCTCGACGACCTGGGCCTTGAAGGATTTGGGATAGGAGCGGCGTAGGCCTGGCACGGGAGTTCCTCCGCAAGGGGCTTGAAATGGTGTCCACCAAAAACAGGTGGACACCATGCCGCTACCAGGCGGAATTGAGGAGGTGTGTTGCCCGGACGGTTACCTTCTTTCCGCTTTTTGGAACCCGTACGCGAAGCATGTCACTAGTTACTCGATACGCTGGCACCGAGTCCCTAGCGCCGTGCAGATTGTTGTTAAACCGTGCGACGCTTAGTCTGTTGGTGCGTACTTTTGGGGCTGACGCCCTTAGCCGCAGGCTCTGCCGAATACCACACTGGTTTACTTTTCCTGCTGATTCTAACTTTCGAAAGGTCTGCGTTAGGCGCGGCGCACGGCAACGAGAAACTGCGCTTCGTTGCCGTGCGCCTGTCTCCATATCGCTCAATCGACCGCGTAGACCGATGCCCCATGATGTACGCCATGAGCCTGGGGTTTATGCCAGAGGCTTTGAGGTTGGAGCCCATCTGGTGCCGTAAGCTTCTTAGCGTTGGCTGTACTTTACGTCTGGGCCAAAGCTGCCTGCATTGTTCTCGCAGAGTATCCCTGATTGCCGCAGCGCTGCGGTGTGAGTGTCGATACAGGTCTACTGCTTTAGCCGCAAGCTCAAAATCTGTTTGGTTTGGGAACGTTATATCTCGGTCGGCACCCCTGATGCCTTGGTCGTCCTTTTTTGCTCCAATAATATGGAACCCCTCACGCGTGACCTGAATCGAGTGCATCTCACAGGGCCGGACGCCGAGTAGCCAAGCTAGCGTAACGGCAGCAAAAACGTCGTAGTGTCGTGTTTTTCCGAGGTGATGCAGAAGTGCGGCAATATCATCCTCGCTCAGGGCTTTAACTGCGTAAAGCTTCTCTTTGGGAGGGATGGCGCTGCCAGGCAAGGTGGTTGGGTAATCCCCCCATTTTTAGTACTCGCCAGAAGTAGAGGTCAGGCCGCAAGGGCCAACTTCTGTTTGGGGGTGATGCCACCCAGGGCCATGTTTG
>NZ_FOUD01000001.1:0-131992 GCF_900114765.1 Halopseudomonas pachastrellae
CTACGGTCGTACTCGCATCTCACGAACAGGGTCAGCTCGATTGCGCAGTGCGCTCTACCTACCTGCTGTTGTAGCGATGACCTACAACCCAGCGATCAAGGCGCAAGTCGAGCGTCTGAGGGCCAGGGGCAAAAAGGGTAAGCAGACCGTGTGCGCGGCCATGCGTAAGTTGCTGAGTATCGCCTATGGAGTACTCAAATCAGGTAAGCCCTTCGATCCCGCATTGGCCATTGCGCACTAAGTTCGAAGACGGTATCTACGCTTCTTTTTCCCGATAAATCTGCGCTACTCGCCCGCGTAAACGGGACGAAACCCGGGTGTGCACTCCACCATGCGAGCACGTTGATCGCTCCCACACGCTTCGCGTGGGAGCGCCTGACTGGACGCTCTGCGTCCGAGCACGGCTGCTGCGCTGCGCGCGTTTGCCTGTGTCCCGCAAGCGATGCTTGCTTAGATTGCTCCCCGCGCACGCAGCTCGGCAATTTGCTGTTCGCTGTATCCGAGCGTGCCAAGGATGGCATCGGTATGCTCACCCAGCGCTGGCCCGGTCCATTCGGCGCTGCCGGGGGTGTCGGAGAGCTTGGGTACGATGCCGGGCATTTTGAAGGATTTGCCATCGGGCAGGGTGGCGTTGAGGAACATCTCGCGGGCCAGGTACTGCGGGTCGGTGAACATGTCGGCGGCGGAGTAGATTTTGCTGGCCGGGACTTCGGCCCGCTCCAAAACTTTTAACACCTCGTCCTGCGGATGGCTCGCTGCCCAGCGGTCGATTAATGCGTACAGCTCGTCGCGGCGGGTGTCGCGGCCGGCGTTGTCCGCTAGCGCCGGGTCATCGGCCAGATCCTCGCGGCCAATGGCGCGCATAAAGCGCTGAAAAATGGCGTCGCCGTTGGCGCCGATCTGCACCGCTTTGCCGTCGCTGCAGGTGTGGATGGAGGAGGGGGTGATACCGGGCATGATGTTGCCGGTGCGCTCACGCACAAAGCCCATGACGTCGAACTCCGGCACCATGCTTTCCATCATCGCGAACACCGCTTCGTAGAGCGCGACGTCGACAATCTGCCCCTTGCCCTGATTGACCTCGCGGTGCCGCAGGGCCATGAGTGCGCCGATCACGCCCCAGAGCGCGGCAATGGAGTCGCCGATGGATATCCCGGTGCGCACGGGCGGGCGGTCTTCAAAGCCGGTGATATAGCGCAGCCCGCCCATGGATTCGCCTACGGCGCCAAAGCCCGGTTGATCCATCAGCGGCCCGGTTTGGCCAAAGCCGGACAGCCGCACCATTACCAGAGCCGGGTTGAGTGTGTGCAGGGTGTCCCAGTCCAGCCCCAGTTTTTCCAGTGTGCCGGGCCGGAAGTTTTCGATCAGGATGTCCGCCTCGCTGATCAGCTTCTTGAGAATGGCAATGCCGTCGGCGTCTTTCAGATTCAACGTCAGCGACTGCTTGTTGCGCGCCTGCACAAACCACCACAGCGAGGTGCCTTCGTAAAGTTTGCGCCATTTGCGCAGAGGGTCGCCGCCATTGGGTGATTCGACCTTGATTACTTCCGCACCAAACTCCGCACAAATACGAGCGGCAAAGGGGCCGGCGATCAGCGTGCCGAGTTCGATGACCTTGAGTCCGGCGAGGGGTTTGGCTGTGTCCATGGCGCTTCCGGCGGTGATGATTGGCTCGCCAGTGTAGGTCAAAGGTCTGCTGGGCGGAACGGCAGGGAGCTGATCGGTGCCTCCCTAATCCTTAATGGCATCGGCGAATTGCCCGATGGCATTCACCACGCGCTGCGCTTCCTCGCGAATCTCCAGCATGACTTCGCCTGCCCGGTTGGCGAGCTGCACACCTTGCTCTGATTTGCTGCGGCTGCCAGCCATGCCATCGACCGCGCGATGCGCCAGTTCCATATTCTGGTGTACAACCTCGTTGATCTCGACCGTCGCCTGGCTGGTGCGGGCAGCCAGATTACGTACTTCGTCGGCAACAACGGCAAAGCCGCGCCCCTGGTCCCCTGCGCGGGCTGCTTCAATTGCGGCATTGAGGGCCAGCAGGTTGGTCTGATCGGCGATGCCTCGGATCACCTGGACGATGCTGTTGATACGGTCCGATTGGGTGTTTAGCGCATTAATGTGCTCGGACACCGCGTCCAGCTCCCCAGCGATGGAACGTACAACTTCAACAGCTTGCTCGACTGTAGTTGCACCCGTACGAGCGCTTTCGTCTGTTTCTTCGGCAATCTCGAAAGCCAGTTTGGCGGCGGCCGACTCGGCCTGCCTGCGCTCTACCTGGGCGGTGATGTCGCTGGCAAACTTGACCACGCCATACAGCTTGCCCTGGCTGTCATAGAGCGGGTTGTAGGTGGCGCGTAGCCAGATGGTTTGGCCACTGCGATTGACGCGCTTGAACCTGTCGGAGAGGTATTCTCCCCGGTTAAGGCGCTCCCAGTCTTGCTGGTAACGCGGGCTGTTAGCGGTGCGTTCGTGACAGAAAATGCGGTGGTGCTTGCCTTTCACCTCATCCAGTCGATAGCCCATGGTCTGCAAAAAATTGTCGTTGGCGGTGACAATGTCGCCAGCCAGGGTGAATTCGATGACTGCCATGGAGCGATTGATGGCATTGAGCAGACTCTGGTGCTGTTGCTCTGCCTCTACCTCACGGGTGATGTCGAAGGCCAGCTTGAGCACGCGAGCCACCGCCCCGGTCGCATCGGTCACGGGTATGTAGCTGGCTTCCATCCAGATCTTGCGGCCGCTTTTGTCGATCCGCGCGAAGCGGTCCGTGAATGACTCGCCACTGCTGAGCCGTTGCCAGAATCGGCGATAGTCGGCGCCTGCGGTCACCTCTGGGGTGCAGAACAGGCTGTGATGCTGACCACGCGCCTCGTCCAGGCTGTAGCCAACAACGTTGAGAAACGCCTGGTTGGCGTCGAGAATCTCACCATCTCGGGTGAACTCGATCCATGCAAGGTTTTGCCGGATGGCGTCGAGTATGCGAGATTGGCTGGCGGCTAATTGCTGGCTGTGTCGAAGCTCTGCTTTGATGCTGGATCCGAACATGGTGGTCTCGTGCTTGCGCTGGTGGAGGCATCAAGGATGCTTTCTTATAGGTATGCATCGGCAGCTCAGGCGTCTACTTGAACCCATTTGCTGTCAGCTGGGTCAGTATTACGGTGCGGTCGCTGCTGTGGCCGTGCGTCGTTAAACCAACCGATATGGAGTGTTGCTTGGCTACCAGTTTGCTCGTTTTGCTTGATGATATTGCGTCAGTGCTTGATGACGTGTCGGTTATGACCAAGATTGCGGCGAAAAAGACCGCAGGGGTATTGGGGGACGATCTGGCGTTGAACGCCCAGCAGGTCACCGGGGTACGCGCTGAGCGCGAGCTGCCGGTGGTGTGGGCTGTCGCCAAGGGCTCGCTGCGCAACAAGCTGATTTTGGTGCCGGCGGCGCTGCTGATCAGCGCCATCGCGCCTTGGGCTATCACGCCGATACTGATGCTGGGCGGTGCCTTTCTCTGTTACGAAGGGGCCGAAAAGCTCGCGCACCGCTTTCTGCACGACGTTAAAGCCGAGCACCAGGAGACGGTAAAGGCGTTGAATGACAGCCAGATCGATATGGTTGCGCGGGAGAAGCGCAAGATCGCCGGTGCTATCCGTACGGATCTTGTACTGTCGGCGGAAATTATTGCGATCACCCTGGGTACCGTCGCCGAGGCAGAGTTTCTCACCCGGGTGCTGGTGGTCAGCGGTATTGCGCTGGTGATGACCCTCGGTGTCTATGGGCTGGTGGCCGGCATCGTCAAACTGGACGACGGCGGACTGGCGCTGACTCGACGTACAAGCGCCGCTGCTCAGGCTGCCGGGCGTGCCATTCTGGCAGGCGCACCCTTGTTGATGAAAACCCTCTCGGTGGTTGGCACTGCAGCCATGTTCATGGTGGGTGGCGGTATTCTCAGCCACGGCCTGGCGGTGGTGCATCACTGGATCGAGGCCAGTGCAGCTCAGGTCGATACCTGGCCCTGGGTGGGGACGGTGCTGGGCGGCCTGACGCCAACCCTGCTGAATGCGCTGTTCGGCATTGTCGCCGGCGCGGTGATTCTGGGCGTGATTACCCTGATTGGTCGTTTGCGCTCACGGGCCTGACGGTCAATCGTCGCTCAGTGCTTGGTCGACTGCAGCAACTGCGCCTGCGTGTGCAGGTCATCACCCAGCCGATACTGGTTGTTGCCGCTGCGCTTGGCGGCGTACATCGCCAGGTCGGCGGCGTGGATGAGCTTGTCCATGGTGACGGCATGGTCTGGGAACACCGCAACGCCCAGGCTCGCCCCGATATGGAACTCTCCCTCTTGCAGCAGCATCGGCGGTGTGAGGGCGGTGAATAGTTGCTCGCTGATGCGCTGAGCCTCGGCCTCCACTGCGTTGCTGCGTGGCAGCCCCTCAAAGAGCACGACAAACTCATCGCCGCCCAGTCGCGCCACCATGTCACTGTTGCGCACGGCGCTGCGCAGCCGCTTGGCTACCTCCATAAGGACGCTGTCACCGGTGGCGTGGCCGTACTGGTCGTTGATTGACTTGAAACGGTTGAGATCAATGAACACCAGCGCCAGGCGCTGGTCTTGCGTGCGGGCGCGAGGGATTGCTGCACCGAGCTGCTGTTCCAGCATCAGCCGGTTGGGCAGGCCGGTCAGCGGGTCGCGGTGGGCGAGCTTGCGCAGCTCGTTGGCCGAGCGCTTCTCGTTGGTGATATCGCGGACGATCCCCATCATTCTGACCGGCTCGCCTTGTTCGTTCTTGACCACGTTGCCGGTCTCTCTTACCCAGTGCACGCTGCCGTCGGGCCAGATGACGCGATATTCCTCGTCGTGGTTCTCGCCGGTCTCGATACAGCGCAGTTCGCCTTCAAGTACATGTTCGCGATCGTCGGGGTGAACGCTGTTGCAGAACAGGCTGTAGCTGGGTGTGATCTCGCCAGGCTTGTAACCGAACATGCCGTAAATCGCTTCGGACCAATACAGCTGGTCGGTGCCGATATGCCAGTCCCAGGTGCCGATCTGCGCAAAGTACTGGCTGCGCTTGAAGCGCTCCATAGCCTCGGTGCTGGATTGCAGGTCGGTCTCCGGGTGCAGCAGGATGACCGTTTGACCGTTGATATCGGACAGGCGGGTGAGATCCTGCTGGCGCGGCCCATCCTCGGCAGCTAGAACCAACTCAATGCGTTCCATCGGGGCGGGCAGGCTGCGCAGGGACGGTAGCCAGTGGGCGAGTGGCAGGTGGCCGGGCAGATGCTGGCGGGGCTGGCCAAGCAGGCGGGCAGCAGCCGGGTTGTGCCAGACGATGCGCTGCTGGCGGTCAAGCAGCAGCAGACCGTTTGGGGATAGTTTTAGTAGTGCCTTGAAGGTGGCTGCCTGTCGCCTGCTGCGCCATACAGCGCCGCAGGCGAGCGACAGCGCTATCAGGAGTATGGCGGTAAGCAAGAGGGTCATTGGATCATCGTACGAGAACGCTTTATCGCAGTATAGCGCGCCTGAGGTGGCTAGTGGCTATCTGATGTTGCGGAATGAACCACCGGCGCGCAGGGCACTCACAAGCTAGTAAGCTTCCCCAGGAACAGGAGAGCGCCATGGCGGACATGGAACAGGTGATGCGTATCGTCAGCAGTACGCTGGCCGACGAGTTTTCCGATCTGACTGACATTGAGCAGGGCACGCGCGTCACCCTGCGGCTGTTGCTGGCGGCGCTGCTGGGTGGCGTGCTGGGCCTGGAGCGCGAGCGCCAGGGCAAGGCTGCCGGTGTGCGTACCCACATGCTGGTATGCCTTGGCGCTGCGCTGTTTGTGCTGGTGCCGGATGTGGCCGGGGCGCTGGATGACGCCATGAGTCGGGTGATTCAGGGCGTGGTTGCCGGCGTTGGCTTTCTTGGGGCGGGCACTATTCTCAAGGGCGATGCCGCCAATCAGGTCAAAGGGCTGACCACTGCCGCCGGTATCTGGCTGACGGCGGCGATTGGCGTCACCATTGGCCTGGGGCACCAGGCAACCGGGCTGCTCTGCGCGGCTCTGGCGCTGATTATTCTCCACTTGGTGCCGATGCTGTTCCGCTTTCCGCAATCCCCCTCCTGAAAACGCCGAACTGTGCGCGAGTAGACTCTTCTTTGTCAGACGCGCCCATGGCTGCTGTAGTTAAATAGCTGGTGCACGGATCGCGCCTCTCTCGTGCTGCATGGAAGCGCCCTCCTTTTATTGATCCGTCCCTCTGGTAATGCCTGTTTGCGCCGGCTGTTTTGTCGATTCCGGTGCGGCCTCAATAGCGCTCTGAAAATCATTACATGTAATTCATTGCTTTGTTACATGTGATGAACTAGTCTCGCTTCATGGAAAAGAAATCATCTGCCTACTATCAACGACTTTATCGCCAGCGCTTGCGTGAGCAGGGGTTGGTCAAGAAGGAAGTCTGGATATTGCCCGAGCATGCCTCTGCGCTCATGGCAGTAGAACGAAAGCTGCGCCAGCCGATGGCCCAGCTGGACGCAATGGAGAAGGAGATAGACATGAGCATGCAGCAGGTTTGGAGTGCCACGGCGTTGCATAAGGCCTTGGTTGGTACCGAGTTGTTTCAGGGCAAGCGCGCCAGTGTGGAGCTAATTGACGGCAGTGAAGCCAGCTTGCACGTCACCATGCACGAATACGGTGATTTGCCGCTGTTCATTGCCGTGTTTGGCGAGCAGATCATCGTTGAAGCCCTGTTGTGGCCGGTGAGTGACGTGCGTGATCTGACTAAGTTCAACGAAGAGGTGCTGCGCACCCACAAGCTCTTTCCGCTGTCGAGTATCGGCCTTGAGCGCCTGGCCGACGGCACCGATTGCTACACCATGTTTGGCGCCTTGAGTTCTGGCTCGGCCCTGTCTGACGTGGTGTTCGAGATCGAGCTGCTGGCCGATAACGTGATCAAGGCCACCGAGGCCTACGAGAATCATCTGGCGATGCCAGCCTGATAAGGAGAAAGCTGATGAACGTGTGGAGCAAATTGCTGACTGCAATGCGCGGTGGTGCCCATGAGGCGGGTGAGGCGCTGGTCGATAGCCAGGCGCTGCGTATCCTCGATCAGGAAATCCGCGACGCCGATGCCGAGTTGCACCGGTCCCGCGAGGCGCTGGCCAATATCATGGCCAAACAGAAGCTGGCAGCGGAAAAGCTGAGTAAAGTTTCGGCGCGCATCGCCGAGTACGAGCAGTACGCGCTGAAGGCGCTGGAGTCCGGTAACGAGACGCTGGCGCGCGAAGTTGCCGAGAAGATCGCGGGCCTGGAAAACGAGGCAAAGCTGGAGTCCGAACAGGCCGAGGCCTACGCCACCAGCGTGGCCAATCTGCGTCAGGCGGTGCAGCAGGCCGAAGGCAATATCAAGCGCTTGAAGCAACAGGTTGATGTGGTCAAGGCGACTGAAAGCGTGCAGAAGGCGCAGCTTGCGGTATCGCAGCGTTACGGCGGGTCTCAGGCCAAGATGCACACCGCGCTGGAATCGCTGGAGCGTATCAAGCAGAAGCAGGCCGAGCGTGGCGCGCGCATGGAGGCTGCAGCCGAGCTGGCGGTTGAGGGCAGCCCCGACCAGGCGCTTGAAGAGAAACTGCGGGCGGCGGGCATTACGCCGGCCTCCGGCAGCGCAGACAGTGTGCTTGAGCGTTTGAAGCAGCGCTCCGACAGCTAGGTGCTGTGAGCGGTCAGGGAGGGGGATCGGGATGGAGCTTTTCTTTCAGACGTCGCTGACGTTTCCGGTAGTGTTGTTCAGCTTCATGCTGTGCGTGGCCATGCTGTACTGGCTGACGGTGGCGCTGGGCGCAGTGGATGTTGACGTGCTGGACACCGGTGGTGACGGCGGCATGGACGATCCGTCCAATGCCGAAGGCCTCGGCGGCCTGCTGATGAAGTTGGGGCTGCATGACGTCCCGGTCACCCTGGTGCTGACGGTGCTGGTGTTCTTTGCCTGGCTGGCCAGTTACTTCACCCAGCTGTTGTTGCTGGGGTGGCTGCCGCTGGGCTTGCTGCGTTATCCCCTCGGATTGGTGGTCATCGTGCTGGCGCTGGTGGTGGCGGTGCCTGTCACCCGGCTGGTGGTGGCGCCATTACGGCCGTTGTTTCGCAAGGCGCTGGGCTCGACCACGCGCTCGTTGCTGGGGCAGGTGGTCGTGGTGCGCTCGCCGCTGGTCAGTGATCGACTGGGCGAGGCGGTGATGGAAGACGGCGGTGCGGGGCTGATCCTGCGTGTACGCGCGGACCCGGCGCTGGGGTTCAAGCGCGGCGACCGTCTGGTCCTGCTGGAATACCTGGAGGCAGAGCACGCCTATCGGGTTATCGGTGAAGACGAATTTAACGGGAAATAGTGCGAGGCGGCACTGTTCCGGTGCTGTGTCGCGCTGCAAAGGAGTTTGAGCGTAATGAGTATGTCCATGGTAATGCCCTTCCTGATCGGGGTTGGTATTGTCTTTCTGCTGATCGTCGGTTTTTTTGTCCTTTTCAATGCGTTCTACATCAAGGTGCCCCAGGGCACGGCGTTGATCGTGAACGACATGAGCTCTACCCCCAAGGTGCACTTCACCGGGGCGCTGGTTTATCCGGTGATCTACAAGAAAGAGTTCATGAAAATCTCCCTGCTGACGCTCGAAGTGGATCGGCGCGGCAAGGACGGGCTTATCTGTCAGGACAATCTGCGTGCTGACATTACGGTCGCCTTCTACCTGCGGGTAAACGAGACCCAGCAGGACGTACTCAAGGTGGCCAAGGCGATCGGGGTGGATCGCGCCTCTGATCGCACTGCGGTCAATGAGTTGTTCAACGCCAAATTCTCAGAGGCGCTGAAAACGGTCGGTAAAAAATTCGAGTTTGTCAGCCTGTTTGAAGAGCGCCAGAACTTCCGTGACCGCATCATCGAGGTCATCGGCAACGACCTCAACGGCTATGTGCTTGAAGACGTTGCGATTGACTACCTTGAGCAAACACCACGCACCTCGCTCGACCCCACCAACATTCTTGATTCCCAGGGTATTCGCAAGATTACCGAGCTGACCGCGACCCAGAACGTGATCACCAACGAGCTGGAGCGTAACGAAGAGCTCGCGATCATGAAGAAGAACGTCGAGACCCGCGAAGCGACGCTGGCACTGGAGCGCCAACAGGCGGATGCCGAGGCGCGCCAGGAGCGTGAAATCGAAACTATCCGGGCGCGTGAACAGGCCGAAACCGTCAAGGTGCAGGAAGAGGAGCGCCTCAAGGCCGAACAGGCGCGTATTCAGACTCAGCAGGATCTGGACATTCGCAGCGAGAACCACCACCGCGAAGTCGAGGTGGCTCAGCAGAATCGTCAGCGCGCTGTGGTGATTGAGGTCGAGAAGGTCACCCGGGCGCGTGATCTGGAAGTGGTTGCCCGTGAGCGTGAAGTCGAGCTGCAGCGCATCGAGAAAGAGAAGGCGCTGGAGGAAGAGCGCAAGAATATTGCCGGCGTGATTCGTGAGCGTGTTGCGGTCGAGAAAACCGTGGCGCAGGAAGAAGAGCGCATCAAGGAAGTACGCGAAGTCGCCGAGGCCGATCGCCAGAAGCAGGTTCAGGTGCTCAATGCACAGGCTGAGGCCGAACAGGAACTGGTAAGGCAGGTCAAGCAGGCCGAGGCCGATGAAACCAAGTCTCGCCACAAGGCGGTCGAGATGAACAATCTGGCCCAGGCCGAGCTGGAAGCGGCTGCCAAGCAGTCCGAGGCGGCCAAGAAGCGCGCCGAAGGTACGCAGGCAGAAGCTGCGGCCAATGGTCTGGCTGCGGCCCGTGTGCGCGAAGTTACCGCTGCAGCCAAAGAGAAGGAAGGTCTGGCCGAGGCGCGTATTCAGTCCGAGCAATTGATTGCTCAGGCCAAGGGCGAGCAGGAGCAGGGGCTGGCGCAGGCGCGGGTGATCGAGGCGCAGGCGGCTGCCAAGGAGAAAGAAGGCCTGGCAGAAGCCAAGGTGCTGGAAGAAAAACTCACCGCCCAAGCGCGCGGCGAAGAGCAGCTTGGTGTGGCCAAGGCGCGTGCTGCCAAGGATCAGGGACTGGTCGAGGCCGAAGTATTGCTGGAGCGTCTCAACGCCGAAGCCGAAGGTCTGGGCAAAAAGTTCTCCGCACTCGATGCACTCAGCGCCGATGCTCGTCAGCACGAAGAATTCCGCATGCAGCTTGAGAAGAGCTTCGAAGAAGCCATGGCCGCCATCGCCGCCAACAAGGACATTGCGCGGGATCAGGCAGAGGTGCTGTCGACAGCACTCGGCAAGGCCAATATCGAGATCGTGGGCGGGGAGGGTGACTTCTTCAACTCCTTTGCCAAGTCGCTGTCGGTTGGCAAGGCCATTGAAGGTGTGGTCGGCAAGAGCCCGGTGGTGCAGGACGTGCTGCAACGGCTGCTGGCCGGCCGCGGCAACAGCGATATGCCGAACGTGGCCAACAAGGGCAGCGCAGACGCCTGATACACCTTACCGCTTGACGCCCCGGCACGGCCGGGGCGTTGCATTGCTAAGCCAATTCGGGAATGACGAGGATGTCAGAGTCAGCAGGCGAAGATCAGGCACAGGGCCTGGTTGATCGGGCTGTAGCTGAAGGTGGTGCCTACGAGGTACTGCACAAGCGGCTGCTGGAGCAGGGCCGGCAACTGGCCGGTCTGGCCGAGGCGCTGAATGCCCAGCGGCAGCAGGAATTCGGCAGTCAGCCGATCGAGGTGATTGGTCGCACGCGCGTGCGCACCGAGAACAACTGCATCGCACGCGATATCGCCCAGGTCGGCGGGCTGATGCTGTTCGGCTACAACGTGTTTATCGGGCTCAAGCAGGAAACCCGAGTACAGGACGTTTTCTCCCTTTATCGGCTAGTGCAGCAGGATGGCGAATACGACGCCCAGCCTGTTGATCCGGCTGGCAGCTTTCTGGCCGAGGCCAGCTTCGTCAACGACTTTGACGAGCTTTATCGTTACTACAAGAACACGCGGCTGCTGCAACTGAGCGTGCGCGAAGGCAAGCTGCTCGCGGCCTTTCAGATTGGCGAGCGGATCAGCGATGTGCGGGTCTTCCGCTGGTCGGTGTCCGCTGACGGCAGTCAGGTGCGCTACATCGATAATCGCGGTGAGCGCGATATCCAGTTGCCGCGGCCCTTTGATTTCGAGTGGACTGCTGCCGGCCGTGACGCTGTGGTGCAGGGCCGGCACTCGCATTTCAATATTCTCGATACCCTGTTTGTCGATACCCTGGGTGGTGATCTGACCGTTAAGGTGGAGAACAACACCGAGGACGGCCTGGGTATCTACCGCGAGCCGGTCGCCGACAAGACCCAGTCGCTTAATGATGTACAGATTGAGTACGCCCACCTGGGCTCGCTGATTCTGCTGAAGGTGCTGCCGTACCGCGAGGAGCAGTGGCGGTATCTGGTATTCAATACCCTGACGCGCAAGGTGCAGCGCATCGATGCGATTGGACAGGCCTGCGTGCAGTTGCCGGAAGATCACGGCATCATTTTCCCTGGCGGCTGCTATCTGCAAAGTGGCGAGTACCGCACCTTTGATCAGCCCATGGACGGCATGCGCTTCAAGCGCTCTGTCCGCTCGCCCAACGGCGAGGATGTGCAGTACGTTTTCTATCACCCGGAGCAGGGCCGTTCGGCGCTATTTACCTACAACCTGATCAGTCGTGAATTGCAGAGCCCGCAATTTGGCCACGGGCATGCGCGGCTGGCTGATGGGCGCATGGTGATCTTTTCTGCCGAAGGCGATGAGCCGACGCGCATTCACCCGATGCAGGTCTGGCAGACGCCTTTTTATACCGACGAGCACGCCGCCGCTCAGCCGCTACGCGGCGGTTTCTTTGGACGCATAGGTAACGCCGAGCTGGTGCGCGGTGTTTCTGACCTGCTGAACCTGGCGCGTGAGATCGACAGCAATGAGGTCTCATTGCAGCGTTACGCGCTGTTGTGCCAGGAAACCCAACGCCTGTTCGATGCCTATTATTGGCTCAGTGATGAGGCCTGTGGCGGCGTTGCTCCTTTGCTGCGGCAGATATCCTCCAGCGCGGCCATGGTGCTGGACGAGTTTGAGAAGGTCGAGAGCATTCGGCAGCAATCAGCACGGGCCATGACGGAGGCGCAGACGCGTCAGCAGGAGCTGATGTCAGGCCTGTCGGTGCAAGAGTTTACTGATGTTCAGGCTTACGTTGATGCCCTGGGGGCGCTCAACGCCCAACGCGGCAAGCTGCTTACCATTCGCGAGTACCGCCACATCAATGTCGAGCAGATCGACGAGATGGAAGCGCAGCTGCTGGCCGAGCACGAGCGGCTGGCAGCTGAGGTGTCCAGTTTTCTCGCCGGCGAGCAGGCGCTGGCGCCCTATCACCATCAGCTGCAGGAGCTGGATGCGAGCGCCGAGCAGGCTGAAACGGTCACCCAGCTGGCTGAACCGCTGGAGCAACTGACCGCGATGGCGGCGGGGCTGGACATGCTGTCCGAGCTGATGGCGTCGCTGCGCATTGATGACGCTACCCAGCGCACCCGCGTGGTTGAGGCCATCTCCGAGCTGTATGCCAAGCTCAACCAGTCTAAGGCGCGGGCCGAGTTGCGGCGCAAGTCGCTGGGCTCGGCCGAGCAGGTCGCGCAATTCGGCGCCCAGTTCAAGCTGTTCAGCCAGGCCATTACCAACGCATTGGCGCTGGCGCAGGATCCGGAGAGCTGCGATGAGCAGCTGTCGCGCCTGCTGGTGCAGCTCGAAGAGCTGGAAAGCCAGTTTGGCGGGCACGAGGCGTTTCTCAGTGACATCCTCGATAAGCGCGAAGAGTTGCTTGAGACCTTTGAAGCCCATCGCCAGCGCTTGCTGGATGAGCGCCAGCGCCGTGCCCAGGGGCTGCAGGACGCGGCGGTACGCATCATCGACAGCTTGCCACGGCGCACCGGTCGGCTGACCGAGCCGGATTTGCTGAACGCCTTTTTTGCCACCGACCCGCTGATTCTCAAGCTGCGTGAACTGATCGAACGGCTGCGCGCGCTGCACGACAACGTCAAGGCTGATGACATTGAGGCGCGGCTCAAGGGCGCGCGGGATCAGGCAGTGCGTGGTCTGCGCGACAAGCGTGAACTGTTCGAAGGTGGCGGCAATGTCATCCGGTTGGGGCCGCGTCACCGCTTCAGCGTCAATGCCCAGGAACTCGACCTGACCCTGCTGCCCCGTGGTGACTCGCTGAGCTTGCACCTGACGGGCACCGACTATTTTGAACCCTTGGTCAACGACGAGCTGGACGCCCTGCGTGACTACTGGGATGGCGGCCTGCTGTCCGAGTCGCCGCAGCTCTATCGCGCCGAGTACCTCGCCGGTGAGGTTATCGCGCTGGCCCAGCGGGCAGAGGCGGGCTTGAGCATGGAGCTGCTGCATCAGCAGTTGCTTGAGCCGGAGCAACTGGTGCGCACGCTGCGCGAGATCGCGACGCCGCGCTATCGCGAGGGTTACGAGAAGGGTATTCACGATCACGACGCGGCGCTGATTCTGGCGCAGCTGTTGCCACTGCTCGCCAGTGCCGGCCTGCTACGGTTTGATCCGCAGGCACGGGCGCTGGCAATGCTGTTCTGGGGGCAGAGTGCCGATACGCAGGCGGTGTCCGGTTGGGCTGAACGGGCTGCCGCCGTGTTGCAGATTCAGCAGCTGTTCGGGCGTGCCGATGCGCTGCTGCAACTGCAGGGTGAGGTGCAGTCCCGTCTTGTTGATTGGCTGCAAGAGCGATTGATCGAGGCCGACAGCAGGACGCTGGAAGCCGCAGCGGCCTGGTTGGTCGAGTGGCTGGCCGAGCCGCAGCCGGTCTGGCAGGTCAGCCGTTATGCCCAGCAACTGTGTGTCGGGCTGCAGGAGCATCTGGCGCCACTCGGTCTGTGGGACAGCTGCATGCAGTCGGTTGAGCGGCTTGCCGGGGCGCCGGGGCAGCAGTGGCAATTCTTGCAGCACTGGTTTAGCGGTCTGTGCGAGCAGGAGGCCTTTGCTCCGCTGCGTCGATACGTGCCCGAGGCGGTTGCCTTGTGTCTGCTGCAGCCGCAGGTTCCGGTGACCGTTGTCGAGGTTGATCTGCGCTTTGCGGTGTCCGGCCTGCTGGGGCAGCACCCACGCGTGCAGGACGGCGCGCTGACGCTGGCGGTGGACGAGTTCTTCAGCCGCTTGCGTCAGCACCGGCAGGATTTTCAGCCGGGGCTGGAGCGCTATCAGCAGTTGCGCCAGCAGTTGCTCGATGAGCAGCGCAAGACGTTGCGTCTGGCTGAGTTCAAGCCGCGCCCGCTCACCTCCTTTGTGCGTAACCGCCTGATCAACGATGTGTATCTGGGCGTTATCGGCGACAACCTGGCCAAGCAGATGGGTACCGTGGGTGAGGGGCGGCGTTCGGACCTGAACGGTCTGCTGATGCTGATTTCCCCGCCCGGTTACGGCAAAACCACCCTGATGGAATATGTGGCGCACGCGCTGGGCCTGGTGTTCATGAAGATCAACGGGCCGGCGCTGGGGCACGAGGTGCGCTCGCTGGATCCGGCGCAGGCACCGGATGCGACCGCGGCGCAGGAGCTGGTCAAGCTCAATCTGGCGCTGGAGATGGGCAACAATGTCATGCTGTATGTCGATGACATCCAGCACACCCATCCGGAGTTTCTGCAGAAATTCATCTCGCTGTGCGACGGCACCCGCCGCATTGAAGGCGTCTGGAAGGGGCGCACGCGCACTTATGACATGCGCGGTCGCAAGTTTGCCGTTGTCATGGCCGGTAACCCCTACACCGAGTCCGGTGAGGTGTTCCGCATTCCGGACATGCTGGCCAACCGTGCCGACATTTATAACCTCGGCGACACCTTGGCGGGCATGAACGATGTGTTCGCGCTGAGCTACATCGAAAACAGTCTGACTTCAAACGCTGTGCTTGCGCCCCTGGCTGGTCGCGACCTGAATGATCTGTACCGGTTGGTGGCCAAGGCCGAAGGCAAGCCATTCTCTGCCAATGAACTGAGTTACGACTACAGCGCGGCCGAGATCAACGACATGGTTGCCACCCTGCAGCGCATGATGCAGTTGCGTGACGTGGTGCTGCGGGTCAACCAGCAGTACATCGCCAGCGCCGCGCAGGATGATCGCTATCGCACCGAGCCGCCGTTCAAGTTGCAGGGCAGTTATCGCAACATGAACAAGCTGGCGGAGAAGGTGTCGGCCGTCATGAACGAGCAGGAGTTGCAGCAACTGGTCGATGATCACTACCAGGGCGAGTCGCAGCTGCTGACCACCGGAGCCGAGGAAAACCTGCTCAAGCTGGCCGAGTTGCGCGGCACGCTGAATGCAGAACGTGCCCAGCGCTGGGAGCAGATTAAGGCGGACTTTCTACGCAATCGCGCCATGGGCGGTGATGACGCGGATGTGGGCAAGCGCGTGGTCGGTCAGCTCAACGATCTGGTGCAGAGCGTGCGCGCCTTGGCCGGTTCTGGCCAGCCGGAGGTGGCTGTGCCCTGGGATGAGCTGCTCGCCGCGTTGCAGTCACTGCACAAGCTGAGCCCCAAGGTGCGTGTCGTGATGCCGCCCCAGCAGTTGATTCAACAGATGCTCGACGGGCTGTCGGACAGCATGCGCGCAACCGTAACGCCGCTGGCCGATGTAATGGACCGTCAGGTCGTGGCCGGGCGGGAAGCACAGACCCGGCTGCTCGACATTGTGCGGCAACTGAAGGTCGTGACCCTAGATGACCAGGATGACAGCAAGCCATGATGGACTTTCAACAACTTGACCAGGTGCTGCGCGACAGCGTGGCCGATTTGCGTCTGAGCAACGACGAGCGGGTTGAGCTGCGTGAGCTGGGTGGTGGGCTTGAGCCTGACCGCATCCGCTTTTTGCGAAATCGCGCCTTTGCACTGGTGCGTGAGCTTGCGGCAGAGCCGGAGAACGTCATGCCGGCGCTGAAATGGCTTGAGCAGGTGGTGAAGACGCTGGATGCCTCGCAGGTCAACGATGTGCAGGTGGCCAGCGCCCACTTCAGCCCGGGCGAGAGCTGCCGGCGACGGATTCTGGACTTGTGCAATCAGGTGCGTGACAGCCTGAGTATCTGTGTCTTTACCATTTCCGATGACCGTCTCAGCCGCGCGGTGCTGGCCTGCCATCAGCGCGGGGTCAAGGTGCGGATCATCAGCGACCATGAGAAGCAGCACGACATGGGCAGCGATATCGCCATGCTGCGTGATGAGGGCATTCCCCTGCGGGTCGATCCCGGTCCGTATCATATGCACCACAAGTTCGCCCTGTTTGATGATCGGGTTCTGCTTAACGGCAGCTTCAATTGGACGCGCAGCGCCAGTGATTACAATCAGGAGAATCTGTTGGTGATCGACCATGCGCCGCTGGTTGCCGACTACGTACGCGAGTTCGAAGACCTCTGGCAGCGTTTCGCGGTGTGACCGGTTCTGCGTCGATGCGGTGGATGCGTTACACTGCCGCCCGGCTTCCCACAGGACTTTTCTCATGGCACTGCAGGCAACTCCCTATAAGGTTCAGCTGAACATTACCGATACCGATCTGGGTGTGTATGAGACGGTACGCATGACCGTTGCCCGCCATCCGTCGGAGACCGAGGAGCGGCTGGCGGTACGCTTGCTGGCCTATGCGCTGTGGTATCAGGAGCGCCTGGCATTTGGCCGCGGGCTCTCGGATGTCGATGAGCCTGCGTTGTGGCTCAAGACCCTGGATGACCGCGTCGAGCACTGGATCGAGGTCGGTCAGCCGGATGCCGAGCGTATGACTTGGTGCTCGCGTCGCGCCCAGAAAGTGTCCGTGCTGGTGTACGGCAGTACCCGGGTCTGGCAGAACAAGCAACTGTCAGCAGCCGCAACTCTGAGCAACCTGAATGTGGCGGCGCTTGCTGAAGAGCCGTTGCAGGCGCTCGCGACTGATCTGCCGCGCAGCATCGATTGGGGCGTGATGATCAGCGACGGCGTGCTTTATGTCAGTGACGGTGATCAGCAGCACGAGCTGACCCTGGAGTGGCTGCAGGGGCAGCGCTGATGCGCATCGAAACCCGCCCGTTGCCTGAGGTGTTGCCGGCGCTCGGGGAGCTGCCGCCACTGCTCAGTCGGCTTTACGCCGCCCGTGGTGTGCTCAGTGAGGCCGAGCTGGATCGCCGCTTGCAGGCATTGCTGCCCTACATTGGGCTGCGCGGCATTGCGCAGGCGGTTGCGGTGCTGGAATCAGCGCTGCGCGAGCGGCGCTCGATACTGATCGTGGGCGACTTTGATGCCGATGGCGCCACCGCCAGCAGCGTTGCCGTGCTGGCCCTGCGACAGCTGGGGGCGGCGCAGGTGGATTACCTGGTACCCAACCGTTTTGAGTACGGCTACGGGCTGACGCCAGAGATTGTCGAGGTAGCGCTGACCCGTCGCCCGGACGTGCTGGTGACCGTGGATAACGGCATCTCCAGTATTGAAGGCGTAGCGGCGGCCAGGGCTGCCGGCCTGCAGGTGGTGGTTACCGACCACCATTTGCCGGGTGCGCAACTCCCCGAGGCCAACGCCATCGTCAACCCCAGCCAGCCGGGCTGCGATTTTCCAAGCAAGGCGATGGCGGGCGTGGGGGTCATTTTCTACGTCATGCTGGCGCTGCGAGCAGCGCTGCGTGAGAGCGGCTGGTTTGCCGAAACCGGCCGGGCCGAACCCAATTTGGCCGAGTTGCTGGATCTGGTGGCGTTGGGCACCGTGGCCGACGTGGTGCCGCTGGATGCCAACAATCGCATTATGGTGCACCAGGGGCTGGCGCGTATTCGGGCAGGCCGCTGCCGTCCCGGTATTCGTGCGCTGCTTGAGGTTGCCGGCAGACCGCGCGAGCGTCTGGTGTCAACCGATCTGGGCTTTATTGTTGGTCCGCGTCTGAACGCGGCGGGGCGCCTGGACGATATCAGCCTGGGTATCGAGTGCCTGTTGACCGAGGACGAGGGGCTGGCGCTGGATATGGCGCGTGAGCTGGATGGCCTGAATCGCGACCGCAAGGCCATCGAGCGCGATATGCAGCAGCAGGCGCTGAAAACCCTGGAGGCCATGCAGCTCGACGAGCAGGACCTGCCCTTTGGTCTGTGCCTGTTCGATGCCGAGTGGCACCAGGGCGTTATCGGCATTCTCGCTTCGCGCCTGAAGGATCGCTTTCACCGCCCGGTGATTGCCTTTGCCGATGCCGGAGAGGGCATGATAAAGGGCTCGGCCCGCTCGATACCGGGCCTGCATATCCGGGACGCGCTGGACGCCGTTGCGGCCCAGCACCCGGAGCTGATCAGCAAGTTCGGCGGCCACGCCATGGCGGCGGGCATGTCTCTGCGCGAGACGGATTTTCCGGCCTTTGCCGCGGCTTTCGATGCCGAGGTGCGGCGTCAGCTGCAACCGGCAGACCTGACCGGGCGGTTGTTGTCGGACGGGCAGCTTGAGGTTGCCGAGCTGTCCCTGGATATGGCGGCATCGCTGCGCGAAGCCGGCCCCTGGGGGCAGCACTTCCCAGAGCCGTTGTTCCATGGCGAGTTTGAGCTGGTGCAGCAACGGCTGGTGGGTGAGCGCCACCTGAAGATGCTGCTGCGCGCCGCTGGCAGCCCCGAGGTGTACGATGCCATTGCCTTCAATATCGATCCGCAGCTCTGGCCGGACCCGAGCGTGCGCCACGTGCTTTTGGCCTATACGCTGGATATCAACGAGTTCCGTGGCCGCCGCAGTCTGCAGCTGATGGTACGGCACCTGGAGCGCGGTTGAGCGCCTGAGGCTCCCCCTGCCGGCTAGCCCAGTACCAGGCCGAGCGCCATCAAACCGCAATGCGGCCGTTGTACAACTCAGGGGCACTTCGTTAGCCCATTCGGGTGGCGGGGATTGACCTTGATGGCACTTTGGTTTCTGATGCCTGATACAAGAATGTAGATTGAATCACATTTGGGCCGGCACTGTTCGGCCTGTCTGGGGGGCTGGCAGTGCCGGATTTAAAACAGCAGTTGCTCAATATGCAGCGTCAGCTTGGACTGAACCCGAACGAGGTGCGTGAGCGCCTGCGCTTGCTGTTGATTGGTGAACCGGAGTTTGCCTGTCTGGCTGCTCATTTGCCGACGCTGGATCGGTTGCACGCCGATTGCATCGACGCGCTATTTGTTCATTTGAGCCACTTTGAGGGCAGCGCTGCGGTGCTCGCCGAGCCTGGCCGGATGCAGCGCCTCAAGGGCCAGCAGCAGGCCTATTTTCGACAATTGCTGCGCGGCCCCTACGATATGCAGTACGTGCGCCTGCGGGTGCTGGTCGGCCTGACCCACGAGCGTCTCGGCGTTGATCTGAAATGGTATCTGTCGGCCTTTCACTTCTATCTCGACTTCATGCACAAGGCGATTGGCCGGCACTGGCATGCCGAGCCCAAGTTGGCCGAACAGCTTTACGGCTGCCTGCTCAAGGCGGCGTTCTTCGATATCACCCTGACCGCCGATACCTATATCGCCGCCGACAAGCAGGCCCTGCAGGCGAGCGAGGATCGCTATGCCCGCGCAGTGCGTGGTGCCAACGACGGTTTGTGGGAGTGGCATGTAGAGGAAGATAGCCTGCATCTGTCCGAGCGCTGGCTGGCCATGCTTGGCCTGGATGCTGCTCGCGCCCCTCGCACCCTGGATGACTGGGCTGCCTTGATTCCTGAGAGTCAGCGCGGCCGCTTTATGGCGGCGGTGCAGGCGCACCTGGAAGGACGGCAGCCGTTTCTGCATTACGAGTGCGAGCTGCGCGACAGCTGGGGTCGTCTGATCTGGGTGATGATTCGCGCGGTGATGGCGACGGACCTGAATGGTGAGCATCTGCTCGCCGGTTCGCTGACCGATATCAGCCAGCGCAAGCAGACCGAAGAGGCGCTGGCGCATCAGGCGCTGCATGATGCGCTGACCGGCTTACCGAACCGTCAACAGGTTGGCGAGCTACTCGGTCAGGCGCTGCAGCGGCAGGCCAAACCCGGGGCGCGGCATGCTGCGGTACTGTTTATCGATCTGGATCGCTTCAAGCTGATCAACGAAAGCCTCGGACATCAGATCGGGGATCAGGTGCTGATTCAGGTCGCCAAGCGTATCGAGCGCTGCCTGCGGCCCGGCGACCATCTGGGGCGCTTTGGTGGCGATGAGTTTGTCGTGCTGCTGGACGATATGGCCAAGCCGCTGGATGCCGAGCTGGTCAGCAAGCGCATAATGCACGCCTTGCAATACCCCATCATTGCAGGGTCGCGCCGGCTTGCCGTCAGCGTCAGTATTGGCGTGGCGCCGCTGACCGGGCGCGGTAACGAGCAGGACGCCCTGCGCGAGGCTGACCTGGCGCTGTACCGGGCCAAGGCCTTCGGCAAGGGCCAGCTGGCGCTCTACAACGAGAGCTTGCAAGAAGAGGCGACCCAGCGGCTGAACCTGGAAAATGCCCTGAGCGAAGCCCTGTCGCGTGACCAGTTTGAGCTTTACTACCAGCCCATCGTCCAGGTGTCTGCCGGGCGTGCGCAGGTGGTGGGCGTGGAGGCTCTGCTGCGTTGGTGGCAGGGAGAGCGCCTGGTGCCGCCGGATCAGTTCATTCCGGTGCTGGAGGAGTCCGGAGAAATCGTCGCTGTCGGTGAATGGGTGCTCCGCCAGGCTTGCACGCAAGTGCATCAGTGGCACCAGCAGGGGCTGGCGGGGCTGCGCTGCTCGGTCAATCTGTCCAGTCGGCAGTTGCAGGAGCCCGGCTTTGCCGAGCGGGTGGCGCTGATCCTCAAGGAGACTGCGCTACCAGCCGCCAGCCTGGTGCTGGAGATCACTGAAAGTCTGCTGATGCGCGATGGGCCGGAAACCCTGGCCACGCTGCGTGAGCTGGAGAGCATGGGGGTGCGGATTGCGCTGGATGACTTCGGTACTGGGTTTTCCTCTCTGGGGTACCTGCATCGCTATCCGCTGCACATCATCAAGGTCGACAAGAGCTTTATCACCAAAGCGCCCACTGACGAACGCCTGAAAGCCATCAGTCGGGCGATTATCGGCCTGGGCCGTGGGCTGGACATGGACGTGATCGCCGAAGGTATCGAAACCCTGGAGCAGATGGACTTTCTGCATAACGAGGGCTGCCAGTTTGTGCAGGGTTACTGGTTCAGCCGGCCTCAGTCGGCGCTGGCCATCCATCCGGTATTGCAGCGCCTCTCGGCCACTGAAGAGCTTGAAGAGGGCGAGCAGGAGGCGGTGCAGGCGCCTGCTATAGTGCAGTAAAAGATGCACTGGGGGCACTGAGTGATGACAGTCATGCGACATGCAGCGCAGGCCTTTGCCGCGGGATTTTTGGCGGTTTTCTGTTTTCATCAGCCGGCGCTCGGGCTGCTGCACTCGGCCGGTATTGTGCCTTTCCCTCCGTTCTCCCTGAGCCCTACCGAACCCCTTGGTGTGCCGGCGGTGCTGTCGTCCGCCTTCTGGGGTGGCGTTTGGGGGCTGGTGCTGGTGGTCGCGCTGTCACGCATGGGCAAGCAGTGGCTGTGGCTGAAGGCGGCGCTGTTCGGCGGCGTAGCGCTGACGCTGGTGGCCTTGCTGGTGGTTTTTCCGCTCAAGGGTTACGGGCTCGACTGGCAGCAGTTTGTACCGCGTTTTGTCATTGGTTTTGTGCTCAATGCGCTCTGGGGCGTGGGCGCGCTGGTGTTTCTGCGCGCCTTTGCCAGTCGCGCCTGAGCCTGCGGCGCGGCTCTGCACTCAGCGCCCGATTTCCGCTACAATGGCGGCTTTTGTCTGCCGGGGTCCGTCACCATGGAAATCAATCCGATTCTGAACACTATCAAAGATCTGCGCAGCCGCTCTGAAACCATCAGGGGGTATCTTTGACTACGATCACAAACGTGATCGTCTGACCGAAGTAGAGCGCGAGCTGGAAGACCCCAGCGTCTGGAATGAACCCGAGCGTGCCCAGAACCTGGGACGCGAGCGTGCCCAGCTGGCCGAGATTGTCGGCACCCTGGATGAAATGAGCGGCGGCCTCGCTGACGCCAGCGAGCTGCTCGAAATGGCTGCCGAAGAGGGTGATCAGGGCGCGGTAGATGATGTGGTAGCCGAGCTGCAGCGCCTGCAAGAGGCGCTTGAGAAGCTCGAGTTCCGCCGCATGTTCAGCGGCGATATGGACGCCAACAACTGCTATCTGGACATTCAGGCCGGCTCCGGTGGTACCGAAGCCCAGGACTGGGCCAACATTTTGCTGCGCATGTACCTGCGCTGGGCGGACCAGCACGGCTTTGATGCGGAGATTGTCGAACTGTCCGAGGGGGAAGTCGCCGGTATCAAGAGTGCGACCGTGCACATTCGCGGCGAATACGCCTTTGGCTGGCTGCGCACCGAAATTGGCGTACACCGTCTGGTGCGCAAGAGCCCGTTTGACTCCGGCAACCGCCGTCACACCTCGTTCTCGGCGGTGTTTGCCTCCCCCGAGATTGACGACGATATTGAAATTGATATCAACCCGGCAGACTTGCGTATCGACACCTATCGTTCATCGGGTGCCGGTGGTCAGCACGTTAACACCACCGACTCGGCGGTACGGATTACCCACATTCCGACCAACACTGTGGTCAGTTGCCAGAACCAGCGCTCGCAGCACGCCAACAAGGACCACGCCATGAAGATGTTGCGTGCCAAGTTGTACGAGCTGGAAATGATGAAGCGCACCGAGGCCGCTCAGGCGCTGGAAGACACCAAGTCCGATATCGGCTGGGGGCACCAGATTCGCTCCTACGTGCTCGACCAGTCGCGCATCAAGGATTTGCGCACTGGCATTGAGAACAGCAACTGCAACGCGGTACTGGACGGCGACCTCGACGAGTTCATCGAGGCCAGCCTGAAGAAGGGGCTCTAAACCAGCCGCCGCAAGAGACACTGCCATGGCCCGCGTTGCGGGCCGGCAACCGAATTGATTTTTTCCGGGATTCACCGACATGACCGACCAGCCACAAGACCTGCAAGCCCAACATGAGGAAGAAAACCAGCTGATCGCCCAGCGCAAGGCCAAACTGGCCACCGCGCGCGAGCAGGGCATCGCCTTCCCCAACGACTTCCGCCGCGACAGCCTGTGCGCTGACCTGCAAAAGGCGTATGAGGGCAAGAGCAAGGAAGAGCTGGAAGCAGCGGCCATTCCGGTCAAGATTGCCGGTCGTATCATGCTCAACCGCGGTGCCTTTATGGTGCTGCAGGACACCTCCGGCCGCTTGCAGGTTTACGTTGACCGCAAGGGCCTGCCGGCCGAGACGCTGGAAGCGATCAAGACCTGGGACCTGGGTGACATCATCGCCGCTGAAGGCACGCTGGCGCGTTCGGGCAAGGGCGATCTTTATGTACACATGAAAAACGTACGCCTGCTGACCAAGTCGCTGCGTCCGCTGCCAGACAAGCATCATGGCCTGACCGACACCGAGCAGCGCTACCGTCAGCGCTATGTTGACCTGATCGTTAATGAAGAAGCGCGCCACACTTTCCGTGTGCGCTCGCAGGTGATCGCCCACATTCGCCGCTTCCTTAACGAACGCGGCTTCCTGGAAGTCGAAACGCCGATGCTGCAGACCATCCCGGGCGGTGCGGCGGCCAAGCCGTTTGAAACCCATCATAACGCGCTGGATATGGCGATGTTCCTGCGTATCGCGCCGGAGCTGTATCTCAAGCGCCTGGTCGTCGGCGGTTTTGAGAAGGTGTTCGAGATCAACCGCAACTTCCGTAACGAAGGTGTCTCGACGCGCCACAACCCCGAATTCACCATGTTGGAGTTCTATCAGGCCTACGCGGACTACAACGACAACATGGACCTGACCGAAGAGCTGTTCCGCGAGCTCGCACAGGCGGTACTCGGCACCACCGACGTGCCCTACGGCGACAAGGTATTCCATTTTGGCGAGCCCTTCGTTCGTCTGTCGGTCTACGACTCCATCCTCAAGTACAACCCGGACATCACCGAAGCCGACCTCAACGATGTCGAGAAGGCACGCGTCATCGCCAAGAAAGCCGGCGCCAAGGTGCTGGGTCACGAGGGGCTGGGCAAACTGCAGGTGATGATTTTCGAAGAGCTGGTCGAGAGTAAGCTGGAGCAGCCGCACTTCATTACCGAGTATCCGTTTGAAGTGTCTCCGCTGGCGCGTCGTAACGATCAGAACCCGAACGTGACTGATCGCTTTGAGCTGTTCATCGGTGGCCGTGAGATCGCCAATGCCTACTCGGAGCTTAACGATGCCGAAGATCAAGCCGAGCGCTTCCTGGCTCAGGTAGCGGAGAAGGACGCCGGTGACGACGAAGCCATGCACTACGATGCCGACTTTGTTCGTGCGCTGGAGTACGGCATGCCGCCGACCGCAGGGGAAGGCATCGGTATCGACCGCCTGGTGATGCTGCTGACCAACTCGCCGTCGATTCGCGATGTGATTTTGTTCCCGCACATGCGGCCAGAAACGGCGTAAGCCGTTTCAGCTGCAAGCCGCAAGCTACAAGCGGCAAGCAGTGCGAGTTGTATCAGGGCTATGATGATTATCGGCTGGTTCGTGTAACCTGCGAGAGTACGGACTGTATGGACAGCTTATAGCGTGCGGCTTGAAGCTTGCAGCTGCGACCCAAGGGAGCTACCCCGTGAAACAGAGTGAGCAGTATCAGCTGGTCATCCGCAGTCTGTCCGACCGCATTGTCGAGGCGCAGGCGCCGATTCGGGTGCTGGATGCTATCAAGTGGGACGATGGTATTCGCGATGCGTTTTTCAAAAAGCGCTGCAAGGCGCTGCCGGAGGTGACGGCGGATTACTACGCTCAGCGCCCGCTGAGCTTTGATCCGGCCGAACGGCGGCAGATTTTTCAGGATATCGAGCGCGACATCACTCGCCAGCTGGGGAGTTTCAACCCGGTTGGACAGATTATGCGGCGCATGTGTCGCGAGTACCGCATGGTTATCCGCATGCTGGAGGCGCGTGGCACCCAGGATTTTGGCCTGATCTCGCAAGAGCTCTACGGCGCGGCCTCTGATGCTTTTCACGCGGGTGATCCGACCCTGACCGACCTGGGTATCACGCTGAGCGAGTCGCTGAAGAATATTGCGCGTACTGACCTGGCCCGAGAGCCCAAGACCATTGCTGCGCCAGAAGCAGTCGAGATTCTCCAGGCGCGCATGAATGAGGCGTTTCCGGATGACCAGGCGGTGCGGGTATTCGAGTCCGACGGTATTGTTGCTGATGCCGCTGCTGGCGCGGATTACATCAAGATCCGCACTGATGCGCTGTTCAATCAACGGGATCTGAATATTCTTGCCGTGCACGAGGGTATGGTGCACGTGGCGACCAGTCTGAACGGCCAGCATCAGCCGATCTGCACCTTCCTGGCCAAGGGGCCGCCGTCTTCTACGGTCACCCAGGAAGGGCTGGCGATCCTGATGGAGGTGCTGACCTTCAACTCCTATCCGGCGCGCCTGCGCAAGCTGACCGATCGCACTCGGGCGATTCAGATTGCCGAGACCGGGGGCAACTTCCTGGATGTCTTCCAGTTTTACCGGGATGAAGGCTACTCGCGCGACGACGGCTACAACAATGCCAGCCGCGTATTCCGTGGCTCCTCCAGCGAAGGGCTGCCGTTTACCAAGGATCTGGTTTACCTGAAGGGGTTTATCCTCACCTACAACTACATTCAGCTGGCGGTGCGTAAAGGCAAGCTGCAGCAAATTCCGCTGCTGTTTTGTGGCAAGACCACGCTGGAAGACATGCGCACCCTGGGGCAGCTGGTGGAAGAGGGGCTGGTGGTGCCGCCGCGCTATCTGCCGGCGCCCTTTGCTGATCTCAACGCCCTGAGTGCCTGGATGTGTTTCTCGGGCTTTCTCAACAACCTGAGTCTGGAGCGGGTCGAAGCCGACTACGCCAATATTCTGTAAGCGGAGTTACTGATGTCGCAAGCGCAGGAAATCAACAAGCTACCCCTTATCCTCACCGCCATCGTCACTGTGGTGCTGACCGTTGCGGTGCTGCACCTGTATGGCTATCTCAATTTCGTTAATCCCGAGAAGGGCCTCGAGCTGGCTGACTACCGCGTGGTAACGGTGGGCTCTGAGGAGGCGGGTAATCTGCGTAGCAATCCGGCCAAGCACGAGGCTGAGTGTGTGGATGGCATTCTGGTGCTGCACGCTAGCCACATGAATGGCCTGTCCGGCGTGCTGCGTGATAATCGCGACCGGGTGGTGCGGTGCGTCAATCAGGTGGTTCCGGCGCTGGAGGAATAAGTAGTGGGTGAGCGGCCAATTCAACTGGACGATAGCTGGCTGGGCGAGCTGCAGGGCGAGTTTGAACAGCCGTACATGCAGCAGCTGCGCAGCTTCTTGCAGCAGGAGAAGGCTGCCGGCAAGACAATCTTTCCGCCAGGGCCGCAGGTCTTCAACGCGCTTAACTCTACGGCGCTGGACCAGGTCCGCGTGGTAATCATCGGTCAGGACCCCTATCACGGCCCGGGGCAGGCCCACGGGCTGAGCTTCTCGGTGCCGCCCGGTGTGCGCACGCCGCCATCGCTGCAGAATATCTTCAAGGAAATTCATCGCGATTTGGGGTTCCCCATTCCGCCCCATGGCTGCTTGCAGTCCTGGGCGGAGCAGGGCGTTCTGCTGCTCAATGCGGTGCTGACGGTTGAGCAGGCGCAGGCCGGGTCGCACGCCAAGCGTGGCTGGGAGCGTTTTACCTCCAAGGTGATAGAGATAATCAACGCGCGCCGCGAGCACTGTGTGTTCCTGCTGTGGGGCAGCTACGCCCAGCGCAAGGGTGAGCAGATTGACCGGCAGCGCCACTGCGTGCTGACCTCGGTACACCCCTCGCCGCTATCGGCGCACCGCGGGTTCATCGGCAACGGTCATTTCTCTGCCGCCAACCGTTACCTGGTTGAGCACGGCCTTACCCCTATCGACTGGAGTTTGCCGGCGCTACCCGCCTGACCCCTCAGCAGGTTTTGTGCTAAAACGGAACCAGATACCGAGCAAGCTGGAGGCCGTTATGGAGCATGCACTGCAACCCTATACCGCACTGGTTCCGCGCACAGATAAGCTGGTGGTTCAAAAAGCCGGGCATACGGCGCTGGTCACCATCGACAACCCGCCCGCCAATACCTGGGACTCGGACATGCTGCATGGCTTGCCCGAGTTGCTGGCCCATCTCAATGCCGACCCCGATATCTACGCGTTAGTGCTGACTGGTCGTGGCGAGCGCTTCTTTTCCGCAGGTGCCGATCTAAAGATGTTTGCCGACGGCGATGCGGCGCGGGCGCGCGAGATGGCGCGCCTGTTCGGGGCTGCTTTTGAGGCCCTTCGCGACTTTGCCGGGGTGAGCATTGCCGCCATCAATGGTTATGCCATGGGTGGCGGTCTGGAGTGCGCACTGGCCTGCGATATTCGTATTGCCGAGCGGCAGGCTCAGCTGGCCTTGCCAGAGGCCGGTGTCGGCTTGCTGCCTTGCGCCGGTGGCACGCAGGCGCTGGCTTGGTTGGTCGGCGAAGGTTGGGCCAAGCGAATGATTCTGTGCGGTGAGCGGATTGATGGCGTGCGAGCAGAACGCATTGGTCTGGTCCAGGATTGCGTGGAACAGGGCCATGCGGTCGGCGTGGCGTTGCAGCTGGCGGCGCAGGTCGCACGGCAAAGCCCGGTGGCGGTGCGCTATTGCAAGGAGCTGATTCAGGGCGCGCGCACTCAGCCAGTCAATAGCTTGCTTGCCGCCGAGCGCGAGCGCTTCGTCGACCTGTTCGAGCTGGAGGATACCCTGGAAGGGGTGAATGCGTTTCTGGAGAAGAGACCGCCGCAGTGGACGCGGCGGTGATAGGCTTTTTGCGTTAGGCCAGCAACTGCATGGCGGCTTCCATCTCGGCAGACAGGTCTTCGTCTTCCTGTTCATCCGCCGGGTTCAAGCCAAGCTTGGCAAAGGCGCTGATGCCGCTCCAGTCCATTTGCGCGTACGGGTGCTGGGTGCCTGACAGTGACTGCAGCATGGCAACCTGCACAATATCGGCGTAGTCAACGCTGGCCGAGTTGCGCTGAAAATCCAGATGCTGGGACGGTACGTGGCGCAGAGGTTCGGGGAAGTCCCACGCCTGCAGAATGCGGTCACCCAGTAGTGGGTGAATGCGGTCGATGACCAGATTCAGGCTGATGGAATCACGCAGCAGTTGGCTGTTTTCCTCGGCATAGCTAAGAATCGGCAGTACGCCAATCTGATGCACCAGGCCAGCCAGCGTCGCCTGGTCGGGCTTGAGCTTGGTGTAGTGGCGGCACAGGACATGACTGATCCCGGCAACTTCGGTGCTGCGGGTCCAGACTTCGCGCATCTTGCGGTCAATGACGTCAGAGGTCGCCTGGAACATTTGCGACATCGCCAGGCCGGTTGCCAGGTTGGCGGTGTAGGCGATACCCATGCGGTTGACGGCCATCGACAGGTCGGTGATTTCTTGCCGGCTGCGCAGTAGCGGACTGTTGACCACCTTGATCAGGCGTGCGCTCAGGGCGGCGTCGTTGCTTATCTCGCGCACCAGGTCAGGAATGCTGACGTCCGGATCTTCGGCGGCTTCGCGCACGCGCAGGGCCACTTCCGGCAGGGTGGGGAGAACCAGTTGATCCTTCTCGATGGCTTGCAGCAGCTCATCATGGACACGTTGGGCGAGGTCAGTCATGTCTTGTCCCTTGTCGTTCTGTTATTCGGCTTCGGCGGCGGCCAAGGTCTGCTCGTAGGGCAGTTCGCTTAATGTAAGCAGCGGGCCGTCGGTTGCGCCCAGACTCAATGTTTCCAATTGTGCCGCATCCTTCTGCAAAACAGCCAGCAATTCCACGGCCTTGTGGCCGCGTGCGGCGATGACTACCTCGCCAACGGCCTTGCCGCTGTCGCGGTCAACTACCTCTGTACCGGGTTTGGGCGGTGCATCGCCCGCCATCAGCAGTCGATACATACGGCGCTTGAGTTTGCCCAGATACTGCATGCGCGCAACGATTTCCTGGCCGGTGTAGCAGCCTTTGCGAAAGCTCACACCGCCCAGGTGCTGCAGGTTGAGCATCTGGGGAATGAAGGTTTCCAGCGTTGGCCCGGTCACCTGGCCGATGCCGCTCTGAATCTGTCGCAGTTGCCACTGGTTGGCGCTGACCAGTGAGGCGTGATCGGTCAGCGTCTGCAGCAGTGCTTCGGCTTCGGCAATCGGCGTCCAGATGGCGTAGGCCGCGCCCGGCAGGCGCAGGGCAATGCTGTCGCCCGCGCGGCTGACGCCGTTGTCCTCGGCGGGTGGCTGGAAGCCGGCCGCAGTCAGTGCCTGCTCGGCTTGCTCGCCCCACAGGCCAAAGCCCGCCCAGTTGTCGCTTTGATCGGCCAGTTGGCATTGGCGGTAGAGGGCGGCGTACTTGCCCAGGTCGGCCAATTGCGGGGCGACCAGTTCGCGCGCCAGGCTCAGCAGCATGCCGTCGGCTGTGCGCCAGATGCGAAAGCTCGACTGCATGCGCCCCTTGGGGTTGCAGCGTGCGCCCAGGCTGCTGTGCGCCTGGTCCAGCTCACGCAGGTCGCAGGTAACTTGCCCCTGGAGGAATTTGTCGGCGTCACCGCCGGTCACACTGATCAGGCCCTGATGCTCGAGCAGACTGAGGCCTGTGGCGAAGTCGCTGCTGTCGCTCGCCTCGGCAAAGTGGTTGGCAAGCTCGGCGTGTAAGGTCATACCGTCGTTGTTCCCTTGGTGTGTGGTGGTACATCATAGGGCGCAGGGCGGGTGCTTGTCAGGCGCCGCTTGCTGCTATCTTGTCGTTATAATGAGAATTGCAATGCGCAGTTCAATTCTCAGCTTGTGGAGTTGCCGATGTCGGCCGATATAGAAATGAAACGTTTGTTCTGGCACAGCCGTCGCGGCATGCTGGAGCTTGATGTGCTGCTGGTGCCTTTTCTGCAGGAGGCATACCCGACGCTGGATGCAGCCGACCAGGCCCGTTACCGTCAACTGCTTGAGTGTGAAGATCAGGATATGTTCGGCTGGTTTATGCAGCGTGGTGAGCCTGATGACCCGGATCTGCGCCGTATCGTGAGGATGATTCTGGACCGTGTACAGCCAAACTGAATATCTGTTGCTCCAACGCCAGCCGTCGCGCTGGATGGCGCTGGTGTTGCTGTTGAGCAGCCTGCTGGCCTGCCTGGGCGTTTTCAACAGCGCCCTGTCGCTCTGGCCCAGCCTGCTGTGCGTTGGCCTGGTGCTGCTGTACGGTGGCTGGGTCTGGCCGCGGCAGGTCAGTCTGCGCCACCCGCATTCGGTGACCGGGCTGCGGTTTGACAGTGAAGGCTGGCATATCCTGCGCCGCGACGGCTCCGAGGTGGCGGCGCGGCTACTGGCCGATACCTACGTCAGCGCCATGCTGACGGTTGTGCGTCTGCGCGAGCAGGGGCGCTGGTGCCCTGTGTCGGTGGTGCTGCCGGCGGACGCAGCCTCCGAGGAGAGCCTGCGCCGATTGCGGTTACGGCTGCGCTTCAGTCGCCAGCGCTGGGTGGCGGCAGAATAGTATCCAGTGCCTCTTCCAGCTGCGCCGGATAGTCCAGGGTGTAATGCAGGCCGCGGCTTTCGTTGCGCTGCATGGCTGAGCGGATAATCAGGTCGGCAACCACCGCAAGGTTACGCAGCTCCAGCAGGTCACGGCTGACCCGATAGTTGCTGTAGAACTCGTGGATTTCTGCCAGCAACAAGTCCACCCGGTGCTTGGCCCGCTGCAGGCGCTTGGATGTGCGCACAATGCCCACGTAGTCCCACATGAAGCGCCGCAGCTCATCCCAGTTGTGCGAAATGATCACGTCCTCGTCCGAGTCGGTTACCTGGCTCTCGTCCCAGTTTGGCAGCGCGGTCGGCATCTCGGTGCTGGCCAGGCGCTCAAGGATGTCACGGCTCGCGGCGCGGCCATAGACAATACACTCAAGCAGCGAGTTGCTGGCCATGCGGTTGGCGCCGTGCAGTCCGGTGAAACTGGTCTCGCCAATGGCGTAGAGCTGCTCCAGGTCGGTGCGCCCGCTGCTGTCCACCATCACGCCGCCGCAGGTGTAGTGGGCTGCCGGGACCACGGGGATGGGCTCGCGGGTGATGTCGATGCCAAATGCCAGGCAGCGTTCGTGCACGGTTGGAAAGTGGCTGCGAATGAACTCGGCTGGCTTGTGGGTGATGTCCAGATAAACACAGTCCAGACCCAGGCGTTTCATTTCATGGTCGATGGCGCGGGCGACGATGTCGCGCGGTGCCAGTTCGGCGCGCTCGTCAAAGCGCGGCATGAAGCGTTCACCGTTGGGCAGGCGCAGCAGGGCGCCTTCGCCGCGTAGCGCTTCGGTAATCAGAAAGCTCTTTGCCTTGGGGTGGTACAGGCAGGTGGGGTGGAACTGGTTGAATTCCATGTTGGCGACACGGCAGCCCGCGCGCCAGGCCATGGCAATGCCGTCGCCGGAGGCGCTGTCCGGGTTGCTGGTGTATAGATACACCTTGCTCGCGCCGCCGGTGGCCAGCACGGTAAAGCGCGCGGCGACGGTTTCAACGTGCCCGCTTGAGCGGTTGAGTACATAGGCGCCCAGACACAGGTTGCCGTCGCGACCGAGTTTCTTGCTGGTGATCAGGTCAACGGCCACGCGGTTGTCCAGCAACTCAATGTTGCTGTGCTCTTCGGCCCGTTTCAGCAGGGTATTGAAGATGGCCGCGCCGGTAGCGTCGGCGGCGTGAATGATGCGTCGGTGGCTGTGGCCACCCTCGCGCGTGAGGTGAAAGTCGTCGGCCTCGCTGCCGTCTTCGCGTCGCTCGCGGGTAAAGGGCACGCCTTGCTCCACCAGCCAGCCGATGGCATCCCGGCTGTCTCCGACAATCTGACGTACCGCATCTTCGTGGCACAGGCCGCCGCCGGCGATCAGGGTGTCCTGGACATGGGCATCTACGGTGTCGGCATCGTCGAGCACTGCCGCTACACCACCCTGGGCCCAGAAGGTAGAGCCTTCGGAAAGCTGGCCCTTGCTCAGTACGGCCACCCGCAAATCGCTGGCCAGGTGCAGGGCGAGGGTCAGGCCGGCAGCGCCGCTGCCGATGACCAGTACGTCGTATTGGCGTTGTTGCGTCATATCTTCATTCAACTGCAGGGTGATCTGAATGCCCAGGGGAGCGCTCACGCGTGCATCTTTGGCGTTGTATGTACGACCGATGGCGTTGCTGGGGGCGGTCGCCTGCGGCTGGCTGCTTCGGCCTTTTGTTGGTGCAGGGGCGGATGGAATTAGTCAGCACTTCCCTAGTATATAGAAGCCCGCTGCCGCACAATACTGCCACCCATGGGTGAGTGCGCCTGTGCCCACCTGCTGGCAGGATGCTGGCAATATGCACTCATGGGGGAACTTTTTGCCGACAGCGACGTTCCTACTGCTGTACCTGAGTGAGGGGAGAACTTTTGGTTACATCCTGTGTCTACGATAACAAGTCCGGTCGCGGGCCCTGCAGAGTGAATTCGCCATGACAGGGCAGAGTGACCAGCAACTGGTTGAACGAGTTCAGAAAGGGGACAAGCGCGCCTTTGATCTGTTGGTACTCAAGTATCAGCACAAGATCCTCGCGCTGGTGACGCGCTTCGTGCACGACAGTCATGAAGCGCAGGATGTGGCCCAGGAGGCTTTCATCAAGGCGTACCGCGCGCTGGCCAACTTTCGTGGTGACAGTGCGTTTTATACATGGCTGTACCGCATCGCGATTAACACCGCGAAGAATTATCTGGTCGCCCGCAACCGTCGGCCGCCGGATTCGGACATCGCCGCTGATGAGGCTGAGTATTACGAGGGTGACAGCATCCTCAAGGATATTCATTCCCCTGAACGCGAGATGTTGCGCGACGAAATCGAGCAGGTAGTGAACAAAACCCTCGAACAGTTGCCTGATGATTTAAGAACAGCGTTAACCCTGCGTGAGTTTGAAGGGTTGAGCTACGAAGACATTGCCAACGTGATGGATTGTCCGGTCGGGACAGTTCGCTCCCGGATCTTCCGGGCTCGTGAGGCAATAGATAAAGCCCTGAAACCGCTACTCGAAGCGTGATCGGCAACAGGGTGCAACGCAGTGAGCCCTATGGGCCAACAGCAGAGGTAAAGCAATGAGAAACGAAGTCTTGCAGGAGTCTCTTTCCGCTCTCATGGACAACGAGGCTGATGAACTGGAAGTGCGCCGTGTTCTCCAGGCAGCTGATCAGGATCCGGCACTGCGTAGTACCTGGGCGCGCTACCAGATGGCACGCTCGGTGATGCACAAGGAGCCCTGGCAGGGTTCAGTCGACCTGTCCGCGGGTATTGCTGCCGCGCTGCAGGACGAGCCGGCGCTGCAAATGGAGCCCGAGCAGGCTGCGCCTGCTGCCGCTCAAGGCTCTGTGTTGTGGCGTAACTTCGGCCGGATGGCCGTGGCCGCGTCGGTCACACTGGCTGTTCTGGTCGGCGTACGCATGGTCAACCAGGGCGATGCACCGACTCAGCCGATGACAGCAGCGAACAGCCCGGCGCCGTCCATGCTCCAGGCCAACCCGGCTGCTCGCACTGGTGCCGTACTTGCAGGTTACTCGCAAAACGGTGCTGCCGTGACGGCTGCCGAGCCGCTGGCGCCGGCCCAAGCGCCGTCGGCGTGGCATGAGCAGCGCATCAGCCGCTACCTGCGTGAGCACGCAGAGGCGGGTGCCCAGTCCAACACGCCCCAGCTGGTGCCTTATGCCCGCGCGGCGAGCATGGAAGGTCGCTAGTGGTGAAGTGGTCGCTTTGCCTTGCCTCTGCCGCGGTGCTGATGTCAGCGCCGCTGGCCCAGGCGAAAGATGCGGGACAATGGCTGCGCGGCATGGCCGATGCAGTGGATCAACAGAGTTACAGCGGAGCGTTCGTTTACGAGCGCTCCGGCAGTTTCAGCACCCACCATATCTGGCATCGCGCCGATGAAGACGGCGTTACCGAGCGCCTGCTCCGGGCTGACGGTGATCCGCAGGAGTGGCTACGGCGTGATGGCCGGCTGCAATGTGCTACCTCCTTCGCTAACGTGTCCGACTGGCACGCAACTGCCCCCCAACAGATCGATCCCGCCCGTCTTGAGCGTTGGTACGCTTTCGAGGTGCTGGGTGGTACGCGCGTCGCGGATCGCCAGGCAACGGTGGTGGCGCTCAAGCCGAGAGATCCGTTCCGTTACGCCTATGAGCTGTATCTGGACGAAGACACCGGCTTGTTGCTCAAGTCCTTGCTGATCAACGAGCGCAATGCCTTGCTGGAACGCTTCCAGTTTGTTGACGTGGATTTCACCGAGCTGAGTGACGCGTCGCTGGAAGCTGGTTCGCGCTGCCTCTCGCTGGAAGCGGCAGAGCCCGAAAAGTTGGTCGACGACTCTGGCTGGCTGCCAGGCTGGCTGCCGCCGGGCTACAGCGCCGGTGAATCCATGGTTCGCGCGCTCTCCGCTGGTGAGCCCCCGGTCATGACCCAGGTCTACAGCGATGGTCTGGCGCGCTTTACCGTATTTGTCGAGCCGCTGGGCGAGGAACGTCTGGCCGATAACCTGGCTGCTCAGCTGGGGCCGACGGTGGCCATCAGTCGTCGGCTGCAGGTGGAAGGGCAGGACTATCTGGCGACCATCGTCGGTGAAATTCCGCCAGCGACGGCCGAGCGTATTGCTGCCTCCTTCCCGCATGCCGCCGTGGCAGTAGAGGCCACGCCGTGATTGAAGAGCGCGGGCGTGTGCTGAGTGTGGAGCCCGGTGCTGTTTGGGTTGAAACCGTGCGCAGCAGTACCTGTGGCAACTGTGCCGCCAAGGCAGGTTGCGGCCAGGAGCTGCTGCAGCGGTTGGGTAGCGGCGGTAGCCGCGGTTTTGTGCGAGCCCTGACCGATCGCCAATGGCAGGTGGGGGATGAGGTGGTTATCGGTGTGCCCGAGGACGCGCTGGTGCGCGGTGCCTTGTGGGTATACATGATGCCCTTGCTGGCCCTGTTTGTTGTCGCCTTGTCGGCGCAGGCGCTGGGTGGAAGTGAGCCGCAGGTCATTCTGGCTGCGCTGGCTGGCCTGGCGTTTGGTTTTGTTCTGGTTCGCTGGCACGCCCTGCGGGCTAGTCGTGATCCGCGGTTGACGCCTCAGGTCATGGGGGCCGCCGGGTTCTCCGGGGTGCCGCTGACGAACCTGTGATGTGGGTTGTTGCTAGAAACAAGTGAGGAGTGTGCGACGTATGATGTCGTTGAGACGTTGGGCCCTGGTGGCCACAAGTATTCTGGTGATGGGGTGGCAGTCGCTGGCGCTGGCGGCGGACTTGCCGGACTTTACCGAGCTGGTCGAAGAGGCCTCGCCGGCCATCGTAAACATCAGCACACGCCAGAAAGCAGCCAGCCAGAATGTAGTTCAGGGTATGCCCGACCTCGAAGGCATGCCGCCGCTGTTTCGCGAGTTTTTTGAGCGCAGCTTCCCGCAAGGCCCTTCCCAGCGTGAGCGCGAGGCGCCCCAGTCCCTCGGTTCCGGTTTTATCATCTCCCATGACGGCTATGTGCTGACCAACAACCATGTGGTGGCCGATGCTGACGAAATCTTTGTACGTCTGTCTGATCGCCGTGAGCTCCAGGCCGAACTAGTTGGCGCTGATCCGCGCTCTGACCTGGCGCTGCTGAAGATCGACGCCGGCGACGACCTGCCGGTAGTCAAGATTGGCAAATCAGCTGATCTCAAGCCGGGCGAGTGGGTGCTGGCCATCGGTTCGCCCTTCGGTTTCGACTATTCGGTGACGGCGGGTATCGTCAGCGCCAAGGGCCGCAGTCTGCCGAACGAGAACTACGTGCCGTTCATTCAGACCGATGTGGCGATCAACCCGGGTAACTCCGGCGGCCCGCTGTTCAACCTGGATGGCGAGGTTGTGGGCATCAACTCGCAGATCTTTACCCGCTCGGGTGGCTTTATGGGCCTGTCGTTTGCCATTCCGATGGACGTGGCGATGGATGTGGTCGAGCAGATCAAGGACAGCGGCAGCGTGCAGCGCGGCTGGCTGGGTGTGGTGATCCAAGAGGTCAACAAGGATCTGGCTGAGTCGTTTGACCTGCCCAAACCTGCCGGTGCGCTGGTGGCTCAGATTATGCCGGGCGGCCCGGCAGACAAGGGTGGCCTTAAGGTTGGTGACGTTATTCTTGAGTTTAACGGTCACGAGGTAGTGCGCTCATCCGATCTGCCCCACGCTGTTGGGCGTGTCCGCCCCGGTGCCGAGGCATCGCTGGTGGTGATGCGTGATAAGGAGCGCAAGACCCTGCGCATGGAAGTGGGTGCGCTGCCGGATGACGATAACGTTGCCGCGCTGACCGATGATGCGCCAGCCCAGGCGACCTCTTCCAACCGTCTGGGAGTGACTGTTGTCGAGCTGACTGACGAGCAGAAGAAGAACCTGGATATTCACTCCGGTGTGGTGGTGCGCGAAGTAATGCGCGGGCCGGGTGCCATGGTTGGTCTGCGTCCGGGCGACATCATCACCAATCTGGACAACCAGTCGGTGGATTCGGTCGAGACCTTCACCGAGATTGCTGGCGAGCTGCCAGACAACCGCTCCATCTCGATGCGCGTGATTCGTCAGGGTCGCGCCAGCTATATTACCTTCCGTCTGGCGGAGTGATCCGCCCCTGGGGCCGGTTATCGGTGGTAGCAACCTCCCGATGACCGGCCCCGGCGGCGATAGCGACATCGCCGCTAATCAGGTACACTCGCCGGCTGTTTTGGGGACTCTTCCCCGTCATCGCCATGTCTGGCAACCCTGTCTGGATGATCCGCGCTGTGAGTGACCTGAGCCTGATTCGCAACTTTTCCATCATCGCCCATATCGACCACGGCAAGTCGACGCTGGCTGATCGCTTTATTCAGCTGTGCGGCGCCCTGAGCGAACGCGAGATGGAAGCGCAGGTGCTGGACTCGATGGATCTCGAGCGTGAGCGCGGGATCACCATCAAGGCGCACAGCGTGACGCTGTATTACCCCGCCAAAGACGGCAAAACCTATCAGCTCAACTTTATCGATACGCCCGGCCACGTTGACTTTCACTACGAAGTCAGCCGCTCGCTGGCAGCCTGCGAAGGCGCGCTGCTGGTGGTAGACGCCGCTCAGGGCGTTGAGGCGCAGTCGGTAGCCAACTGCTACACGGCGATTGAGCAGGGCCTGGAGGTCATGCCGGTCCTCAACAAGATCGATCTGCCGCAGGCAGAACCCGAGCGGGTCAAGGGTGAGATCGAGAGCGTCATCGGTATCGATGCAACTGACGCCGTCGCCTGTTCGGCCAAGAGCGGTATTGGTGTTGAAGACGTGCTTGAGGCGCTGATCAAGACCATTCCGGCTCCCGAAGGTGAGATCGAAGCGCCTTTGCAGGCACTGATCATTGATTCCTGGTTCGACAACTACCTGGGTGTGGTGTCGCTGGTGCGGGTCAAGCATGGCCGTATCAAGAAGGGCGACAAGGTGCTGGTCAAATCGACCGGCAAGTTCCACCAGGTCGACAGCGTGGGCGTTTTCAGCCCCAAGCACACCGAGACCGCCGATCTCAAGGCCGGCGAGGTGGGCTTCATCATTGCCGGTATCAAGGACATTCACGGCGCGCCGGTGGGCGACACCCTGACCCTGTCCGCAACCCCGGATGTCGCACCGCTGCCCGGCTTCCAGAAGGTCAAGCCGCAGGTCTATGCCGGCTTGTTCCCGGTCAGCTCTGATGACTTTGAAGATTTTCGCGAGGCGCTGCAGAAGCTGACCCTCAATGACGCGGCGCTGCAGTTCGAGCCGGAGAGCTCCGAAGCGCTTGGCTTTGGTTTCCGCATCGGCTTCCTCGGCATGCTGCACATGGAGATCATCCAGGAGCGTCTGGAGCGCGAGTACGATCTGGATCTGATTACCACGGCGCCCACCGTAGTGTTTGAGGTGGTCAAGAAGGGGGGCGATATCATCTATGTCGACAACCCCTCTTTGCTGCCCGACCCGTCCGTGATTGAAGAGATGCGCGAGCCGATTGTGCGTGCCAACATTCTGGTGCCGCAGGATCATCTGGGTAGCGTGATTACCCTCTGTATCGAGAAGCGCGGCGTTCAGCATGACATGGTTTTTCTCGGTACCCAGGTTCAGGTTACCTACGACCTGCCGATGAACGAGGTGGTACTCGACTTCTTCGACCGGTTAAAGTCGGTCAGCCGCGGTTATGCCTCGCTGGATTACAGCTTTGATCGCTTCCAGGCCGCCAAGCTGGTGCGTCTGGATATCCTGATCAACAGTGAGAAGGTAGATGCGCTGGCGCTGATCGTGCACCGTGACAATGCTGCCTATAAGGGCCGTCAGCTGGTCGAGAAGATGAAGGACCTGATTCCCCGGCAAATGTTTGACGTTGCCATTCAGGCCGCTATCGGTGGGCAAATTGTGGCGCGTTCTACGGTCAAGGCGCTGCGCAAGAACGTATTGGCCAAGTGTTATGGTGGCGACGCCAGCCGGAAGAAGAAGCTGCTCGAGAAGCAGAAGGCCGGTAAGAAACGTATGAAACAGGTGGGTAGCGTAGAAATACCGCAGGACGCATTCCTTGCGGTACTCAAAGTCGACAACTAGAGACGGTAAGCTCGGACGATGATGCATCTCAACTTTCCGCTGGTGCTGGTGATTGCTGTTGCTGTCAGCGGTTTTCTGGCGTTGCTGGACCGCGTGGTGCTGGCACCGCGTCGTCGCAAGGCTGTTGCCAGCTACGAAGCCCAGGTTGACGTAGCGGACCCGCAGACCATCGAGCGGCTCGAGAAGGAGCCCTTGCTGGTCGAGTATGGCAAGTCGTTCTTTCCGGTCTTGGCCGTTGTGCTGGTGCTGCGCTCCTTTCTGGTCGAGCCCTTTCAGATTCCGTCCGGTTCCATGAAGCCCACCCTGGAGGTGGGTGATTTCATTCTGGTGAACAAGTTTGCGTACGGTATTCGCCTGCCGGTGATCGACACCAAGGTAATCCCGATCGGTGACCCGCAGCGTGGCGACGTTATGGTCTTCCGTTACCCGAACAACCCGTCGATCAACTACATCAAGCGCGTTGTTGGCTTGCCCGGCGACCACATCCGCTATGCTGGAAAGCAGCTGTATGTGAACGGCCAGAAGGTCGAGCATGAATTGGTCGAGATTGTGCCGGACGATGAAGTGCCCGCAGGTCACCCGCTGCAAAACCTGGCCAACGCGGCAGTCTATCGTGAGCAGTTGGGTGAGGTAACGCACCTGATCAGGCAGAAGCAGTTGTCGCAGACACCCAAGCCAAACGAGTGGGTGGTGCCGCAGGGCCACTATTTCATGATGGGGGACAATCGCGACAACTCGAACGACAGCCGTTTCTGGCATTCAGCCGAGATGCCGCAAGAGTTGTGGGGAATGGTTCCGGACAACTATATTGTAGGCAAGGCCTTCGCAGTGTGGATGCACTGGCCTGAGCCGAAGCTGAGTAATTTGCCAAGCTTCTCGAGCGTCGCCCTGATTCACTGAGGGTGGCAGGCAGTACATAGCATCAACAACGGACTACGAGGTTATTATGCGCCACTCCCAGAAAGGGGCTTCCTTCTTCGGCTGGCTTGCGGTTATCGCCCTGCTTGTATTCGGCATGGTCATTGCGATGAAGCTGGTACCCATCTACATGGACCACTACTCGCTGCGCAACATCATCACCACGGTCAATGAAGACCCGAACGTGAAGGTGAACTCCCTGCGCGACCTCAACAGTTACATCGAGAAGGGCATGCAGCTCAACAGCATCCGCGACATCAAGGCCAAGGATGCCATCACCACGACCCAGAGCGGGCAGAATGCCTACACTGTGGTGCTCAAGTACGAAGTGCGCGCGCCACTCCTCAACACGGTGGACCTGCTGGTGCACTTTGACGAAACCTTTATTGTCAGACCTCTCAAGTGAGCAACAAGCTAGACCGACTCGAACGTAAGATTGGCTATACATTCAAGGACCAGGAGCTGCTGCTGCTGGCCTTGACCCACCGCAGTCTGGGTGGGCGCAACAATGAGCGCCTGGAATTTCTGGGCGACTCGATCCTCAATTTCGTCGCCGCCGAAATGCTTTTCCAACACTTCCCCCAGGCCCGCGAAGGGCAGCTGTCGCGCCTGCGTGCGCGTCTGGTCAAGGGTGTGACCCTGGCCGAGCTGGCCAAGGGGTTTGAGTTGGGCGAATACCTGCGCCTCGGTTCGGGCGAGCTGAAAAGTGGCGGCTTTCGCCGTGAATCGATTCTGGCTGATGCCACCGAGGCGATTATCGGCGCTATCTATCTGGACAGCGGGCTGGAGGTGGTGCGCGAGCGCATCCTGCACTGGCTGACTGGCCACATTGCCGACCTGACGCTGGTCGACAACAACAAAGATCCAAAAACCCGACTGCAGGAGTTTCTGCAGTCGCGCCAGGCTGACCTGCCGCGCTACGAAGTGATCGAGAGCAGCGGGGAGGCGCATTGTCGTACTTTCAAGGTAAATTGTCAGATAGCCCTGCTGGCCGAGCCGACCTACGGCGTTGGCAACAGTCGGCGTCTGGCGGAACAGCAGGCAGCGCAGCATGCGCTGGTTGCTCTGGGCGTGGAGCGAGCCGATGACTGATGCTATTTCCCGTTGCGGCTACGTTGCTATCGTTGGCCGCCCGAATGTCGGCAAGTCGACCTTGCTGAACCATATTCTTGGCCAGAAGCTGGCCATTACCTCGCGCAAGCCGCAAACGACCCGCCACACCTTGCTCGGTATCAAAACCGAGGGTGAGGTGCAGGCGATCTACGTTGATACGCCCGGCTTGCACAAGGAAAACGAAAAAGCGCTCAACCGCTTCATGAACAAAAGTGCCAGCCAGGCACTGCGCGATGTCGACGTCGTGCTGTTTGTGGTCGACCGTCTGCGTTGGACTGATGAAGACCAGATGGTGCTTGAGCGCGTGCAGTATGTCAGCTGCCCGGTACTGATCGTGGTCAACAAGCTTGACCGTATGGAAGACAAGAACGAATTGCTGCCGCACCTGGAGTGGCTGACCCAGCAACTGCCCAATGCCGAGGTGGTGCCGGTGTCCGCACTGCAGGGGCGTAATATCGACCGCCTGGAGTCGCTGATTGCCGAGCGCCTGCCGGAAAGCGAGCACTTCTACCCCGAAGACCAACTGACCGACAAGAGCTCGCGCTTTCTGGCTGCCGAGCTGGTGCGCGAGAAGGTCATGCGCCAACTCGGCGCCGAGATTCCGTACCAGGTAACGGTCGAGATCGAAGAGTTCAAACAGGAAGGGCGTGTCCTGCATATCCATGCGTTGATTCTGGTCGAGCGCGACGGACAGAAGAAGATTGTCATCGGTGACGGCGGCGAGCGTCTGAAAAAGATCGGCCAGGAAGCGCGGCTGGACATGCAGAAGCTGTTTGGCAGCAAGATCATGCTCAACCTCTGGGTCAAGGTACGTCGTGGCTGGTCTGATGACGAGCGTGCGCTGGGCTCGCTGGGCTACCGCTTCGACGACTGACGCCAATGTCTGAACCGTTGCAGCCCGCCTACGTGTTGCACAGTCGGCCCTACCGCGACACCAGCGCCCTGGTCGATCTGCTCAGTCTGCGTGACGGGCTGCAGCGGGTGGTCTGGCGCGGCGCCCGGGGAAAAGGGCGGGGCACACGCCCGCAGCCCTTTGTGCCCCTGCTGGTAAGCTGGTACGGGCGGGGCGAGCTGAAGACCCTGCAGCAGGCCGAGGTGGCGGGCAGCCACGCACGCTTGCAGGGTGACGCTCTGTTCAGTGGTCTCTATCTCAACGAATTGCTGGTACGTCTGCTGTCGCCAGGTGACGCGCAGACGTTGCTGTTTGCCGCCTATCAACAGGCGCTGGAGCAGTTGGCTGCGCCATTCGACAGCGTCGAGCCGGTGCTGCGCAGTTTTGAATGGCAGTTGTTGCAGCTGCTGGGCTACGGTTTCAGTTTGACGGAAGACGCCTGGCAACAGCCCCTGCTGGCGCACGGCAGCTACGCCTGGAGCGCCGATCAGGGGCTGTACTCTGTCCCAGCGGGCAATAATGGCGCCTTGCCCGGGGCGGGGCTGCTGGCCATGGCCAGCGCCGATTGGCAGCAGCCCGATGCGCTGCCCACCGCCAAGCGCCTGATGCGTCAGGCCCTGGCGGTGCACCTTGGAGGCAAGCCGCTGGTCAGCCGGCAGTTGTTTGCGGCGGCGCGGGGCGCCGGCCAATCCTGAATCTTTTTGCGGCGCCAGGGCGCCGCTGTTACCAAAGGGAGAATCGTGCATGAGTCAGTCAGACCGGGTGCTGTTGGGTGTCAATATCGACCACGTGGCGACCTTGCGCCAGGCGCGTGGCACGCGCTATCCCGATCCTGTGCAGGCCGCTATTGAGGCCGAGCAGGCCGGCGCCGATGGCATTACCGTGCACCTGCGTGAGGATCGCCGCCATATTCGGGAGCGCGATGTGCGCCTGCTGGCCCAGGTGCTGCAGACCCGCATGAACTTTGAAATGGCGGTCACCGATGAGATGGTCGCCTTTGCCGAAGAGATTCGTCCGGCGCATGTGTGCCTGGTGCCGGAGCGCCGCGAGGAGTTGACCACCGAGGGCGGCCTGGACGTTTGCGGCAACGAGGCGCGGGTGCACGCAGCCATTGAGCGTCTGGCCGCTGCTGGGTGCGAAGTGTCGCTGTTTATCGACCCGGATGCGCGCCAGATCGAGGCTGCCAAGCGCCTTGGTGCGCCGGTGATCGAGTTGCACACCGGGCACTATGCGGACACCGAGGGAGCAGAGCAGCAGAAGGCGCTGTCGCGTATTCGTGAGTCGGTGAACTACGCCCGCAAGCTGGGCCTAGTGGTTAATGCCGGGCACGGGTTGCACTACCACAACGTGCAGGACATTGCGGCCATCCCCGGCATCAACGAGCTGAATATCGGCCACGCGATCATTGCTCGCGCACTGTTTTCCGGCCTGGCCGGCGCGGTGCGCGACATGCGTCAGCTGATTCTGGAGTCGGCGCGCCAATGATTCGCGGCATCGGCACCGACCTGGTACTGGTCAGCCGTATTGAAGCGGTGCTGACGCGCCAGGGTGAGCGCTTTGCCAGGCGGATTCTGACCGCCGACGAGTTTGAGCGCTTTGCCGCCCACGGACGGCCTGCGCGCTATCTGGCCAAGCGCTTTGCCGCCAAAGAGGCGATTCTAAAGGCGCTTGGTACCGGGTTGGCTGGTGGCCTGTCATGGCAACATATGCAGATTGATCGTGATGAGCTGGGCGCTCCGCAGGTCGTGCTCAGCGGTGTCGCCGCCGACAAGCTGGCGGCTGGTGGTGGCGGGCGCATGCTGTTGTCGTTGAGCGACGAGCGCGAGCAGGCGCTCGCGTTCGCTGTCTGGTCACTGGACTGAGACGCTCTCCTGCAGTTGCTCCATGGCGACAAACAGCTGCTGAATCTCGGTATCCGCCGGGGCGTTCTGCTTGAGCCGGGTTTCTGCCTGCAGGCAGCGCCGGCGCAATTCGGGTACGCCGCAGTAGCGCGTCGCGCCGTGCAGGCGATGGACGCTCTCCAGTAGTCTTTGCTGGTCACCGGCGTTAAGGCTTTCTTCAATTGCCTGCCGATCGGCGGGCAGGTTCTGCAACAGCATATCCAGCATGTCCTGGGCCAGATCGGCTTTACCAGCGGCCAGGCGCAAGCCTTCCTCATGGTCGAGCACCGGGTTGCTGGGCGGGTTTGTCGGCGGGGCGCTGGCTGGCGCCGGTGCAAGCTCGGCGTCGAGATCCTGCCCGGTCCACTTGCGGATACTCTCGCGCAGCTGTTCAGGGCTGATGGGTTTGCTCAGGTAGTCGTTCATGCCGCACTTGAGCAGCTTGCGCCGTTCCTCGGCCAGGGCGTGGGCGGTCAGCGCAACAATGGGTGTGGCGGGCTGGTCACTCAGCTCCTCCTGCAGACGAATTTCTTCGGTCGTCTGCCGCCCGTCCATGCCGGGCATCTGCACGTCCATGAAAATCAGATCAAAACGTTGCTCGGCCAGTACCGCCAGCGCCGCCTCGCCGCTGTCCACTGCGCGCACGCGGGTACCCATCTCCTGCAGAAAGGTTTCAACCAGCTTGAGATTGGCCGGGTTGTCGTCGACACAGAGGATGGTCACGCTGTCCGGGTTGGCACGCCGCTCCTGTTCCGCGTCGTCGGCAGGCAGGTCGGGCAGCGCGGCGGGCCTGGGCTGCAGCAGTTGGCCGGTGGCGCGGAACAGCTTGCGCATGCTCAGTGGGCGCGAGAGCACTGCGCAGCGCCCGTCCGGCAGCTGATCGAGTTGCGGCGGCTGCGCGACCGCGTTGACCAGCAAAATACTGGCGCAGCCATGCCCGGCCCAGCGCTGCACGTGTTGCAGGCTGTCGGTCAGGCGATGCTCGTCGCTTTCACTGCTGACCAGTGCCACTTGAGGTGCGCTGGGTCCGCCGTCCAGCACCGCTTCGTTGAGGCTGACCAGGGTGCTGAAAATGCGCGTTTGCAGGCCCAGATCCTCCAGTGCATGCAGCAGCGCCTGGCGGCTTAGCGGGTTGGGTTCAAACACGCCGGCGTACAAGCCTTCGAACGGGCGGCTGGGCAGGTCGTCGTCGGCCTGGCTGGACTTGTTCAGGCTGGCGGTAAACCAGAATTCGGAACCGGATCCGGGGGTGCTGTGCAGGTGGATCTCGCCATGCATCTGCTCAACCAGGCGTTTGGTGATAACCAGGCCAAGGCCGGTGCCGCCGGTCTGGCGGGTCGGGGAGTTGTCGACCTGGCTGAAGGCGCGGAACAGCGACTTTTGCTGCGCTTCGGTCAGGCCCACGCCGGTGTCGGTAACGCTGATGCGCAGTACCGCGCTGCTGTCGTTGTCTTCCTCCAGCATGACCCGCAGGCACACCGAGCCGTCATGGGTGAACTTGATGGCGTTGCTCAGCAGGTTGGATAGCACCTGCTTGAGGCGCAGGGCATCGCCACTCAGGCCGAGCGGCACGTCGCGGTAGATCAGGCTGACCAGCTCAACCTGTTTCTGGTGCGCTGACGGTGCCAGCATGGTCAGGGTTTCCTCGACCAGATCGCGCAGGTTGAACGGCAGGTTGTCGAGCACCAGCTTGCCGGCTTCGATCTTCGAAAAGTCGAGAATCTCGTTGATGATGTCCTGCAGGCTCTTGGCCGATTTGCTGATGGTGTCCAGATACTCGATCTGGCGCGGGGTCATTTCGGTGCGCTGCAGCAGGTTGCTGAAGCCAAGGATACCGTTGAGCGGTGTGCGCAGCTCATGACTCATATTGGCGAGAAACTCGGACTTGATGCGGCTGGCCTCCTGGGCAGCCTTGCGCGCCATGTCCAGCTCGATGTTCTGTACTTCAATGGTTTCCAGCGTCTGGCGCAGGTCTTCGGTGGCCTGTTCGACGTTTTGCTGCAGCTCGCCCTGGGCGCTTTGCAGTGCCTGGGTCATGGTGTTGACACCCTCGGCCAGATCGTCGAGTTCGCGTGCGCGCTGACGCGGCAGGCGCACGTCCAGCTGGCCCTTACTGATGCGGGCAATCGCCTGGTTGATTTCGACCACCGGGTCGATGATGTGGCGCCCCATGGTGCTGACCATCAGGCCGGTGATCAGCAGGCCGAGCAGTATCAGTACCAGCGTCGTCAGCAGCGTCTGATAGCTGCGCAACTGGGTATTGCCGTGGCTCAGCTCTACCTCAAGCCAGCCAATCAGCGCGTCGGCCTCCAGGTCACTGCGCTCGGCCGCGCTGAGCAGCTCGGGGCTGGCCTGCAGCGGCAGGATAAAACGGGTGCTGCGCTCACCGGTGCGCACTTGCAGGCCGGTGCCGGCGGCCAGGGGGCTTTCCGGCAGGGCGCGATTGGCCGCGAGCATCTGCGGGCCGCTGTGTTCCAGCGGCTGATTATCGGCGTCGTACAGGGTGACCGCGCGGACATCCTGGTAATTCAGGGTGTTGGCCAAGGTGGTGCGCATGCGCTGGGGTTGCCGGGCCAGCAGGGCCTCGGTGGCGGGGCGTTGCAGATGCTCGGCGGTGAGCTGGCCGCGTTCAAGCAGTTGCTTTTGCAGATCACCCAGGTGTTGCCAGCTGAAGTAGACGCCCACTGCGGCGGCCAGTATCCCGGCCGGGATCAGGGTCATCAGCAGGAGTCGGGCCTTGATACCAATGTCGTTCATGTAAATGTGTTCCCGTTTCCTCGTCAGCCGTGCATTCAGGGGCGGCGCGAAATACGCACTTGGGTGGGCCAAATTACGTCGTTGTCGGTATCATAGGCGGCTTGAGCAAAAAGCACAGCCTTGCCGACCCTCCTGGCGACGGACAAGGCCGCTACGGTGACTCCATGACGCAGCATTACCCCACCATCGCCGATTGCATCGGCAACACCCCTCTGGTCAGGCTGCAGCGCCTGCCGGGCCAGACCAGCAACACCATTCTGGTCAAGCTGGAGGGCAATAATCCGGCCGGTTCAGTGAAGGACCGCCCGGCGCTGTCGATGATCGAGCGTGCCGAGGCGCGTGGCGATATCCAGCCCGGCGATACGCTGATCGAGGCGACCTCCGGCAATACCGGCATCGCGCTGGCCATGGCTGCGGCCATTAAAGGCTATCGCATGGTACTGATCATGCCGGACAACATGAGCGCCGAGCGCAAGGCGGCGATGACCGCCTACGGCGCAGAGCTGATCGAAGTGACCCAGGCCCAGGGTATGGAGGGCGCGCGTGACCTGGCCCTGCGCATGCAGGCCGAAGGGCGGGGCAAGGTGCTTGATCAGTTTGGCAACCAGGACAACCCCGAGGCGCACTACCGTGGCACCGGCCCCGAGATCTGGCGTGATACCAGCGGTACGGTGACGCACTTTGTCAGCTCGATGGGCACCACGGGAACCATCATGGGCACCTCCCGCTACCTCAAGGAACAGAACCCGGCCATTCAGATCGTCGGTCTGCAGCCGATCGAAGGCGCGGCCATTCCCGGTATCCGCCGCTGGCCCAAGGAATATCTGCCCACCATCTTTGATGACACCCGGGTTGATCTGGTGATCGACATGGGCCAGCAGGAAGCCGAAGTCACCATGCGCCGGCTGGCCCGCGAAGAAGGCATCTTCTGCGGCGTCTCTTCCGGCGGTGCGGTGGCAGCGGCGCTGCGTCTGAGCGCGGAGGTAGAAAACGCGGTGATTGTTGCCATCATCTGTGATCGCGGCGACCGCTACCTGTCCACCGGCGTTTACGACGGACCGGCATGAAACGCGGGCGCGGACGTGCGCGTGCGGCGCCGGCGGCTGATGCTCCGGCCGCCATCGGCCAGCGTATCGAGCTGCAACTGGAGCGCCTGACCCACGACGGTCGGGGTATTGGCCGCTGGCGTGGGCGCACCGTCTTTGTTGAGGGCGGGCTGCCCGGCGAACAGGTGCAGGCACGGGTATTGCGGGCGCGCAGCAAGCTGATCGAGACGCGGCTGGAAAGCCTGCAGCAAGTTAGTGAACTGCGCCAGCCGCTGCGCTGTGTGCACGCCGATTTGTGCGGTGGTTGCAGCCTGCAACACATGGCGCGCGAACAACAGCTGGAGATCAAGCAGCAGGCCTTGGCGCAGCAATTGCAACACTTTGCCCAGGTTGAACCGCAGCAATGGGCGCCGGCGCTGGAAGGGCCTGCTTACGGCTACCGCCAGCGCACGCGGGTTGCGCTGCGCTGGGATCGCGGGCGCCGGGAACTGGATGTCGGCTTTCGTCAGCGTGCCAGCAGTGAGCTGGTCAATGTCGAGCAATGCCCCGTCCTGGTGCCTGAGCTGGAGCATGTGCTTACCCGCCTGCCGGCGCTGCTGCGCAGCCTGGATGGCGCAGACGCGCTGGGCCACGTTGAGTTGATTGGTGCCGAACATCCGGCGCTGGTGCTGCGTCACCTGAGGCCCTTGAGCGAAGCCGATAGCAACCGCCTGCAGGCCTTTGCTGCCGAGTGTGAGCTGGGTTTGTGGCTGCAGGGCGAGGAGGCCAATGCGCTGGCGGTGAATGGTGCGCTTGAGCCGGCCTATCGTCTGACCGATCAGCAACTGGAGCTGGGGTTTGCGCCCGGAGACTTTACCCAGGTCAATCCGCAAATGAACCAGGCGATGGTCAATCAGGCGCTGGACTGGTTAGCGCCGGCATCTGGTGAGGCGGTGCTGGATCTGTTTTGCGGTGTCGGCAACTTTGCCCTGGCGCTGGCGCGTGCCGGGGCTAAGGTGACGGGGATCGAAGGTAGTGCGGAAATGGTGGCCCGGGCCACAGACAATGCCCGGAAAAACGACCTCGATGAGGTGCACTTTTTGGCAGCCGACTTGTCGAAGCCCCTTGAAGTGCCGCCGGGGTCACCACAGTACACGGCAGCGTTGCTTGATCCGCCGCGTGACGGCGCCGGGCAAATGGTAGTCGATCTGGCCGCCCTGGCGGTCGAGCGGATTCTTTACATTTCCTGCAACCCGGCAACGCTGGCGCGCGATGCAGGCATTCTGGCAGGCAAGGGCTACACCCTGGTTCGGGCGGGCATCATGGATATGTTCCCCCAGACCGCCCATGTCGAGGCCATGGCACTGTTCCGGAGGCAATAGATCGCCGCCGGGCGAGGACAAGAAGATGGTACAGGTCAGAGCAGCACACCCGACCAATCAGGACGGCAGCGTCAATATCGACGCCTGGATCGCACGTATCGGAGAGCGCACGCAGCTTGTCGATCCGCAGATTCTGCATGAGGCATGTGAGTGGGCTCAGGAGCTGGAGCAGGCCGCGATTGATGCGGAGAACATCTGGGCCGACGGTGCGAGCAGTTACCGCACCGGCCTGGAGATGGCCGAGATCCTGGCCGACCTCAAACTGGATCAGGACTCACTGGTTGCTGCGGTGGTTTATCGTGCGGTGCGTGAGCGCAAGACCGATCTGACCGAGGTGGAACACCGCTTTGGCCCGACCGTCACCCACCTGGTGGATGGCGTACAACGCATGGCCGCCATCAGCGTGTCGCAGAACCCGGGTAATACCGCGAGCTTCAGTCCGCAGGCGCAGGTCGAGAATCTGCGCAAGATGCTGGTCACGCTGGTGGATGACGTGCGCGTCGCGTTGATCAAGCTGGCCGAGCGCACCTGCGCTATCCGGGCGGTCAAGGACGCGCCGGAGGAGAAGCGTTATCGCGTTGCTCGCGAGGTGTTCGATATCTACGCGCCGCTGGCCCACCGGTTGGGCATCGGCCACATCAAGTGGGAGCTGGAAGACCTCTCCTTCCGCTACCTGGAGCCGACCCAGTACAAGCAGATCGCCAAACTTCTGGACGAGCGTCGTCTCGATCGCCAGCAGTACATCGATGCGGTGATGGCCCAGCTGCGTGAGTCGCTGGAGGAGGCGTCCATCCACGCCGACATCACTGGCCGGGCAAAACATATCTATTCCATCTGGCGCAAGATGCAGCGCAAGGGCATCGATTTCAGTCAGGTCTATGACGTGCGCGCGGTGCGGATTCTGGTGCCGCAGGTGCGCGACTGCTACACGGCGCTTGGCGTCGTGCACAGCCTGTGGCGTCACATTCCCAACGAGTTTGACGATTATGTCGCCAACCCGAAGGAAAATGGCTACCGCTCGCTGCACACCGCAGTAATCGGCCCCGAGGGCAAGGTGCTCGAGGTGCAGATCCGTACCCAGGGCATGCACGAAGAGGCTGAACTGGGTGTCTGTGCGCACTGGCGCTACAAGGGCACGGACCTGGACAGCAATTCCAATGCCTACGAAGACAAGATTGCCTGGCTGCGTCAGGTACTTGAGTGGCATGAGGAAATGGGTGATATCGGCGGTCTGGCCGAGCAGCTGCGGGTCGACTTTGAGCCCGACCGTATCTACCTGTTTACCCCCGACGGTCACGTGCTGGATATGGCCAAGGGCGCTACGCCGCTGGACTTTGCCTACCGCGTGCATACCGAAATTGGTCACAGCTGCCGGGGCGCCAAGGTCAATGGGCGTATTGTGCCGCTGAACTACGTGCTGCAGACCGGTGAACAGGTCGAGATCATCACGGGCAAGCAGAGCGGCCCGAGCCGCGACTGGCTCAACCCCAACCTCGGCTACCTGAATACGTCCCGGGCTCGGGCCAAGGTGCAGCACTGGTTCAAGGAGCAGGCGCGCGAGCAGAATGCCCAGGCCGGCAAGCTGATGGTCGAGCGCGAACTGACCCGCATGGCACTCAACGGTACCGACTACGCCCAGTTGATTGATCGCCTTGGCCTGAAGAGCCAGGAGGACCTGTTTGTCGCAGTAGGCTCTGGCGACCTGCGTCTGGCCCACGTGGTCAATGTGGCGCAGCAGCTCATCGAGCCTGATCGCCACAGCGAGCAGCTGGAGCTCATCCCTAAAAAGCCCAGTCGCAATGTCGGCCGCCGAGGGGATGTCTACATCCAGGGCGTCGGCAACCTGATGACGCAGCTGGCTGGTTGCTGTCAGCCGGTGCCGGGTGATCCGATCATCGGCTACATCACCCTGGGTCGCGGTGTCACCGTACACCGCGCCGATTGTGCCAACGCCATGCAGCTGCAGGATCGCGACTCTGAGCGCCTGATCGAGGTCAGCTGGGGCGGTGCGCCGGTGCAGACTTACCCGGTGGAGATCTACATCAAGGCCTATGACCGCTCCGGTCTGTTGCGCGATGTCTCGCAACTGCTGGCCAATGAGAAGATCAACGTACTGGAGGTCAGTACGCGGACCAACAAGGATGACAATTACGCGGCCATGCTGCTGACCATCGAGATCCCCAATCTCGGCATGCTCAGCCGTTTGCTCACGCGCATCAGTCAGCTGCCAAACGTGATCGAGGCGCGGCGCAACCGTCAGGAAAACCGCGCATGAGTTACCAGTTGGACGACCTCCTGTATCTGATGCAGCGCCTGCGTGACCCGCAGCATGGGTGCCCCTGGGATCTGCAGCAGGATTACGCCAGCATCGTGCCACACACGCTGGAAGAGGCCTACGAGGTGGCAGACGCCATCGAGCAGGGCGACTTTGAGCAACTGCGTGGCGAGTTGGGTGATCTGCTGTTTCAGGTCGTCTATTACGCCCAGCTGGCGGGCGAGGAAAGCCGCTTTGGCTGGCCCGAGGTGGTGGACGGCATCACCCGCAAGCTGGTGCGCCGCCACCCGCACGTGTTTCCCGATGGCAACCTGCGCACACCGCCGGGCAGTCAGACTCTGGCGCCGGATCAGGTCAAGCGCCGTTGGGAGCAGATCAAGGCCGAGGAACGGGCAGAGAAAGCCGCGCAGCCCGAGCAGCTGTCGTTGCTGGATGATGTGCCGGGGGCATTGCCGGCGCTGAGTCGCGCGCAAAAACTGCAGAAGCGCGCGTCGTCCGCCGGTTTTGACTGGCCAGACGCGGCCCCGGTGGTCGACAAGATCAGCGAAGAGCTGGATGAAGTACGCGAGGCGCTGGCTGCGGGCGATAGCGCCGCCGTCGCCGAGGAAATGGGTGACCTGTTGTTCTGCGTGGTCAACCTGGCCCGTCACCTTGGCGTAGACGCCGAAAACGCCTTGCGTCAGGGCAATGCCAAATTCGAGCGGCGTTTCCGCTTTATCGAAGCGCAGTTAGGAGAGCAGGGCGCGACCGTTTCCGAGCGCGCCCTGGATGAACTCGACGCCCTGTGGGACAAGGCCAAGCAGCAAGGCCTGTAAGGGCGCGGCATCCCGCGCCCTGATGACTCGCTCAGTGCTGGGTTTCTTGCTGACGCTCGACCAGCTCCTGCAGGTGCTTGCGGCTCAGCTCCAGATAGCGCGGGGTGGGGCCTTCGTCCTTGTACAGAGGGTCGCCCATCTCATCTACCGCAATCACTTCTTTGCCGGCGCGGTAAGGCAGGCTGGCTTCCAGCTCCTCAAGGGCGGCGCCCAGCAGGTCGGTGATGATGTCTTCAATCTGGCGTTTGGGATACATCTCGTGCAGCGCTTCGAGGCGGGCTGCATCTTCGAGGGTCAGATGTACGGCATAGCTGTCGCGGGTTACGCGGCCCTTGGCGGTCCTTTCCCAGGCTTGGGTGAGTTCACGGATCTTCATGGTTCCCCCTTCTGTTTCGTTCTGTCGCTCGTGGCGACACCCCCAGCATAGACCATATGCGGGGGTGTACAGGTCTTGAGACCCCTTGTCAGCGGCAAGGTTGCATCGCATGCTGGGCGTCCCGTTTGCCTGGAGACAGAGTCATGACCGATATTGATGCCCGTTTGCGTGAAGACGTCCATAACCTCGGTACCCTGCTGGGGCAGACCATTCAGGCCCATCTGGGGGACGACTTTCTGCAACGCATCGAGCGTATTCGCCTGGGCGCCAAAAAGGGTCGCAAGGCCGATCAGGCGGCCAATGAAGCGCTGCTGGGCGCCCTGCAGGACTTGCCTGACAGCCAGCTGTTGCCGGTGTGTCGGGCGTTCAACCAGTTTCTCAACCTGGCCAATATTGCCGAGCAGCATCACCGTATCCGCCGGCGCCGGGCCGACGAGCCCCAGGCCTTTGAGTTGCGCTGCGTCAACGAGCTGCTGCAGCGCCTGAAGGCGGAGAATTTCAGCGCTGATGCCATCGTCCAGCAAGTGAATGGGCTGGATATCGAGCTGGTGCTTACCGCTCACCCCACCGAAGTAACCCGCCGTACGCTGATCCAGAAGTACGATGCCATCGCTGATGCGCTGGCGCGTGGCGATCATGACGATCTGACCGCTACCGAGCGCGAAGAGGTCCGTCAGGATCTGGCCCGCCTGATCAGCGAGGCCTGGCATACCGATGAGATTCGCCGCAGCCGGCCCACGCCGGTCGATGAGGCCAAGTGGGGCTTTGCCGTGATCGAACACTCGCTGTGGCAGGCGTTGCCGCAGTTTCTGCGTCGTCTGGACGCCGATGTACATGGCGCCACCGGCCAGCATCTGGATTTGCGCGCCGCACCGGTGCGCATCGCCTCCTGGATGGGGGGCGACCGCGATGGCAACCCTAACGTCACCGCGCCCATCACCCGCGAAGTGCTGCTGCTGGGGCGCTGGATGGCGGCTGACCTGTACCTGCGCGATATCGAGGCACTGGCCAACCAGCTGTCCATGCACGCGGCCAGCGACGAGCTGCTGGCCGCAGCCGGTAACGTCGATGAGCCGTATCGGGCCGTGCTCAAGCAGCTGCGTACCCGGCTGCAGGCGACCCGCGACTGGGCTGAACAGTCGCTGACCGCTCACGTGGCGATGCCTGCCGAGGTGCTGCGCGAGCTGGATGACCTGCGTGGGCCGCTGGAGCTGTGCTACCAGTCGTTGCTTGCCTTTGGCCTCAAGCGCATTGCCAATGGCCCCTTGCTCGACACCCTGCGCCGGGTCAACGCCTTTGGTTTGGGGCTGGTGCGTCTGGACATTCGCCAGGATGCGGCGCGCCACGCGCAGGTATTCAGCGAGCTGACCGAGTACCTGCAGCTGGGCAACTATGCAGAGTGGGATGAAGACGCCCGTTGCCGCTTCCTGCTGGACGAGCTGCACAGCCGTCGCCCGCTGCTGCCGCCGGACTGGCAGCCATCGGCCGATGTCGCGGAAGTGCTGGCGACCTGTCGGGTCGTGGCCAGCCAGCCGCAGGAGCTGCTCGGCTCCTACGTGATTTCCATGGCCTCGCATCCCTCCGATGTGCTGGCGGTCAAGCTGCTGCTGAAAGAGACCGGCGTCAGCTGGCCGATGCGTGTGGCGCCGCTGTTCGAGACCCTGAGTGACCTGGATCATGCTGCCGATGCCATCGATCGCCTGCTGTCGCTGGAGCAGTACCGCGCGCTGGTGGGCGACGAGCAGGAGGTCATGATCGGCTATTCCGACTCCGCCAAAGACGCCGGCACGCTGGCGGCAGGCTGGGCGCAGTACCGCGCGCAGGAAGCGCTGGTGGGTGTATGCCAGGGGCACGGTGTGCACCTGCGCCTGTTCCACGGGCGCGGAGGTACCGTCGGCCGCGGTGGCGCGCCAGCGCATATGGCGATTCTCTCGCAGCCGCCGGGGTCGGTGCGCGGTCAACTGCGGGTCACCGAGCAGGGCGAGATGATTCGCTTCAAGTTTGGCCTGCCCGGCATCGCCGTGCAGAGCATGCTGCTTTATACCAGCGCGGTACTGGAGGCCAGCCTGCTGCCGCCACCAGCACCCGAGCCGGCCTGGCGTGAGCTGATGCAGCAATTGGCTGATCGCTCGGTTGAGGTGTACCGCGGTGTGGTGCGCGGCGAGCCACAGTTTGTCGAGTACTTCCGTCAGGCCACCCCTGAGCAGGAGTTGGGCCGCCTGCCGCTGGGTAGCAGGCCGGCCAAGCGTCGCAGCCAAGGCGGGATCGAGAGCCTGCGTGCTATCCCCTGGATCTTTGCCTGGACCCAGACGCGGCTCATGCTGCCGGCCTGGCTGGGCGCCGGGCAGGCCCTGCGCGAGGCGCTGGATGCCGGCAAACAGGCCCAGCTCAGGCAGATGATGGAGGCATGGCCCTTCTTTCTGGCGCGTGTGGAGATGCTGGAGATGGTGCTGTCCAAGGCGGATGTGGATATCGCCCGCTTTTATGAGCAGCGGCTGGCCAGTGCGGATCTGTGGCCCTTGGGTGAACGCCTGCGTGCGGCGCTGGCGCAGGCCACGGCTGTGGTGCTGCAGCTGCGTGACAGCGAGACCCTGCTGGCGCATAACCCGGCATTGGGCGAGTCGGTAGCGGTGCGCAACCCCTACACCGACCCGCTGCATGTGCTACAGGCCGAGTTGATGAAGCGTACCCGCGCCCAGGGCGAGAGCGTTGATCCCGACCTGGAAAGGGCGCTGATGGTGACGATGGCTGGCATCGCGGCGGGTATGCGCAACACCGGCTGACCGGCCGGTCGTCAAGTCTCCGCGAGGCGTGTTTGCCTGCGACAATGGTCCGTCTTGTGCATGGCCGCGTGGGCGTGTATGTTGGACGCCCTTTGCGAGCCAGCACGCTCTGGACGCACCGTATTTTCAGCATTCGCGCTCGCCGCGAGTGCCTGGCAGGTCGCTGGTTGAGGACCGCTCAATGCCCGGTTTCAGTTAGACGAGGAGTACATCATGCGAGTTATCCTGTTGGGCGCCCCAGGGGCAGGCAAGGGTACACAGGCCCAGTTCATCTGCGAGCGCTTCGGCATTCCGCAAATCTCCACCGGCGACATGCTGCGCGCAGCGGTCAAGGCCGGCACCGAGCTTGGCAAGCAGGTCAAGGAAGTCATGGATACTGGCGGCCTGGTCTCCGACGATCTGATCATCGGTCTGATCAAAGAGCGCATCACCCAGGACGATTGCGCCAAGGGTTTCCTGTTCGACGGTTTCCCGCGCACCATCCCGCAGGCTGAAGCGCTGGTTGAAGCCGGCATCGACATCGACCGCGTGCTGGAAATCGCCGTTGCCGACGAAGAAATCGTCGCCCGCCTGTCCGGTCGCCGCGTGCACCCGGGTTCCGGCCGCGTTTACCACGTTGATCACAACCCGCCGAAGGTGGCTGGCAAGGACGACGTTACCGGTGAAGACCTGATCCAGCGTGATGACGACAAGGAAGAGACCGTACGCAAGCGCCTGCAGGTCTACCACACCCAGACCAAGCCGCTGGTCGAGTTTTACCAGGGCCTGTCTGCAGCCAAGGGCACGCCCAAGTGCGCCAAGGTTGAAGGTATCGGCAGCGTAGAGGAGATCACTGCCAAGGTTATCAGCGCGCTGGACTGAGTCCGTCTCGCTGGACCAACAGACCCGTGCTGACTTCGGTCGCACGGGTCTTTGCATTTTTGTACAATGCCCGCCCCCTGAATTCAGAATCCGACCATGACCACACTGCTTGCTCTGGATACCGCCACCGAGTGCTGTTCTGCCGCCTTGCTGCACGACGGCAGCGTCACCGCGCGCAGCGAAGTGATTCCGCGTCAGCATGCCCAGCGCCTGCTGCCGATGATCGAGGAGCTGCTTGGCGAGCGTCAGCTGCGCCTGCAGGATGTTGACGCTCTGGTATTTGGTCGTGGCCCCGGCGCCTTTACCGGCGTGCGCATTGCCACCGGCATGGTGCAGGGGCTGGCGTTTGCCGCCGACAAGCCGGTGGTCGCGGTATCCAACCTGGCGGCGCTGGCTCAGCGGGCCTGGCGCGAGCACGGTGCAGAGACCGTGGCCGCCGCCATTGATGCACGCATGGATGAAGTCTATTGGGGTCTCTACGGCCTGCAGGACGGCGTTATGCAGTTGCTGGATGATGAGCGGGTGTGTGCGCCCGAAGCGGTCAGCCTGCCGGCGGGTGTTGGCAGCGTGGCCGGTGCCGGTACCGGTTGGCAGTATGCCGAGCGTCTGGCGGTGACCGCAACGCAGAGCTGGCCGCAGATGCTGCCCGATGCCAGCGATTTGATCACCCTGGCCTTGCCCCGCTGGCAGGCCGGTGAGGTGGTTGACGCGGCCGATGCGCAGCCGGTCTACCTGCGCGACAAAGTTGCCACGCCCAAGGGGCAGGCGTAAGCTGGCGCCATTGTCTGAGGAGTACATTCGGTGCGTCTGGACGGTTTTAATCCTTATTCATCGCTGCCCGAGCGCAGCAGTCGAGCGGTTGCCAATACCTCTGGCAACAGCGCGCCTGCGTCTGTGCCGGGCAACGAGCAGGCCGGGGTTGCCGCCAATCGTCTGCCGTCAGCGCAGGTGGTCCCCTCGTCGGCACCCACTGCCGAATATATCCCCGCGCGCCGTGAGTCCTATGAGCCGGTTTATGGTCGGGCCAACCAGGCGCTGGCCAGTTACCAGAATACGGCCAACATGGCTGCCGACTCGGCGGTCGATACCCTGGCCGGCATCGACGTCTACGCCTGATGTTGTGACAGCGTTACCCCTGCGTTTTATCACCGGCTGCCCATTGTGGTCTGAGCCCGCCTGGGGTGGTCAGCTGTACACCCGTGGCAGCGACGCCGATGCGCGACTGGCGCAGTACAGCCGTGTGTTTGGCGCGGTCGAGGGCAATACCACCTTTTACTCCCTGCCCAGTGCTGCGCGGGTTGCCCGTTGGGCTGAGCTGCTGAGTGAGGACTTCCACTTCTGCGCCAAGCTACCCCGTGAGGTCAGCCATGGCGGGCGTCTGGACGCCAGTCATCCGGCACTGAAGGAATTCTTCAGCCGCATGGCGCCGCTGGAGCAACGCCTGGGGCCGATCTGGCTGCAGTTGCCCGAGCGTGTAGCGCCTGATGCGCTGGGCATGCTGGCTGACTTTCTGGCTGGCCTGCCCGCCGACTATCAGTATGCGGTTGAAGTGCGTCATCCCGGGTTCTTCCGCAAGGACGACGCTGAACGGCAACTCAACCGCCTGCTGCACGGGCGTGGTGTCGAGCGCATCAGCTTTGACAGCCGTGCGCTGTTCGCCAGCACCGCTACCGACGCCTCAACGCTAGAAGCCAAGCAGCGCAAGCCGCGTTTGCCGGTGCATGCCATCGCCCTGTCGCAGCGGCCCAGCGTGCGCTTTATCGGCGGCATGGATCGGGACGCCAATTGGCAGGCGCTGGCGCCCTGGCTCGACAAGTGCGCCCAGTGGTTGCAGGCTGGCTATCAACCGATGCTGTTCATGCACACCCCGGATAACCAGATGGCGCCCCAACTGGCCCGAGACTTTTATCATGCCCTGCGTGAGCGGGTGCCGGCGCTGGTGCCCATGCCGGCGTGGCCCGGCGAGCGCGAGGCTGCGCAGACGCCGCAGCAGGCGGGTCTGTTTTGATGCCACAGGAATATCCATGAGCGAACACGCCCCCCTGTCACTGGCCGTCACCTGGTCCGACCCGCAATGGCAAGCCAGCGCCGAGGCGCTGGCCGAACGCCTGCAACTGCCGGTGCTGGCCGAATCGGCAGCTGATGTGGCGCTGCTGCTTGAGCTGGGTGCGGCCGGGCTGGCCCTGCGCAGCACTGAAGCCGGCGCACCGGGTGCGGTCCGGGTGGACTTTGTTGGCGGCGCGCTGGCGCATCGTCGCCAGTTTGGCGGCGGGGCGGGGCAGATGGTCGCGCGGGCGGTGGGTATTCGCGGTAGCGTCAGGCCCAGCGTGCTGGATGCCACCGCAGGTCTGGGACGCGACGCCTTTGTGATCGCCGCGCTGGGCTGCGAAGTGACGCTGCTGGAGCGCAAGCCAGTGATAGCGGCGCTGCTGGAAGACGGCTTGCAAAGAGCCCGGGCCGCTGGTGGTGAAGTGGCTGAGATCGCCGCGCGCATGCAGTTGCTGCACTGCGATGCGATTGCCGCCATGGGCGACTGGCAATTGCCAACGCCCCAGGTCATTCACCTGGACCCGATGTTTCCGCACCGGGACAAGTCCGCGTTGGTGAAAAAAGAGATGCGCCTGTTCCGGCCGCTGGCCGGTGATGACGATGACGCGCCCGAGCTGCTGGCGGCGGCGCTGCAGCTGGCCAGTCACCGGGTGGCGGTCAAGCGCCCGCGCAAGGCACCGGCGATTGCCGGCCAGCGGCCCAGCGCCGAGCTGGCCGGCCAGTCCAGCCGCTACGATATCTACGGCAAGAAGAAGCTGGACTGAATGCCGACGGTTCCGGGGGAGTCCAGGACTATTGGGCTGTAGCCGGGCTGTCCGCCGCTTCTGCGCTGCGCGCCACCTGCCGAATTGACAGGCGCACCTCGGCGCTGAGCACCCGCTTGGCGGTGTTTTCGGCAATGTCTTCCAGCCCGGCGGCATAGTGCAGACGACCCTCATCGTCAGCTCGCAGTACCTGCTCATCGGTCAGTCGCTGGATGAATTGGCGGAACAGTGTCTTATCGAAGAACTCCGGCGCGTTCAGGCCATGCAGAATCGACAGGCGCTGCGCCATGATGGTACAGCGTGCTTCCAGCTGTTCGGCGGTCTGGCTGCCGTTGGGGTAGTTCAGCAGCAGTGCCGAAGCCATGTAGAAACGCTCCAGAATCTGGATGATGCTGCGTGACAGCAGGCTGAGCATGACAAACTCGGCCGAACTCAGGTCCGGGCGGTGAATCTGCCCGTCGGCCTCGCGCAGCAACTGCTGCTCGACCAGACTGTCGATCCACTGCTGGATAACCGCTGGCAGCTCGTCTTCACGCCACTGCAGGAACAACTCGCCCTGCAGATACGGATAGATGCCCATGACCAGCCGCTCTATCTGGTCGCGCTTGATGCGCGGGTTGTTCTGGAACAGGCAGGCGATCAACGCCGGCAGCACCACCAGGTGCAGCACATTGTTGCGGTAGTAGGTCATCAATACCGCCTGGGGCTCGTCCAGGCGCATGATTTCGCCCAGGGCATCGGACTGGCGCCCAATCATCTGCATCGCCTCGACGTGTTCGATCATCGCCTGGCCGTCGAGATTCGTCAGGGTCACGCCCGGGCTGTAGGGGACTGTTTCCAGTAGCGCCTTGTAGCGGTCCAGTGCCCGTGCCAGAGATGTTTCGTCCAGCGCCAGGCGGGCGGTGGACAGCATCACTAGGGCGACCAGGTTGACCGGGTTGACGTCGGCGGCGGCGCTGATGCCGCTGGTCAGCTCGCGTGCCAGGGTATTGGTGGTTTCGTTCAGCCAGCTTGGACGGTAGTCGGGGGCCAGTGTCTGCTGTCGCCAGCCCGGCTGTTCGCGGTCGAGGAAGTCGGCCAGCGCCAGCGGCTCGCCAAAGTTGACCGCGACCTGGCCAAAGCGCAGCTTGAGCGCCGAAAGCACCCGAAACAGGTCAAACACTGACTCTTTTTTCTTTGCCTGCCCGCGCAGCTCGCCCAGGTAGGTGCGACCTTCGAGCACCCGCTCATAACCGATATAGACCGGCACGAACACGATAGGGCGACGCGAGGAGCGCAGGAAGCTGCGCAGGGTGATCGCCAGCATGCCGGTCTTGGGGCTGAGCATGCGGCCGGTTCGTGAGCGGCCGCCCTCAATGAAGTATTCGACGGGAAAGCCGCGGCTGAACAGGGTGTGCAGATACTCGTTGAAAACAGCGGTGTAGAGCTGGTTGCCCTTGAAGCTGCGGCGCATGAAAAAAGCCCCGCCGCGACGCAGGATACCGCCGATGACCGGCATGTTGAGGTTGATGCCGGCAGCGATATGCGGGGGCGTCATGCTGTTGCGAAACAGCAGGTAGGACAGCAGCAGGTAGTCGATATGGCTGCGGTGGCAGGGCACGTAGATGATTTCGTTGCCGCGGGCGATGTCCTGGATGCGCTTGAGGTTGTTGACCCGTATGCCGTCATACAGTTTGTTCCAGAACCAGCTGAGCACTACCTCAAGGAAACGAATGATGGTGTAGGTGAAGTCCGAGGCAATCTCATTAGCGTACCGCGCGGCAATGGCCTGGGCCTTGCTCTCGTCGATGCCTTTTTCGCTGGCCTCACGTGCAATGGCGGCGCGCACCAGCGGGGCGTGCAGCAAGCCCTTGAGCAGGGTACGTCTGTGCACCAGCTCCGGCCCGACCACTGCGGCGCGCTGCTGGCGGAAGTGCACACGCAGCACGCGGTTGACGCGACGTAGGCGACGCTCGGGATCAAGGGCTGGTGGAATAAGCTCCGGCAATGCGACCCGTGGGCCAAAGTGCACGCGCACCTTGCGCCCATGCAGCATGATCGCCAGCAGCTTGCGCAGGCGCCCGCCCACCCAGTTCCAGGCAAACAGCAACTTGATGGCCGATGACTCGCTGTCTGGTGACTGTCCCCAGAACACTGTGATAGGGATCAGCTGCACGCTGTCGGGGTGCTCCAGCACCTTACCCAGCCGCGGCGACTGGCCACGCGGATCGGGTCGCCCGACCCAGGAGCGCTCGCGACTGAGAAAAATAAAAGCGTCACGCTCATCCAGCGGCGGCAAAGGTGCCCGTACCGGGCGCGGTAGGCCAGCCCGCACGCATTCGCGATCGGCCACGATCAGGTCTGTCAGCGAGCGGTAGGGCAATACATAGATGACGGGCTGCTGCGGGTCGATTGCCAGCTCCTCGTTGCTGTCACCAATGCGGCTGGAACGCGCCCAGAGATACAGCAGTCTGCGGGCCAGACCAAAGCGCAATCGACCAAACAGGGAAGCATAGGAAGTGGACATGGGACTCTCGAACTGGGCAGTGATGCCGGCCAAAGGCGCGACGCGAAGAATGCTGTGGATTCTAGCAGCTCCGGCGTTCGCCGGGCACGGGCGTCGCCAGCTGTTTACGGCCCTTGAAATGCAGGGGTGGGATTCATATAGTCACTGGCTCGTGCGCGACCGCCTCGGCCGACTGGCCGGGCATTTATCCGCCGACTGTGAACCAGCTCACGCTTGGGCTGTCGTAGTCCGGCATGGATGTTTGCGAGGTAACCGCTGGATGCCGGGGAGCGCACGAATGACCATTCTGGGGGAACAATAAAAGGCATGATAAGCATAAACAGCCTGACCAAACGCTTCGGCGATCACACCGCCGTCGACAATCTGTCGTTTGACGTCAAGCCGGGCGAAGTGCTCGGTTTTCTCGGGCCCAACGGGGCCGGCAAATCCACCACCATGAAAATGCTGACGGGCTTTCTGACACCCGATGGCGGTTCTGCCTCGGTCTGCGGCTTTGATATTCAGCGCCAGACCCTGCAAGCCCAGCAGAAGATGGGCTATCTGCCCGAAGGGGCGCCTTGCTATGGCGACATGCGCGTCAGGGGCTTTCTTGAATTTATTGCCGATGTGCGTGGCCTGCGTGGTGCCGAGCGCAAGCGTCACGTGGATCGGGCGGTCGAGCAGGTTGAGCTGCAGGGCGTACTCGGCCAGCGCATCGAGACCTTGTCCAAGGGCTTCAAACGCCGTGTTGGTCTGGCCCAGGCCATCCTGCACGATCCTCAGGTATTGATTCTGGATGAGCCAACCGACGGTCTGGACCCAAACCAGAAGCACCACGTCCGCCGTCTGATTCAGCAACTGGCTGAAGGCAGCAACAAGATGGTGGTGGTCTCCACCCATATCCTGGAAGAAGTCAGCGCGGTTTGCTCGCGCGCCGTGATCATCGGTCGCGGGCGTCTGCTGGCCGATGGCACGCCGGATGAGCTGGAGGCGCGCTCGCGCTATCACCAGGCGGTCACTTTGTCGCTGGGGCAGGCGGTGTCCACCGCGCCGCTGGAGAGCCTGCCGGGCGTGCTGGCGGTTGAGTCGCAGCGTGACGGTCAGCTGCTGACCGTGCTCGCCAAACCGGGCGAGGTGATCTTCCCGGCGGTAGGGCAGGTGGCCCGTGAACAGCAGTGGCAGGTCAATGAGTTGTCGGTGGAACGCGGTCGCCTGGATGAGGTTTTCCGTACCCTGACCTCCGGGGAGGCGGCATGAACAATCTGGGTGTGATCTTCAAGCGTGAGCTGGGCGGCTACTTTGCAACGCCGCTGGCTTACATCTTCATCGTGATCTTTCTGGTGCTGGCCTCGGTCTTTACCTTTTATTTGGGCGCCTTCTACGAGGCCGGTCAAGCCGATCTGAATGCCTTCTTCAACTTCCATCCCTGGCTGTATCTGTTCCTGATCCCTGCAGTTGCCATGCGCCTGTGGGCAGAGGAGCGCAAGTCCGGCACTATCGAGTTGCTGATGACCCTGCCGGTGTCCCGCGGCGCCATGGTACTGGGCAAGTTTCTCGCCGCCTGGGTATTCGTGGGCATTGCCCTGTTGCTGACCTTCCCGATGGTGCTGACGGTCAACTATCTCGGTAACCCGGACAACGGCGCGATCATCACCGGGTACATCGGCAGCTGGCTGCTGGCGGGTGGTTATCTGGCGATTGGCTCGTGCATGTCGGCGCTGACCAAGAACCAGGTGATTGCCTTTATTGTCAGCGTGGTCGCCTGCTTCGTCTTTATCGTCAGCGGCGTGTCCATGGTGCAGAATCTGTTTAGCGGCTGGGCTCCCCAGTGGGTGCTGGACACCATTGCCTCATTCAGCTTCCTGATTCGCTTCGATGCCATCAGCAAGGGCGTGCTGGATCTGCGTGACTTGCTGTATTTCTTCTCGCTGATGGCCGTCTGGCTGTTTGCCACGGCGATTGTCATCGACCTGAAAAAGGCCGATTGAGGCAAAGGAGCTTGAGATGAAACGTATTATGTATTCTGGTGCCGGCCTGCTGGTACTGCTGCTGGCCTTCTTTGCCTTCAACATGGCCACCGGGGTGTTGCTGCCCGGTGCCCGCCTGGATCTGACCGAACAGAAGCTGTACACCCTGTCGGACGGTACCCGGGAGATTCTGCAAGAGCTGGAAGAGCCGATTGATCTGTATTTCTTCTTCTCCGAGGGCGCCAGCAAGGATCTGGTGGTGCTGCGCAACTACCAGCGCCGCGTGGCGGAAATGCTCAAGGAGTACGAGCGCCGCGCCGACGGCATGATCCGCCTGCACATTATCGACCCTGAACCCTTCTCCGAAGCGGAGGATCGCGCAGCCGAGTTTGGCCTGCAGGCCATTCCGCTGAGCGAGAGCGGTGATTCGCTGTACTTTGGTCTGGCCGGCACCAACGAGCTGGCCCAGCGCGAGATCATCCCGTTCTTCGCACTCGAGCAGGAGAACATGCTCGAGTACGAGCTGAGCCGTCTGGTCAGCACGCTGGCCAAGCCCGACAAGCCGCAGGTCGGCCTGATCAGCGGCTTGCCGGTAGACGGTGGCATGAATCCCTACTCGCAGCAGCCACAGGCCCCTTGGGTCGCGCTGGAGCAGATGCGTCAGGTGTTTGAAGTCAAAACCCTGGCCGAGGATGTGGACGCCATTCCCGAGGATATTCAGGTCCTGCTGCTGATTCACCCCAAAGCGCTCAGCGAGGCTGCGCTCTACGCGGTCGATCAGTTCGTCCTGCGTGGCGGCAAGCTGCTGGCCTTTGTTGACCCGTTCGCCGAGGCCGATCAGGGCATGGAAGCGATGATCGAAGGCATGGCTGACGGCAAGGCGTCGGATCTGGGCCCGCTGCTACAGGCCTGGGGCGTTGCCTATAACCCGGAGCGGGTGGTGGTGGATGCGCGTCAGGGCATGGCCGTTGGCCGTGGTCAGGGCCAGCGTCCGGCGCGCCACATCGGCTGGCTCGAGGTTGAGCCCGCGCAGATCAATCGCGAAGACACCATCACCGCACCGCTGCAGCTGCTGACCGTGGCCACCGGCGGCGCGCTGGTGCCGGTCGAGGGTAGCCAGACCGAATTCACCCCGCTGCTGCAAAGCACCGCTGACAGCGCACTGGTGCCCAGCGAGCGCTTTACCAAGCTGCAGGACCCGGAAGAGCTGCTGCAGGGCTTTGCCCCCGACGCCGAGGTTTACACCTTGGCGGCGCGTCTGAGCGGGCCTGCTGCTTCCGCCTTCCCCAATGGCATGGAAGGGCGCGAACCCGGCCTCAAGCAGGCTGACAACATCAACGTGGTGCTGGTGGCCGATACCGACATGCTGACTGATCGCATGTGGGTGCAGGTGCAGGATCTGTTCGGCCAGCGCATCTCCCAGCCCTGGGCAGACAACGGCGGCCTGCTGGTCAACGCGCTGGACAACCTGTCCGGCTCCGATGCCCTGATCAGCGTGCGTTCGCGTGGCGATTTCAGCCGCCCGTTCACCGTTGTCGAGGAGTTGCAGCGCAAGGCAGAAAGCCGCTTCCGCGCCAGCGAGCAGCGCTTGCAGGAACGCTTGGCCGAAACCGACCAGAAACTTGCACAGCTGCAGCAGCGCCAGGATCCGACCCAGCTGAGCGAACTGACCGCCGAGCAGCGCGAGACCATTCAGTCCTTCCTGGATGAGAAGGTGGCGATTCGCAAGCAGCTGCGCGATGTGCGCTTCCAGCTGAATGCCGACATCGATGCCCTGGGTACCCAGCTCAAGCTGCTCAACACCATGCTGATGCCGCTGCTGCTGACGCTGGCTGTGCTGCTCTGGTGGTTGCTGGGTCGCGCGCGTCGCAAGGGGTGAGGAGATAGTCATGCGCAAGATCATTCTTATCGCCCTGCTGCTGGTCGCCATCGCCATGGTGGCGGTGGCGCTGCAGGTGCGCGACAGTGACCGGGTTGCGGACCTTGAAAGTCGTCCGCTGCTGGATGAGGCTCAGCAGGCTGCTCTGGCCGATGTTGACCAGCTCACCCTGGCACGCGGCGAGCAGCAAGTCGTGCTGCAGCGTGAGGGTAGCGACTGGACGGTTGCCAACCGTGACCAGTATCCGCTGCAGCGCGAACGCCTGGCTGCGCTGCTGCTGGCGCTGCGTGAGGCTCGCGTGCTGGAGGCCAAGACCAGCAACCCCGAGTACCACGCCCGTCTGGGGCTGGCCAGTGATGCCGCCCTGCGCGTTAGCGTGGCAGCGGATCAAAGCCAATACGGCGTGCTGTTCGGTAACCCCGTGGGCAGCGATCAACTGGTGCGCATGGACGGCGAAGATCAGGTCTGGTTGATCAACCGGGCCCTGAACATGTCGGTCAATGCGCAGGATTGGCTGGACCTGCAAGTCAGTCAGATTCCGCTGGAACAGGTGGCTCGCGCCCACTGGCAATACGCCGATGGCGAATCCCTGCAGCTGGATAAGGCCAGTGAAGGTGATTACAACTTCAGATTGGCTGAGGCCGAGGGTGCCGGACATGAGCGCGAGCTGAACTCCATGGTGCTGGCACTGGCCGACCTGCGGGCGCAGAACGTGGCGCTGCGCAGTACGTTGACCTTGCCGCAAGCAAGCTTGCAGATGCAGCTCGACAGCTGGTCAGGTGCCCAGCTCAAGGCGTCGATGTATGAAGTCGATGGCGCCTACTGGCTGACCATCGATGCGCTGACCCAGAGTGAGGAACAGCCGCTCAAGGTCTATGATGACGCGCGCTGGGCCTTCCAGCTGGGCGTCGCCCAGCATGATCGCATGGCCCTGCGTCAGGCCGATCTGCAGGCCGTAGAAGCGCCCGCCCAGCAGTAACTCGCCGTTGCGGCGGCCACTGCTCGGTGGTCGCTTGCGGCCCCTGTATCTTCTACTAGACTCCAACAATACCCTGCCAACAGGCGGGGTGTGTACGTGTTGCTGCGCGGCGGCAACGGATCAGATCGGTGTTGTGAGGAATGTAGGAATGGCTGAGCGTGAGCAGGGGTCCGTCAAGTGGTTCAACGATGCCAAGGGCTTTGGGTTTATCCAGCGCGAATCCGGACCGGATGTGTTTGTGCACTTCCGCGCCATTCGCGGTGACGGGCACCGCACGTTGGTAGAGGGTCAAAAGGTTGAATTTACCGTGACCCAGGGCCAGAAGGGCCTGCAAGCCGAAGACGTGACCAAGCTCTAGACACGACTGCCAAGTCAGCCCCGTGTCCTGTCCGGCCAGCCTGCGTGTTGGCTGGGGCTTGCTTGCGCTTCTTTTCTAGAGTCCTGCGCTGTTTTCTCAGCCAGGCAGGTGCTGTTGCAGCCAGCGGGCGAATTCGCCGGCTGGCAGGGCACCGTTGACCCGTGCCAGCTCCTTGCCATGCTGAACGATCAGCAGCGTCGGAATGCTGCGGATGGCAAAGCGAGCGGCCAGTTCCGGGGCTGCTTCTGTATCCACTTTTAAAAAGCGCGCCCGCGGTTCGGTGGCGGCGCAGCTCTGGCTGAAGGTGGGCGCAAATTGCTGGCAGGGGCCGCACCAACTGGCCCAGAAATCGATGACCAGCGGCAGGTCTGCGCTGGCATGGCGGGCAAACCCGGCGGCATCAACCGCGCTTGGCTGCCCGTTGAACAGGGGTTGTTTGCAGGCGCCGCAGACCGGGTTGGCGGTCAGGCGGTTAGCCTCCAGGCGGTTTTTGTGCAGGCAGTGTGGGCAGCAAATCAGCATGAGGTCTCTCGTCAGTGTTTCAGGGGGCAGCGTTTCAGGGCTTGCGCCGCATGCCTTGCCATTGGCGCTGCAGCTCGATAAACGTCAGCGAGGCAGACCAGGTCACCAGTACCAGCCCGGTCAGTGATTCGGTGCCGTACAGAAAACGAATATTGCCGGTTGGCGTCAGGTCACCGTAGCCGAGCGTGGTGTAGGTGGTGGCAGACAGGTAGACGGTATCGAACAGGGTGATGTTCTGCATGCCTGCAATGCCGCCCAGCTCCGGCGTTTGCAGCAGGTAAAGAGCGCCTAGACCGAACAGCCAGATCTCGGCGATATGCGTAAACAGCAGCACAAAAATCAGGGTGAGAATGCGCGGGCGATCGCCCATGCGGGTGGTATCGAGGAAGCGGTGCAGCCGCGACAGCACCTCGTAATGCAATATCACCGCGATGGCGACAATCAGGCAACTGACGCCGACGGTGATCCAGTGAAAGCTGTCTATGTCGGGCAACATGCGCCTTACTGCGCCCAGTTGAATTCGGCTTCGCCTTCGGCGTTGACCTTCAGCCAGCGGTCGGCGTCGGCCTCACCATCGGCTTCTTCCCAGCCGCCCACCGAACAACGCACTTCGTGGCCGATGGCCGCGTGCACCGCGCGTGCGCAGTCGCGGTCGCTTTCCCAGGGGGTCGCATCGCTGTCAAACCAGATACTGGCCCACTTGCCGGCGGCCTTGCGCACGACCATCAGCGGAATGGTCTGATCGCCGCGCAGGGCGCCGTGTTGGGTCAAGCCCTTGGGCTCGTCCAGCGTCAGCGGCCCCATGGCCTGGTGCAGCCAGTCCAGCAGATCGTTGACGTGGTCATCGCGCAGGTAGATCTCGATATCGGGTTGGCGCACGGTTATTCCTCGGCGTGTTTTTGTTGTCAGCAACGTTCCAGCATGATCATCTGCATGGCCACTTCCAGCCCGTCGATGCCTTGCTCTGCGATGGCCTGCTGGCGCTCAGGGCGGCTGCGCACGCCGTGCGGCGTCATGCCGATCAGATTGCCCATATCTTCGCCTGTCAGTTGCAGAGGATAGCGCAGGGTCTGTTCGGAGGCGATGCGCAGGCCATCAGGCAATGACTTGATCAGCGCGGGCGTTGGGTGGATCTGGTCGTAGAGCCGCTCGCGCAGCGCCAGCAGGTGGTCGCCGTGCGGGCCGACAATGAGTACGCGGCCGCCGGGTTTGACGGTGCGCAGGCACTCGTCGGCAGACCAGGGGCTGAACACGCTGAGAGCTGCGTCCAGGCTCTGGTCGGCAACCGGCAGGCGAGCGCTGGAGGCCACCATCCAGCGGATGCTGCGGCTGCGCCGACAGGCTTTGATGATGGCGTCTTTGCTGATATCGAAGCCGCCGATGGCGGTGTCGGGCAGCGCGCTGGCCAGACGCTCGATGTAATAACCCTCACCACAGCCCATGTCGAGCAGCGTTTGCGGGCTGGTCTCGGCGAACAGCTGGTTGATCGCGTCGCTGACCGGCTGGTAGTGCCCCGCATCGAGAAACGCCTGACGACAGGCCAGCATTTGCGGCGTGTCGCCCGGCTGCTTGCTGTTCTTGAATTGCACCAGTAGCAGATTCAGGTAGCCCTGACGGGCCTGATCGTAACTGTGGCCTGCAGGGCAGCTCCACTGGCGGTCTACGTTGCTCAGCGGGGCGTGGCAATGGGGGCAGATCAGTTGCAGCATCAGGTCAGCAACCGTTCCAGCGTGGCCTGATAAATATCGGTCAAGAGGTTCAGGTCATCGGCCTTGATGCACTCGTTGACCTGGTGGATGGTCGCGTTGACCGGGCCCAGTTCAACGACTTGCGTACCCATGGTGGCGATAAAACGACCATCTGAGGTACCGCCGGAGGTGGACGGTTGCGTGTCGCGACCGGTGACCTGTTTGATCGCTGCCGAGACGCCGTCGAGCAGGGCGCCTGGCTCGGTCAGGAAGGGCAGGCCGGAAACGGTCCAGTGCAGTTCGTATTCCAGGCCGTGGCTGTCCAGCAGGTCGCGCACGCGCTGTTGCAGGCCTTCCACAGTGGATTCTGTCGAGAAGCGGAAATTGATCAGTGCTTCCAGCTCGCCCGGCACCACGTTGGTGGCACCGGTACCGGAGTGGATGTTGGAGATCTGGAAGCTGGTCGGCGGGAAGAAGGCGTTACCTTCGTCCCAGACTTCGGCAGCCAGTGCGGCCAGCGCCGGGGCGGCCAGATGAATCGGGTTGCGCGCCAGATGCGGATAAGCCACATGGCCCTGCTTACCGCGAATGACCAGGCGGGCGTTGAGCGAGCCGCGGCGGCCGTTCTTGACGATATCGCCTACCAGCTCGGTGCTGGAGGGCTCGCCGACGATGCACCAGTCGACCTTTTCACCACGCTCCACCAGCGTCTCCACTACCTTGACGGTGCCCTCGGTCGCCGGGCCTTCTTCGTCACTGGTGATCAGAAAAGCGATGGAGCCCTTGTGCTCCGGGTGCGCGGCAACAAAGCGCTCAACCGCTACCACCATGGCTGCCAGGCTACCTTTCATGTCGGCCGCGCCGCGCCCGTGCAGCATGCCGTTAACGATCTGCGGGATGAAGGGGTTGGTTTGCCATTGCTCGACCGGACCAGTCGGTACTACGTCAGTGTGACCGGCAAAGCACAGTACCGGGCCTTCACTACCGCGGCGCGCCCACAGGTTGTCGACCTCGCCAAAGCGCAGCGACTCCAGTTCAAAGCCAACCGCCGACAGACGCTCGCCCATTAACTGCTGACAGCCGGCGTCTTCAGGGGTGGTGGAGTTGCGGGAGATGAGGTCGCAGGCCAGCTGCAAGGTAGGGGATAGCTCAGTCATGGTTCCGGTTCGTCTGGGCAGAGGAAGGCGCCATCATACCAGAGTCATGCGGCGCTCTTCCCGTCTGATCAGGGTGGTTGCAAGTGAGGGCTGTGCAGTCCCGGTCGGTGGGCAAGATCTGCAGCGGTTGTTCAGATTCGCGTGGCGGGCCAGCGCGCCCGGCGCCATGCGCGGCGCTGCTTCTTGTCTAGATAGGTCCACGCCAGCAGGCGGCTGCGCTTGTTGCCCTGGCTCATGTCGATAACGCGCACGTCTGTGGCGCCAAGGGCCCGCAGTTGCTCGGGCAACGTTTTAAGGCTGTCTGCGCTGGCGACCAGACTGGTAAACCAGAACACCTGCTGTGCAAAGGTCTTGCTCTGCGCGGCCATGCGCTGCAAGAACCCGGCCTCGCCATCGTCACAGTACAACTCATTGGCGCGACCGCCGAAGTTGCGTCCGCTCGGTGTCTTGTCAAGCCCGCGCCATTTGCGCTCATTGGCTTGCTGCGCTTGCCCGGCGCTGGCGTAGAAGGGGGGATTGCACAGGGTGAAATCGAACTGCTCACCTGTGTCGATGATGCCGTCGAAGATGCTTTTGGCGTCGCTCTGCAGTCGCAGCGTAATTTGCCCCTGCAGCCTTGGGTTGGCTGTGAGTATCTGCTCGGCGTTAGCCAGCGCCTCGGCGTCGATATCGCTGCCCACAAATTGCCAGCCGTACTCGGCATTGCCGATCAGTGGATAAATCAGGTTGGCCCCGGTGCCCACATCCAGGCCACGCAACTGTTCACCGCTGGGGATAACCCCGTCGTGGCTGCTGGCTAGCAGATCTGCCAGGTGGTGGATAAGGTCGGCGCGCCCCGGGATCGGCGGACACAGAGCGTCGTCGGGGATCTGCCAGCCGGTTATCTGATACCAGTGCTGCAGCAGGGCGCCGTTCAGGCAGCGCAGGGCGGCCGGATCAGTGAAGTCGATGGTTGTCTGCCCATCCTTGCCCTCGCGGATAAAAGCCTTTAATGGCGGGCACTTACGGGCCAGCAGGGAGAAGTCGTAACGGCCCTGATAACGGTTGCGCGGATGCAGTGCTGGTGGCTTGGATGGGCGGCGCGACATGTTGGCTCCTGAATTGGACGGGGAGCATCCCACGCCGATGCCGCCTTGTCACCCGTTGTTCACAGAAGCTGGGGATGAAGCTGTGGATAACTGCAGGATATCCATGCCAATGCCAGTAACGCTGGTGGCTGCGCAGAACTGGCTGTTTTTTGCGCAATGCAGCGCGGGAGGGCGCTGGTATACTGTGCGGCTGTTTTCAGGAGCCCGCAGATGATCACCGAAGACCCCCGTTTTGCTGGAATTGGCCGTTTGTATGGCACGGAGGCGCTCGCGCGTCTGGCTTGCAGCCACGTGGTGGTGGTGGGTATCGGTGGGGTTGGCAGCTGGGTGGCTGAAGCGCTGGCGCGTACCGGCATTGGTCGTATCAGTCTGATCGACATGGACGAGGTTTGCGTCAGCAACGTCAATCGCCAGCTGCACGCGCTGGATGGTCAGGTCGGCAAGCCCAAGGTTGAAGTGATGGCCGAGCGTTTGCGGGCGATCAGCCCGACCTGCGAGGTGCGTGCGGTGATGGATTTTGTTACGCCGAACAATCTGGCCGAGCTGATCACGGACGATATCAACTGCGTGGTGGATTGCATCGACAGCGTTAACGCCAAGGTCGCGTTGATTGCCTGGTGCCGCCGCCGCAAGATTCCGGTCATCACCACCGGTGGGGCGGGTGGGCAGATTGATCCGACACAGATCACCGTGGCGGATCTCTCGAAGACCGTTAACGACCCGCTGGCCGCCAAGGCGCGCTCACTGCTGCGCCGTGACCACAACTTCCCCCGCGCCGACAGCAAGCGCAGCTTCGGCGTGCCCTGTGTCTACTCCAAGGAGCAGCTGCGTTATCCCAAGCCAGACGGCAGCGTCTGCACGCAGAAATCCTTCATTGGCGAGGGCGTGCGGCTGGATTGCTCCGGCGGCTTCGGCGCGGTCACCATGGTCACTGCCACCTTCGGTATGGTGGCTGCGGCGCAGGCTGTTGGGCGCTTGCTCCGCTAGCGCGGCAAGCGAGCTGCAAGCCTCAAGCGGCAAGCTACAAGCAGTTCGAGTGACGGGAGTTATCAGCGCTATAACCTGCAAGCGCGGCGGGGTAAACCTGAAACCACAGAGCGCTTTTGGCTTGTAGCTTGCCGCTTGAGACTTGTAGCTCTAAAAAAGGCCCGAACCGATCACCGGTACGGGCCTCTTCGCGGGCTGCTTGCAGCTTATAGCTTGCCGCTTACAGCTCCCACAACTGATCGCAGGAGGCGATTAGTTGTGGGCATGCAGCATATCGTTCAGCTGAATCGCGCTCTTGTTGGTCTTACACTCGATGGCGCCAGTCTGCGAGTTGCGGCGGAACAGCAGGTCGGACTGGTTGGCCAGGTCGCGGGCCTTGACGATTTCGACCAGGTTGTCGGCGTCGTCGAGCAGCGCGACCTTGATGCCGGCGGTGATGTACAGACCGGCTTCAACGGTGCAGCGGTCGCCCAGCGGGATACCGATACCAGCGTTGGCGCCGATCAGGCAGCCTTCGCCAACGGAGATGACGATGTTGCCGCCACCGGACAGGGTACCCATGGTGGAGCAGCCGCCGCCAAGGTCGGAACCCTTGCCAACAAACACGCCAGCCGAGATGCGGCCTTCAACCATGCTGGTGCCTGCGGTACCGGCGTTGAAGTTGATGAAGCCTTCGTGCATGACGGTGGTGCCTTCGCCAACGTAGGCACCCAGGCGTACGCGGGCGGTGTCGGCGATGCGGATGCCGGCCGGTACGACGTAGTCGGTCATGGACGGGAACTTGTCGATGCTGTGCACAACCAGCGAATCACCCTTCATGCGGGCAGCCATCTGGCGCTGCGGAAGTTCGCTGATGTCGATGGCGCCCTGGGTGGTCCAGGCAACGTTCGGCAGCAGCGGGAAGATGCCGGCCAGTACCACGCCATGGGGTTTGACCAGACGGTGCGAGAGCAGGTGCAGCTTGAGGTAGGCTTCCGGCGTGGAGCTGGGCGCCTCGTCGCTGGCCAGCACAGTGGCAACCAGCGGGCGGGCGCTGTCGGCCATCTGTGCGACCAGTGCGGCCTGCTCGCTGAAACCGGCCGCGTTCAGTGCCTGGCTCAGTGCGCCGCATTGGCTGGCGGCAAAGCTGATGGCCTGGTTGCCTTCGGCGTAGCCAAGCTCGGCCTTGACCACGTCGATCAGGGCGTTGCCGGGGTTGAGCAGGGGCTGAGGATAGAACACCTCCAGCCAGTCACCTGCGCTGTTCTGGGTGCCGATGCCAAAGGCCAGACTGAAACATTCACTCATGGGGCGGTTCCTTTGATGCTAGTGCTGTCTATGCATTGGATTCAAACGCGCTGGCATACCACTCCGGCTTGAAGCCGACCAGGCGCTGCGAGCCGATATCCAGTACCGGTCTTTTTATCATCGAGGGGTTGGCTTGCATGAGCGCAACCGCCTTGTCTGTATCGATGTTTTCCTTGTCCGCATCATCCAGCTTGCGGAAGGTGGTGCCCTTGCGGTTGAGGATCACTTCCCAACCGTGCTCGGCGCACCAGGCATGCAGCCGTTCGGCGTCGATGCCTTGGGTCTTGTAGTCGTGAAACTGGTAGTTGACGCCGTGGTCGTCCAGCCAGGTTCGGGCCTTTTTCATGGTGTCACAGGCCTTGATGCCGTAGAGAGTGCAAGTCATTGATTTATAAAGGGGTGAAACAGCCTCCCCAATTCTCCCCAAAATACCGTCAAAACTCGATGCGGAATTATGCCACCTCGATCCACTCTGTACCACGGGAGTCACGATAGAGGTCGGTCATCTTGCTGGACTTGTGGCCCAGCAGGGCCTGTGCGTCCCGCCCCTCGGCAGAGTGCAGGCGGGCGGCCAGAGAGCGCATTTCATGGAAGCTCGGCGGCATGGGATACGACAGCCCAAGGTCAGCCATGGCGGCGTCACGCGCATCGGCAAACGCCTTGCTCAGCGTATCCAGCATGATCGGCTGCCCAGGCATTGCCCGGCTAACCCGGCGGGCGTGGTGGACTAGGTGCTTGCTGAGCACGTTGTCGCGGCACCGCTGGATCACCGTGCCGAGATCAAGCCCAATGCAGTCCAGCCGCACGGCAGTGCTGATGCGCAGGCGTTGACCGGTCTTCGACTGGATGACCTGCAGGTGGTCATCAACAACGTCCTTGAACAGCATTCCTGCAATGTCGTCGCGGCGCTGCCCTGTCAGCAGGGCGATCTCCATGGCGCGTTGCAGCCACGGCTGCTTCGCCCGGTCGTAGATGGCCTTCCACAGCTCAAGCGAAAGGCGCGAGCGCTGAACCTTCACCCGGGCGGCCTTGGTAACCTGCACAGGGTTGGCATCGGTCCAGCCTGCCGCTATCGCCTCGGCAAACATATCGCTCAGCAGCGAACGCATGGCCCGGCTCATCTGCGCCTTGCCTTCCTTCGCCAGCCCGCCCAGATAGTCGGCCACCTCCCGCGTGCTGATATCCCGAATATCCCGATCCCCGAACAGCTCTGTCAGCCGGTTGATTCGCATGCCCAGGTTGCGACGGGTCGAAACGGCAATATCTCGCTCATCAATGATGCGACGGTATTCGTCGCACCATGCCCGGAACGGCTGCCCGACCTGCATGCGCTGGGCCAGACTGGCCGGGCTGAAATGCGCGTTCGCCGCATGAGCCTCACGGATGGCGGAGGCCTTGTCCGCCCCCAACCCGAACGACCGCCCTGTCATCGGGTCGCGGTAGGTGTAGTACGTCACGCCGTTGCGCTTGTCGGTCTTGCGGTACAGGTTAGGCGGCAGATCCTTGGAGCCTGCCGTGCGGGGTCTGGGTGCCATGGCGTGCGCGCTCGATTCGGTTGATCAATGGGGCGTCAGGAATATCGGGTAGCGGGTCAGAGTCGCAATACTCGGCATTCTCGTCAACGTAGTAGGTGCGGCCCATCTTCTGGGCCGGGGGGTCGAACTTGCCGCTACGAGCCCATGCCCGCAGCGTATTGATGGTGGGCGGCGGGTCGAGCCGTTCGGCCCACGCCTCAAGCGTGATGAGTTTCATCGGTCATGCCTCCCGGCTCAGTTCGTTCTGCGTTTTTCTGTCGCCATACCCAGTTGCGCAATGACACGGCAACGGAATATCTCGGCGAATTGATACTCAGCCCACCAGCAATTGAACTGGTTCAGCTCGGCCATAACTCTCAACAATGCCCGCAGCTTTCTCGGTTTCATTTCGTCTATCGCTGCCATCGTCTCCCAGGTCGGGAGGTAGAGCAGGGGAGTCAGGTGTTCGCGCTTCCTGGCTCTGAATGACTTGCTTGTACGCATTGCTATGCCTCCCGGCGTGTAGGGTGGTTACTGGAATCGGATCTGGGCGCCCGGGCCAAGCTGGATCACATTGGGGTCGTTGCCGATCACCTCCTTCATCAGCCGGTAGGTATCTGGTGCGCGCCGCTGCTTCGACCAGTCGAGCCCGGCCTCTTCAAGGAACGTCGCCTCAATCTCGCCCCAGCGATCAATCAGCCGCCCCCATACCTCGCTCAGCGCGGCAATCTTGTCGAAATGATGGCGCACCTCAGGCACCTGCTGGAGCATCAGCAGGCAGCGATTCAGGTCGCCGGGGTCCAGTGGGTACGACTTGGCGCTCTGCACTTCGCACGCAGCGAGCGCCATTGCCTTCGAGCTGGACCCAACTCTGCCGGTGGCAATCCAGTGCAGAACCTTCTTTTCAATGTCAGACACAATACTTCTCCCTCCGGCGCTGCCGGATACGTTGGAATAGGGGATAGGGCGGGTATAGCGGGGTGGGTTATTGCTGCCCGGTAGCGAGCGCGCCAATCAAGAATGGCATGAGCAACGCGGCGCAGTATCGAGGGAAAGGCAGCGGCCAGATCACGTAGACGTACGCAAAGAAAACCAGTGTGCTCACGTCTCACCCTCCTTGCCCTGCTGGGATAGGGCTGCGTCGATGGCAGCGATTGCCTCCAGCGCCGGATGCGCCCCGTGCGGGCCATACTGGATGTAGCTCTTGACGGCCTTCAGAGCCGCCTCCAGCTCCGCTATCCGCGCCTTGTCTGCTGCGCGGGCGGTCTCGTGGTCAGTCAGGCGGATAAGCGCAGTTGCTGACGCTGAAAGTCGCAACCGAACCTTGGCAATTTCTTCCGGTAGCAACAAAACATGCGAACAGCTTTCGCTTTCAAACACGTCGTACCCGGCTACATCAGGCACGCCCGCGCGTGGCTGGACGTAGCTGTACATTTTCCGACGATTCCACATATCCCTGACGGCCTGTTTCGCTTCGGCAATCATGCCTGCGCCGCAGCCACACTCGATGACGTGCGAGCCAGGGTGATCAGGAATGCCCAGTGCTTTAAGTGGGCCGCTATGGGTATGCGGCTCGATTTCGCGCATCAACGGCTCCGCTCCGCAAAACGGGCATGGCAACACCTCCGGCTTACTCATGGGGCTGCTCCTTAATCACGAATTGCGCTCCGTTGGTGCACCTGATCTCAGGCGGCCCGTTACCGAGACGAATATTTCTGACGCCATCGTTCTGAGCGCACAGCTCTTCCGCCTCCGCCCAGTCCTCCGGCTCAATGGTCCGCGTCGTTACCGTGTGAGCAAATATGGCGGCGGCGGCTGTTGCCATGCACGCAACAATAAATCCTTCCATCACTTAGCACCTCCGCTCTGGTGGGCGGCGAGGGCGTCTTTCACTTTACGTCGGATGCGATAAATACATTGCTTGCGGGCGATTGATACCTCTGAATCTGTGGCGTCGTGACCCACCTGATAGTCCTCGTCGTAAATAGATTGCAGCGCCTCAACCAGCCCCGCCACATCCTGCGCGGCAGTGGGTGCGGGTTGTGGGGTGGTGCGTTTATTCCACGCTTCCAAGCTGGCCGCAGTTGCCCCGCAATTATCGCACTCCGGGCCTCGCACGCCGTCGCCTCGCAACCACCCTTTCGGGTCTACATCGCAGCCGCAAAAAGGGCATGGGAGGTTCCCGGCGCTCCGGGTCTCCTGCTCCACCCGCTCAACAGGCGCCTGCCCGTCGCACTCCGGGCACGCCATCATAATCGGCTCAGGCGGCTGCAAGTCACCGAAGCGCTGCGTCTCACCTGCTGGCACTTCACCATACCCGTGGCAGGTATCGCAGCGCTCAACAGGCGCAGGGGCGGCGGCGAGCACGCCGTCAGCCGCCTCAACCGCAGCGCGAAACTTGTCCCATTCGCGAGAAGCAACAACCTCTGAATGAAATCCGTCGTATTTACACTCAACTGATTCGCTTGAAAAATCCCAGCATGCAGTTACGAGCTCTTCAAGTGCGGCGGTCGCGTCAGGCACACAAACCCGCTTGCGAAGGGCTGCGTTCTCAGCCTCCAGCACAGCCACCCGTGCCAGCGCATCGCCTCGGGTCAGTTCTTCTTTTCCAGTCATGCCGCCTCCGGGTGCTTACCAACAATGCCCGCGATCAGGCGTTCCAGTGCCTCGGAGCGCTCGCCATCCAGCACCCGGCGCAGACACTCCACCGCCTCATGCTTGGCCTGAGTCTCTGCCAAAAGTGCCGCTTCCAGCTCTGCTACCTGCTCCCGCAGCAGATCGGCATTCAGCAGCGCGGTATCAATCGCGCATTCAATGCGCTGCTGCTCAGTTTGCGGGACGACCTCATGTTGCTGCTCAGTTTTCATTGCTCTGCTCCTCAGTTTCTGGATAGCGCCGCATGCCGCGAACGCCTGACTCGCTGTCGATAGCGATCTGATTTGCCTGCCGCGCCAGTTGGCGCAGCTGAGTTGGCGTCATCCGGGCATCAAGCCCCGGCAGGCCGTTTACTACGGCCAAGGGCTGCCCGTTGCGCCCGGCTATGTGCCGGGCTGTGAGTTGGGTGGTCATGGGGGTTACCTCGGGGAAGGGCGGTTAAGCGGTGTAGCTGCGGTCGGCGACGAGAATCACAACAGACACGGAAGCCCCGGCAAATTGATTGTCGTAAGGCCCGTACCATTGGCACTGGAGGGCTGGCAGCGGGTCTTTGTTCTTGGCGCCAGAGGGCAAGATTGCAACCAGCCTGCCTCCGCGCCGCAGCATAGATGCAGCGTGCTCCAGGTGGGCCTGCCAGCGCCCTTGATCGAATGGCGGGTTCATTACGATTCGATCGAAGCCGATGGGTGCATGCCACTTGAGAAAGTCGGTGGTCAGCGGCTTAAAGCCTTTGGCTTCCAGAATCTTGCAGTGCAGCGGGCTGACCTCAACACAGCAAAGCGAGTGCGCCCCGTGAATCAGCTCGGCCAGGTTGCCTGTGCCTGCCGATGGCTCCAGACAGTCGTCCTCCGGGCCTATGCCTGCCAGATCAACTGCGCGCTCTGCCAGCGCCGTCGGAGTCGGGTAAAACTGGTGGCTTTTGTGGTCAGGAATGCAGCCGCTGACAATAATCTCGCTGATAACCTGCCTCGGCTCGTAATCGAATCGCCAAAACGAAAAATTATCTTCCTTGTCTGGCACGCCGCCGATGGCTTCCAGCACCTTCTCGGCTTCAGCCAGAGCGTGTTTATCGTGGTCTCCGTGCGCGAATCGAAGCGTATGCGGTATATCGGCAAACCGAGACTGTTGGAAGCCGGGGTTTTCGCGCGGGCGAACGGCTGGCTTCATTCCGGACAGCAGGCCGATGACCGAGAAGGGCAAAGGCCGCTCCATCAACTCAAAATCTTTGATCTTGCGCTGACGCTTTGGCCGGGTCCGGTTCTTCTCGGGAATGGCTGCTGGATAGATGCTCGCCAGTACCCCATTCAGCCGCCAAGCTATATCGGGGTGAACCTCAAGGTGGGCGGTGCCCACGCCGTTGTATATGCGCATGCGCAGCGCCCCGCCGTCGATGGTGTGCCACTGGCCGTTCGGGTATCGGCAGCGGCTGACGGTATCACCCGTGACATAGTATTTAGGCTCTTCTCGCCCCATGAACTTGGCGATCACACAGCGGAGGTCGTTGATAACCCCCGCAGTATCATGGTCTACCGTGTCGTAATGGGTGATTGCCCGGTTCAGAATCATTCGCTTGCTGAACCCTTCCGGGCAGTTGGTGACGTGTGTCTTGCTCAATGACCGAAAGATGCCGTCGATACGCTCAGCAAAGAATTGCGACCGGCTGTGCAGCAAGTGTGAAAGCGTGGATCGGACCGTTTCTTCCTCGAACTCAGGCAGTGGCGGCTGCTCTTTTTCGCCAGTGCGGGAGTTGGCTTTGATGCCCAGCGGGTTGCGGATCTGCTCGTCCCACTCTCTGCGCCGCGCCTGTGGCATGTAGTCCAGCACGTCAGTCATGTGCAGCGCCTTGTTCCAGTACATGCCGTTCAGGTGACCGATAGCGCCGGCCAGATCGAAGAGGTTGCCGATGTGATGCGGAATGACGTTGCGGTCATCGCGCAAATTGCCGTTGATGAAGTGCGTCAGCGCACCGGCGTGCTCTTCCTTCTCAACTGCTGCGGCCAACGCCTCGATACGCTCACGCATGCCGCGATACTCACCAACCAGGCTATCCACCAGATCGGATGAAACAGGCGCAAAGAATTGCGCCACGTCGTCGACCAGTTCGCCGACATGGGTGACTGCATTCATGATCTACCTCTGGCCGGACGGCCGTTAATGCGTGCTGGCGCTCCAGCCTGCGCTGGTGACCACGTTGCCGCAGTCAGCTATCAGGCTGTCGATAAGGGCGCCAACGATGGGTATAAGGGTGTGCACTGTCTCGCCGCGTTACGCCGTCGACGCTGATGCAGGTTACGGTGCAGCTCATGGCTTGCGACCAAACGTAATGCCGCGATCATCGCCCCAGCGCCGCAGGGTGTGTGGTCGCACGCCAATCCACTTGGCAGCGTCCCGCAGGGTGGAGTTCTCGGCAGACAGGCGCCGCATTTCCGCCAGTTGCTCAGCGGAAGGCCCCGCCCTGCTGCCTTTCTTCAAGATCTCGACCCCGTAGGTCTCTGCCAGCTTGCGCACTTGACTGGTTGATACGCAGAGGATGGCGGCCAGTTCTTCCGCACTCAGGCGCCCTTCATAGCTGCGCATGATTTCGGCGTGCTGGCGCTGGCGCTTCTTGGCTTTGCTTTCGTCTTGCTTTGGCGTGGATGGCGGCCTGGGGCGCTCGGCGGCCTTTGGCTCTGATCGCTGCCGCCGTGGCACCTGCTTGAGCTCTGGCCCCTGGGTGATTTTTCCACCAGCGGCGGTAAAGGCCGCTACTTGGGCGGCAAGGTCGTCTGACTTTTCGTTGTTGATTGCTGGTCTGGACATGGCCGACCTCATTCTTCGCAGTCAAGTTGCTTGGCGATCCAGGCTTCGACCTCCAGGCTATCCCAGCCGGTGATATTGCTGCCGGCGATCCGGCGTCCTTTCGGGAAACGCCCGTCCTTCATCATGTCGTAGAGGGTGGAGCGGGGCAGGCCGGTAGCAGCCTTGACGGCAGGGAAGCGCATGATGCGGCGCTGAGACTCTTTGCTTTGCTTCGTCATATTCTTTGCCTCATCTATCATTTGTTGCGCGCGAATCTTGCTGTCGCGGCGTGTTTGCTGTAGTCCCATATCTATCTCCGTGACATGCCGCCGTGACACTACGGCTCAGCGAGAAAGGCCCGCAGCGCGTCGTCATCAAGGCGGCTGATGTTGTGGATTGCGCGGGTCAGCAGGTCCTGCACCTCGTCGATGCCGGTCACCTGCTTGATGCGCTCGATGTTGTCGGCGGTGCCCTGGTACACGTCGACCTTGAGGCTGTAGGCCAGCAGGCGGGCGCGGCGCTCTTCTGCCTTGAGCTTTTCCCGCGCCCGCTGCTCCCGCTTACGCTCTTTGGCTGACTTGGCCATGGGTTAAGCGGCTTTATCGCGCAGCCGGGCTTCGTACTCATCGACCAGCAGCTTGAACTTCCACAGATCGGCTTCCAGCTCCTCGATGTACTCTTCATCGCGGTCGTACTCGCCAAGCCAGAGCTCTCGGCCAACAGACTTGAGGGCAGGGCAGTACATGCCGATGTGAGCCCACTTGCGGCCGGTGATCCACAGAACGCCCTGCACCTGGTCTTTGATGCTGTCGGCGTCGCGGTCGATGTGGAAGGCGCGCAGCTTTTCGGGGGCAAGGAAGCACTTGTACTCACTCACCCCGTCGTCACCGATGAAGCCGTCAGCGCTGGCCCCAAACACGCCGTCATCGGTTTTGACGATGCCGACCTGCTGGACGATCAGGCCGGTTCTGATTTCATGCGCCATACGGGCGTCAGGCTCCAGCTCATGGCCCCGGCGCATCTGCCAAGTCTCGAAGCCTCCGTCCAGCGGTTCGCCGCCGATGCGCTCGACGGCCAGGCGGAATGCATAATCGAGCGCCTTGGCAGTTGGCTGACCTTTGTTCGGGCCTGATTTGAGGGTGGCGCGCGCGTCGGCGAACATGCTGGCCGTGATACAGCCTGCGCGCTCCTTGTGCCATTGATCAGAGCCCTGCGGGCATTGGATAGCAAGCATGGGTCACCTCACTCGAAAGGAACGTCGTCATCGTCGAACGCTGGTTGCTGTTCAGGGGCTGGCTGCTGCTCTTTCTTGAGCGCTTCGCCGCGCGCGGCGACCGCAGCCTTGAAGGCGTTATAGGCGGTCATATCCTTGGCGTCCTGCAGCTCTTTGACACCCGCCTGCCAGATCTCGGTAAGCGCCTCCGGGTTGGTCGCCCCGTTCGCCATGGTTACCCACTTGGCCGTCAGCTCCGGATTGGTTGCCGGCTGGCTGGCTTCTTCGGTGCGCAGTTCCTCGGGGATATCCTCGATGTCCTGGGTGAAGATGTCCGAAGCGGCGGTGACGTTGAGTGTCATGGCGATCATGGCGCGCTTGCAGGCCATCTTCAGGATGGTGTTTGCAAGGTCGGCAGGCTCGGTGCGGATCTGATCAACGCTGTTGCCGTTCTTGTAGAACTTTTTGCGTCGCATGTTCTCGGGCGTGTAGTCCAGCTCAGCCTTGCAGGCAGCGCTGCGCCACTTGTATTTCTCTTCGCCGGACGAACACTCGCCAACGCCTTCGCCAAGAGTGATGCCAGTAGTCTGGTGGCGGCCGATACAGGTCACGCGGTAGCGGGCGTTGCCGTCGCTCGACAAATCCTCGATGCGGTATTCCTGGGCAATGCGAAACGTCACGCACAGCACCTCGGCGCCGGGCTTGTACAGCGTGGGCTTCGGGGTGCCGGGGATCGTCCCGTAGTGGGTGTCACGCTTCATGATGTTCTGCATGACTTCCTGCACCAGGTTCACGCGCTGGCGAATCTCAACGACAGAGAAGCGGTGCGCTTCGCTGGCAACAAGGCCGGCAGTCTCACGCTGCGCGACCACTGCAATTTCTTGTCCCATGGGAACCTCAGTATGAAATGGTGATGTTGGGGATCTGTTTCTTGGCGATCAGGATGACCGCCTGCTTTGCGCATTCTTCCGGCAATCCACCAGCGATAAAGGCATCCAGCGCAGCGCGGTTCACGGCCGCCCGGTTCGCCTGGTCAGCTTCGCGCAGAGCTGCAGCCTTAGCGGCTTCGCGCTGCTCGTCGAGATAGCGCTGGCGCTCAGCGGCGGCCGCCTGCTCAGCTTTGGCCTTGGCGTCAATTTCCGCCTGCATGGCCCGCTGCTCGGCTACCGCTTTCTCGCGCTCTGCTGCCTCTGCCTGCTGCTTCAGGTACAGTTCGCGCGCCTTGGCTTCAGCTTCGCGGCGGATGACAGCTTCGCGCTCTGCTTGGGCGGCCTGCTCAGCCTCGCGACGGGCTCGCTCTTCAGCTTCACGCACCAGCTGGGCCTCGCGCTCACGTTGTGCCTGGGCCTCCCGCTCTGCGCGCAGTCGTTCAAGCTCTGCCTGTTCGGCTTCGTGCTGCTCGCGCTTGCTCAGGGCTTCGCGCAGGGTGGCTAGGCTGGCGGCCTTCACCCGGTGGGCCTCGGCCTCGAACTCTTCCCAGTCCGGGCCGATCTCTTCCGCCTCCATGTCGGCGATCAGCGACTTGATCATTGCCGCACTGGCGTCGGTGGTGTCCGTATTGCGCAGGCTTTCAAGGCTGGCCTTGTGCTCCGCAACACGCGCCGCCTCGGCCGCCTCCCAGTCGGTCAAAGGCTTGCGCACTGCGTCGCGAAGGTCATCCATGCTGGTGACGAACTCGCGCAGCTCGGCCTCTACCACCTTCGGCATTTCCTTGAGGCGCTTCAGATACTCGCGACCAGGCTTCTCGACGGCGACCTTGGACTTGCTCACCTTGGCCGCCAGGCTGGCCACGCGGTCTCGACCTTTCTTGGTTGACAGGTCCGGCACCTCGCCAGACACCTCTTCACGAACGCGATCAATAAACGGCTTCAGGCCGCCAGAGACATAAATCAGAGGCGCGTTGTCCTCGCTGATGTCGTCGACCGACACCAGTTGCTGTTGTGCTGTCATGATTGATTACCTACTTGAATGCGGTTTCGATTGCGTCCACCAGCGCCCATGCGAAAAACAGGACGCCCCAGAGTGTGAGATTGGCTGCCGTCTTGCGGCAGATGCGGCGGATCATGGCGGCGTTACCTTGGGCAAGCCCAGCACCGTTCGCCGCATGATCTCTCTATGCACGGCATCGCCACCGAACTCTGCACAGTCCTGATTCAGGTCGCCGCCAATCGGGAGCGAGTACATGCGAAGAACGTCCTCAAGCTCTCGGATGCGGGCGATCAGCGCCTCGCCGTCCTGCATGTCGATATAGGCTTCACGCCCCAGCTTGCGAGCGCTTTGGAAGTCCAGTTCAATCTCCGCAATCAAGTCATCGGTGGTGCTTTGGATGGTCATTGCGAGTCCCTCCGTGCGTACTGGTGGGCGTTTAAAGCCAGATCGCTGAGCCGGTCAGCCTCCAGCGCGTCGAGCATGCCGGACACGCGCAGACCGTCGATCAGGCCATGCGAATACGACAGGAATGAAAATCCGTCGTTTTTACGCGTCAACCGAAGGGCGCTATGGATCTTCTCGATCGCCATTGATCGTTTGAAGTCGTCAATGCTCACTGATCACCTCCTGAAACCGCGTCGTAGTCGGCCTGCGTCAGCTCAGGGCGCGGGTCGGTGTAGCGATGCATCTTGCAGCGATGCCCAGGCAGCAGGATTTTCGGGTGCGCCTTCGGCAGCAGGCGCTGACATTCAGGGCAGGGCATGCCGTATTTGGCGCGCAGCTTCTGGTTAAATCTCTTCATGCCCGCATACATTTCTGCGACTTCGCTCACTGATCACCTCCCAACACCAGGCACGCCGCAGTCAGCAGCATGCCCAGCCATTCTTCGATGTAGATACCGGCCACCAGCCCAAGGGACAGGGAGCCAGCGACAAGAGCAGCTGTGCGCCATGTGATGCGGCGGCGCGGTGTGGGCTCTGCTGGTACTGGCTCATTGGCCGCCGGCGTCACCGGGGTAGGCGTGCAAAGCGGCACAAAATCCAGCAGGCGAGCCGAGAACAGCCGGCTGTACTCCATCTCAAGATCGTCATGCTCGCGTTGGCTGATGGCGCCGCAGTCGACCATCTGGCGCAGCTCTTCGCGGCCCGCGACGATGTAGCCGTTAAGCTGCGCCTTCTTGGATGACTTGAGCAGCGCCCGGCGCAACTCGATGATGCTCATGGCCTGCTCGCGGTTGAGCTTTACGGGGCGCCAAAAATCAGGGTTAGAAGTTGTTGCTGCGGTCACGTCCTTGCTCCTTCTCCCATGCGGCATCCAACATGGTGCCGGCGTGATTTTCCAAGGCCTTGCGGGCCGCCTTCGCCATCAGCTTCATGGCTGGATCGCTTGACCGGCTGGCGGCCAGGATCAGGTCGACACAAAAGCCGTCCGGCACCAGGTCGTACAGCTCTTCATCAGCGCATCGCTTGAACGCTTCGTAGCTGACCAGCTCGGTATCAACGCCTGCCATCAGGTCGCCGATTTCGCTGCTCATGTTTGGTGGTTCCGGCTCGTCTGCCGGCAACGCCAGCTCATACGCCGTTTGGTCGCGGTAAATCTGTCCATTGATCATGTTGACCTCCAGATGAACGCCCACAGGCATAGCGTGCATGCCTCTGGGCGCTGGGTAGGGAAGGGGAAAAAGAACCCCGCCGGAGCGGGGTTAATAGCCGTGTAGGAACGCCATGATGCGAGTAGCATCGAATAGCACCCTGCCCGGGTGGCGTTGCGGCCCGGAACTCCAGGCCCTGCCCAAGGTGCTAATCGATGCCCAGCAGATATACAGCTGCTGGGGCCGGTATCAGGTCACGCGGCAGGTGATTGACGATGAAACCGCGCCCTGACTGCCGGTGATATATGCCCCTCCGCCGGCTGGGGTAGTCGTGCTCAATGCTTGGTGCAGACGTGATGCTTGGCATCGCACCCGCACCGGACGCCGTGACCTGTTACCCGGTAGCGATGGGTGATCGCCGGAAGAGGGCGACCGCCTCGGCATACCGTGTAAACCTCTTCAACCCATTCCAGCTGGGTAAAGTGCGCTGCGCCGTGAATCAGGGCGGGGCCGGGCGGGATTTCTGGGAAGAAGTCCCAATCAATGTCAGTGTTCATGAAGCCTCCTATCAAGCTGCATATTCATACCAGTCGTTCAGTCCGTTGCTGGTCCGCCAAATAAAGCGGTCAGTCTCTTCAGATGCTGGCATCTTGTAGATGCAGATGTTGCCGTCGACCTTTTCGCACCAGCCGAGCAAGGTGCCCGGCTTTTCTGTCATGTGCTTTTGGCTGGCGAAGATTCGGCAGCCGCGCATCGGTTTGAATAGCTTTCTCATGTGCTGCTCCTGTTGCGCTTCCCGATGCCGGCTCAATGAACCGGCATGAGGAAATCTGTTGCCTCCGTTGTTCGGCACGGTGGGCTGGCCTGCCTTTCGGCTTTCGGGGGACCTGTGGTCCCGACAGTCGGCCACGTCTTCCTGCCGACACTCAATTTTCCAGATCGACGCTGCACTGGCGGGGTGAGGCATCCCCTGTACCGAATTCGGGCTCCGGCTCGCTGCCCAGGCCGTTGGTGCTGGCTTGCTACAAACATTACCGCTCGGTAATAATTAAAGTCAATACCAAATGGTAATAATTTCGCGCAGGCAAAAGAAACCCGCCGAAGCGGGCAGGGGGGGGAGCCAAGACATCTGCATGGCCAGTTGCTACGATTGGTCGGGTTACTTGCTAATGGTCAAAGGATGGATCTGAATGAACATCACAAAGATTGAACGGTACGTTGGCGTGTTGGCGCTGCCGGTTTTTTTAATGGTGGTTGGGGGCATATCGGTCGCGGTTGGAGTGAAGGCGAAGGATGCTTTGCTCTTGGCGAGTGTGGCGCCTTACCTGGCTTTCGGTGGGCTGGGTGCTGCTGTGTTCGGGGTCTTCTGGATGATCTGGGCGCTGTTTCAAATGGACCGCTGGGAGCGTGGCTCGATTGTCGGCACTTGCCCCAACTGTGGCGGTGCCGAAAGTAAACTCGACGGGAAATACGGACCCTACCGTCGTTGTAGGATGTGCGGTGCGAAAAGGGAAGGGTAAAACGCAGGGCACAAAAAAGCCCGCGCGGGGCGGGCTTGGGGGGAGGGTACTAATGGCTATGGAACAACAGAAATCAGCCTTCGTTTTGAAACGTGCTGTTTGCTAGCTGCGTCCCAGTATCGAGTAGTCTTAACGTTAAGCACTGCAGGACTGGATATGCGCAACAGTTGCACCTCTTTTGTGAGCTTCAGAGGATAGCGAATCGATATCATCCCGTCATCGGTGCGCACATGGAGTCGCCCGGTGTCTCTAATACCCGCGACCGTGCCCTCAATTTTCTCATCAAAGGTAGTGGGCTCTTGCACTGCTTCGATAAGCGCTCTCACCCTTACGATCTCATCTGGTCTTCCCGCCCAAACTCTCCTTCCACCAGGTCCGTTCCACGAAAGCTCGGCAGCCAAACCTGCTGAATCAAGAGACTTCATCAGCTCGCTAATGTGGTGGGCGGCCTTGCCCCCAACAGTGTCAATGGAGTCATAAAAGCTAGCGTTGTCTGAGTTTAATAACTCGAAAAGCTGCTTGATCGTTTCATTGAAAAGCGACTCACCAGTAAGGTCTGGCGAAGCATTTCCGGTCATTAGGATATGTGTAGATCCAGGAGCGAGCCCCGCCAGTTTTATATTGAGGGTGCTCGATATTTCGCGGGAAACCCTGCTTGCGGCCTCTTGACCGTTCCTGATTTTGTAGGCAGCCAGTTTGCAAGCGTTTACGAACGGATGCATGGCCTTAACAAAAGTCTCAAGAGACACGCTCCCGTCTGCCCTGGGCCCTATAAGGCGTAGGTCAACCAGGGCACCATTGCGCTCGGCGGTTGATAGCGCGCACTCACTTCGGACACTGGCAGCAGCGTCTCGTTGATTTTTTGCGGCTATCTGCAAGAAAAAATCATCGGGGTTTGCTTTGGCTTTGAGCTCAGTCTCTTTGGCAAACTCAGATAGCCTTTTAGCATGCGATCTCAGAAACTCAATGCTCATAATGTGATCTCCGCAAAGCCCTTTGCTGTGGTGCGATCATGACTAAAGCCAAGCACACCGCTCCAATAGGCTTGCCTATGAAAATCAACCACACGTTCCACATATAAATCTAGATGGTAGACAGCTTTCACGCCGTTATGATCCATTAGACTCGCGATTTGCTGTTGGTCCGCTGGAGTCATAGGCGTATTCCTCGTCCATTGAGGCTGCCAAAGAACGCAGTCAATGTCACCGGGGTCAGGCTTTTCTGTCAGGTAGGACCCGTCCACCCAGAGAGCGCCAGAAACGCCAGCTTGGCGAATTGCGTTTTGCCAATTGGTAAACAGCTGGAAAAGGTCTTGACGCCTTTGGCTCGTAAACGGCGCTACAGCCAATGCATGCAAGTCTGCCATTGATAGTTTTTGGACCCCGGGCTGAAGAAGCATCGGGAAGTCAGGTTTAACCATGATAAGCCTTATGTGGCGAATCCGTCGCCATAATCTTGTTCTGAACGCCTAAACCCGCCGCGCAGCCTGCGTAGCGGGTCACGTATAGGTCCTCACCAACCACCCGAACAGCAACGCGGCGAACAAAGTAACCAGAGCCTCTGCCTACTGTCGCTTGGCCCTGCGCTTCCCCTCAAGCAATGCCCGCCGGAAGTTAGGGCCGAACATCAGGTTTTACCTGCTCCGGTGAGCTGTCGCACAACCAAGTACTCGTAACACGCCGCAAAGCCAAACGTCAGCAGCAGTACAGGAATGCCCTGTAGGTCGTAGGTGCCGATCAGCCAGAAGTTGAACAGCAGAATCACGCCGCCGATAAGGCGTAGCTGGGTTTTCGTTTGCACAGCCATCTCCTTTGGCCTGTTATCTCAAAGTCGCTTAGCGTTCCAGGCCAGCAGCACGCGGCCGAGCACCTCGAACTGCTCCAGCTCACCATTCTTGATTTCGTAGGGCTTGTACTTCTCGTTGTCGGACAGCATGAGCAGAACGCCATCCGGCCGGCGCTGAAGGCGCTTGATATACAGCTCACCTTTGAGGGACAGAACGTAGACGGCATCAATCTTGATTTCAGTGACGCCGCGGTCAACCAGCAGTAGGTCGCCGTCGCTGAAGGTGCCTTCCATTGAGTCGCCATAACCGGTAATGACGGCCAGGTTGGAAGGGGCGGTGGCGTTGACGTTGCGCCGCAGCCAGCCAGTGCTGACGCGCATCCGATCTATTACATCTTCATAGTCTTCTGGCCGGGTCAAACCACTACCCATTGAGCCGGCCACGTTGAGTCGTGGAATGTCGACCATCCCTGTCTTCTTGCTGGAGAAATCAGCAGCGATCACGTTGCTCTCCTTTTCCTTGGTTACAAGTCCAGCCAACCTCCTAGGTAGTTCCGGGTCGTCGATCGCATAGCGGTCAAGCCCTAGAGACGTTTCGATGTCTCGAGCCAAATCCTCGCCAACGGTTTTGGAGCCTTTCTTTTCAGGATCCATCAACAGGCGAGAAATCAGGTTCTGTGGCTTGCCGAGCAGTTCACCGAAACGCGATTGCTGACCACGACTTCCAGGCTCGAAGTAATGATCCATCAGTGCTTTTAGGTTGGCTCTGCGAATGTCGCGAATTTCCATGTCGCAATATTCGCCCTCCATTACTGATTGGTAAATGACCATTCGGTATTGCAACTCGATTACCGTGCGGTAATAATCAAAGGGTGCATGACGGAGGAACCCCATGAGCACCAGACAAGAATCGCTGCTGAAGTGGGTCAAAACGGCCACCCAAGAGCAGATCGACAGAACCAAAACCACTCGCGGCTATTTGCTTCAGGTCGCCTACGGCAACAAGACAGCATCGGCTGAGCTTGCATCACGTCTTGAGAGCGTCACCGGCGGTCAAGTCACCCGCAAACAACTTCGTCCTGATGACTGGGCTGTTATCTGGCCCGAACTGGTAGCCGCCTGACCACGATTACATGGTGCCGGGTACGGCACCAGGGGAAAACTAGACGATGAAAACACCGATTCTAGATAGCCGTCGTGCGGTGATGATTGCGGTCGCCAACGGTTATCAGGGTGGACGGGAGTGCGCTGCAGCTCGGCTGGGAATACCACTCAAACGGTTGGAAAACCAGATTTATGGAACTGCCGGCGTCAAGCCGTTGGATGACACTGAAATCAGCGTGCTGGAGCGGGAGGAGGGAACAACCCACCTGCCGGACTATATCTGCGCGCTGTACGGCGGCGTCTTCGTGCCGTTGCCGGATGCTGAAGTAACGCACGCCGATCTGTACGACCTTTCGTTTGCTACGAGCACGGCGCGCGGCACCGTGGATCTGTTGATTCGTAAGGCTCTGGCTGACGGCGAGATTGACGAGGTCGAGGCGGCGGAGATTCGAGCGGTTCATGCAAAGCACCTGGCGGCTCGGCACGCAGAAGTCGACGCCGTGATCGTGGCCCATCAGCGGCAGGCTTGAGATGCCGTCATTCCAGATCAACGACGAAGAGTGGGGGGCTTTCTATGGGGAGAGCTCAGACCTATTCCGCGTCTACTGCGCCATACGTCGGTACATGAACTACCGAACGGGCGTGTCAGGCCTTGAGCGGCGAATCAGCGAGCAGATGCTTTCTGAGACGCTGTACATAGAGCCGTTGAGAGGGCGACACAAATCAGGCTCACCCACCCGCCAGCACGTGCGTTCGTTGCTTTCCAGGCTGATCGCCAAGGGAATCATGGTGCCTGTTGGGCCAATGGTTTACGAGCTGCCGCTCGCCAGTAGGGACCGTGCGTCCAAACCATCAGCAACCAATGAGCAACCAGATCAGCAACCAGATCAGCAACCGATCACCAACCAAGACGACACCAGCAATGGCGCGGGTTTCAGCCATTCGGACGACCGATCAGCAACCGGATCAGAATCAGCCGACTTCCCGATCAGCAACCTACCTCCGGATACCGGAACTACACCACCACCATCAGGGCGCGCGCCGAAGCGATTTGCCATGCACCCGGAGTGGCAGCCGGATCCCAAAACGTTCAAGGCCGTTTTGCACATGAACGGCCTGACCAACGTGACGCTCGATGCAGATGTTCTGCTTGAGTTCCGGTCCTTCTGGACCGCGTCACCTGACGAGCACCGCACGCAGGCGAAGTGGGAGCACGCACTGGCTCAACGCCTGAAGGAGAACTATCGCAATGGCCAATCTCAAACCTCCAAGCCCGCAGCAGGGCAGCGCACTGGCAAAAAAGGCGCTAGCTCAGCCGTCGACCGCGTCAAACGGAACATCGCCAACCGACAAGCAGCAGAAGCTGGCGCAGACTCTGCTGGACAAGCTCTGGCTGAAGATGACGGAGATGTATGGAACACGCTGGACGGCGAGTGTCGGCGATTGCCCTGACCAGGATCATGCGTGGTCGACTGTGTTGGGCGGCCTGAACGGCCGGGAGATTGCCAACGGGCTGAACGTGTTGGTTGAGCGTGGACTGGAGTGGCCGCCATCAGCGCCGGAGTTCCGCCGCATGTGCCTGCACATTCCCGGGCTGCCGTCTGCCGTTGAGGCGTGGGCTCAGGCCTTGAGCGGGAACTACACACACGAAACGGTCAAGGTGGCCGCAGAGCTGACCGGCACGTTCGAGCTGCGCAAGGCTCGGTTGTGCGATCGCCATCTGCAGCAGCAGTTTGATCGCAACTTCTCGATTGTCTGCCAGCGTCTGCGCAAAGGCGAGCCATTGGCCGGCGAGGTACTGGCCGGGATTGGTCACGACAGCCAGAAGTCACCGGCAGAGCTGTCGAACGAGTACCACGAGCAGCTGCTTCGCCAGCGCATTGAGCAACAAGGCGTGCCGTCCGACCCTGCTGCAGCACGCGCCGCGATGCTAGCGGCCCTTGGTATCAAGCGTGATAGCCATGCAAGCCACTAAGCCGAAGCGCGCGAAGAAGCCAAGCCGGCCCGTGTATTTCCAGGTCCGGCGGCTGGTTGATCCCGCGACTGGCGAGGAGGTCGGCGCGCTGGTGCCAAGACACCGGATTGACCAGCGGATCATGCGAGAGCGTGGTTACTGCGTCGGCAATGAGCTGCGGGCGGACCTGAAGAAGCCGCGTAATTCAGGGTTTCACCGCATGGTGCATTCCTTGGGCGCGCTGGCTGCGGATCACATCGAGGAGTTCACCGGCGTGGACTGCCACGAGGTCATCAAGCGTCTGCAGCGTGAGTCGGGCGTGTGCTGTGAGGTGCAGGACATAGTATTGCCTGGCATCGGCACCATCCAGGTCAACGTCGCAAAGACCATCGCCTATGACGAGATGGACGAGGGCGAGTTTCAGGCGCTCTGGAAAGGTATCTGCCAGCACATCAGCGACCGGTACTGGCCGACCATGAATCAGGACCAGATTGCCGAGATGGCCAAGTTCATGCCGGAGGCCGTGTGAAGGGCGCCCCTGTCACCAAGGCTCAACAGGCCTATTGGTCGCTGCTGTGTGATCACGTTGGCTGCATCGCATGCCGCGCAGACGACCGGCTGAACAACTGGTGCTCGGTCCACCACATCGAAGGCCGCACCAAGCCGGACGCCCATTGGCTGGTGCTTCCGCTCTGTGCGCCGCATCACCAGGGCACCGGCGGTAACGTCATTGCCGTGCACATCAACAAGTTCCGATTCGAACAGCGCTATGGGGCCCAGCTGGAGCTGCTGCGCCAGTGCGCTGAGATTCTGGCCGCCAAGGGGTTTGTTTTGCCAGATCCAGTGCCGGGCATTCTTGCTTCGCTTCCCGATACCAGAGGAGTAACCAGATGCGAGCTGTGACGTTTGTTGTGCCGGGGCAACCGGTCGGAAAGGGAAGGCCACGCGTTGGCAAGATCGGCGCGCATGCCCGTTTGTTCACGCCAGAGAAGACGGTGAACTACGAAGGACTGGTGGCCATGGCCGCGCAGCAGGCGATGCAGGGCAGAGCGCTGATCACCGGCCCGGTAATGGTCGAGATGGATATAACCGTCCAGATACCTCAATCGTGGTCGAAAAAGCGGAAATCCCTGGCGCTGGCCGGCGAGATATTCCCGACCACCAAGCCGGACAAAGACAACGTCATCAAGGCCATTTACGACGGTATCAACGGGATCGTTTGGAAGGACGACGTTCAGGCCGTCGATGGTCACCAGCGTAAGCGTTACGGCGAGACGCCTGGCGTCCGCGTTCGTGTCGTGCCGCTGAGTGGGTCTGGCACGAGCTGACCAGGGACGACAGGTAAATCCATGCAGCAGCTTGGCTTTGACCTGCACTTTGTACCGCTGAAACGGAAACGGCCGAACGAGTCGGCCCCAGAGGAGCGCAAGGGTATGCAGATCGAGTTGTATTTCGACCACATTCCACGACCGCCGCGGCGATCGACTACCTGCGCGGGCGCTACGGAAGTAACGCTGGATGGAGTAACAAAGCCGGCGCTTGTGTGGGCAACTGAGCGCGGCCTGAAATGGCAGACGGTGAAGATGCGCCGGCTGCGGGGCGATAACTGGCGCGACGCCCTGCAGCCGGGGATGAAGCACAACACCTACATGCAGCGTTGGAGTATGGGTTAGCTGCCGCGGATGTGCAGGACTTCGCCGTCATCGTCGGTACCCGCGCGCTCCAGCAGCTCATCCAGCATGTTTTGCAGCTTTTCGAGTGCTTCCGGAGAGGTGTCGCCGCCCAGGATGGCGTTATTGCCTTCTTCGCAGAGGGTGACGACCAGCAGGGTTTCGGTCTGGTGCTGCTCCATCACTTCGCCAGCAAGGCCCATGGCCTCGGTGACCTGCATGAATGTCTCGTCGCTGATTGTGTCGATGTTTGCCATGTGGATTGCCCCTTGGTCGGTTGGTTTAGGCAGAGGCTTTTCAGTGGATGTGACTGGTTCTGGCTTGCAAGGGTGATTCAGTCACATAGCGTTTTCTCCATCACTTGAGGGCACGGCTGTGGAGAAAAATATGAGTCAGCAGGTAGCGAATGATGTGGCCGTTGCCGCAGTTAAGGCCGCTCCGGCCATTGGGGTCGCCGCAACCGGGGCTACGGGGGTGATCAACTGGTCTGATGTCGCCTACATGCTTACGGCTGCCTACATGGTGCTGCAGATCCTGTTGCTGGTCCCGAAGTACCGGGCCATGTTCAAGGAGTGGCGGAAGTCGTGAACATCGTCCAGAAGTCGGTCGCGGCAGCATCGGTTTCTGCTGCCGTTGCTCTGGTTGGTTATTTCGAGGGCCGGGAGCTGATCGGGTATGCCGACCCGGTTGGCATTCCAACCGTCTGCTACGGACACACCGCAACTGCCGAAATTGGGCAGCAGCGCACAGCGGAAGAGTGCGAGCAACTGCTGGCGCAGGACCTGGGGGAGGCGCTTGCAGCAGTAGACAGCCAGCTACCAAACCTACCTCCGCTGACGCGGGCCGCTTTGGGCTCGTTCGTGTTTAACGCAGGTGCCGGCAACTTCAACAGTTCGACCCTGCTGAGAAAAGCCAAGGCAGGGGATCTGGTTGGCGCCTGCAACGAGTTACCTCGCTGGGTATATGCGGGTGGTAGGCAACTGACCGGATTGGTGCGTCGGCGAGCCGCTGAGCGGGAGTTGTGCCTGCAGGGGCTGGAGCAGTGAATCGGCTGTTGCTATCGCTCGTCGCCGGCCTGGCTATCGCTACTGGCTTGCTTTGGTGGCAGTACTCCCAAAACACCGAGAAGCTCGGTGAGCTCACAAAGGGGCTCGAACAAAGCCAAGCGCGCGTTGAAAGCCTGCGTAACACCCTGCGCCTCCAACGACAGCTGTATTCCGAGGTTGGCCGGATAGATCAGAACCATACCGAGGGACAAGCTGATGCTCAAGAACAGAACGAGAGTCTTCGCGTTGACGTTGATGCTGGCGCTAAGCGGTTGCGAGTCAGTGCGGTATGTCCAGCAGGAGTGCCCACTACCGCCAGCACCGCCCGCAGCACTGATGAAAGCGCAGCCGAGCTCGATCCCGCTGCTCGATCAACTTATCACGCCCTCAGACGCCAACTGACAGACACCGAGCTGGCATTGGCCGGGCTGCAGGATTACGTGAGGACAGTATGCCTGGCCATGCCGGGTGACCAATAACCGACAAGGGGGCAGACCATGTCGAAGCGCAAGACCTACCGGCCAGAGGAAATCCGCGCCGGCACCACACTGTTCATCGTCACCCGGGTACCGGGACAGATGGTGAACCATTACGGGGTTGCCGAGTACCTGGTGGCCAGCAAGCGCGAACCCCAGCCGGAACCGGGTACCGCGCATCCGTATCGCATGCACCCGCTGATTGCCGTGTATGCAGTAAGCCAGACCGACCTGTGGCGAACACGGCGAGCGGCCCAGGCTGAAGCCGATCGCCGCCTAGGTATCGAGCTGGCGCGGATGAAGCGGGGTGCCCAATGACTCCCGAGCAAATCGAACAGATCGCCGAGAAGTACCGGGACGCCAGCGTGCCGGAAGTCTTCACGGCAAAGCAGCTGACCATCCACGAAGAGGATGCGGACGTGTTGGGTACGTTCCGCTTGGTCATGTCCAAGCCCGAGAAGGGCGTTGGTGGCCGGCTCCCGCGCTGGCCGGTCAGCATTCTGGTCACCCGGCCTGATGGTACGGACGAGGTGGTGAACACCGGGAAGGCCAATGCGCCATGGAACGTGATGCACGAGATTGTGGCCGAGAGCCTGAACATCATGGCCCTGATCATCAACGAGCAGCGGGGCATGATGATCAAGGCCCGTAAGGCTTCGATGAAGGTGGTGCCATGACTCAGAACATCTGGAAAGCCCTGATGGAAAGGGGGCGCGGCAGTGGCGACTGAACCTGACTGGGAGCAGATCAAGAAGGAGTACCGTGCCGGACAGCTATCGAATGTGATGCTTGGCAAGAAGTTCGGCGTATCTGAGTCTGCAATCCGGAAGCGCGCCAAGAAGGAGGGGTGGCAAAAAGACCTGGCCTCGGATGTTCGGAAGCGGGTACGAGAAAAGCTGGTGCGAGACGAGGTGCGAGACCCCAACGCGAATGACGACGAAGTCGTTGATAGCGTTGCCGCAACCGGTGTTTCTGTAGTGCGAGCTCACCGAGCTGACATACGAGCGGCATCCCGCATGGCTGAAATGCTTATGGCGCAGTTGCTTGACGCTGCATCCAGGCGTGAAGAGCTCGAAGAGGCAATTCACGAAGAGACCAAGGACGACGAATCTACTCGCCGGCGCACGAGTATGCTGAAGGCCGTGAGCCTGCCTACTCATGCCGGTGTAGTTAGAGACTTGTCCGCAGCCATGAAGAACCTGATACCGCTGGAGCGGCAGGCCTACAACCTGGACGAGACGAACGCCGAAGAGACTTATGAGGAGCGGTTGAAGCGGCTGATGTCCAAAGAATAAAACTACGCCTTGCGCCAAGAGCTTGGCTGACTGCCATTGCCAAAGAATGTGTTGCCTGGGTGAATGTAGCCAGAGCCGTCTTCGACAATCCATGTGATTGCATGAGTGGCAGCAACCCGCTGCAGAATACTGAGCAGCACGGGGTCGCTGGGTATCGGGACGATAAAGCAGCCGGTACTGACACGGCCTTTTCGAGTCTCTCGTGATACATAATCAAAGCCTGAGAGCTCTTCCAGTAATTCCGGGTAGCCTCCCATTGGCTCGCCAGAGGATGCGTATCTCATGTCGCCCCAAAACAGCACCATCTTATTTTGCAATGAAAGCTGTATGTTGAGCTGGTCATCGTTCGCTTGGGTCGAAACCCGCACTCTATACGGACCTTCGCCTACGTCTAGCTCCTGTCTATTTAGGGTGTAACCCATTTGCTCTGGTGTCATGGGCATATTTGAATGAAGGTTTGCGCCGGAACTCATTAAGCTGAACGCCAAAATTGTGCACTTACCTAACTCGCTGAGCCATTGAAGTAGCTCGTGCTTGGTTTCGAATTCCATTACGTGCGCCTCCCATGTCTGCTCAGGTTTATAGCACAGCTCAGCCTTGCACCCCTAATTCAGTCACATAGCGTCATGCCCATCAATTCAGCGATGGGCCGCCATGACGCACTTTCACCTTATCGATGACCAGCCACCGGCCAGCCCGGTGCTTTGGCGTGCGCGGGTGACAGCATGAGCACAGCTGATCAGATGCTGGCGCAGGTGCTGAGCGACGACGAGCTTTACTGCCGCATTAACCTCAAGATCCGCACGAAGTCGGGCGCTATCGTCGCCTTCGAGTGGAACGACACGCAGCGCATCCTGCACACAGCTCTGGAGCGGCAGAAGGCCGAGAAGGGGTGGGTGCGCGCCCTGGTACTGAAAGGCCGACAGCAGGGGTGTTCTACCTACGTTGCGGCGCGCTTCTACAAACGAGTGACCACCAGCTTCGGCATACGTTGCCAGATCATCACGCACATGGACGCGGCCACGCAGAACCTGTTTGGCATGGTGAAGACGTACCACGAGCTGGGGGACGCGACGCTCAAGCCCAAGTCTAAGAACGACAGCGCCACCAGTCTCGCGTTCGGCGGCCTTCGCAGCGACTACCGGGTGGCCACCGCAGGGTCGAAGAACGCCGGCCGGTCCGACACCGTTCAGCTGTTCCATGGGTCAGAGGTCGCATTCTGGCCGAACGCTGAGAAGATCATGGCCGGCCTTGGGCAGACGCTACCGCTGGAGCTGGGTACCGAGGCGATCATGGAGACGACCGCCAACGGGCTCGGCAACAAGTTCCATTCGATGTGGGTGATGGCGGTGGCCGGCAAGTCCGACTACATGTCGGTGTTCATCCCGTGGTTCATCGAGAAAGGCTATCGCCGCGAGGTTCCTGCCGACTTCGAGCTGAGTGACGAGGACATCGAGTACATGGAGGCCTTTGACCTCGACATGGAACAGATGGCCTGGCGGCAGGCGAAGATCGACACCGACTTTACCGGCGACGTGGACTGGTTCAACCAAGAGTACCCAGCCACGCCCGATATGGCGTTCCTCAAGGTCGGCCACAAGGCGCTGATCAACACCCTCAAGGTCCAGAAAGCCCGCAAGAAGAACCAAGCGCACATGCGCCGCATCGGCGCGCACGTTGTCGGGCTCGACCCTGCGCGCGGCGGCGACACCTCGACGTTCATTCACCGCCAGGGCCGTGTTGCATGGGGAATCGAGCGCATCGACATCCGCGACACCATGGCGGTCGCTGGCCACGCTGCTCGGATGCTGGAGGACGACCAGACCATTCGCATGATGTTCATCGACATCGGTGGCATCGGTGCCGGCATCTACGACCGCCTTGTCGAGTTGGGCTATGGCGAGCGGGTGACCGCGGTGAACTTTGGCGCAAGAGCCAACGACGACCGCAAGTATTTCAACAAGCGCGCGGAGATGTGGGGCGAGATGGCCGAGTGGGTCGAGGATGACATCACTCCGAGCATTCCAGATGACGACCAGCTGCACGGCGACCTCACGTCCGCCAGCCGTGACAAGTACAGCTCCAACGGCCAGTTGAAGCTGATCGAGAAGGAAAAGATCAAGAAAGAGCTTGGGCGCTCACCAGACGACGGCGACGCCTTGGCCCTGACCTTTGCCGAGCCTGTGGCCGCAGACGACGTACACACCGAGAGCTGGCGCGAGAAGCTGCTGCGCAGCCGGCGCCGCAAATCAGCCATGAGTGCCTGACATGACAGACGAAACCGACAAGACCGAGAGCATGGAGAGGGACGAGCGAGCGGTTGCACGTCGCAACTGGCACCGCTACGAGTACGGCCGAGAGCGGGGGCACCGTGAGTTCTGCAAGATTGCCCGAGTGAATGAGGGTATGTACCTCGGCGGCGGCCTTCAGTGGAGCGAAGAAGACCGCCAGGCACTTCTCGAAGCGGGCAAGCCGTGCTTCGAGTTCAACCAGATTCTGCCGAAGGTGAACGCGGCTCTGGGCTACCAGATCGCCAATCGCATGGACATCGCATTCAAGCCGCGCAACGGCCAGGCCACTGATGACGTGGCTGGCACTCTGTCGAAGGTAGCGATGCAGGTGGGTGACAACGTGGATCTGCACTGGAAGGAAACGCAGGTCTACGCCGACGGGCTGATCCAGCAGCGCGGGTACTTTGAAATCAAGGTCGATTACGAAGACTCATTGCTGGGCGAGATTAGCGTTGAAGCGCTGGACCCGATGGACGTTATCCCGGACCCAGATGCCAAGAGCTACGACCCGGACAGCTGGTCTGATGTCGTTGTCCTGCGCTGGATGACCTACGACGAAATCGAGGCCAACTATGGCGAGGAAGCCCGCGCCAAGCTGGAAGTAGAGGCACCTGACGAAGAGGACTTCGGCGACGACTTCGATGACGAGGAGCGAAACCGCTTTGGCGACAGCACCAATATCGGGGTAGACCGCCTGGGCGAGATGACCGTCGGGGATGGCTGCAAGCGCGTTCGCGTGGTCGACCGTCAGTATTGGCGCATGGAGCGGGCAGAGTGCATTGTCACTGACACTGGTGACATCCGCCCGGTCGAGGGCATGCCAGAGCAACGCATTGCCGACATCATCGCTGCTGGTGGCTTTCGTACCAAGCGCCGCATCCGCCGTGTGCGCTGGACTGTGTCCACGATGAATCACATCCTGCATGACGACTGGTCACCCTTCAACCACTTCACGATCGTGCCGTTCTTCCCGTTCTTCCGGCGCGGACTTACCCGGGGCCTGGTGGATAACGCGGTTGGCCCGCAGCAGATGCTGAACAAGTCGCTCAGCCAGTACCTGCACACCATCAACACTACGGCCAACTCCGGGTGGATCACCTGGGCAGGCACCATCAACAACATGCGACCTGACGAGCTGGAAGAGCGCGGCGCGGAGAGCGGCCTTCACATCGAGATGAAGGCCAAGACGCCGCAAGAGCAGATGCCGCGCAAGATCCAGCCGAACCAGATCCCGCAGGGGCTCGACCGCATTGTCGATCGCAGCGCAATGCTGCTGGAGCAGGCTACCGGCATCAACGAGGCGATGATGGGGCAGCGCGGCCCGGAAACGTCCGGCATTGCCATCCAGTCCCGCCAGTTTGCAGCGCAGCAGCAGCTGTCCGTCCCGCTCGACAACTTGGCACGCACCCGGCACCTGCTGGCCGGCCGCATGCTGGAAATCATCCAGTCGTTCTACGACGAGCCACGCATTCTGCGTATCACCGAGACAGATGACCGTGGCCGACCCATCACGCAGTCGCTACCGGTCAACATGCCGTTTGAGGACGGCAGCGGCATATTCAACAACCTGACGCTGGGTGAGTACGACGTGGTGGTCACCGAGCAGCCGATGCAGATCACCTTCGAGAACAGCCAGTTTGTCCAAGTCATGGAGATGATGGAGAAGGGCGCACCGATCCCCTGGCCGTTCGTGCTGCGCTACTCCAACTTGGCGCACAAGCAGGAAATGATCGACGCCATGGAGCGCCAGGCTCAGGAGAAGCCGGACCCACTGCTGGAAGCGAAGGTAATGCTGCTGCGCGCGCAGACCCTGACCGAAGCCTCGAAGAAGGACAAGACCGCGAGCGAAGCCGTCAACAAAGCCGTCGAGGCGCTATACAGCGCAATGCAGGCGGCCGGGGTAGTCGCGCAGAACCCCGCAGTCGCGCCACTGGCTGACGAGATGCTTGCCTCTGCTGGCTTCGAGGACAAGAACGGCGCACCAGTCGTTGATAGCTATGGGGCTACCGCTGAGTTCGCCCCTGCAGCCGGATCAGTACCCACCAATACCGACCCGCTCACGCCCGCTAACCCTGCCGTCGGCGTGACTCGGGGTATCCGCACACCTGAAACAGACGGAGCCATGCAATGAGCGCAAACAAGGTGAAGGCCGCAGCACTGAAGGAAGAAGACGAGTGGCGCGCACAGGACGATCTGCGCACGTTGCTGGAGGCCAAGAAGATCCAGAAGGACGCCAAGCGTATGGCGAAGGTCCGCGCACTGGCGAAGCAAAAGATGGCCGACATGCAGGCCTTGACCAAGCAGTAAATCACAACCGAGGGGGCAGACCCATGAGCAAGAAAACCCAAGAGATGATCGCTGAAGAGCTGGAAACCCTGCTGCTGGATGCATTAGACATCGAGGAGGAGGAAGAGGAGGAGGAAGAACTTGACGATGACGACGAGTTCGACCCGGAAGAGGACGAAGATCGGGGCGACGAAGTAGACCCTGACCTGCCTGACGACGATGACGATCTGCCCGGTGAAGACGCCGACGGTGACGCCGACGCTGATGCTGATGCGGATGACTTCGACGCTGACGACTTGGCCGATCTGGCTGGCGAGGGTGGTGACAGGAAGCCGTCCATGATCCCGCATGCCCGGTTCAACGAGGTCAACGAAGCGCTGAAGAAGGAGCGGGCAGAGCGCCTGCAGCTTGAGGAAGAGCTGGCTCGCACCAGGGGCCGTGTTCCGAAGGATGCTGACGCCCAACAGGACAAGGACGAGGAACAGCCGCCGGCGTTCGACTTCAAGGCCAAGCGCAAGGAGCTGCGTGACGCCTTGTACGAGGGCAACGAAGAGCGGGCCGAGCAGTTGGAAGACGAGATTGAAGCGGCCAAAGCTGCCGAGTTTGAGCGCCGCGCAGAGGCGAAGGCTCAGCAGCTGTTCGAATCTCGCCAGGCGGCGGATGAAGCGAAGCGCATCCAGACTGAGGTGCAAGCTGCGGCAACTGCAGCAATGACCAAATACCCGCTGCTGAACCCGGAGGTCGAAGGCCATGATCCGGAACTGCTGGAGGAGGTCGTCGCACTGCGCAACTTCTACATCCATCAGAAAGGCATGAGCCCCGGCGAGGCGATCACCAAGGCAGCGGACAAGGTGGCCGGTCGTGGCACCGCTTCCAAGGACGATGCAGGCGATAGCGATGCCAAGCCGGCCGGCAAGAAGCTGAAGCCCGATGCCAAGCCGACGACCGAGCAGCTACGCCGCAATGACGAGCGCTCCCGGAAGATCCCGCCGCGCGATGGCGGCCTGGGTGAGCGTGCCTCTGACATCGATTGGGAGAACCTGACCGAAGAAGAGTTCGAGAACCTGCCGGAGTCCGTCAAGCGCAAGGAGCGAGGCGATTTTGTTTCTTGACACCGCGTTTCAGTCACATCAACTGCAACCTGTCGGCGGCGCGTAGCTGCCGCGCCTGGGTGGCCTTCGGGCCACCTGCTTAACCACCGCACCGCATGGTGCTCGCTCGCTGAGTCACAGCGTTCCTCGCCGCGCAGGGCGTAAAGCTGCAGCGTCCCGGACACGCAATAACGTCCGTATTCGCTCGGGTGGCGACACATCCCACGCATCGAAATTAACTGACGAAGGAGAACAGCAATGGCTGTTACCAACTTTGCACGGCTGACGCCGAAGCAGAAGATCGTCTGGTCGCGTGACGTATGGCAAGCCGCCCGCGACGGGATGTTCATCAAGAAATTCCTGGGCAAAGGCGACGGCGCCATGATCCAGCGCATCACCGAACTCACCAAAACTGAGAAGGGTGAGCAGGTCATCATGCACCTTGTTGCTGATCTCGTGGAGGACGGCGTCGTAGGCGACGACCAGCGGGAGGGCAACGAGGAAGAGATGATGTCCTATGCGCAGGTCATCAACATCGACCTGATCAGCCACCAGGTTAAATCCAAGGGCAAGATGGCCGAGCAGAAGACTGTTATCAGCTTCCGCGAAATGGCCAAAAGCCGTCTGTCCTACTGGCTCAGCAATCGCTGTGACCAGCTGGCGATGCTTACTCTGTCGGGTGTGTCCTACGCTTATCACAACGATGGCCGCCCCCGTACCGGTTCGCCGTTCCCGAACTTGTCTTTTGCCGCCGACGTGTCTGCCCCCTCGTCCAAGCGTCATCGTTCGTGGAACGGCTCCTCTCTGATCCCTGGTGACACCACTGCGATCACTGTGGCCTTCGTGGCCAACTACAAGATGATCGTGGACATCGTCGCTTACGCGAAGACCCACTACATCAAGCCGCTGATGGCGGGCGGCAAAGAGTACTACGTCATCCTGCTGCAGCCGGGGACTTTGGCTCAGCTGAAGAAAGACCCCGACTACCAGCGTGCAGTCGTAGCTCTGGCACAGAAGGATGGCGCAAAAAGCCCGTGGTTCACCGGCGGTACCGTCACCATCGACGGCGCTGTCATTCACGAGCACCGCCTGGTGTTCAACACTGCTGGCGCTGCTGATGGCGAGAAGTGGGGCGCTGCTGGCGACGTTAATGGCACCCGCACTCTGCTGTGTGGCGCGCAGGCGCTGGGCATGGCTGACCTGGGCACGCCCGAGTGGGTCGAGAAAAAATTCGACTACGACAGCAAACCGGGTATCTCGATCGACAAGATGCTGGGCTTCCTCAAGCCCAAGTTTTACAGCATCTATGATCGTTCGGTTGAGGACTTCGGCGTGCTGGCTATCGACCACTACCTGGGCTTCTAGAGCCGGGTACCACAGGAGATACCAACATGATCCAGAAGAACTACAACCGCCAGGGTCTGGCCATGGCCCACATCGCTATTGCGCTGTCTGCTTTCAGCGACGGTGCCGTGCAAGCAGCTATTGAGCTGCCGGCCGGCGCCATCGTCGTTGGTGGTAGCGCCTTGGTGACCACCGCGTTCGATGCTGAGACGACCGCCACGCTGAAGGTTGGCGATGCTGACGACGACGACCGCTACAGCGGCACCCCGTTGGATGTCAGTGCCGCGGGCAGTAAGCCTCTGGTGCCGACTGGTTACGTCATGCCCGAGAAGGGCGATGTAATCGTCACCTACGCGAGTACCGGCGCAGCCGCCACGGAAGGCGAACTGCTGTTGGTGATCGAGTACATCGAGGCCAACAAGTCCGAGTGGACGCAGGGCTGATCTGGTAGGGGGCCGGCTGGTGCTGGTCCCTTCCTTTTCCCAACACAGGGGCATTCATCATGAGTAACACCAACGCACCGCGCTTTTTGCCTGCTCGTGGAGACGAGGCAGAGGGCACCCATATTGCACTGACCAGCGGCCACGCCTGCCGAGTCCACGCCGTCTCGCCGGTCGATGGTGAGCGTGGCACCTGCATTCCTGATCGCTTCCGCCGTGAAGCGGTCGCGCTGGGCTGCGGCATCGTGGGTATCGACGAGAATAAGACTTCCGACCAAGGGAAGAAGACGACCAAGCAGTCTCTTATCGTCGACGCAATCCGCACCGTGGTTGAGAAGGACGACAAGGAGCAGCTGCAGGGTGATGACCGCCCAAAGGTTGAGGTCCTGTCCGAAATCGTCGGTTTCAACGTCACCACTACCCAGTTCAACAAGGCTTGGGGTGAGTTCGTTAACGAGCTGGAAAACGACGACGGCCCGGAAGAAGCCTGATGGAAACCGTACAGGAGCTGGTCGAAGCATTCCGGGACGACGAGAAGGACGCGGCAGGTCCCAATGCGTTCTGGAGTGATCCGCAGCTGGTCCGCTGGGCCAGGCAGGCTGTTGACCGCTACTGCGAGATAACGCGCAGCGTCTATGACAGCACCAGCCCCTTTACCTGTGCCGAGCTGAAAGCCGGGGACACCAGCGTGCCTCGGCACCCAAGCATCATCGACATCGTCTCAGCGTCCTTTCCGCCGCCGAACAAGCGCGATCTAGCAGTTGAGCCCCCTGGGCGCACCCCGCGCTCCTGTTTGCCAACTTCCGGCATGACACGGCTCTTGGTGGTTGATAGCCACGACCTGCGCCTGTATCCGCCGGCGGCTACCGACTGTGTGCTGCAACTAGAAGTCATCCGCAGGCCTGTTCGCTTGCTGACGCTGGAATCGCGCCTCACGGATGTGCCACCGCACGCCCGTGAAACGCTGCTGCTGTACATGAAGCATCGCGCTTACCGAGTCCACGATGCTGAGCTGTTCGATCCCGCCAAGGCTGACAACTACTTGGCTGAGTTCGAGCGCGAGTGCCAAGAGCACCTTGAGACCGCGCGCGCTGCACCGGGTGCTGGTCTTATCAAATCGAGCTGGTGACGCATGGATATCATCAACAAGAACCAATTCACCGGGAGCAACAACATTGCCAAGGCCGAGCGGCTGCCGGAAGGCGCCGTTGTTGAGGCGATCAATGTCGACTTTACGGCTGGCGGCAAGGCTGAGTTGCGGGCTGGCTTTGAGCCGGTGCGCGAAGAGGCCGATACGCGCGCGGTGTTTGAGATGGGCGGTGATGCCCTGGCACTGATTGTTGCTGACCAGCTGATCAAGGTCACGCCGGTTGGTGAGACCCTGCTGGGTGCCGTTGCTGATGGCCCTGTGGCTGCGGTCTGGCATGCGGGTGAGCTGTTTCTGAACACCGTGGCCGATAGCGTGCGCATCGGCGAAAGCCGGCGCTCTTGGGCAGTGCCTGCGCCGGCGTTCGACGTAGGTGTGGAGGCGGGGAGTATGCGCCCTGGCATCTACAAGGTGGCGGTGACCGCGGTGGAGGCTGGCGTTGAATCTGGCTGCCAGCCGGCGATTATCAGCGTGGGTGAGGGCGAGGCCATCCGGGTCAACGTGGACGATGCGCGCGACTGCCGGCTGTACTGCAGCACGCCCAACGGCCTGACGCTGTATCACCAAGGCATTGCCTATGGCACCAACAAAATCCCGCCCCGCATCCTCGATGATTCTGCGCGGCTTGAGACGGCTGGGCTTTACAGCCTGCCGTTCTGCGAGCACCTGATCAGCCATCAGGCGCTGATCGTCGGCGCCCAGGGCAAGTTTCTGTACCACACGCACCCTATGTGGCCGCATCTGCACAACCCCGAGTCGGACTACATCCCATTCCCCGCACCGATCAGCCTGATTGCCAGCGTTGAGGGTGGCGTATTCGTGTGCGCGGACAAGACCTATTTCATCACCGGGCTGGGCGGACCCGACATGACCAGCCGCACGGTGCTGGAGTTCGGAGGCATCGGCGGTACCGAGCTGACGTTACCTGACGGCGCTGTGGCTTGGTTCAGCCGCTACGGCCAAGTGATTGGCCGTGCTGATGGAAGCGTTGAGCTACCCAACCGACAAAGCTATGCACCCCTGACCGCGCCACGGGGCGCCGCTGGGCTGCTGGAGCACAACGGCAACCAGATGGTTGTCACCACCATGCAAGGCGGGGTCAGCGGCTCTGGCCTGCGCTCGGCTGACCATATCGACCTGGAGGTTATCCAATGAAAGCAGGCGTAGGCATCAACGGCTTCGTCTGGGACTTCAGCATCCTTGACACTACTGGCCAGCCCATTGAGCGCGAGCAGAAGCACAATCTGATCCCGGCTGAAGGCCTGGCGTTTCTGCTGCAGGCGCCGTTTGGCGATATGTCCCCGATCAGCAGCTTCTACATCGGCCTGTTCACCGGTAACTACTCGCCGACCAACTCGACCAAGGCGACTGACATCCCGATCAATATGGGTGAGTTCGCCGGCTACACCCAAGCAACACGCCCTGTATGGACGCGCACCTTCAACGGCGCGGATGCCTACCACAACGATGGCAACAAGGCGCAGTTCACCTTCCAGCAGAACGCCACGATCCTGGGCGCGTTTCTCGTCTCGGAGAGCACCAAGGGCAGCGGCAGCGGCCGAATCCTGTCGTGTGTGCGCTTTGCCTCACCCAAATCGGTGGAGGCTGGCCAAACGTCCGAGGCGGCCGCGTCGCTGACCTACATTCCCGTCGATTCGATCTGAGGGCCCTGACATGGCAGCCAGTAAGCACGGCAGCGAGCAGTACATCAAACACTTCTACACCGGCGACGCCGTTGCCACGCGCCCAAACAGTTGGGTGATCGCGCTGCACGCCGGTAACCCGGGCACCGGTGATGCCAACGAGGTTGTGGACGGCAACTATGCGCGGCAGGCCGTTACCTTCGCTGCGTCTGATCAGGGGGCTTACTGGGAGGGTGCGAGCGCCGCAGACGTGGTGTTCCCTGCGGCTTCTGCAGCCGCGGACTACACCGCCACCCATTACACGATTCGCGACGGTGCATCTGGTGAGTGCCTGGCCATTGCTGCGTTGCCGGTACCGATCCCGGTCGTCGAAGGGGGCATCATTTCCATGCCTGCCGGGATGATCAAAGTGCGAGGTGTTTGATATGGCTTTTAAATTTTCGACCGAGCTGCGCCGGCAACAGGCCGTAAGCGGTTCACTCAAGAGCATTCTGGATGGGTGTGTTGCTCGGTTCTACTCGGGGCCTGTGCCGGCGTCCTCTGATTCGGCGTTGTCTGGCAACACATTGCTGCTGGAGCTGAAGACAAGCGTAGGCGGCAACCTGACCTTTGAGTCCAGCGCGGAAGGCGCGACCCTAAAGAAGTCGCTCAGCGAGATTTGGACTGGTGATGCTATCGCTGGTGGGACTATGGCTTTCATGCGTCTCGAAAAGCCAGGCGACACTGGCTCAGCCGGAACTGAGTCGGTGCGGGTTCAAGCCACGGTCGGCGGGCCTGATGCGGATATTGTCGTCAGCACGACCCTCATTGAGCTGGGCGAGACCCGCGTTCTTGAGTATTTCGCCATTGCCCTGATCGAGTACGTCTGAGGATGGCTAACCGACTGCAAAAGCAGCCGGTTCTCACTTATGTGCCGGCGGTGTCGGCCATTCCGGCGAGGCCAGCGTTCTGCGAGATGACACTGCTGCTATCCGGCTATATAAGAAGGTCGGGTGGTGGCCCGTTTTTCGTGTCCGCGATAGGTACTGACGTCAATATGGACTTTGGCGGCGGGAATGTGACGCCTGTTTACGAGACTCGCTATGACCAGGACGGGCAGCCGGTACAGCAGCTGATCGGGTGGATGGTTGATATGTCCAGGCCGTCCAGCCGCATACCGACCTACCAAGAGGTTGAAGTCTGTTACCCGGCGAGAGCGGCTATCCCCGGCACCCCTGGCCGGATTGATATTCATGAAAATAACGGGTGGAACGGTGGCGCGCGGAGTGTAAAGCAGGTTCCTGTCGGCAGCTACTTTCAGGTGAGCCTGCACCTGACCTCTTACGGCGTGTCTGTCGGGCTGTCAGATGGCGCCTTTGACCATAGCTATGGCCACGCCTCGCATGCACTGGTCGCCAGGCCGTCGGGCATTACTCCGGTGGAGTATGGTCGTGATGTTGCTGCCGAGCAGCCAGTGGGCGCTGTTGTTCGCCTGGTCCGCCGCGAAGACGGCGTGCGGATGATTGTTGACGATGCTGTCATTTATGACTCCCCGGTGCGCGCGGCAGGCAAGGTCTACGGTGATGTGACCCTCTACTCAGTGGCCGACTTTGTGGACGATCCTATTATCGGGGCGTATCACGAAACAGGCGGCACCGCTGCACTATCCGTTGTGACTGCTTTTGCCGAGGATGCAGGCGGCGTGGCAGAGGTGGCGCTTGAGTCTCTGGCCCTGGTTCAGCTGGACGGCCTGACGCTGACAGGCGGCATCTGTTCTTTGCAGGTGAAGTCAGAGGCATCCGCGCATGCGGTCTATGCCGTGGGCGCGACCTCTATCTTTAACGCGACAGCTGAGTTGACAGGCTTTGTTTACGTCGACGGGGACGGACTCGTCTCCAATGGCGTCAATGCCTACGGATATGGCGCCCTGGGCGCTGGCGGTATGGGCATGATGGGCGTGACTGCTACCGCTAAACCGATGTTTGGCCGCGGGGAGCTGCCGCCAGCGCGGGGGCTTGGGCGCCTTAATCGGGAAGAGGCGCTGCCCACCCAAGGGTTCGGTGCATTCCCCGCCGGCAGCGGCGTTGGTCGCTTGAAGGTGCTGCGCCGCATGCAGGGCGCCGGGTCAGCTGGATGCGCAGGCAAAGGCTCGGAACGCTTCGTTATGGGCGGGGTAGCGCCTGCTGCAACCAGCTACCAGGGCACTAACTGGTGGCAATACATGCCGTCGTGGATGATGGACGCGGGGCGAGTAGTAGTTGCTCACGACCAGATCATCCTGCAGGGCGGCGCGCTCTTTGTCGTGGCTGAGTCGTTGCAGGTGGGTGAGTTCGTTGACGTGTTCCTTGTCGTCAACTTTGAGATTGAGGAGTTTGTTGGCGTTCACGCCGATGTGCCGCTGTCGTACATCGTGCAAATGGCTATCGAAGAGCGCCTGCGCATAAGCGGTAGTGCAGCAGACGCCCGGCGCGAGGCGCTTCAGTACGCGGTGAACGCGGTCACAGGCGCCCTGAGTGAATACCGCAACTTCGGCTTCAAGCAGTTCGCCCGCATGGGAGGCGAAACCTATGCCATTACCGATGCGGGCCTTTATCGCCTGGGTGCCGAGGGCGACGACGGCCAGACCATCAACGCGATGATCGACTTTGGTGCTTCGGACTTTGGCACGGCGCGCAGCAAGCGCATCAGCAGTGTTTACGCAGGCATTGCCACCGATGGCGAGGTGTATCTGCGAGTGACCGGCGACGACGGCAAGGAAGCTATCTACAAGGCCGTTGGCGATGGCGTTGAGCGGCGCGCGCGCACGGCCAAAGGCGTAACGGCCCGGCACTGGCGGTTGCGCCTGGAACTGGTCGATGCTGCCTATGCGGATCTGGACAATGTTGAGATTGAAATAGGTGTGAGCCAGCGCCGCTTGAGGTCGGGAAGATGAGATGCCCGCTGCTAAGTGACTCAATCGGCGGTGCGCGGTTCCTGAGACGAGCCAAGGCATTAGCTCTGTCTATCCAGCTGAATGTGGGCGTGCGCCGTGAAATACTGGATGGCTATATTGTGGAAGGGCGTCGAGTGGGTGGGAACCGCAAAGCGACGGTGATTGACCCTATTGGGCGCTTGTTCGTATTCGGCCCCAATGCAGTTGCTGGCGATAGAGGCGCGCAGGAGTTCTATGGATACGAGGGATCTTTTTTTGGCTACCAGTCCAAGCCGCAAGCGGGTGACCCCCGCCATGGGCTGCAAGGTGTCTTTGTTGCAGTAGCTCGGGACCGACTTCATTGGGTATCTGCCGGCGCGCCACCCTTGGAGTCTGAGGCGTCAGAGCTTCGGGCGTTGCGTCGCGCCAAGGTCGGCGGTGTCGCGTTGTCGTCCGTGGGCTATGGAGCATATCAGTACGACGACCACGGCATGACAATGCACGGCTCGTTGGCCGTTTTCGGTCGAACCGGCTATCGCCCGACCTTTACCGATCAGAACACTTCTAGCCTTTACCCATTCACAACCGAAGACGTGGATAAGGTGGCCGTCTACACATTCGATGTTTGCGATCTGCAGCATGCACAGGCGCTGAACGAGATGGATGTGGAGGCGTTGCCGAACGTCGCCGCCAACACTGCAGGACGGCCAGGCTTGGAGATCGACAGCGAATGGCTCCAGAGCCACCTGCCTTCTGGCCTGCGCATTGCCTCAGCTATAGACCGGTCTGATCCAGCCTACGACGGCATCTCATTTTTCACTATGCCGGGTGATACGGTCGGGCAGGGGATCGCGGCGCCATGGGCTGAAGGCGATGTTGTGAGTTCGGTCGATGGCTTGACCTGGAACATCTGCTTCTGGGCGACCACGCCGCCATCTACTCCGTATGACGTTGGCGGCGCTCGCTCATTGTGCGTGATGCGTATGCGCTCGTTCGTTGACGATGATGGGAGCGATGTCGCGGAGGTGCTGGGGGCGCCACTGATCTACGACCCGCGCAACTCAAGCGACCCATTGCGCAGACCTTTTTATCTCGACGATACAGATGTAATCGTCCGCTGGCAGCCCAACGGGTTCAACAGGCCATGCAAGTCATTTGGCGGCGTTATGACCGTGCCGCACGCCGTCCTTGATGATCAGGAGTGGCACTTCGACACACTGCTGGTTACCCGCGCGGGCGAAATTGTTGAGCTGCCGCTGGGGCATGATGCCGGCCGCAGCGTGTGCTGGTTTGTCGGGGGTGATGAGGTTGATGGGATTGTGTACATGGTCAACCCCTTCTTGGATGGCAACCGCCTGGCGCTGGTATCAGAAGCCGGCGACGTATCAGTCGTAGCCCGCCCAGCATGGCGCCTGCCGATTGAGAAAACCGTGTCGGACTTTGACCAAGGCACCGACCTAGAGGATCAGCCATTTGCTGAGCCGATATTGCGTGGCCTGGCCGCGCATATTGGCGCGGGCTGGATCGGGTTTCCTGTTGCGCCGAGCCTAGAAGAGCGTCATGCCGGGCAGTTTGCGGCTGTGAACGTCCACACCGGGGTTTGCGAGCTGCGAGGCCGTATGTGGTCAAGGCCCACCAATCCATTGCGCGACACTGTGATGTGGAGTCGCATCTGTGTGATTCAGCGTGATGACAACGGAAAGGCGATATTGATTGGTGGTTACAACGAAGGCACCCGAAGCGGTCGCCCTGGGAAAGGCAAGCTGGTGATCAGCTTTGATAGCGGGTGGACATGGGAAACCCTGCATGAGTCTGTGGGCCCAGGCCGTGGATGCGCGCATGCCGGCAATGGTCTGTATGTACCGAAGGAGGGTCAGCTGTGGCGTTCTTAGGCCGAAACTACGCTCGAATACTCTATGTGGGGCGGGCAAAAACATGGCAGGGGTGGCGTGAGCAGGTCAGCCCGATCAAAAGGGTGATAGCGGACTTCACAACCGGCGAAGTGCTTAACCGGCTACCGGATATGGATGTTCAGTCGTACCCGCTGTATTTTGAAGACGAGGGCATAGATTACACCACCTCAGACATTGGCGGTGGTGGGGCCGCAAACTCTGATGGCATGTGGACTTGGAACAATGCCATTGATCAGGCAGGCCCGAACCGGCTGTTTTATGCGCCGCATGGCGGGGCGCTCCGGCATGTTGCCACGCTCGCCAACGGCAATATCCGATACTGCGCTGCGCCTGGCCTCACCCTGGTTGCTGATGCGAGAACGCTGTTGAGCTACGCGCCAGAGGACCAGCTGGTGGCCGCGCAGGATATGGACCTTGCAACACTGCCGTCCCCCAAGGGGGTGACAACCTGGAGCGAGGCTTATGCCACCGACAAGCTGGCGATCGAAAGCGTTGGCATCTTCATTGAGGGCGAGCATGCTGGGAAGTACGCGGTGTCGTTCAGCGTGCTCAACACCGAGGTGGCGAACGCAGTTGTGATAAGCGACCCGTTCTCGCCAGGCGATGAAATAACCATAAGGCAGGAGCTGTATCAGTACGAGCCGACTGGTGGATCGGAGTACAACGCTGGGCATAGCGGCGCCGAGTTCGCCCTGGCCTATCCGCAGTCCAGCATTATGCTGACAACTGCCTATGTGTGGATTGCTGTATGAGCCTTATTTTCGTTAAGAACGGCGTCGTCTATCAGACCTTTACTGGGTATGCCGGCGAGTACGCCAGCTACTGGCAAGAATCCTCATTTGCTGCCTCGGCCGAAATTGTTGAGGGTGTCACTGTGGTCGCACCGCCGGATCGGGAGGGTGGCGAAGAGGTGCTTGGGCATCCGTCTCCCGTCGGCGATGTTGGCGAATCGCCCTGGGAGGCACACTATTGGGCGCCGCCTCTCCCTGAAGTAAGGTTCTGGACCGGCCTGCAACGCGCCCGCGAAGTCATTGAGTCAGCAGTGATTGAACTGGAGCTTGATGTGCCGGAAGGGATGCTCTCTGTGCTGAATGCTGGCGATGCTGGCGGCGGAACGCCGGCCTACATTAGCCCGGCAATGGGGATGGGTGGCGAGATTGGCACGCTCACTCCGCCAACACTGGCTGGACTGGATGTATTGGGGCTGTCGGCATACTCCAGTGAGGGCTCCGTATTCGTTGAGTTGGCCCTGTTGGCGCCCAGTGACACAGAAGAACAGCTGACCTACTCCGGAGGGCTGCTTCTGCTCGATGACACGTTGATGCCTATGACCTTTTACGGCATTCAGGAGGTCGCGCCTGGTTCACTGGCATACCTGTTTGTTGGGGAAAGCCAAGATGCCTCTCTGCCGCCTATCGGGGCTGATATTCCCCTGTCGCTGGTGATATGGGAGTGATGTTTTATCAATGCGCGGATGCGGCACATCAAGCTGAACTGCGTGTAACGGTTGCAGGAGGTTTCTATGGGAATTGAATCGAGCCAGTCCTTCCTACAGGAGTTTGCTGGGGATGCTCTTGGTCGTGCGCAGTCGCTGGCAAACCGCATTGGTAGCTATTCGCCGGGGTCGACTAGGATTGATTTCAGCTACTCGCCGACCAAGCCGAATATTCAGCCGCCGCCGTCAATTGGCGATCTGCTCGCAACGGATGCCAGCGGCGCGGCGCGGGCGTTTCTCGATGCTGAAACAGACAAGTGGCTGGCCAAGTTCTTTCCGAACCTTCAAAGCGCTGTTGTCAGCCAGCCCGATGCATGGGTGGATGGGATATTGTCTGGCTCAGAGCCTTTCGGGCTGCCAAACGACGTGCATGAGGGCGTGATTCATGCGGCGCGGGACCGTGCCTATCGGGCAGCTGACAGCGAGAAAGCCCAGATCCGGGCAGGCTATTCGTTGCGCGGCTTTAATGCTCCGCCTGGGGCAGCCATTGCCGCGATGAACAATGCCGACATCCGGGCAAGCGACGCCATCGCAGAGGTGAACCGAACGCAGATGATCCGCGACGCTGAAATCAAGGTCGAGCTGGCGAAGTTTGCTGCGCAGCTGGCAGGCCAGCTGAGAACCAGCATGTTGCAGACGCTGGCCAACTTCTACAACCAGTGGTCTGACGTGCTCAAGCAGAACACCGACATTGCCAGGGCGAAGGCGCAGGCCTATTCCGCGCTCACGTCGGCGCTATCCAGTTATTACAACGTAGAGCTGGGTTTTGAAGAACTGCGCCTGAAAGCTGCCACTGGTAAGGCGGATGCGCAGGTGGCCGCCAGCAAGAATAGACTGCAGGAGGGCGAAGTGCGGGCGAACCAGAACCGAGCCCTGGCGCAGGCCGCATCAGCATTTGCCGAAGCATCCAGCGCTGCCGCTAACGCCCAGAGCTCGCTGCAGGCGGAGCTTTACAGCGGGCCGGTGTCTTGATGTCGTTATTTTTTATGTCTGAGCCACTTCTTTTTGACGTCAGGTAGAGACTTCATGATCTGGATGGCTTTGTCGTAAGCAGGGTCGAGGGGGAATGCGTCGGGACGCGACTTACGCATATCATGCCCCCTCAGCACATCGTCAATCAGGTCGTAGTAAGAGTTCTGCAGCGACGTAATGCGCTCATAGAGCATACTGATAGTGACCAAAAACTCGCGCTTGTCCTGCTCGCTCGGCAGTTGCATTGCGCAGCTCTGCTCCCATTGCTCAAGGCCGCTCTTTATGGCCTGGATGTGTTGCTCCATCTCGTCCCAGCTTGGGGGCCGTTTGCCGTTGATAGCTGTTAACTCGTCCATGAACCTGCCTTTTGAGCCCTAGTGTCAGCTATACCCCATGTTTGACAGGGCGCTGGCAATCTTCTGTTTTTCGTATTCGGTTTCGCCGATTTCTCTGGCCTTCTCGATGGCAATGGCCTGGAGCTCGTCAGCCTTGGCCGGGTCCGCTTCTGCCTCACGGCGAAGCTTGATCATTTCTGCCGATAAGCCGACCGACTTGATATGCAGCCTGGTCAGCTCCTGCTGGAGGCGGACGACGCTCTCTGTTTCAACCTCATCAAGCGATCTGGCAGAGAAGCTCTGCTCAAGTCGGGCGGTAAGCTCTGCATTAACAGAGCGACGGTTTTGTTCAGCAGCCTCCTTTAGCTTCTCGTACAAGCTGTAGGGAAAGCGGAACTGTGAGCGGTATAGGTCTTCTTTCATGTCACTAGGTTGACACTAAATAATTCCGTTCGTATAGTGACTGCGTGTCACTAAAAAGGAGGGCGCAAAGTGAAGCAAGTGACCCGCACCCAGGTGCGAATCCCGACCGACCTGATGGACTGGCTAAAAGAGCAAGCCAAACAGCAGAATCGCTCAATGAATGCCCAGCTTGTCGAGCTGCTTAATACAGTAAAGCAGCGGGCAGCCTGAAAAGAAAAAGCCCCCAGCGTTGCAGCGCCAGGGGCTTTGGATAACGTCGAAACTACAAAGGATCAAAACGTCATGGGCAAGAATAGCACAGCGGTATCTAATGTCATCCCCTTCAAGTTTGAGGCGCGCGAGGTGCGCACCCTGTTGATCGACGATCAACCTTGGTTTGTGGCTTCCGATGTTTCGTCCGCGCTGCAGTACCGCGACGCGTTCAACATGAATCGCAACTTGGACGACGATGAGAAGGGTACTCAGATTGTGAGTACCCCCTCTGGCGCTCAGGAAATGACTGTCATCAATGAGTCGGGCCTTTACTCGGCAATCCTTCGCAGCCGCAAGGCCGAAGCCAAGCGGTTCAAAAAGTGGGTGACTGCAGAAGTGTTGCCAGCCATCCGCAAGCATGGACGCTACGAGGATCACCGCAACACCATGTGTACCTTGATCGGCCAGACCATTGGCACTGATGGATTTCATTGCTTGGCCGCTGTTCTGGATGGCAAGGTTCGCCATCTGCCGGCACCGGCACGCAAGCGGGCTAAGCAGCATGTGTGGTCTCAGGTGCACAAGGCGTTCAGTGTGGTGTCGGCGCAGGATATTCCGTCTGACCAGATGGATGGGGCGCGCAACTTTATTGCCGCCTACGCAATTGAGGGTGAATGGCTTGGCAAGGAAAAACCAGCAGCACCGAAGCCGCCGCTGAATATCCACTTCCCGCTGGAAGTACTTACCTGCCGCCGACCGGGAATGCTTACGCCTTTTAACGCAAATCACGAGACGTTGAGTGTTACCCTGGAGGACTTGAGCAGCCCTCGCACGTCGTTCTGCGAGATGATCCTGTCTGAGCTGAGCCGCAATGGCTACGCAGTAGAGGCAGCCTGGTGGGAATTTCGAACGTACCGGAACAAGTTCGAGGCGTTTCGGGGATTGGTACACAACCTCGGCAGCACCATTGAGGAGCCGCAGAATTACGTGGTGAACCGAAACCCGTTGCCGGCCTGATCAGCTACAGTGAGCCCCAAGCCCCGCCCCGTGCGGGGTTTCTTGTTTCTTGCGCCCAGATTCCAGTCACATAGGGTCGAGCTAAACCCTCTCTGGAGACAGCTCATGGTTGGCCTGACCGACATCGGTAACATGGAACAAACCAAGCGGCGCGCGACCGGTGTACCGCTGCGCCTGGATGACACCTCAACACTCCCTGCCGGGATTGCGCGTAACCCTACGCCGTCCCGCGCAGCCTCTAACCCGCTTGCGCAGATGCCGTCGGCCAAGCCCGACCCGCTCGCAGGCTACCAACAGAACGTGCAACGCAACCGCCAGGCTTTGAGCAATGCTGCTGGTGCTGCCGCCGACCTCTACAAAGGCGCTGCCAGTACGCTGCTCAGCGCTGCAACCGTTGTGCCTCGCACAGTGGGGGGCATCGCCTCGGGCGAGACGCCTATCACCATCGATAGCAACCTGCCGGACTATGGGGCAGGTGAGCGTCAGCGGGCGGAGCAGAAGGCGCAGCGCCGTGCTGAGCGGGCTGCCAGCGTGCCGATGCAGGGCCAAGAGTTTGCCCGCGGCGTTGCTGATCGAGCGGTGTCGCGTGCCACCAGTGCGCTGGCCTCTATTCCCAAGCCTGCCACGCCGTCGGCATCAGGGCAGGGCGGGAGCGCCAGTGCTCCGGCATCGACTGCACCGGCAGCCCAGGAGCAGAGCGCTGCTGTATCGCTTACCGAGCCACCGGCCGGTAGCTGGGCATCAGTTGGTAATGGCGTGGCGGGCCGGCGCAATGCTCAAGGCGTTGCAGAGTTTACTGATAGACCCGAGGCATTGGCCGGCGCGCAGCCAGGTCGCGTAGGCGGGCTGGGTGACGGGATCGGTGGCCTGTCCGTTGTCTCCGGCGGCCGCGAAGCGATGGATCGCAATCTGCTGGCTACGGAGATCATGCAGCAAACCCGGCGTGAGCGCTCGAACCCGAATTACCTCACGGTAGTCGGTGACAGCAGTCGCGAGCGAGCTGCAACCCGCAACCCGCTGGACCGATTGGTGAACGATCGAGCCAACCAGGAGCGAGCTGACGCGAGAGCTGGCCGAGAGAACGCACGCCTTGATCGTCTTGCAGGTGGCAACCAGCGTATTGCGCAACTGCAGGGCCAGCTGGAACAGAGCGCACAAGCGCGTATCGATAATGAGCGAAACAACCGGGCGGCGACACGACTGGATGATCTGAGCAGCATTCTCGCTGATCCGAGCCTGTCACCTGAGCGCCGGGCTCAGATCGAGCGGACGATGGGGTCTCTTACTGTTTCGGCGAAGGACCGGTATGTGCCGCAGGATGTGGTTATGGGCTATGACGAGACCAACAAGCCGATCTTGGGGCGCTCTGCGTTGGATGTTCTCACGGGGCAGACTCTGGCACAGCCTGCAACATTGCCAAGAACGTCAGTCCCTATGAGCGATGTAATCAAGACCGCGAACGCGCGCAATCTGACCACAGAGCAAGTTATTGAAATGCTTGCTGGGCGTGGGATTGGAGTAGATCAGTAGCTCACGGCTCAATACCGAACTCGTCGAACAGGTCCAGTGGCTTATCGTATAAGCGGTAGCACGCCACTCGGACCTGATAGCCAGCTACGTTGCTTTGGGTGTCGCTGGCCTTGTCTAAGGCGCATTCGTCGCCTGAGTCGTAGCCGAAGATCCCACGACCAGAACCTTTTTCCACTGAATTGATTCCGCCCGGATGCTCTCGGAGACACAGCCGAATAGCGGATCGCGCCGCCTGGTCATTCTGCACCCCCTCCAGCTTGTCGAGCAGGCAGGTGGCGTAGTCGCCGGCGAAGGCCAGGGGGGAGAGCAGGGTAATGAATAGTAAGGTGATCGCTTTCATCGGTGTCTGTTCCTGGCTGACTGCGGACAGCATGCCTTGGAGTGTGCTCCTCGGCAAGGCTCCCTCAGGGCGGGAGCACCATTTGAGGCCCCCGAGCTGACTGAATAATTTGGCTGGCTTATCTACCCAAACGGTCCAGGCTGCTCCACAATAGCCCTATGAAAAAGCCAAATGCCTACACATTGAGGATCATCGGTAGCTCGCCATCGAGCTTGCCGCTGTCTCGGCTTGCGCTTTATTTGGCAGAGATGTCCAAGCTTCTTGGGCATTCAGAAAAGGTGCATTTCGACAAGGTTGTTAAGGGCAGCGCTGCACTGCGGGTGTGGGTGGAGGAAGATGTAGCTCCAGCGGTTAAAGCGCGTACTCGACTGGCTATCGCTGGTTCGAATTCGGCGCCGAAAGAGGCTGTGGAGTCTCTCAGCCGAATCAATGAGTTGTTATCTCAAGACGGGAAGCGGGGGGAATTAAAGAACCCTGAGGGCACCGTTGTGATTCCTTTTCCTGGCGGTGCAAGCAAGCCTCAAGAAGCCATCACGATGGATGATGAGACCAGCATCGTTGGTCAAGTGATAAAAATTGGCGGAAGAGACGACACCATTCCGTTGACGCTTACCGGCAGCGATGGCATCCACTACAACTGCACTGTCAAAGGCCGCGAGCTGGCCAAAGAGATCTCAGCATACTACCTAGGAGACCTCATTGAGGTAAGTGGGAAAGGCTATTGGTCTCGTCTCCCTGGCGGGAAATGGGTTTTGGACCGGCTGATAGTTCGTTCTTACAGGGAGCTCGCTGACGACTGGGATGACGCGCTCACGCTTATGTCGCAGCTGTCGACGGATTGGGGTGGTGGTGGCGATGTTGAAGAAACTTGCGCCAAGATTCGCAGGGGGTAAGCTTGGTCGTCTGGGATACGAATGTTCTAGCGCTATATTTTGGAAAACGTCTCACCGCCGAAGATGAGCTTCGCGTTGAGGGGCTCCTGCAGGACATGCGGAAAAGACGCGAGCCTATCGGTATACCTGCACCGGTGTTTGCCGAGTTTATGGCGGGTATCACCAGCACTGAGAAAGCCAACGCTGTCGCCTTGTTCAGCTCTACGGCCTTTCGCTTCCTGCCTTACGACAAAAAAGCAGCTATAGAGACCTCATTGCTTACCGGCCGCAGGGTTGCTGGTCGCCCGCGGCAGGCGGTGAAGGTTGATAGACAAATTATCGCGATCGCAAAGTCTAACGGCGCGAGGAGCATTCTGACTAACGATACTGCTATGGCTGCCGATGCGCGGCATTTTGGAGTGTCGGCCCAAAGCATCGGTGAGCTTGAGATCCCCGATCAGCTCAAGCAGCACCGAATTGAGTTTAAAGAAGGCCAAGACCCTACTGAGTGAGAGACGGCAGCATTGAAGATGGCGCTTCAAGCGCCAGGAAGGAGTAGGAAGCACTGACGCACAATGCGCGCTTTTTTGGGGCTGATCGTAGTCGGGTAACTGCCATCGGCTCGCTGGTCGCTTTACAGGTGCAGATCGTCGGATTCTGTATATACAGATGCAACGAAGCATTGAATTCGCCTAACGTAGCGCATACTATCTGTATATACAAACCAAGGACGAACTGTACGCTTCATGATCATATCCGACCAAATTGCCACAAAGCTTAAGGACAAGCATGGCGTCACCCCTGCGGAGGTAGAGCAATGCTTTCTGAACCGTACGGGCAAATATCTTATCGATACTAGAGAAGACCACGTAACAAACCCGCCAACCCAGTGGTTCGTCGCAGAGACGAATGGTGGCCGGAAACTAAAAGTGGCCTTTGTGCTCAAAGCTGGAAAGGTTTACCTAAAAACAGCTTATGAGCCGAACCCCAAAGAGTTAGCGATATATAACACACACGGCTGATGGCCGTGGGTGGACGCTAACAAGCGGCATGAATAATCGTGAGAGAGAAAAAATGAACACAGAAGCTTGGGAATCAGGCGAACTGGGGCAAGACGCGGATTCAGTAGCGGTTTCCCCTGTAGATGCGCAAGAAGTAGATGACGCGCTGGAGCTGCAGCTGATCTCAATTCGCCTTCAGAAAAAACTGATTCATGGCCTGAAAGCCATTGCGAATCATCATGGCATTGGCTATCAGCCAATGATCCGCGATCTGCTCAATCGTTTTGTGCAGTCTGAGCTCAAGATGATCTTGAGTCAGCGCCTGCGAGAAATTGAGGCAGACGAGCAGGATAACGAAACAGAAAGCACCGTTCCTGTGAATGAGTTTCTTCGTCGTCACGCTTGATGCTGGACAACAAAAAAGCCCGCCCTGAGCGGGCTTTTTTGTGCCCGCTTGCAATCAATTGCAAGCACCATCCAGTCACATAGCCTACCGAGGAAATGTTCCTTCCTTGGGGTGTGTGATGGCCGATCTGTTCGACGAGTTCGGGATTGATTCAGATAAAGCCAGTGTCGCTGGTGCTGCGAGAACTGGTGATCTGTTCGATGAGTTTGGGATTGACCCCACCCCGCCGCCCCCCGAGGGGAAAGGCGTTACCGGCCACCTGCAGGATCTGGGCTTATCCGCGCTGAAGGGCGCGATCGGTGTGCCCGAGTTGGCCGTCGGCCTTGCTGACATCCCAACTGGCGGTCGTGTTGGCCGCTTCCTGGAGAATGAGGGCGGCCTGGTTGGCTTCAGGCCCAAGGAAGCCAAGAACATTCTCAGTGAGTTCCACACCGATCAGTACAAGGCTCAGCAGCAAGAGTTTCAGGAGGCTGATGGCGTGCTGGACAAAGCGGGTGTAGCGCTCAGCAATCCATCACTGATTGCCAACGTGGTTACTGAATCTGTCCCTGCAATGCTGGGTGGCGGCGTTGTTGGCCAAGGCATCCGGCGTGTCGCGCCCAAGGTGTCGGCTGCGCTTGCTGGCGCTGCGGGTGAGGGGACGGTAATGGCCGGCAGCCAGGCTGCAGCTATACGCCAAGAAACCGATGATGGTCTGCTAACACCCGGTCAGTCTGGAGCTGCCGTGGGCACTGGTGCTGTTGGTGCGCTCTTCGGCTTTGCTGGTGGGCGGCTGGCGCAAAAAATGGGCATTGGTGACGTTGATACGATGCTTGCTAGAGGCGTTACGCCAGAGCAGGTTGCGGGTGAGCTCGCCGCGACTCCGGCCAAGAGCATTCCGCGTCGTGTAATCGAGGGAGCTATCACCGAGGGCTTTCTTGAGGAGCTGCCCCAGTCTGTTTCTGAGCAGGTAATCCAGAACCTGGCGCTTGGTCGGAACTGGGCAGAGGGCGTTGAGGATGCCGCAGTCATGGGCACCCTGGCCGGTATGGTCATGGGTGGAGCGGTAAACGTTCGGCGCGCTGCAGGTTCGTCGCCGGCGGAAGCAGTAGACACGCCAGAAACCCTCGCGCTGCCAGCACCGGAACCGGCAGCTGAATCACCTGGCGGGGTTCTGTCCCGTGCGGCAGCTAAGCTGCCAGCGCCTGATCCGGTTCTTGGCCTGCCCGCGCCGGAATCATCCATGTATGTCGACAGTGCAGGCAATGCGCAGCCGGTAGGGCCGGTGCGCAATGTCGATGGCGAGATGCGGCCGGAGGCTCAGGCGCGGGTGCCATTTGCAGACCCCGCAGCCCGTGAGGGTGGTCGGGGTATGTACAATCAGGCGCCGATCGGTGTTTCTCCTAACAGCGACACTGCAGAGGATGCCCGGATTGCAGCCCGGCACCGGCAGGTCGAGATTGAGCAGGAGCGCGCCGACCGCCAATCTGCTGCCCGCGTTCATGAGGCTAACCTGGCTGTCGCTGAGGTGCTGGAGCAGCGCCGCGCAGCGAATATGCCTGAGCCTAAGTTTTCCATGCCGCGCGGCCTTGAGTTGGCCGACAAGCAGAACCACGGTCGTTGGCTGAACGAAACCTACCGCACCAGTGTCCAGGCGCTTATCGCTCAGTTGGAGAAGGGTGGCGGCGTCGCATACGTTCGAGACTCCAACGACCGGATTACTGGACGGACGCCGTCGTCCAACCCGATGTGGTGGCAGAACATGGATGCGTCGGTTAAGCCGGGATCTGTTGAGGAAGGGCGCCGGATTGTAGATAAGGCGCTTGAAGGCAAGAACCTTGGCCCAAAGCAGGCCCGATTTGTTGCGGCAATGATGGACGTCGTCGACGACATCCGGCTGCCGCCACAGCAGGCCGAACAGAACCGCGCTATCCTGCAGGAACTGGAGTGGGCTGCGAGCGGTGAGGCCGCGCGTAACCAGGTTGATCTTGAGCGAGGCGCGGTTCGCGACTATGGCACTTCGGAGCAGGACGACGCTGAGCTCTACGCCTACCTGTCGGGGAAGGTTGAACCGTTCAGCCTCAAGGATCTGACACCTGACGAATCTGTTCAGGTCTGGAACGATCTGCAGGCGATTGATCAGCCTGTGCTTGACGATACCAGCGCACAAACCGCTGAGGCTGGCGCTGGTGGCGAAATTGAAACCGATTTCAAAGGGGTGGTTTATGGCTCTGACCAAGGAGCAGTCGAAGCTGGCAGCGAAATTTCTGCACGCGAAGGGTTACCGGGCGACGGAGAAGGGATTCGAGAAGATAGCGGAACCGTACCCTCTGGACGACAACCCGACGGCTTCGAGCTCGAAACCCAAACCGAAGAGCAGCTAGCTGCCCAGGCAGACGCGCAACGTCAGCGCGATAGAGAGGAAGCAAAGGGTGCTGCTGCTCAAGCAGAGCGTGCCGATGCCGACCGCCAACGCGAAAACTTCGGCCTTGCGGGCTCTGACCGCCCTGCAGATGTCGCCGCCGCAGGTGGCCAATCTGACCTGCTGACCTCAAACACGCCGGCCGCAACGGCCAAGCCTGCACCCGCCGAGAAGACTGAGGCGAAAAGCAGCGACGGCGTTACAGTTCGCTCTGGCGACAAGTTCACAAGCAATCCCAACAACCCTGCCAAGGGTAAGTTTGCAGCGTTTCGCGGCGAGCAAATGCTGTCGCCTGCATGGCGTGATACTCATGAAGAGGCACAGGCAGATGGGGCTGCTACCGACCAGCCGCAGCAGGAGCCATCAGCGGTGCCTGCACCGGAATCAAAGCGACCCGCCAAGCCGAAGGCTGCCGCCAAGAGACCAGAGGCTGTTGAGGATGCCGGTGAAAAGCTGGGCGGTGCCCGCAAGGACGAGCTGCGTTCTGTGCGTGACCGCCTTGAGAGCATGGACGATGAAGCCATCGCCAGCAGCACGCTGAGCGAGCTTTGGCCGAAGGGTGAGATCGACAAGATTGATGACCCGTTCCACGCCGCTGCGTACTGGGCTTTGCGGTCTGAGATTCCGGCGAAGCCGCGTGTTGCTTACAAGCTGCAGCGGTGGGTCACCAAGATTAAAGAGGCGCGTTTGACCCTGGGTTATCTGGCCTCACTGGGTGCTGACGTGTCGCTTGCCGAGCTGCGCAAGGCAAGCCCTGCGCTGCGTTCGTTTGCCAACAAGGTGGAACTGCTTGCTGCGGTAGAGCGTTCGCAGTGGCCGCGTGTGGGGCGGGTTGAGCACCGAACCGGCCGGTACAGCGAAAACGGTGAAATGGTGCCGGGGTCGTGGTTTGAGGTGGAAATCGACAAGCGCCGGCAGGTGTTCCGTGGGCATGACGCGATGGGCAGCGCGCTGCCCGACATCAAGAAAGCACTTGCAGCTGATTCCGCGCCGGCGCCGAAAATGAAGTTCTCGATCTACACCAACCGTAACAGCGGCCAGGTGTTCATCGCGAAGGATGGCGACAAGGAAACGCGCCACCTGAAAGAGTTCGAGGACCTCAAGTCTGCCCGGGCCTTCCTGAAGGACAACCACGCGCAGCTGGTTGAGGCCTGGGAGGCGGTGAAGAACAGGGACAACGTCACCAAGGGCGATATCCGCCGCAGCACCAATGCACCGCGAGTAGGGCAGGATTACCGTGAGGGTAAGGATGTCACGCCAAAGCAGTTTCTGGAGGCGTTTGGTTTTCGTGGTGTCGAGTTCGGCAACTGGGTTGGCCAGGGCAAGGGCGGGCGCGAGCGGCAGGGCATGCTGAACGAGGCGTTTGACGCCTTCATGGATCTGGCGGGCATCGTCGGTGTGTCGCCGAAAGCCATGAGTCTGGAGGGCACGCTGGGCATTGGCTTTGGGTCGCGCGGGATGGGTGGCAGGGCCGCTGCGCATTTCGAGCCGGACAGCGTGGTTATCAACCTGACCAAGACCAAGGGTGCGGGCAGCCTGGCGCATGAGTGGTTTCATGCGCTGGACAACTACTTCTCGCGCAAACGAGGCGGGCCGGTGCCAATGAAAGGCCGCAGCAAGGCAGCCCAGAATGAATACCTGAGAAACAATTTTGTGACGTACCGGCCGGAGCCGATGTACGTGCATAAGTCTGGTCGGGGCGCGCCGATCACGCTGGCCGCGCTGAACCGCTATCGCGACAGCCATCCGAAGGCAGAGTACTACAGCCCTGAAAACTGGAACCAGGACCCTTCGCACCCTGCTGGCGTCCGGCCAAAGGTGGAGCGCGCTTTTGCCGAGCTGGTGGAAACGCTGGACCGTTCGCCGATGGCCGCGCGTGCGTCATCCCTGGACAAGACCCCTAACGGCTATTGGTCGCAAATTATTGAGCGCGGGGCCAGGTCGTTCGAAACCTACGTCATTGCCAAGCTGGCCGACCAAGGTGCACGCAACGACTTCCTCGCCAACGTGACCTCGCTTGAGGATTTTGCCCGCGCGCCAGAGCGCTATCCATACCTGACCCGAGATGAACAGGGCCCGGTGAGTGAAGCCTTTGACAAGCTGTTTGCCACCGTCGAGACGGAAGAAGTAGATGGCAAGGTTGCCATGTTTTCTCGCAAGGACAGCGGCCAAGGTTCCCGGCAGGCGTTGTCCAAGCCAGAGCTGCAGGGTATCGTTGACGACTTCCTCTCCCGGTTTAAGGGCGCAGATGATGTCCGAGTCCAGCTCCACGACAGTGCAGAAACACTCCCCAGCTACCGAGCAGATCGTGATTCCGGATCATCCATCCAAGGTGAATACGAGTTCCGAACTGGAACAGTCCATCTTGTGGGAGCAAGCCTTGGTGCACGAGATGGCAAAAGTGCGCGGCAGGTTGTCGAGGAAACGCTCCGAGAAGAGATCCTTGTTCACAAGGGTCTTGGGCTTCTTTCGCCGGTAGCGCGCCGTCAGCTCTACGCTCAGATCAAAAAAGCATCCAGCGAAAACCCGGCAATCAAGAAACTATGGGATCAGACGGTTGCTGATTATGGTGATGTTGCCAAGGTGGCCAAGCTGACGCCGGCGCAAGCCGACCGACTTTATGCCGAAGAATTGCTGGGTACCCTGGCGCAGCGCAAGATCAACTGGGCCTCCCGAGGCTGGAATCGCATCCTGCGAGCAATCAAGCGGCTTGCTGTGCGGCTAGGGCTGGCCAAGCAAACGGACGGTCCCGCCGAGCTGATTCAGGCCGTTGAGTTCATCGCTGATGCCTTTGCGCGAGGTCAGCGTGCTCGAGCACGCAGCCTCGGCGCGGATATCCTCACCCCCGACAGCGACCTGCCAGCATTCCGCATGGCCGCGCCGGCTGATGCTGCAGATCAGGTTAGGGACGCTATCGACCGTGCTTTGGGGCGGGCACCCCTTGATCCAGCAGACCCGTTTGCTGCTGAGAATCGCCGGCTCCGCGAAGAGGATCGGCCTCTCTGGCAGAAGGCGAAGAAGATATTTGCCCGCCAGTTCGCCCCGGGGGGCCTACTGCCTGGTGACGTGTTCTCCGAGAAGATCAAGCGCGACAGCGAGTTCGAGGCTGTAGAGTTCGACGTTCGTCATATCGTTGGGGCGCTGGAGAAGGCGGTGCAAGGGGATTTTGGCGTCGCCGCAAACAAGCTGTCTGATGCTCAGATGCGCAGCTTGAGCGAAGCCCTGGCGGGAGACGTGGACAGCGCGCTGCCGGCCCGCACAAAGGAAGGCATCGTGGCCATGCGGCAATACATCGACAGGCTGTCCACTGAGTACATCGGCATTCTCCAGCAGCAGGTGGCTGACCGGCTGAAGGGTAGCGACCAGGCTCTAATAGATAAGATTACCGGCAACCTGGGCAGCTATGTTCACCGCTCCTATCAGGCCTATGACGATCCCAAGTGGTTCAAGAAGGTGCCGACGTCGACCCTGAATGCCGCGCGGAACTACCTTGCTGCTGGGTATCGCCGCAGCGGTGAGAGTAGCGCCGAAGCTGCTCGACTGGCTGACGTAACGGTCAACGAGATCCTGAAAAGTGGCACGGCTTATGATTCGCTGGAGAGCTTCATCGCCGAGGGCAAGCTGGGCGCCAAGGACCTAAGCGTTCTGATCAAGCGAAAGGATGTCGCCCCGCAGATCCGGGCGCTGTTGGGCGAGCACGTCGATCCACGAGTGAACTTTGCCAAATCCGCAACCAAAATGGGGCGGCTGATCTGGAACCAGCGGTTTCTCGATCGCGTGCGGGAGGTTGGCATGGGGGCATTCTTGTTCGAAGGCAAGAATCGTCCAGCCGACGCCACGACGCAGATTGCCGGCGAGCAGTCCGACACCTATTCCCCGCTCAATGGGCTTTGGACGTTCCCTGAGGTAGCGCAGGCCTTCAAGGATGCTTTGGGGAAAGAGCAGATGGGTGACCTGTACCGCACTGTGGTGAGGCTCAACGGCATGGTGAAGTACGGCAAGACTGTGTTGTCACCGACCACGGCGATGCGTAACTGGCAGTCGGCGATGTTCTTCAGTCTGGCCAACGGGCATTTCAACCTGCAGCACATGCGCAAGAGCATGGCTGCGTTCCGCGAGCAGGTTTCCCAGAGCGCTACCGGCGATGACCTGGCCTATCTTCGCAAGCTCAAGCAGCTGGGTGTGGTTTACGACAGCCCCTATGCAGGCGAGATGATGCGCCTGCTGGAAGACGCTCGGATGGATGAGCTCCTGTCTGGAAAAAATGGCAAGGCGATGTCTGTCTTCCGTAAGGCAAACCAAATGGCCCAGGGCTTCTACACCTTTGGGGACGACTTCTGGAAGATCATTGGCTTCGAGAATGAGAAAACGAGCCTGCGTGAGGCGGGGTTTTCGGACGCGGAAGCCGAGACCATGGCGGCAGAGCGCATTCGCAACACCTACCCGACCTACTCGATGGTGGGGAGAGGCATGCGCTGGTTGTCTCGATTCCCGCTGGCCGGCACATTCGTCAGCTTCCCCTCAGAGATTGTCCGTACCAGCGCCAATATGCTGCGCACCGTGGCAGCAGACCTCAAAAGCGATAACCCGAAGCTGCGGGCGCTGGGGCGCAAGCGTGCTGCCGGCATGGCCCTGGTCTCTGGTGGCTTCTATGCGCTCTCTGCCATGACGGCCGCTGCACTGGGTGTTGATGACGATGAAGAGGAGGCCATTCGGGATCTGGGGCCGCCGTGGCAAGACAACTCAACCTTCCTCTACATGGGACGGGATGCCGATGGCAAGCTGCGCTATGTCGATTTGAGCTTCTTGGACCCGTATGGCTATTGGAAGCGGCCGGTGACCGCGATGCTGCGCGATCGCCCATGGGAGGACTCAGCGAAAAGCGGGTTGGCCGACATGCTGACGCCGTTCTTGGGTGGCGACATTACTGCTCAGGCGATCTTCGAAGTCATGGCCAACAAGAAGTCGTCGGGCGGCCAGGTGTATCGCGAGAACGGGGAGCCTCTGGACCAGCTCACCGCCATTGCAGACCATATGCGCAAGACTATCCAACCTGGATTTGTCAGCAGCGCAGAGCGCTTTATCAAGGCGGCAAGCGGAGAGCGGCGGGAAGGCTCTGGGCAACCATACAGCGTGCGCGATGAAGTATCTGCTTTGCTCGGTTGGCGTGCCTCTACCTTGGATGCGAAGACTGGCCTGTATTACCGCAGCTTCGATTTCAATCAGGCGCTGACTGATGCGCGCAGCTCTTTGAGCCGAGTGCTTCGAAGTGCCAATGACGTCAGTACCGACGACATCCGTAAGGCAAAGCAGGGAGCAGAACGAATGCACGCAAAAGCTTTCACGGATATGGAGCGCCTGGTAAAAGCCGCCGAGAACGCGGGTATGTCACGCCGCGAGGTAATGCAGACGCTGACACTGGGAGGCGTGTCGCGCCGGAACGCTGCTGCACTGGTGCAAGGGCGCCCGCCAAGGTTGGAGTTGAGCGGGCAGGCCAGGAGCCGGGCGGTCCGTCAGGCCCGCGTAAGCCAAGGGGTAGAGCAGGGCCAAGAGGTGGCGCGCCGGTACCGGGAAGCCATGGCAATGTGATTGAGGTGCGTTGACGGCTATGTCCAGTCACATAGCCTGCACGGCATAACGTCAGGAGCAGGATATGGACGCACCCATCATCAACCTATGTATCCAGCAGGGCAAGACCCTTGAGTTCGCACTGCAGTACGCCGAAGACCACTTCACCTACTGCGATATCGTCGCTGTGCCGTCGCTGGCGCCGGTGCGGTTGAGTGTGCCGAGCCATGGCATTCCGGACGACTGGCCGGTAACCATTCAGTGTGTGAGGCGCCCTGACGAGCTGAACGGCGATTACCTGGCCACGGTGATCGACGACGACACCATCGAGATAAACGACCTGGTGGGATCATGCTGGCGTCATCAGTGGTCGGCCGGTGGCCACGTTCGGTACCCAACCCCCCAGGACATCACCGGCTGGTCTGCCAGGGCAACCCTGCGCCGGCGCGTTGGCGACGACAGCGCCATCCTGGCTTTCCACTCTGACCCTGCGCAGAACCCGGATGGCCTGATCATCGTTGACCCGGCAGAGCACTCGTTCACGCTGCAACTGACCGATGTCGTTACGGCTGAACTGAAGCCTATGTGCGGCGTGTGGGATGCCGAAGCCGTCGACCCTGACGGCAAGGTGTATGCGCTGGTCGGCGTCAGCCCCTTCGAGATTACTGCCGAGGTGACAGAATGAGCCGTGTCATTGCAGTGAGGCAGGGCCCTGAGCGCCGGGTTATTCGTGCCGGCATGCGGGGCAGGGTGGGGCCGACTATTACTGGCGCCACGGTTGCGGAGAATGGCCACCTGATTCTGACCCTCGAAGGCGGCACCGAGATTGACGCCGGTGTGATCGACCGCCCGTGGGGCACGATCTTGGGGGACATCACTCAGCAGCTTGATCTGATGGAGCAGCTTGGGCTGAAGGTCGACCAGAGCACCTACAACACGTTCGTCAGCCAGACAAACACGGCGCTGGGTGACCGATACACCAAAGCTGAATCTGACGGGCGATACGATGTGACCGGTACCGCCAGCGGTGCGGTGAGCGCCCACGAGGCAGCACCCGACCCGCATCCGCAGTACACCACCGCTGCCGAAGCGGCAGCCAGTGCGCCAGTGCAGAGCGTGCAAGGCCGCACCGGCGACGTGGCGATCACCAAGGCAGATGTAGGGCTTGGCAGCGCCGACAACACCGGCGACATGGCCAAGCCCGTCAGCACCGCGCAGGCTGCCGCCTTGGCGCTCAAGGTGGACGTAACGGACGTGCTCGACCAGCTGGAGTCGGCAGACGCCACCAAGCCTCTGTCGGCCAATCAGGGGCGCGTGCTCAAAGAGCTGATCGACAACATCCAGACGCTGCTGGAGTCCGACAACATCAACCTCGACAGCCTGCAAGAGGTTGTCGACTTCATCGAGCAGAACCGGGAAGACCTGCAGAACCTGGGCATCAGCAACATCGCCGGGCTGCAGGCCGCGCTGGACAGCAAAGCCGCCACCAATGGCGACTACGTGAACCTGCGTGCTCGGTCTACCACTGCCGCTGACGTAGGGCTCGATCAGGTAGACAACACCCCAGACGCCAGCAAGCCAGTCAGCTCGGCCCAGCAGGCCGCGTTGGACGGGAAGGTGGGCACCGACGACAGCCGCCTCACTAATGCCCGAGAGTGGACAGCATCAACAATCAGCCAGACAGAGGCCGAGGCTGGTACTGCCACAACTCGGCGTGCATGGACAGCGCAACGAGTTCGGCAGGCTGTTGTAGCTTGGTGGAACAGCATCACCAGCGCATTCGGTCGCAACTTTGTCGCCAGCGCTGATGCCGCTGCTGGGCGGACTGCTCTGGAGCTGGGGACGTTTGCGACGGCGAACTACAGTGCGGCGCCGTTCATCAATGTGATGCCGGATAGTGGGCGGTTTGCAGGGAAGATGAATCCGCTTTCATTGACTGCCGGTAGCTTTGTAGCGAGCGGCTTTTTCAGCGCATACAACGGGTCAGTGCAGTCGTCTGCCGGGAAATTCATCTTTGACAACACTACCAATGGCGGCTCCGCCGGTGCGCTCACAGCGGTTGTTTCTGAGCTCATAGCAGCAATGGGCCGATCTGGATTCAATGCCCGCTATGGGGTTGAGTTCTACGTCAGCCTGATCACGGCCGGGGCTGGCACGGCTACCGGGCACACTGGTACTGATGGTGTCGATCGCTACCTCATCAGCAATAACGGTAACAGAGTCATTTTTGGTTCGGCCACCTACGGTACGTTTGCGGCGTGGTGCAAGGTCGAGGATGGAACCGTTGCCCCCCGTTACGATTATTACCTGAACGGCGTTTTGACTTCCAGAGGCACACCGCTGCCTGTCGGTTTCAATCACGTCCGGCTGGTGCGGTCGGTAGTGACAGGCTACGAGTATGCATTCCCTCATCTGCACGCGACCCCGGGGGCGAAGCTCTACGTTGCCTGCTCTGCATTTTTTACCGGCATTGTAGACGTTGGTTTACACACATCGCCGCTCCCAACCATCAACGAGCTGAGCGCATAGCCATGAAAGTTAATCACAATGGGATATTCTTCGCAGAGTGGACCGGCACGCTTGTAGAACTTGCGAATTTCTCAGAGTTGCCGGTTTCCGAACTTTCGTGGGACGAGACTGAACTTGCAGCAGCACAACGAGAGCAGTTTAAAGCTATCCGCGCCGAACAAGTTGCCGCAATCAGAGTTACTACCGCCGCCGGTAACGTGTTTGACGGCGATGAACGCTCACAAGAGCGTATGGCCCGCAGCATCACAGCTCTTGCAGACGGCGAAACGATCATATGGGTGCTCGCTGATAACTCCGTTATCGAGGCGTCACGCGATGAACTGAGAGAGGCTCTGCGGCTGGCGGGTTCAGCTCAGGCCGCTCTCTGGGCGCAGGGATAAAGCCGGTACTACAAAACCCGGCGGTACATCGGTACATGCCCACATCCGTGTAGAGCCTGACCAGCATGCCCGCCCGGGCCGCTGCTGTCGCTGGCCAACTCGATAAAACGCTAACCCCATCACAACAGGCCGCCCATTGAGGCGGTTTTTTCATGCCTGGAGAAAACATGACCCTGAATCAAATCCGGCGCGGCCCGATTGCGGCTGCGCTTTCACTGCTGCCCGATCGCATGACCTCGCCAGAGGCTGAGCTGCAAATGCTGGCCATCGGGCTGCAGGAATCCCGGTTCGAGCATCGGCACCAGATCGGCGGCCCAGCGCACGGCTGGTTCTGGTGTGAATGACTGTATATAATTACAAGTATGAAGCCAGGAGAGATTCCGATGACCGAGGCAAGGCGTGTAGGGAGGAGTGCTAACGGCACTCCACTTTTTGAGTGTATATGTGAGCACTGTGGAGCGGTTCGCCACCAAGATCGAAGGAGGGTAGGCACGCCTTGCCGGGCTTGCTACCTGAAGCTCAAGAAAGAGCGGGCTGTTAGCGGGACTCGCTTGTATCGGGTTTGGTCTGGAATGATCGCCCGCTGCACCTACCCCAGCGCCTCCCACTATGAATACTACGGCGGAAGGGGAATTGACGTGTGTAGCGAGTGGCGCAACGACAAAGAGAGATTCTTTTCCTGGGCTCTCAAGAACGGCTATACGGATACATCTGAGCTTGATAGAAGGGATGTCGACGGCCCGTATGAGCCGGCGAACTGCAGATTCATTTCCCATCAAGAAAACTCCCAATTGAGAAGCAACGCTCGCTGCAATAGGGTTCAGGCTGGAGAGGTGAAGCGGCTTTTGCAATCTGGAGTGAAGGTCAAAGACGCAGCCATGCAGGTTGGTATTCCGTATATGAGCGCCTGGCACATAAGCAAGGGTAATACGTGGCATAACGCTTAATAAATTCAAACAATCAACCCCGCCAAGTGCGGGGTTTTTTATTGCCTGGAGAAAACACATGTCACTCGGAAGCAAGCAGCGCCGCTTTACCAAAATGATCGGGCTGCTGATCGAATACGCCTACCAGAACGGCTATGAGCTGACGTTCGGTGATGCCTACCGCGACCCGCGTCTGCACGGCGGTGTCGGGCAGAAGAAGGGATATGGGGCCGCGGGGAGTCTGCACAAGCAGCGCCTGGCCGTGGACTTCAACCTGTTCCGTGATGGCAGGTTTCTGCAGCAGACAGAAGATCACCGGCCTCTTGGCGAGTACTGGGAATCACTCGGCGGCTCCTGGGGTGGCCGGTTTAACGATGGAAATCACTATTCGCTCGAGCACGAGGGCCGCAAATGATCGCCAAATACAAGCTCTGGCTGCAGGCCGCCGGACTGGCCGCCCTGGTGCTGCTGGGGTTTGGGGTGGGGTGGAGCTGGCAGGGCTCGCGCTGGGAGAGCAAATACATCGCTCTCGGTGCGGAGTATGCAGAGGCGCGGGCAGCAGCCGAACGGCAGGCCCGATCAGAAGAGACGCGGCGCGCAGCCGCAGTTGAGGGGATACGACGTGATGCGAAACAACAGATCGAGCAGGCTCAGGCTGATGCCGATGCTGCTGATGCCACTGCTGACAGCCTGCGTGAGCAGCTCGCCGAGCGTACCCGTCGAGCCAGCGCGGATACCTGCTCTGACGCCGGAAGCCAGACAACCCGATCAACCCTCATACTGTATTCCGAGCTGCTCGACCGGGCTGATGCGCGAGCGGGAGAGCTGGCAGCAGAGGCTGATCGACGACGAGTAGCGGGGCTGGCGTGTGAGCGTCAGTACGACTCCCTGCGAGCGCCGGACTGACGGCCAGAATACGGCGTGGTGCAATTCCGGGGTAATCTTCCCCAAAACAGAACGCAAGCCTTTGATTTTAAAGGAGTGAGTTGGCGCGCAAACCGCTGTTTATTTTTACAGCCGATTTGCGCCTAACCTGATGATTCAAAAGGGGAATTGGCGTTCTCTTGTGCGTCTCAGGCCTTGATGCCGTAGAGAGTGCAAGTCATTGATTTATAAAGGGGTGAAACAGCCTCCCCAATTCTCCCCAAAATACCGTCAAAACTCGATGC
>NZ_FOUD01000001.1:132002-326956 GCF_900114765.1 Halopseudomonas pachastrellae
AACCGCTGTTTATTTTTACAGCCGATTTGCGCCTAACCTGATGATTCAAAAGGGGAATTGGCGTTCTCTTGTGCGTCTCAGGCCTTGATGCCGTACAGGGTGATCATTGCTTACAGGCTCCTGATGAAGTCGCGGATGCGTTCGGCAGCTTCAATACACTCGTCCAGCGGGGCGACCAGCGCCATGCGGACCCGTCCGGCGCCGGGATTATAACCATCAATTTCCCGTGACAGGTAACGTCCGGGCACCACGGCGACGTTCTGCTCGGCCAGCAGGCGGGTGGTGAAGGTCTCGTCGTCGATGGGTGTTTGCGGCCACAGGTAGAAACCGGCGTCGGGCCGCTCGACCTGCATGACGTCGCCAAGAATGGCGAGAACGGCGTCAAACTTGGCCTGATACTGGGCGCGGTTGTCGGCAACGTGCGCTTCATCCTGCCACGCCGCGATGCTGGCAATCTGGCTGTGAACCGGCATGGCGCAGCCGTGATAGGTGCGATAAGTCAGGTACGGTTTGAGCAGGCTGGCGTCGCCGGCGACAAAGCCGGAACGCAGGCCCGGCAGGTTGGAACGCTTGGACAGACTGTGGAACACCACGCAGCGGGCAAAGTCGTCGCGCCCCATGGCAGCGCAAGCTTGCAGCAGACCAACTGGGGCCGGACCGTCTGGCGCGTAGATTTCGCTGTAGCACTCGTCGGAGGCGATGACGAAGTCGTATTGGTCGGCCAGTTTGATCAACTGCTGCAGGGTTTCCAGCGGGATGACCGCGCCGGTCGGGTTGCCGGGCGTGCAGATAAACAGCAGCTGACAGCGCTGCCATATCTCGGCCGGCACCGCGCTGAAGTCCGGAATAAAGCCGTTGCTGCCGTCGCAGGCCAGGTAATGCGGCTCCACGCCCGCCAGAAACGCCGCCCCTTCGTAGATTTGATAGAAGGGGTTGGGGCTAACCACAAGGCCCTGCGGGTCGCGGGTGATCAGCGCCTGGGTAAAGGAGAACAGCGCCTCGCGGGTGCCGTTGACCGGAATGATGTTACTGCTGATATCCAGGCTGCCGGCAGTCAGCGCAAAGCGCTTGGTCAGCCAGTCGGCAATGCTCTGGCGCAGCTCGGGCTTGCCCTGGGTAGTCGGATAGACCGCTGCCTGGTTGAGGTTGTCGGCCAGCGCCTGCAGCACGAACGGCGGTGACGGGTGCTTGGGCTCGCCAATCGACAGCGAAATCGGGCGCAGCGCCGGGTTCGGGGTAACGTCGGCGATCAGGGCGCGCAGCTTTTCAAAAGGGTAGGGCTGCAGGCGCTGCAGGTCGTGATTCATTGTGTGTCCTCAGGGGCCGATGGCAATGGGGCTGCTGTACTCCTGCGCGGTCGGCTGGGTACTGCTGAGTGTGTCGATGATGGTTTGCTGCAGGCGCTCGCACAGCTGCGGGTCTGACAGCGCTTGGTTATTGGCGTCGGTGATGACGAAGACGTCGTCCACGCGCTCACCCAGGGTGACGATCTTGGCGTTTTGTACGCTGATATCGAAGTCCAGCAGAATGCGGCCCATGCGAGCGAGCAGGCCCGGGCGGTCCGGTGCGCTCAGTTCAAGAATGGTGTGCTGGCCGCTCGGGTCATTGGAGATGGTGACCTCGGGGGCGAAGGCAAAGTGCTTGAGCTGGCGCGGCACCCGGCGCTGGATGATGGTCGGGAAGGCGTCCGGGTCGGAGAGGGCGTCGACCAGGTCGTGCTTGATCTGGCGGATGCGCTCGGGGTTGTCGCCAATCGAGCCGCCGTCGGAGTCGAGCACGATATAAGTGTCCAGGCTGAACTGGCTGGTCGAGGTGATGATGCGCGCGTCCTGAATGCTCAGGTTGAGCTGATCCATGGCCGACACCGTAGCCGCGAACAGGTCGTTCTGCTCCGGGGTATAGATGAAGATCTGAGTAGCGCCCTCGAACTCGCGCTGGGCGGTTTCCTTGATCAATACCAGTGGGCTCTGACGCTGGCCGTGCTGGGCAATGGCCTCGGTATGCCAGGCCACATCGCTTGCGGTGTGGCGCAGAAAATAGTCATCGCCCAGCTCGACCCAGAGGGCTTCTGCGTCATCTTCGTCTACGCCGTTGCGCACCAGAATGTCGAGCGCCGCCTGTTGCGTCTGACGAATGTGCTCCTCGCGGTCTGGCGGATTGTCCAGGCCGCGGCGCAGGGCGCGTTTGGTTTCGGTGTAGAGCTGGCGCAGCAGCGAGGCGCGCCAGGAGTTCCACAGCGTCGGGTTGGTGGCGTTGATGTCCGCGATGGTCAGCACATAGAGGTAGTCGAGTCGCACCTGATTGCCGACCTTGGTGGCAAAGTCGTGGATCTCCAGCGGGTCGGAAATGTCCTTGCGCTGCGCCGTCGTGGACATCAGCAGGTGGTTCTCGACCAGCCAACTGACCAGGTGCGTATCCCAGGCCGGCAGGTGATGGCGCTGGCAGAACAGCTCGGCGTCGACCGCGCCCAGTTCCGAGTGATCGCCGCCGCGCCCCTTGGCGATGTCGTGATACAGCCCGGCCATGTACAGCAGGTCCGGCTTGGGTAGGCGGCAGAAGATGCGCCAGGCCAGCGGGTAGCGGTCCTGGTATTCGGGCCAGCTTAACTTGCGCAGGTGCTTGATCAGATTCAGCGTGTGCGCATCCACGGTGTAGATGTGGAACAGGTCGTGCTGCATCTGGCCGACGATCTTGCCGAATTCCGGCAGATAGCGGCCGAGGATGCCGTAGCGGTTCATCCGACGCAGGTTGCGGTGGATGCCTTCCTTGCAGCGGAACAGCTCGATGAACAGGCTGGTATTACGAATGTCGCTGCGAAAGTCGTCGTCGATCAGGTGGCGGTGGTCACGCAGCAGGCGAATGCTGTCGGCGCGCACGCCGCGAATGTCCGGGTTCTGCGCCATCAGCAGAAAGATTTCGAGGATGGCGAAGGGGGTGCGCTTGAAGACGTTCGGGTTGGTGACTTCGATATAGTGATTGCGCACCTGAAAGCGGCTGTTGAGCGGGCGGATGTCCGCCGCCTCGGCGTCGCGCAGCAGGATTTCTTCGAAGTGCTGCATCAGCAGATCGTTCAGCTCCGACAGCGACATCACCACGCGGTAGTACTTCTGCATGAAGCGCTCGACGGCCAGCTTGCTGTCGGTGCCCTCGTAGCCCAGCAGCTTGGCCAGTGCGCGTTGATGGTCGAACAGCAGGCGGTCTTCGGCGCGGCCGGCGAGGGTGTGCAGCGCGAAGCGGACTTTCCACAGGAAGGCGCGACCGTCGGCCAGGATGGTGTATTCGGGCTCATTCAAAAAGCCCTGCTGGACCAGTTCGCGCAGGTCGTTGGTGCCAAAGTGCCGCAAGGCGACCCAGCCGATGGTCTGAATGTCGCGCAGCCCGCCGGGGGAGCTTTTGACGTTCGGCTCCAGGTTGTATTCGGTGTCGTTGAACTTGGCATGACGGGCCTGTTGCTCGGCGCGCTTGGCGCGGAAGAACTCGGCATCGTTCCACATATGGCTGGTGTCGATGGCGGCCATCATGTCCTGGCGCAGCGCCTCGTCGCCGGCCAGCGTGCGCGACTCCATCAGGTTGGTAATGACGGTGATGTCGGCAGCGGCTTCCTGCTGGCATTCTTCAACGCTGCGCACGCTCTGGCCGACCTCAAGGCCGATGTCCCAGAGCAGCAGCAGGAAAGCTTCGATGGCCTCCCGAAAGGGTTCGACATCGCCGCGCAGCAAAATCAGCAGGTCAATGTCTGAATGCGGGTGGAGTTCGCCGCGGCCGTAGCCGCCAACCGCCAGCAGGGCGATGCCCGGGTCGCCTGCGCAGGGCAGTCGTGCCCAGGCCTGCTGCAGGATCTGGTCGGTGAACCAGGCGCGTTCGTGGATCAGCTGGTGAATGTCGCGGCCGTCCTCAAAGCGCTGGGTCAGGACGGTGTCAGCCTGCCGAATAGCCTTTTTAAAGGCCGCGATCGGGCTGCTCTTGATAGCCAGTTCGGCCTGAAACTGACCGGGATCGAAAAGCGCGTCATCCATCATTCGTTTCCTCGGCTTGGTAGTGAGGCCGGACAGCAATCAGGCAGCCTGGGGCAGGCCGCCTGTCAGCGGAAGCTTTCCTCGGTGCGCAGGGTCAGCACCTCGTAGCCGTCGGCGGTGACCAGAATGGTGTGCTCCCACTGCGCGGACAACTTGCGGTCCTTGGTGATTGCAGTCCAGTTGTCACCCAGCAGGCGGGTCTCCGGGCGGCCCTGATTGATCATGGGCTCAATGGTAAAGATCATGCCTTCCTGCATTTCCATGCCGGTACCGGCGCGGCCGTAGTGCAGGATCTGCGGGTCTTCGTGGAAGACCTTGCCAATGCCGTGGCCGCAGTACTCGCGCACCACGCTGTAGCGGTTGGCGTGGGCGTGTTCCTGAATAATGGCACCAATGTCACCCAGGCGCGCGCCCGGGCGTACGACGGAAATGCCTTTGTACATGCATTCCTGGGTGATGCGGGCCAGGCGTTCGGCCCACTCCGGCACGTCGCCGACCATGAACATCTTGCTGGTATCGCCGTGATAACCGTCTTTGATGACGGTGACGTCGATATTCAGCGAGTCGCCGCTCTTCAGCGGTTTGTCATTCGGGATGCCGTGACAGACCACATGGTTGAGCGAGGTGCAGATGGACTTGGGAAAGGGCATGCGGCCGGGGGCACCGCCGTAGTTGAGGGGGGCGGGGATCGCTTGCTGAACGTTGACAATATAGTCATGGCAGATGCGATCCAGCTCGTCGGTGGTGACGCCAGGCTTGACGTGCTCGCCGATCATCTCCAGAACCTCGGCTGCCAGGCGGCCGGCAACCCGCATGCCGGCAATGTCTTCGGCGGTCTTGATGGTGACGGTCATGGCTGGACTCTCTCGATTGGGCGCCGGCTGGCGTAGGTGGAAAAACCCCGGATTCTATCAGACCTGTGGCCTGCTGTTGAACTGGCCGCTTGTCTGCGCTGGGTAGTCAGTGCTTTCTTCGCCGGGGTTGATATGGTATAAAGCGCCCCGCTGAATGCAGAGCTGCAGGCTCGGCCAGCAAATCAAACTAAATCCGCACACGTATCGACACGGTATCCTGGGTGCCCTTTGGGGTTGGATGCTGGGATGCGTGGAGGCCCAACCCGACTTACTGGAGTTATCATGACCCAAGTCTCTATGCGTGACATGCTGAAGGCCGGCGCGCACTTCGGCCACCAGACCCGCTACTGGAACCCGAAAATGGGCAAGTTCATTTTCGGCGCTCGCAACAAGATTCACATCATCAACCTGGAAAAGACCATGCCAATGTTCCACGAAGCTCTGAGCTTTGTGGAAAAGCTGGCTGCCGGCAAGAACAAGATTCTGTTCGTCGGCACCAAGCGCGCTGCCAGCAAGATCATTGCTGACGAAGCGGCCCGTGCTGGTCAGCCCTATGTTGATCACCGCTGGCTCGGCGGCATGCTGACCAACTACAAGACCATTCGTCAGTCCATCAAGCGTCTGCGCGACCTGGAAGTTCAATCCCAGGACGGCACCTTCGCCAAACTGACCAAGAAAGAAGCGCTGATGCGCTCCCGTGATCTGGAAAAACTGGATCGCAGCCTGGGTGGTATCAAGGACATGGGCGGTCTGCCTGATGCCCTGTTCGTCATCGACGTTGAGCACGAGCGTATTGCCATCACCGAAGCCAACAAGCTGGGCATTCCGGTTATCGGCATCGTTGATACCAACAGCAGCCCGGAAGGTGTTGACTATGTCATCCCGGGTAACGATGACGCCATTCGCGCTATCAAGCTGTACGCTGCTTCCGTTGCTGACGCAGTTCTGCGTGGCAAGAGCAATGCTGGCGCTACCGACGAGTTCGTAGAAGAAGCTGCTCCGGAAGCCTCTGAAGGCTGAGGTGCATACGGCTGATGCAATGCCGTAGCGAAAAGGGGGCCTTGCCCCCTTTTTGCAATATGTTTACCGCAAGATGATTCGTTGCTTCCTGCTGTCAAACGGAAGCAGGAACTAATCCAGTTATGTGAGGAAGAGTCCATGGCAGAAATTACTGCAGCACTGGTCAAAGAACTGCGTGAGCGCACTGGTCAGGGCATGATGGAATGCAAAAAGGCACTGGTTGCCGCCGAAGGCGACATCGAGAAAGCCATTGACGACATGCGCGCTTCTGGCGCCATCAAGGCTGCCAAGAAAGCCGGCAACATCGCCGCTGAAGGCTCCATCGCTGTCAAGGTTGCCGCTGACAACAAGTCCGCTGTCATCATTGAAGTCAACTCTCAGACCGACTTCCTGGCTCTGCAGGAAGACTTCAAGGCATTCGTTGCCGCCAGCCTGGACAAAGCGTTTGAAGCTGGTTACACCGACGCTGCTCCGCTGATCGCTGACCAGGAGCCGGCCCGTGAAGCGCTGGTTGCCAAGACTGGTGAAAACGTCAACATCCGTCGCCTGACTCGCGTTGAAGGTGATGTTGTTGGTGCCTACCTGCACGGTCACCGCATCGGTGTTGTTGTCACCCTGAACGGTGGCAATGAAGAGCTGGCTCGCGATATCGCCATGCACGTTGCTGCAAGCAACCCGCAGTTCCTGGACTCCTCTCAGGTGTCCGAAGAAGCGATCGCTAAAGAGAAAGAGATCTTCCTGGCTCTGAACGCCGACAAGATCGCCGGCAAGCCGGAAAACATTGTTGAGAACATGGTTAAAGGCCGTATCAACAAGTTCGTTTCCGAAGGTAGCCTGATCGAGCAGCCGTTCGTCAAAGATCCGGAAGTCAAGGTTGGCGAGCTGGCCAAGAAAGCCGGTGCTGAAGTTGTTTCCTTCGTGCGTTTCGAAGTGGGCGAGGGCATCGAGCGTGCCGAAGCTGACTTTGCTGCCGAAGTTGCCGCTCAGCTGGCTGCTGCCAAGCAGTAATACGCTATAGTGCACGCTGACCGGTGCACCGCCTCCGCTTTCAAGTGGGGGCGACAAGGTTGATATGAGAGGCTTCCCGCGCAGGCGTGAAGCCTCTTTTTCAAGAAACACTGAACAAGTGCGCGCCGTTGTTGTCTGGTGCAACTCGTTGAGTGTTTCTCCATTCCCGAACAGGAGAGTCAAGCATGGCCCAGGTGCCCAGTAGCCGCCAACCCAAGTACAAGCGCATCCTTCTCAAACTTAGCGGTGAAGCCCTGATGGGGACCGAAGATTTCGGTATCGACCCCAAGGTGCTTGATCGCATGGCGCTGGAAATCGGGCAGTTGATCGGTATCGGGGTGCAGGTCGGGCTGGTGATCGGTGGCGGTAACCTGTTCCGCGGCGCTGCGCTGAGTGCGGCGGGCATGGATCGGGTAACCGGCGACCATATGGGGATGCTGGCAACGGTTATGAACGCGCTGGCCATGCGTGATTCGCTGGAGCGCTCCAATATTCAGACACGCGTCATGTCCGCCATCACCATGGAAGGCGTGACCGAGCATTACGATCGCCGCAAGGCAATGCGCTACCTGGCCAGTGGCGACGTGGTAATATTCTCCGCCGGTACGGGCAACCCCTTCTTCACCACGGATACCGCAGCCTGCCTGCGCGGCATTGAGGTCGATGCCGATCTGGTGCTCAAGGCAACCAAGGTTGACGGCGTTTACAATGCCGACCCGATGAAGGACCCCGATGCCGAGCGCTTTGAGAGCCTGACCTACGACCAGGTACTGGATCTCAAACTGGAAGTCATGGACCTGACGGCCATCTGCCTGATCCGTGACCACAATATGCCCCTGCGGGTGTTTAACATGAACAAGCCAGGTGCGTTGCTCAATGCAGTAGTCGGTAGCGCCGAAGGAACACTGATCGAGGGTTGAGTCAATGATCAACGAAATCAAGCAAGACGCGCAGGAGCGCATGAAGAAGTCCGTCGAAGCGCTGGAGCACGCCTTCGCCAAGATTCGTACCGGTCGCGCACACCCGGCCCTGCTGGACAGCATCATCGTGTCTTACTACGGCGCTGACACCCCGCTGCGCCAGGTGGCCAACGTCAACGTTGAAGACTCCCGTACCCTGGCCCTGAGCGTATTTGACAAGGGCATGATTCAGGCGGTCGAGAAGGCCATCATGATGTCCGACCTGGGTCTGAACCCGGCTACCTCCGGTACCACCATCCGCGTTCCGATGCCGGCGCTGACCGAGGAAACCCGTAAGGGCTACACCAAGCAGGCCCGTGCCGAAGCTGAAAATGGCCGTATCGCCGTACGTAACATTCGTCGCGATGCCCTGAGCCAGCTCAAAGATCTGCAGAAAGAAAAGGAAATCAGCGAGGACGAAGAGCGCCGCGCAGCTGATGACATCCAGAAGCTCACCGACAAGTTTGTTGCCGAGATTGAGAAAGTACTGGAAGTGAAAGAAAAGGACCTGATGGCCATCTAAGGCCATCTGCTGCAAGAGTACCGAATGAACATCACAAGTCCCGCTGGCAAGGATTCCACTACGCCCCGTCACGTTGCCATCATCATGGATGGCAACAACCGCTGGGCGCGCAAGCGGTTGATGCCTGGTGTCGCCGGCCACAAGGCTGGTGTGGATGCGGTCAAGGCGATGATCGAGGTCTGCCTGGAAGACGGTGTGGAAGTGCTGACGCTGTTCGCCTTCTCCAGTGAAAACTGGCGCCGTCCCGAGGACGAAGTTGGCGCGCTGATGGAGCTGTTCCTTGGCGCCCTGCGTCGTGAGGTGCGCAAGCTCCGGGAAAACGGCGTGCGACTGCAGATCATCGGTGATCGCAGTCGATTTGCTCCTGAGTTGCAGGCCGCCATGGCGCAGGCCGAAGAGACGACCGCACAATGCGCTCGCCTGACCCTGGTGATTGCAGCCAACTACGGCGGGCAGTGGGATATCGCCCAGGCCGCCCGCTCGCTGGCAGCTGAGGCTGTTCGCGGTGAGCGCACCGTCGAGTCGCTGACAGAGCAGGCACTGGAGGCGCGTCTAAGTACATCCAACCTGCCGCTGCCAGACTTGTGCATTCGTACAGGCGGCGAGAAACGTATCAGCAACTTCCTGTTGTGGCAGCTTGCTTACGCAGAGCTTTACTTCTCCGACCTGTATTGGCCTGACTTCAAGCAGGCGGCCCTGCGCGAGGCGCTGGCCGACTTTGCCGGTCGTCAACGCCGCTTCGGCAAAACCAGTGAACAGATTGCAACGGGGGCCTGATGCTAAAGCAACGGGTTATTACCGGCGTTATCCTGGCGATTGTTGCAATCGCCGGGTTTGTATCCCTGCAGGGGGCCTGGTTTGCCCTGTTCATTGGTGCCATTGTTGCGCTTGCGGCCTGGGAATGGGCGCGGCTGTGCGGTGAAGCGCGGCAGGGCGGCCGTATCGTCTACGCGGCGACCCTGGGTTTGTTTATGGTTGGCCTGTACCGAGATGCCTGGCCGATCGTCTTCTTTGTTGGCCCGGCGCTGGTCTGGTGGTGCATGGCTACCGTCATGATTCTGCGCTACCCCAACGGCAGCGGCCTGTGGCGCGGCAGCTTTGTGCGTCAGCTGTTTGGCTTGCTGATCCTGCTGCCGGCCTGGGCAGGCGTTATCTGGCTCCGGGCTCAGGAGCAGGGGCTGTGGATGCTGCTGGGGCTGGCTGTGCTGGTGTTTGGTGCTGATATCGGTGCCTACTTTGCCGGCAAGCGCTTTGGTCGCAACAAGCTGCTGCCCAATGTCAGCCCCGGCAAGACGCGCGAGGGGCTGTTTGGCGGCCTGGTGGTCAGTCTGTCGCTGGCGCTGGCAGCCATGTTGTATCTGGGCTGGGGCGCGTCGGCGATTCTGCTCGGGCTGCTTGGTGCCGCGCTCGTGGTGTTGATTTCGGTTGTTGGTGACCTGACCGAAAGCCTGTTCAAGCGCGAAGAAGGCTTGAAAGACAGCAGCAATCTACTGCCGGGTCATGGCGGTGTGCTGGACCGAATCGATAGTCTGGCGGCGGCGATTCCCATGTATGTGGCAGCCTGGCTGCTGCTTGGGAGTCATCTGGCGTGACCCTGTCGGTTACCGTGCTGGGGGCAACCGGCTCTATTGGGGTTAGCACGCTGGATGTGATCGCCCGCCATCCTGAGCGTTACCAGGTTTACGCATTGACTGGCTACAGTCGCATGGCTGAGCTTGCCGAGCAGTGCCGTCGGTATCGTCCGCAGCGCGCCGTGGTCGCGACAGCGGAGCAGGCGAAAGGTCTGCAGCAGGTGCTGCGCGATGCTGGTCTGTCGACGGACGTCAGCTGGGGTGAGCAGGCGCTGTGCGAGGTGGCCTCTGCCAGCGATGTCGATGTGGTAATGGCGGCTATCGTCGGCGCGGCGGGTTTGCGGCCAACGCTGGCTGCGGCCCAGGCGGGCAAGCGGGTGTTGCTGGCCAACAAGGAAGCGCTGGTCATGTCTGGCGCCTTGTTCATGCAGGCCGTGCAAGCCTCTGGCGCCGAGTTGCTGCCCATCGATAGCGAGCACAACGCGATCTTCCAGTGCATGCCGGGCAACTATGCTGACGGTCTCGCACGCGTCGGCGTACGCCGGATTCTTCTGACTGCCTCGGGCGGTCCTTTCCGTAATTTCTCTCAGGCCCAGCTGGCTGACGTAACGCCTGCGCAGGCCTGCGCCCACCCGAACTGGTCGATGGGCCAGAAAATATCTGTCGACTCCGCCAGCATGATGAACAAGGGGTTGGAGTTGATTGAGGCCTGCTGGCTGTTTGATGCTCGCCCGGAGCAGGTGGAGGTGGTGGTGCACCCGCAGAGTGTGGTGCACTCGCTGGTCGATTACGTCGACGGCTCGGTGCTGGCGCAGCTGGGTAATCCGGACATGCGCACGCCCATCGCCCACGCATTGGCCTGGCCGGAACGCATCGATTCCGGCGTTAGCGCGCTTGATTTGCTGCTGACCGCTCGTCTGGACTTTGAGGCGCCGGACCCTGTCCGTTTCCCCTGTCTGCGCCTGGCGCGTGAGGCGGTAGCGGCGGGCGGGACCAGCTGTGCGGTGCTCAATGCCGCCAATGAGGTGGCGGTGCAGGCGTTTCTCGATGGCCGAGTGGGCTTTACTGATATCCCTGTTATTATCGAGGACGCTCTGACGCAGTTGCCGGGCGAGCCGGTAATTGATCTGGAGCACATTCTGTCGGCCGATCGGCTGGCTCGGGCTCACGCCGAGCGCTGGGTGCGCGCGCGGAGCCTGTCGATCACCTTGTGAGGTACTGAATGGATCTGCTGTCTACGTTGCTGGCCACAGTGGTTGCCCTGGGGCTGCTGGTGACCATTCATGAATACGGCCATTTCTGGGTCGCTCGCCGCTGCGGCATCAAGGTGCTGCGCTTCTCCATCGGTTTTGGGCCTGCGCTGGTGCGCTGGCACGATCGCAAGGGTACCGAATACACCATTTCTGCCATCCCGCTGGGCGGCTACGTCAAAATGCTGGACGAGCGCGAGGCGCCGGTCCCCGAGCATGAGCTGGACCAGTCCTTCAATCGCAAAACCGTCAAGCAGCGCATCGCGGTGGTTGCAGCCGGGCCCATTGCCAACTTTCTACTCGCCATTGTGGCTTTCTGGATTGTCGCCGTGGTGGGTTTCAGCACCGTTGCACCAGTGCTTGGCCCCGTGCCGGCGGGTACTCCGGCGGCGGAGGCGGGGCTGCACTCCGGGCTGGAGCTCACCGGCGTTGATGGTACGCAGATTCGCAGCTGGCAGGACGTTAACCTGCAGCTGATTCGCCGTCTTGGTGAGAGCGGCACGCTGGAAGTCACGGCAAAACCTTTTGAAGGTGGCGCCGAGACCCGCTACCAGCTGCGTCTGGATGACTGGCTCAAGGGTGTAGAAGAGCCTGATCCGATGGCGGCCCTGGGCTTGACCAGCTGGCAGCCGGAGATTCCGCCGCGTCTTGACCAGGTTGCCAGTGATGGCGCTGCCGCCGAGGCAGGTCTGCAGGCTGGTGATCTGATTCTGGCTATCGACGGCGAGCCCGTCAGCGACTGGCTGACCGAGGTGGTGCCGATGATTCAGGCCAGCGCGCAACAAACGCTCCAGATTATGGTCGAACGCGACGGTGAACAGTTGGAGCTGGCGTTAACGCCGCGCCCTAAAGCAGCCAATCACGTTGTCGTCGGCTATGTCGGTGCCGGTGTTGAAGGGGTGGAAATGCCCGCCCACATGCAGCGCCAGATAAGTTACAACCCTTTGGTGGCGATACCGGTAGCGGTAACCAAAACCTGGGAAATGACAGCGCTGACGCTGGACTCGCTGAAGAAAATGCTGACCGGGCTGGTCTCGGCAAAAAACTTGAGTGGCCCGATAACCATTGCTAAAGTGGCGGGCGCCTCGGCCAAGTCGGGGCTGGAGAGTTTTCTCAGTTTTATCGCGTACTTGAGTATCAGTCTGGGGGTGTTGAACCTTCTGCCGATACCGGTTCTGGATGGCGGCCACCTGGTGTATTACGTGGCCGAGTGGATCAGGGGCAAGCCTCTTTCCGAGCGAATTCAGACATGGGGGCTGCAGATCGGGTTAAGCCTGATTGTTGGCGTCATGCTGTTTGCCATTTATAACGATATCAGCCGCCTTGGTGGCTGACGCGTGCACTGCCTGAATACGAGCTGCCAGCGTGCAGATTAAGATTACAATCAGCTGACTCAGAACGGATTTCATGAAACGTTACCTATTGCCTGCGCTGTTCTCGATGTTTATGGCGCAGGGCGCTCTTGCCGATGCCTTCCAGATTTCCGATATCCGCGTCAACGGCCTGCAGAGGGTGTCTGCCGGTAGCGTGTTCACCTCGCTGCCCCTGAATATTGGTGACGAGGTGGACGACCAGGAGCTGGTCGAGGCGACCCGCTCCCTGTTCCGCACCGGTTTCTTCCAGGACATCCAGTTGGGCCGTGATGGCAACGTGCTGGTCATCAACGTGGTCGAGCGTCCTTCCATCTCTTCCATCGAGCTTGAAGGCAACAAGGCAATCAAGAGCGAAGATCTGCTGACGGGGCTGAGTGCCGCCGGTCTGGCCGAGGGCGAGATCTTCCAGCGCGCTACGCTGGAAGGCGTGCGTAACGAGCTGCTGCGTCAGTACGTGTCGCAGGGTCGCTACTCTGCCGATATCGAAACTCAGGTGATTCCGGAGCCGCGCAACCGTGTTGCGCTGAAAATCGTCATCGACGAGGGCTCTGTCGCCGCTATCTCGCATATCAACGTGGTGGGTAATACCGTCTTCCCGAACGAAGACCTGGTCGACCTGTTCGAGCTGAAGACCAGCGGCTGGTTGTCCTTCCTGCGCAACGATGACAAGTATTCGCGTGAGAAGCTGGCCGGTGACCTGGAGCGCCTGCGTTCCTACTACCTGGACCGCGGCTACATCAACATGGATGTGGCATCGACCCAGGTATCCATTACTCCGGACAAGAAACACGTCTACATCACCGTCAACGTTGATGAGGGTGAGCGCTACAGCATTCGTGATGTCAGCCTGTCGGGTGACCTGATCGTCGACGAGGCAGAAGTGCGCCGTCTGATGCTGGTCGAGCCGGGCCAGATCTTTTCTCGCCAGGTAATGACCTCCACGTCTGATCTGATCAGTCGCCGCCTGGGTAACGAGGGCTACACCTTTGCCAGCGTCAACGGCATCCCGGAAATCCATGAAGACGACAAGACTGTGTCGGTCACCTTCTACGTCGATCCCGGCAAGCGTGCCTACGTCAATCGCATCAACTTCCGTGGCAACACCAAGACCGAAGATCAGGTGCTGCGACGTGAGATGCGCCAGATGGAAGGTGGCTGGGCCTCTACCTATCTGATTGATCAGTCCAAGACACGCCTTGAGCGTCTGGGCTTCTTCAAGGAAGTTAACGTCGAGACCGTGCCGGTGCCCGGCGCCGATGATCTGATCGACGTGAACTACGCGGTAGAAGAGCAGCCTTCCGGCTCGGTAACCGCCAGCCTCGGTTTCTCCCAGAGCTCGGGTATCATCCTGGGCGGCTCGATCAGCCAGAACAACTTCTTTGGTACCGGTAACCGCGTCAGCATCGGTGCCAACCGCTCCGACTACCAGACGTCGCTGTCCTTCGGCTTTATGGACCCCTATTTCACCGTTGACGGTCTGAGCCTTGGCTACAACGCCTTCTATCGCACCACTGACTACGATGAGCTGGACGTTGACGTTACCAGCTACGCCGTGGACTCCTACGGTGCCGGCTTCAACTTCGGCTACCCGATCAGCGATACCTCGCGCATCTCCTTTGGTATGAGCGCGCAGCACGACAAGATCAAGAGCGGTGTCTATACCGTGCAGGAAATCCTGGATTTCCTTGACAGCGAAGGCGACAATTTCACCAACCTGTTCTTTGATACTTCCTGGTCGCAGAGCACGCTGAACCGCGGTGTCTTCCCTGACCGTGGTTACTCGCAGAATGTGTCCTGGCATGTGACCGTGCCGGGCAGCGATCTGGAGTTCTACACCCTGGACTATAAGGCGCAGCGCTTCTTCCCGATGAGCGAAGACCTGACCCTGCGTCTGCACACCGACCTGGGCTTTGGTCGCGGGCTGGGTGGCACCGACCAGATGCCGTTCTATGAGCATTACTATGCCGGTGGTATCGGCTCGGTACGCGGCTTCGAGGACGGCACCCTGGGCCCGAAGAGTACGCCTAACGCCGCCGACCCGGATCAGGACTCGCTGCCCTTCGGCGGTAACATCAAGATCACCGGTGGCGCTGAAGTGGTATTCCCTGCGCCTTTCGTGAAGGACCAGCGTTCGCTGCGGACCGCTCTGTTCTTCGATGTGGGTAACGTATACGATACCCAGTGCACGCGGAAGACGACCGTTGAGGGCGACAAGAACCCGGGTTGTGGTGAAGTTGACCTTGGCGAGTTGCGCTACAGTGTCGGCGTGGGTCTGTCCTGGCTGACCGCGCTGGGCCCGCTGGGCTTCAGTTTGGCCATGCCGCTGAACAGCGACTCGGCTGATGACACCCAGGTGTTCCAGTTCACCCTTGGTCAGAGTTTCTGACGCAATCCAAACACTATCGAGCAATCGTAATCAGGAGTATCAGAGTGGGTAAGTTTACGCGTGTGGCAGTGATGTCACTGCTGGCCATGGCCAGCTTCCAGGTGTCCGCCGAGATGAAGATCGCTGTTCTCGACTATCAAATGGCGTTGCTGGAATCCGACGCGGCCAAGAAGTACTCCGTTGATGCTGAGCAGCAGTTTGGCTCGCAGTTGCAGCGAGTGAAGAACCTGGAAGCCGAAGCCAAGCGCCTGCAAGAGCGTCTGCAGCGCGATGGTGAGCAGCTGAGCCAAAGTGAGGCGGAGAAGCTGGATCTGGAGTTCCGTCAGAAGGCCCGTGAGTTTCAGGTTGCCTCGCGCGAGCTGAACGAAGCCAAGGCTCAGTCTGATCGCCAGATGCTCGAGGCTCTCAAGCCCAAGCTGGATGCGGCGGTAGAAGCTGTACTGAACGCCGGCGAATATGACCTGGTGCTGGATCGTGGCGGCGTTGTTGACGTCAAGCCGCAGTTCGATATTACCCGCCAGGTTATCGAGCGCCTGAACAGCAGCCGCTGATGAGCGCTGTTCAATCTCTGTCCCTTGCGCGCCTGGCTGAAGAGCTCGGCGCGCAACTCGTTGGGGACCCGCAAACCGAGATCACCGGTCTGGCCACCCTGCAGGATGCCGGTCCGGGTCAGTTGGCGTTTCTGGCCAACGCTCAGTATCGCAAGTACCTGACGGAAAGCCGCGCCAGTGCGGTGCTGCTGACCGAGCAGGATGCGCAAGGCTTTTCCGGTAACGCGCTGATCGTTGCCGACCCGTATCTCACCTATGCCCGGTTGTCCCACCGCTTTGATCGCAAGCCGCAAGCCAGCGCCGGTATTCACCCCAGCGCTGTGGTAGCCGCCGATGCCCAGATTGACGCCAGTGCCAGCATCGGCCCAGGCGCGGTGATCGAGCAGGGCGCTGTGATTGCAGCCGGTGTCAGTGTTGGAGCCCAGTGCTTTGTTGGCGCTCGCTCACGTATTGGCGCCGGTGGTTGGCTGGCGCCACGCGTGACCCTGTATCACGACGTCACTATCGGTGAGCGCGTGGTCGTTCAATCGGGTGCAGTCATCGGCTCTGAAGGTTTCGGGTTCGCCAATCAGGGCGGCACCTGGCAGAAAATCGCCCAGATTGGCGGCGTGCGCATTGGCGATGATGTCGAGATTGGCGCCAACACCACCATCGACCGTGGTGCGCTGGCCGATACCGTGATTGGCAATGGCGTCAAACTGGACAACCAGATTCAGATTGCGCACAACGTACAGATTGGTGACCACACTGCCATGGCGGCCTGTGTCGGCATTTCCGGCAGTACCCGTATCGGCAAGCACTGCATGATTGCGGGCGGCGTCGGCATGGTCGGTCATATCGAGGTGTGCGATAACGTGTTCGTCAGTGGCATGACCATGGTGACCCGCTCGATTACCGAGCCGGGCGCCTATTCATCCGGTACGGCCATGCAGCCGGCCGGTGACTGGAAGAAGAGTGCGGCTCGTATTCGCCAGCTCGATGGCATGGCCAAACGTCTCCAGCAGCTTGAGAAACAACTCGAACAGGTGACTCAGGCGTCTTCTGACTCATCAAACGCCTGACCGGCGCCCCGCATGGGGCGCCTTTATTATTTTCAGCAAGGCCAGCAATCCATGGATATCAACGAAATCAAAGAGTACCTGCCCCACCGTTACCCCTTCCTGCTGGTGGACCGGGTGCTGGAGCTGGATCTTGAGAACAAGCAGATTCGTGCCTACAAGAATGTCTCGGTCAACGAGCCTTTTTTCAACGGCCACTTCCCGCAGCACCCGATCATGCCGGGCGTGCTGATCATCGAGGCCATGGCCCAGGCCGCTGGCCTGCTGGGCTTCAAGATGATGGGCGTCAAGCCGGCAGACGGCACCCTGTATTACTTTGTCGGCTCCGACAAGCTGCGCTTCCGTCAACCGGTGGTACCGGGCGATCAACTGCAGCTGGAAGCGACCTACCTGAGCGACAAGCGTGGCATCTGGAAATTTGCCTGCCGTGCTACTGTGGATGGTAAGGAAGCCTGCTCGGCCGAGATCATTTGTGCGGAACGCAAAATATGAGTCGTATTCACCCTCTGGCGATTGTTGACCCCGCAGCGCGGCTGGCCGATGACGTCGAGGTGGGTCCCTGGAGTTTGATCGGCCCGGACGTCGAAATCGGCGCCGGCAGCCGTATTGCCTCGCACGTGGTCATCAAGGGGCCCACCACCATCGGTCGCAATAACCGGATTTTCCAGTTTGCCTCGGTGGGTGAGGAGTGTCAGGACAAGAAGTACAACGGTGAGCCAACCAAGCTGGTGATCGGTGACAACAACGTCATCCGTGAAGGCTGCACCCTGCACCGCGGTACCGTGCAGGATGAAGGCATCACCCGTATCGGCAGCAACAACCTGCTGATGGCCTATGTACATGTGGCGCACGACTGTGTCGTTGGCGACAACATCATCATGGCCAACAATGCGACCATCGCCGGCCACGTGCACATTGGTGATGGTGCCATCCTCGGTGGCTACACCACCGTGCACCAGTTCTGCCACATCGGCCCCTTTGCCATGAGTGCGGCCAACAGCGCCGTGTTCAAGGATATTCCGGCCTTTGTGATGGTGGGTGGTAACCCCGCCAGCGCCCATGGCATGAACTTCGAAGGTATGCGTCGCCGTGGCTATTCTGCCGAGCTGGTCAGTGCGCTGCGCCGTGCCTACAAGGTGGTCTACCGTCAGGGTCTGACCACCGCCCAGGCTATGGCCGAGCTGGCCGAAGCGGCAGAGCAGTTCCCTGAAGTGGCGTTGTACTGCACGTCCATCAGCGAGTCGACCCGCGGCATTACCCGCTGACATGTCTGGTATCACGCAGCCTCGTTCGGAAAAGTCCCTTTGTATCGCGCTGGTCGCCGGTGAGGCGTCCGGCGATACGCTGGGCGCTGGCCTGATCGCCGCGCTGAAACAGCGCTTTCCCAATGCACGTTTTATCGGTATCGGCGGCCCGCGCATGCTGGCCGAGGGCATGCAGACGCGCGTGCCGATGGAGCGGTTGTCGGTCATGGGCCTGATTGAGGTGCTCGGACGCCTGCGCGAGTTGCTGCGCATTCGCCGCGAGCTGGTTGAATACCTCACGCAGGAGCAGCCGGACGTGTTTATCGGCATCGACGCGCCGGATTTCACCCTGGGGGTAGAGCAGCGCCTGCGCGATGTGGGTATTCCCACCGTGCATTACGTCAGTCCGTCGGTTTGGGCCTGGCGTGAAAAGCGCGTGCTGAGCATTGCCCAATCTACCGATCTGATGCTGACCCTGTTCCCCTTCGAGGAAGAGGTGTATCGCCGCCATGGTGTGGCTGTGCGCTGTGTCGGTCACACACTGGCTGACCGCATTGCGCTCGAGCCGGACCGCGCCGCTGCGCGCCAGACGCTCGGCGTTAAGCCGGATGCCCGTGTGCTGGCCTTGTTGCCTGGCAGCCGCAACGGCGAGTTGCGCAAGCTGGGGCGCGTCTTTCTTGAGACCGCCGCCTGGTGCCTTGAACGTGAACCGGACCTGCAGTTCATCATGCCGTGCGCCAGCCCTGAGCGCCGTCAGCAGATGGAAGCGATTATGGCCGAGGCTGGCCTGGAGCTGCCGCTGACGCTCTATGACGGTCAGGCTCACGAGGTTCTCGCCGCCTGTGACGCGGTGTTGATCGCCTCCGGCACCGCGACCCTTGAGGCCATGCTGTTCAAGCGCCCGATGGTGGTGGCGTACCGCATGGCCGGGCTCACTTTCCGTATTCTCAAACGCCTGGTCAAGGTGGGGCATGTGTCGTTGCCCAACCTGCTGGCCGGTCGTGAGGTGGCGCCCGAGTTTCTGCAGGACGCTGCCACCCCTGAGGCCATGGGCCCGGCGCTGCTTGAGCGGTTGCTGCCAACGGCCGAGCGGGTGGAAACCGAGCAAACATTCCTCGAATTGCACCAGATGCTGCGCCGTGATGCCGATCAAAGCGCCGCCGAGGCTGTTGCCGAGCTGCTGGATGCACGAGGCAAGCTGTGAGCCAGTTGCTTATGGACTGGGCAACGCCAGCTGATAATGAGCTGGTTGCCGGGGTCGACGAGGTAGGGCGTGGCCCGCTGTGCGGCGCCGTGGTTACCGCTGCGGTAATCCTTGACCCGGCCCGGCCAATTGAGGGGCTCAACGACTCCAAGAAGCTGACCGAAGCGCGCCGCGAGGCGTTGTTTCCGCTGATTCAGGAGCGTGCGCTGGCCTGGTGTATTGCCCGCGCCGAGGTGGAAGAAATCGACCGCCTGAATATCCTGCACGCAACCATGCTGGCCATGCAGCGCGCGGTAGCCGGGCTGCATATTCAGCCTGACCTCGTTCTGGTTGACGGCAATCGCTGTCCCGCGTTGCCAATGCGCAGTGAGCCGGTGGTCAAGGGCGATAGCCGTGTACCGGCCATCGCCGCTGCGTCCATTCTTGCCAAGGTTGCCCGTGACCGGGAAATGCTCGCGCTGGACCAGCAGTACCCCGGCTATGGCATTGCCGGCCACAAGGGCTACCCCACGCCGGTACACCTGGCCGCACTGCGCGAGCTGGGCGCTACTCCTATTCATCGCCGTTCATTCGGCCCGGTGCGCAAGGCGCTGGAACAGTAAGGGAAGCACTGATTAATTCCGCATGCCCTCTGGCGTACAGGCTGAGCCGCAATCAGTCAGTGCTTCCCTTGGGGCACACAGTTCTGCCTGCTGCGACTGGCCGCAGCAGTTCCCCGTCGCTACAATTCTCTGCCTGACGTTCCGCCACCTGAAACAGGATTTCCATGTCACCTTCTTTCATTCACCTGCGTGTCCACAGTGAATATTCCCTGGTTGATGGGCTGGTCAAGGTCAAGCCCTTGATCAAGGCCGTCGGCGAGGCGGGCATGCCGGCGGTAGCGATCACCGACCAGAACAACATGTGCAGTCTGGTCAAGTTCTACAAAACCGCGACCGGCGCCGGTATCAAGCCGATTTCCGGTGTCGATCTCTGGCTGACCGATGCCGAGGACGACAGCGTCCTGACCCGCATCAGCCTGCTGGCGATGGACCCCAAGGGTTACCGCAACCTGACCGAGCTGGTCTCCCGTGGCTTTACCGAAGGTCAGCGCAACGGCTTGGTGACGGTTCGCCGTGAGTGGGTGGCTGAGGCAAGCGAAGGCGTTATTGCGCTGTCGGCGGCTAAAGAGGGTGAAGTAGGTCTGGCGCTGCTGTCCTCCAGCCCTGCGCGGGCTGATGATCTGCTGGCGTACTGGATGGGCGTATTCCCCGGTCGTTTCTACCTGGAGCTGCAGCGCACCGGCCGCGTCAATGATGAAGAGCACGTGCACGCGGCAGTCGCACTGGCGGCGCGCAGCGGCTGCCCGGTGGTCGCGACCAACGATGTGCGCTTTCTCAAGCGCAGCGACTTTGAAGCCCACGAGACGCGCGTCTGCATCGGTGAAGGCCGCGCGCTGGATGACCCGCGCCGGGTCCGCCAGTACAGCGAAGAACAGTACCTGAAAACGGCGGAAGAGATGGCCGAGCTGTTTTCGGACATTCCCGAAGCGCTGGAAAACAGCGTCGAGATTGCCAAGCGCTGTAATATCGATGTGCAACTTGGCAAATACTTCCTGCCGGACTTTCCGGTACCGGAGGGGATGACCGAAGCCGAGTTCTTCAAGAAGGTCTCCTTTGAGGGGCTGGAGGAGCGCCTCAAGGTCATTCTGCCGCCCGATACCCCGGACTACGACGCCAAGCGCCAGGTTTACATCGACCGCCTGAACTTTGAGCTCGACATCATCAATCAGATGGGCTTCCCCGGCTACTTCCTGATCGTGATGGACTTTATCAAGTGGGCCAAGGGCAACGGCGTGCCGGTGGGGCCGGGCCGGGGTTCCGGGGCGGGCTCGCTGGTGGCGTATTCGCTGCTGATTACCGACCTCGATCCGCTGGCCTACGACCTGCTGTTCGAGCGCTTTCTCAACCCGGAACGTGTGTCCATGCCCGACTTTGACGTCGACTTTTGCATGGAAGGGCGTGACCGCGTTATTGACTACGTGGCCGATACCTACGGCCGTAACGCGGTATCGCAGATCATCACCTTCGGTACCATGGCCGCAAAAGCGGTAGTGCGTGATGTTGCGCGGGTGCAGGGCAAGTCCTACGGCCTGGCCGACAAGCTGTCGAAGATGATTCCGTTCGAGGTCGGCATGACGCTGAGCAAGGCCTTCGAGCAGGAAGAGATGCTGCGCGACTTTCTCGCCAATGACGAGGAAGGCCAGGAAATCTGGGACATGGCCCTCAAGCTGGAGGGGATTACCCGTAACGTCGGCAAGCACGCCGGCGGTGTGGTTATCGCCCCCACCAAGCTGACCGACTTTGCGCCGCTGTACTGCGATGAGTCCGGTGGCGGCCTGGTTACCCAGTTCGATAAGGACGACGTTGAAGCGGCGGGCCTGGTGAAGTTCGACTTCCTTGGCCTGCGCACGCTGACCATCATCAAGTGGGCGATGGAGACTATCCATCGAAAGCAGCGCGAGGAAGGGGCTACAGACGAGGAACTGGTCAACATCGACCTGATCCCGCTGGATGACGCGCCGACCTACAGCATGCTGCAGAAGGCGGAAACCACTGCCGTTTTCCAGCTTGAATCGCGCGGCATGAAAGAGCTGATCAAGAAGCTCAAGCCCGACTGTCTGGAAGACATGATCGCACTGGTGGCCCTGTTCCGTCCGGGCCCGCTGCAGTCAGGCATGGTTGACGATTTCATCAACCGTAAGCACGGCCGCGAAGAAATCTCCTACCCGCACCCCAACTATCAGTACCCGGGGCTGGAGCCGGTGCTCAAACCCACCTACGGCATCATCCTGTATCAGGAACAGGTAATGCAGATTGCCCAGGTGATGGCCGGCTACACCCTGGGTGGCGCGGACATGCTGCGCCGGGCCATGGGTAAGAAAAAGCCGGAAGAAATGGCCAAGCAGCGCGGCGGCTTTATTGAGGGCTGCGCCAACAACGGCATTGATGGCGATCTGGCCGGCAATATTTTCGACCTGGTAGAAAAGTTTGCCGGTTACGGCTTCAACAAGTCGCACTCGGCTGCCTACGGTCTGGTGTCTTATCAGACGGCCTGGTTGAAGGCGCATTACCCGGCGCCCTTCATGGCAGCGGTACTGTCCGCCGATATGCACAACACTGACAAGGTGGTGACGCTGATTGAGGAATGCCGCAGCATGCGCCTGCGGATCAAGGTGCCGGATGTCAACGTTTCGGAATTCAAGTTCACCGTCGATGACGCCGGTGATGTGGTTTACGGCCTCGGCGCGATCAAGGGCGTGGGTGAAGGCCCGGTCGAAACCATCGTTGAGACCCGCAAGGCCGGCGGCCCGTTTAACGACTTGTTCGACTTCTGCGCCCGGGTGGACCTCAAGCGTATCAACAAGCGGGTGATGGAAGCGCTGATTCGCAGCGGTGCACTGGATCGCCTTGGTCCCTTCTTCGCCGAAGAGCTGCAGGCCTACCAGAAGCAGGTCGATCGCAACCGCGCAGCCCTGATGTCAGCCATGGAGGAGGCAATCGCTTCGGCTGAGCAGACGGCGCGCAGCGCCGACTCGGGCCACGATGACCTGTTTGGTGATCTGCTCGGGCCGTCGGCCGAGCGGGATGTCTATGAAGCCTATCGCAACGTGCGCGAATGGAGCTTCAAGGAGCGCCTGCGCGGCGAAAAGGACACCCTGGGGCTCTATCTGACCGGCCACCCGATTGATGAATACGAGCGCGAGATTCGCCGCTTTGCCCGCCAGCGTATCCTTGATCTGAAGCCCTCGCGCGACAGCCAGACCATTGCCGGTCTGGTATTTGACCTGCGGGTGATGAAAAACAAGCGCGGCGACAAGGTGGGCTTTGTCACCCTGGATGACCGCTCGGCGCGCATCGAGGTCTCGCTGTTCTCCGAAGCCTATCTGGCAGCGCAGGCGCTGCTGCAAAAAGATGCTTTGCTGGTGGTTGAGGGTGAGGTGGCGGTGGATGATTTCTCCGGTGGCATGCGCGTGCGTGCCAAACGGGTGATGAGTCTGGAGGATGCGCGCACCGGGCTGCTGGACAGCGTGCGTATCAACATTGATAGCGCGCAGCACGGCGAGGACGCGCTCAACCGCATGGCCGGTCTGCTCAAGCAGTACCGTGGCGGTTGCCCGGTGACGATTGAGTACCAGCGCACCGATGCCGCCGCCTTGCTGCGCCTGGGAGATGACTGGAAGGTGGAGCCGGCTGACGATCTGTTGCAGGGGCTGCGTGACCAGTTGGGCAAAGACAGCGTCTCCTTGCACTATAGATAGCGCAAAAGCCGGATGCTCGACGGGCGCCCGGCAATCCCGTAAGGTTATTTGCGACACTTTTTTGGATGCCCGAGTTGGGCGCAAGCGGATGATGGATGCCTATGAGCAACAGCCAGAAATACTTGGAGTTTGAACAGCCGATCGCCGACCTGCAGGCCAAAATCGAAGAGCTGCGTCTGGTCGGTAGTGACAACGCGCTGAACATCACCGAAGAGATCACCCGGTTGCAGGAGAAGAGCAAGTCCCTGACCGAGAGCATCTTCGGCAACCTGAGCAGCTGGCAGGTCGCGCAAATGGCGCGCCACCCGCAGCGTCCCTACACGCTGGATTACATTCGCCACATCTTCACTGATTTTGAAGAGCTGCACGGTGATCGTCACTTTGCTGACGATGCTGCAATTGTGGGTGGTATTGCGCGTCTGGACGGCCGTGCGGTCATGGTCATCGGTCATCAGAAAGGTCGTGACGTAAAAGAAAAGGTACGCCGCAACTTCGGCATGCCCAAGCCGGAAGGCTATCGCAAGGCCTGCCGTCTGATGGAGATGGCCGAGCGCTTCAAGATGCCGATCGTCACCTTTATCGACACCCCCGGCGCGTACCCCGGTATCGACGCTGAAGAGCGCGGCCAGAGCGAAGCCATTGCCTGGAACCTGCAGGTCATGTCGCGCCTGAAGACCCCGATCATCGCCACCGTTATCGGTGAGGGTGGCTCCGGCGGTGCGCTGGCGATCGGTGTCTGCGATCACCTGATGATGCTGCAGTACTCCACTTACTCGGTTATCTCGCCCGAAGGCTGTGCCTCCATTTTGTGGAAGAGCGCCGATAAAGCCGCAGATGCGGCGGCGGCCATGGGCATTACCGCCGAGCGTTTGAAAGAGCTGGGCCTGGTTGACACCCTGATCCCTGAGCCGCTGGGCGGCGCGCAGCGCTCACCCCAGGAAACTGCAGCGCGCATCAAGCAGCAGTTGATTACCCAGCTGGATAAACTCGGTGCCCATTCCAGCGACGAGCTGCTGGAAGCGCGTTACCAGCGCCTGATGTCCTTCGGTATTCAGTGAACCCGCAGGGGCTGCTGAGGCAGCTCGCTCCCTGCATGGGCGCCCCGGCCTGGTGGCTGGGGTTGTCCGGCGGCCTGGACTCGATGGTTCTGCTTGAACTAATGAGCCAGGCCCGCCAACTCTCAGATATCCCTCCGCTTCACGCCATTCATGTGCACCACGGACTGCATCCCGAGGCTGACGCCTGGGCGGCGCATTGCCAGCGTGCCTGCGATGTGCGCGGCGTGCCGCTGACGGTCGTGCGTGTGCAGGTGGTGCAGGGCGGGAGTGTCGAGGAGGCGGCGCGTGATGCCCGCTACGCGGCCTTTGCCGATATGCTGGCGCCCGGCGCTGAATTGCTGCTGGCCCATCACCGCGATGATCAATTGGAAACCCTGATGTTTCGGCTGATGCGCGGCACCGGTGTGCGCGGCTTGAGCGGCATGCCGGCGCGCCGTGCGCTGGGCGCCGGCTGGCTGTCGCGACCGCTGCTCGATTGGCGACGCAGTGAGCTGGAGGCTTGGGCTCGGCAGCAGGGACTGGACTGGATTGAAGATCCGGCCAATGCCGATGAGCGTTTTGCCCGTACGGCCCTGCGGCACCGGATTTTGCCCGGATTGCGTCATGAGTGGCCGCAGCTGGATCGCAGTCTGCTGCGCCTGGCCGAGCATGCCAGTGAGGCCGGTGCGTTGCTGGATGAGTTGGCGCAGGATGACCTGCAGCTGGTGGCGGAACCCAGTGCTGATCCGTGGCTGGCCGGCTGGCCGAGCCTGCTGCTGGCGCCGCTGCTGAGTTTGTCGGCCGCCCGGCAACGCAACCTGCTGCGCTGCTGGTTGCGTCAGCAAGCGGTGCGTATGCCGGACCATCGCCAGTTGCTAGAGGTGCAACAGCAACTGGCTGCTGGCCCTGATGCCCAGCCACAGCTGAAACTGGATGGCTTTGTTCTGTACCGTTCGTCAGATCGTCTTTGGCTGGTTCCGGCGCACTGGCTGCCAGCACGCAGCGAACAGTCGTTGTTACCGCTGCACGGAGCCCTGGCGCTGGCGGGCAATGGCACGCTGGACTGCCGGCCGGGGGCAGGTGGTTTGCGCGACCCGGGCGCTGGTGGCTGGCAGGTGCGTTATCGTCAGGGCGGCGAGCAGATCAAGCTGGCCGGGCGTCCGACCCAGTCGGTGAAACAGCTGTTGCAGGAGGCGCAGATCCCTGCCTGGCTACGCCCGTCAGTACCGTTGCTATACTCTGGCGGCGAGCTGGTGTCGGTGGCTGGGCGCTGGAACGCGGAGCGGGCTTTGGTCGAGGGTGCAGGCAGCGGTTTTACGGTCAGTTGGAAGCCGGTTTCGGATTGAGCAAGCGGGGGCTGTCTGGTATCCTGACTTCCCATCTTGTCGAGACTTTGGCTGGCCGTTCAGGTTGCCTCTGACTCCCTTCGAATTCCTCGCGGTGCAAGCCGCTTAACTGTTCAATCTATGGGTTTTTCATGACGCGCTACATCTTCGTCACGGGTGGTGTTGTTTCTTCTTTGGGCAAGGGCATTGCCTCGGCGTCCCTCGCGGCGATCCTTGAGGCGCGCGGTCTGAAGGTCACCATGCTAAAGCTGGATCCCTATATCAACGTGGATCCGGGCACCATGAGCCCCTTCCAGCACGGCGAAGTCTTCGTAACCCACGATGGCGCCGAGACTGACCTTGATCTGGGCCATTACGAGCGTTTCGTCAACGCCACCATGAGCCAGAACAACAACTTCACCACCGGTCGTGTCTATGCCGACGTGCTGCGCAAGGAGCGCCGTGGTGACTACCTGGGTGCGACCATCCAGGTGATTCCGCATATTACCGACGAGATCAAGAGCCGCATCATCAAAGGTGCAGGCGATGCCGACGTGGCGCTGGTCGAGATCGGCGGTACCGTGGGTGACATCGAGTCCCAGCCGTTCCTTGAGGCTATCCGTCAGCTGCGAGTAGAAGTGGGTGCCAAGCGCGCCATGCTGATGCACCTGACGCTGGTGCCGTACATCGCCACCGCTGGCGAGACCAAGACCAAGCCGACCCAGCACTCGGTGAAGGAGCTGCGCTCCATCGGCCTGCAGCCCGACGTACTGATCTGCCGCTCTGATCACCCGATCGACCTGTCCTCGCGCCGCAAGATCGCGCTGTTCACCAACGTGGAAGAGCGTGCGGTTATCGGTCTGGAAGACGTTGATACCATCTATCGCATCCCCTCCGTACTGCACGCCCAGGGCCTGGACGACTTCGTCGTTGAGCGCTTTGGTCTGGAGTGCGGTTCTGCCGATCTGGCCGAGTGGGAGCGTGTGGTTGACGCCAAGCTCAACCCCGAGCACGAAGTCACCATCGCCATGGTCGGCAAGTACATGGAGCTGCTGGATGCCTACAAGTCGCTGATCGAAGCACTCAGCCACGCCGGTATCCAGGCGCGCACCAAGGTTAACGTGCGTTATATCGACTCCGAAGACATCGAGCAGCAGGGCCTGTCGCTGCTGGACGGCGTCGACGCCGTGCTGGTGCCGGGCGGCTTCGGTTCCCGTGGTGTCGAAGGCAAGATTGCTGCGGTGCGTTACGCCCGCGAGAACAAGATTCCCTACCTGGGCATCTGCCTGGGCATGCAGGTGGCGGTCATCGAATACGCCCGCAACGTGCTGGGCTGGAGCGATGCCAACTCCACCGAGTTCGACAAGACTTCCGGCCACCCGGTTGTTGGTCTGATCACCGAGTGGCAGGACGCATCCGGTGAAACCGAGCTGCGTACCGAGGCTTCCGACCTGGGCGGCACCATGCGCCTGGGTGCTCAGGAGTGCTCGCTGGAGCCGGGTTCCAAGGCTCACGCCTGCTACGGCAAAGACGTCATCGTCGAGCGTCACCGTCACCGCTACGAGGTCAACAACAACCTGCTGCCTGATCTGCAGGCCGGTGGGCTGCAGATCTCCGGCCGTTCCGGCGACGGCGCGCTGGTCGAGGTGGTTGAAGTGGGCGATCACCCGTGGTTTGTGGCGTGCCAGTTCCACCCGGAATTCACCTCTACGCCCCGTTACGGCCACCCGCTGTTCAGCGGCTTTATCGGTGCGGCGCTCAAACAGCGCGGCTAAGCCCAGACACAAGTCCAGACAAGAGGCTGGTTCATGACACAGAAAATCGTGCGCGTTGGCGATATCGAAATGGCCAACGACAAACCCTTCGTGCTTTTCGGCGGGATGAACGTACTGGAGTCCCGTGATCTGGCAATGCAGATTTGCGAACGCTACGTCGAAGTGACCGAGAAGCTGGGTATCCCCTATGTGTTCAAGGCCAGCTTCGACAAGGCCAACCGTTCCTCGATCAACTCCTTCCGTGGCCCCGGCCTAGAAGAGGGGCTGAAGATCTTTGAAGAGGTCAAGCGCACCTTCAACGTGCCGGTGATCACCGATGTGCACGAGCCCCATCAGGCTGCGCCGGTTGCCGAAGTCTGTGACATTATCCAGCTGCCGGCCTTCCTTTCCCGGCAGACTGATCTGGTTGTGGCGATGGCCAAGACCAATGCCGTGATCAACATCAAGAAGGCCCAGTTCCTCGCGCCGCAGGAAATGAAGCACATCCTCACCAAGTGTGAAGAGGCGGGCAATGACCGTCTGGTGCTGTGCGAGCGTGGTTCCTCCTTCGGCTACAACAACCTGGTTGTCGACATGCTCGGCTTTGGCATCATGAAGCAGTTCGAGTACCCGGTGTTCTTCGACGTGACCCACGCCCTGCAGATGCCGGGTGGCCGCAGTGACTCGGCCGGCGGTCGTCGTGCCCAGGTTACCGATCTGGCCAAGGCGGGCATGAGCCAGGGCCTGGCGGGTCTGTTCCTCGAAGCACACCCTGATCCTGATAACGCCAAGTGCGATGGCCCCTGTGCCTTGCGCCTGGACAAGCTGGAGCCGTTCCTTGCTCAGTTGAAGTCGCTTGATGAGCTGATCAAGAGCTTCCCGACGCTGGAAACGGCTTGAGCCGCTACCGCTTTCACCCGATTGACTCGACATACGGAGCTAGCAAGTAAAGATGGCAAAAATCATTGATATCAAGGGACGTGAGGTTCTGGACTCGCGCGGCAATCCGACCGTTGAAGCGGACGTGATTCTGGAAGGCGGCATCATGGGCAGCGCCTGCGCACCCTCCGGCGCCTCCACCGGTTCGCGCGAAGCGCTGGAACTGCGTGATGGCGACAAGAGCCGTTATTTGGGCAAGGGCGTGCTCAAGGCTGTTGCCAATATCAATGGCCCCATCCGCGAGCTGCTGGTTGGCCGCGATGCGACCGCTCAGGCTGAGCTGGACCGCGCCATGATCGAGCTGGACGGCACCGAGAACAAGGCTACGCTGGGCGCCAACGCCATCCTGGCTGTTTCCCTGGCTGCGGCCAAGGCTGCTGCTCAGGCCAAGGGCGTGCCGCTGTACGCGCACATCGCTGATCTGAACGGCACCCCCGGCGTTTACTCCATGCCGGTACCGATGATGAACATCATCAACGGTGGTGAGCACGCCGACAACAACGTCGACATTCAAGAGTTCATGGTTCAGCCGGTTGGCGCCAAGAACTTCGCCGATGCACTGCGCATGGGCGCCGAGATTTTCCACCACCTCAAAGCGGTTCTGAAGGCGCGCGGCCTGAACACTGCCGTGGGTGATGAAGGTGGCTTTGCGCCGAACCTGGCGTCCAACGAAGATGCGCTGGCTGCCATCGCCGAAGCCGTTGCCAATGCTGGCTACACTCTGGGTGATGACGTCACTCTGGCACTGGACTGCGCTTCCAGCGAGTTCTACAAAGACGGCAACTACGATCTGGCCGGCGAAGGCAAGGTATTCGATGCTGCCGGTTTTGCCGACTACCTGGCTGGCCTGACCCAACGCTACCCGATCATCTCCATCGAAGATGGCATGGACGAGTCCGACTGGGCTGGCTGGAAAGTCCTGACCGACAAGATCGGTGAGAAGGTACAGCTGGTCGGTGACGACCTGTTCGTAACCAACACCAAGATCCTCAAGCGCGGTATCGACGAGAAGATCGGCAACTCCATCCTGATCAAGTTCAACCAGATCGGTTCGCTGACCGAGACCCTGGAAGCGATCCAGATGGCCAAGGCTGCCGGCTTCACCGCCGTCATCTCGCACCGCTCTGGTGAGACCGAAGACAGCACCATCGCCGACCTGGCGGTGGGTACCGCTGCCGGTCAGATCAAGACCGGTTCGCTGTGCCGTTCCGACCGCGTTTCCAAGTACAACCAGCTGCTGCGTATCGAAGAGCAACTGGCTGGCCAGGCGCCCTATAAGGGTCGCGCCGAGTTCCGCGGCTGATCGGTCTGGTGGGTACGCTCACGCGTACCCGCCGTTCCTCGACAGGAGCACCCGGTTTGAAATGGCTCTGGCTGATTACGCTGTCACTGTTGGCAGCCCTGCAGTACCGGCTCTGGGTTGGTGAGGGCAGTCTTGCCCATGTATCGCAGCTCAAGCAGCAGATCGCTGCGCAAGCACGCGAGAACGAGCAACTGCTGGAACGTAACCGTGTGCTGACCGCTGAAGTCATCGAACTCAAGCAGGGGCTTGAGACCGTTGAAGAGCGTGCCCGCCGTGAGCTGGGCATGGTCAAAGAGGGTGAGACCCTGTTTCAATTGAGCGAGCCATGAGCGCCGCTACACCTGATTTCTGGGTAGTTCTGCCCGCCGCCGGCGTCGGCGCGCGTATGCAGGCAGACCGCCCCAAGCAATACCTTCTCTGGGGTCAACGTACCCTGATCGAACACACACTGGCTTGCTTCCTGGATCAACCGGGGCTGCGCGGGTTGGTGGTTTCCCTGTCTGCTGATGATGGCTGGTGGCCGACGCTACCCTGTGCCCAGGATGCGCGTATCACCCGCGCAGTCGGCGGGCGCGAACGTGCCGATTCGGTGCTCAACGGCCTTATGGCGCTGCGGGAACTGGGTGCGGCCGATGACGACTGGGTGCTGGTGCACGACGCGGCCCGCCCCAATCTCACCGACGGTGACCTGCACAAGCTGCTGAGTACGCTGGCGAGTGATCCGGTCGGCGGCTTGCTGGCGGTGCCGGTGCGCGACACCCTCAAGCAAATCGGCCCAGATGGGCGGGTTACGGCCACGCCGGATCGCAGCCAGTTCTGGCAGGCCTATACGCCGCAGATGTTTCGTCTCGGGCCACTGCGCAAGGCTTTAACAGATGCGCTGGCGGCTGGGGCGCTGATTACCGATGAGGCTTCTGCCATGGAGTGGGTGGGGCTGGCGCCGTTGTTGGTTGAGGGGCGGGCTGATAATTTGAAGATTACTCGTCCTGAGGATCTGGAGTGGTTGCGTCAGCGGGATAGTTGATCTCGCGTTGCCGTTTTATTCCTGTATTTTCGGTGCTGTCTGATATTTCGCTTTTCGCCTTTTCCGGCGAGCCAAGGGGGCTGATTGCCCAGCCCCCCAAAGGGAAGCGCTAACTCATTTCACACGCCCTCTGCGAGTGCTCAAGCGTGCAGATGCAAGGCGCGATGCGCGGCCAATAGTGGTTCTATTGGCAAGCAGCGCAACGCAGTCAGATGCATGCTTGAGCGCTCGCCCTGCGGGGCGCTCCGGCCGGTCCGCACTCTGTGTTATGGCTTCTCGACAGGTCCCGACATGCCTTCGAAACCACGCCTTGATTGCGGACCGGCCGGAGTGCCAGAGGACATGTGAAATGAGTTAGCGCTTCCCTGAATCCCCCGGGGCACCCGACTACGCGGCCCTTCGGGTTCGCTGCGTTGCTCGATTTATCGGGGTGGCCGGCGAGGTGAGCCACAAAACTCGGGGGCTCTGCCCCCTCAGACATCCTGTGGCTCTTTTTCCCGATAAATCTGCGCTACTCGCCCGCGTAAACGGGACGAACCCGTCGTGCACACTCCACCGTACAAGTGTTCGTTAACCTTCCTGGCGTGAAGCCATTTCGCGCTACCCCGGAATCCCGCGATGGCTGCATGCCGTTTCCTATGGGTTTGATTCCTGTCCGCCCTGGTCCTGAACACCGTTTGTCGTGCCCGTCTGTTTGCAATTGACCGATACCATGCGAATAAATATGCTGTACGCATATACAGTATTTTGTTGAGGTTTTCATGGGCGCGGTGGTTGCACTTGATCGGTTGCTGGAGACGCGTCGTGTCTGGCGTGGGCGGCAGCGGAGTGAGCCGGTGGCTGAGCAGCCGACCGGGCATGCGGCGCTGGATGCGTTGTTGCCCGGTGGTGGCTGGCAACTGGCTGCGCTGAACGAGATTCTGCTGGGCGCTCCCGGTAGTGGCGAGTTGCAGTTGCTGTGGCCGCTGCTGGCGCGTTTGACCCAGGCGGGGGAGCGGGTGGTGCTGGTGGGGGCGCCGGCGATACCCTTCGCGCCGGCCTGGCAGGCGGCGGGCGTGGTGCTGGCGCAGGTGTCGCTGCTGCAGGTCAGTGGTGCCGAGCGGCTTTGGGCAGCGGAACAGTGCCTGCGCTCGGGCAGTTGCGGCGCGGTGTTGTGCTGGCCTGAGCAGGCAGATGATCGCGCCTTGCGCCGGCTGCAGGTAGCGGCTGACAGCGGCCAGACCCTGGCGTTTGTACTGCGCGATCGGCGCGCTGCAGACAACCCGTCGCCCGCGCCCTTAAGACTGCTGCAGGAGCGCCAGCCCCGGCAGTGGCGGGTGCTCAAGTGCCGGGGCGGGGTTGCACCGGCGCGTCCTGTGCCGGTTTCGCTGTGAGGCTGTCATGCGCTGGCTTTGCATTCTCTTTCCCCAGTTGGCACTGGATGCGGTGCTACGCAGTCGCGACGATCCGACGGTGCCGTTGGCGCTGCTCAGCGGGCCGCCGCAGCGGCGTGTGTTGCAGGCAGTCAATAAGTCGGCGCGGGAGCAAGGGCTACGCTCAGGGCAGAGCCTGACCCAGGCACGGACGCTGCTGGAGAACTTTGATACGGTTGAACATGACCCGTCGCAGACCGAGTATTGGCAGCAGTTTTTGGCCAGTTGGGCCTACGGTTTCAGCGGCCATGTGAGTCTGGATTTCCCGCGTACTCTGTTGCTGGAGGTGGCCTCCAGTTTGCGTCTGTTTGGCCCCTGGCCTGAGCTGGAACAGCGCCTGCGCGCCGAGCTGCAGGCGCTGGGCTTTCAGCATCGGCTGGTGTTGGCGCCCAACCCGTTGGCAGCACGTGTGCTGGCCAATGTGGCAGACGGCCTGGCGGTAGATGAGCTGGCACTACAGGCCGAGTTGCAGCGCTTGCCGGTGGCGCGCAGCGGCCTGCCGAGCGAGCTGGTCGAGAGCTTGCAGCGCATGGGCTTGCGCCGTCTGCAGCAGGTGCTGGAGTTGCCGCGTGACGGGCTGGCCAAGCGTTTTCCGCCGCAGTTGCTGGCACACCTTGATCAGTTGCAGGGGCATCATCCGCTGGCGCTGAGTTGTTATCAGCCGCCGGATCATTTTCGCCAGCGCATCGAGTTCAACTTTGACGTCGAGTCGACCACCTCGCTGTTGTTCCCGTTACGGCGTTTGATTGGTGACCTGGCGACCTTTCTGGCCGGGCGGGACTGTGGCGTGCAGCGCTTTGTGCTGCTGCTGGAGCACCGCCGCCAGCCGGCCAGTGAGGTGTCGGTCGGTCTACTAAGCGCCGAGCGTGACGGCGAGCGGCTGTTTGAATTGGCGCGGGGGCGGCTGGAGCGGTTGGAGCTTGCCGCACCGGTGCAGGCGCTGACCCTGCTGGCCGAGGACCTGCCACGCTTTGTCCCTGCCGCAGCAGAGCTGTTCAGCAATCGGCCGCAGCAGTCGCAGAACTGGCTGCAGGTCTGTGAGCGCCTGCGCGCGCGCCTGGGCGACAAGGTAGTGCAGCCGCTGGCGGCGGTGGATGAACATCGTCCCGAGCGCAGCTGGCTGGCGCAGGAGCGGGGTGACGCCGCCGCGCGTCCGGCCGGGCCACGGCCCGGCTGGCTGCTGGCCGAACCGGTACTGCTCAATGACCTGTTTCCGCGGGTGCTCGCGGGGCCTGAGCGGATCGAGTCCGGCTGGTGGGATGGTGATGACGTGCGGCGTGACTACTACCTGATCGAAACCCGCGACGGACGCCGGGCCTGGGCCTTTCATGCCGCCGGGCGCCCCGGCCCGTTCTGGGTGCATGGGTGGTTTGCATGAGCGCGGGCTACGCCGAGCTGCATTGTCTGTCCAACTTCAGCTTTCAGCGTGGGGCGTCCAGTGCGCAGGAGCTGTTCGTCCGCGCCCGCCAACACGGCTATGACGCCCTTGCCATTACCGATGAGGCCAGTCTGGCCGGGATCGTCCGTGCCTGGCAGGCGGCGCAGGAATGCGGCCTGAAGCTGATTGTCGGCAGCGAGATTCAGCTGGAGCACGGCCCCAAGCTGGTATTGCTGGTTGAGAACCTGACCGGTTATCAGAGCCTCTGCCGCTTGCTGACTCTGGCCCGTCGCCGAGCCGGCAAGGGCGAGTATTGTCTGCGGCTTGAGGATCTGGCCGGTGCACTCGACGGTTTGCTGGGCCTGTGGCTGCCGCGCCATGGCCAGGACGAGGAGCACGGTCGGCAACTGCAGCAACTGTTGCCAGAGCGCCTGTGGCTGGCGGTCGAGCTGCACCGTGGCCCGGATGACGCGCGCAAGCTGGATCAGCTGCAGGGGCTGGCGGCGCGGCTTGGCTTGCCCTGCGTTGCGGCGGGGGATGTGCACATGCACGTGCGCGGACGGCGCGCACTGCAGGACACGCTGACCGCGTTGCGTCATCACTGCACGGTCATGGAGGCGGGGAGCCGGTTGTTTGCCAATGGTGAACGCCACTTGCGCAGCCTGTCAGCGCTGGCGGCGATCTACCCGCCCGCGTTGCTGGAGGAAAGCCGCCGTATCGCCGCACGTTGTCGGTTCGACATGAGTGAGCTGCGCTACCAGTATCCGCGTGAGCTGGTGCCGGAGGGGCATACGCCGTCCAGCTGGCTGCGTGAGCTGACCTGGCGCGGCGCTGCCTGGCGTTGGCCACACGGCGTCAGTGACAAGGTACGAGCGCAACTGGAACATGAGTTGGCGCTGATCGCCGAGAAGGCCTACGACAGCTACTTTCTGACCGTGCAGGACATCGTCGCCTTTGCCCGTGAACAGCAGATTCTCTGTCAGGGGCGCGGGTCTGCCGCCAACTCGGCGGTATGTTTTGCCCTGGGGATCACCGAGCTGGATCCGGCACGCAGCAACCTGCTGTTTGAGCGCTTTATCTCCCGTGAGCGTGACGAGCCGCCGGATATCGACGTGGACTTTGAGCACGAGCGGCGCGAGGAGGTCATCCAGTACATCTTTCGCCGTTATGGCCGCGAGCGCGCCGCGCTGACCGCGGTGGTCACTCGTTATCTGTCGGCGGGTGCCGTGCGTGATGTGGCGCGTGCGCTCGGGCTGCCGCAGGAGCAGATTGATCAGCTCGGGCGCTGCTGCAGTCGCTGGAGCAAGCAGGTGCCGAATGCCGAACGCTTGGCTGAGGCCGGATTTGATGTGAACAATCCCTGGCTGCACCGGGTGTTGACGCTGGCGGGCGAACTGATCGGCTTTCCGCGTCATCTATCTCAACACCCGGGCGGCTTTGTCATGTCGGATGCGCCGCTCGATACCCTGGTGCCGGTCGAGAACGCCAGTATGGCCGAGCGCACGGTGATCCAGTGGGACAAGGACGATCTGGATGCGGTCGGCATGCTCAAGGTCGATGTGCTGGCGCTGGGCATGCTCAGTGCGTTGCGCCGCACCTTCGACCTGCTGCGCCAGCACCGTGGTCGTGATCTGACGCTGGCGAGCATTCCGCCGGATGACGAGCCGACCTACGAGATGATCAGCCGCGCCGATACCGTCGGCGTGTTCCAGATTGAGTCGCGGGCGCAAATGGCGATGCTGCCGCGGCTACGGCCGCGCTGTTTCTACGATCTGGTGATACAGGTATCTATCGTGCGGCCCGGGCCGATTCAGGGCGACATGGTGCATCCCTTTTTGCGCCGCCGTAACGGGGAGGAGGAGGTCGACTATCCATCGCCGGAGCTGCGTAAGGTGTTCGAACGCACCCTCGGCGTGCCCCTGTTCCAGGAGCAGGTGATGGAGCTGGCGATTGTGGCTGCCGGATACACGCCGGGCGAGGCGGATGAGTTGCGTCGCTCGATGGCGGCCTGGAAGCGCCACGGCGGGCTGGAGCACCACCGCCAGCGATTGACCGAAGGCATGCTGGCGCGCGGTTACAGTCAGGCCTTCTCCGAGCGCATCTTTGATCAGATCAAGGGCTTTGGCAGCTATGGCTTTCCCGAATCCCACGCTGCCAGCTTTGCCTTGCTCACCTACGCTAGCAGCTGGTTGAAATGCCACGAGCCGGCGGCCTTTACCTGTGCGCTGATCAACAGTTGGCCGATGGGTTTTTACAGCCCGGATCAACTGCTGCAGGATGCGCGCCGCCACAAGATCGAGATTCGCCCGGTGGATGTGCGCTACAGCGACTGGGACTGCTCGCTGGAGGCGCTTGAGTCGGCAGCTGGGCAGCCAGCCATTCGCCTCGGGTTGCGGCAGGTAAAAGGTCTGAATCAAGAGGATGCGCAGCGCCTGCTGCAGGCTCGTGCGCAACAGGGCTTTACCGATGTGGCGGATTTGGCCCAGCGCGGCGGGTTGAGCAATCGTGCCCGTGCGCAACTGGCTGACGCCGGCGCGCTGCGCGGGCTGGCGGGTAATCGTTTTCGCGCGCGTTGGGCTGTGGCCGGGGTAGAACCGCAACTGCCGCTGTTACAGGCGCAGCATGATCAGGCGGAAAGCCCGGCAGTGATTCCGCAGCCATCGGTGGTGGAAGACATGGAGGCCGATTACGCCAGCCTTGGCACCAGCATGGGGCCGCATCCGTTGGGTTTGCTGCGTGAGCAGTTGCGCGAGCTGGATTGCCGCAGCTCACGTGAGCTGCTGGCGCTGGCGCCGGATCAGCCGGTACGCGTGGCCGGGTTGGTTATCGGCCGCCAGCGCCCGCAGACCGCCACCGGGGTGACCTTTGTCACCCTGGAAGACGAGTTCGGCATGATTAATGTGATCGTCTGGAGCGACTTGGCCGAGCGGCAGCGCTTGGTGCTGCGCGGCTCACGGCTGCTGGAAGTGCGTGGCCAGTTCGAGGCACGTGATGGCGTGCGCCATGTGATCGCCCGGCAGTTGCATGACCTGACCGGACTGTTACAGAAATTGACTGTACGCAGTCGGGATTATCGCTGAAAGCCGTCGAAGAAGGCCTCGACCACTGCGGCATCGAGCTGGTCGATGTGCGGCGGTTGCCAGCGCGGTTGCTTGTCCTTGTCGACGATCAGCGCTCGCACGCCTTCCATGATGTTGCCTTTCTCAAACCACTGGCGACCAATGTGCAGCTCCATGGCAAAGCAGTCGGCCAGCGGCAGTGCGGCGCCGCGCAGCAGCATGGCCTGGGTGACGGCCATGGCCAGGGGTGAGCGGTTGTCGATGATTTCGATGGTGCGCTTAGCCCAATCGCTGAACTCGGGGCGCTGCTCGCTGGCCAGTGAGGTGCGGATGGCAGCGATGTTGGGTTGGCTAAAGTGCAGGTCGATGGCTGGTTGCAGCGCCTTGAGCTCTGACGCGGGCAGTGCGCAATTAGCCAGTGCTGCGACCTGTTCGCGCAGGTTGCTGCCTGCCGGGTTGAAGCTGTCGATCAGCGCTTCCAGCTCACTCAGCCGGTCGCTGCTGATGCACAGGTCACCAAGGCCTGCGTACAGCGCGTCGCTGCTGCCCACGTGGTTGCCGGTGATGCCCAGGTACATACCGAGTTGACCCGGCAGGCGGGACAGGAAGTAACTACCGCCCACATCCGGGAAGTAACCGATCGCGGTTTCGGGCATGCCGAGGCGTGAGCGTTCGGTCAGCAGGCGAATACCGGCGCCTTGTGCCAAGCCCATGCCACCGCCGAGAACAAAGCCATCCATCAACGCCAGGATGGGTTTGGGGTAGGCGTGAATATAGGCGTCCAGGTCATATTCTTCGCTGAAGAAGGTTTCCGGCTCATGGTGGCGGCCAGCCAGGTAGTTGTCATACATGTAGCGGATGTCGCCGCCAGCGCAGAAGGCGCGCTCACCGGCGCCGCGCAGCACTACCGCTTCTACCTCGGGATCCTTGGCCCAGCTCGCCAGTTGCTGCTGCAGCACGCGGACCATGTCCAGGTTGAGTGCGTTCAGCCCGGCGGGGCGGTTGAGCGTGAGCTGACCAATACGGCCACGGCGTTCGATCAGCACCAGCGGCGCAGGTGTCTCCGACATGCGAATCTCCTTTCAGATGGCTGCCGCGCCGGAGTCTTGTGGGTTGTTGGCCGGGCGACGAAAACGGACTGCGCGACAGGCAAATGGCGGTCGCACGGCGATAGGGAGGGCTGCAGTATAGGGGAGTGACTCGGGGAGAAAAATGCGTGTGAGGCAGGGCCTGAAACCATGAATGTCAGGCAATAAAAAAACCGCTGATCGGGGTTAACCAATCAGCGGTTTTGAACCTGGTTGCGGGGGCAGGATTTGAACCTACGACCTTCGGGTTATGAGCCCGACGAGCTACCAGACTGCTCCACCCCGCGTCAGAGGGCGCCATTCTACTGTTTTAGGAATGGCTGTCAAGCGATTGAACGAAAAGAATTTTTTATTTTCGCAGAATCAGTTTGCAAGACCCCTCACCCGCGGCTGTGGGTTGCTGACGGTATAGCGTCCGCTGTCGGCGTCTCGGCTGACGCAGGCCATGGCAACGTCCGGGTCGTGAGTGAAAACCAGGCGCCCGTTGACTGCAATCAGGCTGTCGAGCAGGGCTTCCTTTTCCTCGATCAGGGTTTCCGGGAAGCGGTCGTAGCCCATGGTGATCGGCAGGTGTACCCAGGGCGCGCCCGGGATCAGATCACCCGGAAACACGACCGGGCCGTCGGGCATGTCGATGATCGGGATCATCAGCCCCGGTGTGTGGCCGTCGCTGAAGCGCAGGCGCCAGTCCGGGCCCAGGGTGTTGGATTTCTTGCCGTCTTCGACCAGCTCCAGACGACCGCTTTCTTCCAGTAGGGTGAGCAGCTCTGGAATGAACGAGGCTTGGTCACGCGGATGCGGACGGCGGGCCCGTTGCCAGTGGCGCAGGCCGGTGATGAAGGTGGCGTTGGGGAACAGCAGCTGCGCTGGCTGGCCCTCTTGCCAGGCGCTGAGCAGGCCGCCGGCGTGGTCAAAGTGCAGATGGGTCAATACGACTACGTCGATGTCGGCATCGCTCAGACCAACCTCGGCCAGGCTGTCGATCAGGACGTGGCGGTCTTCGACCACCCCGTAACGGGATTTTAGATTGGGCGCGAAGAAGGCGCCGATGCCGGTTTCAACCAGAATGTTGCGGCCATCCTCCTGCACCAGCATGGCTCGGCAGCTCAGCGCGATCCGGTTCTGTTCATCGGCGTCGACCCAGCGGGACCAGAGGGCCTTGGGGGCATTGCCGAACATGGCGCCGCCATCCAGGCGTTGGCTGTTGCCTTCCAGCGTGGTGATTGTGCGCATGGCTGATCGTTCCTGTGTTGGGTGTTTATGCAAAAAGGCGGCGCAGTGGCCGCCTTTTTTGAAAAGGATCAAAGGCTGAAGGTGTAGCCGATGATCACGCGGTTCTCGTCGATGTCGCTGCCGAAGGTGCTGCGGTAGGTCGCATTGCGCCAGTGCAGCGACAGATTCTGCAGCGGGCCGCTCTGCACGGTATACATCACATCACTGTTGCGTTCCCACTCGTGGTGACGACTATTCGCGACTTCGATATTGCTGCCATGGGTGTAGCGATTCATCAGCTTGAGGCCGGGCAGGCCCAGTTCGGCAAAGCTGAAGTCGTGGCGTAGCTGCCAACTGCGCTCATCGCGGTTGGCAAAGTCGTTGACCTGCACCAAATGCGTGAGGAAGGGGTCGGTGCCGCTCAGGTAGGCAAAGCCGGTGTGGCCTTCCATCTGCTGATAGCTGCTGGTCAACTTGTGCATGCCCGCTTGCCACGAGAGGGTGGCGCTGCTCATGCGGTTGTCGATGTTGCTGCGGCCTGCGTCGCTGCTGTCGGCGTAGCGCAGGTTCAGCGCCAGCGTGCCGGCCCCCAGCGGCTGGCTGTGGTTGAGCACCAGATAGTGCTGGCGGTAGATCGACTGCAGCTCGCCGTAGTGATAGCTGAGCTTGGTCGCGTCGCTGACAGCCCAGGTGGCGCCGGCAAAGTCAAAGGCGTCGCTGTCCTGCTTGCCGGTTACTACCACGTTGCGCGCGCCGCCCTGTACCGGGCGCATGTCCTGATAGTCGGATGAGTCGCGCAGGTTGATGGCATCAAAGCGGCCCAGCTCTAGCTGCAGGTTGTCGCTGCCCTGTGCCTGCAACCAGCCACCGCGGAAGCTTTGTGGCAGCAGGCGGCTGTCGTTGTGCATGGCGACCGGCAGTGAGGGAATCAGGGTGCCGACGCGCAGCACGTGCTCATCCAGCTTGAGTTTGGCGGTCAGGCCCAGCTCGCTGTATTCGTCCATGGCGCGGCCTTCACTGGTGTCGCGCTTGAGTATGCCGGTGCCACTGCGCTCCGGGCTTGAGTCGAGCTTGATGCCGAGCAGGCCGATAGCATCCAGGCCAAAGCCCAGGCGGCCTTCGGTATAACCGGACTGCCAGTAGGCGCGCACGCCCTGGGCCCATTCGTCGGCCTTGCTCTGGGCCGCGCCGCTCTGGCGAAAGTCGCGGTTGAAGTAAAAGTTACGCAGCTCGATGCGGCTCTGGGCGTCATCGACAAAGGCAGCGCTGGCCGGAGCCGCCATCAGGGCGGCAAGGGCGGTCAGTAGACAGGTTTGGGTCTTTTTCATTGTTGTGAGTCTCTTGTTTTTATTGGTCAGTCAGCGGTTTCCGCGTCGGTTTTCTGGTCCGGATGGGCGCTGCGGAAGCTCAACAGGTGAGTGCGCTCAATCAGCAGGTACAGCACCGCGCCGGTGGCCAGGCCCCAGCCTGCGCCGTAGACTGCGAGCACCACGCCCATGGTGCCGGCCACGCCGCGCTCGGCGTTGTTGCTCAACTGCTCGAAGCCGACCATCAGGCAGATGTAACCGGTCAGTACCAGCGTCAGCGACAGGGCGATCGGCAGCACGGGCTGGAAGAAGCTCACCAGCGGCAGCATGAACAGGGCGATGAAACCGGTGATCCAGAAAGTGCCGGCGCCGCTGTAGATGGAATCCATCGCCTTGCGGCCGTACTTGTAGCGCTCGGCCATGGTCGCGGCGACAGCGGTCCAGATTGGGCCAGCCAGACCGGGGTAGGGTGCAAAGAAGGCGTGCAGCGCGTTGCGGATGGCGGTGACCAGATGCACTCGGTCGATGTTGTTTTCGATCACTTCGTCCGGGCGCAGCTCATCGGCGCGCTGCATCAGTGACTGGCCGACGATGATGTCGCCAAAGGCAATGATGTAGGCAATCACGGCAGTCGGTACGGCCAGCATGAAGACCTTGGCCTCGGGAATGCCGACGGTGAACGGCAGGTAGTTCCACATCTCGCCGAAGGCCGGCGCGGTGATGCCCCAGCGTACGTCTGGCATTGTGTATTCGCCGACGCCAATACCAACCACGATAGCGATCAGCATGCCTGGCACCATGCCGTAGTTGACGATCTTGCGCATCAGCGGCAGGCGGTCGGTCAGCCCTTTGAATGACGCCGAGAACATCAGATACAGGCAGATGAGGGTACCGAGGGTCAGCGAGATCGGGGTGTTGGCCAGACGGCCGCCTGCGGAAATTTCACCCATCAGCGCGGCGATACCAGCGCCGATGATGATGCCGCCCTTCATCGAATTGGGCACGATACGCACCATGGCGCTACCAAGGCGAGTAATGCCGAGCACGAAGAAGATCAGGCAGACCAGCAGCTGCAACGCGAACAACGCCTGAATGGCCTGCGGGCCCGGCTCGAAGTCGCCGAGAAACAGCAGCACCACCGGAATTGCCGGGGTAATCCAGCCCGGCACCATGGGCACGCCGAGCAGCGCGGGCAGCATGAAGCCGACGCCACAAACGACAACATAAGCCAGCGCCACGTCGTAGGGCAGGCCGAGGTATTTCTCCAGCAAGGGGATCATGCCGAGGCTGACCACAAACATGATCAGCGCCTGCAGCATCTCGGCGGTTTCCCACCGATAGTGCACAAAGGGCAGTCGAATCTTGAATGGGCCACACGCCCAGAAAGGTTGTTCAGCGCCATCGGCGCGCTTGAAAATGTGCATGAGTAGCTCCGCCAGCCGGGCAAGACCTGGCTGCTTGTTGTTGTTGTGAAACGGCTTTTGAAGACTGGGCGTTACCGCGCACTTACTAGCCACCCCCAGGCGCAGGGCGCGGAGGTGATATCGAGCACAGGGTTAGCCCAGGGTTGTACTGACGGTCAGAGCGCCTTGGCCCAGTCTCGCAGCACGAACTTCTGGATCTTGCCGGTCGAGGTTTTCGGCAGTTCGGTGAAGATCACCGTCTTGGGAACCTTGAACCCGGCAAGGTGCTGGCGGCAGAAGGCGATGATGTCTTCGTGGCTGACATCGTGGTCGCGGCGCCGGGTAACGAAGGCGCAGGGCGTTTCGCCCCACTTCTCGTCGGGGCGGGCGACGACCGCGGCTTCCATGACCGCAGGGTGCTTGTAGAGCGTGTCTTCGACTTCAATGGTGGAGATATTCTCGCCACCGGAGATGATGATGTCTTTCAGACGATCCTTGATCTGCACGTAACCGTTGGGGTGGCAGACGGCGAGATCGCCGGTGTGGAACCAGCCGCCGGAAAAGGCTTCGGCTGTGGCTTCCGGGTTTTTCAGATAGCCCTTCATCACGGTGTTACCGCGCATGAAAATCTCGCCAATGGTCTTGCCGTCTTTCGGCACCGGCTTGAGGGTGTCCGGGTTGGCGACCATCACGCCTTCAAGGGTGGTGTAGCGCACACCTTGATGGGATTTGAGTTCGGCGCGCTCGTCCAGTGTCAGCTCATCCCACTCGCTGTGCCAGGCGCAGACGGTGACCGGACCATAGACTTCGGTCAGGCCGTAGGTATGGGTGATCTGGATGCCCATGTTCTCGACCGCGCCAATAACTTTGGCTGGCGGCGCGGCGCCGGCAACCATTGCCTTGACCGGGTGATCAATCGCGGCCTTGGCTGAATCCGGCATGCTCGCCAGCGCGTTTAGCACGATGGGCGCGCCGCACAGGTGGGTGACGCGGTGTTCGTGGATCAGGTGCAGGATCTTCTGCGGGTCGACGCGGCGCAGGAATACATGCACACCTGCCATTGCGGTGATGGTCCAGGGGTAACACCAGCCGTTGCAGTGGAACATGGGCAGTGTCCACAGATAGACCGGGTGCATGCCTATGCCCCAGGTCATCTGGTTGCCGATGGCGTTAAGGTAGGCGCCACGATGGTGGTAGATCACGCCCTTCGGGTTGCCGGTGGTGCCGGATGTATAGTTCAAGGTAATGGCTTGCCACTCGTCATCGGGCCAGTGCCATTCGAATTCAGGATCGCCTTCGGCAAGAAAGGCCTCGTAGTCGAGATCGCTCAGGGCTTCGCCTTCGCCGTATTCGGGGTCGTCGACATCGACAACCAGGATCGGGCGCTTGATCAGCTCCAGCGCCTCACGGATGACATCGTGGAACTCGCGGTCGGTAATCAGCACGCGGGCTTCGCCATGATCGAGCATGAAGGCGATGGCTTCGGCGTCCAGGCGCACGTTGAGGGTGTTGAGCACTGCGCCGATCATGGGTACACCAAAGTGGCATTCCAGCATGGCCGGGATATTCGGCAACATGGCGGCAACGGTATCGCCTTGGCGAATCCCTCGGCCATGCAGCGCAGAGGCCAGGCGACGGCAGCGCTGGTAGGTTTCCTGCCAGTTGCGGCGCAAGCTGCCGTGGATAACGGCGGGGTAGTTGGGGTAGACCGCGGCGGTGCGCTCGATGAACGACAGTGGCGACAGGGCCATGTGATTGACGGCGGCCGGTGCAAGGCCTTCCTGATAGATGCTCATGACGAATACCTTCTTGTAGTTATGCGTGGCACCGTTGCGAGTCGGTGCTTTGGCTGCTGCTGGCCGGTCCAGGCAAGATCGGCGTATTCTGTGCGGGGTATTTTATATATTGTTTTGTCTTAATATGGAATATGCACCAAGGTATTATGGTGTAATTACTATATGGTGAAGAATGAGTGATCTCCTCCCCACGTTGCACGGTTTGCTGCAGTCCGACCCCTTGCCGATGATGCTGGTCGATGCCGGCGGCCAGCCGATGTTTCGCAACGGTGCCTTGCTGGCGCTGGCTTCGGACACTCAGGGGTTGGCGGCCTGGCTGCCCCATAACCATGCAGAACTGGTGGCTGCGGCTGCCCAGCAACGCCGGGCCATTGAGGATGTGCACAATCGCTGTGGCGAGCGTCATCTGCTGTGGAGCTACATTCCGCTGGTCGAGACCGCGCAGGTCTGGGTGCGTGGGCGCGATGCCACGCGCTGGCTGCAGCACCAGCAGGAGGCGACGGTAGCGCGTCGGCTCTATCACTTGATCATCGAAAACACCACAGACCTGATCTCTCGTCACCGTCCGGACGGCCGCTTTATTGATGCCTCGCCGGCCTCCTGGAATCTGCTGGGCGTGTGGCCCGAGCAACTGCGGGGCGAGCGGCTGGACAGCCTGTTTCATCCGCAGGAGCGCGAGGCCCTGCAGACGCGTTTTCGCAGTGCGCTGGAGCAGGATGGCTATCTCACCTACAGCTATCGCATCCGCCACGCCAGCGGCGAGTACCGCTGGTTTGAAACCGCCAGCCGCGCCATTCGCGAGACCTACACCGGCGAGGTGGTAGAGGTCATCAGTGTGTCTCGCGATATCACCGAGCGCCTGCAGAGCGAAGAGCACAATCGCCGTCTGCAGGACGAGCTGGCCCATGCTGCGCGCTTGGCCACGCTCGGCGAATTGGCGTCCGGCATTGCCCATGAGCTGAATCAGCCGTTGGCGGCGATCCTCAATTACGCTGGCGCCAGCCAACGCTATCTGACCCAGCTGGGCAGCAGTGAACCGGAGGCAGAGCGGGTTGAGCACGGCCTGGCGCGGATCAGTGAACAGGCCGAACACGCTGCCTCGGTGATTCGGCGTTTGCGCGGTTTTTTGCGCAAGGGCACGCGGCGGTTGCAACAGGTTGACGCGGTGACCTTGGCGCATGAAGCGGTTGGTTTGTGCGCCTGGGAGGCATCGCAGCATCAGGTACAGATCATTGAGTACGCCGAGGCCGGTTTGCCCAGGCTGCAGGTCGATCCGATTCTGCTGCAACAGGTACTGCTCAATCTGCTGCGCAACGCCATTGATGCCAACCGGGAGCACTACCCGGAACACGCCTCGCAGGTGCAACTGCGCATCGTGGCGCAGGACGGGCAGGTGTGTATTGATGTGATTGATCAGGGGGCCGGCGTCAGCGCTGAGGCGCGCGAGCAACTTTTTGTGCCGTTTTACACCAGCAAGGCCGACGGCCTGGGCTTGGGGCTGTCCATGAGTCAGGGTATCGTAGAGGGCTTTGGCGGCAGCCTTGAGGCGCTGCCCGCCGAGTCCGGTGGCCTCTGTCTGAGGTGTTTGCTGCCAGCTGCGTCAAACTAAGGGATTCAATGCCAGAACACTTACAACAACTGGTCTATGTGGTCGATGACGATCAGGGCATGCTGGACTCAACCGTTTGGTTGTTTGAGTCCATGGGCCTTAAGGCGCTGCCGTTTACCAGCGGTCAGGCCTTTCTCGACGCCTGTGACCCGACCGCAGCAGCCTGTGTGCTGCTGGATGTGCGCATGCCCGGCATGGGCGGCCTGGCGGTGCAGGATGCCATGCGTGAGCGTGGCATCGGCCTGCCGGTGATCTTTGTCAGCGCCCATGCGGATGTGCCTATTGTGGTGCGCGCCTTCCGCGGCGGCGCCGTGGACTTTATTGAAAAGCCCTACAACGAGCAGCTACTGCTCGATAGCGTGCAGCGCGCGCTGAGCCAGCGGCCGGCGTTGGCGCCGCCCGAGGCGCTGGATGTTGAAGCGCGCCTGGCGCGCCTCACGCCGCGCGAGCAGGATATCGTGCTACCGTTGGTGCAGGGATTCAGCAATCGGGAGATCGCCGAGCAACTGGGGGTCAGTGTCAAAACGGTTGATCTATACCGCTCCCGCGTGATGAAGCGAATGGAGGCCGACAGCCTGCCGGCGTTGGTGGGTATGTTGATTGGGGTCGGCAGGATAGACCCGTTCAATTTGCAGGTTTTGCAGGCGGTGTCGCCGGGCGCGTGACAGTTGTAAAAATGACGTCATAATGACATCGCTGAATGAGATTGCGCTGCCGGTACCTTGCCGGAAGCAGAACAATAAGAAGGATCTCTCGGGTGCATAATCACGCTTCTCAGTATCTGATCAGTGCCTGGCGCGGCGAATTTGTCGACGCCGCCACCGAGCGTGCGTTTCGTGCCCACAGCGAGCCGCTGATGGCTCGGGCTTTGCGGCGAGCAGTGTTGGTCTGGGCGCTGCTGGTGGTGTTGTTTGGGGCACTGGACTATCCCGCGTTGGGGTGGACTGCGGAGTTTCAGGTGTTGTTTGGCTGGCGTCTGGCGACCGGCCTGATTCTGGTGTTCTTTTACTTTCAGGTACGTCGAAAACCGGCGCTGGCAACGGCAGGTTATGCCGTAACCGCCGTTGAGATTTTTGGCAGCGTTCTTTTCTTTCTTTTGTATTTCCTTCGCCACGACATAGTCACCTGGGTTATCGGGGTGGTTGCTGTGTCCTTGCTGGCGCTGTTCATGTACATCCCCAACCGGGTATATCTGTCGTTGCTGGCTGCCGGGTTCATCATTGCCGGAATGCTGTTCTGCGTTGCGATTAATGGCTTTGGCATCGAGACCCTGGTTGGTTTGACCTTCATGCTCATGCTGCCAACCGTGGTGGGTTTTTTCACCGCGCTGCGTTGGCAGGTTGCACAGCGACAGCACTACGCGCTGTTGATGCAAGTGATGACGGTAAACAGCGATCTGCAGAGTGAGGTGCGGCGACGTGAAGCGCTGGAGGTGGAGCTTAAGCGCCAGGCCACCACCGACCCGCTGACCGGGCTGTTCAATCGGCGGCAGTACGAGATGCTGTTTCAGCGTGAGCGGGAACGCTGTAACCGACTGCACCAGCAGATGAGTCTGTGCATCATGGATCTGGACCATTTCAAGCGCATCAACGACGAGCATGGCCACGATGTGGGCGATGCGGTATTGCGCCATGTGGCGCAACAGCTCAGTTGCTCGCTGCGTCACTCTGATGTGGTGGGGCGCTTTGGTGGGGAGGAGTTTGTGCTGGTGCTGCCTGATACCGGCCTGGAGCAGGCGGTGGCGGTACTCAATCGCCTGCGCGAGGACCTGGCCGCTACGCCGGTGCCGGTAAATGGTCAGTTGCTGCGGGTCAGTGCGACTTTCGGGGTGACCGAGGTGCAGGAAGGGGATGCCGAGCTGGAGGATATCCTCAAGCGCGCGGACCGCGCCCTGTATGAAGGCAAGGGCGCAGGCCGCAATCGGGTAATGACTGCCTGATCGGTTACACTGACCGCCTTACTTTCCGCTCGCCGGTTCGGGTTGTCCGTGCGCAAAATCATTCACGTTGACTGCGACTGCTTCTACGCCGCCATTGAGATGCGCGACGACCCGCGCCTGCGCGGCCGTCCGCTGGCTGTGGGCGGCGATCCGGGCAAGCGCGGTGTGATTGCTACCTGCAACTACGAGGCGCGGGCCTACGGTGTGCGCTCGGCTATGGCGTCTGCCTATGCCAAGAAGCTCTGTCCGGAGCTACTGATCGTGCCGGGCCGCATGTCGGTCTACCGCGAGGTATCGCAGGCCATTCAGGCCATCTTTGCCGATTACACGCCGCTGATTCAGCCACTGTCGCTGGACGAGGCTTATCTGGATGTCACCGACTCCCAGGCCTGCCGGGGCAGTGCCACGTTGATCGCCAAGGAGATTCGCCAGCGGGTGCGCGATACCCAGGGTATTACCGTGTCGGCCGGGGTCGCGCCCAACAAATTTATTGCCAAGATCGCCAGTGACTGGAACAAGCCCGATGGCCTCAAGGTGGTGCTGCCGGATCAGGTCGAGGATTTTCTGCGTGATCTGCCGGTATCCCGGCTGCACGGCGTCGGGCGCAAGACGGCCGAGCGGCTGCAGCGCCTGGGCGTGGATGTGTGCAGTGAGTTGCTGCCCTGGCGCAAGCAGGATCTGGCACGGGAGTTTGGCAGCTTTGGTGAACGGCTATGGGAGCTGGCGCGGGGCATTGATGACCGCCCGGTGGTGGTCGAAAGCCGCCGCCAGTCAGTCAGCGTCGAGCATACCTACGAGCATGACCTGCCGGACCTTGACGCCTGTCTGGCGGCCCTACCGCCGCTGCTGGACAAGCTGGCCGAGCGTATTGGCCGGCTGGAAGGCAGTTACCGGGTCAGCAAGCCCTTCATCAAACTCAAGTTCCATGACTTTACCCAGACCACGCTGGAGCAGGCCGGTGCGCCGATTACACCGGCGGGCTACACCGAGCTTTGTACCCAGGCCTTTGCCCGGGGCAATTGCCCGGTGCGGTTGATCGGTGTGGGCGTTCGGCTGGACAGCTGCCTGTCGCAGCTGGGCGAGCAGCTCAATTTGTTTTAGGCGCCGCAGCTGATTTGGCGCAGGCCGGGCACAGGTGGTTGTCGCCACGCGGTTGCCAGCCCAGTTCGCTGATGCGCGTAACCGCTTTGGCGGTGCGGGCGTTCAGGTCGTCGCGGTCGGCGGCAAGAAATTCAAATGGCTGTTCGCGGCCGCATTCATCACAGGTAATGGACCAGCCCAGCACGCTCTGGCCGCGCAGATCCGGGCCGCGGGCAGAGGCAGTCCATTGGCCCGGCGGGTTGATCAGATAGCGAATCTTGTCCACGGTAAGGCGCATCGGCAAATCCTTGCTGCCCTTGACCGTGCAGATCAGCTCATCGCCCGAGCGCACACCGCCGCCTTGCCCGGTGACCTGAAACAGCCCTGCACCCAGGGTGCGGCATTCAATCAGGGTGTGAGACGGGTTCAGTGCCGTGCGGCGAAAGTCGTGTTCTGCCATGGGGTAGCTCGCTGGTCGATGGGGCGCGCATGATAACACCTGAGTGTAGCGGCATATCACCCGCGTCACTGATGGTCGGTGGCGGGGTGGTGCTGTGATTATCATGGCGCGGTCATTTATTGCATCGTTAATTAGGAGTTCACATGAGCGTCAAGCAAATGTTCGATCTGAGCGGCAAGGTCGCCCTGATCACTGGCGGCACCAAGGGTCTGGGCCTGCAGATGGCTGAAGCCTTCGGCGAACTGGGCGCCAAGGTGTTCATCAGCGCGCGTAACGCTGCCGAGATTGAGGCTGTTGTTGCCGAGCTGAAGAGCCAGGGTGTCGAAGCTGCCGGTATCGCCTGCGATCTGGGCAAACTGGACAGCAACCCGGTCAAGACGCTGGTCGACGCCTGTGAAGCGGCCTTCGGTACTGTTGACGTACTGGTCAACAACGCGGGCACTACCTGGGGGCAGCCGGCGGAAGAGCACAGCTATACCGGTTGGCAGAAAGTCATGACCCTGAACGTTGATGTGTGCTTCCTGGTTGCTCAGGAAGTGGCTCGTCGCTTCATGATTCCGCGCAAGTCCGGCAAGATCATCAACATCGCCTCTATCGCCGGCTTCAAGGGCAACCGCGCCAATTCCGGCATTTTCACGTCTGCCTACAACACGTCCAAGGCGGCTGCGATCAACCTGACGCGCGCGCTGGCTGGCGAGTGGGGCCGTTACAACATCAACGTCAACGCGATCTGCCCGGGTTACTTCCCGACCAAACTGGCGCAGGGCCTGGACGGGGTCAGCGAGATGATCAAGGAAGGTACTCCGCTGGGTCGTATCGGTGGTGATGAGGATATCAAGGGCGCGGCGGTCTTCTTCGCGACTGAAATGTCTCGCCATGTCACCGGCCAGGCCATGGCAGTCGACGGCGGCAACTCGGTCGTCTGATCGCTGTAGCAGGGCCGTCGCACCACGCATGCGATGGCCCTGTCGGCTGTTTTAGCCCGGCCCGTTGCTCAGCGCGCGGGCAGCGGCTTCCACTTCATCGCGATGGTCCCGTTCCAGGGTTTCCATCAGCCGCAGGTGCAGCTTGCGCTCTGCGCGGCTCAGATCCTTCCAGCCCTGGTGCGTGGGAATGTGCGCGGTCTGGTCATAGATGAATTCCAGAATCGTGACATCAAGGGCAGCGTTGCGCGGGCCCTGATAGTTGTCCAGTAGCACCTTCAGACGGATTGCACCCTCGATCATCGGCACCTGCTTGTCCAGCAGGCTCTGGGCGATGATGCGGATGTCGCCGCCCAAGCGGTCATTGCGGGCGTTCAGGGCATTCACCCGTTCCGCTTGTTGCCGCCAGACGCGGCGCCAGAGAATGAGGGCGTAGGCGCCCAGCAGCAGGATAATCAGGCCGCCTGCCAGCAGCAGCCAGTGATGGGTTTGCATCGGATTCAGAAACTCAGTTGCGCGGGATCAAGCGTCCCTTCTTCTTTCAGGTTAATGCTCGGCGCCAGCCACAGGCCGGTGCGGATATGGCCGTCAATACGGTAGTCGACGGGCTGCTGTTTATCCACCAGCTTGATCAGGTCTGCCAAGTGTCGCCACAGGTTGGAGCGCACTTCCAGCTCGAAGTAGGACGAGCCGTAGGCGGGCACGTCAAAGCGGTTGTCGCTGACGCCGGTGGCCAGCTTCATGTCATTGAGATACACCTGATACTGCATGCCGCGAATGGGCAGCACCCGCTCGTTGGGGTTGTCGACCCGCAACTTGAGCCGGAAGGACTGCTCCCACAGGTTGGACTTGAGCATCTCGACATTCGCCAGACTGACATCCGGCTTGGTATAGGACGGGCTGAATACCGCGCAGCCTTGCAGCAGCGCGCAGTAAAGCAGCGTCATTACCCCCAGCACCCGCACGCCCATTGCGTCCCCTCTCCTGTGCCGGCTGCCTTGTGTGTGGAGTTGTCGTGCAGCCTGGCTACGACCATACTAACCCTGATTGATGCTCAGGGAGTGACAAGATGACCCGTTTCGAGGTGGTTTTTCAAGGCCAGGTGCAGCCCGGCGCAGCGCTGGACCAGGTGCGGGCCAATGTTGGCAAGCTGTTTCAGGTGTCTGGCAGTCAGCTGGACGCGCTATTTTCCGGTCGTCGAATCGTGATCAAGCAGGGACTGGATCAGGTCGCCGCGGAAAAGTATCGCATCGCTTTGGAGCGTGCCGGCGCCCAGTGCAGCATTGTGCCAATGGACGAGCAGGCAGCCGACGCGCCGCCTGCCGCGCCGGAGCAGTCAGCACCGGAGCCGTCAGCACCTGCGGCGGAGCCCACAGCGGCGCCCGAGCGCCCGGCGGCCAGTGGTCGCGTGGTGCCCCGCGACGAGTTTATGGCCGCCTTCAGCGAGGTCGAGGCGCCTGACCTGGATATCGGCCCTTTGGGGGCCGACATGCAGGATGAGTACGACGCCTTCACGCCGCTGCCCATGGATCTCTCTGCCCTCAGCCTGGCGCCAGTGGGCAGCGACATGGGTGAGCTGAAGAAGGACGAGCCAGGCCAGGTGCCCAACACCGACCACCTTAAACTCAGCGACCAGTGAGGCTCGCGTCAGAGCGCAGCCAGGTCGCCCGCTAGCGGGCGCAGCACTGCTTGAACTTGCGACCAGAGCCACAGGGGCAAGGCTCGTTGCGGCCCGCCTTGATCGCGTGGTTGGGGTCCAGAAAGTACCAGCGCCCGGCAATCAGCCTGAAATCCGAACATTCTCTGTGACTCTGGGCGCTGCCGTCCGGGTCCTGCCAGCGGGCGACAAAGGTGACCTGTGCCGTGCTGGCGCCCGGCAACTGCTGAGCGCTTTCGACTGTCAGCCCCAGCCAGCGGCTTTGTTCACTCCACTGACGCATGGCCTCGACCGCCAGCTGCGACTGCTGCGCAGGCACCGTGGTGGCAACCAGATAGTCGATCAGCCCAAGCGTGTAGGCACAGTAGCGTGAGCGCATTAGCCGCTCGGCATCGGGCGCGGCGGCGCCCTGGTGCAGGGGCTGGCAGCAGGCGCCGTATTGGCTGGAGCTGCCGCAGGGGCAGGGCTGTGTGGCGTCGAGGGTCATCGCCGTTACCACCAGTACTTGTCGAACATCTCGGGATTGGCCCAGTACTTGGAATTGAGCCAGTCGGGCACGCTCTTGTATTCGGCCAGATCGTAGCTGTACAGGGTCAGGCTTTGGCCGTCCTGGCTGAAGCGCGCGCGGCGCTGCAGGGCCAGAGCAAAGAAGTCGTTCTCCTGCCACTCGGTCGCCCGCTCGGTATCCACCAGCACGGCAATGCGGCTGGCCGACAGGTTGCGCAGGCCGGCCAGCAGTTCGGTGGCGGTGCGCTTGTCCAGGTGCTCGAGCTGGTCCGCGACAATCGCCAGATCGTAACGCTGGTTGCGCAGGTCATCGCTCAGCGGCACCTCGCTGGCGCTGCTGATCTGGCAGTCGGCGTGTTGCTCACGCCAGGCCGCGATGGCCGGAATCTGGCTGCGGCTGACGCAGAGTACGCTGGCGGGGCTGTAGTGCTGCAGAATGCCCAGCAGGGCGGACGTCGGCGTGGCGCTCATGGTGTGGCTTCGCTGTGATCAGGTGGAGCGCAGCAGGTTAGGGGCTGGCCGCTACTGATGCAAGCGCCGGCGGTCCAGCTCGGCGGCGTTGAATGGTATGATCGCCGGCTGATCCGGAGCCCGCATGCTGAACGATGAACTCAAAGGCCAGATCCAGACGGCCTATCGCACCTTTCTGGAAAACAAGTCGCTGAAGCCGCGCTACGGCCAGCGCGTGATGATTGCCGAGGTCGCCAAGGTCTTCGGCAATGTTGCGCTGGACGAGGAGGGGCATCGTGAAGGTGATCCGGCGGTCGCGGTGATTGAGGCGGGTACCGGTACCGGCAAGACCGTAGCCTATTGCCTTGCGGCGATCCCGATAGCCCGTCACCTCGGCAAACCCCTGGTTATCTCTACTGCAACCGTGGCGCTGCAGGAGCAGATCGTGCTCAAGGATCTGCCGGACATCCTGCGCAACTCCGGTCTCAAGTTCGGTTTTTCGCTGGCCAAGGGGCGTGGTCGCTATGTCTGCCTGGCCAAGCTGGATAACCTGCTGCGTGAAAACCAGTCCATGGCCGACCAGCAGCAGATGTTTGCCGAAGACGGCTTTCGTATCGATGTGGATGAGGCTGGCCTCAAGCTCTACACCCGCATGGTCGAGGCGCTGGGCGGCAACAAGTGGGATGGCGAGCGCGATTCCTGGCCCGAGGCGCTGGAGGATCAGGACTGGTCGCGCCTGACTACCGACCACATCCAGTGCAGCAACCGCCGCTGCGGCCACTTTCAGCAATGCGTGTTCTACAAGGCCCGCGAGGGCGTGCAGAAGGTTGATGTCATCGTTACCAACCACGATCTGGTGTTGGCCGATCTCGCCCTGGGTGGCGGTGCAATCCTGCCGGACCCACGAGACAGCCTGTACGTGTTTGATGAGGCGCACCATCTGCCGGACAAGGCCATCGGCCACTTTGCGCATAACACCCGCCTGCACGCGACCGCCGACTGGCTGGATCAGATCGATAAGAACCTCAGCAAGCTGCTGGCTCAGCATCCGCTGCCGGGGGATCTCGGCCGGGTGCTGGAGCAGACCCCGGTCACGGCCCGTGACCTCAAGCCGCATCAGCAGTTCATGCAGCAGGCGCTGGGCGATGTTGCCGACTTTGCCAGTGCCGAAGACTTGGGCGGTAATATCCGCCCGCAGTACCGCTTTGAGCATGGTGAGGTGCCGCAGGAGCTTTGCGACATGGGCATGGAGCTGAAGGCGGGCTTTGGCCGCTTGAGCGACCAGTTGCAGCGTATTGTCGATATGCTCAAGGAGGCGATGGACGGTGAAACCACCATCGGTGTGTCCGAGGCTCAGGCAGAAGAGTGGTATCCGCTGTTCGGTGCCCTGCAGGCGCGCGCCGAAGCCAACTGGACCCTGTGGACCCAGTTCTGCCTGCAGGACCCGGAAGGCAAGCCGCCAACGGCGCGCTGGCTGACCCTGACCGATAACGGCGATATCGAGGTGCATGTCAGCCCGATTCTGGCCGCTGACACCTTGCGTCAATACCTCTGGAATCCGGCCTTTGCGGCGCTTGCCACCTCCGCTACGTTGACCGCGCTGGGCAAGTTTGATCGCTTCAGTCACCGTGCCGGCCTGCCTCGCAGTGCGGTTTGTGCGCTGGCGCCAAGCCCGTTCAAGCATGCTGAAGCAGGACTGTTGCGGGTGCCTAATTATGGCGCTGACCCACGCGACAGCACGGCGCATACGGCGGCGATTATCGAGCATTTGCCGGAGATTCTGGCGGACGAGCTTGGCAGCCTGGTGCTGTTCTCCTCGCGCAAGCAGATGCTGGAGGTGTTTGCCGGTGTGCCCGCAGAATTTCGCCAGCGGGTACTGGTGCAGGGCGATTTATCCAAGCAGGAGTTGATTCGCCAGCACCGCAAGCAGGTGGATGATGGCAAACCGAGCGTGATTTTTGGTCTGGCGAGCTTTGCCGAAGGGGTCGACTTGCCCGGCAAGTATTGCGAACACGTGGTGATCGCCAAGATTCCTTTTGCTGTGCCGGATGACCCGGTGGAGGCGGCGTTGGCCGAATGGATTGAAAAGAACGGCGGCAATCCGTTTATGGAAATTGCCGTGCCGGACGCCAGCCTGCGGCTGATTCAGGCCTGCGGTCGTCTGCTGCGTACCGAAAGCGACCGCGGCACGGTGACCGTGCTGGACCGCCGGCTGGTGACCCAGCGCTACGGCAAGGCGATTCTCAACGCGCTGCCGCCGTTCCGCCGCGAGATCGATTGAGCCATCAGCCTCGGCGATGGGCTATCGACAGGCGCACTGATGATGGCTGCCGAGCGCCTAAGGCTTCGGTTAAATGGGCAGAAAACAAGACAACAAGGACCGCATGATGAGCACTATCCAGGGTTACTTTGATCCGCGTTTTGAGTCGGTGCGCGAGCTGTTTGCCGAGCAACAGCAGGACGAGCAGGCCCGCGGCGCGGCGCTGTGCGTCACCGTTGGCGGCGAGACCGTTCTCGACCTGTGGCAGGGCGTGCGCGACAAGGACAACCAGGCCGTCTGGGAGCAGGACACCCTGGTCAACGTGTTCTCTTGCACTAAGCCGCTCGGCGCCGTCGCGCTGCTGCAGCAGGTTGCTGCCGGCAAGCTGGAACTGGACGCGCCGCTGGCGGCAGTCTGGCCCGAGTTTGCCCAAGCTGGTAAAGAGGCGGTCACCCTGCGGCAGATTTTGAGCCACCGCTCCGGCTTGTCGGCTGTCAGCAAAACTCTGCCGCCTGAAGCGCTGTTCGATTGGGACACCATGAGCGCCGCTCTGGCCGCGCAGGAGCCCTGGTGGACGCCGGGCGACGAACACGGCTACGCGCCAGTCACCTACGCCTGGCTGCTGGGTGAGCCGCTGCGCCGCCTGACCGGCCAGCGCCCGGGGCAGGCGATTGCAAACAGCATTTGTGAGCCGTTGGGCATGGACTTTTTCATTGGCGTGCCTGATCAGGACCTGGAGCGCATTGCTTCGGTATCCCGCCTGCGCAACCAGTATGGCGATGAGGGCGCACGCCGTCTGTTTGGCGCTATGGGCCAACCCGACAGCATGACCGCCAAGGCCTTTGGTAACCCCTCTAGCATGATGACCGGTACCAACCGCCGCGAGTGGCAACAGGCCGATATTCTGTCTGCTAACGGCACCGGCAACGCCCGCTCGCTGGCGCGCTTCTGGCAACTGCTGGCGCACGACGGTCAGCTTGACGGTGTAAGTCTGCTGGATGCCGCCCTGGTCAAGCAGATGCAGCAGGAACATAGCGCAGGGGACGACAACACCCTGTTGTGCCAGACCCGTTTTGGCCTGGGCGTGATGCTGGAGCACGAAGGCCCCGGTGGCAGCTTTGGCATGGGCAAGAACGCCTTTGGTCATCCCGGCGCCGGCGGCTCACTCGGCTTCTGCGATCCGGACGCCAAGGTCGGTTTTGGCTACGTGACCAACACCATGGGCCCCTATGTCTTGATGGACCCGCGCGCCGTTGCCCTCAGTCAGGCGGTTTATCGCTGTCTGCAGTCGATCGACTGAAAGCCTGCGCTGCATCAACGTACGATGCGGCGCGCCTGCTAGCATGACCTTATCCACCGCTGCCGGAAACAGAACCGATGAAACCCAGCATTGCCGACCTGCGTCGTGACTACACCCGTGATGGACTGACCGAAACTCAGGCGCCTGCCGAGCCCTTTGCCCTGTTCGGCGAATGGTTTGCCCAGGCGGTTGAAGTGGAAAGTACCGAAGCCAACGCGATGATGCTGGCAACGGTCGACGGGGAGGGGCAGCCGCACCTGCGCACCCTGCTGCTCAAGGGCTTTGATGAGCTCGGCTTTGTGTTCTTTACCAACTACCAGAGCGCCAAGGGGCAACAGTTGGCGAGCAGCCCGGCTGCGGCCATGACCTTCTGGTGGCATGACCTTGAGCGTCAGGTACGCATCGAAGGGCAGGTCGAGCAGACCAGTGCTGAGGAGTCCGATGCCTACTTCCACAGTCGCCCGGCAGGCAGCCGTCTGGGTGCCTGGGCCTCGCCGCAGAGCCAGGTGATCGACAGCCGCGAAGTGCTTGAGCAACGTCTGGAGGCCGTGCAAGCGCAATATGCCGACGCGGCCGCCCCGCGCCCGCCGCACTGGGGCGGTTATCGCTTGGTACCGACGCTTATCGAGTTCTGGCAGGGCCGTCCCAGCCGCCTGCATGACCGGCTTTGCTATCGTCTGGTCGAAGGCAACTGGGTGAGGGAACGGCTGGCGCCCTGATTTGGTCATTCTCGGTCCCGTTGCTTGCTGCTGCCGCGCTTCGGCTTTACGCTGAAAGACAACCGCGACAGCAGGAGGCGATATGGGCAGAGCGGCGTTTCAACAGAAGGTGGTTGTCATTACCGGTGGTTGCGCTGGTATCGGCCGGGCCCTGGCCCTGCGCTTTGCCCAGGCCGGGGCGCATCTGGCGATCCTCGACATTCACGATGAGTCGCTGGTGGCTTTTCGTCAGCAACTGCACGACAAACTCAATGCCGACGTTCTGGCAATCAACTGCGATGTCTCGGACGATCAGGCCTGCGCCGAGGCAATGGCGCAGGTGGTCGAGCACTTTGGCGGCATTGACCTGCTGATCAACAACGCCGGCATTACCCATCGCAGCGCTTTTGCTGACACCGATCTTGCGGTGTTTCAGCGCATCATGGCGGTTAACTACTTTGGTGCGCTTAATTGCACGCGCCACGCCTTGCCCAGCCTGCTGGCGCGGCGCGGTCAGGTCATTGTGCTGAGTTCGCTGTCCAGCTTTGCGCCGCTGCTCAACCGCAGCGCCTACAACGCCAGCAAACATGCCCTGCATGGCCTGTTTGAAACCCTGCGCATGGAGGTGCGTGAGCAGGGCGTCAACGTGATGCTGGTGTCCCCGGGCTTTACCGCAACCGATATCCGCAAGAACGCACTGGTGGGCGACGGCTCGGTGGCACAGGCTACCACCGCCATGCCCTTCAAGGTGTCCGCCCCCGCTGAGGTGGCAGAGGCCATTTATCGCGGCGCCTGCCGACGCAAGCGGCAACTGATCTTGTCCAATGTCGACTGGCAGGCGCGCTTGATTGCGCGCTTCTTCCCACGGTTGTTCGAGCGCTGGATGGTCCCGCGGCTGTCGGGGGTGAAGGTGCGCTCGCAGGGCGAATGAAGGTGCGCGCGCAGGCTCAGCCTGCGCAGGCGATGTTACTGACGCTGCAGTGCTGGTGCGCGTGGGCCGGGCAGAATGCCGTTCACGCCGTGGGTGGTGAGCAGTCGCATGCTGGTAAGGCCAGCAATCTGGTGGCTGCGCTCTGTGGTGGTATTGATCACCTGGTCTACCAGAGCTACGACCAGCATACCGACCAGACCGCCGCCGTTGTTGTTGCTTTGCTCGGTGCTGGAAGCGGTTGCCGCACCTTTCCAAAGCAACTGACCGGACCGGCTGTCGACCAGTGATGCCTCTGCGGTTACCCGAGTATCGCTGGCGATGATCTGGTAGCTGGTGCCGTACTGGGTGACCTTGATGTACATCACCGAGTCGGCACCAAATACTTCGTTCAGCTTCTCCAGCGGCAGCGCGTGGATCTCCTGCGGGTCAGTCAGGCCGTTCTCGCGGAATGTCTCCTCAGCAACCGCAACCGGGAAAACGTAATACCCGGATTCAGCCAGCGGGTAACTCACCTGCGACAGGAAGCTGTAGCTGGCGCCCACTTCCAGTGAATCGTTGACCGGTGGCAGGACCAGAATGGATCTGGGCTTGCTCTCACGAAAAGCCGTGTAGTCATAGGTGGACTGTGTGGCGCAGCCGGTCAGCAGGCTGATCAGCAGCACCAGAGTCAGGCTCAGAATTGATTTCATTGGTTGTGCTCCGGCTGTGCCTTCAGTACGTAGTCGACAAAATGCCCGGATTCCGGGAACAAGGATTTTTCCATGGCAAATTGCTCGCGTGCCTCGATCTCCCGGCCGGTGTTGAAGTAGAGCATGCCCAGGTGTGCATGCAGGCCCGGGGGCACGCTCTTGCCCTGAGCCTGCGCCTGATTGAGCAGTGCTTCAACGCGACCAACCTGCGCGGCGTAGTCGGTAACGCCGTTCTGGTGGTACTGATAAATCGTTTGCTGATAGTCGCCCCAATGATAGAGCGGTTGATTGACTGGCGCGCAGCCAGCCACGAGAGCAGCGACCAGCAGGCCGCTGCTACGCAGATATTTCACCGTCATGTTACATCCTTGTTGTTATCAGTTTGCGGCCGGGTTCCAGGCACCGGACTCGACACCCTGTACCAGGTTGTTGACGGCTTCGCGGATGGCCAGATCCAGCACCTTGCCGTTCAGCGTTGCGTCGTAACCGGCGGTGCCGCCAAAGCCCACTACTTCGCGATTAGACAGGCTGTACTCGCCGGCCCCTTGAGTGGAGAAAATGACTTCGGAGGTGCCAACATCCACTACGTTCAAGGCCACCTTGGCGTAGGCAATCTGCGACTTACCGCGACCGAGGATGCCGAATAGCTGGTGATCGCCGGTGACCTTGCGGCCAAACTCGGTGACGTCACCGGTAATCACGTAGCTGGCGCCCTTGATGTTCTGAGCGGCGCCGCTATAGCCAGCCTCGGTAGCCAACTGAGCCATGTTGGTTCGTTCCAGAACATTGAAGCGGTTGGTCTGCTGCAGGTGGGTCACTAGGGTGGTTTTGGCCTGATTGCCGAGGCGATCTACGCCGTCCGAGAAAATGCCGCGCTGGTAGCTGGAGCGATTGTCGAACTGGCCAACGGCGATGGGCGCACGTACGCCCTGATAACTGGTGCCGTAGCTGGTTACGCGGGGCGCTTCGATGGTGCGAGAGGACTCGGTAGCACAGCCTGAAATGAGCACGACGCCAGCAAGCGCCACAGACAGGGTAAGGGGTCGAAGCACAGTAACGATTCCTTTCGATAGGTGGGGGTGGCGCTATGCTATCTTCAGCTTGCCCTGGGCGCAAACATGATGATCGCCATGCCGAGCAGTGCGATGGCTGAGCCCAGCAGGTCCCAGTGGGTCGGGCGAATGCCGTCTACCCACCATAACCAGCCAATGGCTACGGCGATATAGACTCCGCCGTAGGCAGCGTACACGCGGCCGGCAGCGGTGGGGTGCAGGCTGAGTAGCCAGGCAAAGGCAGCAAGGCTGAGCGCCGCCGGTACCAGCAACCAGATAGATTTGCCTTCGCGCAGCCACAGATAGGGCAGGTAGCAGCCGACTATCTCTGCCAACGCAGTAACAATAAACAGGCTGAGGGTTTTCAGTTCAGGCATCAGCGCTTGTCCTTGAGCCAGTCGATCATCCCGTGGGCGGCATGCCGCCCGCTGGCAAAGCAGGCTGTCAGCAGGTAGCCGCCGGTGGGCGCTTCCCAGTCGAGCATTTCGCCGGCGCAGAAGGTGCCGGGCAGGGCGTTTAACATCAAGTTGTCGTCCAGCGCGCTGCGGCACACGCCGCCGGCGCTGCTGATAGCTTCGTCCAGTGGCCGGGTGCCAGTCAGGGTGATGGGTAGCGCCTTGATGCCGGCGGCCAGCTTGGTTGCGTCGGCAATCACGTCTTTGCTCAGGCATTCATGCAGCAGCGCGACTTTAACCCCCTCCAGCCCCGCCTTTTTGCGCAGCAGGTTGCTCAGGCTCTGCCCCTTGCGAGGTTGGCTGAGGGCCTGTTGGAGTTGATCCTGGGTATGGTCTGGCGCCAGGTCGAGAGTAAGGTTTGCCTCGCCTCGGGCCTCCAGCTGTTCACGCAACGGGGCGGACAGGGCGTAGATGAGGCTGCCCTCCAGACCGTCGTGGGTGAGGATGGCTTCGCCACGGCGGCTGATATTTTCCCCGCTGAGGCTCCGGGTGCTGGCGATAATCTGCTTTAGCGGCTGGCCGGCGAAACGTTCGCTGAGAAACGGACTCCACTGACTGATAAAGCCGCAGTTGCTTGCACGCAGCGAGCGTATCTCGACGCCACGTGATTCGAGCAGCGGTGCCCAACTGCCATCGGAGCCCAGCCGTGCCCAGCTGCCGCCGCCGAGCGCCAGCAGCGTGGCGGTTGATGTCTTGAGGAGCTCGCCATTGGGTGTGTTGAAGCGCAGCGCGCCGTCCTCATCCCAGCCCAGCCAGCGGTGGCGAGTATGGATGTGTACGCCCTGTTCGCGCAGGCGTTTGAGCCAGGCGCGCAACAGCGGGGCAGCCTTCATGTCGGTGGGGAATACCCGGCCTGAACTGCCGACAAAGGTGTCTATGCCCAGCCCGTGTATCCAGCTTCGCAGGGCTTCGGCGTCAAAGGCGTCCAGCCAGTCACCAACCCAGGGCGCCGCTTCGCGGTAACGCGACAGAAAGGGTGCTGCGGCCTCGGAGTGCGTGATGTTCATGCCGCCGACGCCAGCCAGCAGAAACTTGCGCCCAACCGAGGGCATGGCGTCGTACAGGTCGACCGGATAGCCGGCCGCCGACACCACCTCGGCAGCCATCAGGCCGGCGGGCCCGCCGCCGATGATTGCGACGGGCTGGGCGTGTTGTGCAGAGCGTGTGGTCATGGGATGTCTCTGGCGGTGAGGCGCGCAGTTTAGCCCAAACCGCGCTGCTGCCAAATTGCCGCAGCGCTGTGATGGAGGATGCCGTGGCGACGGGCCAGCGCTTCGCGATCACGGTCGTAGCCACCGCCAATCACCGCGCAAACCGGGATGTCGCGGCCCAGGCAGTTGTCTATTACCAGGCGGTCGCGCGCGGCAATGCCGTCATCGGTCAGCTGCAGGTGTCCGAGCGCATCACCCAGGTGCACATCAACGCCGGCGTCATAGAGCACCAGGTCGGGCTGGTAGATGGGCAGCAGATAGTTGAGGACCTGCTCCAGCGTGTGCAGGTAGCCGGCGTCATCCAGGCCGCGCGGCAGGGGAATGTCCCAGTCGCTTTGGGCCTTGCGCGCAGGAAAGTTGTTTTCGCAGTGCAGCGACACGGTGATGGCGGCGTCCACGTCCGCGAGAATGGTGGCGGTGCCGTCGCCCTGATGCACGTCGCAGTCGATGATCAGTACCCGCTCCACTCGTCCGCTGGCCAGCAGTGAGAGGCTAATGATTGCCAAGTCGTTGAAGATGCAAAAACCAGACGCAAAGTCGTGATGGGCGTGGTGGGTGCCGCCCGCCAGATGGCAGGCCAGGCCGTGTTGCAGGGCAAGGTCGGCGGTCAGCAGCGAGCCCCCGACAGCGCGGGTGGTGCGTGCCACCAAGGCTTCGCTCCAGGGCAGGCCCATGCGTCTCAGGGCGGTGGCGTTGAGCGCATTATCGTGAAAGCGCGCAACGTAGTCGGCATCGTGGGCAAGGGTTAGCAGCTCGCGGCTGCAGCGTTCTGGGCTGTGCAGGTTGCTGTCGCGCAGTACGGCGGTGGCGCGCAGGTGGTCGTGCAGGCGGACAAACTTGTCCATCGGAAAACGATGGGGGGCCGGGAACGGGAAGCTGTAATCCGGGTGGTAGATCAGAGGCAGATCCACGGGGGCTCCTTGAGGCTGGTGCGCTTTGAGTATGGGTAGCCCGCTGCTGGCGGGCAAGTCTCAGCAATGATGCGCTCTGCTCATGCGAGACAATCCGGGTTAAACTGGCCAGCATTCGAGCGGCGCGCACGCCGCCATTATTGTCGAGAAGTACCTGCCCGATAGCGGTCGGGCATGACGTGAGGACGCACTATGAGTGAACTGCTGGACGATCTGGTTGACCTGTTGGCGCTGGAGAAAATCGAGGAAAACCTGTTCCGTGGCCGTAGCCAGGATCTGGGTTTCAAACAGCTCTTTGGCGGACAGGTGCTGGGCCAGTCGTTGTCGGCGGCCAGCCAGACTGTCGACTCCGAGCGCCATGTGCACTCGGTGCACGGCTATTTTCTGCGGCCGGGTAATGCCGATCTGCCCATTGTGTATCAGGTAGACCCGCTGCGTGATGGCGGCAGCTTCACCACCCGTCGCGTGCAGGCGATCCAGAAAGGTAAGCCGATCTTCACCATGATTAGCTCCTTTCAGGGCGATGAGGCAGGCTACGATCACCAGGCCGTGATGCCTGATGTGCCAGGCCCAGAGGAGCTGCCCAACGAAACCGAGTGGACGCGCCGCTATCAGCACCTGATTCATGAAAAGGTGCGCGACAAGGCGCTGGGCGGCAAGCCCATCGAAATCCGTCCGGTGGGTGAGTTCAACCCCTTTGAGCCGAAGGTCGGAGAGCCGGTGCGCTATATGTGGTATCGCGCCGACGGCGCTCTGCCGGATGACCCGCAGGTCCACCGCTATCTGCTGGCCTATGCCTCGGACTTTCACCTGCTGGGCACGGCCATGCAGCCGCACGGTATTTCCAGCTGGTCAACCGCCATGCAGGTGGCGAGCCTAGATCACTCGCTCTGGTATCACCGCCCGCTGCGGATGGACGACTGGCTGCTGTATGCCATGGACAGCCCCTCGGCCAGCGGTTCGCGTGGCCTGTCACGTGGTCAGATATTCAACCGGGCCGGCGAACTGGTGGCCTCGGTGGCCCAGGAGTCGCTGATGCGCAAGGTTGAGCGCTGAGATGCACCGGTTGCGCGGCTGGGTGTTTGATCTGGACGGCACGCTGACGCTAGCTCAGCATGACTTTCCAGCGATTCGTCGCGAGCTTGGGGTGCCGGCTGATGCGGATATCCTGACCTATATGGCGACCTTGCCTGCCGACGACTACACCGCGATGAAAGCCCAGCTTGATGCCATCGAGCTGCGGCTGGCGGCGGACGTGCAGCCGGCGCCCGGCGCAGTGGAGCTGGTGCGTCAGCTGCGTGACCAGGGGCGGCGACTGGGTATCTTGACGCGCAATCTGCAGGTGGTTGCGCGCTCGACGCTCAATGGCCTCGGGATTCTCGACTGTTTTGCCGCCGAAGATGTGCTCGGGCGGGAGGACGCTGCGCCCAAACCTTCGCCCGATGGCATTCACCAATTGCTGGATCGCTGGCAGCTGTCACCGGACGAGGCGGTGATGGTGGGAGACTTTCGCTTTGATCTTGAAGCGGGCAGGGCGGCTGGCAGCCGCACTTGTCTGATCCTGCCGGACAATCCGTGGCCCGATCTGGTCGACTGGCACTTGCCAAGCTGCAGTGCGCTGCTGGCACGACTTTGATCGTGCTGTAGTTGCCTGTCAGTTGGTGCCTTGAAACCGCAGGCGCATCGACAGATCGACGGCTTTGACATCCTTGGTCATGCTGCCGATCGAAATGTAGTCCACGCCTGTCTCTGCCACGCTACGCAGAGTTTTCTCGGTAATGCCGCCAGAGGCTTCCAGTTTGGCGCGCCCGGCGTTGAGTTTGACCGCCGTGCGCATGTCATCGTCGCTCAGTTCGTCGAGCATGACGATGTCGGCGCCCGCCGCCAGAGCCTGTTTCAGTTCATCCAGGCTTTCTACTTCCACCTCGACCGGCTTGCCGGGCGCAATTTCGTGGGCGCGGCTGATGGCCTGGGCGATGCCGCCGCAGGCAGCGATGTGGTTTTCCTTGATCAGGAAGGCGTCATACAGGCCGATGCGGTGGTTGTGGCAGCCGCCGCAGGTGACGGCGTACTTCTGCGCCAGGCGCAGGCCGGGCAATGTCTTGCGGGTATCCAGTAGTTTGACGCTGGTGCCGGCAACCATATCCGCGAAGTGACGGCTGCGGGTAGCGGTCGCGGATAGCAGCTGGATGAAGTTGAGCATTGAGCGTTCAGCGGTCAGCAGGCCGCGGGCTGGGCCGCTGAAGCGACAGATAGTCTGATCGGCGAGCAGGTTGTCGCCGTCGTTGACCAGCCATTCGATGGATATCTGCGGGTCGACCTGGCGAGCGACTTCATCTGCCCAGGCCTTGCCGCAGAAGACGGCCGCTTCACGGGTGATGATTCGGCCGTCGGCCTGACGCTCGGCTGGGATCAGGCTGGCAGTGATATCGCCATCGCCCACGTCTTCGGCCAAGGCGCGGCGCACATCTTCAACGATAGTGGTCTGCTGGCTGTCGAGAGTGAGGTTGGGCATGCTGGCTCCGGCGTCTGATCGCAAGTGCCGCCGAGTATACCCGATCGCAACAAAAATGCCCGCCTGGCGGCGGGCATCTTCAGGTCTGATGGGCTGTTACTTGTTCATGTAGTTTGCCGGGTCGGCAAAGTAGTCCTTGGTCAGTTTGAAGACCACAGGGCTGAGCAGCAGCAGCGCAATCAGGTTGGGAATGGCCATCATGGCGTTCAGCGTATCAGCCACCAGCCACAGGCTGTTTAGATCGATGCCTGGCAGGGTGCCCAGCGGAATGGCGATGATCCACAGCAGGCGGAACGGCAGGTTGGAGCGCTCGCCGAACAGGAATTGCGTGCACTTCTCGGAGTAGAAGCTCCAGCCGATGATGGTGGTGAAGGCAAAGACAGCCAGGCCGATGCTGACGATGTATTGACCCCACATGCCCGGCAAGCCCTGGCTGAACGCCAGTGCCGACAGCGGTGCACCGTTCTCGCCGCTGGTCCAGGCGCCGGTCACCATGATCACCAGACCGGTGATCGAGCAGATGATGATGGTGTCAATAAAGGTACCCAGCATGGCAACGGTGCCTTGGCGGATCGGGTTGTTGGTTTGCGCTGCCGCGTGGGCAATCGGGGCGCTACCCAGGCCTGCCTCGTTGGCGAATACGCCGCGGGCGATACCAAAGCGCATGGCCATCCAGACGGTCGCGCCAGCGAAGCCGCCGGCTGCCGCGCTTGGGTTGAAGGCGTAATAGAAGATCTGGCTGAAGGCCTCCGGGATCTTGTCGGCATGCAGGATCAGGATGATCAGGCCGCCACCAACGTAAAAGATCGCCATGATCGGTACCAGCTTGCCTGCTACCTCACCGATGCGCTTGATGCCGCCCAGCAGTACCAGGGCAACCAGCACGGCGATGATGATGCCGGTGGCCAGCGGTGGGATGTTGAAGGAGCTGTTCAGCGCGTCGGCAACCGAGTTGGATTGGATGGTGTTGCCGATACCAAAGCCGGCCAGCATGCCGAAAATGGCGAACAGCACGCCCAGCCACTTCCACTTCTCGCCCAGGCCGTTCTTGATGTAGTACATCGGCCCGCCGACGTGGTTGCCGAGCGCGTCTTTTTCGCGGAAGCGTACTGCCAGCACCGCCTCGCAGAACTTGGTGGCCATGCCTACCACTGCAATGACCCACATCCAGAACAGCGCGCCGGGGCCGCCGAGGAATACCGCCGTGGCAACGCCGGCAATGTTACCGGTCCCCACGGTGGCCGACAGCGCCGTCATTAGCGCATTGAACGGGCTGATGTCACCCTCTTCGCTGCTCTTGCGACCGCGCCAGAGCATACTGAAGCCGTAGAACAGCTTGCGTTGCGGTGTGAGTTTAAGACCTAGCGTCAAATACAGGCCGGTGCCGGCCAGCAGTGCCAGCATAGCCGGCCCCCAGACTATGCCGTTGATATCCCCGATAAGGGCAATGATTGCTTCCATTGAACGTCGCTCCTGGTGTTGTTCTGTTGCGCGCTTGTGGCGCGCTCGTTGTCGTTGTCAGTCCGGTGTAGACCAGGGCTGGCTAACGCGCCATCACCTTGTCCGCAGGCCGGGCCGACGCCCGTGAGGTTGTAGCCCCCAGAGCCACAGCATGCGGGCCAATGCGATGAGACGATAATGCCCCCTTGCTGAGGATATACCAGGATTGCCCCGGGCGTTACTGAATGTGTCGCTTTGATGTCGATGGCGGGGAACTGTGATACTGATCAAGAAATCGACAGGAGGGGAGTTCTTTGCAGAGCGAACCCGGTATACTACAAGTTAGTAAAGTTTTGACGTCAAAAAGTGGTCGCACGGAGTAGCGCTGTCAGGGCAGACATTTCGCATTGGCGTACAGTTGATACGACAAGGTGCCCTTGTCTGGAGAGCAAACATGTCCCAGGACCCCAAGGTGGTTTCCATCAAGCCCAATCTGGCGGCGCGCGCGTCGGCAGGTGCCTCCTTGTTGCCCACACCGCTGCTGACTGTCCGGGATCAAACCACCGGCTATTTGCAGCAAGGCCTTGGCGAGGTGTTCGACAAGGCAGACGATGCGCTTTTCGAGATGGCCGATAAGGCCGTAAGTAACGCCGAGCAAACTCTTTTCTTTGAAGCCATGCGCAGCGTTCGCCTGCAGCGTGCCAACCTGATTCGAAAAACCTGTGATGGCGTGGTGCTGGCTGCCGAGCAGCTTGCCAGCGATGCGCCGACTCCCGCACAGACCGTATCCTTTGAGCTGGACTCGCTGTCGCTGGTGCAGCCGGATGAGCTTGAACAGTCGGTTGCTGTCGATGGCATGATTGGTCGCGTCGTTGCACGTAATCAGACCGCCCTGAGTCACCTCGCCCTGCGCGTCAACAGCCTGGCCAGAAGGCGCGTGGACGAGCGCAATTGCCCCTTTGCTCCCGCCCCGCTGATTGAGCATTTTGCCGAGGCCTTGCAGGCGCTGGATATCAACATCAAGGTACGGCTGATCATTCTGAAGCTGTTTGAGCGCTGTGTGCTCAACGGCATCGACAGTCTTTACGAATCCCTTAATGTAGCGCTGGTCAATGCTGGCGTCATGCCTGATCTGCGTTTGGCGCCGGTGGCCCAAACCCGCCGTCCGGTGGCTCCGCGAGGCACTGGTGAGGGGCGCGGTGAGCCGTCCGCCTCTGCTGCAGCGCGCTCCAGCTATGGCGGCGAAGAGCAGCAGGAAGTCTTGGGGATGTTCAGCGAACTGATCGGCAAGTGGCGCATGACCAGCGGCGATATGGCGCTGTCCGGGTTGTCTGGTGCCACTGCAGTGCCGATGCAGAGCAATGAGTTGCTGCAGGTTTTGGCGAGTATGTCGCCCGAGCACCTTGCTGGCGATGCAGGTAGCAGCGGCCTGCGTCAGCAGATTCAGGGGCTGCTGCAAGAGCAGCGCGCGAGCAGTGGCGGTGGCAAGACCGTGGCGCGCGTGGATGACGACGTTATCAGCCTGGTCTCCATGCTGTTCGACTTTATTCTCGAGGATCGGGAGCTGCCGTCGGCGGTAAAGGTACTGATTACCCGCATGCAGTTGCCGGTCCTGCGGGTGGCCATTGTCGACAAGAGTTTCTTCAGTCGGGCCTCGCACCCGGCGCGCCGCCTGCTCAACGAGTTGTCGCGCGCCACCATGGGCTGGAACGAGCACGACGATTTGCGCCGCGACCAGCTGCATGCCCTGCTGGAAGATATTGTTGAACAGTTGCTGGCCGAGGCTCAGCCCGACGCGGCACTGTTCGACAGCCTCAACCAGCGCCTGGCTGACTTCCTGCGCACCGAACAGCGCCGCGCCGAGCGTGTTGAACAGCGCACCCGCGATGCTGAAGAAGGGCGCGCTCGCATTCAGGCTGCACGCAGCGAGGTGGCGCGCGAGATCAACGGCTTGCTGGTTGGGCGTACGCTGCCGGTTACTCTGGTGGATCTGTTGCGCGACACCTGGAGCCAGGTCATGCAGATGGTCTTTCTGCGTGAGGGTGGCGAGTCCATGGCCTGGCAGCAGTCGCTGGATACCGCCATGGCACTGGTCGTCAGTGTCGAGCCGGTAGATGCCGCGGGCGTTGAGCTGCGCGTTGAGCACAATCGCCAGGCGGAGGCGGCCTTGCGCAGCGGTCTTGAGCTGCTGGGCCTGGATGCGGCCGCGATTGTCGCTCAGTTGCAGGCAGTGGCGCAGCCGCAACGCGCTGCGCTGGCATTGGCGGAAAAGCCCCAACTGTCGCCAGAGAACGCAGCGCCGGTTGCCGAGGCGCCGATGCAGGCGCCGGTCGTCGAGCTATCGGTGTCTGATGCTGAGGAACAGGAGCCGGTGCTGCAGTCTGAGCCCGAGCCTGAGCCTGTGGTCGTTGAGGCGGTGCACATTGAGCAGCCTGTGCTGGCCCAGGAAGAGCTTGAGGTGCCGGTCGAGACAGTAGATGACTTGCCGAGTGTCGGCGCGCAACGCTGGATCGAAAGCCTTGGCACCGGTTGCTGGTTCCAGCTGCAACCGGCTGACGGCAAGGCCAGCCAGCGCTGCAAGCTGGCTGCGATCATCAGCTTCAGCGGCAAGTACATCTTTGTTAACCGCAATGGTTTGAAGGTGGCTGAGTTCGCTCGGCAGGAACTGGCACGTTGCTTCGATGAGGGCCGTATCAGCCTGCTGGATGAAAACCAGCTGTTTGATCGGGCGCTGGAGTCGGTCATCGGCAACCTGCGGCAGTTGCAGGCAAAATCCTGACCCCCTGATGCAGGCCGCTTCGCGGCCTGATAGCATGTGCCCTGGATAGCAGTGGAGAGGGCGGCATGCGAGTGCAGGACGGTTGGCTTGACGACGTGGTGCGTTGTCCCTCAGCACATTGCAATGAGCGTCCGCACAATGAGGTGTCGCTGCTCGTTATCCACAATATCAGTCTGCCGCCTGGGCAGTTTGGTGGTGGTTACGTCCAATCTTTCTTTCGCGGCCAGCTCGACCCTGCCGCCCATCCCTATTTTGCCGAGATTGCCGCGCTGCGCGTGTCGGCGCATTTTCTGATTGAGCGCGATGGCGCCATTACCCAGTTTGTCTCCTGCGACGAGCGTGCCTGGCACGCGGGTGCGTCTCGCCATGGTGGTCGCGACAACTGTAACGATTTTTCCATTGGTATCGAGCTCGAAGGCACGGATGAGCTGCCCTACACTGAAGAGCAGTATGCCGCGCTGCTGAGCCTGACCCGGGCGCTGCAGCAGGCCTATCCAGCGATTACCAATAGCCGAATCACCGGTCACGAGTTTATCGCCCCGGGCCGCAAGACCGACCCGGGCGCTGCCTTCAAATGGCAGCGCTACCTGGCTGCGCTGACAACTCCAAAAGGAACCTGAATGCACTTTCTTGCCCTGCTACTGGTTTGCCTGTTGATGATGTGGTGCACGCCCCTGCGCCGTGGCCTGCCTGTGGATATTCCGCAGCTGTGGGCCGGGTTTGCCGCGCGCCGGCTGGCGGACCGGCCGCTGCTCAGCGTGGTGCTGCTATTGCTGCCGCTGTTACCGGTGGCGTTGCTGCAAGTCTGGCTGGTGGCCCAGGGCTGGACGTTTATGACGCTGCTGCTTTTTGTAGTGGTGCTGCTTGCCTGCATGGGCAGAGGCGATCCGCTGGGCAGCATGATGGACAGTTTTGAGGCCGCACTGGCGCGTGGTGATGTCGAGGCGGCGGCGCTGGTGGCCGAGCATGAGCAGGGCGTGGTTGGTCAGGATGCCGCTGGCGTGCTGACGGCAATGCGCGCGGCGCTGGTGCGAGACATGCTGCATGGCTATGTCGTGACAGTGTTCTGGTTTGTTTTGCTAGGCCCGGTGGGGGCGCTTGGCTATCGTCTGCTGCGCTTGCGTCTGGCGCAGGATATGCCTGCAGGCGGGCCGGTCAGCGCGTTGGCTCATGCGCTTGAGTGGGTGCCAGCGCGCCTGATGGCAGCCAGCTTTGCGCTGGTTGGTCACTTTGACCATGCTCGTCAGGTGCTGGAAGATGCGCTGCTGAGCTGGGATGTAGCCGCTGATGACCTAGTGGCGCGCACGGCAGAGGCAGCTTTGACAGGGGGAGAGAGCAGTCTGGCTGACGAGGGTGACAATGCTGCGCTGGCCGACACCCGAGCCTTGCTCAAACGGGCGTTGCTGGCGTGGGCCGTCGTGCTTGCCCTGCTGGCCGTGCTGGGCTGATAAGCCTGGCAGCAGAGCGATGATTCCCTAAAGTTGTCGTTATTGAAGCCGATAGCGTCAACATGAGACATTAAGAGACGGGGCGCAGGGCGTGCATGCTCCCGTCAGCGGATAACATTAGAACAATCAGCGCCACGTCAGTTGGCGTATAGCCCCATCCGCAGGGCGGTACACTTAGGAGAACACTCGGGTGAATAGTCTTCTGGCGCCTGCCATCGCGTTGATGAACCGTCTCAGCTACGGCATGAAGTTCTGCTTGATCAGCGTCCTGTTTTTTGTCCCCCTCGGTATTGTCAGTACCATGCTGGTGCAGCAGTCCTATGAGCGTGTCGAGGTGACTCGGCATGCGCTCGATAGTCTGGAGGTTGTGCAAGGCGTATCCAAAGCCATGCGCAGTGCCGAGCTGGTGCGCGACCTGGATGTGATCAACTTGCGCATTGGGCAGGGCGGCGAGTCATCCGGCATTGAGGAGCGCCTGACCGAACTGCGTGGCGAGTTGTTGCAGCAATTGCGCGATCTGCCGCTGGATGCCGCCGACCCGGCGGCAGCCGATGTGCTGCAGATGCGCGATCAACTGATTGCCAGCTATGAAGAGATTGCCCGCGAGTCGATTATTTCGCGCAGCGGCATGTCGGCCCAGGCGCTGGACAGCATGGGCAGCCTGCTCAACCTGACAGCCGCCTACGCCGGCCTGCCGCAGGACTTTGACCGCAATGTGCGTGAGCTGACCGAGCTGCTTATTGCTACCACCCCGCAGGTCACCTCAACCCTGGGGCAGGGGCGCGCGACCGGTGCCTACTCCATGGGGCTGGGTTTTCTCAACTCTGACGCCAGCCGCGAGATGGATGAGCTGGTGACGCTTCTGCAGAAGCTGGGCACCGATTATCAGCAGGTGCTGGATCAGTCCGTGGGAGTAACCGGTAATGCCGCGCTGCAGTCTGCGGCAGCGCGCAGCCGCGAAAGTATTGATAACGCCTCGCTGATCTTTGAAGAGGACGTCATTATCGCTGCCTCGCTGGACAGTACCTGGAGCGCGTTTTTCGACCAGCTAACCGCCGAGGTGGACGCTACCTACACGCTGAAAACCGCGATCTTTGATTATCTAGGCGCACAGCTGGACCAGCGTCTGGCGCAGGACGAGCGGGCGATGATGGTGCTGATCGTTGCGCTGCTGGCCGTGGGGCTTGCCATTATCTATCTGTACGCGGGCTTCTATATGGCGACCCGTCGTACCCTCAAGCGCCTGTCGCAGCAGATGGGCCAGGTTGCCCGTGGCGACATGACCGTGCAAGTAGAAGTGGATAGTCGCGATGAGCTGGGTGCGCTGGCCAGCGATTTCAACAACACCGTGCTGCGCGTACGCGAGCTGATTCAGCAGGTCAGCGTGACCTCCGGGCAGGTTCAGGGGCAGTCGCGCGAGGTAGAGCAGATTTCTGCCGAGAGCAGCCAATCGGTCGCTGCCCAGCGTAGCCAGATTGAGCAGGTGGCAACCGCCATGAATGAAATGGCTGCCACCTCTCAGGAAGTGGCGCGCAGCGCCGCGCTGGCGGTGAACAACGCCGAGCAGGTCAATACCGAGACCCTCAACGGACGCCGCCTGGTTGAGTCCTCTGTCGATGGCATCGAGAAACTGGCGGGCGAGATTGCAAATTCGGTTCGCGTGATCAACCAACTGGCTGAGGACAGTGCGTCGATCAGTCGGGTGCTGGATGTGATCAAGGGCGTTGCCGAGCAAACCAACCTGCTGGCGCTCAACGCGGCCATTGAGGCGGCACGTGCCGGTGAGCAGGGGCGAGGCTTTGCTGTGGTAGCCGACGAGGTGCGCACCCTGGCACGTCGTACGCAGCAGTCGACCGAAGAGATCGAGCAGATGATCGTACGTCTGCAAGACGGCGTCGGCGCGGCAGTGCGGGCCATGGACAGCAGTCATGGCATGACCGCCTCCACCGTGGATGCGTCGCTGCGTGTGCAGCAGGGGCTGGACAGCATTCTCAAGGCTGTGACCCAGATTGTTGATCAAAGCCAGCAGATTGCTGCGGCGGCCGAGCAGCAGACGGTGGTCAGCCACGATATCGACCAGAATATCGTGCAGATCAACGAAGCCGGCGAGCGCACCGCTGCTGGCGCCCGCCGGGCTGAGGAAGCCAGTGGCCGCATGGGTCAGCTGGTGCAGTCCCTGCAGGGCATTATTAACGCTTTCAAGGTCTAGGCAAACGGCGCCGTGCTCAGGCCTCTGGCTTGGGCTTCGGCGCCCAGAGCACTTCCTCTGTGGCCTGCAGCCGAGCAATGCTGCGGGCCACCACAAACAGCAGGTCAGACAGGCGGTTGAGATAGATCGCCGACTGATTGTTGACCTCTTCCAGTACCGCCAACCCCAGATAATGACGTTCGGCACGGCGACATACGCTGCGCACCAGGTGCGCCTGCGCGATCAGCGGTGAGCCGCCGGGCAGGATAAAGTTCTCCAGGGGCGCCAGTGATGCGTTGTAGTGATCGATCAGTGTTTCCAGCGCTGAGACATCGCTGGCGTCAATAATGTCGTGCCCGGGCACGGCTAGTTCACCGCCCAGGTCGAACAGGCGGTGCTGCAGGGGGATCAGGTGGGTTTTCAGCTCGCTCAGTTCGGGTGCATCCAGCTGACTCAGCAGCAGGCCAAGCTGACAATTCAACTCGTCAACATCGCCCATCGCCTCCACGCGCGGATGGTCCTTGCCAATGCGCGCCCCATTGGCAAGGCCGGTTTCGCCGCCGTCGCCGGTGCGCGTATAGAGTTTGCTGAGGCGGTAGCCCATGAAATGCTCTCCGGTTGAGTGGAAATGTGGAGTCTAACCCGCCAGCGCTCAGTCGGTGGGTAGCTGATGCTGCCGCAGGCAGTCTTTGGCCGCGTCGAGCAAGCGTTCCAGTGCGGGTACTTGCAGCCCGTGTTGGCTCGCTTGGCGGCAGGCGTAGCCAAGGATGTAGTCGATCTCGGTGCGCCGGCCGGCGTGCAGGTCCTGGCGCATGGAGGAGCTGTTGGCGGCGGTGCTGCGAATGACGTCGTGCACCAGTGGGGCGAGGTCTTCTGTCACGCCCTTCAGGTTTAGCAGCTCCTGCAGTTCTGCCAGGCAGCTATCCAGCCAGGCGCCGGCCTGTGCTGGTACCTCGCCATTGTGACAGTCATAGATCAGGGTAAAGGGGTTGATGGCGCAGTTGATTGCCAGCTTGCGCCACAGCGTTGGCATGATCGGGGTCTGCCAGCGCCAGTCGAACAGGGCGGTCGAGAGGCGATTGAGCCATTCCGGGCAGGGCGTGCCGGTGTCGAGCGGACCGACAACCGAGCTGCCGCGGCCGGCCCAGGTTAGCTCGCCCGGCGCCGGTTGCCAGGCGCCGTCGGTGACGCTGGCGGCGAATACCTGCTGCGCCCGGCAGGCCTGGGCGACGGCCTGCTGGGAGCCAAGCCCGTTTTGCAGCATCAGGATGTCGCCGGCTGGGCGCAGACGATGCCGTAGTTGCCTGACCGCCTCAAGCGCCGAGTGCGCCTTGGTGGCGACAATTAGGTGACGGATCATCCGTGCGGTATCGGGCGTTTCAAAATTCAGCGTCAGCGTGTGGTTGCCGGTGTCGTCGTTGAACCGCAGGCGGTTGCTACGTTGCTGCCACGCTTGCAGCTGCTCGGCATTGCGCACTATCACCCGGCAGGCGATATCGGCCTGCTGCAGGCGTGCGGCCCAGAGCAGGCCGAGGCTGCCGGCACCAAGAATGTACAGCACGGGCTCAGGACAGCCGGGTTTCGGTAATCAGATTGGTTTCGTAGGCTTCGGTCAGTTTGGCCTCGACCTGCTCCAGCATCTGTTCTGGCTCGGGCAGTGCCTGTTTGTCGGTCAGGGTGCACAGCACCATGCCGGCACGAATGGACAGATACCCTTCGCTGGTCTTGAAGGCTTTCAGGTTCAGGCCGTCGTGCAGGCGGCGGAAGCTGGCCGGTTTTAGATCGCTCGCCTCGTCAGCCAGGGTGAGAATGGCAAAGGCGTTGCTGTCGACACGGGCGATAACATCCGTCGGGCGCACCAGCTGCTGCAGGCGGCGTGCGGTGCCGCGCAGCACTTCCTGGCGTACGGTATCGCCAAAGCGCTCGCTCAGGCTGGACAGGTTTTGTACGCCCATGACGACCAGGCAGCAGGCGCCGCCGCGTGACTCGACGCTGCGCAGGGCGTCGCTGAGGCGCTGCAGCAGATAGCGACGGTTGCCAATGGCGGTCAGGCGATCAACCAGGTTGTGCTCTTCGAGCTGCGCGTTGTTGGTCGCCAGCAGGCGGTTTTCATCCAGCAGGCGGTTGATCAGCTGCGAGGTGCGGTCGGCGGCGAAAATGCGGGGTAGCAATTGCTCGTTCATCGACGACTTGCTGATGAAGTCGTCGACGCCGCGATCAAAGGCTTCGCTGAGGACGTTGTCACCTTCGCGGGCCGTCAGCAGTACCACGTAGGTGTAATGGTCGGCCTGCTCGTCCAGCTGGCGGATGCGGGTGGTCAGCTCCAGGCCGTCCATTTCGGGCATCAGCCAGTCGGCGACCATGACGCTGGCGGGGCGCTCTTCATGCATGCTCAAGGCATCCATGGCCGAGCTGGCGAAGCGAATGTCGTTATAGCCGGCCTGGCTCAGTGTGTGGCCGATGACCGCGCTGCTGAACTTGGTGTCATCAACCACCAGAATACTGAGTTGGGGATTCGGCATGAGGTGCTCCCTGCTGGACGTTAAGCAATCTCGTTATAATGCCACGAGGGTATACTGTTGTTTTGCAATCAACATCATATATTTGCGATTTAGGGGTAGATGCATGCCGTCCTTTGACGTGGTGTCCGAACTGGGCAAACATGAAGTGACCAACGCGGTGGATAACGCCAAGAAAGAGCTGGAGCGGCGTTACGATCTGCGCGGCAAGGGCAGCTTCGAGTTCAACGACAAGCAGCAGCAGATCACCCTGATCGGTGATGCCGACTTTCAGCTCGATCAGATGATGCAGATTCTCGAGCTGAGTCTGACCAAACGCAACATCGATATCCGCTGCCTGAAGGCCAATGAACCCTTTGCCTCAGGCAAGCAGGTCAAGCAGACTGTGGAGCTCAAGGAAGGTATCGACAAGGAACTTGCCAAGAAAATCGTTGCCTTGATCAAGGACTCCAAGCTCAAGGTACAGGCAGCTATCCAGGGTGAACAGGTACGGGTAACGGGCAAGAAGCGTGACGACCTGCAGAATGTGATGGCGCTACTGCGCGGCAGCGAGCTGGAGATGCCGCTGCAGTACAACAATTTTCGCGACTGAATTTCAGTCGGATATTTTTAGAAGCAAAAGGGGAATGTAATGGAACAATTGATGGAGAAGCTGCAGGGGCTGGAGGAAGCCTGGCTGCCGCTGGTGATCGAATACGGTAGCAAGCTGTTTCTGGCACTGCTGACGCTTGTCATCGGCTGGTGGCTGGTTGGTCGCGTGGTCAAGGCGATGGACGCCGTGATGAACAAGCGCAACGTCGAGCCTACGCTGCACGGCTTTGTGTCCGCGCTGGTGTCGATTGCCCTGAAGGTCCTGCTGCTGATTACCGTTGCCGGCATGGTCGGTATCGAAACCACCTCGTTCATTGCCATGTTGGGTGCTGCCGGTCTGGCCGTTGGCCTGGCATTGCAGGGCAGCCTGGCCAACTTTGCCGGCGGCGCGCTGATTCTGTTCCTGCGTCCGTTCCGCGCTGGTGAGTACATCGAAGCCCAGGGCGTTGGCGGTACCGTCGACAGCATTCAGATCTTCAACACCATTCTGAAAACGCCGGACAACAAGACCGTGATCATCCCGAACGGCAGCCTGTCCAACGGCAATATCATCAACTACTCACGTCAGCCGACCCGCCGGGTCGACCTGAACATCGGCATTGATTACGGCGACGACGTGAAAAAGGCGCGCTCCATTCTGCTTGGGCTGGCTGCAGCCGACAGTCGCGTGCTGAAAGACCCGGAGGCCGTTGTCTGGCTGGTGTCGCTGGGCGACAACTCGGTGAACCTGTCGTTGCGCATGTGGACCAAGACCGAAGATTTCTGGGGCGTGTTCTGGGATATCCAGGAGCAGGCCAAGGAAGCCTTCGACGCACAGGGGATCACCATTCCCTTCCCGCAGCGCACCGTGCACATGGTTACCGAAGCGGCAGCAGAGTAATCATCAGCGCTGTACAGAAAACCCGGCTCCGGCCGGGTTTTCTGCGTTATGGGCTTTGGTTATTTGCGCTTAGTCGATGCCGGGGCGGGCAACGTGATCCGGATGCGCCAGTTTCAGCAGGGCAAAGGCGAGGATGATCGCTGGCAGGCCGGTCAGCGCGGTCACGCAGAAGAAGCCGATCCAGCCCAGCTGGGTGGCCAGCAGGCCGGTAAAACCGGCGGCAAACTGTCCGGGCAGGGTCATCAGTGAGCTGAACAGGGCGTACTGCGTCGCGGTGTAGGCGGTGTTGGTCAGGCTCGACAGATAGGCGATGAAGACAGAAATGGCCAGGCCACCAGTGATGTTGTCGGCGATGATCGCGAGCACCAGCCCCTGCGGCTCGGGGCCGAGATAGGCCAGCCAGGCGAATATCAGGTTGGTTGCCGGTGCCATAAAGGCGGTCAGGATCAGAATGGGCGCAATGCCGAAGCGCGCGACCATAAAGCCGCCCAGCGCTGCACCGCCCAGCGTCATGGCCAGGCCGAAGGCAGCGGCGATATTGGCGATTTGCTCCTTGCTGAAGCCGATGTCCAGGTAGAAGGGGTTGGCCATGGTGCCCATGAAAATGTCGCTGATACGGAACGTGGCGACAAACAGCAGAATGACTATGGCAACGCGCCCATAGCGACCAAAGAACTCGGTGAAGGGGGCGACAAAGGCGTTGGTTGCCCATCGCGAGAGCGCTCCGCGCCAGCCGCTGCCGGTGTTGCCGAGTTGCTGGCTGAGGGCGCGCTCGGCGATCTCTGCCTCCTGGTTGGCGTGGACCTCGGGCTCGGCGATGCACAGCGTGGTGATCAGCCCCACCAGCATCAAACCAGCCATCAGCGCATAAGCGCTGCTCCAGTCTTGCAGAGCGGCAATGTGCAGGGCGCCAGCGCCTGCCGCCAGAATCGCCACGCGGTAGCCGGTGACGTAGGTGGCCGCCATGGCCGCCTGCCGGTGGCGCGCTTCGGCTTCGACCCGGTAGGCGTCAATGGCGACATCCTGGGTCGCTGAGCCAAAGGCGGCCAGCACGGCCCAGAGCGCAACCCACTCTAGGTGCTCCAACGGGTTGCTCAATGACATGCCAAGCAGGGCGCCGGCAATCACCAGCTGCGCCAACAGCATCCAGCTGCGGCGGCGTCCGAGCAGCCGCGTCAGCACGGGTACAGGCAGACGATCGATCAGTGGTGCCCAGAGCACCTTGATCGAGTGCGCCATGCCCACCCAGCTGAGAAAGCCGATAGACGCCAGCTCCACGCCAATGTCGCGCAGCCAGGCGCTGAAGGTGCCGCCAACCAGCAACAGTGGCAGACCGGCGGAAAAGCCGAGGAACAGCATGCCGATGACGCGCGGCTTGAGGTAGACTCGCAGCCCCTCGTGGGCCTGCTCTGGGGGTTGCCGGGTGGTGTCGAGACTCATGGGTGTCCTTGTGGCGCTGGCTCAGGCATCTGGCCAGCCATAGTGTTGCAGGTTGACGCGACCATTGCGCACCAGTACGCCTTCGGCGCTCAGGCGGGCCCGTTGTTCCCGTCCGGCTGGTGTATCAGCGCCGAGTGACAGCTTGCCCTGGCTATTGAGCACGCGATGCCACGGCAGGCTTGAGCCCTCAGGGAGCTGCCCCAACCAGCGTCCGACCAGCCGTGCGCCTCGGCCCAGCCCGGCCAGCGCCGCCAGTCTGCCGTAGCTGGTGACGCGGCCCGGCGGGATGCTGGCCAACGCCAGAAAGAAGGCATCTCGGCGCGGGTCCGGCGTCTCGGCCCGGAACGTGCGGGGCATTTGCTGGTCATTCATGCAAGGTTTTCTGTTTTCTCGACTTATCAGGGTGCGCGTTGATGATGTTGCGTCAGGTGGTAGTGGGTTCGCTGTTGGCTGTGGTTTCGATGGGCAGTGTCGCCGATACGCTGTGGCTCGACAATGGGGATCGTGTAAGCGGCAAGGTGGAGTTTCTCGATGCCGGCAAGCTGGTGCTGCGCACCGAATACGCCGGTACGGTGTCGGTCGACATTGCTCGGGTGCGCACCTTTACCAGCGAAGAGCCGGTGCTGGTTCGCCTGAAGAACGGCAATGAGTACACCGTCCAGCTGGCTGAAGCCGAAGCGCCGGGCGAGGTCATGCTGCGCGTGCCCAATCGCAGGCCGGTAGCAACGCAGATCTCGTCGATCCAGCGTTTGCTGGTACCCAGGCCGGTGGTGCATGACATGGTCTGGGAGGGCGACATCACCGCAGAGCTGGACCTCAAGGACACCTCCGGCAACGAGAAGCGTGAGATCGATATCGATCTGGCCTCCAGCCTGCAGCACGGCCGCTGGCGGCATGACGTGGCGCTGGATTATGACCGTGACTATACCGATGACGTGGAGACCAGCCATACGCTGGACGCCTCCTACGACCTGAACCGCTTTCTTACCGACCAGTGGTTCTGGTCCAGCCGCTTGCGCTACAAGCGCGACCATCTCGAGGAGCTGGCCCGCCAGCGTCAATTTGGCACCGGCCCCGGTTATCAGTGGTGGAACAACGCGCTGGGGCGCTTTGAAACCTCGGTGCTGGCAAGCCGCTGGTGGACCGAACAACGCGACGGCACGCGCGACAAGTACGACGCATTGGGGCTGCAGTGGGATTATCGGCGCTACCTGTTCGGCAAGCGCTTTGAGCTGTTTCATAACGCAGAAACGCAGTTGCCGGATGATCCGTCGGTACGTTACCTGATGGATGCTGAGCTGGGGCTGCGCTATCGCCTGACCAGTTGGGCGTCGCTGAGCATCAAAGGGGAGTGGGATTACCTCAATACCACGGATGACACCGGGTATCACGACACTACCTACACCCTGGGGCTGGGTGTGGGCTGGTAGCAAGAGGCCGTGCCGGCGACAGACGTCACCGGCACGGCCTCTTTACCTGGTTCTAGATGCGCAGACCGCCGTCCAGTTCCAGTACGCGACCGGTGTAGTAGTCGTTCTCGAACAGGTAGGCTGCCGAGTGGGCGATTTCTGCCGGCTTGCCCATGCGCTTGAGCGGAATACCGGAGGTCATCTTCTCCAGTGCTTCCGGCTTCATGCTGCCGGTCATCTCGGTTTCGATGAAGCCGGGAGCGATACCGGCAACGCGGATACCATAGCGCGACAGCTCCTTGGCCCAGGTTACGGTCATTGCAGCCACACCGGCCTTGGCGGCGGAGTAGTTGGACTGACCGATGTTGCCGGCGCGGGAGATTGAGGAGATGTTGATGATCAGGCCCGGGGTGCCCAGCTCGATCATCTTGGCCGCCACTTCACGGGTGCCCAGGAAGACGCCGGTCAGGTTGACGTCAATGACCGACTGCCACTGCGCCATGCTCATTTTCTGGATCTGGCCGTCTTTTGCCTTCAGCAGCAGACCGTCGCGCAGGATGCCGGCATTGTTGATCAGGCCGTGAATGGCGCCAAAGTCGTCGGCAACCTGGTTCACCATGTGGGTAACCTGCTCTTCGTTGGCAACGTTGCAGATGTAGGAGCGCGCATCGCCACCAGCCTGCTTGCAGGCTGCAACGGCAGCATCCAGCGCCTCCTGGTTGAGATCGACCAGCGCCAGCTTGGCTCCCTTGGCCGCCAGGAACTCGCCCATGGCCCGGCCCAGGCCCTGGCCGCCACCGGTAATGATGATCACGCTGTCTTGCAGTTGCATCAGACACTCCTCGCAATGGGTAGTTGGAATAGGTGCGCAAGCATGCACCAGATTTAGCTGACTTTGAAGACCTGAGCCTGCATTCAAGTCACTTTATGACTATGTCTTGGCATCTGACTTTGGGCAGCAGGCCGACCACTGATTGGCAGGAACCTTGAAAGCCGCGACGGTCATACCCATATATCAAGAACCTGTCCATTACGAGGTGCGTATGCCCCTGTTCAGATTCCTTCTTCTGCTCCTTCCCTTTATGGAGCTGGCCAGCCTTATCCTGCTTGGCCAGCGCATCGGGGTCGGCGCAACCCTGCTTTGGGTGCTGGGTACCGGCCTGTTGGGTCTGGTGCTGATCCAGCGCCAGGGCTGGTCGATGTTGCAACAACTGCAGATCCGCATGGCGGAGAACCGCTCGCCCTTTGCGGTACTGAAAACCGGCATGTGGTGGTTGCTGGCCGGTGTGCTGCTGATGATTCCGGGCCTGATTACCGATACCCTGGCCGTCGCCTGCCTGGTCATGGCGCTGGTTTCGCGTGGCAAGCCTGCCCCTGGTGAGCCGGGCGGCCCCACAGTCTGGCGTCGTGGCAACACCACCATCATTGAGGGTGAATGGCAGCCGGACGATCCGTCCCAGGTGCGGCCGGATCGTCGGGTTGAGCGCGACTGAAAAAAAATTCTGCACCTGCTCTTGAAATCGCCTTGCCAAGCCCTATCTAGAAATCACCGGTTTGGCTGGCCCCGCGAAAGGGTGGGGCCACGAACAGCGACGGGCCGTGCGGCCCGTCACTCGAACTCGCCTAGCGGGTTCGGATTACAACGCAAGAACGCCGGCTTCCGGCATTTGAGATCATTTATTGGGAGACACACAACGATGAAAATTCGTCCGTTACACGATCGCGTAGTCGTTCGTCGCAGCGAAGAAGAAACCAAGACCGCTGGCGGTATCGTGCTGCCCGGTTCGGCCGCTGAAAAGCCGAATACCGGCGTTATCGTTGCTGTAGGTACCGGGCGTCTGCAAGACAACGGTGAAGTTCGTGCGCTCGCCGTCAAAGAAGGCGACAAGGTGGTATTCGGTCCTTACTCCGGCAACAACACCATCAAGGTTGATGGTGAAGACCTGCTGATCATGAGCGAGTCCGAAATCTACGGTGTAATCGAAGGCTGATCCAGCCGCCGCTAACCCCTTAACGAATTCATTTGAAGGAAAGCAATCATGGCTGCAAAAGAAGTTAAATTCGGTATTTCCGGTCGCAACAAAATGCTGGACGGCGTCAACACGCTGGCCAACGCAGTAAAAGCTACCCTGGGTCCGAAGGGCCGCAACGTGCTGATCGAGCGCAGCTTCGGCGCGCCGCTGATCACTAAAGACGGTGTTTCCGTTGCCAAAGAAATCGAACTGAAAGACAAGTTCGAAAACATGGGCGCCCAACTGGTCAAAGACGTTGCCTCCCGCGCCAATGACGACGCTGGTGACGGTACTACCACTGCTACCGTACTGGCTCAGGCTATCGTTACCGAAGGTCTGAAAGCGGTTGCTGCTGGCATGAACCCGATGGATCTCAAGCGCGGTATCGACAAAGCCACCGCTGGTATCGTTGCCGAGCTGAAAAATCTGGCCAAGCCCTGTGCCGACTCCAAGGCCATCGCCCAGGTAGGCACCATCTCTGCCAACTCTGACGAGTCCGTCGGCAGCATCATCGCCGAAGCTATGGACCGCGTTGGTAAAGAAGGCGTCATCACCGTTGAAGAAGGTTCCGGCCTGGAAAACGAACTGTCTGTTGTTGAAGGCATGCAGTTTGACCGCGGCTACCTGTCTCCCTATTTCGTCAACAAGCCGGAAACCATGTCCGCTGACCTGGACAACCCGTACATCCTGCTGGTCGACAAGAAAATCTCCAACATCCGCGAACTGCTGCCGGTGCTGGAAGCCGTTGCCAAGGCTGGTCGTCCGCTGATGATCGTTGCTGAAGACGTTGAAGGCGAAGCGCTGGCTACTCTGGTTGTCAACAACATGCGCGGCATCGTCAAGGTTGCTGCTGTCAAGGCACCGGGCTTCGGCGACCGTCGTAAGGCCATGCTGCAGGACATCGCCATCCTGACCGGTGGTACTGTGATCAGCGAAGAAGTTGGCCTGAGCCTGGAAACCACTACTCTGGAGCACCTGGGTCAAGCCAAGAGCGTTCAGATCAACAAGGACAACTCCACTGTTGTTGACGGCGCTGGCGCCAAGGCTGACATCGAAGCCCGCGTTAACCAGATTCGCAAGCAGGTTGAAGACACCACCTCCGACTACGACCGTGAGAAGCTGCAAGAGCGTCTGGCCAAGCTGGCTGGCGGTGTTGCCGTAATCAAGGTTGGCGCTGCTACCGAAGTTGAAATGAAAGAGAAGAAGCACCGCGTAGAAGACGCGCTGCACGCTACTCGTGCTGCGGTAGAAGAAGGTGTGGTTCCTGGCGGCGGTGTTGCCCTGGTCCGTACCCTGGCTGCCATCGACGGTCTGACTGGCGACAACGAAGACCAGAACGTCGGTATCAAGCTGCTGCGCCGCGCTGTTGAAGCGCCGCTGCGTCAGATCGTTGCCAACGCCGGTGAAGAAGCCGCTGTTGTGCTGGAAAAAGTACGCGGTGGCGAAGGTAACTTCGGCTACAACGCTGCTACCGGCGAATACGGTGACATGATCGCAATGGGTATTCTGGACCCGGCCAAGGTAACCCGCAGCGCGCTGCAGGCTGCTGCGTCCGTAGCCAGCCTGATGATCACCACTGAAGCCATGATCGCCGAGCTGCCGGAAGAGAAGCCGGCTGCAATGCCTGACATGGGCGGCATGGGTGGTATGGGTGGCATGGGCGGCATGATGTAGTGCGACGAGAGTCGCTGTAGGTAGCTAGCCTAGCGGGCTACATCCAGTGGTCTCCAGTATCTTTGGAGGCCACTTTCCCGCAGAAAATAGCATCTAAAACCCGGATCCGGGCAACTTGCCCGGTTTCGGACACCCAAAAGGTGATCGTTACAGGGTAGGTGCGTCCTGAATTTGGAGCATTACCCGCTCAAAATTCTCTTGTAAGCCATTGTCGAATTGGCTGGCAAGGGATCCTCGTTTAAGACTGCTTGGCAGCTCTCTATGGGCGCAAGCTGTATCTGTCATTGTCTCAGCCTGAAGCCGTTAGGTAGATGGTGGTGAGACCTTTTGTTCAGCCAAAAGTAGCCTAGGGATAGTGCGTCACTGGTAACGGTGGGGTGCGAAGCTTCCTGACAATGTAGTCCCACGATGTCTGTGGTGTGTGGTCACCGTGAGGTGCCATGCAAAACCTGCGAGCAACACGCGGGGGCGACGCTAGGCTGGTTGGTATGGTCAACGTAAGTGAACTGCTGATAAACACCGTCAACCGCATGGAGCCAAAGTTGCTGACAGGCTTCGACCAAAATGGTGCATGACTGGTTGTCTCTTTTACATCTGGGGACACGCTGACAATAAGTCATCGGTGAATAGGCAGGACCTAACCCTTCCTCGTGACAGGTATGGAACTCGGTAAACCCGTATTTTCGCCACTGACCGTTATGTCAGAGGCAAGCTAACCGCAAGGGAGGCCTATGGAAGTGCGGGCAGAGGATGTCGGAAAAAGCGAATGCCAGGCTGTAATGGACTGGATAGGGGGTATGCCCTGACTGGAAACGGTGCTGACTTCCGACAGGTCTTTGATCGCGAAACGGCATGTAAAGCCATCAAGAAGAGGTGCTTGCCGGTCTAACTGGCGGCATCTATCAAATGAAATCCCTTACGGGGCAGTGAACTCACTCCCCGCAAGGGGCTTGTGCGTCTGCTGCCCTCCGGGAAATCTTTCTGGAGGAACGCAAGATGAGTACGGCACAAACAGCAGTACCTGCATCCTCCCATCTGACAGCCAGTTGGCATTCGATTGACTGGGAAACCAGCCATCGACAGGTGAGAGGGCTACAGGTACGAATCGCGAAGGCAGCCAAGAATCAACAATGGCGCCGGGTGAAAGCCCTGCAACGTATGTTGGTTCGCTCGTTCGCAGCCAAGGTATTGGCGGTGAAGCGAGTCACTGAAAACAGGGGTCGTAGGACTCCTGGTGTCGACGGGGAAACCTGGAGCACGCCTGAAAGCAAATGGAGAGCTGTTTCCCGGTTGAAGCGTACGGGCTACCAGCCCAGGCCACTGCGGAGGGTTTACATACCCAAAACTAATGGTCAACGCAGACCGCTGGGGATACCAACGATGCTGGATCGAGCAATGCAGGCGCTATACCTGTTGGCGCTAGAGCCGGTATCGGAAACCACAGCAGACCGGAACTCCTATGGCTTTCGTCCCCACCGATCTACGGCAGATGCGATTGAGCAGTTGTTCGTCAATCTCAGTCGCAAGCATTCTGCGCAGTGGGTCATGGAGGGAGACATAAAGGGGTGTTTCGATAATATCAGTCACGACTGGTTGATCGCTCATGTTCCTATGGACAAGGTGATCCTCGGGAAGTGGTTGAAGGCAGGGTACGTGGAATCCGGGCAATTCAGCCTTACCGAGGCAGGAACCCCACAAGGCGGAATCATCTCGCCGGTGTTAGCCAACTTGGCACTTGATGGATTGGAAAAGGTACTTGAATCCCACTTCGGGAAGAAAAACACCAAAGCCAGCTACAAGACCAAGGTGAACTATGTGCGGTACGCAGACGACTTCGTCATCACTGGTATCTCGAAAGAGTTGCTAGAGCATGAGGTGAAACCGATCGTCGAAGCCTTTATGGCTGAGCGGGGGTTGAGCCTTTCGGCGGAGAAAACACTACTGACGCATGTATCGGCTGGGTTTGATTTCCTCGGTCAGAATGTTCGCAAGTACGGTGGCAAGCTGCTTATAAAGCCTGCTCACAAGAACGTGACAGCATTTCTGGCGAAGGTTAAGGCAATTGTTGATGAATGCAGGGCGGCATCAGCCAGTCTGTTGATCAGGCGACTCAATCCGGTAATTCGTGGTTGGGTCAACTATCACCGGTCGATTGTTGCTAAACAGACGTTCAACTACGTGGATTACCGTATCTGGAAATTGCTTTGGCGGTGGTGCAGGCGGCGACATGGAAATCGCCACAAACGTTGGGTCAAGGGGAAGTACTTTAAGCGCGTGGCAGCACGCAACTGCGGATTCCACGCCATTCGGACACCCAGTCCAGGCTTATCCGGACAGTCGTTCCACGCTCATCCGGACAGGCAGTCGGAGCGCAGCGACGCAGGGGTGGCATTCTTAGTCCGAGGTGCTCGGTGCAGTCAACTGCTTTGGCCGGCGGCGCATCGATTCGCCCTTGAGGTTGATCCGGTAAGCGTTGTGCACCAGGCGATCGAGGATGGCGTCGGCTAGAGTCGGGTCGCCAATCAGTTCGTGCCAGTTATCCACTGGCATCTGGCTGGTCACCAAGGTCGAGCGCTGGCCGTAGCGATCGTCCAGTAGCTCCAGCATGTCGCGGCGCTGTTCAGCGCTGAACGGGGCCAGCCCCCAGTCATCGAGGATCAGCAGGTCGGTCTTGGCGTAGGCATTCATCAGCTTGGTGAAGCGCCCGTCGCCATGGGCCAGTCCCAGTTCCTCCAGCAGACGTGGCAGGCGCAGGTAGCGCACGCTATAGCCTTGCCGGCAGGCCTGATTAGCCAGAGCGCAGGCCAGCCAGGTCTTGCCCACGCCGGTGGCACCGCTGATGATCAGGTTGAGTCCGTCGCGCAACCACTGACCGCTGCCCAGTTGCAGGATCAGCGCCTTGTCCAGCCCTCGCTGGCTGCGGTAGTCAATGTCTTCGAGGCAGGCGTTGTGGCGTAGCCTGGCCTGGCGCAGGCGGCTGCTCAGGCGCTTGTCGTCGCGTTCGGTGAGTTCACGGTCGACCAGCAGGCCAAGACGCTCCTCGAAGCTCAGGCTGTCGATGTCAGGGGTTTTCAGTTGCTCGGCGAGGGCCTTAAGCATGCCATTGAGGCGCAGGGTCTGGAGCTTGTCCAGGGTTGGATGGGGCAGCATGGTGGGATTCCTTTGTTCAGTGGTAGTAGCCGGGACCGCGCAGGTTGGCGTGGTCGTCCGGCAGTAGGGGCAGGTTCTGTTGCGCCAAGGGTAGGCTCTCCAGACCCTGACGCAGGATGGATTCGAGGCTCTTGTAGCTGCACGCGCCAAGGCTCAGGGCGCGTCGGCAGGCCAGCTCCAAACGCACTTCGCCATGGGCCTTGCTAAGGCGCAGGATGCCCAGGCAGGCGCGGTAGCCATGCTGTGGATGGACGCGCCGTTCGAGGATGTGGCCTATGACCCCGGCGGTGTTCGGGCCGGTCTGTTCAGCCCAGCGGATCAGCCGTTGCGGCGTCCACTCGGCATGCTCGCGATGGCTCTTGGGCATGTGCTCGATCTGCGTGCTGTGACGGCCCTTGTGCTGGGAGCGTACGTGGCTGGCCACCCGTTGGTTGGCGTGGAAGCACTCTACGGTGCGGGCCGTCAGGCGAACCTCCAGCTGCTTTTTCACCAGCTGGTAGGGCACCGAGTAGTAATGCCCGTCGACCTCGACGTGGTAGTCGATGTGCACTCGCGCTTTCTTCCACTCGGCGTAGACGTAGGGCTGCTCCGGCAGCGGGCGCAGGGCCGGACGATCCAGGCTGTTGAAGGCCGACTGGCGGGAGCCCGGCAGTTTCTTGAAGGGCCGATGATTGAGCCGCTCCAGCAACACAGCGATGGCGGTGTTGAGCTCGTCCAGGGAGAAGAACTGGCGATGGCGCAGGGCGGCGAGGATCCAGCGCTCGACCACCTGCACGCCAACCTCGGCCTTGGCCTTGTCGCGAGGCTTACGCGCCCGCGCCGGCACTACCGCCACGCCATAGTGCTCGGCCAGGTCGCGGTAGCTGGGGTTGATGTCCGGCTCGTAACGATGGGCCTTGCTCACCGCACTGCGCAGGTTGTCCGGCACCACGATCTCCGGCACTCCGCCAAGGAAGGCGAAGCAGCAGGCATGGGAGCCCAGCCAGTCCGGCAACTGCTGCGACCAGGTGGCCTCGGCGAAGGTGTAGCTGGAAGCGCCGAGCACTGCGACAAACACCTGCGCCTGACGGATCTCGCCGCTGTGGGGGTCGATCACCGGTACCGTCTGCCCGGCGTAGTCGACGAACAGCTTCTCGCCGACGCGGTGCTCCTGGCGCATCACCACATCCAGCTTGCCCTGCCAGGCCCGGTAGTGGTCACAGAACCAGCTGTACTGATAGCCCTGCGGGTGCACCAGCCGGTATTCCTGCCAGAGCAGTGCCAGGGTCACGCCAGGGCGGCGCAGTTCGGCATGTACCCAAGACCAATCGGGCAGTGGCCGCTGCTCGCTGGGTACCACCGGGGTCGGCTGGAACAGCTGCTGTTCCAGCTCAACATCGGACAACGCACAGGGCCAAGTGAGGCCGCTGGCGGCAAAGCGGCTGAGATAGTCGCCGACGGTGCTGCGGCCAACGCCAAGGCTGCGGGCGATTTTGCGGACGGACAGACCGCAGTCGAACTTGAGGCGCAGCACCTCTCGAATCTTACGCATAGATAAACGCTCCACAATGACCCCTTCGCTTCGAAAAAGAGGCCGATGATAGTGAGTTATCCTGCGTCGCTGCTTGCCTGAAAAGTGTCCGAATGGCCGTGGAATCGGTGTCCGGATACTCGTGGAATAAGTGTCCGGATCAGCCTGGAATCACTGTCCGGATGCGCGTGGAATGGGTGTCCGAGTCAGCGTGGAATACGCACGCAACTGGGTCTTCACCGGAATACAGCCTGACGGCAAACTGCTGCACTTGTTGTACGCCAGCGATACGCCGATAAAGCGGCACACCAAAATCACGGCAGAAGCTAACCCTTATGCCCCCGAGGACGAGATGTACTTCGAGCAACGGCTGGAATATGCGTGGCGACGCTCGGACGAGGGGAAACGGAAGACGCTTACGTTGTGGCTAGCCCAGAGCAAGCGATGTCCGATGTGCAGGCAGTTGATAACGTTCGAAAGCGGGTGGAACATTCACCATGTTATCGAGCGGCACAAGGGCGGAGGTGATGAGCTGGGTAACTTGGTGTTGTTGCACCCCAACTGTCATCGGCAGTTACACAGTGAGGCGCTGGCTCCTTCAGATATGAAGGGGTTCACAAAGGCTTGAGCCGTATGCGGGGAAACTTGCACGTACGGTTCTTAGGGGAGGGGTAGCCAGTAATGGCTGCTCCTTACCCGACAGCCAGCCTTGCTCCAAAAAAACCGGCTCTCGCAGCCGGTTTTTTTATGCCCGGATTTTTTTTAGGCAATTTATTTGTAAGAGATTTCCTACAAGATGTGTACGCCTTTGACACTAAGGTGCGTGGGCTAGCGGTGTTTTTTTCTGTTGTTTTTAGTAAGCCATTGATTTAAAAGGTTTTAAGTTTAGGCATGGCGTGAAAATGAATGTCATTCGATGCTTGCGCTCAGTCCTGAAAAGCTTATTATCTACTCATGCGCGACGGACAGCGCTGCTCGGCAGGGAGCTTGAGCCAAGGATTTTCAGGACGATGAAGCCAGGATGGCTGGACACGGAAGGCATGAAGGGACTAAAGAGTGGGCCGGTTTACCGGCCCCTTTTTTTGCCTGAAATTTGGCTCCTTTCGGCCGGCCTGTAAGCCAGATTGGTGCAGGGCGGAGTAAACCAAAGGCGCGCCCGCGCATGATGCTCCCGCCCCCAGACTATCTACTTCCGCCGCCAACCCTGCAGAGTTACCCCAGGCAGGCTCGTGACTGCCGTTGGTAGGGCGGACTAAGCCAACGGCGTGTCCGCGCATGACAGCGCCTTACGCAGACCTCTCGCTCCAGTCAATGCTGCAGTACCCCGCCCGCAGAAACGCAGCCAAGCGCACGTGCACCTTGTGCCTGGAACCTGCACGACGCGCTAAAAAAACCGGCTTCTTGCGGTGAGGGCCGGTAGGGCGGACTAAGCCGAAGGCGTGTCCGCGCATGATAGCGCCTCACGCAGACCTTCCGATCCAGCCAATGCTGCACTACCCCACCGCAGAAACGGGCCAAGCGCACGTGCACCTTGTGCCTGGAACCTGCACAACGCGCATAAAAAAACCGGCTGCAAGAGCCGGTTTTTCGGGGCGAGGCAGGTAGTCTGCTTAGCGCTCCAGGTATTGCAGCTTGTCCGGTACGCCATCCCACTCTTCGGCGTCGGGCAGGGAGTCTTTTTTCTCGGTTATGTTCGGCCAGACTTCGGCCAGATCGGCGTTCAGCTCGATGTACTCATCCATGCCTTCAGGGATCTCATCCTCGGAGAAGATCGCGCTGGCAGGGCACTCTGGCTCGCACAGGGCGCAATCGATGCACTCGTCCGGGTGAATAACCAGGAAGTTCGGGCCTTCGTAGAAGCAATCGACCGGGCAGACCTCAACGCAATCGGTGTACTTGCACTTGATGCAGTTGTCGGTAACAACAAAGGTCATGGTCGGGTCTCCATCGTGTTAGGCGAGAAAAAGCTGGCGCGTAGTCTATCAGTTTTTTTTCGAGGGTATAGGGTTCAGCGCTTTTTTGTGCTGATAAACGCATGATCCCTCCTGTTTAATGCAAATAAGTATCATTTGTTGCTTGGTCAGGCCCATTCGCGCTTCATGCTGTATAGCAGATCCAGCGCCTGACGCGGGGTGAGATCGTCCACGTCCAGGCCCTGCAGATGCTCCACCAGCGGATGCGCTGCACTGGCAAACAAGTCACTCTGGAAGGGCTGATGCTGCGCGCCGACTGGCCGGTTGGTCTGCTCCAGGCTTTGTTGCTCAAGCTGAGCCAGATGCTCACGCGCGCGCTCGATGACCGGGCGCGGTACGCCGGCGAGCTGGGCAACCTGCAGGCCATAACTCTGGCTGGCCGGGCCCGGCTGAACGTTGTGTAGGAACACAATGCGCTCGTTGTGCTCGGTGGCATTCAGATGCACGTTCACCACGCCCGGATCGGTATCGGCCATGCCGGTCAGCTCGAAGTAGTGGGTGGCGAACAGGGTAAAGGCGCGTGCTCGTGCCAGATATTCAGCGGCGGACCACGCCAGCGACAGGCCGTCGAATGTACTGGTGCCACGGCCCACCTCATCCATCAGCACCAGACTCTGGTCGGTGGCGTTGTTTAGGATATTGGCGGTTTCGCTCATCTCGACCATAAATGTCGAGCGTCCGCCGGCCAGGTCATCGCTGGAGCCGATACGGGTAAAGATGCGGTCCACGCAGGACAGCTCCACGGCTGCGGCTGGCACAAAGCTGCCGATATGCGCGAGCAGGGTGATCAGCGCCGTCTGGCGCATGTAGGTCGATTTACCGCCCATGTTCGGGCCGGTAATGATCAGCATGCGGGTGTCCGGGTCCAGCTCCAGGTCGTTGGCAACAAAGGGCGTCTCCAGTACCTGTTCCACCACCGGGTGGCGGCCCTGGTTGATATGCAGCTGGCTGCCCTCGATAAACTGTGGGCGGCAGTAGTCCAGCGTGCCTGCGCGTTCGGCCAGGGTGCAGAGGACGTCGATCTCGGCCAGGCTGGCGGCGCTGGTTTGCAGGGCGGCCAGGTCTTCGTTCAGACGGTCCAGCAGCTCGTCGTACAGTTGCTTCTCGCGCGCCAGTGCGCGGCTGCGTGCCGACAGCGCCTTGTCTTCAAAGGCTTTCAGCTCGGGGGTGATAAAGCGCTCGGCGCCTTTAAGGGTCTGGCGGCGGATGTAGTCGACCGGCGCCTGATCCGACTGGCTGCGCGACAGCTCGATGTAGTAGCCGTGAACGCGGTTGTAGCCAACCTTGAGGGTATTGAGGCCGGTGCGCTCGCGCTCGCGGGTTTCCAGGTCAATCAGATACTGGCCGGCGTTTTCGCTGATGTTCTGCAGCTCATCCAGCTCGGCGTCAAAGCCCGCCTTGATCACGCCGCCATCGCGCAGCACCGCCGGTGGATTGTCGATCACCGCGTTGGCCAGCAGCTCGGCCAGGTCGGGGTAGGTGCTGACCTGCTCGGCAAGGGCACGCAAGTGCGGTGCTTCAACCGGTTGCAGGCAGTCCTGCAGCGCGGGTAGCGCCGCCAGTGCGTCGCGCAGGCGCGCCAGATCGCGTGGGCGGGCGGAGCGCAGGGCCACGCGGGCCAGAATACGTTCTATATCGCCAATGCCTTTGAGCTGACGCTGCAGGTCCAGATAGAACTGCTGATCCAGCAGGGTGCTGATGCTGTCCTGGCGGGCACCGAGCACCTGCATGTCGCGCAACGGGCGATTCAGCCAGCGCGCGAGCAGGCGACTACCCATGGCGGTGGCGGTGTAGTCGAGCACGTCGAGCAAGGTATTGTCGCGCCCGCCCGACAGGTTCTGGTCAATTTCCAGATTGCGGCGGCTGGCGCTGTCGATGATCACGCTGTCTTCAAAGCGCTCGTGGCTGATGCTGCGAATGTGCGGCAGGGCAGTGCGCTGGGTTTCCTTGGCGTAGCTGAGCAGCGCGCCGGCGGCGCCCAGGCCCAGGCGCAGGTCGTTGCAGCCAAAGCCGACCAGATCCTTGGTGCCAAATTGCTGGGTCAGGCTCTTGAAGGCGCTGTCCTGGTCAAACTCCCAGGGCGCGCGGCGGCGCACGGCGCGGCGGCGCTCAATTGGAGTGTTGCTCTCCCAGTCGTCGGGAATCAGCAGCTCGGCTGGTGCTAGACGCTCCAGCTCGCCCAGCAGGGTCTCCCAACCGCGCAGTTCCATGACCACAAAGCGGCCACTATTGATGTCCAGCGTGGCCAGGCCAAAGCCTTTCTCGGCGCCGACCAGTGCCGCCAACAGGTTGTCGCGACGCTCGTCCAGCAGGGCCTCGTCGCTGACGGTGCCAGGGGTAATGATGCGGGCGACCTGACGCTCGACCGGCCCTTTGCTGGTGGCCGGATCGCCCACCTGTTCGCAAATGACGACCGATTCGCCGAGCTTCACCAGTCGTGCGAGGTAACCCTCGGCTGAGTGATAGGGGATGCCGGCCATGGGAATCGGCTGGCCGCCGGATTGGCCGCGTGCGGTCAGGGTAATGTCGAGCAGGCGCGCAGCCTTTTTGGCGTCGTCATAAAAGAGCTCGTAAAAGTCGCCCATACGGTAGAACAGCAGCTGCTCGGGGTGCTGCTGCTTGATGCTGAAATACTGCTGCATCATCGGTGTGTGGGCGGTGGCTTCGGGTTTGCTCTTTTTCATCAATAACTCGACTTGCGCTGCGGATGAGGGCGCGCCCTTGCGGGGCGCCGTTGCCGGTGAGGCGCAAGGTTACCACGGCGTTGCAGCGCCCTGCAGGGGAAGGCGGGAGAGAATTCTCGCATAGGACCCGAGCAGGCCCCGGCGCTGCGTGTCGCTTGATCTGGCGCCGGCGGCGGCAGTGCTGGTCCTGCTCCATACTGGGGCCCGGCTGCAGATCGCGGGTAATAAAAGGAGAGGGGTTGGACAGCATCCAGGCAGACATTGAGGCAGCTTATCGTCGGGAGTCCCGTCGCGTGCTGGCCACCTTGCTGCGCTTGCTCAATGGCAACTTCGATGTGGCAGAAGAGGCACTGCAGGAGGCCTTCGTAGAGGCTGTGAAGTACTGGCCCGAGCAGGGTGTTCCCGGTAACCCGCGCACCTGACTGGTGTCCGTCGGCCGCTTTAAGACGATTGATCAGTTGGGCAAGCGCGGGCGGCGCGATGCCTCTGGCGGTACGCTGGTCATCGGGCCGTAGGAGATTCCGGGTGGCGACTTTATCGTGATTGGCATTGACCCGCAGGGCGCGCTTTTTTCGCTGATCGGAACCCGGCCAGCGCAGTCTTGAGGCTGCTTTGTATGGCGCGGCGCCCGCAGAGGGAGAAAACCCATGAAATATTTGTGTCTGGTCTACTGCGACGAAAAGAAAATGCAGCAGCTGTCGCAGGATGATTGGGATGCGCTGAACCGTGAGTGCATCGCCTTTGTCGCGGGCTTGCAGGCCAGCGGGCATTGTCTTGAAGGGGCACCGCTGCTGTCGACCGACACGGCAACGACCGTACGGGTTCGCGACGGTGGCCCCTTGATCACCGATGGTCCCTTTGCCGAGACCAAGGAGCAGTTGGCGGGCTTTTATATGCTGGAGGCGTGCGACTGCAACGAAGCCATCCGGCTGGCGCAGAAGATTCCCCCCTGCGCGCTACGGCAGCGTGGAGATTCGCCCGGTAAGAGAGTTGATGGAGGAGGGTAATCGGAAGTAGGGCCACTCAATGCCACGCTACTGTGCGGCCGGGTTTATTAGTGGGGCCGTGTGCTGGGCAGCGGTGCCGTTACCGACGCTCGCCCAGCAGCCCCATGTCTAGCGCCTTGAGCGCGGCTTCCGCGCGGCAGTTGACCTGCAGCTTCTGGTACACGACCTTCAAGTAGCTGGCGGCGGTGTGAGGGGAGATGTGTAGCTCCTGGGCGGCGCCCTTGACACTCAAGCCGCGGGCGATGAGTTGCAGCAATTGCTTCTCCCTTGGCGTCAAGGCGTCCCCCGGGGGAGCAGGGGCAGGACGAAACTGCTCCAGGATGCGCCGGGCAATGGAGGCCGATAGCGGAGGTTTGCCTTGCAGGATGCCACCGAGCTGGGCAACGAAGGCCTGCTCTTCTTCGTCTTTCAACAGGTAACCGTCGGCGCCGGCACGTAGGGCGGCAAACAGGTGCTCGGCGTCGTCAAAAATGGTGGTGACAATGCACTGCGTCTGCGGGCTCTGGTTCTTGATCAGCGGTAATAGGTCAACGCCGTTGCCGTCGGGTAAGCCCAGATCCACCAGGGCTAACTGATAGTGGTTGTGCTTTATCAGGTTGTTAGCCTGCGCCGAGCTGCAGGCGAGATCGACGGGCCGTTGGCCCAGCGCCTCGTGCAAGCGCTGTGTCAGCCAGTCGGCGACTTGCGGCACATCCTCAATGATCAATACCCGGTTGGTAGTTGGCATGTTCGCGCGCTCCTTGCTGAAAAATGCGCTGTGCGATGGCACAATACTGGCATTAGTATCTTTTTGATGGCGTCTATTGCTTTTAAACGGCGTGGGATGAATCCATGACTCCCCTAAAGTCGCGCCGAATGAAAACAAGATCAACCCCCCTTGATGTGGGGGGCTGCAAGGGAGTTGCTAAGCATGGTGTCGTTGCGGACTAAGCTACTCGCCGGGCTGGCGGTGATTTTGCTGTATGGCTTTTGGATAATTCAGTTGGCGCTCTCGTTGCCGGCCAGCGAGTTGCAATTCAGCCTGCAGGGAGACCAATTGCTGGCCGCTGGTCCGGATGCTGCGCCGCGCCCGGTTGAGTCGATGCTGGTGGGTGGCAAGGCGCTGCCGGCTCGCGCGGTCCTGGTGATTGAGGAGCCGGATGTGTTGCCGGTGTACAGCGATATCAACCAGTTTTTCGCCGAGCACACGCAACTGCTGCAGGCGCTGAAGGCCGGCACGCTCCAAGTGCGTTACCAGGACGGCAGTGAGCAGCCATTACATCCGTTGCCACGCGGCCTGATGCAGTTGCCGGGTATGTTCTGGCTGCAACTGCTGTGTGGTTTGGCCGGCATGGTGATATGCATGCTGGTGTGGGTCCCGGGGGAGCACAACCTGGCGACCCGCTCCTTTGCCTTGTCCGGTCTGGGTTACCTGCTGGCATCCTCGACGGCCGCTGTGTACAGCACGCGTGAGCTGTTTATTGACGGTGAGCTGTTCCGCATTCTGTCCGGCCTTAATCACTGTGGCGCCATGCTGTTTTCAGCGGCGGTCAGTGCCTTTCTGTGGAGTTATCCGCGGCGGGCGCCGTCCGTCTGGATTCCACTCGCGCTGTACGGTGGTTTTGCTTCGTGCATGATACTGGACCAACTGCAGCTCACAGCCTCGCCGGTCGAGGGCTTCCATCTGTGGGTTATTGGCGTCTTTATGATCGGACTGTCGGGTGCAGTCTGGCAGTGGCGGCAAACGCGCAATAGCCCGGCTGACCGTTCGGCTTTTCGCTGGGTGTTGTTATCCATTCTTGCCGGTACGGTGTTCTTTTCGGCCGGCATGATCTTGCCGGTCATTTTGCAGGTAGCCTTACCCCATGCCCAAGGGCCGCTGTTGGCTACCTTTTTACTTATGTACACCGGCATGGCGCTGGGGATAACGCGCTACCGGCTGTTTGAGCTTGAGCGCTGGTGGTTCTCGATCTGGAGCTGGTTACTGGGTGGTCTGGCAGTGCTGCTTACGGACTTGGCGCTAGCGTCGCTGCTGACTCTGTCTGGCCCTACCGTACTGGCCGCCTCGGTGGCCTTGGTGGGGTGGGTTTACTTTCCGGTGCGGCAGTTTATCTGGGGCCGTTTGACCGTGTCGCGTCAGCGTGGTCTGGACACCTGGTTGTCGCAGGCACTGCCGGTAATGCTGCAAGCGCAGCGCAGTGGCCACACCGACAGCGCCATGGAACAGGCGTTGCTGGCGGTATTCCAGCCGTTGCGTGTCGAGCGGCTGAGTCATAAGGCGCAGCGCCCCCAGGTGGTCGACAATGGAGATGCCCTGCAAGTCCCCGGGCCATCGGGAGAGGAGGACTATCTGCTGCGCCACGCGGAGCAGGGGCGCCGACTGTTTACCCGTCAGGACGTTCAACTGGCTCGCTTGGTGTTGTCGCTGGATAGCCTGGTACTGCACTCGCTGACCGCTCGGGTGGAGGGTGCAACCGAGGAGCGCAATCGTATTCGCCAAGATATCCACGACGACTTGGGCGCCAAGCTGCTACAGCTGTTGCACACTGCATCGGATGATTCGCGGCAACTGGTGCGCGAGGCGATTCGTGATTTGCGCGAGTTATTGCAGAGCATGGATGGCCACGAAGTGCGCCTGGATGTGGCGGCAGCTCGTTGGCAGGAGGAAACGGCCAGCCGTTGTCAGGCCAGCGACGTTACCTTGCATTGGCAACAGACATTGGGCGAGCAGTTGCTGAGTGCCGGGCAGTTCAGTCATTTGACCCGAGTGTTGCGAGAAGCGGTCAGTAACGCGCTTCGGCACGCTACGCCTACCGAGCTGCGCGTGGAGTTGAGTCAACAGGGAGGCGCAATGCTGCAATTGCGGATCGAGAATGACGGCGTTGCCTTGGCTGAAACAGCCACCAGTGGGCGCGGTCTGCAGATCATGCTGGCCCGTGCTCGCCAGCTGGGTGGTGAGCTGCAGCACGGGTGTGCGCAGCAACGCTGGTGGCTGGCGCTGCAGGTCCCGATTGCTCCGTCGGATACGCCTGCTGCAGATTGACCCCCCTGTTCAGGGGCTGCCCTGCCTTGCCGTGCTGCCCTCTAATGGCCGTACATGTATAAGGAAGGCAACTGGCCATGAAACCGAAAATACTTGCTCTGCTCCCACTATCGCTTGCGCTCACCGCCTGCCTGAGCGGTGGTGGTGGGGGCGGCGGTGGTGATAGCGCCGCCGCCGGTAAAACCGGCCGCCTGATTGATTCGGCTGTTGCCGGGGTGAGTTACAGCACCGCCCAATTCAGCGGCACCACCAATGCTGACGGTGAATACCTCTACCAGGAAGGTGAGACGGTGACCTTTCGTATCGGTGATATCGTCTTTCCGGCTGTGACTGCCAAGGGCGTGCTGACACCGCTTGATCTGGCTGGCAGTACGGATATCAACGACCCGGTGGTGATCAATATTGCCCGCCTGCTGCAAACGCTGGATGAGGATGGTAATCCGGACAACGGTATCGTCATTCCCGAGTTGAGTACCACCGCGGCGCTGGACTTCAACCTGCCGGTGGCAGACTTTGCTGCCGCGGTGCAGGCGGCGCTGGGGATTACCCTGATCAGTCAGGCCGATGCATTGGCTCACCTGCAAAACGAGCTGGATGAACTCAACGGCGGAACCACCGACCCCGGGCGGGAGGCTGCAACAGTGCCTGCCGGCCTGGTGGGCGTGTATCAGTTTCTGTTTGAAGAAGTCACCGCCGGCTCAGGGATTCAGGACGGGGTGATTGATGAGTATCAGGTGACCGCCGATGGGCGGCTGATCCTGCCGGGCGGTAGCGAGCTGAGCAACCCGGTGTACACCTCCGAATCACACGTCGAGATCGCCTGGCATGACAGCAATACCGGCCTGGGCTATGCGCTGAGCAACGCCAATACCGGCGTGATCAACGAGCTGAACGTCAGCGACGGGCTGTTTGGTGACGCAGGCTATGTGTTCTACGGCTCCTACGTACCCTACAGCCCCACCACGGGTGATGTACCGCAGGCATTGCTGGATCTGGCCGGCAGTTACAGCACCCAGCCGTATTTCAGCAAGGCGGGTAATCGCCATGGCTGGGCCGTGGGTGACGAGTTGACCCTGGATATCGACAGCGTCAGCGGTTTGATTGATATCGCTGGCAAGTACCAGTTGGACCCGGCGGACAGCAGCTTCTCCTGGAGCGACAAAACCGCGACCAATCCGCGCTTCAATCCGCATTACGAAGTGCTTTACAAGGTGGGTGACAGCGACATCAAGTTGCTGCTGTACCGGCAAGAAGGCGAGGGGCTGAACGGTTGGCGTCTGCAGGATCAGCCAGGCGCGGTCGACGGCGTCAATGTTGCCAGTGAGGTGATGCCGTTAAATGCCACACATCAGGCCTACATCGATGCGCTGGACGCGCTACTGCCGGCAACCCTGACAGTGATTGCCCAGGACAGCACCTACAACTCCGGCTTGGATAAGGCTGTGTGCACTGAGTACGAGTTTGATCTGGACTACGGCGCCACCAACGGCAAGCCGCGCATCTTGTTCAATCAGCTTGGCAGCCCGGCCAAGACCACCAAGGAGTACATCGCCTCCAGTGCTGCCTACAGCGAGCAGGGAAGTGGTGTAAGTCTCTACTGGAGCGGCTTTGATCTGACAGTCGACGGCAGCACCTTGACCGCAACCGTGACCAAGCTCGGAGAGCCGATCAACGAGGTACTGAGCAACGACACTAGCGCTATCGCCGCCGTGTGCCCCTGAGCACGAATACAACGCCGGCGGCCTTGAACGGGCTGCCGGCGTTGTGCTGTCTGCACGAAACCAACCTCGACAAAGCCGGTCCCAGCTCTGGTGCAGCCGCCGGGCCAACTGGCATGCTGTGTCCTGTTACGCACGTCGAGGAAGGTGCCATGTCCCATTATGATCCGTTGATTGATTCCGCCGCCGCCCGCCTGGGGCGTGTACTTGAACACCTGGGGCAACGGGTGAGCACCGCCGAGTCCTGCACCGGCGGCGGCATCGCCGAAGCGATTACCCGCGTCGCAGGCAGCTCGCAGTGGTTTGAAACCGGCTTTGTCACCTACGCCAACAGTAGCAAGGCGCGCTGGCTAGGGGTGGAGCCGGCCACGCTGGAGGCGCACGGCGCGGTCAGCGAGCCGGTGGTGCTGGCCATGGCCGCGGGAGCCAAGGCGGCGGCTGAGGCGGATATGGCGGTGGCTGTCAGCGGCATTGCCGGCCCTGATGGCGGCAGCGCCGAAAAGCCGGTGGGCACGGTATGGTTTGGCTGGGCGCTGAGTGATGGCCGGGTGGTCAGTGAATGCAAGCGCTTTCAGGGTGGTCGCCGCGAGGTGCGTGCGCAAACTGTGCTGCATGCACTGGAACGTCTGGTGTCGGAGGCAGAAAAGACAGCTGCGAACCGGTCGTCAGTCTGATTGCATATCGGGGGTAGGCGGGTCATTTTTTCTGTGGAATAATACTGACCAAATATACAGTAGTTGATCGGTCGGTCGCTTCGGCGCCTGCCCCAAGCCAAGAGGATGCGAAATGGACGATAACAAAAAGAAGGCGCTGTCGGCTGCCTTGAGTCAGATTGAACGTCAGTTTGGCAAAGGGGCCGTGATGCGCATGGGCGATCACGAGCGTCAGGCCATTCCGGCTATCTCCACTGGCTCGCTCGGCCTGGATATCGCCCTCGGTATTGGCGGCCTGCCCAAGGGCCGTATCGTCGAAATCTACGGGCCGGAGTCCTCCGGTAAAACCACCCTGACCCTGTCGGTCATTGCGCAAGCGCAAAAGCACGGCGCTACCTGTGCCTTCGTCGATGCCGAGCACGCACTGGACCCGGAGTACGCCGGCAAGCTGGGCGTCAACGTTGATGACCTGCTGGTTTCTCAGCCGGATACCGGTGAACAGGCGCTGGAAATCACCGACATGCTGGTGCGCTCCAACGCCGTTGACGTGATCATTGTCGACTCTGTAGCGGCACTGGTACCCAAGGCCGAGATCGAAGGCGAGATGGGTGACCACCACGTCGGTGTGCAGGCCCGTCTGATGTCTCAGGCGCTGCGTAAGATCACCGGTAACATCAAGAACGCCAACTGCCTGGTTATCTTCATTAACCAGATCCGCATGAAGATCGGCGTCATGTTCGGTAACCCGGAAACCACCACCGGCGGTAACGCCCTCAAGTTCTACTCCTCCGTGCGTCTGGACATCCGCCGTACCGGCGCGGTGAAAGAGGGCGACGAGGTGGTTGGCAGCGAGACCCGCGTCAAGGTTGTGAAAAACAAGGTCGCACCGCCGTTCCGTCAGGCCGAGTTCCAGATCCTGTACGGCGCCGGTATTTACCACAACGCTGAAATCATCGACCTGGGCGTGCAGATTGGCCTGGTTGAGAAAGCCGGCGCCTGGTACAGCTACCAGGGCAGCAAGATCGGTCAGGGCAAGGCCAACGCCGCCAAGTTCCTGGAAGACAACAAGGCTGTGGCTGAAGAGATTGAAAAGGCCATCCGCGACAAGCTGCTGGCCAAGCCCGGCAAGGCCAAGGCCGAGAGCGAAAGCGACGCCGAACTGGAAGACTGAGCCGGCTGACTGATGCGCCCCCGCACCACGCTGGAAACCCCTGCCGACATTCGCCGCTCAGCAATGGATTTGCTGGCGCGGCGAGAGCACAGCTATGCAGAGCTGCAGCGTAAGCTGCGTCAGCGGGGCGCCTCGGGTGACATGGCCGAGGTGGAGCTGGACCGCTTGGTTGAAGATGGGCTGCTCAGCGATGAGCGCTTCTGCGAGGCGTATATCTACGCCCGCAGCCAGCGTGGTTATGGCCCCGCGCGCCTGCGCGAGGAGCTGCGTCAGCGTGGTGTATCTGAATCGCTGGTCGAGCGTAGCCTGGCCGAGGCAGACCAGGACTGGCAGGCCCTGGCCGATCAGGTGTTTGCCAAGCGCTTCCCTGAGGGTGTTGCACGCGAGCCTGCCGAGCGCGGCAAGCAGCTGCGTTTTATGCAGTACCGGGGGTTTTCAGGTTTTCGGGCTGATTAACAAAGTCGATCAGCGCCCGCAGGCTGCCCCTGTCCCTTTCGTTAAAATCAAAGCACAAGCGCGTCAGCGTGCCCAGCTCGGGCTCGTCGTGCTCCTGCTCACACATCCCCTGTTGTACAAAGCCGCCTGAGACGCAGATATGCCCAAAGCGCGTATCCAGCTGTGCCAGTGCCTGCTCGTTGAGCGGCCGATTGAGGCGCAGCATGAACTGCTCCCCAACGCGGCGAGACGAGTGATAGTTGCTGTAAAAATTCAGTACCACCTGCATCGCCTCAGCGGGTGAGTTACAGGGCGTCAGCAGGTTGATGTCGTCGGGGTGGATATAGGCGCTGTCTGCCAGTTGGCTGCGCACAAACTGGGTAAAGGCCTGCCAGTACTGTCCACCGGGCTGGTCCAGCAGGATGATCGGCACCATCGGGCTCTTGCCGGTCTGCACCAGGGTCAGTACTTCCAGCGCTTCATCCAAAGTGCCAAAGCCGCCGGGGCAGAGGATTAGGGCGTCTGCCTCCTTCACGAAGAACAGCTTGCGCAAAAAGAAGAAGCCAAAGGCCAGGTCATGGCTGGTGCCATGTACCACGGTATTGGAGCGCTGCTCAAAGGGCAGGGTGATGTTGAAGCCCAGGCTGTGATCCAGCCCGGCACCTTCGTGGGTGGCGGTCATGATGCCGCCGCCGGCGCCGGTGATCGCCATATAGTCGTTGGCGGCCAGCGCTGCGCCCATATCACGGGCTACGGCGTAAAGCGGGTGGTCTGGCGCGGTGCGTGCCGAGCCAAACACAGTGACCTTACGGCGGCGCTTGAACATTTCCAGGCGCGAGAAGGCCTGTTCCATCTCGCGAATGGTGTGCAGCATGATCTTGGCGTCCCAGCGGTTACGATCAGCCTGGGCCATGCGAATCACGTCCAGCAGCATGTCGCGGTACAGCGGCGCGTTGTCGCTGTCGGCGGCGCACAGCGCAATCAACTCATCGACGCGGCCGGGAATCTCGTTGCTGCCGGTTTGCCAGTGCCGACTGAGGTAGTCGGCCGGGTCGTTGTCCTGCATCGGGCACCTGCCTCAGAGAGTCTGGCAATGATCGGCAATAAAGCTCTGGGTCAGTACCGGTTGTTCGCTGTCCTTGAGGATAAAGTGGTAAGTCAGGGTGGCACCCATATCCAGCAGACGACGGAAACGCAGGTCGGTGCAGATGCTGGCCTGCAGCTGGCTGCGGGTCAGCAGCGGGTCCTGCTGCATGAGTTCGGCGTAGTCGGCGTCTACCGCCAGACGGTTGATAAGCTCGTCGCCGTCGGCGCTAAAGCCCATATCGGTGATTTGCGCGCTGATGGCGCGCGGGGTGTTTTCGTTGCTCTGTTCAGCGACCTGCTTGAGGGTGTCGTTGAGGCGAATATCCCGCAGCGAGGCGGCTTGCAGTGGAGCCGCCAGGCAGGCAGCGAGCACCAGGGGTAACCAGCGCATTATGTCTCTCCAGGTCCAATTTCCGTGTGCTGTGACATCCTTTGTGACCACACTGTTGCCGACTGGTTCGCTGGCCAGTCGCTATCGGTACTGCCGGCTGGAATCGGATAGAATGCTGGCATTGCGGCCCGCCGCCTGTCCAGCCTGGAAAATGCAGTGATGTCTGAACACCCGGACCATGCGGTAAACCGTTTGCGCAGCGACGCCATCGCGCGCTCCACCCGGCCGTTTCTGGCGCGCGGTGCGCGGGTACGGCGTTGCCCAGGTTGCCAGGTGGCCGTGCATGCCTGCATCTGCGCAGAGCGCCCAACGCTTGAGAGCAGTGTCAGCTTTTGTTTGCTGATGCATGCCTATGAGCCGCTCAAGCCGACCAACACAGGCCGGCTGATTGCCGATTGTCTGTCCGATACCCACGCCTTTATCTGGGCGCGCACCGAGGTCGATCCGGCGCTGCTGGCACTGCTGAACGACTCGCGCTATCAGCCTTATGTGGTATTCCCCGGCGAGTACGCGCAGCCAACCCAGCAGGTTTGTGAGCAGATAGCGGTAGAGCTGGGGCGGCGTCCGTTGCTGATCATTCTGGATGCCACCTGGACCCAGGCTCGCAAGATGTTTCGCAAAAGCCCCTACCTGGCCGATGTGCCGGTGCTCAGCCTGCAGACTGAGCAGCTGTCGCGTTATCGTCTGCGCCGTTCCACCCGTGATGACCACCTGTGTACGGTAGAGGTGGCTTCGGCCTGCCTGCAGCTGGCCGGCGATACGGCTGCTGCCGAAGCGCTGGATGGCTACTTTCAGCGCTTTACCGATGCCTATCTGAGCACCTGCCGCAAGCGCCCTCAGTGATGCCCGGCCGGCTCCTGCTGTACCGCAGCAGGACGTCGGCGCCGATCCAGATAGATAGGCACCAGCTGCGCGGTAAGCATGCCCGCGAGCATCAGCGCGCAGCCCAGCAGGCCGCGCGGGGTGAGGGTTTCACCCAGAATCAACCAGCCGGCCAGCGCGGCAAATACAGCTTCCAGGCTGAGGATGATCGCCGCGTGTGAGGTGATGGCGTCTTTCTGTGCCACCACCTGCAGAGTAAAGGCAACACCAACCGCCAGAATGCCGCCGTACAGAATGGCCGGCATCGCCTGCGCGATGGCAGCAAAGTTGATGGGTTCCAGCGCGACCGCCAGCGTCAGGCTGGCCACAGCGCAGACCAGAAACTGGATAAAGGACACCAGAATCGGGTCATAGCGGCTGGCGAGTGCGCCGACCAGCAGCACATGCACAGCCCAGAAACAGGCACCAACCAGTTGCAGCCAGTCGCCTCGCGCCACGGTGAACTCGGCGGTTACGCTCAGCAGCACCATGCCGACGAGCGCCATCACCGCGCCGGCCCAGGTCCCTTTGTGGGTGCGCATGCCGATTAACAGACCAAACACCGGTACCAGAATGACGTACAGCCCGGTAATAAAGCCGGAGTTGGTGACGGTGGTGAACATCAGGCCAATCTGCTGCAGGTTGATGCCCAGCGTCAGCACCAGGCCCAGCACCAGACTACCCAACAGCATCGGGCGGCTCAGGCGTGACGGGCGCTCGCCTGCCTGTGCCGGTTTGCGCAGCAGCCAGATCAGCGGTAGCAGGGTGATTGCGCCGATGGCAAAACGCAGGCCGGTATAGAGAAAGGGGCCGATGTGGTCCATGCCCAGACGCTGGGCAACAAAGGTGCTGCCCCAGATCAGGGCGGTAATCAGCATGAGGGCGTCGGCCCGGTAGTGGCGCAGGTTCATGGGGGGGGCTCGGAAGCAGATAAACGCGTATTTTCCTCCCGCCGCTGGGTACTTATCCAGATACAGTTGCTGTAGCAGACTGTATCGCTGGCGATTGGCATTGACGAGGCGGGCGCCGACTGGCAGTCTCAGCCTGCTGTCTCACCTCCATAACAAAAAGACTGTGCAGGACGCCAAGCATGGGCCTGACCTATGACATTTTGATCGCTGACGATCACCCCCTTTTTCGCAGTGCTTTGCGCCAGGCGTTGTTCGACGGTCTGGGCGACACCATTACCCTGAGTGAAGTGGGCAGTATCACCGAGTTGCAGCAGCGCCTTGGCGAGCGCGCCGACTGGGACCTTGTGCTGCTGGACCTGAACATGCCCGGCGCCTACGGCTTTTCCGGGCTGGCGCAGATGCGCGGCCAGTTTCCGCAGATTCCGGTCATTCTGATTTCCGCCCAGGAAGAGGCCGCCGTAGCGCGTCGCGCCCGCGACTTTGGCGCCAGCGGTTTCATCCCCAAGTCAGCCAGCCTGGAAAACATTCAGGCCGCTGTGCAGGCGGTGCTTGATGGCGGCGTGTGCTGGCCAGAGGGCATCGACAACCCACCGGGCATGAGCAGCGAGCAGCAGCAGATCAGCGAGCGGGTCGCCAGCCTGACGCCGCAGCAGTTTCGCGTGCTGACCATGGTCTGCGATGGCCTGCTGAACAAGCAGATTGCCTACGAGCTGGATGTGTCTGAGGCCACGGTCAAAGCCCACGTTACCGCTATCTTCCGCAAGCTCAATGTGCGCACCCGAACCCAGGCTGCCCTGGTATTGCAGCAGATGGAACTGGCGAGCTGAACCACCCCCGCCTGTGCCCGGCTACGACGGAAGTCTGCTGGGCAAACCCCGATGGCACTGCCAGACTGCATGCTGTGACACTGCAGTGGATTGAACACGCCCCATGATGCTCTCCGGCGGGCTGGTAGCCCTCGTTTTTCTGTTGTACATGGCATTGCTGTTTGTGATCGCCTTCTGGGGGGATCGCAACGCGAGCGTTCTCAAGCCGCGCCTGCGCGTCTGGATCTACAGCCTGTCGCTGTCGGTCTGGTGCACCAGCTGGACCTTCTTTGGCTCGGTTGGCATGGCCACCAACCAGCTGTGGGGCTTCTTGCCCATCTATCTTGGCCCCTTGCTGCTGTTCCTGTTCGGTTGGCGCCTGTACGCGCGCATGATCGCCATCAGCAAACAGGAAAACATCACCTCCATCGCCGACTTTATTGCCTCGCGCTACGGCAAGTCCCAGGGCCTGGGCGTGATTGTCTCGCTGCTCTGTCTGGTCGCGGTATTGCCCTACATTGCCCTGCAACTCAAGGGCATTGTGCTGGGCTACAGCCTGCTCAGCAGTGCGCCGGGCAGTGCGGTGGCGCCCGATAGCGCACTGGGCGCGGAAGATACCGCGCTGGTGGTGACGCTGGTGCTGGCGCTGTTTACCGTGCTATTTGGTACCCGCAGCCTGGATGTGACCGAGCATCACCGGGGCATGATGCTGGCGATTGCCTTTGAGGCGCTGGTCAAGCTGCTGGCGTTTCTGGCCGTGGGGCTGTTTGTGGTGTTTGGCCTGTTTGGCGGTGCCGCAGACCTGCTGACCCAGGCGCGCAGCGCCGAGGTGCTGCAAGGCTACTGGCAGCAGGAGACGCCGGTCATCGGCCTGTTGCTGCAAACATCCATCGCCATTCTGGCTTTCATCTGTCTGCCCCGGCAGTTTCAGGTGGCGGTGGTCGAGAACAGCGAACCGGGCGACCTGCGCCTGGCGCGCTGGGTGTTCCCGGTTTACCTGCTGCTGGCCGGGCTGTTTGTGGTGCCGATTGCGCTGGCCGGCCAGATGCTGCTGGGTGGCGGTCTGTCACCGGACTCCTACGTGATCAGCCTGCCGCTGATGCAGGGCAACTCCACCCTCGCCATGGCGGCGTTTCTGGGTGGCGCATCCGCCGCCTCGGGCATGGTGATTGTGGCGGCCATTGCGCTGAGCACCATGGTCTCCAACGACGTAGTACTGCCGATACTGCTGCGCAACCGGGTTGGCCCCGAGCACTCCTACGAGCGTTTCCGTGGCTGGCTGCTGAACGTGCGGCGCACCAGTATTCTGATCATCCTGCTGCTGGCTTACGTGGTCTACCGCCTGATCGGCAGCGAGACCAGCCTGGCGAGTATCGGCCAGGTGGCCTTTGCTGCAATCGGCCAGCTCGCCCCGGCCATGTTCGGCGCCCTGTTCTGGAAGCAGGCCAACCGCACCGGCGTGCTGGCGGGCCTGCTGGTCGGGATCGTGCTGTGGCTGTACCTGCTGGTCTTGCCGCTGGTGGGGGCGGGGCTGCATTGGCACACCAATCAGCTGCCAGTTATTGAGGCGGTGCGCACGGCGGCCGCCAGCTGGGGTGTTGATGCGCTGACGCTGGTCAGTGTGGTGTCGCTGGTGGGTAACTTCCTGGTCTTTGTCGTCTTCTCGCTGTTCAGTCGCACCCGGGTGCTGGAGCATTGGCAGGCCAGCCGCTTTGTCAGTCAGGACGCCGAGCCCTGGATTGACGGCCCCGGCAAGGTGCTGCTGCGCGTGCGGGTCGATGATCTGTTGGAGCTGGCCTCGCGTTTTGTTGGCGAAGACCGCGCCGAGGCTGCCTTCAACCAGTACGCCGTGCGTCAGGGTGGTGGGCTGCACGGCAGTCAGACGGCTGACTCTGGCTGGATCACCCTGACCGAGCGCCTGCTCGCAGGCGTCTTGGGCGCCTCTTCGGCGCGACTGGTGGTGAAGGCCGCGATTGAAGGCCGGGATATGCAGTTTGACGATGTGGTGCGCATCGTCGATGAAGCCTCCGAGGTGCTGCAGTTCAACCGTGGCCTGCTGCAGGGCGCGATCGAGAACATCAGCCAGGGTATCAGCGTGGTCGACAAGTCGCTGCGGCTGGTGGCCTGGAATCGCCGTTATCTGGAGATGTTCCAATACCCCGAGGGGCTGATTGCCATTGGCCGGCCGATTTCCGACATCATCTTGCATAACGCGCGGCGTGGCCTTTGTGGCCCGGGCGACCCGCAAATGCACGTCGACAAGCGTATTGCCTGGATGCAGCAGGGCACGCCGCACCGCTCCGAGCGCATGTTCCCCGATGGCAGCGTGATCGAGATCATCGGCAACCCGATGCCGGGCGGCGGCTTTGTCATGAGCTTTACCGATATTTCGGCCTTCCGCGAGGCGGAAAAGGCGCTGCAGGAATCCAACGAAAGCCTGGAGCGGCGCGTAAACGAGCGAACCCGCGAGCTGTCGGAGCTGAACCAGGCGCTGCTGCAGGCCCAGGCCCAGACCGAGCGGGCCAGCCAGTCCAAGAGCCGCTTCTTGACCGCCGTGAGTCATGACCTGATGCAGCCGCTGAACGCCGCACGGCTGTTCTCCGCCTCTCTGGCCCATCAGGCCGATATGCCCGCCGAGGTGGAAGAGCTGGTGCGTCACCTGGACAGCTCTCTGGCCTCGGCGGAGGAGCTGATCTCCGATTTGCTGGACATCTCCCGTCTGGAAGCGGGGCGCATTGTGCCGGAGCTGGGCGACTTTGCCCTGAGCGAACTGTTCGACCCCTTGCGTATCGAGTTCAGCGCACTGGCGGTGGAGCACGGCATTGACCTGCGCATCCACAGCAGCCGGCTGCGGGTGCGCAGCGACATGCGCCTGCTGCGCCGTGTGCTGCAGAACTTCCTCACCAATGCCTTCCGTTACGCCAGCGCCGCGCGCGTGGTATTGGGCGTGCGGCATTTGCCCAACGCGGTGCGCATCGAGGTGTGGGATCAGGGGCCGGGTATTCCGCAGGACAAGCTGCAACTGATCTTCGAAGAGTTTCAGCGCCTGGATAGCCACCGCACCCAGGCCGAGAAAGGGTTGGGCCTTGGCTTGGCGATTGCCGATGGTCTGTGCCGGGTGCTGGGCCACGATCTGAGCGTACGCTCCTGGCCGGGCCAAGGCAGCGTGTTCAGCGTTACCGTGCCGCTGGCGACCCTGCCGCGGGTGGTGCGCAGCCGGGTAAGCGTGCCGGAGTTGCCGCCGCAGTTTGAAGGGGCGCCGGTACTGTGTATCGACAACGAGAAGAACATTCTTGCCGGCATGCAGAGTCTGCTTGGCCGCTGGCAGTGCCGTGTGGCCGTGGCCCGTGACCGGCAGGAAGCACAACAGGTGCTGGATCAGGGCTTTGTGCCGGAACTGGTGCTGGTCGATTACCACCTTGATGACGGCGATACCGGCACTCAGGTGATGCTCTGGCTGCGCGAGCGCCTTGGCGCCGACCTGCCGGGTGTGGTCATCAGCGCCGACGGACGCCAGGATGTGCTTAGCGAAATTTCGCTGGCCGGGCTGTCCTATCTACCCAAACCGGTCAAACCGGCTGCGCTGCGCGCGCTGATCAGTCGTCACGTGACCTTGGGAAGCACCGGTTAAGTCCACCTGCCCTCTGGCGTCCAGCTTGAGCGCACCGTGGGGTAAGCGCTCAAGCAGGCATCGCGCCTTGCCACTGCACGTTTGAGCAAGCCCAGAGAGCCTGTGTAATTGATCAATGCTTCCCCTGGCGTGAACATAACAGTTTGTACTGGTGTTGCCGTGTAGCTGTATCTGTTCTGCTGCGGTGCGGCGGGATAGGCTGCGGTCTTTATCGTTTTGATACTGCCCGGTCTGCCTGCTGCCCATGTCTGCCAAAACCCAAACCCTGTTACGCGGCGCGCGTGACACCGTCCCCATGCTGATCGGCGCGCTGCCGTTTGGGCTTATCTTCGGCACGCTGGCGGTCGCCAGCGGTCTGTCGTTGCCGGCCACCCTGTTGATGTCTGCGCTGGTTTTTGCCGGCTCGGCGCAGTTTATCGCCGTCAGCCTGGTGGCCTCAGGTGCGGGGCTGGTGGTGCTGCTGCTGACCACCTTTATCGTCAACCTGCGACACATGCTCTACAGCGCCAGCCTGATGTCCCACGTGCGGCACCTGCCGCAGCGCTGGAAGATTCCGCTGGCGTTCTGGCTGACCGACGAGAGCTTTGCCGTGGTGCATCGCCACTACCTGGACCCGCACCCCCCAAAGGAGCTGAAGCACTGGTATTACCTGGGCTCCTGCCTTGCCATGTACAGCAACTGGTTTATCTGCACGCTGCTTGGCGCACTGCTGGGCAATGCGCTGCCGGGACTGGCCGACTGGGGGCTGGATTTTGCCATGGTCGCGACCTTTACCGGCATCGTGGTACCGCTGCTGCGTACGCGCCCGATGCTGCTGGCGGCGGTGGTCGCCGGGCTGGTGGCGGTGCTGGCGTATGACCTGCCGTGGAAGCTCGGGCTGATGCTCGCGGCGCTGGCGGGTGTCAGCGCCGGCGTGCTGGCCGAACGCTGGCTGGCGGCGCAACTGGCAAAGGAGGTGGCCAATGAGTCAGTTTGAGGTGGCGCTGCTGCTGGGTATGGCCAGCATTACCTTTGCCATTCGCTACACCCTGTTTGCCGTAGGTGACCGTGTGCGCTTCAGCCCGCTGGTGCAGCAGGCGCTGGGGTATGTGCCGGTGGCGGTGCTGACCGCGATCATCGTGCCGGCCATGCTGATGCCGGGCGGTGAGGGGCTGGAGTTGACGCCAGATAACGCCTATCTGGTCGGCGGCGTTGTTGCCGTGCTGATCGCCGCCTTCAGTCGCAACCTGCTGCTGACCATTTTTGGCAGCATGCTGGTGTTCTTTCTCTGGCGCTGGTGGCTGTTCGGCTGATTACCAGAACGATGCGCGCCTGGTGCGAACCGCCACCAGCATCAAGGTCAGCGCCGCGCAGGAAATGATGGTCGTGAAGCCCAGCACCGTGGGGGCAAAGCCGATCTTGTCGCTGACAAAACCCACGCCCAGTACGACCGAAGCCATGGTCAGGTACGCCATCAGGTAAAACGCCGAGTTGATGCTGCCGCGCTGATCAACCGGTGCGGTATTGCTGATGGAGGCAATGCCCACCACGCCGGTAGCGCCAGCGCCGCTGGCGGTTGCCAGGGTGGCCAGGGTAAACAGCCACGGCGAGCTGTAGACCACCGCTGCCGCCATCACGCCCAAGCCGATAATCAGCGTACTGGGGCCCACCAGCAGCAGGCGGTCCAGCGGCTGACGCTTACAGGCAAACTGGCTGACCCCGGCCATCAACTGCCAGCCGGCGGCGAACAGGCCAGCCTTGGTGCGGTCGTCGATGCCTACCAGCTTGGTTGCCAGCGACGGGCCAAGGGAGGCATACAGGCTGCCGGTGGACCAGGCCAGGCAGATGGCCGCCGCCGCAAAGATGAACGCACCGAGCATCTCCCGCGGCACCTTGATGGTGGTGGGGCGCCAGGCGCGCCAGCGAAACTCGGGGTGGCGCTGGCCGATATCGGCCGGCCAGGGCGCAAACAACAGCATCGCCACCGTCACGCAGCCGAGTGCCACCGTGACTGCAAAGGGCCAGGTCAGCGCCGCGTCGCCCAGGCCCAGCATCAACGAACTGACGGTGGGGCCGGCAAAGGCGCCCAGGGTAAAGAACAGGGCGGAGAGGGTGGCGGCGCGGGTCCAGTTGTCATTGGGCTCCAGCTCCACCAGCGCGGCAGAGGAGGCCCCGGTCACAATGCCGGTACCAATGCCGGTCAGCACCCGGGCGGCGCCCAGGCCGTAGATATCGCTGGCCAGCATGAACATCACCGCCCCGGCAATGATGAACAGCAGCCCCGGCACCATCATCTGACGGCGGCCGATCTTGTCTGATAGTGAGCCCAAGGTCAGCAGGGTCAGCACCACGCCCAGCACATAGATGGAAAACACGGCCGTCAGCGCGGTGGACGAGAAGCCCATTTTGACCTGCCACACCGCGTACAGCGGTGTTGGCACGTTGCTGGCGAAGATGGTAGTGAAAATCGCCAGCAGCGCACCACACATCGCCACCCGGCGACTGCTTGCGGAACTGCTGTGTGACGATGGCCCAGACATCTTCCTGCTCCTTCCCGATAAAGCGGCGATTATCGCAGAAGCCGGCGCGCAGCGGACAGTCAGTCAGGCCATCACTGCCGCTGATGTGGCGCGGGCTCGCCCAGCGGTTGCGCCAGCTCGGCTAACGACAGCGGCGTGGCAGCATCCAGCGCACGCGCCATCAGCAGGCGCAGGACCGACGCATCCGGCCGGCGCGCAGGCCACTGCTCGGTGTATTCGATCAGCTGGGTCTCGCCGTCTTCGTCTGCGGTGGCCAAGGCAAAGCGGAACGGATGATAGCCGCTCATACCCAAGCGCAGGTCGGTGGCTACCCACTGCCCGTCGATCAGGTCATAGCGCAACCGGTCACCGGTAAACCAGCGCAGGCGCTCGTTCTGCGGTGAGTCTGCCAGCGCCTGCGCCGCCGCCTCGCTTTGCCGTGGCAGGGCGGTCAGGCTCATCGGCTCGTGATCCAGCCAGCCGGTCAGCCCTTCATAATAGGTATCGCCGTCCACCGCCATCACCCGCCAGAGCAGGGTATTGAACGGCGTGGGCGTGCTGAACACCGAATCCGGCTGCAGGTGCTGCGCCTCAAGCGCGGCCTGCAGCCGATGCTCGGCCATGGTCTTGCCGACCAGCGTGCTGCCCAGATACAGGCTACTCAGCGCCAGGGCTGCATACTGCCAGCGCCGCCCGCTGCGCCCAAGGCCAATCACCAGCGCCACCAGCGTCGCCAGCAGCAGGGGCACCGTGTACAGCGGGTCAATAATGAAGATCGACGAAATCGCCACCGGCGGCGTAGTCAGCGGCCAAAACAGCTGGGTGCCGTAGGTGGTAAAGCTGTCCAGCAGCGGATGGGTGCAGAGCACCAGCGCCAACGTGATAAACAGGCGCCTGCCGCTGTAGCTGGCATCTGGCCAGCGCTTGCGAATCAGCCAGGTGAGCACCGCAGCAAGAGCGGTCAGGACAAACAGGGAGTGGCTGAAGCCACGGTGGTAGGTCATATCGGCGACGGCGTCGCCGTAATCTATCAGCACATCCATGTCCGGCAGGGTGGCCAGCGCTGCGCCGAATACCAGCGCTTTGCGGCCCTGCCAGCGGCCAAGCATGGCGCCCTGGATAGAGGCGCCGAGAACGAGCTGAGTAACTGAATCCATGGTGGGGGACTACTCCGCTATAAACAGAGCGACAGACTACTCCATCTGTGGCGGCGGCGCAGTCCCCGCTGGGGGTCAGCTCAGGTCGTGCTGACGGTCCAGCTCGATGCAGGCATCCAGCAGCTCCAGGTATGCCTTGCGCGATTTGACCTTGGTCTGGCGGAAGGCCGTCATGTTCAGCGCTGCCAGCTCCTTAGCCTTGGCCATGGCCGCCGCTTCCAGCTCCTCGGCCGCAACGACTTTGTCCAGGAAGCCCGCTTGTACCGCCTCTTCCGGTGAGAACATCTCGGCGTTGATCACTGCGCGGCCAAAGGCGGCAGGCGTCAGACGCGCACGGGCCAGCTCAATGCCGGCGTGGTGCATGGTCATGCCAATGGCGGTCTCGTTCAGGCCAATCTTAAACGGCCCGGCGACACCCAGGCGGTAGTCCGAAGACAGCAGCAGGAAAGCGCCCTTGGCAATCGCGTGGCCGGTACACACCGCAACCACCGGGAAGGGGTGCGACAGCAGGCGGCGGGACAGGGTAGAGCCGGTGGCAACCAGAGCCTTGGCCGCGTCCGGGCTAGAGGTCATGACCTTCAGATCATAGCCGCCGGAGAAGATACCGGGCTTACCACTCAGCACCACAACCGCACGGTCCTGCTCTGCCTGATCCAGCGCCGCGTTGATCGCAGCAATCATGTCCGGCGACAGGGCATTAACCTTGCCATTGTCCAGGCTCAGGTGGGCAACGCCATCGGCAAAACGGTAGGAAACCAGTTCGCTCATCAGAAAGTCCTCGAGTCAGGGCTGCGGCGACAGGCCGCGTTTGCGATTCGGCAGTGTACCAACTAAATCATGACTGGCGAGTCTTGCCGCCAAGCCGTCGTAGTGACTGAAATACATGGAAAAAGAGTTTGCCAAAGGGCGGGTGTTTCGGTAAATTAGCGCGCCTCGGTAGCAGGGTATCCTGCCGCCGAGATCCGGAGAGGTGTCCGAGTGGCTGAAGGAGCACGCCTGGAAAGTGTGTATACGTTAACAGCGTATCGAGGGTTCGAATCCCTCTCTCTCCGCCAGACAAACAAAAAAGCCCCAGCGCAAGCTGGGGCTTTTTTGTTTGTGCGGTGAAAAGACGGACGAGAACCCTAACGGTTCGACCGGAGCCAGCAGAGCTGGCGCAGGAGCGTCGGAGCGCAGCGACGACGACCCGAGGCTGGTCCAGCCGAGGGCGAGGCGCATAGCGCCGAGTAATCCCTCTCTATCAGACAGCGAAGAACCTTGGCGCAAGCTGGGGCTTTTTTGTTTGTGCGGTGAAAAAACGGACGAGAATTCTAACGGTTCGACCGGAGCCAGCACCGCTGGCGCAGGAGCGTCGGAGCGTAGCGACGACGACCCGAGGCTGGTCCAGCCGAGTAATCCCTCTCCGCCAGACGCGATAGATAAACCCCTGATTTCGTTAAGATTTCAGGGGTTTTTCTTTTCCAGCTTCGGAAAGTGTCGAACGAGCCGGCGAAAATTCACAGCAGGCTTTGCCTGCTGCTAATTTTTCAAACGCCCCCACCAACACCTTTGAATTTCTCAACAAAGGCAGCAATCTGCTGGAACACACGTTGCTTCCTTGGCAGGTACTGAGGATTCAGCGGGCTCATCTTCGGCAGGAGGCTGTTCAGCTCGGTGCCACTGTCGCTGGCAAACTCGCGTCTTAATGAAGCCGAGATATAGCGCTTCGCGGCCTCTGCATCCATGTTCTCGGCTTCAATCAGCTCCTGCGCTTCACGCTGTTGTTCGCCCCGCGCATAGGTGAAAAACGCCTCGATGATGCTGGCCTTGTCGGGGATCTCATCCAGGTCCGCCTGGTTGATAAAGTCCACAACCAGACTCTCTTTGGCACGATTGCCCAGGCTGGCCCGCAGCAGCCGGCGCACCTCATCAATCAGATCGGCCTTGTTTTTGGACTTTTTGTTGTGCTCAAAAATCAGCTCAAGGATGTAGTCCAGATTGATTTCCTGAGACTTGAGCAGGTCCACCTCAAACACCACGTCATCCCAGTCAATGCGGGACTGCTCTTGCTCACTGGCGGCCTTTTCCCGGCGCAGCCAGTCGCGAATGTCGTTGTAGGTAGATTTGTAATCCTGAATCTGCCGCTCTGCTGGCAGGCGGATGCTCTGCAAGGTGGCCAGATCATCATCGCTCAGATGATGCTCTGCCTTGAATGTTTCCAACGCTTGCGGGTCATCCTTGTCGATCTTTTGCAGGGCTTTCAGGCTGGCGAACTCGTCAAAGTTCTGCAGGATATTTTCCACCCGCAGGTACTCGCCAAACAGCTTGGCAAAGTCCTTCTTGTCTTTCTCCCTGACGATCTCGTCCGGGTCGGGGAAGCGCTGTTCCAGCTCCGAAACCACTTCCATAAAGCCGCGGCGTGCCTGGCCGGTGACGATATCGGAGAAGCCTTCCATGTACTCCTTGTAGCTCTTTTCCAGCAGCACGTTTTTGGTGTTTTTGTCGCCAAACAAGGTGATGGCGTCGATGGTGGCCTTTTCCAGATCACGGAAGGTGATGATGTTGCCAAAGGTCTTGGTCGCATCATAAATACGATTGGTGCGCGAGTAGGCCTGAATCAGGCCGTGGTAGCGCAGATTCTTGTCGACGAACAGGGTATTCAGGCGCGGCGCATCGAAACCGGTCAGAAACATGCCCACCACAATCAGCAGGTCAATGTCGCCGGACTGCACGCGCTTGGCGAGATCACGGTAATAGTTCTGGAAGCCGTTGCTGTCGACGCTGAAGCTGGTTTTGAACAGTGCGTTGTAATCGACAATCGCCGCGCTGAGAAACTCCTTGGCGCTGCTGTGCATGGCCGACACATCAAAACTCTCGTCCAGAATATCGCCCACCGCGTCCTGCTCTTCATTGGCGGCAAAAGAAAAAATGGTGGCGATTTTCAACGGCTTGTCATGGCCTGCCTGCAACTGGTTCAGCGACTCGTAATAGAACTTGGCAGCATCCACGCTGCTGACCGCAAACATGGCATTAAAGCCGGTACCGCCCGGTTTAAGACGGTGGGTTTTTTGTCGGTAGTGGTTGAGGATGTACTGCGATACCTCACGAATGCGCTCGGGGTGCAGCAGCGCCTGGCGGTTCTCCGCCGCGCTCAGTTTTTTCTCGTCCTGCTCGGTTTCCAGCGCCTTGAACTGCGGGCGCACATCGTTGTAATCGACCTTGAACTTGAGCACCTTCTCGTCGCGGATGGCATCGGTAATCACATAGGAATGCAATTCGCGGCCAAACACGCTGGCGGTGGTTTCCGCGCCCAGTGCGTTCTGCGGAAAGATAGGCGTGCCGGTAAAACCGAACTGGTAAAAACGCTTGAATTTTTTCTTCAGATTTTTCTGCGCCTCACCAAACTGGCTGCGGTGGCACTCATCGAAGATAAACACCACCTGCTTGCGGTAGATTGGCAGGTCGGCCTCGCTCTTCATCAGGTTGTTGAGTTTCTGGATGGTGGTGACGATGATCTTGTTATCGTCCTTGTCCAGATTCCGCTTCAGCCCCGCCGTGCTGTCAGACCCGTTGACGCTGTCCGGCGAAAAGCGCTGGTATTCCTTCATGGTCTGGTAGTCCAGATCTTTGCGGTCCACCACAAAGAACACCTTGTCGATAAAGTCCAACTCAGTGGCCAGCCGTGCAGCCTTGAAGCTGGTCAGGGTCTTGCCGGACCCAGTGGTGTGCCAGATATAACCGCCGCCTTCGGGGCTGCTCCAGTGTTTGCCGGCGTGGGCACTGTTGATCTTCCACAGAATGCGCTCGGTAGCGGCAATCTGGTAGGGCCGCATTACCAGCAGGGTATTGCTGACATCAAATACCGAGTACTTCAGCAATACTTCCAGCAGGGTGCTTTGCTGGAAAAAGGTGCTGGTGAAGTCCTTCAGATCCTTGATCAGGCTGTTGTCCGACTTCGCCCAGTGCATGCTGAAGTCAAAGCTGTTCTTGTTGCGCTGCGTAGTGTTGGCAAAGTAGCGGGTATCGGTGCCGTTGGAGATCACGAACAGCTGCAAATACTTGAACAGTGAATGTTCACTGTTGAAGCTCTCCTTGCTGTAACGGTGTACCTGATTGAAGGCCTCGCGAATCGCCACGCCCCGGCGTTTCAGCTCCACCTGCACCAGCGGCAGGCCATTCACCAGGATGGTCACATCGTAGCGGTTGGCATGGCTGCCGCTCTGCTCGAACTGCTTGATCACCTGCAGCTTGTTACGGGCGATATTCTGCTTGTCCAGCAGGTAGATGTTCTGGATGCGACCATCATCAAAGACAAAATCGTGAATGTAGTCGTCGTGGATCTTGCGGGTCTTGTCGATGATGGTTTCACTGGGCCGGTCGAGAAAAGTTTCGACAAAGCGCCGCCATTCAGCGTCGGAAAACTCAACCGTGTTCAGGCTTTGCAGCTGGGTGCGCACATTGGCCAGCAGGGCGTCGGGACTGGTCAGGGCAGGCAGGTACTCATAGCCCTGGTTCTGCAAGTCCTGAATGAATTCGCGCTCCAGGTCGCCTTCGCTCTGGTAGCCCTCGGCGACCTGCCATTGCTTGGTGTACCTATCCAGCACAATAAAGTTGTTGGACTCGGCAATGGTTTTGTAGTCAATCATGGTGCGCATCCTTTGCTTGCAGCAGCCGTTTCACTTCCCGGTCGAAGTCGGATTCGACAGGCTGCTGACGGGTGATTTATTACCTGCCGGGTTTGGGTAAAGCCCTTTGCCGCGCGCTGTTCAGTGGCATTTTCCAAAATGGAAACAACCCGTTTTCCCACAGCTCGCCGCTTTCAAAGATAGTTTTCAGGTGCTTGGAAATAACTGGTCCGCCTACCCCAAACAGCTCGGCCATCCGATTCGACAACGGTCTGTGATCCGTCACGGGTGAACCTCCCAATGGCCGGTTTTATCCGAACCGATGCGCGTGATTTTCCCGGCCTGTTGCAGTTTGGCCAAGGCGCGGGCGATGGTGCGCAGGTCTTTGCCAATGGCATCGGCCAATTGCTGGCGCGTCAAGTCAGGGTTGGCGGTCAACAAGGCCACAATGGCATCCGGGGTTTTCAGCTCGCTCACGTCCACCTGGCGACTTACAGGGGCGTTTACAGGGGCGTTTACAGGGGCGTTTTGCGCCAGCGTCCGGGCAATCACCGAGAGCATAAACCGGATAAAAGGCGTGCTGTCGGCTTGCTGATCGGCCTGCTCAAGGGCCTGGTAGTACTGCTGCTGGTGTTCCTTGATCACACTTTCCAGCGGCAGCGACAAAAACAGCGGGTGCCAGCGCGACAGGATCAGGGTTTGCCACAGGCGGCCCATACGGCCATTGCCATCGCTGAAGGGGTGAATAAACTCGAATTCGTAGTGAAACACGCTGCTGGTGATCAGCGGGTGGTCGCTGGCCTGCTACAGCCACCCCGCCAAATCGGCCATCAGGCCCGCTACCTGATGCGCGGGTGGCGCCACATGCTGCACCACCCCGGCTTTATGAATACCTACCCCTTTATTGCGAAACGCGCCGGCATCCACCAGCACCTCGCCCATCATCAGGGCATGGGCAGCGAGCAGGTCATCAAGATGGGCCGGCTGCAACCGGGGTAAGGCTTCATAGGCGGCAATGGCGCCTTTCACCTCAGCCAGCTCGCGCACGCTGCCCAGCACTGGCTTGCCCTCTACAATGGCGGTGATTTGGTCTTCCGTCAGGGTATTGCCTTCAATGGCCAGGGTGCCGGCAATGGTTTTGATGCGGTTTTGCTTGCGTAACTGCGGTGAGGCATTTAACAAACTGGCATCCAGCCGCCCCACCTGCTGGCTGATATCGGCCACCAGATTCAGAATCTCGGCGCTGATGGTGAAGGGCGGTTTATAGCTCATATCAGGCGGCCACCTCTGCATCCGGCTTGAGGAAACTCAGCAGCAGGTCGCGGTAGTACTCGTATTGCTTCTGGCGCAGCTCGATTTCGCGGGGCAGGCCTTCGCTGATGGAGTTGGTTAGCGCGTCGAATTTGTCGAGAATGGTGACGATGTGAATTTGATTATCAAATGAAGGGACAGGAATTTTCAGCTTCGCCAAATCTGATTTATTGACTGCCGGCACTCCGCCTTCTTTTTTCAAACCCAATATAAGCTCGTTGTTAGACTGAAGAAAATAGAACAAATACTTGTTAATCAAAACCGTTTCGTCTGCTGACCTAATTTTGTAGCAAAGCGGGCCTAACCAGAAAGGTTCTTTTTGGTATCCCACAAAGCCTATCCCGCCCTGGCCTCTCGAAGGTGTGGTAACTGTATCGCCTTCGCAATTGCTGCCTATGGCATATCCGGACCGTGTTGTCCCTGCGTTGATATAGTCAAATGCCGTTTCATCACTAAGTATTTCAGTCGGCTTTTGTCCAGTATTGATCTCGGAAATATCCCCCAACGTCTTCCACTCCACGTCCCCTTTTTTGAAGCTCAGCAGCTTGTCGCGATAGTACTGGTATTGTTTTTTGCGGGCGGTAAGCTCGGCGGTAAGCTCGGCGGTAAGCTCGGCGGTAAAGGCGGTAAATGCGTCCAAAATGCGGACGATTTCGGCCTGGATCTCAAGGGATTTTTTCGGGTTTTCGGGGCATGGGACTGGGATTTCTGCTTTTCCTAGCCCTTTGGCATTAATTGATGAAATCTTGCCTGACGAAACGCTGCTCTTTATTTGCTCTTTAAACAAATTTGTTCGTAGATAATAAGCAACATACTTGGGATCTAATTCACTTTTGAATGAAAAGCATGCATCGTGGAAAACAACATCGCTCGCCCCGAGCCATGCTGTGCCATTACCGATATCTTCAATGGTCTCGCCAGCAGCAACAATGATCACGTCACCGGGGTTCGCAAAACGCAATTTGGAAGCGACGGCTGTATCAAGAAACGACTTAGCCTGATCTGCCCAGACACCGAAGTGAGTATACATCTCACCATAATGTATGCAGGGGATACCTTCGGGCATCATATCCGCTTTAACGAATCGCTTGCCTCGTAGAAACTCCCCAACATCATCAAGTTGCTTCCATGCCACCTCAACCCCATCCAGCAGCCTCTCCATAAAACTCACGCCGCTCATGCCCCCAACTCCTCACCTTCAATCTCCGCCACAATGGCATCAATCTCGGCGCGCAGCTGGTCGATGCGGGCCACCGTGGCTTTCAGCTCGGTATTCAGCTGGGCGATATCCACCTGCTCGCGGGTGTCTTTGGCTGCCACATAGCTGCTGACCGACAGGTTGTAGTCGTTGGCGGCAACTTCCTCATGGGGCACCGAGCGGGCGAAGTGGTCGATGCTCGCCTTGCTGTCGAAGGCCTGCATGATCTGCTCGATATGCGCGTCGGTCAGAATGTTGTTGTTGGTTTCCTTTTTGAACAGGCCGCTGGCGTCAATGAACTGAGTGGTGGTGTCGGTCTTGTGTTTGCTCAGTACCAGAATGTTCACGGCGATGGTGGTGCCAAAAAACAGGTTGGGCGCCAGCGAGATCACGCTTTCCACATGGTTGTTGTCCACCAGATATTTTCTGATTTTCTGCTCGGCGCCGCCGCGATAAAAAATGCCGGGGAAGCAGACAATGGCTGCGCGGCCCTTGCTGGACAGGTAACTGAGCGCATGCAGCACAAAGGCAAAGTCGGCCTTGGATTTGGGGGCCAGTACACCGGCCGGGGCAAAGCGGTCGTCGTTGATCAGTGTCGGGTCATCTGCGCCGATCCACTTTACCGAATAGGGCGGGTTGGAGACGATGGCATCGAAGGGCTTTTCATCGCCAAAGTGCGGCTCTCTTAAGGTATCGCCCAGCTGGATGTTGAACTTGTCGTAGTTGATGTTGTGCAAAAACATGTTCATTCGCGCCAGGTTATAGGTGGTGTGATTCAGTTCCTGGCCGTAGAACCCCTCTTCGATAATGTGGGCGTCGAAATGTTTTTTTGCCTGCAGCAGCAGGGACCCCGACCCCGCTGCCGGGTCGTAAATCTTGTTGACCGTGCTTTGCTTGTGCATGGCCAGTTGGGCAATCAGCTTGGATACATGCTGCGGGGTAAAGAACTCGCCACCCGACTTGCCGGCATTGGCGGCGTAGTTGGAAATCAGAAACTCGTAGGCGTCGCCGAACAGGTCTATATGGGCGGCGTCGAAGGCGCCGAAGTCCAGCCCTGCGACGCCTTTGAGCACGGCGGCCAAACGCAGGTTCTTATCTTTTACCGTATTGCCCAGGCGGTTGCTGGTGGTGTCGAAATCGGCAAACAGACCCTTGATATCACCCTCGGACGGGTAGCCGTTGGCAGAACTTTCGATGGCTGCAAAGATGGCCGCCAGGTCAGTATTTAGACTGTCGTTGCTGTGGGCGGCTTTCGCCACATTGACAAACAGCTGGCTTGGATAGATGAAGTAGCCTTTGGTTTTGACGGCATCGTCCTTGATGTCAGGCGTGATGACGCTGTCGGGTAGCTCGGCATAGTTGATGCTTTCGTCATCGGCTTCGATATAGCTGGCAAAGTTTTCGCTGATAAAGCGGTAGAAAAGGGTGCCCAGCACATACTGTTTGAAGTCCCAGCCGTCCACGGCGCCACGGACATCGTTGGCAATGGCCCAGATCTGGCGTTGCAGGGTGGCACGTTGTTGGGAGCTGGTCATACGGGTGTTGTTCCTTGTAGAGGGTGCTCTGCATGGTGTTCAGAGCGTTTTGCACTGACGCATTGTAACGAGTGGAGACGTTTAGGGTAGCCATTGTGGCTGCTCATTTGCTGGAGCATCTGGCTCGCATGGGTCAGGCTCGCAACCGGTTTGTATTCCGCTTGCTTGCTAGAAAGAGGGCTTTGAGCTGTATCCTCGCAACCCCTAGCTGATTTGCCTGCGTTCAAATCAGCACATCGTTAGTTTCCATCATTTCTTCTGTCTTACTTGCCCCTTGTTCCCGCCGCTATCTCACGTGATGATCAGGTCAACGCGGCAGTGTACTGCGTCCCCGGTTGAGTGCCGGGGTAATGACAAGGAGGCGATATGGCGGAGTCTGGGGCGGTTTGGCGCAACTGGTCGGGGTTGCAGCAATCGGCGCCTGCGCGCTGGTGGCGGCCGGGCAGTGAGGAGGAGCTGGTTGCGCTGTTGCAGGGTTCGACTGGTGAGGTGCGCGTCACCGGGGCGGGGCATTCGTTCAGTGCGTTGTGTCAGACCTCTGAGAACCTTGTTGCCCTTGACCAGTTAAGCGGGTTGGTCTCCCACGACGCCGGGCGGCTGACCGCGACGGCGATGGCGGGCACGCCGCTGCACGCGTTGGGGCCGCTGCTCTGGCCGTTGGGGCAGGGGTTGATTAATCAGGGCGATATCGACGCCCAGTCGCTGGCCGGTGCTTGCGGTACCTCTACCCACGGCACCGGGTTGGGCCTGGCGTCGTTCTCGGCGCAGGTGCGTGGCTTGCGCTTGGTGACGCCCGGCGGCGAGGTGATTGATGCTGACAGCGAGACCCACCCCGATATCCTGCAGGCGGGCGCCACCTCCCTTGGCGCGCTGGGCATAGTGACCCGCATCACGCTGCAGAACCGCGCGCGTTATCAACTGGCCGAGCGCGAATATCTGCTGCCGCTGTCTGAGGTGCTCAGCAACTTTGAGCAATTGGCACGGGACAACCGCCACGCCGAGTTCTGGGCGTTCTTTCGCACCGACAAGGCGCTGGTGAAGGTACTGAATGAATCGACTGCGCCGCCAACGGCCAAACCGCGCTTTAACCTGCCGGTCGACAAGGTGCTGGATATCACTTCGCGCATCGCCCATGGGGTGGCCGGGGCGGATGCCTGGATGCAGCGGCTGCTGACGGCGCTGCACTCGGAGGTACGCCGTGTTGGGCGTTCGCACGAGATTTTCCCCAGCCCGCGGGCCTCTCGTTTTAATGAGATGGAATACGAGCTGCCGCTGGCGCGTGGCCTTGAATGTGTGGAAGAGGTGATGGCGACGGTCAAGCGTTCATCCCTGCGGACGTTGTTTCCGCTGGAATACCGTACGGTGGCAGCGGACGATGTCTGGCTGTCGCCGTTTTATGGGCGCGACAGTGCGTCCATCTCTATTCACCAGCATGTCTGCGCTGATCATCGGCCGCTGTTTGATCTGGTCGAGCCTATATTTTGGAAGTACGGCGGGCGTCCGCATTGGGGCAAGTTGCATTCGCAGGATGCGGCGCGGCTGGCGGAGCTGTATCCGCGCTGGGACGACGCCGCCCGCCTGCGTGAGCGGCTGGACCCGCAGGGCCGCATGCTCAACGACCATCTGCGCAAGCTGCTGTTGCTGCCATGACAATCCATGATGCCTATTTTGCCCAGTTGCAGGCAGCGCTGCTTGAGGAAGGCGAGCTGCGCCCCCGGCTGATCGTTGATCTGGATCGGCTGGATCACAATATCGACCAGGCCGTGACCTTTGCGGCGCGTGCGGGTAAGGCGCTGCGGCTGGTGGAAAAGTCCCTGCCGTCGTTTGAGCTGCTGGATTACATCGCCCGCCGCGCCGGTACGCGGCGGCTGATGTCTTTTCATCAGCCGTTTCTCACGCTGGATGCCCAGCATTGGCCGGATGCCGACATTCTGCTTGGCAAGCCAATGCCGGTGGCGCTGGTGGAGCGGTTCTATCAATCGTTTACGGGCGACTTTGAGCCGCAGCGCCAGTTGCAGTGGCTGATCGACTCGCCCGAGCGGCTTGAACAGTATCTGGGGCTGGCGCAGCGCCTGGGGCTGCGGCTTAACGTGAATCTGGAGCTGGATGTCGGACTGCACCGGGGCGGTGTGCCGCAAGGCCGCGCGGGCGCATTGATGCTCAGCGCGCTGCTGCGGCGTATCGCGGAGTGCCCGCAGCACCTTAGGTTTACCGGCTTTATGGGCTACGAGCCGCACGTGGCGATGCTGCCGCGTCTGTTTGGCGCGCCCGAACGCTTGCTGGCGCAGGCGATGGCGACCTATCAGGCCCGGGTGCAGCAGGTGCTGCGTGAGGCGCCAGCACTCTGGGCTCAGGCACTGGCCGCAGACGAGCAGCCGCCGCTGACGCTCAACACCGCTGGCAGCCCAACCTATCGACTGCACGATCAGGAGCAGGTCAGCAACGAGCTGGCGCTCGGCAGCGGGCTGCTAAAACCCACACACTTTGACCTGCCAAGCCTGGCCGGGCACTTGCCTGCTCTGTTCATCGCCACGCCGGTGCTCAAAACGGCTGGCGCCTTCACGCTACCGGGGGCAGGGCCGCTGCCCGCGCTTATCTCGTGGTTGGCCGGGCGCGGCAAAAAGGCGCTGTTTATCTATGGCGGCAACTGGCTGGCCGATCCCGTATCGCCTGTCGGACTCAAAGCAAGTGGGCTGTATGGCACCAGTTCGAACCAGCAGGTCTTGCTGGCACCGGCGGATACGGCGCTGGAGGTGGATGACTTGGTGTTCATGCGCCCCACGCAGAGCGAGGCGGTACTGCTGCAGTTTGGTGATGTGCTTGCCGTACGGGCGGGAAGGGTGGTCGGGCGTTGGCCGGTTTTTGCTGACGCATAGCCGCTCTGGCTGGGCACTTGCCCCTTGATTCGGGGCCTGGTCGTCAACGTGCCAGCTCGACTCTATACCGCTGCGTCCAGAGGCAGAGCGCTCCCTAGTGTGGCAATCAGCTCTGTGAGTTTTGCGCTCGTTCACGCGGTTGACCTGCCGGGCTGTTGCCGGACAGCCCTTTCTTGCACCCTGCCTGCAGGACGTACCTGAGGGGGAGGGAGCATGGATCGCGTGGGGATAGGGTTTTTGCTGTTGCTGGGTTGTGCAGGAGGATGGTGGGCATGGGGGCATTACCAGGCTTCATCTGAGGCTGTCGCCGGCGTGGCGCCGGTAGCAACTCCGCCGCCGCTAGCCGCGCCGGAGCAGGTTGCCGTAAGGCCGGATTACGACGCCATTGTTGAGGCCAAGTTGCGCGAGTCTGCAGCCGAGAATGCGTTGGCGATGAGCCCAACTGCTGCCGAGCAAAAGCAAACAGAATTCAATGACCAAAACTATGTTGCGCGTCAGCCGGATAACATTTTGGAGTCGCGTCATATCTTGTCGCGAGCAGGCCAGCCCAGTACCGAGCGCCGAGCCGCTGACAGGCCAACTGGCAGTGCAACCGCTACCTTCGACTGGCGCGATGCACGGCGTCAGCGTAGTCGCTGGAAAACGCGCTACGAGTATCACAACGGTGTGATTGATACCGGCAGCTTTTGCCGCAATTATCGCCGCGGCTCCATTGAATACCGCACCTGCCGCAAGGGCGCCAGGGCCTGGCTGGCCGAGCGTTGCGGTGATGGGACCCGTCTTGCGTCTGCGCAGCAACGCATGTACTGCCATGCGCACAGCGGGTTTCGGTTGTAGGCCGGGTATTCAGGGGGCTTTTTGCACGGTATATGGCCACGCCGTGCGCGGGAGGGATTACTTGCTTTTCGTGGCGGATGAATTTAGCTTCTCTATCCGAAGCTAAATAGCCGGTCGACCAGCGCGACCCATCACACCCCCGCAAGAGGCGAAATCAACGTGAAAACACGCATTACAGAACTGTTTGGCATTGAGCACCCGATTATTCAGGGCGGCATGCACTGGGTGGGCTTTGCCGAACTGGCTGCCGCTGTCTCCAACGCTGGCGGTCTGGGCACCATCACCGGTCTGACTCAGAAGTCCCCGGCTGACCTGGCCAACGAAATTGCCAAGTGCCGCGAGCTGACCAACAAGCCGTTTGCCGTTAACCTGACTTTCCTGCCGACCGTGAACGCTCCGGATTACCCGGGCTACATCGACGCCATCGTCAAGGGCGGCGTGAAGATTGTTGAGACTGCTGGCCGTAGCCCGCAGGAATACATGCCCGCGCTGAAAGATGCCGGCATCAAGGTCATCCACAAGTGCACCTCCGTGCGTCACTCGCTGAAAGCCCAGTCCATCGGTTGCGATGCCGTTTCCGTTGACGGTTTCGAGTGTGGTGGTCACCCGGGTGAAGACGATATCCCGAACATGATCCTGCTGCCGCGTGCGGCCGAAGAGCTGGAAATCCCCTTTGTTGCTTCCGGTGGCATGGCAGACGGCCGCTCGCTGGTGTCGGCCATGGCGCTGGGCGCTGAGGGCATGAACATGGGCACGCGCTTTATCGCCACCAAAGAAGCACCGGTTCACGAGAACGTGAAACAGGCCATCGTTGCTGCTTCCGAGCTGGACACCCGTCTGGTCATGCGTCCGCTGCGTAACACCGAGCGCGTGCTGAACAACGCGGCTGTTGAGCGCATTGTCGAGAAAGAGAAGGCACTGGGCGACAAGCTGACCTTTGCCGACATCATCGACGAGGTGGCTGGTGTGTACCCGCGCATCATGCAGAACGGTGAGATGGATCTAGGTGCCTGGTCCTGCGGTATGGTTGCGGGCCTGATCCACGATATCCCCAGCTGTGAAGACCTGATCGAGCGCATCATGAAGCAGGCTGAAGGCATCATTCGCGAGCGTCTGCAGTCCATGCTGTAAGGTGTTCCACTGCCCGGCTGAGCCGGGCAGTGGTCTCTCTGGAGTACCCATGTCGACCAGCCACATTGATTGCAGTGTTGTTAAAACCGCCGAGATCATCGGTGAATGGTGGTCGCTGCTTATTTTGCGCAATGCCTTTCACGGCATGCGTACCTTTGATGCCTTCCAGCGTCAGCTGGACATCTCCAGCAGTGTGCTCAGCGCCCGGTTGAAAAAACTCACCGAGGCTGGCGTGCTGCAGAAAGTCCCCTCGGCGGCCGATGGCCGCTCCTTTGAATACCGCCTGACACCGGCGGGCATGGACTTGTACCCGGTCATCATCAGCCTGATGCAGTGGGGCGAAAAGTGGCGCCCCAACGGCAAGGGCGATCGCATGCTGCTGCTGGAAAAGGCCACTGGCGAGCCGATTACCGGCGCCGAGGTGCTGTCATCCGCTGGTCAGCCGCTCAAGGCCTGGGAGGTTCAGGTGCTTGCCGGGCCGGGCGCGGACGACTATGTGCGTGAACTGGTTGGCGAAGATGCCGCGGTGTACGAGTACTGACCTGCTCTGGCGCGGCGATTCCGTTATCATTTGCCACCCCTGCCGCGCTTCGCGCGGCCATACCAAAGCTACAGGGAAGGTTTTTTCATGAGAGCACCCTCTTTGCTGGCACTGGGTTTTACTGGTGTCTTGCTATCCATGCCGTTGCAGGCAGCCCCCGAATACGAGAAACGCGCCGATCTGAGTGATCAGCTTGCCCAGTGGGTCAAGCAGGCATTGGGCGGCGATGCCTCTGCGCAGCGTGAACTTGCTCAGCGCTACTACGACGGCGACGGTGTAGAGCAGGACTATGCCAAGGCGTTTGAGCTGTACAGTGACGCAGCAGAACAGGGCGATGCCGCTGCCGAGTTTTCGGTCGCGTACATGTACGACTTTGGCGAGGGCGTTGAGCTGGATGACCTCAAGGCTGTCGAGTATTACACCCGCGCTGCCGAGCAGGGGCATGCTGCGGCGCAGTTCAACCTGGCGTTGATGTACGACGAAGGTGAGGGCGTGCCGGTCGATGATCTGAAGGCCATTGACTGGTATCAGCGCGCGGCAGAGCTTGGCCATGCCGATGCGCAGTACAACCTGGCGATCATGTATGACGAGGGCGAGGGTGTGCCGGTCAACGACACACGCGCCGCCGAGTATTACCTGAAAGCTGCCGAACAGGGCCACGCCGACGCGCAGTACAACCTGGCGCTGCTCTATGACCACGGTGAGGGTGTGGCGCTGGATGACCGTGAGGCGGTGCGCTGGTACACCGCGGCGGCTGAGCAGGGCGACGCTTCTGCGCAATACAACCTGGCCATCATGTATGACGAAGGTGAAGGCGTGCCGGTGGATGACCGCCGTGCCATCGAGTGGTATCGCAAGGCGGCCGAGCAGGGCCATGCCGATGCGCAGTACAACCTGGCGCTGATGTACGACGAAGGTGAAGGCACCAAGGTAGACGATGCCGAAGCCATCAACTGGTATACCTTTGCAGCCGAGCAGGGCCATGCCAGCGCTCAGTACAACCTGGCGCTGATGTATGACGAAGGCGAGGGCACCCCGGAAGACAACCAGGCAGCTATCCGCTGGTATACCGCAGCTGCCGAGCAGGGCGAAGTCAACGCCCAGTACAACCTGGCCATCATGCACGACGAGGGCGAGGGCACCCCGGAAGACAACCAGCTGGCCATCCACTGGTACGGCAAGGCCGCCAGCCAGGGTGAAGGCAACGCCATGTTCAATCTGGCCATCATGCACATGAACGGCGAAGGTACGCCGGTGAATACGCCGATGGCTTATATGCTGTTTGCCCTGTGTGCCGGTCAGGGTGTTGAGGGGGCCCGCAACGCCCGTGACATCGTTGCCGAAGACCTGTCCGCCAGTGAGGTCAAGCGTGCCCAGCGCGCAGCTGCCGAGTGGCAGCTGGGTGAGCCGCTGCCGACGCTGTGAGATTATTCATCGTGTGAATGCGCTGTATCACTGTGAACGGGGTCCAATCCGGTCGCAATTTGCGTACTGTATCGGACCCCGCCGGTGACCGCCTGGTCGCCGGCAAGCAATTTTCCGTTTTGTCATTTGAATTGGAGGTGGCTGCGATGGCTGCGTTTGAGGATATCAAGAAGGTTGGCGTGATCGGCGCTGGCACCATGGGTCGCGGTATCGTGATGAACTTCGTCAACGCCGGTTATCCGGTCACCTGGCTCGACGTTAACGGCGAAATGCTGGAAAAGGGCAAGGTTGAGATCGCTGCGGTTTACAAGCGCTCGGTTGCCCAGGAGCGTTTTGACGACGCCGAAGCTCAGGCCCGCCTGGCGCGCATCAGCACCACTCAGGAATACGCCGACCTGGCTGACCTGGACCTGGTGGTTGAAGCCGTTTACGAAAACATGGACCTGAAGAAGAAAATCTTCACCGAGCTGGACAAGGCCGTTAAGCCGTCTGCCATCCTGGCTACCAACACCTCTTACCTGGACATCGACGAAATCGCTTCTGCGACCCAGCGTCCGACTCAGGTTCTGGGCCTGCACTTCTTCAGCCCGGCGCACATCATGAAGCTGCTGGAAGTGGTACGTGGCAAGGCGACTGCGCAAGACGTGATGGACGCCTGCCTGGCCGTTGGCAAGAAGATTGGTAAAGAAGCGGTACTGGCTGGTAACTGCCACGGCTTTATCGGTAACCGCATGCTGGAGAAATACTCCCGCCAGTCGCGTGAAGTCGTGCTGGAAGGCTCCACCCCGTGGGAAGTTGACCAGGCGCTGCAGGGCTTTGGCATGGCCATGGGCCCGTACCGCATGTACGACGTGGTCGGTGTTGACCTGGGCTGGCGCTCCCGTCAGCTGGCCGGTGTCGGCCGTGGTGAGCCGATCGTATGGCTGGACAACAAGCTGTGCGAAATGGAGCGTTTTGGTCAGAAGAGCGGCCACGGCTTCTACAAGTACGAGGCTGGCAGCCGTCAGGCGATCCACGATCCGGAAACCGACATGATGGCCCGCGAAGTAGCGGAAGAAGCCGGCTACACCGCCCGCGATGTCTCCTCCGACGAAATCGTTACCCGCTGCATCTTGGCACTTGTCAACGAAGGCGCGCGCATTCTGGACGAAGGTTTTGCCGAGTCTGCCGAAGATATCGACCGCGTTTACCGCTTTGGTTACGGCTTCCCGGCCGAGCGCGGCGGCCCGATGGCCTACGCTGACAGCCTGGGCCTGGACAAGGTACTGGCCGAGATTCGTGCGCTGGAAGCCGAACGCGGTGAGTTCTGGACCCCGGCTGCTGGCCTGGTCAAGCTGGCCGAAGCAGGTGGTCGCTTCACCAAGGCGTAATAGCCCAGTTGCCTGCTTTGCTGCAGGCAGCGCATAAAAAACCGCCGCACAGGCTGACTGTGTGGCGGTTTTTATGCGCTGAAGTTCGTCTTGGCGCCAGAACAGCTTATGAGACTCAGATGGTCGAGTGTGCACAATGGGTTCGTCCCGTTTACGCGGGCGAGTAGCGCAGATTTATCGGGAAAAAGAGTCATAGGATGTCTGAGGCTCGAAGAGCCGAGTTTTATGACTCACCTCGCCGGCCACCCCGATAAATCGAGCAACGCAGCGAACCCGAAGGGCCGCGTAGTCGGGTGCCCCGGGGGATTCAGGGAAGCACTAACCCATTTCACATGCCCTCTGGCGCTCAGGCCGGTCCGCAATCAAGGCGTGGTTTCGATGGTATGTCGGGACCTGTCGAGAAATCACAACGCAGGCTGCGGACCGGCCTGAACGCCCCGTAGGGCGAGCGCTCAAGCATGCATCTGACTACGTTGCGCTGCTTGCCAATAGAACCACTATTGGCTGCACATCGCGCCTTGCATCTGCATGCTTGAGCACTCGCAGAGGGCGTGTGAAATGGGTTAGTGCTTCCCTTTGGGGGGGGGCCGGGCAAGCGGCCCCCCTTGGCTCGCCGTCAAAGGCGAAAGGCTGACTCAATAGCAGCAATACCTAGAGCAACGTGCGCTGAAGTCGGTATCCAGGCTGACGCCAAAAGTACAAAACCGCCGCACAGGCTGACTGTGCGGCGGTTTTTTTCAGCGCTTTACTGGGCGCTGTGTTCCGCGCCTCAACGACTGCGTCAGTCGCCCTTCACCGGAATGCCGCTGACCGGCTGGCCGTCCATGCTCGCTTCCTTGAGCATGATTTGATAATGCTGGCCGTCGGTTTCGGTCTGGCTCAGGCGCACCAGCAGGTAGTTCCAGTCCTTGGCGAACCAGAGGGTGGTTTCGCGCTTGGCGTCGGGCTCGCGGATGCGTTCTACCTCAACGGCGTCAAACTGCCCTACGCGGGTGGTCACGCGGTCTTCGCCGACTACGCGGAAGTGGTATTCCTCTACCTCGTCACCATCTACCACGCGGTACTGCATGTCCTGCTTGCCTGCGGCCAGGTCGGCTTGCAGGGCGAGCTGGTAGGTGGTCTTGTCGAGCAGGCCGGGCTCGGTCGGCAGGTTGAAGGCTTCGTCCTTGTACTCGCCGGTGACCAGGCCCTGCTGCCAGTCAAACTGCTGAGTGATCTCTTTGCCTCGGCCCAGGCCGCGACGCTCGTAGTGGTAGCTGAGCGGGCGGATCTGCTCGTCAACTACCTGCAGGCTGCTCTCTTCGGTCAGGCGTGCGACAAACATGCTCGCGCTGAAGGAGAGATGCCAGCTGCCATCAGGGTTCTGCTGCAGGCTGTGTACGGCTTCGCCGTTGACCGGGATGTTCTTCATGTCGGCGGCGTAGCTGGCGCTGAACGGGGTCAGCTCAAGGGCGCTGGCGCTACCGGCGGCCAAAGTTAGTGCGAGTGTCGCCAGTGGGGCAACAAGAAGTCGGGTAGTGCGCGATCTGATGTTGGCGTGCATCTGTTGTGTCTCACATGCTGGATTCGATGGTTTCCAGTCTTAGTCCACCGGATGGAATCGGCGCGCCGTCCAGGCTTGCCAGTCCGTTAATCAGGCGCAGTCGGCCGCTGGCGAACCAGCGTACCACCAGCGGATACAGGCGGTGTTCCTGTTGCTGTACCCGCGTTGCCAGGCTGTCGGCGTCGTCATCCGGGTGGATGACCACTCGCCCCTGGAGCACCAGTGGGCCACCGTCCAGTTCCTCGGTCACAAAGTGAATGCTGGCGCCGGCTTCGGCATCTCCGGCATCCAGTGCCCGCTGGTGGGTCTGCAAACCTTTGTACTTCGGCAACAGGGACGGATGAATGTTCAACAGCCTGCCATGAAAATGTGTCACGAAGTTGGCGGTAAGGATGCGCATGAAACCCGCCAGCAGTACCAGATCAGGGGCAAATGTGTCGATCTGCTCAATCAGAGCCTGGTCGTAGGCGGCGCGGTCCGCGAAGCTGCGGTGGTCCAGTGTGCGGGTTGGGATACCGGCGCTGCGCGCGCGCTCAAGGCCGTAGGCCTCGGCCTTGTTGGAGATGACGGCGACAACCTCGGCCGGCGCGTCGGCACCGGTCAGGTCGTCGAGAACTGCCTGCAGATTACTGCCCGACCCGGAGATCAGGACGACAATACGGCAGCCCACCGATCAGTTGCCCTGCAGGACAACGGCTTCGGCGCCTTCAGCTGCGCTGCTGATCTGTCCAATCACCCAGGGTTGCTCGCCAGCGTCGCGCAGGCTTTGCAGTGCGGTGTCGGCCTGCTCGGCGGCAACGCAGATGACCATGCCGACGCCGCAGTTCAGCACGCGGTGCATTTCGGTTTCATCAACGTTGCCCTGCTCTTGCAGCCAGTTGAAAACCGCCGGACGCTGCCAGCTGTTCAGGTCGATGATGGCCTGAGCGCCTTCGGGCAATACGCGCGGAATGTTTTCCAGCAGGCCGCCGCCGGTGATGTGGGCCATGGCCTTGACCGCGCCGGTCTGCTTGATCAGTTGCAGCAGTGCTTTGACGTAGATGCGGGTTGGTGCCATCAGCAGCTCGCTCAGCGGCTTGCCGTCGAGTTGCGTGCTGTGGATGTCGATGCCGGCCACTTCAATGATCTTGCGAATCAGCGAATAGCCGTTGGAGTGCGGGCCAGAGGAGGGCAGGGCGATCAGGGTGTCGCCGGCGATGACCTTGGTGCCATCGATGATCTCGGCCTTTTCTACCACGCCGACACAGAAACCGGCCAGGTCGTAATCTTCACCTTCGTACATGCCGGGCATCTCGGCAGTTTCGCCGCCAACCAGGGCGCAACCAGCCTGCTCGCAGCCGGTACCGATACCGGTGACCACCTGGGCGGCAACGTCGACGTTCAGCTTGCCGGTGGCGTAGTAGTCAAGGAAGAACAGCGGCTCGGCGCCGCAGACAATCAGGTCATTGACGCACATGGCGACCAGATCGATGCCGATGCTGTCGTGCATGCCCAGGTCCATGGCCAGACGCAGCTTGGTGCCGACGCCGTCGGTGCCCGATACCAGGACCGGCTGGCGGTAACCTTCGGGGATTTCGCACAGTGCGCCAAAGCCGCCCAGGCCGCCCATGACTTCGGGGCGGGCAGTGCGTTTTGCAACATGCTTGATGCGATCAACCAGGGCGTTGCCAGCGGCGATATCCACGCCGGCGTCTTTGTAGCTGATCGAAGGTTTGGAGGGCGTCTGGCTGCTCATGAGCGGGTCTCGAAGGGATCAAGGGACAAAATAGGTCCGCCGCCCCGTCATGCCTTGCCGGGCGCGGCGCCGGATAGCGGCATAGTCTACCAATTCATCGGCCTCAGAGCCATGCTGAAGGCGGCTCGGCCCGCATGGACGGCATCCTGGCGCAGGCGGCCACGCATCGCGTTACGCTGCGGTTGCTGCACACCGGAGGCTTGGTTAATGTAGAGGGCTTGGTCGGCTTGCAATACCTGCAGTCGAGCGTCCTGTGCCCGCCACCTTGACGGAACTGTTCATGCCCCTGTCGCGCTTTTTCTCTGTCGGATTTTTCTCCCTTTGTCTGCCCTTGGCTGCCCACGCGGCGGTGCTGGACTCCCTGTATGAGGTGCAACTGCCGCCGCAAGCCGATGCTGAGCAGAGCGCGCAGTTGTCCAACGCGCTGGATGTCATGCTGGAGCGTTTGGCTGGCAACAGTCTGGATGAAGAGGCGCCGACGCTGGCCAAGGTACTCGCTGAGCCCAGCTCGGTTACCCGCCAGATCAGCTCACTGCAGGACGATGGCAGCATGCAGGTGGAGTTTGACCCGCTGCTGCTGCGCGATGCGCTGACCCAGGCGCAGGTGCCAATGCTGGGACGCAATCGCCCCGGTATACTGGTCTGGGCCGTGCAGCGTGACGAGCTGGGAGAAGATTTTATGGCGCCAGGCAGCGAGATGGGCCAGGCCCTGCGCACCGCTGCGCGTTTCCGTGGTGTGGCGCTGATGCAGCCACTGTCTGACTTGCAGGACCGCGCCAGCATCAGTGAAGAGGATGTGCTGGACGGCGACGTTGAAGCCCTCAAGGCGGCCAGCGAGCGCTACGCCAGCGAGGGTATTCTGGCGCTGGATGTTTACCACGATACGGGTGAAGACTGGCTGCTGGAATGGACCTTCTGGCTCAACGATCGCACGCTGGAGGGTAAAGAGCGCAGCGCTGATCCGGCGCAGCTGGCCGACGGCCTGATGCGCGGACTGGCGCTGGAGGTGCATAGCCAGTACGCGGTGGGCGCTCAGGCAGGTGGCAGCGCGGCCGGCTGGACGCTGCAGATCAGCGGTATCAACTCTGTTGGCGCCTTTGCCGACCTGCAGCGCAGCCTGCAGCAACTCAGCAGCCAGCACCAGCCAAGCCTGGTGTCCATCAGTGGCGATCAGGTGGTCTTTGCGATCGATTTTCCTGGTGATCAGGGCCAGCTGGAGCGCATGTTGATGCTGGATCAGCGCCTGATTCGTACCGAGGCCCCGGCGCCCGCGGCTGTCGAGCCGGATAGCGCCTTGCCGGTTGAAAGTGATGGCGTTGGTGAGCAGCCTGAGGAGCAGGTTGGGGCGGCGGCGCCGGCCAATACCCTGTATTATCGCTGGCGCTAGCCTTCGGGCTGGCTTGGCTTATCAGGTTATCTAAGGACTGTCCATGACCCCGGACTGTGGCTACCGGGCGGCTGCTGTAGTAGTGCAGCCGGTGCCGATGTGTCTTGCGCTGCTGCGTGTGTCTGTCTCCGTTCCGGCGGAGGTGCGCTGATGTCTGCCGGACGGCCTATCCAGCTGCCGCTGGGTATCAAGCTGCGCGACGAGGCGACCTTTGCCAGCTATTACCCGGGCCCGAATGCCGGGGTGCTGGCCGCGACCCAGGCCTTTGCCGAGCCGCAGTCCTCGGTTGAAGAGTGCTGTTTGTACCTGTGGGGCAGCGAAGGTACCGGGCGTACTCACCTGCTGCAGGCTGCCTGTCATGCCCTGGCCGATGTGGGTGGGCTGGCGATGTATCTGCCATTGGATGAGCTTGCAGACGAGGGGCCGCTGCTGCTGGAGGGCATGGAGTCGGTAGACCTGTTGTGCTTGGACAAGCTGGAAGCGGTGGCCGGGCGCCCGGACTGGGAAGAGGCCCTGTTTCATCTCTACAACCGCCTGCGCGAGCAGGGCGGCCGCCTGCTGGTCGCCGCGGTGGCTGCGCCGCGTGCGCTTGGCCTGCAACTGCCGGATCTGGCGTCGCGTCTGGGCTGGGGGCTGGTGTTTCAGCTGCAACCGCTGGACGATGCCGGCAAGCAGGAAGTGCTCAAACTACGCGCAGCTCAGCGCGGCCTGCAACTGACCGATGATGTGGCCCGCTACATTCTCAGCCGCGGCGCGCGGGGCATGGGCGAGCTGTTTGCTGCGCTGGAAACGCTGGATCAGGCTTCATTGCGGGACCAGCACCGCTTGACGATTCCCTTCGTCAAGCGCGAGATGGGCTGGTAGCGGGTAATAGCCCCGGGCTTTCAGGTTTCGCCGCGGGCAACCCGCTGGGCCTGGAAGCTCCAGCGAATGAAGTACAGCGCTGCGACAAAATACAGCACGCTGAAGCCGCTCATCACCAGGCCGTACTCCAGCCGTCCCGGCTGAAAGCAGATCAAAACCCCCTGAATGAAATACAGGTTGATGGCAAAGGCCAGCCAGGCGTGGGTGCGCACGTGCGCGGTGATAACGCCGGGCAGGAAGATCAATAGCGGCAACAGCTGCACGCCTATCACGATGACCGGGTTGGCGCCGTGCAGGTCGGCGAACAGCAGGTTGTAACCCAGGATCGACAGCAACAGGCCGGCGTAGCCGATCAGCGCCACCAGGCGACTGACGCGGCAGCGCGGTAGCAGGTACTCGAGCGAGGGCAGCGGTTTTTTCTTTTTAGCCACGGGCCTTGGCTCCCGCTGCCAATTGCTGGCTGAGATTGCCAACGCGCGCACCCAGTACCCGGCAAAGCTGACTTTCGTGCTCATCCAGACGGCGTTCGCCCTGGGCGCCGGCGTGATGACTGGCGCCGTACGGCGTGCCTCCACCGCGTGTTTCGGTCAGTGCGCTTTCGCTGTAGGGCAGGCCCACCAGCAGCATGCCATGGTGCAGCAGCGGCAGCTGCATCGACAGCAGTGTCGATTCCTGGCCGCCGTGCAGGCTGGCGGTGGAGGTAAAGACAGCAGCGGGTTTGCCATTCAGGCTGCCGCTCAGCCACAGGCTGCTGGTGCCATCGATGAAATACTTGAGCGGCGCGGCCATGTTGCCAAAGCGGGTTGGGCTGCCGAGTATCAGCGCAGAGCAATGCTTGAGGTCGGCCTCGGTGCAGTAGATGGCGCCGTCGGTCGGCACCGGTGGCAGGGCGCTGGTGGTTTCTGGCGCCACCGGTGGCACGGTGCGCAGGCGCGCTTCCATGCCGGTGCTTTCAACGCCTTCTGCGATCAGCCTGGCCATCTCGGCGGTGGCGCCATGACGGCTGTAGTACAGTACCAGAACGTAGGCATCACTCATGCGAACAGCTCCAGTACGCGCTCCGGCGGACGACCGATGACAGCTTTGCCTTCACGGATCACGATGGGCCGCTCGATCAGCTTGGGGTAGTCGGCCATAGCCTGTACCAGCTGTGCCTCGGACAGCTCGGGGTTGGCCAGATTCAGCTCCTTGTAGGTGTCTTCGCCCTTGCGCATCAGTTCGCGCGCGCTCAGGCCCAAGCGCTCCAGCAGCTCGACCAGGGTAGCGGCATCGGGCGGGGTCTCCAGATAGCGGATGACCTCGATGTCGGCCCCCTGGCTTTCCAGCAGTTCCAGCGCCTGACGAGATTTGGAGCAGCGCGGGTTGTGGTAAATGGTGGTGGTCATCGGTTGTCCTCCGGGGGCGCGGTGGCCTAAGGTTGGGGTTGGGGGTTATTCTAAGCGCTATTGCACCGGGCTGTCAGGGAGCAGGAATGCCGCGTCAACTGAACCAGTATCTGCACTTTGGCCGCTATCTGGCGCGCCGCTTTATCGAAGACAACTGCATCAAGAACGCCGCAGCCCTGACCTATACCACGCTGTTTGCGGTGGTGCCGGTGATGACCGTTGCCTACGCCATGCTGGCGGCTATCCCTGCTTTTGACCAGGTTGGCGGTCAGGTCGAAGCCTTTATCTTCAAGAATTTTCTGCCGGCCAGTGGCGCCGCCCTGCAGGAACACCTGAGCGCTTTTTCCAGTCAGGCTCGGCAGTTGACCGGCGCCGGTGTGGCGCTGTTGATGATTACCGCGCTGATGATGCTGGTGAATATCGAGAAAGCCTTTAACGCCATCTGGCGTATCCGTCAGCCTCGCCGTGGGCTGTCCAGCTTTCTGATCTACTGGGCGGTGCTGAGTATCGGGCCGCTTTTGCTGGGGGCGGGGTTTGTGGTCAGCACCTACGTTGCGTCCATGTCGTTCTTCCAGGAGGGTGCGTTTCTGGCCTCGGCCTGGAGCAGCATGCTGCGCTTCTTGCCGCTGCTGCTGAGTATCGCAGCCTTCACTCTGCTGTTTGTTGCTGTACCCAACACCCGTGTACCGCTGAAGTTTGGTGTGGCCGGCGGGGTGTTGGTGGCCTTGCTGTTTGAGGGCGCGAAGGGCTGTTTTGCCCTCTATGTGAAGCTGTTTCCCGGCTACCAGCTGATCTATGGTGCCTTTGCTGCGGTGCCGCTGTTTCTGCTGTGGATCTACGTCAGCTGGTTGATCATCCTGCTGGGGGCAGAGCTGGTCAGCAATATGGGCAATGGCTCAGCCTGGCGCCGGCCGGATTACCCCTGGATGATCAATCTCCTGGTGTTGTTGCGGCTGTTTTTGCTGGCTCAGCAGCAGGGGCGGCAGGTGGATCTGCCCCTCGTAAACAGCAGCGGTTGGCCGATGCATGAGGAGATGTGGCTGCAACTGACTGATTGGCTGGAGAGCGAGTCGCTGATCGCACGCACTCAGGGCGGTGGTTACGTCTTGTGTCGCGACCTCGGTCAGGTCGAGTTAAGCGCCATTTTGGAGCGGATGCCCGAGCCGCCGCTGACCCATGAGGCCTTGCCGGCAGCCTTGTCAGCCAATCAGGACTGGTTCGCCGGTTTCAGCGAAGCCTTGGGTGAGGCTGATCGAGCGCGTCGCCAGGCACTGCGCGGCAGCGTTAAGCACTGGCTGCTGAACAAAGAATTGGTGGCCGCGCCCATGCCATCGCGGGAGGTCAGCTCATGAGAGTGCTGTTGCTGTGTGCGACGCTGCTGTTGGCTGCCTGTGACAGCCCAGGGCCCTGGCGTGATCAGCACGGTAAGGCGTTAGATGCCGCGGCGCTCGCTAAGGAGCGGGTGTTGGTGAATTATTGGGCCGAGTGGTGTGGCCCTTGCCGGGATGAGCTGCCCGAGCTGAACCGCCTGGCGGCGGAATTGCCGCTCGGTAGTGTGGTCGGTGTCGATTACGACGGCGCCACCGGCGAGCAGCTGCGCGAAACCAGCGAGCGTATGGGGATCGCTTTTCCGGTGTTGGGTGATGATTTTGTGCAAGATTTTGAGCTGCCGCGCCCCCAGGTGCTGCCAACCACCTATCTGCTGGATGCTGACGGTCAAATTGTTGAGACGCTGCAAGGGCCGCAGCATTACGACAGCCTCAAGCCGCTGATGACAGTGACCTCTGACAACAACAAGGACCAGGGCAATGAGTGAAATCTGTGTGCAGGGTAAAGTACGCGGTGTAGTGCAGGGCGTGGGGTTTCGTCAGGCAACGGTGCGTGAGGCCAATCGTCTGGGCATCAGCGGCTGGGTGCGCAATGAAGACGATGGCAGCGTGAGTGTTCTGCTCTGCGGCCCGGAAGATGCGCTGGAGGCCATGACCGGTTGGCTGCGCCGGGGGCCGCGCGCTGCCAAGGTAGAGAGCGTCGAGCTGGCCGGTTGCCTATGGCAGGACATCGCCGGCTTTGCTCAGCTGGGCTAACGACGGGCCGCCTGTTGCTGCTTACGGCGTGACGTACCAGTAGCTGTACCAGTAATCCAGCACCTTGTCCGGATAGCGATTGCTGCCCAGGCTGCCGTTGTAGCGCGCGAGCGCCCGGCGCAGGTTGCCGTTTTCCTTGTCCAGGTAGAACTTGAGAATGGCGCAACCGTACTGCAGGTTGGTTGCCAGGTCGATCAGGTTGTCATCGGGGCGGCCAATTTCAGCTTTCCAGAAGGGCATTACCTGCATTACCCCTTGGGCGCCTACGTAGGATAGGGCATAGGGGTCGAACAGGCTCTCGACATGCATCACGGCAAGCACCAGGTCCGGTTTCAGTCCGGCGCGGGTCGCAGCCTGATGCACCAGCCGCAGCAGCCGCAGGCGTTGCTGCTCGTCGCGAATATAGGGTGTCATGCGGGTCGACATGTCGAGCAGCCAGACCTCGGCGTCAAAGCGGTCCTGAAAGCTGTCGGCGCGCGCAATCGCTTGCTTGAGTTCGGCACGCAGCTCCGGGTCTACCGGCGGCGCGGACGGGTTGGCACTGGCCGGCGACGCGGCGAGTGCGAGCAGCAGGAGCAGCACTATCCCTGTGCGCATGGTCTATTCCTGTGGCGTAGTGGCGTTATCCAGCGCCTGAACGAAGTCGCCCTGTAGCTGCGGGTCGCCCGTGGTCAGCAGAATCAGCATGTTTTCCAGTTGGCTGGCTTCTTCCTTCAACCCCAGCTGGCGCAGTCGCTCGATACGATCAACCCACTGCGAGACCTCGTCTTCTTCGAGGTTGTCGTAGATCAGCTCCGAGGCTTCGTGCAGCACGCTGCGCAGATCGCGATCGATCAGCAGCATCGCTTCGGCGCGCACTTCGGGCGTTGCCTGCGCGTCCAGCTCGATAACGCGCAGCTGGTCAAAGTCCACGGGGACGATGTCTTCGTCCAGCAGGTTAAGACGCAGCTGGCCGTCGCTATCGGTCTGCCGGGTGACTGCCAGCTCGCCCAGTTGAATGGTCAGGGTGCGGTCGGCCCAGGGCAGGGTCTGGTACTGGCGGTGCTCGTCTTGCAGGGTGCCCTGAGCGTCGTACTGGCGAATGCTGAACAGTCTGCTTTCAGTAACACGAATGCTGCGGTGCGGCGTGTCCATCACCAGTGGTTCACCGGTTTCAATGTGCAGGCTGTGGCTTAGCAGCTCGCGTTCGATCTGCGGTGTACTGGCGGGGTCAGGTGTCGGTGTTGTGCTGCATGCCTGCAGCAGACCAAGCACGGCGCCCGCGCCAAGCAGGCGGGCGCCCCGAGGGGAAGCGGCGATGTGCATCATCAGTTGCCCTGTACGCGCTCCAGCAGGTGCTGCAGCATCTGCTCGGCAGCGACAGTGGTGGCGTCCTGGTCCCGGCGGTACTTGTATTCGAGCTGACCGTCGGCCAGGCCGCGATCGCTGATAACGACGCGGTGAGGAATACCGATCAGGTCCATGTCGGCAAACTTCACGCCGGGGCTGGTCTTCTTGTCGCGGTCATCCAGCAGTACTTCAACGCCGGCTGCCTGCAGGCCTTCGTACAGGGCCATGGTGGCTTGCTGTACCGCCTCGGAGCTTTCCATCTTCATCGGCACCAGTGCGACCTGGAAGGGCGCCAGAGCGTCGGGCCAGAGAATGCCGCGCTCGTCAAAGTTCTGCTCGATAGCGGCTGCCACAACGCGGGATACGCCGATGCCGTAGCAACCCATGGTCAGCAGCTGAGTCTTGCCTTGCTCGTTCAGTACGTTGCAGTTCATGGCTTCGCTGTACTTTTTGCCCAGCTGGAAGATATGACCCACTTCGATGCCCCGCTTGATGCTCAGTGTGCCTTCGCCATCCGGGCTGGTGTCGCCTTCAACGACATTGCGCAGGTCTGCTACCTGATCGCAGTGCGCGTCGCGCTCCCAGTTGGCGCCGGTGTAGTGCTTGCCGTCGACGTTGGCGCCACAGACAAAGTCGGCCAGATGGGCGGCGCTGTGGTCGGCGATGACAGTGATCGGCAGCTTGACCGGGCCGATGGAGCCGGGTTTGCAGCCGATGGTCTCGATGATCTGCGCTTCGCTGGCGAAGGTCAGCGGTGCGTGTACCAAGGGTAGGTGCTCAGCTTTGATCTCGTTCAGCTCGTGGTCACCGCGCAGGACCAGAGCCACTAGCGGCTGCGCCTCGCCTTCTTCGGCAGCGCCCAGCACGATCAGGGTTTTTACCGATTGTTCGGGCGGCAGCTGCAGGAACTCGCTGACCGCGGCGATGGTGACCTGGTTGGGGGTGTCGACCAGCGTCAGCTCCTGGCTGGCAGCGGGGCGGCTGCCCTGGGGCAGCTGGGCGGTGGCTTTTTCCATATTGGCGGCGTAGCTGCCGCTGGAGGAAAACACGATGGCATCTTCGCCGGAGTCGGCCAGCACGTGAAATTCGTGGGAGCCCTCACCACCAATGGATCCGTTGTCCGCTACGACCGGGCGAAACTCCAGACCCAGGCGACTGAAAATGTTGCAGTACGCCTGGTACATGCCGTCATAGGTCTGCTGCAGGGACTCTTGGGTCAGGTGGAAGGAGTAAGCGTCCTTCATCAGAAATTCGCGGCCACGCATCAGACCAAAGCGCGGACGGATCTCGTCGCGGAACTTGGTCTGAATCTGATACATGTTGATCGGCAGCTGTTTGTAGCTGGTGATCTCGTTGCGCGCCAGATCGGTGATGACTTCTTCGTGCGTCGGGCCGACACAGAACTCGCGGTCGTGGCGATCTTTCAGACGCAGCAGCTCGGGGCCGTACTGCTCCCAGCGGCCGGATTCCTGCCAGAGTTCTGCAGGCTGAATGGCGGGCATCAGCACTTCGAGTGCGCCGGCTTTGTCCATCTCGTCACGTACGACAGCCTCTACCTTGCGCAGTACGCGCAGGCCCATTGGCAGCCAGGTGTACAGGCCCGACGCAATCTTGCGGATCATGCCGGCGCGCAGCATCAGCTGGTGGCTGATGACGGTGGCGTCCGAGGGGGTTTCCTTGAGGGTGGAAATCAGATAATGGCTGGTACGCATGAGCTAGTCAGGTCCTGAGCAGAGACGGGCAGAATGGGCGCTATTGTACGATTGTGCCGGTGCAGCGTACAGCCCGCGGGTCAGGCTGTTGTTGCCGACCGACGGGCAACAAAAAACCCGGCCGAAGCCGGGTTTTTTGGTACTGCCTGGGCTGCTTAGAGCAGGGTCCAGGTGTAGCCGACGATCAGACGGTTTTCGTCGACGTCGCCGCCGTCCAGGGCTGCGTCCTGGCGAACGGTGGCGTTACGCCAGCGAATATCTACACCTTCGAAGAAGCCAGCCGGTACGATGTAGCGCAGCTCAGTATCGCGCTCCCAGCGAGAGTCGCGGTTGACGCCTGCTGCGGCGTGCTCCGCGGCGTTGGTGTTGATGTCGGTACCGGCGATGTAGCGGGTCATGAAGCTCAGGCCCGGGATGCCCAGGCCGGCGAAGTCATAGTCATAACGCGCTTGGTAGGACTTCTCCTCAACGGCGTTGAAGTCAGCGTACTGAACCGAGTTGGCGATGAAGATTTCGCCGTCGTCGTACTCGTAACGGCCGTCGCCACTCATCTGCTGGTAAGCCAGACCAAAGCCGTGGTAACCAGTGTTCAGGGTCACTGCGATGGAGAAGGCCTGGTTGTCGAACTCGGTACCGTCGGTGGAGTCGTCGTCGCTGGTATCGTAGTAAGCAAAGTTGGTGTTCAGGCTGGTGCCTTCGCTCAGCGGGACAGTCCAGTCATAGCCGGCGAACACGCGCTTGTACTGGTCTTCGCTGTCGGCGCCGTACAGAGTGGCGCTGAAGTTGTCAGTGAAAGTGTAGGTACCGCCAGCGTAGGTCAGGTCTTTATCGTCGCCGTGGATGCCGTCGGTCTCACTGGAATCAGCCGTAGCGCCACGATCGGTCAGGCGACCGGCTTCAACAAACAGGCCGTTGATGGAGCTGTTGGTGATGCTGTAGCCCTGGTAGTGGTTGGGCAGCAGGCGGGCGTCGTAGTAGGCGGCAACCGGGTTTTCCGGCATGTGATAGCCGTAACGAAGGACGGTGTCATCCAGGATGGCCATTTTGATGGCGCCACGGATTTCCATGTACTCGGCTTCAGCACGACCGTTGCTGTCAACCGGCAGGAGGCCGGTACCGGAGCGGCCACGGCCACTGTCCAGCTTGATACCTTCCTGGGCCATGACGTCTGCACCAAAGCCGATCGGGCCCTGGGTGTAACCGGACTCAAAGTTCAGCAAAAAGCTGGTTGCGGTTTCTTCGCGCTTGCTTTGACCGACGTTGTCACGAAAATCGCGGTTGAAGTAAACAGTGCGGTTGTACAGGGTGGCGGAGGCGCCTTCGACAAAACCTTCGCCCTCTGCCATTGCCTGGGAAGCGAGCAGACCATTGCCTGCAGCCACTGCCAGTGCCAGCGAGCTCCATTTAACTGCGTTCTTCATTGTGTGCTCCTTTGATTAAAAGAAAACGGTTTTGGCTCCAAGCGGATCCGGTTTCTTGTTTTCGCCGTATATTAAAGCATCTGTATTGGAACAGTGAAAGCAAGCGCTGAAAAAACAGCACCTTGTTGTTGGATGTTTATAAGTTATTGCAGGCAAAATGGTGAGGTTCTCGGCTGTTTTTGTATTCGGCCTGTGCTGTATTACCGGAAATTGAAAGTTGCGATTGTTGTTTGAGACGGTTTTCTTTTTTGTACGTTGTGGTGAGGGGTGGGGGTTATCGTGTTTGAGTTGCATTCTCAATTGCGGGGCGATTGTGTGCCTGTGGGCGACTTTCCGCTCTGCCGGCTCTTGCTGCTGAATGATCGGCAGTATCCTTGGTTTGTATTGGTGCCGCGTCGATCTGAGTTGCGTGAGGTATTTGAGTTGTCCGATGCCGATCGTGCTCAATTTCATGCTGAATCGGACCTGCTGGCGCAGGTGCTGAGCGAGACCTTCAAGGCGGATAAGATGAATGTTGCAGCCCTCGGTAATATGGTGCCGCAACTGCACGTACATCATATTGTGCGCTATCGGCAAGACCCGGCCTGGCCTGCTCCGGTATGGGGCAAGTTACCGGCTGTTCCTTATGCCGAAAATGAACTGGCTGATATGTTGCAGCGAGTGCGCGTGGCGCTCGGCGACAAAGCGGGTTTTGGTGAGGTGTTGCAGTGAAAGAGACGCTGTTGAAAGAACGAGTGGACGAGTTGGAGTCACGCCTGGCGTTTCAGGATGACACTATTCAGGCGCTAAACGATGTGATTGCGGCGCAGCAGTTGGAGTTGGGGCGCTTGCGGCGTTCTTTGGAGTTGTTGGCTCAGCGCCAGGCCGAGTTTGCCGCGCAGTTGCCTGATACCGGAGGCGACGAAGCGCCGCCTCCGCATTACTAAAAGCTAGTTGAGGATCGCTACTTCCTCGGCCTGCAGGCCTTTCTCGCGCTTGGCAACGGTGTACTCAACCCGTTGCCCCTCCTGCAGTACCCGGTGCCCGTCGCCCTGAATCGAGCGAAAATGCACGAACACGTCACTGCCTGAATCACGCGTAATAAAACCAAAGCCTTTACTGGTGTTAAACCATTTGACCGTGCCCATCTCGCGGCCGTCGTTGGCCTTGCCTTGACGTTCTGCCTTGGCGCGCGGCTTGCGCGCGGGCGCGGCTTCGGTGGCGGCAGGTTGGGGGTCGCTGCGCAGCTCCGTTACGAGTATGACCAGGCTGGACAGGCAGACGCCTAGAACGCCGGCGGCCAGAGCCCAGATGTTCCAGCCAATAAAATAGGGGCTGACCAGCAGACTGCAGAACGGTATGCAGGCTGCAATGATCAGTAGGGCAGAGCTGGCCAGCGTGACAGCGCCGCTGGCGCCCTGGCTGGGGAGTACGGGTTGATTGAATTGCTGCAGGTTGATCAGGCCGGTCAGTATGGCCAATAGGCCGATATGGTTGATCGGAGCGGATTGAGTGAAAAACGGAATGCTGTGAAACAGGCCCGTCAGCAGAACGCCGACACCTGTCACCAGATGCAGATAACGAAGGGTTTTCAAGAGGCTCACCATGGATGCAACGATTTAGTATTGTCATGTGGGCAGGCCGATGGCTGTGGCGCTGCCGGATGGCACTCTAACCTGAAAACGCCCGGCCACCAAGGCCGGGCGTTTAGGTGTTGCGGTGAGCGGGGTTGATCAGCCTTCGAGCAGGCTGCGCAGCATCCAGGCGGTTTTCTCGTGTGTCTGCATGCGCTGGGTCAGCAGGTCAGCGGTTGGCTCGTCGTGGGCTTCGTCGCAGGTCGGGAAGATGCTGCGGGCGGTACGAACGCAGGCTTCGTGGCCTTCGACCAGCAGACGGATCATGTCCTTGGCTTCCGGCACGCCGTCTTCTTCCTTGATGCTGCTGAGTTCGACGAACTGCTTGTAGGTGCCCGGCGCCGGGAAACCCAGGGTGCGAATGCGCTCGGCGATATCGTCAACCGCCAGGGCCAGCTCGTTGTAGTGGGTTTCGAACATCAGGTGAAGGGTCTGGAACATCGGCCCTTTCACGTTCCAGTGAAAGTTGTGCGTCTTCAGGTAGAGGGTGTAGGTGTCGGCCAGCAGGCGCGACAGGCCCTCAGCAATTTGTCCGCGATCCGTTTCGGTAATGCCGATATCGATTTTCATCATGGCTCCTCATGGTTGTCTGGCGGCGCAGCGTCTTCAGGCGCGGCGTCCACGTTAACAGGTCACTTGTTCTGTCACTTGTTCTGAGTGCGGATTTGCCGCTGGGTTCCCGCGGTGCGTCGTCCTGCCGCTGCAGGCCGCCTCGAGGCTCCCTCGTTGGCCAAGTTTCGGGTATATTATGGCGTTTTTCTTCGGGCGAACGTCGATGCGGTAAAACGCCGCTGCGACAACTGACGCCAAATTTGCCGACCACAGGAAGCACCACACCATGATGCGTAGCCACTATTGCGGCCAGCTGAACCAATCGCTGGCGGATCAGGAAATCACTCTTTGCGGCTGGGTTCACCGCCGCCGCGACCATGGTGGCGTCATTTTCCTGGATATCCGTGATCGCGACGGGTTGGCTCAGGTCGTATTTGACCCTGATCGTGCCGAGACCTTTGCCAAGGCCGACCGCGTGCGCAGCGAGTATGTCGTCAAGGTGACCGGTAAGGTGCGTCTGCGTCCGGAAGGCGCCCGTAACGCCAACATGGCATCAGGCGACATTGAGGTGCTGGGCTACGAGCTTGAGGTGTTGAACGAGGCTGACACTCCGCCGTTCCCGCTGAACGAATACTCTGACGTGGGCGAGGAAACCCGCCTGCGCTACCGCTTTATCGATCTGCGCCGCCCAGAAATGGCAGAGAAGCTGAAACTGCGCTCGCAGATCACCAGCAGCATTCGTCGTTACCTGGACGAGAATGGCTTCCTGGATGTCGAAACCCCGATTCTGACCCGTGCCACCCCCGAGGGCGCGCGCGACTACCTGGTGCCCAGCCGTACCCATCCCGGTCATTTCTTTGCGCTGCCGCAATCGCCGCAGCTGTTCAAGCAGTTGTTGATGGTGTCGGGTTTTGACCGCTACTACCAGATTGCCAAGTGCTTCCGCGACGAAGACCTGCGTGCCGACCGTCAGCCTGAATTCACGCAGATCGATATCGAGACCAGCTTCCTTGATGAGTCCGACATCATGGGCCTCACCGAGGGCATGATTCGTCAGCTGTTCAAGCAGGTGCTGGATGTGGATCTGGGCGACTTCCCGCACATGACGTTTGAAGAGGCCATGCGCCGCTTCGGCTCTGACAAGCCGGACCTGCGTAACCCGCTTGAGCTGGTAGACGTGGCTGACCAGTTGGCCGAAGTCGAGTTCAAGGTATTCAGTGGCCCAGCAACCGATCCCAAAGGCCGCGTTGCTGCGCTGCGTGTGCCGGGCGGTGCGAGCATGCCGCGCAAACAGATCGACGATTACACCAAGTTTGTTGGTATCTACGGCGCCAAGGGCCTGGCTTACATCAAGGTCAACGAGCGCGCCAAGGGTGTTGAAGGCCTGCAGTCGCCTATCGTCAAGTTCATCCCGGAAGCCAACCTGGAAGAAATCCTCAACCGGGTGGGTGCGGTGGACGGCGATATCGTCTTCTTCGGTGCCGACAAGGCGAAGATCGTGTCCGAAGCGCTCGGTGCGTTGCGTATCAAGCTGGGCCACGACCTGGACCTGCTGACCTGCGAGTGGGCGCCGCTGTGGGTGGTCGACTTCCCGATGTTTGAAGAGAACGACGATGGTTCGCTGTCTGCGCTGCACCATCCGTTCACCGCGCCCAAGTGCACGCCGGAAGAGCTGCAGGCCAACCCGTCCACCGCGCTGTCACGCGCTTACGACATGGTCCTGAACGGCACTGAGCTGGGTGGCGGCTCGATCCGTATCCACCGCAAGGAAATGCAGCAGGCGGTCTTCAATATCTTGGGTATCAGTGCCGACGAGCAGCAGGAGAAGTTCGGCTTCCTGCTCGATGCGCTGAAGTTCGGTGCGCCGCCGCACGGTGGTCTGGCCTTTGGTCTGGATCGTCTGGTCATGCTGGTGACCGGTGCTCAGTCTATTCGCGAAGTCATTGCCTTCCCGAAAACCCAGAGCGCAGCCTGTGTGATGACTCAGGCGCCGGGCCTGGTGGATAACAAGGCACTGCGTGAGCTGAGCATCCGTCTGCGCGAGCAGACCAAGGTCGAGTAAGTCTGTTAACCCCGGTCACGTTTGCGTGATCGGGGCTGTTTTATCTGGAGTTGTGTTATGGCCGGTCATTCCAAATGGGCCAATATCAAGCACCGCAAGGCTGCGCAGGATGCCAAGCGGGGCAAGATCTTTACCAAGCTGATTCGCGAATTGACGGTGTCGGCCAAGGTGGGTGGCGGCAATCCTGCCGACAATCCGCGTCTGCGCGCTGCGGTGGACAAGGCGCTGGGCGCCAACATGACCCGCGATACCATTGATCGTGCCATCGCCCGTGGTGCCGGCAGCAACGACGCCGACAACATGGAAGAGCTGACCTATGAAGGTTACGGCGCGGGCGGCGTGGCGGTCTTGGTTGAAGCCATGACCGACAACCGCAATCGCACGGTCAGCGAGGTGCGCCATGCCTTTGGCAAGTGCGGTGGCAATCTGGGCACCGACGGCTCGGTGGCGTACCTGTTCACCCGTCGCGGTCAGCTTGTCTTTGCCGCGGGCGTGGATGAAGACGCTCTGATGGAGGCGGCGCTGGAGGCTGGTGCTGAGGATGTTGTCGCCAATGACGATGGCTCCTTTGATGTGTTCACCAGCTTCGAGGAGTTCGGCGCGGTGCGTGACGCACTGGATGCCGCCGGCTTCGCTGCTGAATCGGCGGATGTGGCTATGATCCCGTCCACTGAAGCTGAGCTGGATCTGGATACTGCGCAGAAGGTGGTCAAGCTGATCGACATGCTGGAAGACCTGGATGACGTGCAGAACGTCTATTCCAATGCATCGATCTCCGATGACATCATGGAGCAGTTGGGTTGACCCAATGCCGGCTGAGTAAGAGAAGGGAGGCGCAGGCCTCCCTTTTTTCTATAACCCGCACGCTGATGGGGATGATATGGCGCTGATACTGGGTATCGACCCCGGCTCCCGCATTACCGGTTTTGGCATTGTGCGCCATGAAGCGGGCCGTCAGGAGTACGTCACCTCGGGGTGTATTCGGGTGGGCGAGGGCGCCTTTCCCGAGCGGCTGCAGAAAATCTTCCACTACCTCTCTGAGCTGATTGAGCAATATCGCCCGGATGTCGTCAGTATCGAGCAGGTTTTCATGGCGCGTAATCCAGACTCTGCGCTCAAGCTCGGGCAGGCGCGCGGCGCCGCGATTGTGGCTGCGGTCAATGCCGGCTTGGAGGTGCATGAATACAGCGCGCGCCAGGTCAAGCAGGCAGTGGTGGGAACAGGCGCCGCCGACAAGAAGCAGGTTCAGCATATGGTCACCCAGTTGCTGGGGCTGGCTGGTACGCCGCAGGCGGACGCCGCCGATGCGCTGGCCATCGCCCTGTGCCATGCGCATATGAGCGGGGTGCAGCAACAGATGGGTAATGTGGCGCTGGCGGTGCGCGCTGGCCGGGTACGGCGCCGTTAATCGACTACGAAGGAGCAGGGCTGGTGATAGGACGTTTGAGTGGCGTTTTGCTGGAAAAACAACCGCCGCATATCCTGCTGGATGTGCAGGGCGTCGGCTACGAGCTGGACGCCCCGATGAGTACCTTCTACCAATTGCCGGCACTGGGCGAGAAGGTCACGCTGCATACGCACATGGTGGTGCGTGAAGATGCCCAGCTGCTCTACGCATTCTCCGACAAGCGCGGGCGTGACCTGTTTCGCGAGCTGATCCGGCTAAACGGGGTCGGCCCCAAGCTGGCGCTGGCGCTGATGTCCGGCATGGATGTCGATGAGCTGGTGATGGCGGTACAGCACCAGGATGTCAGCGCGCTGGTGAAGATACCCGGCGTTGGCAAGAAAACGGCCGAGCGTCTGTTGATCGAGCTGCGTGACCGCTTCAAGGCCTGGGAGGCGGCGCCGGGCGCCATTACGCTGGCAGGCCCGGTTGTTGGCGGCGGCGTGCCGGTCAAGCCGAGCGCTGATGCTGTCAGTGCGCTGATTGCCCTGGGCTACAAGCCGCAGGAGGCCAGCAAGGCGGTGGCGGCGATTGATAAAGATGGCCTCAGCAGTGAAGAGTTGATTCGCCGTGCGCTCAAGGGCATGGTGTAGGGCGTTCCGTGCCGGAGGCATTGCTTCCTTTATTGATGGATAAGACATGCTGGAAGAAGATCGCCTGATTGCGGCAACGCCCAGGCAGCAGGAAGAAGTTATCGATCGGGCGATTCGCCCACTGAAGCTGACCGACTATATAGGTCAGCCGACGGTACGCGAGCAGATGGAGCTGTTCATCAAGGCGGCCAGAGGGCGCGGTGAGGCGCTGGACCACGTGCTGATCTTTGGTCCGCCCGGCCTGGGCAAAACCACCCTCGCCAACATCATCGCCCAAGAAATGGGCGCCAAGATCAAAAGCACATCCGGCCCGGTGCTTGAGCGCGCTGGTGATCTGGCTGCGCTGCTGACCAATCTGGAAGCGGGTGATGTGCTCTTTGTTGATGAGATTCATCGCCTGTCCCCCGTTGTTGAAGAGATTCTCTATCCGGCGATGGAGGACTACCAGCTCGACATCATGATTGGTGAGGGCCCGGCCGCGCGCTCGATCAAACTGGACCTCCCTCCCTTTACCCTGGTCGGTGCCACCACCCGCGCCGGCATGCTGACCAACCCCCTGCGTGATCGCTTCGGTATCGTTCAGCGTCTGGAGTTCTACTCGGTTGCGGATCTGTCCACCATCGTGGCGCGTTCGGCCGGGATTCTCGGTTTGCAGATGGATGACGGCGGCGCCCGTGAGATCGCGCGCCGCTCACGCGGTACGCCGCGAATTGCCAATCGCCTGCTGCGCCGAGTGCGCGACTTCGCCGAGGTGCGCAGCGCCGGCGTGATCAGCAGTGAGGTGGCCGATCAGGCGTTGAACCTGCTGGATGTGGATGAGCAGGGCTTTGATCATATGGACCGCCGCCTGCTGCTGACCATGATCGACAAATTCGACGGTGGCCCGGTGGGTGTCGACAACCTCGCCGCGTCCATCAGCGAAGAGCGTCATACCATCGAGGATGTGCTGGAACCCTACCTGATTCAGCAGGGTTTCATCATGCGCACCCCGCGCGGCCGGGTGGTCACCCGTCATGCCTATCAGCATTTTGGCCTGAACCTGCCAGCCCGCATGAGCCGTGCCTCTGCGGACCTGTTCGACGATCCGAATGCGCCGGATTCGCCCTGAAAAATATTTTTGCAAATAGCGAGTAAACCCACTATGCAAAACCCCAGCTTGGCTCTACATTATGCGCGTTGAACGTTCTGGGCCGCCGTTCGAGCTGAAAGCCCGCGTCTACTTTGAAGATACCGATGCCGGCGGCATCGTCTACTACGTCAATTACCTGAAGTTTATGGAGCGTGCGCGGACGGAGCTGGTCCGCACTCTCGGCTTTGATCAAAGCGCTCTGCAGAGAGAAAACGTCATTTTTGTTGTGCACTCTGTCACGGCACGCTATCACGCGCCTGCACGCCTGGACGATGAACTTGTCGTAACTGCGACTGTCTTGGAAACCAAGCGAGCAAGTATTCGTTTCCGCCAGAGCGTAACTCGGGCGGGAGATTTGTTGTGTGAGGGTGATGTGCTGGTCGCCTGTGTGAGTGCTGATCAGTACCGTCCCCGGGCCATTCCGGACAAGTTGCGTGACGCATTCCGTAGCAGTGGCCCTGGGCGTGACGAGTAAACCGAAAGATCGTATGAGATTGCGAGGAGTAGCAAAGCGTGCAGGCTGATCAAATGTCGATATGGCACCTGGTGTCCGGCGCAAGTGTGCTGGTGCAACTGGTGATGCTGACCCTGCTGGCAGCATCGGTAGTGTCGTGGGTAATGATCTTTCAGCGCAGCAGTGTCATGCGCTCGGCAAAAAATGCCCTGGACGATTTTGAAGACCGTTTCTGGTCTGGTGTGGACCTGTCCCAGCTGTATCGCCAGGTGACGGGCTCGCCGGACGAGAACTCTGGCCTGGAGCAGATCTTTCGCGCCGGCTTCAAGGAATTTTCGCGCATGCGTCAGCAGTCCGGTGTAGACCCGGACGCGGTGATGGATGCGGTGCAGCGCTCGATGCGCGTAGCGATTTCGCGTGAGGAAGAAAAGCTGGAGCAACACCTGCCGTTCCTGGCGACCGTAGGCTCGACCAGCCCTTATGTCGGCCTGTTCGGTACCGTGTGGGGCATCATGAACTCGTTCCGCGGCCTGGCCACGGTTCAGCAGGCAACGCTGGCAACGGTAGCGCCGGGTATCGCTGAGGCATTGGTGGCCACGGCCATTGGTCTGTTTGCTGCGATTCCGGCGGTGGTTGCCTACAACCGTTTCTCGGCTCGCTCGGAAATGTTGATTGGCCGGTATTACACCTTTGCTGAAGAGTTTTCCAGCATCCTGCATCGCCGCGTTCACGCGCGCGAGGAGTAAGCGGAGGCCGCTATGAGCATGCATATGCACAGGCGTCGCGAGAAGCGTAAACCGGTCGCAGAAATGAACGTGGTGCCTTACATCGACGTGATGCTGGTACTGCTGGTGATTTTCATGGTGACCGCGCCAATGTTGAACCAGGGCGTCAAGGTTGACCTGCCGCAAGTGTCCAGCGAAGTGCTGCCCAGCGACAGCAATCAGCAGGTGCTGACCTTGTCCGTGCTGGCCGATGGCACCTATTACTGGAACTTGGGCGAGGCGGTGGACACGGAGAACCACTCCGACAGCGCTGTCTCTCTGGAGGCGATGACCGAAGGTGTGACCAAGATCATGCGTGCCAAGCCCGATACGCTGGTGTACATCCGTGGTGACAAGAACGCCAATTACGGCGTGGTCGTGACCGCCATGGGCGCCCTGCAGCAAGCGGGTGTGCCCAACGTAGGCTTGATTACCGAGGCGCCGTGAGCACGCGATATCAATACCGACCGGCAGCCTCGGAGCGTTATTCGTCCCCGCTGCTGAAGGCGGTGGGACTGCACCTGTTGGTGGCGATTCTGCTGTTCGCCTCGTTCAGCAGTGCGCCGGAATTCGAGCCGGCCAGGCCGATCGTGCAGGCGACGTTGGTGCAACTGGACTCGATGAGTCCCAGCACGACACCGACCGATCAGAAGATCGCCGGCGAGGCGCAGCAATCGCGCTCGCCGCGCGCAGATGAAGAAGCGCTGGAGAAGCAGCGCGAACAGCAGCAGGCTGCCGAGGCGGCCAGGGCTGCCCAGGCAGAGCAGGCGCGTCAGGCCGAAGCCGAGGCGCAGCGTAAGGCTGCAGAGGCTGAGCGCCAGGCAGAGGCAGAAGCCGAGCAGAAAGCCGCCGATGCTGCAGCTGCCGCTGAACGCCGGCAGGCTGAAGAAGCGAGAAAAGCCGCAGAGGCGCAGGCCGCCCGCGAGCGCGCCGCCGCCGAGGCAGAGCGCAAGAAGGCTGAGGAAGAGGCGCGTCGCAAAGCGCAGGAAGAGGCCCGGCGCAAGGCGGCAGAAGAGGCTGAACGCAAGGCTGCGCAAGAAGCTGAGCGTCGCCGCGAGCAAGAACGTGTCGCCCGTGAGCAGCGTGAGCGAGAGGCTGCCAAGGCCAGCGCGCTGAACGAGCTGCTCGGTGAAGAGACTGAGTATCAGCAGGCGCAGGCTGATCGCATTGGCGACCAGGTAGCAGCCAGCTATGACGATGTTATTCGTCGTTACGTGAGTCAGCAGTGGCGCCGCCCGCCGACTGCACGCAACGGCATGGTGGTGGAAGTGCGTCTGAGTATGTTGCCGACAGGGCAGATCACCGATGCGGTGGTGATTCGCTCAAGCGGCGACCCGGGTTTTGATCAGTCTGCCGTGCAGGCGGTGAAGAACGTGGGGCGCATCCCGGAAATGCAGCAACTGTCGAGCGAGAACCCTGCGGAGTTCAATCGCCTGTACCGTCAGCGTAACCTGCGCTTCAGACCAGAGGATCTGTCATTCTGATGAAAAGACTGAGTCAAGTATTTGCGGGCATTATTGCCCTGTGCGTGAGCCAGCTGCTGCTGGCCCAGGATGCCATTGAAATTACCAAGGGTACCGACAAGGCTACGCCGATTGCGGTAGTACCCTTCGGTTGGCAGGGCAGTGCGCCGCTGCCTGAGGATATGGCGCAGATCGTCGGTAATGACCTGCGCAACAGTGGCATGTTTGCGCCGCTGGAGCGTAACAACATGCTGAGCTATCCGGTGCGCGGTGAAGAGATCAATGCCCGCGACTGGCGCATGATTGGTGCCGATTACGTGGTAGTAGGGCAGGTGAACAGTACCGGTGGCGAGAACCTGGATCTCACCTATAGTCTGTACAGCGTGGCGCGGGAAGAAGTGCTGCTGTTGCGTTCGATCAGCGGCACCCGTACCCAGTTGCGCGATATCGCCCATCACCTGAGCGACGAGGTATTCAAGGAGCTGACCGGCATCCAGGGCGCCTTCAATACCAAGCTTTTGTATGTTGCGGCTGAGCGCTTCTCGGTCGACAACACCCGTTACACCCTGCAGCGCAGCGATTACGACGGCGCGCGCGCAGTGACGCTGCTGCAGTCACGTGAGCCGATTCTGAGCCCGAGCTACTCGCCGGACGGTGAGCGCATTGCCTATGTGTCCTTTGAGTCGCGCCGGCCCGAGATTTATGTGCACTACATTCGCACCGGTCGCCGTGAGCGGGTGAGCAGCTTTGAAGGGTTAAATGGCGCGCCTGCCTGGTCTCCGGACGGCAATCGCCTGGCCTTTGTGCTGTCGCGAGACGGCAACCCCGAAATCTATGTGATGGAGTTGGCTAGCAAGCAGCTGCGTCGTGTTACCAATCATTTCGCGATTGATACAGAGCCGACCTGGATGGATAACAATACGATCGTGTTCACCTCCGATCGCGGCGGCCGCCCACAAATTTATAAGCAGAGTCTTGGCTCTGGCTCGCCTGAGCGCCTGACCTTTGTTGGCAACTACAATGCCAACGCCAAGCTGTCCGTTGATGGCCGTACCATGGTTATGGTGCACCGTCAGGAGGGCTACCGTAATTTTCAGATTGCCACGCAGGATCTTGAGCGCGGGAATTTGAGAGTTTTAACAGAAACGTCGCTGGATGAGTCGCCAACCGTCTCACCCAATGGCGCTATGTTAATTTATGCTACCCGTCAACAGGGACGGGGCGTACTCATGCTGGTATCTACAAACGGGCGTGCGCGGTCGGAGATTCCGACACAGTTCACCGACCTGCGCGTACCTTCATGGTCCCCATACCTGCCATAGGGCGCACCAACACTAAACCATATGGGGTTAATAGGAGTTCATGATGCAAGTTATCAAGTTTGGCAAAGCCGCTGCTCTGGTTGTCGCGTTCGGCGTGGTTGTAGGCTGTTCCTCCAAGGGTGGCGACACCTCTGGCGCTGGTGCAGTTGACCCGAACGCAGGCTACGGCGCTGGTACTTCCGGTGCAGGTTCCAACAGCGGCATGAACAGCGAAGAAGCTGCTCTGCGCGCTATCACTACCTTCTACTTCGAGTACGACAGCTCCGAGCTGAAGCCGGAAGCCATGCGCGCTCTGGACGTTCACGCCAAGGACCTGAAGTCCGCTGGCAACCGTGTTGTCCTGGAAGGTCACACTGACGAGCGTGGCACTCGCGAGTACAACATGGCTCTGGGCGAGCGTCGTGCTGCTTCCGTTCAGCGTTACCTGGTTCTGCAGGGTGTGTCCCCGGCTCAACTGGAACTGGTATCCTACGGTGAAGAGAAGCCGGCAGCGATGGGTTCCAGCGAGGAAGCCATGGCTCAGAACCGCCGCGTAGAGCTGCGCAAGTAAGAGACGAGGTCGTATGAAGGGTTACAGAGGAGTACTGGTTGCCTTTGCCCTGTCGCCATTGGCGGCAATGGCACAGGTTCCAGTGATGGAAGGCAGTTCGAACAATGGCTCGAATGCCGTGTATCAGGGCTCCTCGGTGACCCAGCAGACCCAGGCTGGCCTTTCCAGTGAAGGCCAGCTGTTTCAGCAGCTCTATCAGTTGCAGCAGGAAGTAACGCTGCTGCGTGGCATGCTCGAAGAGCAGAGCTACAAGATCAAGCAGATGGAACAGGATCAGCTTGACCGTTACAAAGATATCGACAGCCGTCTGTCTGGCATGAACAGCGCACCTGCTTCGGGCAGTGGCGGGGCAAGCCCTGACGTTGCTGACACTCAGGAGCCCGCCGCCAATGCCGGAGCTTCTGCCGCGCCGCCGGACCCGGAGCGCGAAAAACTGATGTACGACGCGTCCTTTGATCTGGTCAAGGCGCGCGATTTTGAAAAGGCCGCGCAGGCCTTTACCGCATTCCTGCGCCGTTACCCCGACAGTCAGTACGCGGGTAATGCGCAATACTGGCTGGGTGAAGTGTATCTGGTCCAATCTGACCTTGAGTCCGCCGGCCGGGCCTTTGCTCAGGTCATCAGCCGCTATCCCGACCACCGCAAGGAGTCGGACGCGATGTACAAGCTCGGTGATGTCGAGCGCCGCCTGGGTAGGGACGACAAGGCGCGCGAGCTGTTTCAGCAGGTCATCAGCAAGTACCCTGACTCCTCTGCCGCGCAGCTGGCCGGGCGCGAGCTCAGCAGCCTGAACTGATCTTCCGCCGGGGGCTTTTGCCCCCGGTTTAGGTTTCTATCGAGTGCTCCCATGTCTGCCAAGCCTGATTCCTCTGCCCGCGCCGTCGTACTGCTGTCTGGCGGGCTGGACTCGGCGACGGTGCTGGCCATGGCGCAGGCCGAGGGCCTGGCCTGTTACACCATGAGTTTCGACTACGGCCAGCGTCATCGGGCGGAGCTGGCAGCAGCCGAGCGTGTGGCGAGCGCTGCCGGTGTGATCGAGCACAAGGTGATCGATATGAACCTCAACGGTATCGGCGGTTCGGCGTTGACCGACGACACTATTGCCGTGCCCGAGGGACCCCAGCAGGGTATTCCGGTCACCTACGTGCCGGCACGCAATACGCTGTTTCTCGCCCTTGCTCTGGGTTGGGCAGAGGTGCTGGAGGCGCGAGATATCTACATTGGCGTTAACGCGGTGGATTACTCGGGATACCCCGACTGCCGCCCGGCCTTTGTGGAGGCCTTTGAGCGGCTGGCCAACCTGGCGACACGTGCCGGAGTGGAGGGCGAGGGATTTCGTATCCGGGCGCCGTTGCAGCACTTGAGCAAGGCGCAGATCATTCAGGCCGGCCAGGCGCTGGGCGTCGACTACAGCCAGACGGTGTCCTGCTATCAGGCGGATGAGCAGGGGCGCGCCTGTGGCGTTTGCGACAGCTGCCGCCTGCGCGCTGCGGGTTTTGCTGCTGCCGGCGTACCCGATGCGACCCGCTATCAGCGTTAAATTTTGCGCAAATGCAAAAAAAGGCTTGAGTTTCCTCTGTAAATCAGTAGTATAGCGCGCTTCCAGCAGGGGGTCGTTAGCTCAGTTGGTAGAGCAGTTGGCTTTTAACCAATTGGTCGTAGGTTCGAATCCTACACGACCCACCACTCTGGAATCCCTCTTCGGCCGTCCCTGGCCTCAGTGTTTTGTCGCTTCCTATCTCGGTGTTTTCCTCAGGCAGTTATCCGTTTTCTGGAATAACGTATCCGCCGTCCAGCGGTTGCCACCATAGTTCCATGAAAAAGAACCCTGATGTCAGTACGACCAGGACTGCGGCCGCCAGAATGCAGGTGGCGTAGAAGCGCTCCTGATCATTGCGCTTGAGTTGCATGTAGCCTGGCAGCCCACGATAGAGCAGCAGAATGCTGCAAAGTGCGCCCAGTGCCAGCGCAGGTATCAGTAGCCAGCGCCCCGGCAGAATGCTGATTACGCCCGCCAGTAGCAGTGGGATGGCAAGTACCGTGGTGAAGGTTGCTGCAATGGTAAAAGCCGGCCGCTGATCGGTGCGAAACAGGACCCAGCGCGTTGCCAGGGCGCTCAGTAGTACGCTGGTCAGGCAGGTGAGGTACAGCATCAATGCCAGCAAGCCTGCGCTAGTGCTGCTGAGCTGGCGCTCCTGGTTCGAGCCGAACAGACTCCAGCCCACATCGGTTGCGCCAACATAGACGCAGAGTGCGGGTAGCAGGGGCAGTAGGATGAGTGTGGGCACAAAGCTCCACGGATGGCGGTTGGCATGCTCGCGGATCGGGCTCCATCCGCGTGAGGGTGATGAGATAAGCCCTGGGATCAAATGAATCATGTCAGGCCTCCTCTTGGGGGACGAGTTTTGGTACTGCAGACGGTTGACTGGCCTGAAGCGCGATGGGTTCATTTTTGCGTGGGCCGCGCGGCCGGCATGCTACAATCGCCCGTTCCGTTGTTCCTGATGGGTTGAAACATGTCCCAGATTTCAGAGCGTCTGCTGGTACAGGCGCACCTGGACGCCAAGGCGCCTGCGCCATTGAGCGATGCCGAAAAGGCCGACTATAAGGCCCGTATTGCCGCTGCGCTGAAGGCGCATAATGCGGTACTGGTTGCCCACTATTACACTGATCCACTGCTGCAGGAGCTGGCCGAAGAGACCGGTGGTTGCGTGTCTGACTCGCTGGAGATGGCTCGTTTTGGGCGTGACCACGAGGCAACCACGCTGATCGTGGCTGGTGTGCGTTTTATGGGCGAGACCTCCAAGATTCTCAGCCCGCACAAGCGCGTTCTGATGCCGACTCTGGAGGCGACCTGTTCGCTGGATCTGGGCTGTCAGATTGACGAGTTTTCGGCTTTCTGCGATCAGCATCCCGACCGCACCGTGGTGGTGTACGCCAATACCTCGGCGGCGGTAAAGGCGCGAGCTGACTGGGTGGTTACCTCGAGCTGCGCACTGCCGATTGTCGAGCACCTGATCGACAAGGGTGAAAAAATCCTCTGGGCTCCGGACCAGCACCTGGGTAACTACATCCAGCGTGAAACTGGCGCCGATATGCTGCTGTGGCAGGGCTCCTGTATCGTGCACGAGGAGTTCAAGGCCAAAGTGCTCGAAGACCTGCGCAAGGTGCACCCCGAGGCAGCCATTCTGGTGCATCCGGAGTCGCCCCAGGCGGTGGTAGAACTGGCAGACGTGGTTGGCTCGACCAGCCAGCTGATTCAGGCCACCCGCGACTTGCCGAACCCCACGTTTATCGTGGCAACGGATCGCGGCATCTTCTACAAGATGCAGCAGGCCGCGCCCGACCGCTTGCTGATCGAGGCGCCAACGGCCGGCAACGGGGCTACCTGTCGCAGCTGCGCGCACTGCCCGTGGATGGCGATGAACACCTTGCCGCGCGTGCTGGCTGCGCTGGAGACCGGCGCCGATGAGATCCATGTGGACCCCGACCTGATTCCCAAGGCCGTCAGGCCGCTGGATCGCATGCTGGACTTTACCCGCAACGCCAACCTTGCCGCCAAAGGCAACGCCTGACACAACACAGCCGCCCTAGGGCGGCTGTGTTGCTTTATGGGGTGTATGTACTTTTCCGGCGCTTACATGGATTCAACCAGGGCGCGTTGGCGGCGCAGGGCGTTTTGCTGCTCCTTGATGCGCGAGGTGGTAACAAAATTGCCGCCGGCGCGCTCCAGTGCCAGGGTCAATTGCTGCTCCGCCTGCTGCAGATCACCGGTCAGCTTGAAGTAGTGCGCGCGGGCCAGATGAACACCCAGGATATTGCCCGCCAGGCCGCGAATCTCGGCGGCCAGGTACCACACGTCCGGGTCGTCATCGCGGCGGCTGGCCAGGCGATCAATGGCGCGTTCGGCGTCGGCGTACTGCTGCTGTTTGAGCAGCAGATCGGCTTCGACAAAATCCAGCGGGAAGTTGTTCGGAAAGCGCTGCTGCATGGTGTGCGTGCGCTCCAGTGCCTGAGCAAGCCGGCCAGCGTTGGTGTCCAGCTCAATCTGAGCCAGGTTAAACAGCCGGCTGTTCGGGCTCTCTGTCAGTAGTGGGGCAAGGGCCTCGTTTGCCTCGTCGTGCTGGCCGCTGCGCGACAGCGCCAGCGCCAGGCCATAGCGAGCTGCATCATGATTGCCGTCGTGGTCGTCCAGCAGAGCGCGGAAGCGCTTGGCCGACAGGCCTGGGCTCTGCTCGTACTTGAGTTGCACTCGGGCCCGCATTAACTGGTATTCAAGCGTGTCGGTTTCGCCGCCGGCAGGCAGCTGGTCCGCACGGTTGCGAGTGTCGGCCATACGTGACTGGCTGACCGGGTGGGTGAGCAGAAACTCTGGCGGGTTGCTGTCATAGCGGCTCAGTTGGGCAAGCCGCTCGAACATGGTCGGCATGGACTTGGGGTCATAGCCGGCGCGTTCCAGGTTGACCAGGCCAATGCGGTCGGCTTCTTGTTCGTTCTGGCGGGAGAAGCGTCGCTGCTCCTGGATGGCGGCCGCCTGCGTTGAAGCCAGCGCCGCAAAGCCTGCATCGCCGCCGCCTGCAGCTGCCAACACGATCGATGCCAGCATCGCAGTCATGAAGGGCACCTGCATGCGTTGTTGCTGTTCCAGGCCGCGGGCAAAGTGGCGCTGAGACAAGTGCGCCAGTTCGTGCGCCATGACCGAGGCAAACTCGGCCTCGCTCTGGGCATGCAGAAACAGGCCGCCGTTGACGCCAACCACACCGCCGGGAGCGGCAAAGGCGTTGAGTTGCGGGCTGTCGATCAGAATAAAGGCCAGGCGCCGATCACTCAGTTGGCTGGTTTCGGCCAGGCGGTAGGTGCGTTCTTCGACAAAGTCCTTGAGTTGCGGGTCGTCCAGGGTGGGCACGGCGCCGCGCAGCATGGTCAGCCAGGTGCGGCCGAGTTGATACTCCTGCTCGCGCGACATCATTGACGAGCTGGTGTCGCCCAGCGAGGGCAGGTTGAATTCATCCGCACTGGCGCCGGGGGCGGCGGGCAGGCTGAGTGTGCCGACCAGTAGCGCCGCAGCCAGCAGGCGTTTCGCGGACATGGTTTCTTGCATCATTTTTGTCTCATACCGGGTCTGGCTGTTGTCGAGAGGAGCGCCTGCAAGGCTATACTGTCGCCCACTTGCCGTGGAGCCCTTGCATGCCTGTTGATCTGCCCATCGATGCTGTTGTTGACGCCCGTGGACTTAGCTGTCCGCTACCCCTGCTGAAGGCCAAGCAGGCGCTGAACAGCATGTTAGCAGGCCAGACGTTGCATGTAATGGCTACCGATGCCGGTTCCGAGCGGGACTTTCAACGCTTTGCGGAACTGTCCGGAAATCACTTGCTTGAGGCCCGTGTCTTGGACGGCGAATTTCACTATTGGTTGCGTAAAGCAGATTAATTCACATGTTAAAAGTCTTTCAGGGCTGGGTTCAGCGTTATTTCTCTGATGAAGAAGCGGTCGTGCTGGCAGTGGTGCTGGCGCTGGGCTTTGCGATCGTCATTTCTTTTGGCGATAAGTTGGCACCGCTACTCACGGGTGTCGTGCTGGCCTACCTGCTGCAGGGGCTGGTGACGCGCCTGCAGCGCTGGTTGCCGCATTCGCTGGCGGTGTGGATTGTCTTTCTGTTGTTCCTGGGCGCGTTGGCGGCGTTGTTTGGCGTGGTCATTCCGCTGGTCTGGAAGCAGATGCTCAACCTGTTCAACGAGCTGCCGGGCATGCTGGGTGAGTGGCGTGCTCAGTTGCTGCACCTGCCTGAAGAATACCCCTCGTTTATCTCCGAGGCGCAGATCGAGCGCCTGATGAACTCCATCAACGGTGAGGTGGGTGCCTTCGGGCAATGGGCGCTGTCGCAGTCGCTGGCCAGCCTGCCGGTGGTAGTGACCGTGCTGGTGTATCTGGTGCTGGTGCCGATTCTGGTGTTTTTCTTCCTTAAGGACAGCCAGACCCTGACGGCCTGGACTGTTAGCCACCTGCCGCGTGAGCGCAGGCTGATGCGGGTGGTGTGGACCGAGATGAATCAGCAGATTGCCAACTATATTCGCGGCAAGGCGGTGGAGATTTTGATCGTTGGCGCGGTGACCTATATTTCCTTCGCCATTCTGGGGGTCAACTACGCGGCGTTGCTGGCAGTGCTGGTGGGGTTGTCGGTGCTGGTGCCCTACATCGGCGCTACGGTGGTGACCATTCCGGTGGCGCTGATCGGCCTGTTCCAGTGGGGGCTAGGTAACGAGTTCATGGTGCTGATGATCGTTTATGCCGTGATTCAGGCGCTGGACGGTAACGTGCTGGTGCCCATCCTGTTCTCCGAGGCGGTGAACCTGCACCCGGTTGCGATTATCGCGGCCGTGCTGATCTTTGGCGGGTTGTGGGGCTTCTGGGGAGTGTTCTTCGCTATCCCGCTGGCGACCCTGTTCAAGGCCGTGCTCTACGCTTGGCCGCGTGGGCTGGAGGCGGCGCACGACGCCCAGGCCGAGCAGGCCTGAGCGCCGACCATCAGGCGCTGTAGCAGGTTACAGCGCCTGGACTTCTGCCAGTACCTCGGCAACATGCCCCGGTACCTTCACCTTGCGCCACTCATGACGCAGCACGCCTTGTTCATCGAACACAAAGGTGCTGCGCTCGATCCCCTCGTATTCCTTACCGTAGAGCTTCTTGGGCTTGATCACGTCGAAAAGGCGGCAGAATGATTCGTCCGGGTCGCTGATCAGCTCGAACGGAAACTCATGCTTGGTCTTGAAGTTGGTGTGCGTGCGCAGGCTGTCGCGCGAGACGCCATAGATCACGGCGCCGGCCTCGGTAAAGGCCTCGTAGTTGTCGCGAAAATCCTGACCTTCGGTGGTGCAGCCCGGGGTGTTGTCTTTGGGGTAGAAGTAGATGACTACCTTTTTGCCGGCCAGGCTGGCAGGCGTGACGGTCTGGTCGCCGGTAGCGCTGGCGCTGAAGTCGGGGATGGGCTGATTCAGTTCAACGGACATGGGCGGTCTCCTTGTCAAATATCAGTGCAGTGGACGCCAGGGTTCGATCACTGCGTCCAGATTCAGTTCGTCGCAAAAGTCCAGAAACTGTTCGCGCAGCCAGCTCAGCTGGGTTTGCGCCGGGATGGCGATGGTCAGCGTCAGGTTGAGCATGGGGGTGCCGGTGTGCTGGGCCTGATAGGTGAAGCTCTGCAGCTCCTCTATGTCGATGCTCAGCTGCTGGAAGAAGTTGCACAGCTCACCGACCAGCTCCGGGCGTTGGGCGGCGGTCACAAAGACGTTGTAGGGCAGGGCCTGCGGGCGCTCGTCCAGGCTGTGGCTGCGCGACATGGAGAGCAAGATGTGTTCGCGCTTGGCCAGCGGCGGCAGCAGGGCTTCCAGTCGAGCCAGAGCGTCCCAGTTGCCGCTGACCTGCAGCAACAATACGGCGCAGCTGCCGTGGCGACTCATGCGGCTGCTGACAATCTGGCAGCGATGCTCGGTGCACAGGCGGGTCAACAGGCTGGCCAGCGATGTGGTTTCCTGGCCCATGACGTTAATGACCAGATATTGCTCGCGTTGACCCGGTTGGGTGGACATGGTGATCCTCTAGTTCACGGAAGCGCCTTGTGGGCGCGATAGACAAGCGTCTATTGTCCCAGCCTGCCGGAAGCGGGGCAACTGCCCGTGCTGCATGCCCTGGCGCTTTTTGTCTGATGCGCTGGCTTCTGCTGCCAGGGCGCTTGAGTACCTGCCGCCGGCATGTGCAATTAATCGGCGCGTCGCTTGTACTGGCTGCGGGGCGAAAGTACCATTGTCGTTTATTGTTCCAAGTGGAGAGTTGCATGATCTCGGGCAGTCTGGTGGCGCTGGTTACACCCATGGATTCAAACGGAGACCTGGATTGGCAGGCTCTGGAGCGCCTGATCGACTTCCACCTGGAAAAGGGTACCGACGGCATTGTTGCGGTAGGTACCTCAGGTGAGTCCGCTACTCTGGACATGGCTGAGCACAAGGAAGCCATTCGCCGCGTTGTGCAGCAGGTCGCTGGTCGTATCCCGGTGATTGCCGGTACCGGCGCCAACTCCACGCGCGAAGCCGTTGAGCTGACTGAAGCCGCCCGCAGCGTTGGCGCCGATGCTGCTTTGCTGGTTACTCCTTACTACAACAAGCCGACTCAGGAAGGCTTGTATCTGCACCACAAGCATATCGCTGAAGCCGTTGCCATTCCGCAGATTCTCTATAACGTCCCCGGCCGTACCGCCTGCGACATGCTGCCGGAAACGGTTGAACGCCTGTCTGCCATCGACAATATCGTCGGCATCAAGGAAGCAACCGGCGACCTGCAGCGCGCCCGTGAAGTGATCGAGCGGGTGGGTGATCGCATGGCCGTGTATTCTGGTGACGATGCCACTGCAGTTGAGCTGATCCTGCTGGGCGGCAAGGGCAATATCTCTGTTACCGCCAACGTAGCCCCCCTGCAAATGCATGAAATGTGCGCGGCCGCCCTGCGTGGCGATGAGGCAACCGCGCGCCGTCTGAACGAAGCGCTGATGCCGCTGCACAAGGCGCTGTTTATCGAAGCCAATCCGATCCCCGTCAAGTGGGCCCTGCTGGAAATGGGCCTGATTGCTGACGGCATTCGCCTGCCGCTGACCCCGCTCAGTGCCCGTTGCCATGACACCGTTCATGGTGCATTGCGTCAGTGCGGCCTGCTCTAATCAATCGGAACACCTGTTGACCAAGGAAACATTTATGAAGCCTGTGCTGAGTGCACTGACCCTGGGAGTTTTGGCCAGCCTGAGTGGCTGTGGGTATCTGATGGGAGACAACGGCTACTTCCGCGATCGGGCCGGTGACTATCAACAGGCCGAGGTCAAGCCGCGCATGACCGTGCCGGCAGATCTGGAAAGCAAGCCCATGGGCGATCTGCTGCCGGTGCCGGGCCAGGTAGCTGCCGCCCCGCAGCCGGGCGAAAAGTTCGAAACCCCACGCCCGCGTCCGATGGCCGCTGGTGTCGATACCTCTACTTTCTCTCTGCAGCAGGAAGGCAGCCAGCGCTGGGTTCTGGCTCAACTGCCGGCCTCCGACGTCTGGCCGCTGCTGCAGCGTTTCTGGTCTGACTACCGGGTCCCCATGGCGCAGAGCGATGCGGCCCTGAGCGAAGCCTCTACCCAGTGGGTCGATTTCAGCGAGTCGGCCGGTAACCCGCTGGTACGCCGCATGCTGCCGCTGGTGCAGGAAGGGCAGCGCATTGATAACGAGGAACAGCGTTTCCGCGTGCGCCTGGAGCCCGGCGTGAACAACGGCACCGCCGAGATCAAGGTGCTGCATCAGGCCCGTGACCTGGGTGATGACGACAGCGAGTGGCCGCGTCGCTCCGACAATGCCAACTTTGAGCGTGCACTGCTCGCCGAGCTGGAAACCTACCTGAACCAAAGCACCAGCACCGATGGCCCGGCGCTGGTCTCAAGCATCATCAACAGTGGCCCGGTAGAGACCAGTCTTGAGCAGGATGGCGCCGGCAACAGCGTGTTGTACATGATGACCGACTTCAACCGTGCGTGGTCTGATGTGGGCGAAGCGCTGGCACGCGCTGATGTCTATGTCACCGACTACAACCGCAGCTCCGGCGTCTACTACGTCAATCTGGATCAGACCCGCTCCGAGCAAGAGGAGGAGCCCGGCTTCTTCGCGCGCTGGTTTGGCGGTGATGATAAAGACGAGCAAGTTGAAGACGACGGCAGCCAGCTGCAGGTGCGCCTGACGCCGACCTCCAACCGTATTGAAGTTAGCGTTGATGCCGGTATTGAGCATTCTGCCGACGGCACGACCGCCCGTGAGCTGCTCGAGCGTATCCAACGCGGCCTGAATGAGCGGCCGCCGCGGCAGTGAGGTATTGCTCCCTCGGCAGCGGTAGTCGCGGCAACGGCACCTTGATTGAACAGGGTGCCAGCCGAGTGCTGGTAGATTGCGGTTTCAGTTTGCGTGCCACCGAGCAGCGCCTGCGCCAGGCCGGCACCAGTGGCGATCAGCTCAGTGCCATTCTGGTTACCCACGAGCACAGCGATCACATTCAGGGGGTCGCCAAGCTGGCCCGGCGGTATGAGCTGCCGGTCTATCTGACGCCGGGCACAGGTTACGCACTGCGCGAGGAAGCGGGGCTGGACATTCGCCACGTCGACCTGCACGGGCGCTTTGTTGTTGGCGAGCTTGAGGTTACCCCTGTTGCCGTGCCCCATGATGCCAGAGAGCCTTGCCAGTACATCTTTGACAATGGGCGCCAGCGTCTTGGCGTGTTGACCGATACCGGCACCATTACGCCCTGGATTGTCGAGCAATATGCCGATCTGGATGCACTTTTCCTTGAAGCCAACTATGATCCGCACATGCTGTCGAGTGGCCCTTACCCAGCGTTTCTGAAGGCTCGGGTTGGCGGCAATCTCGGCCACCTGAGCAATCAGCAGGCAGCGGGTTTTCTGCGGATCGCTGGCCTGGAGCGGCTACGGCACATTGCCGTGGCGCATATCAGTGAAAAGAACAACCGCCCGGAGCTGGCGTTGGCAGCGTTGCAAGACGCACTGACAGACTGGTCCGGCGAGCTGCTGCTGGCGCAGCAGGACCAGGGGCTGCCCTGGCAATCAATTCAATAACTGCCCATCACCATTTTGCGGACAGCGGGAGCCGATAATGGAAAAACGTAACGAACTCTATCGCGGTAAAGCCAAGTCGGTGTACACCACCGACGACCCGGATCGGCTGGTCCTGCTGTTCCGCAACGACACCTCCGCCTTTGATGGGAAGAAGATCGAACAGCTCGATCGTAAGGGCATGGTCAACAACCGCTTCAACGCCTTCATTATGCAAAAGCTCGAAGAAGCGGGCATCCCGACCCAGTTTGACGCCTTGCTGTCGGACAACGAGTGCTTGGTCAAAAAACTCGACATGATCCCGGTCGAATGCGTCGTGCGTAACTTCGCCGCCGGCAGTCTGGTCAAGCGTCTGGGTGTGGAAGAGGGCATGGCCCTGACGCCACCCACCTTCGAACTGTTCCTGAAAGACGACGCCAAGGGCGACCCCTTCATCAACCAGTCCCACGTTGTTACCTTCGGCTGGGCGACCGCTGAACAGCTGGCGCGCATGCAGGAACTGACCCTCAAGATCAACGACATCCTCAAAGGCCTGTTTGACGATGCCGGCCTGTTGCTGGTGGACTTCAAACTGGAGTTTGGCCTGTTCAACGGCGAGATCGTACTGGGCGACGAGTTCAGCCCGGACGGCTGCCGCCTGTGGGACAAGGAAACCCGTAAAAAGATGGACAAGGATCGTTTCCGTCAGGGCCTGGGCGGCGTTATCGAAGCCTACGAAGAAGTAGCCCAACGCCTCGGCGTGCCGCTGTCCTGAGCATCTTCGGCTACCGCATTGTCAGCAAAAGCTGGTAATATGCGCGCCGACTTGGAGAGTTGCCAGAGTGGTCGAATGGGACGGATTCGAAATCCGTTGTACGGGCAACCGTACCCAGGGTTCGAATCCCTGACTCTCCGCCAATAAACAAAAACGCCCAGCCTAGCTGGGCGTTTTTGTTTATCCGGAGGGTTCTCGGAGAGAACCCTCGTTCGACCGAGCCTGCAACGCAGGCGAGGAACGCCGGAGCAAAGCGACGGCGGCCCCTCGAAGAGGGGTGAGGCGCGCAGCGCCGAATAATCCCTGACGGGGTACCAGGCCACTCCATTCTCCAGCCTAGCTGGGCGTTTTTGTTTGTCCGGTGAGCTCTCGGTGAGAACCCTCGTTCGACCGAGCCTGACTCTCCGCCATTGTTGTGCGTCAAGCCCGTTTTACGGGGCTTCAGAGTGCTGACAAAGCCCCTAGCCGAAAGGCGGGGGCTTTTGTTTAATGGGTTGTCGTTTACTGCAGGCTGTAGTGGCCACTAATCCCGGACACCAAGTTAGGGGGTAGAATCGCCATCAGCGAGGTGTTCAATGAGCAGACAACGTCGATCCTTTTCGGTCGAGTTCAAGCATGATGCAGCTGCCTTGGTCGTAGACCAAGGCTACAGCGTGGCAGAAGCCTGTAAGTCGATGGGTGTCGGAGAAACAGCTCTCCGGCGCTGGGTCGATCAACTGCGCGAGGAGCGTAGTGGAGTGACGCCAAAACTGCTTGCTCAAAAACCGGAGCAGTTCAAATCGTCTCAAACTACCTGTTGCAGCCCCACATCACGATCCCATCCAAGCCCTGACTTGGTGGCTGTGCCCAGTCTCAGACGGGCATGTTCGCAAAGGGCGTGTTTGATGGGGCCGCAAAATGGGGCAGCTTCGTCAGGCGTTGTTAGGCATAAGTTACCGCGTTCAGAATTTACTCCAAAAGCCACAATGATGAGCGTTTGCGATATTGGAAACAGACTGTACTTGAACGCCATTCGGTATGAATCTGACGAACTGGCCTGAGGTAGCCAGATCTGGCCAGAATACAGCGTCACCGGCTTCAGGATTAGGGTCGCCGTTCCGGGCAAAGTTAGTCCAATAGCCAAGCATGGTTGCCGACAGCATTCGTTGAGAATCGGTGAACCCCAAAGCTTGAAGAAAAGCATCGTCCCCAAATAAGTAAGTCAGTTCGAAAGCGTGTGCCGCAGCAAAATCAAAACCTTCGACCACTGGAATTATTGGTGGCGCCGTCACATCGGCGAACTCATAGCCGAAAAGGGGCGAGTCAACCAGCTTCATACTTTGGTCCAGTGCGTTGCAGACAAACACCGCATCGCTGAAAACGGCAGAAAGCGCGTATGCCGGAGTTTCATACGAGGATAAAGGGTATTGATTAGCAATTGCTGCGGTGACCTGATTTGGCGGAGAACTGATTCCTAGAAGTCCACCGATAGCCATCTCGTACTCTTCTTCCGGCAGACCCGCCAACCCTGTCCCTCCGACAAAGTACCGACCTTCGTCCTGAGTGAAGCCAAGCATAGTTGGAACTACGCTAAAGGTCCCGGCATTGATTCCGTTTCTAATCGACAAAGGAAGGGAGTCAGTGGTTGTGGTCGGGATCAACCCAATACCCAGACTCAGCGAATCTTGGGCAGCGAGAAGCTCCTCAACTGGCAGGTTCCGCATACAATCAAGAGGATCATAGGCTGTGTCGCAGCCGGCTGCGCGCTCGAAAGCTAAACCGAGAGTCTCCGCTTCAGCTAGCGTCTTCTGGTCCGGGAAATACGAGCCACTTTGGATAATCGCTTTGTGGAAAAGGCCAGCAGAATCAGGCGCTACCAAATGAGTCAATACGCTATGCCCTCCGGCGGACTCACCAAACAGGGTAACGTTATTTGGATCCCCGCCAAAGTTCGCAATGTTGGACTGCACCCATCGCAGTGCCGCTTGCTGATCCATCAGGCCGTAGTTTCCGGAAGACCCTTCGCCCTCGGCTGTCAGGTCCGGATGAGATAGCCAGCCAAGCATCCCTAAACGGTAGTTAACTGTCACAACTACTACTCCGCGCTCCACCAAACGAGCAGGGTTGTAACGGTCTGCGCCCGACCCCGTCACGAATGCACCGCCATGCATCCATACCATCACTGGGAACTCCCCAGGAGTATTGGGGGCAAAAACGTTCAGGAAAAGGCAGTCCTCAGTGGAGGAAGCGGTTGAAGGATTGTTTGTGATGCGCGAGGGAGTCTGTGGGCAGCTCGCTCCGTACTCGGTTGCGTCCCGGGCTTGTGACCAACTAGTAGGCAATTTCGGCGGCTTGAATCGATTACTTCCAAGCGGGGGCTGGGCATAAGGGACACCAAGAAACCGAAGCATGTTCCCAGCGGTCTCTCCTCTTATCGCGCCGCTAACGGTCTCTACGGTCACACTGCCTTGTAGACCTTCGTGCGGCCCAGACGAGCCGCTGCCTGACCCGCCGCTTAAGCATCCGCTTAGGAAAAGGGTTGCCGATAAAGCCATAAAATTGCGTATGTTGACCATGATATTCCTCTATTTTTGTTTTTATCAAAGCCTTACCTTAGGCACGAGAGACGGTTTTGGTCACTACCACAACGCGCGTATGTGATGCCGTGATTGCGCAATGTGGCAGTGGTCACCTCGCTTAACTATCAATAATATTCTGATAAAAAAATGAGGCGAATAATGGTGCGCGCCAATGCCTGAACCGCTATCGAATCAACGAACTGTGATGCTGCTGCAGCTCTGGGAGAGCATGGGGTATAACCCATACCCTGCACTAAGATCCTTGGGGCTCGAACGGCCGAGAAGCAAGCGTGATATGCATTTATTATCTTCAAGCAGTCGAGGTCATTTGTGCGACAAGGTAGCCGATCAACACCATGAACCGCTTTTAGGCTTAAAAACTGGCGCCAAAACGGTCCAGCGAGACGTCGGAGTTATTGGCTTCGCGGCTCTGACTGGCGAAACTGTGGGAGCGTCGCTAAGGGTCGCGGCAAGATATATTCGTCTAATTAGTGATATTTGTGATCTTGCTATTGTTAATCGTGGCGATCTGACTGATCTTGTGTTTGATGTGCGGAGTACACCTTATGTAAGTCGCCATCAGATTGAGGCCTTACTCGCCGGTATAGTGTGCTTCGACCTCTATACAATGAGCGGGGAGCCGGTTTTTATAAAGATGGAACTAAATTATCCCAGTCCATGCGATCCAGAGAGATATCGGGACGTTATCGGCATGCCAGTAAAATTTGATGCCCCTGAGATAAAGCTTAGCTTGAGAACGTTGATGCTGGGCGAGAGGTTGCATACCGCGGATGCCATAAGTCATCAGATGCACCTTGTTTTAGTAGAACAAAAATATAAGCAACTCTCATGCTCTAAACGCAGGCTTGCCAGTCAAGTAAAACAACGGATTGACGCAAATCTAAAGCGGGGGGAGCTTTCGACTCTTGAGCAGATCGCTGATGAATATAACATGAGCCCGCGCGTGCTTCAGGGTACTCTTGCCGGCGAGGGCACTAGCTTCAGGCACATTCGAGAGAATGTGTGGTTAGATACGTCGAAGCAGATGCTGAGTTCGGGAGTCGATGTTCAAACTGTGTCCCAATATCTGGGGTACAATGATGCAAGTGCTTTTTACCGCGCATTTAAGAGGTGGACCGGCAAAACACCATCTGAATACAAAAGATGAAGCACTTAGGGAAACGCTGATCAAATCAGATTTGCGCATCACCCGCGCCGAAAAACTGAGCTTTTGATGCAGCCAACCTGTTCTTGGCGACAATGCCCCACATATCGCCTTCAATTCCGGTCATTTTGAATTGCCCCTAGTTTCGTAGAAACCTCCAGGCTTTATGATCAGGTTGCCCCTGAACGTCCGTTCCTGGCCGGAACTAGCCTGTTGTATCCGGCTGGAGACGGCCAAAAGCGGCCAGTTGGACGGGGGAGAACTGGGGCCGAAAGATTCTGCTCTCAGCCCCGGAAATGTCGATTAGACTGTAACCACGACCTTTCCAATCTGCTGATTGGCCTCAAGGTAACGATGGGCTTCCTGGATGTCACTTAGGGTAAAGGTCTTGGCGATAATCGGGCTCAGTGCACCAGACTCCAGCCCCTGCAGAATAAACGCCTTGGCCCGTTCAAGGGCTTCTGGATCGGCCACAATTTCTGCATAGATATAACCTTTGATGGTTAGGCTTTTGCCCAGCACGGTAAACAGCGGGAATGGCGTCGGTTCCGAGCTGAGTGCACCGTATTGCAGCAGAATGCCGCCTCGGGCCATGCTCTGCGTGAGGGGCTCGAATGACGGCCCGCCAACCGGGTCGAACACAACGCGAGCGCCTTGTCCTGCCGTTATCGCCATCACGCGCTCGACGATATCCTCTTCGTCACTGACGATCACATACGCGGCACCAGCATCCAGAAGGGCCTGTTTCTTTGCGCGGGTTCGCGTGATTGCAATTGGTGTGGCGCCGACCATGCGAGCAACCTGGAAGGCAGCCAGACCAACACTGCTTGATGCAGCGGTGACAAGGACAAAATCGTGTTGCCCGAGTTTGGCCTGCTCGATGAGTGCGCCCCAGGCGGTGACGTACTGCATCCAGGACGCAGCAGCCTTCTCAAAGGACAAACCCTCGGGGCTCTTCACCACCAGGTGAGCAGGTACATTGGCCAGCTCTCCGTAGGTGCCCCAGCGGGCGATGTCCAGAGGCGGGATGAGAGCCACTGCATCACCCACCTTGATCTCGGTTACTGCGCTACCCACTGCAACCACGATGCCTGCGGCCTCGTAGCCCAAGCGGCTAGGGAACTCGGCTTCCTGTAGGTATGCGTGATTGCGAAACATCACCTCGGCTCGGTTCAAACCAATCGCTTTGACGCTAATCTGCACCTCGTTTGCCGCCGGTGCCGATACGTCCAAATTTTCCAGCGTCAGAACACTGGCGTCACCGTATTCATGGATTCTGACAATGCGTGCCATTGCGGATACCTCGTTTTTGAATGGGCTTCGAAGTGCGCAGGGAAAGGTCTGCGGCTAATCGAAGGATGAGGAAAATTTAATCATTGGTTGGTAGCGGATAAATGTCTACGATGACGTAATACTTGAAACAGAGAGTTTTTAATGGATCGCCTGACCCAGATGGCTACGTTCGCCAGAGCGGCTGAGCTGGGGTAATTCAGCGCTTGTTAATGGCCATTGACACTACAGAACCAGGGGGCGATTCACACAGATTTTCACTCGATATAAGCGGGGCCTGACGCCGAAGCGACAAGCCCCCAACTCATTAGAATTCCTGCACGGTTGGGCGCAGAACGATCTCGTTAATATCCACGTCAGCAGGCTGCTCAATTGCGAAGGCGATAGCCCGAGCGACGGATTGAGCGGGGATTGCGTGCTTGTAGAAGTCCACCACGAAATCGCGGCTCTGTTGGTGGGAGCTGCCGAGTTTCAACTCGGAGTCCACGGCACCCGGTTCGATAGTCGTGGTGCGAATGCTGCCACCGACTTCGTGACGCAGTCCTTCGGAGATGGCCCGCACAGCAAACTTGGTGCCGCTGTACACCGTGCCGCCAGGGCTGAATACCTTCAGGCCTGCAACCGATGCGATGTTGATGAAGTGGCCACTGTTTTGTTTCTCGAAGACCGGCAATGCAGCCGCGACTCCGTACAGCAGCCCCTTGATGTTGATGTCGATCATGCGATCCCACTCGTCAGTGCGAGCATCGCTGAGCGGTGCAATCGCCATCAGCCCGGCATTGTTGACCAGTACATCAATGCGCCCGTAGGTGTCCACGGCACCTTGAATGAGCGTTTTGACCTCTTCCTGAGAGGTGACATCGGTCTGATACGCGATTGCCTGACCACCTGCATTGGTCAGCTCAGTCACCAATGCGTCGAGTTTATCTTTGCGGCGTGCGGCCAGCACTACGCGCGCGCCAAGCGCAGCAAGGTGGCGTGCAGTCGCTTCACCCAAGCCACTGCTGGCGCCGGTGATAACGACAACTTTTCCAGAAATGTTATTGCTCATGTTGAGAACCTCACAGGCGGGTTTGTATTTCGCCATGGCTGGTTAACCTGGCAGTGAACAAATCTTAGATCCATGATTGATCTCAATAAATGGAAATGATTGGATTAAGCTATTCCTGAATATGGAACAAATAGGGGGGCAACATGCTTAACCGCATGGAGATGGTCAGGATTTTTTGCACAGCAGCAGAGGCAGGTAGCTTCCGCGAAGCCGCAACCCGATTAGGTATCTCCCCGCAAGGGGTTACCCGAGCCATTCAAGCCCTGGAAGCGGAGCTTGGCGAATCGCTGTTTCACCGTAATACCCGCCAGGTGAGCATCACTGCTTTCGGTCAGGATTACGCCAAAGATGCCAGATCAGCTCTGGAGCATTTCGATACGCTATTCCGGTCGCACAGGATGGAGCCTGAGCTGTCAGGGAGGGTGGGGATCACGGCGCCACATGCTATTGGCAGGCGTTTCCTAATACCGTTTCTTCAGCCCTTGGCCGCAGCACATCCAGACCTGCAATTCGATCTCCGCCTGGAAGATCAGATGACCGATGCCGTTGAGTCGCATATCGATATTGGTATCAGGGTGGGTGTTATTCGCGACCGGCGCTACGTCGCACGGGCCTTAGCTCCTGTGCCGTTTTATGTTGTTGGAAGCCCGGCGCTAATAGAGCAAAAGACAATACCTAGATCTCTGGATGCCTTGGCTCAGCTGCCACTTTCAGTCCTGATCGACCAGAAAAATGGTCGCCCTTGGCCTTGGCTATTTGCCGACGGGCAAACATTCACGCCCAGGCAGCCAGCTCTTATCTGTGATGATCCTGACACGGAATTGGAAGCCACCCTGGCAGGCATGTGCTTTGGCCAAATTCCTGCCTATCTGGCTGAGCCCCATCTGCGGTCAGGAAAGCTGGTTTCTGTTTTGGCTGATCTCGCTCCAGCGACATGGGATCTGTTCATATACCGCCCGCAGCAGGGCCCTGTATCGAAGCGGGTTCGATTGGTGTACGACCATCTTAAGCAGGCTTTCTCAAACCCCGAGTTATTTCCCCAAGGCCTAGAAGCATAGCTATGCCTACCTGCCAGCCAATCGTCCGCTTTTGGCCGATTCTGTTGAAAAAGTAGCTGCGATCTCATGCCGTTGGCAAAATTGGGCCATCAGCCAATGCGGGAGTAAGCAGCATGATGGGGCAGTTACCGGGAGGACAGCATCAGCTGTTCTACTCGTTCAACCTGGAAGACCACGTCCTGGCTCAGCACCTGTTTCGCAGCATCGACCAGTGCCTGGATTTCTCAGATCTAGGTTCCTACCTCGCGGATTTCTATAGCCCCATTGGGCGACCCTCGGTTGATCCTGAGTTGATGGTGCGGATGCTCATCGTCGGCTACTGCTACGGCATTCGTTGCGAGCGCAGACTGTGTGAACAAGTGCATTTGAATCCGGCCTATCGCTGGCTCTGCCGATTGGGCTTGGAGGACGAGGTACCCAACCACTCAACCTTAAGGCTACTTGATGCCGCGATAACCGCTCAGGCGGCAACGGCTGAACAGGTCGTTACTCTCGTTGAACCGAGTTTTTCAACAGAATCGGCCAAAAGCGGTCATCTGGTGATTAGGAAACCAGGGAAGATTCAGTTCAATTTCGAATGCCGCTCCACCCGGTTCAAGTGGCACCTAGGAGCGCTGCAGCATCCGTTGCGCATCACTCACTCCGCGATGGATGCCCTAGGTCGCAGCGCTGGGCCTGGCCCGCAGGGTAAACCCGAGACGAGGTTTTCCCCGCAGGTCAGTGGCTGCCACGGATTTAGCAGTACCAGTCCAGCCGACAGGTGAGATGGGTTGTTACTAATGCAGGTTCTGTACCTCGCCAAGTGAGATCTGCTTCCCTCTGAGTCCTCGAAAACAAAAAAAAGCCCGCATTGCGCGGGCTTAATACGGAGCAGTGTCGGTGTTGCTGATCAGTTCCCGGTGGCGCGCATGTGCTGAACGCTGAACATGTCCGGGGTGCTCAGGCTGGGGTCGACCTGGCCCTTGAATTGGCCGGTGGTGCAGTGCATGGCCTGTACGTCGATCATGCTGAAGCTGTCGTCAATGGATACGCCACTGCCCTGGTTGGCAGGCAGGTGGTGGTCCGGGTGGGCCTGGCCGATGGTGAAGGTTTTCCACATGCTGCCCTTGCGGTCATAGGCCACGGTGCGCGGGATGGTAAAGGTCTGGGCATCCATGAAGTGCACGCGGCGGGACAGCGGGTGGCTGCCGTCGACCGGGGTGGCCTCCACTTCGTAGACCTTGCGCAGCTGCCAAGTGATGTTCGGGAAGCAACCGCCCTTGCCGGAGAACGCTACTACCTGATAACCGTCGCTGTCCTGATGGGTTTCGGTATCGAGTTGCAGCTCGTTGTGGTTGTAGAAAGGCATGAGCATGTAACGGGTGCCCTTGTAGGCCCAGTTCATGTCGGAAATACGGCCGTTGTAGCCCTCGAAGTCTTCGATCATCAGATCTGAACCAAGGAAGGCGTCGGTGACCTGACCGGTGGCCAAGCGGCGTACGCGGCGCTGAAAGCCCAGATACAGCCAGGAGTTGTCGCGCTTGAGGTCGTCCATGGCACGGTGGATGAGCAGCTGGGTATTACGCACATCATGCGGCTCGAGCACCTGCACGTAGATACCGCGGAACAGCTCCGACGGGTTGGGCGTGATCGCCGGCAGCGGCTCCTGATTGACCCGGCCGGTGAAGTTCAGGAAGTGAAAGTTGAACTTGATGGTGCGCTCAACCTTGTCGGTGTTCATGTCCCGATACTTCCAGTAGAACGGGGAGATGGCGGCACTGTCGCCCCAGTTGTAGCCGTACTTGTAGTTCCAGGCGAGTTTCTCGCCGGCACGCGGATCGTTGACATCCGGATCTTCCGGGAATGGCCGTCCGGCCTGCCAGCCATTCAGCTCGCCGGGCTTGGCGCCCAGACTGACGTTGCCGAGACCCGCCCGGCTGGCTTCCACGTAGTTGGGATGAAGGTCGAAGGAGGTGGTCTCGCCGACCTTGATTTCAACCCAGCCCTGTTCGATGAAGTTGTAGAACGCCGGGTCGATGATGTCCCGGAACTGGGCAACGTTGGCCTGATTGATGGTCATGCCGGTGGTGAGCCCCGGTGCGCTGGGCGCGGACTCACGATAGGGATAGAAGCTGTTGTCGACGACATCGGCCTGGGCCTGCGCGGTGCAGGCCATCGCCAGTGCCGTCAGTACACTGGCCAGGATACGGGTGTGCTTGTTGTTGTTCATGTTGTTCTCCGAATCAGAAGCTGTAGCGGACGGTCAGTTGCAGTTCGTCCTGGTTTTTGGCCATGCCCAGTGGGCCGGCGCGGAAGCGACCCAACGGCTCATAGCCGGTCAAGCCCAGGCTGAAACCTTCGGGGTGGCCCGTGTACCCGGCGGTGAACGGGTCCCAGGGGTTACAGGTGCGGCAGTCATCGAACTTGTTGGCACCGCTGCCGACTTTCAGGTTTGCACCACCGATGACGCGCAGGTTGTCGCTGACCAGCCATTCGATGCTTGGTGCGATGGTGGTGGCACCGGCGCGGAAGTCATGCGCAGCCAGTAGTTGCGGGCTAAGCCGGTCATTCATCCACCAGCCCTTGACCAGCAGGGTGCCGGTCCAGTTGGCCTTCCAGTCCGGTATGCCTACCCGGCCCAGGAGACGCTGCTCACTCTGGTACTCGTGAATGTGCTGGCCGAAGATCTGGCCCGAGAACAGGAAGGCGCGGCGGCTGTTAAGCCATGGTATGAAGATGTTCTTGTCGGCACCGACCACATAGCGCGTGACGTTGCTCTCCGAGAACAGTCTGGTCTGGATGGTGTTGGCGAACTCTTCGCCTTCGGTGTGAGCGAGTTCGACGCGGAACACGGTATCCAGACCCTGGGCGTAGTAGTCCAGCGAGCCGCCGATCAGGTTGACGCGGGGGAAGTGGATATCGAATGCGATGAGGGATGGCCAGATTCCGGTGACGCCGGTGAATGCATTTTGCGCCGGGATACCGCCGCGCAGCGAAGGCAACTGGCTGCGGTAGGTGAGTGCATTGAGCGAGAAGCCAACGTCGCGGTACACACCCTCAAGCTTGATACCGAACTGGGTGTTGGACAAACTCCACGCGGGCATGTGGGCTTTGCGGATGCCGATCTGGCCGGGGCCGAAGTCGGTGGCAATGTTACCGTTGGCGAAATTAGCGACGGTGCCGCCGTACTCCCAGAGTGTGTTCATGCCGCGGAAGAAGCAACCCGCGTCGAGAATCACGTTGGGCGAGCCGCATTGGCCGATGTTGTGCGGGCGGAAGCGGTCGAAGTTCCAGACGAAGGATACGTTCAGGTCGTCGAAGATGTCGCCAGCGCCCATGCGGTAGTCGGATTTGAGGATCCACATCGGGATGCGGATGTCTTCCAGCTCGTCGTAAATATTATTGCGCGAGAAGTCGACCGGGTTGATGACGTCCAGCACCCGGAACAGGTCGGTGCGGCCCCAGACGACCTGCTGCTTGCCCAGGCGGGTGCTGAGGATGTGGCCGTTGTCGAAGCTGTAGTCGAAGTCGACATACAGTTCGCGGATGAAGTCGAGCCGGTCATTGAACTCGGAGAAGCGCAGTTCGTTGGTGTCCTGGTCCAGATAGCCGTTGATACAACCGCGGCTATCGACATCACAAGGCCGCACCGGCACGCCGAAGGCGACGCCGCCGTTGGTGCTGTGCAGGTTCTCGCCGAGCACAATCATGCCCTTGTTGGGGTGATCGGCCAGATTGAAGGTGTTGGGCAATTGCAGACCGCCACCGTGGGGGACACTGGTGCTGCCGCCTAAGCCGCTGGTGTTCTCCAGACGAATGCTGCCGCCGGCTCTGCGGCCGTATTCGTTGCTGTTGAGGTCGTAGACCCCGTCGTAGCTGCCACGAAATACGCCGTTCCAGGAAACGTTGCTGAAGATGCCGAGTTCGCCGAACTCGCGTTCAGCGTTAATCTGCACCGTGTTGCGAAATTTCGACAGACCGACGGAGTCGCGCACATAGGTAGCGTTTTCATAGAAGCCGGTGATCTCCGTTTCCTCACTGGCAATCGCGGCGCTAAGCGGGCTCAGCAGCAGCCCGGTGCCGCTCGCCAGAGCGAGGCTCCAGCGTCCGAGGCCTTTTATTTTTGTTTGCATTGGCAGTTCCTCATTTCAGTGGGGTAGGGCAGGACGAGTCGAGCTCAACCTTGCCCCGTTATCAGCGCCCCGACAGGCTGCGGGGCACTGGCTGCCGGGCGATCGGCATGCAGGATGCCATCCTCGTCGGCGTAGACATCGGTGATGAAGCGCGGGCGCATCACCAGCACCCAGGAGGGCACCAGCAGCATGGCGGCCAGACCGTTGATGACGATCATCACGCACAGCAGCATTGCCGCGTCGGACTGGAAGCGAAGGTCCGACAGCAACACCCACATGACGATGCCGGCCATCAGGGTGACGGCGGTGAAACTGATGGCCATGCCGGTGGTGGCGATCGCCTGGCGAACGGCATCGACCAGCCTGCCGCTCTTGGCCATTTCCTCGCGGATGCGGTCCATCATGTAGATTGAGTAGTCGATGCCCACACCAATGCCGACGGCGATGACCGGCACTGTGTTGATGTCGATGTTGAGTCCGGCCAGGCCCATGTAGGCGTAGGTAAGGGTGGTCGCGAAGGTCATCGCCAGCAGCATCATCAGCCCGGCGTGCCAGGAGGTGTAGAACAGCATCACGAAGGCGAAGATCAGCAGAAAAACCAGCGGCAGCACGACCAGATTGGTTTCGAAGGCCGACTCGTTCATGGCCGCGGCAACGCCGAGGGTGCCGCCGGCCAGCCGGATGGTCAGGCCTTCAACCTGGCCGTCGTGTTCGGCGATCCATTCGCGCGCCATGTGAATGGCACGACGGATGGTCTCGCCTTGGCGATCCTTGTAGTAGAACACCAGGTTGGCGATGCGATCGTCGGTATCGTTGAACTCGTTCAACGCCCCGGGAATCGGGCTCGACGCCATATAGGTAAACATCAGGCCGCCGACGTAGTCCGCTTCATGGGGGATCTGGAACCAGCGTGGATCGTCGTTGTGCATCAGCCGGTTGACCTGCTTGATCAGGTCCGGCAAACCCTTGCTGCCACCGACCGCCGGATCGGCCAGCATGTGCGCCTGCAAGTCCTGCAGGGCGCGCAGTACCTCGGGCTTTTTCAGCCCGCCTTTCTCGGCGTGTTCGGCGATGATGTACAGCTCTTCTGAGCCGGGGAAGCGGTCATTCACTTCCTTGGACGACAGGTTGTAGTCGTGGTCGGGGTAGAGGATGGGTGAACCCGGTTCCGAGTCGCCGATACGCACCTGGGAGGCGGCGACCAGACCCAGGGCAATGGTCAGCGCGGCAGCGCCAAGCACGACCCGCGCCGCGCCCGGACGGCTGACGGTGCGGGCGCAGGTGGCGCCGATATGGCGCAGGAAGGTTTCCTTGATCTCGGGGTTTTTCGGCGTCGGCAGGATCGACAGCAGCAGTGGTACGCCAATCAGCACGGTCAGGATGACGGTCATCGCCCACAGCGAGGCATACACGCCCAGCTTGGTATTCAGGGCAATGGAGCCGATGGCGATCAGCGACAGGCCTACAGCGTCGGAGACCACGCCAAGCGAGCCCGGGCGGAACAGGCTGTCAAAGGTCGCCCTGGCCGCTTTCGGGCCGTTGCCAAGGACACGCACCTCGGCGTAGTAGCGCTCGACCAGTTGCACCCCGTGGCTCATCGCCCGCGCGGCAATCAGGAAGGGAATAACCAGCCCCAGCGGATCCAGGTTGAAGCCCAGCAGGCTGATGATGCCCAGGCCCCAGATGGTCGAGATCAGCACGCCGCCGAGGGGAATCAGCACCCCGTAGGCCTTGCGGAAATGGAATACCAGCAGCGACAGCATGATCAGCACGGTAAAGATGAAGATCTGCAGAATCTGGTCCATGTAGGTGTAGGCCCAGCCCACCAGCACCGGCTGGCCGGTGGCATACAGGGTGACGCCATTGCCGCTTTCCGCCTCGCGCAGGGCCTGCAACTGGGCGAAGGTGGCGGCGTAGTCGAGCTGGCCTTCGATCAGTTGCGCCTTGACCAGCGCCATCTTGAAGTCGGAGGACACCAGCGGGCCGTAGATGCGCGGGTTGGCGGCTACATCCGCGCGCATCTGCGCCAGTTGCTCATCGCTGTAGTTGCCGTTTTGCGGGTCAAAGTAGGGCTCGGAGTTGATCGAGCCCACCTCGGTCAGCCAGATCTTGCGCGAGTTGCGGTGGGTGACGCTGGTCACCAGGTTGTGGTTGACGCCGGGCAGGTTGTCGACGGCCTGGGTGACCCGGTCAATGGTGGCCAGGTTGGCGTTGGAGAAAATGTCACCGTTGTCGAAGGCAACTCCCACGACCAGCACGTTGGCACCGCCGAAGCTGTCCTTGATGCTGTTGTGCAGCTCGATATAGGGGTGTTTCTGCGGCAGCAGATCGGCAAAGTCGGTATAGATTTTCAGCCCCGGTATGCGCAGCGCAAACAGCAGGGTCAGCAGGGCGATGGCGGCCAGCACCTTGCGTGGATTGTTGAACATCCACACCTCAAGACCGTGCATGGCATGGGTAAAACGATGTAATCCAGACATGTCGGTTCCTCAGTCAGCGCTGGCCGCCAGGGCCTTTGGGAGTTGAATATTCAGCAGCGTGCCGCGCCCGCCGGCCGCCAGCAGATGCTGCTCGGGCACGAGCAGACCGGCACGCAGATACAGGGGCTGATTGGGCGTGGCCAGCGGCTGCCAGCGGCTGCCGTGCAGGCTGAGTACGGTGGTGTTTTCGCCGAGGGCATAGAGTGCGTTGCCATCACTGACAAAGCCGAAGATCGGCGCTTCGGTGCCGCTGGGCTGCTTGCGCCAGGTTTCTCCGGCATCGCGGGTGTGCCAGATAAAGCCGTTCAAGCCACCAACCCAGCCTTCATTGAGGTCGCGGAAGAAGCTGGCGTGGGGGTAGAACTCGTCAGGCAGGCTGCCGGCCGGCTCCCAGCTGATCCCGGCGTCGCGGCTTTGATAGACCAGCCCGTATTCGCCGGTTACCACGGCGTGCTCGGCGTCGATGAACTGCAGGGTGGTGAGAATGGCATCCTCATCCAGACTGGATTCGTTCCAGCTGGCGCCCTGGTCTGCACTGTGCTGCAGGGTGCTGAAACTGCCGACCGTCCACCAGCTGCCGTCCGGCGCACAGGCGGTGGCCATCATCTGCTCGCTGCTGGGCAGTGAGTGGCTGCGCCACTGGCTGGCATCCGGGCTGCCGTGCCAGAGCTGGTTGTCGAAACTCAGGGCGATGAAACTGCGGTCCGGACACACATCCAGATCGACCAGACTCATGCTGGTCGGTAGCGGCTGGCGTTGCCAGCTGGTGCCCTGATCACTGCTGCGCAGCACCACGCCATCGTTACCGACGATGAGGGTGGTTTCACCATTGCTGGCCATGGCCTGGTAGAAGTCGGTGCGTTGCAGGGCTTCGCTGTGCTGGCGGTCTACTGCGTCCAGATTCAGCGGCGCCTCGCAGCCGGTCAGGAACATTGAGCAAGCCAGTCCGGCAAGCAGATGCCGACGACCCGGCGCACCTCGGAGAGGTGTTGGTATGTTAAACATGGTATGTCACCAATCAGGGTTTTATTTTTATTCACGGAGCGACAAAAGCTCGGTAGCAAGCGCTGTGCCAGCGTTTCCGTATAATTACAACTGACTGATTGATAACGGTTTTTTATCGGGTGGTGGTTTTTTTGCGGTAATGCAGCTGCGTTTCGGGCAGGGTAATTTGATCAATTGATAAAAGTGCAGGCGGGGCTTGCTGATTTGGTAAAGCGCGGGTTCGGACTGGGCTGCTCTGACGGGTGAGAGGGCGCTCCTTGCCCGGTGCAAGGAGCTATTCGGGCGGGTGGCCGCTGCGGGGCTAGTGCTGTTCGCTCGCTTCCAGAATGCCGGACTTCTTCAGCCGATATGCCAGCGCCGGGCGTGTCAGCCCGAGCCTCCTGGCGGCCTCGGATACGTTTTGGCCGGCGTCATCCATGGCGCGACGCATGAGGCTGTTTTCGACCTCTTCCAGGCTGACGCCAGAGGTCAGAATCTGCGATACCCAGTCGCCTCCGGTGGCGATGTCGCTGCCATGGACGATGGTGCCGAAATCGTTCAGACGGTCATCGCAGGATGTCTCGATAATCTCCGGGCTGACTGCGAACAGCGCGTCCTGGCTGATGCTCTCGTTGCTGTCGGTCAGAATCACGCCGCGTTCGATGACGTTTTCCAGTTCGCGGATATTGCCTGGCCAGTGGTAGTTCAGGCATAGCTCCAGCGCCTTGTCCGACAGCCCCAGGGTGCGCTTCTGGTAGGCATGGTGCGACTTGCGCAGGAAGTGCTCGGCCAGCAGCGGAATGTCCTCCTGCCGCTCCCGCAGTGGCGGAATCTGAACCGGGAACACATTCAGGCGGTAGTACAGGTCAGCTCGGAAGCGTCCCTTTTCGACGGCATCGGCCAGGCTTTCGTTGGTGGCGGCAATCACCCGCACATCGATCTTGCGGGTATGCGAATCACCCACCCGCTCCAGCTCGCCTTCCTGCAGCACGCGCAGCAGGGTGGCCTGGGCTCTTGGCGGCAGTTCGATCACCTCGTCAAGAAAGATGGTTCCGCCATTGGCCCGTTCAAAACGGCCTGCACGCGCCTGGTGAGCCCCGGTGTAGGCGCCTTTCTCAACGCCGAACAGTTCTGCCTCGATCAGGTCGGGCGGGATCGCGGCGCAGTTGACGGCCACGAACGGCTTGTCGGCGCGCTCGCTGCGCTGATGCACACTGCGGGCAATCACCTCCTTGCCAACGCCGGTCTCGCCCAGCAACAGCACCGAGACCTTGCCCTTAGCGGCCTTGTCGATGGTTTTGCAGACCTTTTTGTAGGCGCCCGACTGGCCAATGCCGTAGTACTGACCTTCCTGCTGATCCAGGTCGTTTTGCAGCGAACTCAGCCGCGATTGCAGGTCGTACAGCTCCTCGATAATGGGGTCTTCCTTGAAGTAGCTTTTGAAATGCTCCGCGTCATCCCATTCCTCCGCCGGCTTGCCGACGATTAGGCAGCGCTCATCGCCGCAACCGCGGCAGCTGACTTCGCGGTAGATGATTTCACGCCGCATGAATGAGGAGCTGTAGGCACAGGCATAGCCCAGCAACGACCAGCAGGCAGGTTCATGCATCAGCCCCAATTCCGTCTGGCAAATCTCGACCTCGAACGAGTCTACCCACTCCAGTTCGCCATAGAAATGGCCCTTCTGGTGGTCAAGATCAATCTGGATTGGCTTGACCTTGACCATGCCCTTGAGTGAATGCAGCTGCGGACCGACGAGGAAGATATCGAGCTCGTTGTTGTGTGGCCTGAGTTTGCGAGCCAGCTCGGCATCCTTGAGTCCCGACTGGTAGCCCATGCGCAGAAAGAAGCCCTTGGCGCGCTCGATACCGAGGGTGTTTACCAGCTCACGCCGGAAGGTGGCCATGGCGGACACCTGCATCAGCAGCATGCGCTGTTCGGCAAACCAGATTTTGCCGTCAGTGCTCTGAAAACGGATCTGCTCGGTCAGATCGTGATAGTCCGAATACTGCAGGTGCGGCTTGTAGCTGGTCGCCATGATGCATTAGCCCCTGTTGTTTTTGTTGGGCGGTTTGCGCTGTCTCACAACATGCTGTGACGCGCTGAGTGTCTCGGCATCTTGACGCTGTCTGCGGTTAAAAATCAACCAGATGATTAATTGGCCAAGGGGGCGTCGCGCTGGGTGAGCATTTGCTGACATGCGCAGCGCTGTTTCATCAAATCATCAAATTCCCCCCGTGATTCCCTCCGCCGCCGAGCGCTTACGGGGATGCGGCTTATCAATGCGTAAAAATAAAAAGTCTTAAATATCAATTATTTGAGGTCTTATTTCGCTCCGTTCTCGCTGGCTGGCATAGCCGTTGCTGTAGGTCTGCTCACAACAACAAGCACGGTGAAGCCCTATGAGCCAGACCGCCCAAAGCTTTGACCAGATGACCCGCTGGATTCGGGTACGCAGCGAACCGGACGCCCGCTTTGTCGAGTTCGATTTTGCCATCGGTCACCCCGATCTGTTCGTCGAACTGGTGCTTCCGAAAGACGCTTTCGTTCAGTTCTGCAAACACAACAAGGTTGTTCACATGGATGAGGCCATGGCCCGTCAGGTTGACGAGGACATGGTGAAGTGGCGCTTCGGCGAGAAAGGCCAGCGCTGATTCCGATCCGACACACCCCCACAAAAACAAAACGGTACGGTTGTCATGAGCATTGAAATCAAAACCAACTCGGTGGAGCCGATTCGGCACACCTACAGCAACATCAAGCGCCGCTTTGGCGACAAGCCTGCCTCGCGCTATCAGGAAGCCAGCTACGATATCGAGGCGGCCACCAACTTTCATTACCGCCCCCTGTGGGACGCCGAGCACGGTCTGAATGACCCGACCCGCACCGCCATCCGCATGCCCGACTGGTACGCGGTAAGCGATCCGCGCCAGTTCTTTTACGGTGCCTACGTGCAGAACCGCGCCAAGATGCAGGAAGCCGCCGAGCACAGCTTCAGCTTCTGCGACAAGCGCAATCTACTGACCCGCATGCCTGAGGCGCTGCAGGAAACCCTGCTGCGTCTGCTGGTGCCGCTGCGCCATATGGAGCTGGGCGCCAACATGAACAACAGCAGCATCGCTGGCGATGCGGTGGCCGGTACCGTGACCCAGCTGCACATCTATCAGGCCATGGACCGCCTGGGCATGGGCCAGTACCTGTCGCGCATTGCCCTGCTGATCGATGGCAGCACCGGCGAGGCACTGGATCGCTCGAAGACCTACTGGATGGAAGACGCTCTCTGGCAGCCGCTGCGCAAGCTGGTTGAGGACAGTTTGGTGGTCAAGGACTGGTTCGAGCTGACCGTACTGCAGAACCTGCTGATCGATGGCCTGCTGTACCCGCTGATGTATCACAAGTTCGATCAATGGCTGGCGGAGCAGGGGGCCGAGGATGTCTCGATGCTCACCGAGTTCATGCGTGACTGGTACGCCGAATCCTGCCGCTGGGTCGACGCCATGCTCAAGACCGTGCGCGCGGAAAGTGATGCCAATGCCGAGCAGTTGCAGCGCTGGATTGCTCACTGGCAGCCGCGGGTCATCGGTGCCCTGCAGCCGCTCGCCAACGCCAGCGTCAGTGTCGCAGCGCTGGACGAGGTGGTTGGCCAATTCGACCAGCGGCTGAAGAAGCTCGGCCTGGTCGCCGAGGAGGTCGCCGCATGAGCCAGCTCGCCTTCATCGTTTTTCAGGACAACGACAACGCCCGCTATCTGGTAGAGGCGATGGCCGAAGACAACCCTCACGCCGAAGTGCAGTACCACCCGGCCATGATCCGCATCCAGGCTGAAAAGCGCCTGGTAATCAACCGTGCCACGGTTGAGGAAAAGATCGGCCGTGAGTGGGACGTGCAGGAGATGCTCCTGGACGTGATCAGCATCGGCGGCAACGTGGATGAGGATGATGACCACTTCATCCTCGAGTGGAAAAACTAGGAGACCCCTCATGGCTACCAAGAACAAGAAGCTCAGCCTCAAAGACAAGTACCAGTACCTGACTCGCGACATGGCCTGGGAACCGAGCTACCAGAAGAAGGAAGACATCTTTCCCTACGAGCGCTTCGAGGGGATCAAGATCACCGACTGGGACAAGTGGGAAGACCCCTTCCGCCTGACCATGGATGCCTACTGGAAGTATCAGGCCGAGAAAGAGAAGAAGCTGTACGCCATCTTTGACGCCTTCGCCCAGAACAACGGCCACCAGAATATTTCCGATGCGCGCTACGTCAACGCCCTCAAGCTGTTTCTGACCGGTGTTTCGCCGCTGGAATACGGCGCGTTTCAGGGCTACGCCAAGGTTGGCCGGCATTTCAGCGGTGCCGGTGCGCGGGTAGCCTGCCAGATGCAGTCGATTGACGAGCTGCGTCACGTGCAGACGCAGCTGCACGCCATGAGTCACTACAACAAGCACTTCAACGGCCTGCACGATTTTGCCCACATGCACGACCGGGTCTGGTTCCTGTCGGTGCCCAAGTCGTTCTTTGACGACGCACGCTCGGCTGGCCCGTTCGAGTTTCTGACGGCCATTTCGTTCTCGTTCGAATATGTGCTGACCAACCTGCTGTTCGTGCCGTTCATGTCCGGCGCGGCTTACAACGGCGATATGGCCACCGTGACCTTCGGCTTCTCGGCGCAATCGGACGAAGCCCGTCACATGACCCTGGGCCTTGAGGTCATCAAGTTCATGCTCGAACAGCACGAAGACAACGTGCCGATCGTGCAGCACTGGATCGACAAGTGGTTCTGGCGCGGTTACCGCCTGCTGAGCCTGGTCAGCATGATGATGGACTACATGCTGCCCAACAAGGTGATGTCTTGGAAGGATGCGTGGGAGGTCTATTACGAGCAGAACGGCGGCGCCCTGTTCAAGGATCTGGAGCGTTACGGCATTCGCCCGCCCAAGTATCAGGACGTGGCCAACGACGGCAAGAACCACATCAGCCATCAGCTGTGGTCGACCTTCTATCAGTACAGCCACGCCACCAACTTCCATACCTGGCTGCCCAGTGCAGCGGAAATGGACTGGCTGTCCGAGCAGTACCCGGACACCTTCGACAAGTACTACCGCCCGCGTTTCGAGCACTGGCAGAAGATGCGGGACAAGGGTGAGCGTTTCTACAACAACACCCTGCCGCAGCTGTGCCAGGTGTGTCAGGTGCCGGCCCTGTTCACCGAGCATGGCGATCCGACCCAGCTGAGCCTGCGCACACTCGAGCACGAGGGCGAGCGTTATCACTTCTGCTCGGATGGCTGCTGCGACATTTTCAAGCACGAGCCCGAGAAGTACATCCAGTCCTGGTTGCCTGTGCACCAGATCTATCAGGGCAATTGCGAGGGTGCAGACGTCGAGACCGTGGTCTCGAAGTACTACCACATCAATATCGGCCAGGACAATTTCGACTACGTGGGGTCGCCGGATCACCAGCGCTGGCAGGCGATCAAGGGCAATCGGCCGCTCGGGGGCGATGACGACTCCCGGGACGCCGCCTGAGCTTTCACAACACCCGTCCCCGACCGACAGGTCGGGGCGACAACAAGAACAAGGTGATCTCCATGAGCGTTAAAGCCCTTTATCAATACACCGCAGAGCCGCGTGACCTGCAGGCCAACTTCAATGGCATGCAACTGGTCTATCTGTACTGGCCGAACCATCTGCTGTTCTGTTCGCCGTTTTCCTTTCTAGCGTCGCCCGAGATGAGCATGGGCGAGTTCTGCGAGGAGGTTGTGCGCCCGGCCATTGCCGCCCACCCGCAGGCCGCCGGCCTGGACTTTGGCCAGGCCCAGTGGCAGCTCAACCACCAGCCGTTCAGTCCGGACCCTGCGCTCAGCCTGGCGCAGAATGGGGTGACGCACAAAGCGATGCTGACCTTGCGCGTGCCCGGCCTTGACGGTATCGCCGGCGGCGTAGTCTGAGGAGGCGGTCATGAGCTACACAGTCACGATTGAGCCGACCGGCGAACAGATCGAAGTCGAGCAAGACCAGACCATCCTCCAGGCCGCGCTGCGTCAGGGCGTCTGGCTGCCGTTTGCCTGCGGCCACGGCACCTGCGCGACCTGCAAGGTGCAGGTGCTGGAGGGCGACGTGGATATCGGCGAGGCCTCGCCGTTCGCGCTGATGGATGTCGAGCGCGACGAAGGCAAGGTGCTGGCCTGCTGCGCCACGGTGCAGAGCGATGTGACCATTGAAGCCGATATCGATGTGGATGAGGACTTCGAGGGCTATTCGGTAGAGGACTACCAGGCCACGGTCAGCGAACTGCTGCCACTGTCACCGACCATTTTGGGCGTGCGCCTGAAGCTGGATCGTGCGATGCAGTTTCAGGCTGGCCAGTACATCAACCTGGAACTGCCGGGCATTGAGGGCAGCCGTGCGTTCTCGCTGGCCAATCCGCCGAGCCGGCCGGACGAGGTCGAGCTGCATGTGCGGTTGGTCGAAGGTGGCGCAGCCACCGGCTACATCCATCAGCAACTGAAGGTGGGTGATCAGCTGTCGCTGTCCGGACCCTACGGCATGTTCTTTGTACGCAACTCGCAGCAGGGCGATCTCATCTTTATTGCCGGCGGCTCGGGGCTGTCCAGCCCGCAGTCGATGATTCTCGACCTGCTGGAACAGGGCGACAGCCGCCAAATCACCCTGTTTCAGGGCGCACGCAACCGCAGCGAGCTCTATAACGCCGAGCTGTTCGAGCAACTGGCTGCCAGCCACGCCAATTTCACCTATGTACCGGCGCTCAGCCAGGCCGCCGATGACAGCGAGTGGCAGGGTTTCCGTGGCTATGTGCACGACGCTGCCAAGGCGCACTTTGACGGCCGCTTTGCCGGTCACAAGGCCTACCTGTGCGGACCGCCGCCGATGATCGATGCGGCGATTACCGCCCTGATGCAGGGCCGGCTGTTTGAGCGCGACATTTTTATGGAGCGTTTCTACACCGCCGCCGACGGCGCAGAGGACACCCAGCGCTCCGCGCTATTCAAGCGGATCTGAATCCGGGACGCGAAGGCCAGCCCTCGGTTGCGCATTGCCGCAGCGGCGGGTGACAGGGCCTTGGCGTGAGCAAACGAACGGCAGTCGAGAATAACAACGATGACTGACACATTCGAAATGACCGAGCTGGTCAGAGGCCTGCGCTTCAACTGCGCAAGCGATAACTCGCTGCTCAAGGCGATGGAGCTGGCCGGCAAGCGCTGCATTCCGGTGGGCTGCCGCGGCGGTGGCTGCGGTCTGTGCAAGGTCCATGTGATCAGCGGCGAGTTCAGCTGCGGGCCCATGAGCAAAAAACACGTAGACGAGGCATCGCGCCGCTGCGGACGGGTACTGGCCTGTCGGGTCTATCCGCGCAGTGACCTGAGCTTTGAATATCGGCCAGCACCCGAGCTGGCAGGCACCAACAACAATTCCAATGAGGTGATGTGATGAGAAAAGGTTTGATGCGTCCCGGTCACGTGCAGATCCGGGTACTGGATGCCGAAGCCGCCCTGAAACACTATCGCGACCTGGTCGGCCTGATTGAAACCGACCGCGACGAACAGGGCCGGATTTACCTGAAAGCCTGGACCGAGGTCGACAAATTCTCGCTGGTGCTCAATCCGTCCGATGAGCCCGGCATGGATTTCATGGGCTTCAAGGTGGTGGACGAGGCAACGCTGGTGCAGCTGGAGCAGGACCTGCTCGCCTGGGGCTGCCCAGTAGAGCATATTCCGGCCGGCGAGCTGCGCGGCTGTGGCCGCCGCATCCGCTTTGTCGCTCCCAGCGGGCACACCTTTGAGCTCTATGCCGAGAAGGAATACACCGGCAAGTGGGGCGTCACCGAGGTTAACCCGGAGGCCTGGCCAATGGACCTCAAGGGCATGCGCGCGGTGCGTTTCGACCACTGCCTGATGTATGGCGATGAGCTGGCGGCCACCTACGATCTGTTCGTCAATGTGCTCGGGTTTTACCTGGCCGAGCAGGTGCTGGACGAAAACGGCGACCGCATCGCCCAGTTCCTCAGCATCTCGACCAAAGCGCATGACGTGGCTTTCATCATGCACCCCGAAAAGGGCAAGTTTCATCACGCCTCGTTCTTCCTCGAAACCTGGGAAGACGTGCTGCGCGCCGCCGACCTGATCAGCATGACCGATACCTCGATCGATATCGGCCCTACCCGCCATGGTCTGACCCACGGCAAGACCATCTACTTCTTCGACCCCTCCGGTAACCGTAATGAGGTGTTCTGCGGTGGCGACTACAACTACCCGGACCACAAACCGGTTACCTGGGCCGCTGCGGACCTAGGCAAGGCGATTTTCTACCACGACCGTCAGCTCAATGAGCGTTTTCTCACCGTACTGACCTGACCTTACCTATTTTGGCGGGAGCTGTTTAGCCATGAAAGAAATCAAGCATTACATCAACGGCGCGTACGTCGGCTCGGCCAGCGGTCGGCTGTTCGACAATATTAACCCGGCCAACGGCAGAGTGCTCAGCAAGGTGCACGAAGCCGGGCGCGAGGAAGTTGATGCCGCCGTGCGCGCAGCGCGGGCGGCGCTGAAAGGGCCTTGGGGAAAGATGTCGGTCGAGGAGCGCACGGCCATCCTGCACCGGGTTGCCGATGGCATCACCGCGCGCTTTGATGAGTTCCTCGAAGCCGAATGTCTGGACACCGGCAAGCCGCGTTCGTTGGCCAGCCATATCGACATTCCGCGTGGCGCCGCCAACTTCAAGGTATTCGCCGACCTGATCAAGAATGTTGCCGCCGAGGCATTCGAGATGGCAACGCCGGACGGTGCTGGTGCGCTCAACTACGCGGTTCGCCGGCCCAAGGGCGTGATCGGTGTGATCAGTCCTTGGAACCTGCCGCTGCTGCTGATGACCTGGAAGGTCGGCCCGGCATTGGCCTGCGGTAATACCGTGGTGGTCAAACCCTCCGAGGAAACGCCGACCACCACTGCGCTGCTGGGCGAGGTCATGCAGCAGGCCGGGGTGCCCGATGGGGTCTACAACGTGGTCCACGGTTTTGGTGGCAACTCGGCCGGCGCCTTCTTGACCGAGCATCCGGATGTGGATGCCTACACCTTCACCGGTGAGACCGGCACCGGCGAAACCATCATGAAGGCAGCCGCCAACGGCGTGCGTCAGGTGTCCCTTGAGCTGGGTGGTAAGAATGCCGGCATCGTGTTTGCCGACTGCGATATGGACAAGGCGATCGAGGGCACGCTGCGCTCGGCCTTTGCCAACTGCGGTCAGGTGTGTCTGGGCACCGAGCGTGTCTACGTTCAGCGGCCGATCTTCGACGAGTTTGTCGCGCGCCTGAAAGCCGGTGCCGAGCAGCTAGTGCTGGGCCCGCCGGACGATGCCACCAGCAATTTTGGTCCGCTGATCAGCCTTAAGCACCGTGAGAAGGTGCTGTCCTACTACCAGAAAGCCGTTGAGGACGGGGCCACCGTGATTACCGGCGGCGGTGTGCCGGACATGCCGGCAGAGCTGGCCCACGGCGCCTGGGTGCAGCCGACTATTTGGACCGACCTGAAGGATGACTCGGCCGTGGTAACCGAAGAGATCTTCGGCCCCTGTTGCCATATCCGCCCGTTTGACAGCGAAGAAGAAGCCGTGGCTCTGGCCAACAGCCTGCCCTACGGCCTGGCCTCGGCCGTCTGGACCGAAAACGTCACCCGCGCGCACCGGGTCGCCGGTCAGCTGGAGGCCGGCATCATCTGGGTCAACAGCTGGTTCCTGCGCGATCTGCGTACAGCCTTTGGTGGCAGCAAACAGTCGGGCATCGGGCGTGAGGGCGGGGTGCATTCGCTCGAGTTCTACACCGAAATGAAAAACATCTGCGTGAAGCTGTGAGGTGCTTATGAATGTGGCAGTAGAGAGTCCCGAGTTGGGCCGCAGCATCATCGCTGGCGGTTACCAGACCAATGTGCATGAGCATGGCAAAGGCTTCCCGCTGATGCTGATTCACGGTTCCGGGCCGGGCGTCACCGCCTGGGCCAACTGGCGTCTGGTGATGCCCGAGCTGGCCAAACAGCGCCGGGTCATTGCCCCCGACATGCTGGGCTTCGGTTACAGCGAGCGCCCGGCCAACCCGGATTATCAGCGCGATGTCTGGGTCGAGCATGCCATCGGCGTGCTCGATGCACTGGGCATCGAACAGGCTGATCTGGTGGGCAACTCTTTTGGCGGCGGTATCGCGCTGGCGCTCGCCATTCGCTATCCGCAGCGAGTGCGCCGGCTGGTGCTGATGGGCAGCGTTGGCGTGAGCTTCCCGATTACCGACGGGCTGGATCGGGTCTGGGGCTATGAGCCGTCCTTCCAGACCATGCGCAGCCTTATGGATACCTTTGCCTACGACCGCACGCTGGTCACCGACGAACTGGCCGAGCTGCGTTACCAGGCCAGTATCCGCCCCGGGTTCCAGGAATCCTTTGCGCAGATGTTCCCGGCGCCACGTCAGCGCTGGGTGGACGGCCTTGCCAGCAACGAGGCGGATATCCGCGCCGTGCAACACGAGACGCTGGTTATCCACGGGCGCGAGGATCAGGTCATCCCGTTGCAGGCCTCACTGCAGCTGGCGCAGCTGATTCCCAATGCCCAGTTGCATGTCTATGGCCATTGCGGCCACTGGACCCAGATCGAACATGCCGGTCGCTTTGCGCGGCTGGTAGAAGATTTTCTCAGCGAAGCCGACAGCGCTTCAGGAGCGAACTGATCATGGATCAGACTCAGATCAACCAGCTTGGCGACGAGCTGTACCAGGCAATGCTCAAGCGCGAGGCGGTCAGCCCGCTGACCAGCCGTGGCTTTGATATTAGCATCGACGATGCCTATCACATCTCGCTGCGCATGCTGCAGAACCGACTGGACGCCGGTGAGCGGGTGATCGGCAAGAAGATCGGCGTCACCAGCAAGGCGGTGCAGAACATGCTCAATGTGCACCAGCCCGATTTCGGCTACCTGACCGACGCCATGGTCTACAACAGCGGTGAAGCCATGCCGATCAGCGAGAAGTTGATGCAGCCGCGCGCCGAAGGCGAGATTGCCTTCATTCTCAAGCGCGACCTGACCGGCCCCGGGGTCACCAACGCCGATGTGCTGGCGGCAACCGAATGCGTGATGCCGTGCTTCGAGATCGTCGATTCGCGTATCCAGGACTGGAAGATCGCGATTCAGGACACGGTCGCCGACAATGCCTCCTGCGGGCTGTTCGTGCTGGGTGATCAGGCGGTATCGCCGCGCAAGGTCGATCTGGTGACCTGCGGCATGGTGGTGGAAAAGAACGGCCAGATCATCAGCACCGGCGCAGGCGCCGCAGCGCTGGGCTCACCGGTCAACTGCGTTGCCTGGCTGGCCAACACCCTGGGCCGCTTCGGCATTTCCCTGAAGGCCGGCGAGGTCATCCTGTCCGGCTCGCTGGTGCCGCTTGAGCCGGTCAAGGCCGGCGACTTCATGCAGGTCAGCATTGGCGGTATGGGTACGGCCAGCGTGCGTTTCGTGTGACTCGACGGGCGTGGCCCTGCGATCACGCCTGTACAGCGGATTATTCCCAGAGAGGGAAAGGACAATGAGCAAAAAACTGAAAGCCGCGATCATCGGCTCGGGTAACATCGGCACCGACCTGATGATCAAGATTTTGCGCAACAGCCAGCATATCGCCATGGGTGCCATGGTCGGTATCGACCCCGAATCCGATGGCCTGGCGCGTGCTGCGCGCATGGGCGTGGCCACCACCCACGAAGGGGTGGATGGGCTGGTCAAGATGCCGGAGTTTGCCGACATCGACTTTATCTTTGATGCCACTTCGGCCGGTGCCCACAGGCACAACGAAGTGCTGCTGCGCGGTCACAAGCCGGGCCTGCGCATTATCGATCTGACCCCGGCGGCCATCGGCCCCTACTGCGTGCCGGTCGTGAACCTGGAGCAGAACATCAACGAGACCAACGTCAACATGGTCACCTGTGGCGGTCAGGCGACCATCCCGATGGTGGCCGCGGTCTCGCGTGTGGCCAAGGTGCACTATGGCGAAATCGTTGCGTCGATTTCCTCGAAGTCCGCCGGGCCGGGTACCCGCGCCAACATCGATGAATTCACCGAGACCACCTCCAAGGCGATTGAAGTGATCGGCGGTGCCCGTCGTGGCAAGGCGATCATCATCATGAACCCGGCCGAGCCGCCGCTGATTATGCGCGATACCGTCTATGTGCTCAGCGAACTGGCCGATCAGGCCGCCGTTGAAGCCTCGGTCGAGGAAATGGTGCAGGCGGTCAACAGCTACGTGCCGGGTTACCGCCTCAAGCAAAAGGTGCAATTCGACGTGATCCCGCCGGATCAGCCGCTGAACGTACCGGGCCTTGGCCACTTGAGCGGGCTGAAAACCTCGATCTTTCTGGAAGTCGAAGGTGCCGCCCATTACCTGCCGGCCTACGCCGGAAACCTCGACATCATGACCTCTGCGGCGCTGGCGACCGCCGAGCGCATGGCGCAGTCGATGAACCTGGCCTGAGGACACGATCATGACATTCAATCTCGGCAAGAAACTCTATATCTCCGACGTCACTCTGCGTGACGGCAGCCATGCGATTCGCCACCAGTATTCGATCAAGAATGTGCAGGACATCGCCCGCGCACTGGACAAGGCTAAGGTCGACTCCATCGAAGTGGCCCACGGTGACGGCCTGCAGGGCTCCAGCTTCAACTACGGCTTTGGTGCCCACACTGATCTGGAGTGGATCGAGGCGGTGGCCGAAGTGATCACCCACTCGCAAATCGCCACCCTGTTGCTGCCCGGCATCGGTACTACCCATGACCTGGACAACGCCTACAGCGCCGGGGCACGCATCGTGCGGGTGGCCACGCACTGTACCGAAGCCGATGTCTCCAGACAGCACATTGAGCATGCCCGCAAGCTGGGTATGGATACCGTCGGCTTTCTGATGATGAGCCACATGCAGACCCCGCAGGGCCTGGCGCAGCAGGCCAAGCTGATGGAGGACTACGGTGCCACCTGCCTGTATGTGGTCGACTCCGGCGGCGCCATGGGCATGCAGGATATCCGTGACCGCTTCCGCGCTCTGAAGGATGTACTCAAGCCGGAAACCCAGACCGGCATGCACGCCCACCACAACCTGAGCCTCGGGGTCGCCAACTCGATTGCCGCGGTGGAAGAGGGCTGTGACCGCATCGACGCCAGCCTGGCCGGCATGGGCGCCGGCGCCGGCAACGCGCCGCTGGAAGTGTTCATCGCCGCCGCCGAACGGCTCGGCTGGGAGCACGGTACCGACCTCTACACCCTGATGGACGCCGCCGATGACATCGTCCGCCCGCTGCAGGATCGCCCGGTGCGGGTTGACCGCGAAACCCTGGCGCTGGGCTATGCCGGCGTCTACTCCAGCTTCCTGCGGCACTCCGAGGTGGCGGCGCAGAAATACGGCCTGAAAACGGTCGACATCCTGGTCGAGCTGGGCCGGCGCCGTATGGTCGGCGGCCAGGAAGACATGATCGTGGATGTAGCACTGGATCTGCTGAAAAAACAGGAGCAGTCGGCATGAAAGAGCAGAAACGCACCCTGACGTCCGAGCAGGTACTGGCACTGGCCGAGCACATCGAGAACGCCGAGCTGCAGGCGCACGACATCCACAAGATCACCAACGACTACCCGCAGATGACCTTCGCCGATGCCTACGATATCCAGTGGGAAATCCGCCGGCGCAAGGAGGCTCGCGGCAACAAGGTCGTCGGCCTGAAGATGGGCCTGACCTCCTGGGCAAAAATGGCGCAGATGGGCGTGGAAACCCCGATCTACGGCTTCCTGGCCGACTATTTCAGTGTGCCCGACGGTGGCGTGGTGGACACCAGCGAGCTGATCCACCCGAAGATCGAGGCGGAAATTTCCTTTGTGACCAAGGCGCCGCTCAAGGGCCCGGGCTGCCACATCGGCGATGTACTCGCAGCGACCGATTATGTGGTGCCGACGGTCGAGGTGATTGACTCGCGCTACGAGAACTTCAAGTTCGATCTGATCAGCGTGGTGGCCGACAACGCTTCGTCAACGCGCTTTATCACCGGTGGCATGATGGCCAATGTCGAAGACGTTGACCTGAAAAACTTCGGTGTAGTGGTGGAGAAGAACGGCGAAGTGGTTGATGTTGGTGCTGGCGCCGCGGTCCTCGGCCACCCGGCGTCGAGTGTCGCCATGCTGGCCAATTTGCTGGCTGAGCGTGGCGAACACATCCCGGCCGGCAGCTTCATCATGACCGGCGGCATCACCGCGGCCATTACCGTCGAAGCGGGCGACAATATCAGCGTGCGCTACCAGGGGCTGGGTAGCGTCACCTGCCGATTCATTTAAGGAGCATGCCATGCCGATTGCACAGATTCATATGCTGGAAGGTCGTAGCGACGAGCAAAAGGAAGCGCTGATTCGCGAAGTGAGCGAGGCCATTGTCCGGGCACTGGATGCGCCCCTGCCGAGCGTTCGGGTGATCATCAGCGAAATGCCCAAGACACACTTCGGCATTGGTGGCGAACCGGCCAGCAAGGTGCGTCGCTAGTGGCGTCAGCGCAAAGACCGCCCCTGCCCGTACTGTTTCTGTCCTGCCGGGAAGAACGGCAGGCAGATCCGGGCAGGGGGCCTTTGATGGCCCGGTTGCTCGCCTCCGGTGCAACGCCGGAGGCGGTGCTGTTTATCACGATTGCCGATCAGGATGACAGGCTGCAACTGATCGGCAGCGGCACAGATGGCGAGCGTTTGTCAGCTCTGGCCGAAGGGCTTTCGAGCCGAGGCGTTTGCGCATCGGTGCAGCGCTGCGCCAGCTCACCGCTGGACCACATTGCCGCAGAACTGTTTGGTGACTTCGCCGGCGAATGTATCGAGCTGCGGTTAGCGACAAACGTTGAAGAGCCGGGCTACAGCGGTATCGGCCAGGCACTGAGCGACTGGCGTGAGAGAGGTACGCTGCTGGTGTGTCTGGATCGCGTTGACGGGGGCCAGCGCCTGAAGTCGCTGTACGACTCCTCCTGGCTTGACCTGATGTCCTCGTGGATTGAACAACATCAGTGGCGTCAGCTTGTCACCGGGTTCAAGGCCGGCGGGGGTAACGACCAGCCCGGTATCGGAACGCTTTGCCTGCTGCAGGCTGCCCTCGGATTGGCCGGCATGCGATTACCCGAGCGCCTGGTCGGCTTTGACCTGGATGATGCGCGCCGCGCGCTGGTTGGCTTTGGCTGGATGAGTTGATTAACGATTCTTGAGCGTTGCCAGAGGCAGGCCGGTGCAGGCCTTCCCGATGTCAAGTCTGCCCCCCCCTTTTGCCGACGGAGAGATAAAGAACTTTCCATCGACCCTGATCGTTTATACGCGCTGGTGAGGCTGCTTTCGGCCGGTTCTGTTGAAAAAGTAGCTGCGATCTCATGCCGTTGGCAAAATTGGGCCATCAGCCAATGCGGAGACAACGCAGCCTGTGAGGGGGTCTTCGGCATACTGAAACGCGAGCGAGTACACCATCGGCGTTACCGAACGCGGGACGAGGCAAGAGCTGATCTGTTTGAATACATCGAGCGGTTCCATAACCCCAG
>NZ_FOUD01000046.1 GCF_900114765.1 Halopseudomonas pachastrellae
TGCCGACGCAACGGGCGAGTGAGGTCGGCCAACTGCTGCCGCATCAGTGGGCGCCTGCCTGAGTCGCGCAAGGTGAGTTCGGCGTACGCTTACGCCGAAAATCTCCACGGGACGTTTTCAATAGAATCGGACGGGCGCGGAGATGAGCAGTTGATGGGGGAGGGTATCTGAAGCTTGACCTCCTTAGGCGTTGACCCGAGGTCTCGGGCCTGTTTCGATGCTCGAGTAGGCGCTTGGGCACATATTTTCGGCAGGTTAAAAAGCACCACCGCGAATCCAAGGGCAAAAGAAGTAGTTCAAAAGGCTGTCTCGAAAGGGGCGGCCTTTTAAATTTATGCGCAGTCTATGCTGTTTGCTGCTCGCATGGCTGGTAGCGCCAGGGAGGCGCATATAGCGGGTATTAGGCGCAGGTGAAGCTGCTCTATCTTCACCTGCGCAGCCTTAATGCGACTCTTAGGGAGTCGGAGTCATTGCGTCGTCGAGTTGGGAGGGTTCAAGTTCATTGAGCTTGTCGCCGTAGACTTCGATCCAGGATTTTCCATCGAACTCACGTTCAAATAGTCCCCGCAAGAACGCGTGCCATTCGGATAGCGCTTCTGCCTTCTCATCGAAGTACGCATAGCGGTCGTAGACTGCGTCGACCGACATGTCTTTGTGGTTAAGGATTCGACTGCGAACGTCTTTGCCAAGCCCTCGGCTTGTCATGTGTGTGGTGGCGGTTCTGCGCAGGTCATGTACCACTGGGCGAGGGTAGCCGTCTGCGACGCGGAGCAGGCCTTCGTGCTCAACCCTGTCCATATCCTTGACGTAGGCCGTGTACATTCGATGCATGGCGCGGTTTAGTGATGGTTGAGTCTGAGCCTGTCCGGGGAAGCGTCCGGGAAATACATATTGCCCCGTGCGGCTAGCGAATTCGTTGCCTTTTTTCTTGTGATCCTCGATCTGTTTGCGCTGTTTGTTTTTGAGGTACTTCAGGATGCCCATAACCTCATCCGACAAGGGGATCGCGATGGGGTTGTTATTCTTTTCGAATTTGCCGCTGCGATCCCACATGGAGTCGTAAAAATCTAGATCTACCCAGCGCATTTCTACGATGCGACCGGAGCGCTGTGCCAGCATCAGGCTGAGAAGCAGAGCGAAGCGGGTATTCTCATTGAGGTAGGGGGCGGTGAGCTCGCGCAGGAACCAGACCAGTTCGTGACGATTGAGCGTACGTTCTCGAGGCACATCCTTGACTAGCTTCTTCATCTGCACCAGCGGGGTCGCGTCCAGGATGTCCCGGTCTACGCAGAAGTTGAACATCGCGCGGATGACTGCCAGGTTGCGGTTCGCTTGGATGCCCGCAGTCTTGGCCTTCTCGTCGAGCAAAGCGATGACTTGCTTGCGTTTGATATCGACCATCTTCATGCGGCCGAGGTGAGGGATAAAGTCGACCTCCAAGAGTCGCTTGTACTCGTGCAGTGTCCTCTCGCTGTTCTTGAGTTTGACGTGATCCAGATAGATTGCAGCAGCCTCGGCGAAGGTGGGGCTTTCGCGATACTCGAACAGCTCCGCGACCTTTTTCTGCCCAGGGTCGATGCCCTGGGCGAGAAGGTTGATGGCTTGAGCGGCCTGCTCTCTTGCCTCAGTCAACGACATGGCCGGGTACTTTCCAAGTGTCAGCCTGCGTGGGTGATTGTGAAAGCTGTACAGGAGGATGAAGCTTTTGCTGGTTTTGTTGACCCTGACCCCGAATGTGCCGTGCCCATGCATGGGCGGGTCGAGATATTCAAATCGGCCTTGTTTGGGGTCGTACTTCAGGCGTTTTACGGTCAGCTCATTCATGGGTTGTCGTATGGTCATGCGGCCTCCATAGGCGGTTTTCGGGGTAGGTTTTGGGTAGGGATTTGGCCCCGGGGTAGGGTTGGGGTAGGGCTTTGACGCCGCTTCCAAATCTGTTAGTCTTCCCTTAACAACTCCTGCTTTTTTCTTGAGATTCAAGGGGATGCAGGAATTATTTTTGCCTTGCCTGTTCCGAAAGCCTTGTGGAATATGGGCTGCTGATAAAACTTGTAATCAGTAGGTCCCGAGTTCGACTCTTGGTGCCGGCACCATATAAATCAAGGGCTGCAGCGATGCTGCAGTTTTTGCCCCCGCATTCAGATGTTCCCGAGGTACAGTTTCAGTACAGTCGTACTGATCGCCACCTCGGAGAACAGCATGGCAACACTCGTAAAAACCCCCTCTGGTACCTGGAAAGCTCTCATCCGCAAAAACGGATGGCCTACCACTTCGAAGACTTTTCGTACAAAACGTGATGCCCTTGATTGGTCCCGGCGGGTCGAGGATGAGATGGTGCGTGGCGTTTATATTCAGCGCACTGCTTCAGAGCGAATGACGATTGAGCAGGCGCTCAAGCGCTACCTCGCAGAGGTAAGCCCTACAAAAGCCCCTAAGACCGCCCAAAGCGAGATTGGCAGCGCGAAGAAGCTCATGGAAAAGCTTGGTAGCTACTCATTGGCGGCGCTGTCAGCAGAAGTCATTTCCGAGTATCGCGATAAACGTCTATCAGAGCGCACCAGGCGTAAAACCCCGGTTTGAATCGCCCCGGATTTCCTAGACACTTTCCAGGCTCAGTAAATGTTGCCTTTCAAACTCTACCGGTGACAGCTGGTTGTTGAAACCGTGTCGGC
>NZ_FOUD01000029.1 GCF_900114765.1 Halopseudomonas pachastrellae
GCTTCAGCCTGACTGCTGCTACCCGCCCGGACCGTGTGGCCCGCCGCGATTACGACTTTCTGAAACCCCGCCTGCAGCTGGAGGCTGACGCCACATTGCAAGACGGCGCGCCGCAACCAGCGCTGGAAGACTACGACTACCCTGGCCGCTTTGCCGATCGCGAGCGCGGCAAGCAACTCAGCCGCATCCACCTGCAGCGCCATCGCAGCCATCAGCTGCAAGCCAACGGCGAGAGCGACCAACCCGGCCTGCGAAGCGGGCACTTTCTGACGCTCACCGGCCACCTGCGTGATGACTGGAATGACCTCTGGCTGCTGACGAGTATCGAGCACCAAGGCAAACAGCCGCAGGTGCTGGAAGAAGCCGTAACCAGTGATACCCAAGCCAGCGATGGCTTCACCCAAGGCTACCGCAACCGCTTTATCGCCACCCCTTGGCAAGCCATCTGGCGCCCGGCCTTGGACCACCCCAAACCCCGCATCGCCGGCAGCCAAAGCGCCGTGGTTACCGGGCCAGAAGGCGAAGAAATTCACTGCGACCCGCACGGCCGCGTCAAAGTACAGTTCCACTGGGACCGCGAAGGCCAGGCCGACGACAACACCAGCTGTTGGCTACGCGTCGCCAGCGGTTGGGCCGGCGACCGCTACGGCGCCCTGGCCATTCCCAGGGTTGGCATGGAAGTGCTGGTGAGCTTTCTCGAGGGTGACCCGGACCAGCCGCTGATCACCGGCTGCCTTTACCACGCCGAACACTTGCCCCCGATTGACCTGCCTGCCCACAAAACCCGCAGCACCTTCAAAAGCCTCAGCTCGCCCGGCGGCGAGGGTTATAACGAGCTGCGTATTGAAGATAAGAAGGGCGCCGAGCAAATCTATCTGCACGCCCAACGCGACTGGGATCAGCGCATTGAGCACGATCAACGCCTGCACGTTGGCAATGAACGTCACGACCACATCGTTGCCAACCATTACAGCGAGCACTTGGCTGAAGTGCACCGCACTGTCCACGCCAACCGCCTTACCGAACTCAAGGCAAATGATCATCTGACGATTGCCGAGAGCCGGCACACCCGCATCGGCCAGCGGCAGCTGACCGACGCGGGACAGGAAATTCACCTCTCCAGCGGCCGCAAGATCGTGATCGACGCCGGCATGGAATTCACCCTCAAGGCTGGCGGCAGCTTTATCAAAATCGATCTCAGCGGCGTCACCGTCAGCGGCCCCAGTATCCGGGTAAACACCGGCGGCAGCCCCGGCATGGGTACGGCGGCTGCGCTCATCCTGCCGGGTGATGTGGTCGAAGCCGATGCGGCCACGGAAGGGCAACCGCTGGAAGCACTGGTCAAACAACGGCGGGTATTTCTGCAGGCACTAAGTGGTTTGTGTGAAGTCTGCGAGGCCGCCCAAGCCAACGGAGCAAAGCATGAACAGTAACGGTGCGCTGCTGTTTGACGGCGCATCGCGCCGGCAAGCGCTGATCTGGCTTGCCAGTGAATATCCCGAACACAGCCTGTTTCCATTGTTACAGGGCACCGCCTATGCCGCGCTCGCTGACATCGGCCCGATTCTGCTCGATGCCGACCCAGATAGCCCGCTACACAGCGCCTGGTCCCATGGCCAGCCAGGCCTGCAGCACAGCGTCTGGCTACGTACCTGCCAGCAACCTGATGAGCTGGCCAGCAGCTTGCGCCGCCGTCTCAGGGTGCGTTCACCCGATGGCCGAGAGTTTTGGCTGCGCCTGGCTGACGCACGCCCCCTGCTGAGCGCCTGGCAAACAGGTCAACGCTGGCCGACCGGCTTCTGGCATGGCGTCAGCGAAGTCTGGCTGGGCAGCGCCAATGGCCCACTGCAAGCCTGGCAGAACGAGACGCCCGAGCAAGACTGTACAACCCGCACCAGCACGCTCAACGCCCAGATCAAGCTCGACTGGCCACTGCTCACCGCCCTCGCCCAATCCTACGCCGCCCCGGAGCCAAGCCACCCATGACTCAGCCAGCCGCCCACCCGGAAGGTCTGCAACCTGCCGCCTGCCCGCTGCTCGCAGCCGTGCTGCCCGTGCGCTACGCCATCGGCCCGGTAGACCCGCGACATCCTAGCAGCCTGAATTCGGCAACCTTGGGGCTACCGGAGCTGAAGGGCAACTTTCCTGAGTTGGGGCCAGATCACCCACAACTGCAAGACGCGCCACTGGGCTACGTACCCCGAATGCTGCGCGACGGCTATCTGTACCTGTGGGATGAAGCCTTGCAGGAGCTGAGCGAATACCGAGTTGAAGGTGCGCTGCTCACCCTGACCGATCGGGGTGGCGGGTTGAAGGGCCAGGCGACGGGAGCCTACCTGATGCTCGCCGCCGGCGCCCCAGTGCGAATTAGCTGGTCGCCCTGCGCTTGGTCCGACGACTGTTTTGTTCGCATTGAGCAGGAGCCCGCCTTGCGGCAGCGCATGATGCGCGAACTGACGCCAGGAGCCGCACCGTCTAGTGGCCAGATACAAGCGTTGCACCCGGAAATTGGCGATGTAAAGCCGGAAAACTTTGGCTGGAGCTGCGCACCAGATCCGTCCTACTGGCTACTTGAAGACTCGCCGCTCAAGCGCATGCAGCGCTGTGAACAACAGCACTTCGCGCTGGTCGATGACCCCTGGGGCGTGCTCATGGACACGGCCGGTTTGATACGCGCACGCAACCATGCCTTTGAAAAGCTCAGCGCACACCGCGACGAATGGTCTATTGCCGCTATCGTGCAATCGATGGGTGACGGCGATACAAAAATTCGCCAGCAGATAGCATCCAGCATCGATCAATCGTCATTGCAACGCGCACTGCGCGAGCAAGAGCGCGAGACCAGCGCGCATGCAACGGACATCCTGCGTCTGGCAGACATCTGGGCCGCCTGGTTTGAGACCTTTGGGGGTGACACTGCTGCGAGCCTGGAAAGCGCTTGTGAAGGCTTCGACATCCAGCTGACCGCAGCTCGCGAGATGCTGGAGGTCAGCTTTGCCGCCGCCTGCCTGGGCCCGGCGGCCACGTCACCCGGCGTCAAGGCTATAGAAACGGCGTTAGATCTGGAGCAGATAAAAGGTCAGCCCTGGCTGCTCTGGGCCGTACTGGGGGTAAAAGACCGGCTGGATGGCGGCCACTTACAGCGTATCTTGTCACTACCCGACAGCCTGCCAACGGTGACGGAAGATGCAGGCGAGGCGGCGGCACGCTGGGCGCGGATCTCCGCCCTGGCAGCGGCGCTCAACCTGGGCGCAGACAACCTGGAGAAACTGCCACTGGCAGGCGGTGGTGAGCCCCTGTTCGCCGCCATATCCACCGTCATCGGTGGCCGCCTGGCATCACTGAGTGAGCAGGTGCATCAGCAAACCTACATCCTGATGATTGCCATGCTGGCCCGCAGCAAGCAACGCCTTGACGCCACCCGGCTAACGCCGCAAGAAGCCATGCGCTGGGTCAGCGAGCAGTTAGGGACCGCGCACAACAACAGCCAAAAACGCAGACTGGAAAAAGAGAGAGCCCGTCTGGAGCGCCAACAACGCCACGCCGAGCAAGGCACCGCAGCCACCGCGGTAAGTGCTGCTGTCAAAAACCGGCTGTCATCTGAGGTAAAACGGGCGGTGCCATTCCTGCGCTTGGTGCCCAAACCCACCCTTTCCACCGCAGCGCCCGCCACAGCGCCAAGCCAGGTTACGCCACCCAGCCCTGCGCGCCCTGCCCCAGCAGTCAGCGCCTCGCCGGCGCCACCTCGCCTCGGTGGGCTTGCAGCAGGCATCGAGCTGCCAAGCATCCGAGAGCTGATTAACGAGGCACCGCTGAAAACGCTGATTGCGTTGGTGTCGGTGTGGAATTTGAAAGAGGCAGGAAACGCGTGGGTGGAGGGACAAACAACACAAAACTTCGTCTCTGCAAGCAGCGCGGCCATGACTACAGCCTCTGCCTCAACGGCAGTGCTACAACAGCTGGCCGAAGTGAGATGGGAAACGCACGTTGCAAATGCAGGACGCCTTAGCCCACTCGCCCAGCAATCCTTGGTTCGTGCTCTAGGTTTGAGCTCCGCTGTCATGCTGCTCCAAGCCCTCGCAGCCGGTCTGGATGTATCTTATTTCGGCTGGAAGGCCCTGATAGCCTACCGTCAAGGAGACGTGGATAGCGCAGGAGTTTACGTTGGCCTGACCAGCGCCAACCTTGCATTGACCGGCGCGTCCTTGAAAGCCGTGCGCGCGTTGCGCATCGCCCGCGCAGCGGTATTGGCCGGCGAGGCGCAGGCGCTTCTCGCCGGGGTTCGAGTACTGTCACTGCCACTGCGCCTTACCCTGGTGGGGCTTGCCGCCACCATTCTGACGGGCCTGGTTAGCCTGTTTTTTACCGAAGACGAGTCGCTGGAAAAATGGCTCAAACAACTTTTTTGTGGCACGCGCCGAGCGCCCTGGGGCACAAGCCTGGAAAAGACTTTGCAGCAGTTGTATCGGATTGTGTTGCCCGTACGCCTCAAATTGGAGCGCTGGCACGACGTCAACCCACGCACAGGGCAACTGGTAGAAGAGCTGCGTCTGGTACTGGAGTTGCCAGGGCAGCAAGAATACCGTCAGGGCATGGTCAGCTTTGAAGGCACGGAGCACTGGCAATACAGCTCCGGGCTATTTGGCCTGGGCGGCAGCACCCAATGCCTGCGGTTGGCATGGGATGAGCACGACACACTACCCTTCTACGCAGACATTGGTAGCCCAGCGCCAGCATCCGTCAACGGCCTGCGGCTGGGCCGCGCCTACCACGAGACCAACGGCGCTCGTCTGGTTGCCATACGCGGCAGCCTTACCTATCAACCCGTCGAAGAGCTCTACCTTCCCGCCATTGACATAGATATAAGCTGACCATGACCACGCCACGCCCGCACCCCCTCGCCCAACGCCTGGCCAAAGCCCTGGACGCCCATCCACTGCAAGCCGACCAGCCCACTGGCGCCCCGCTGATGTGCATGCCTGAGGTGGAAGAGCAAACCGAACACTATCTCTCGATTGAACATGGCGACAGCGCAGACCGAGGCATGTTGACCGGCGCACTGGGTGGTATGTTGGGCGGCTTTTGGATCGTTATGGGGCTGATTGCCTATATCGATGGATCCACTCAGCTTGCCCTCAAGGCTTTTGCAGTCGCCGTAGTGTGCGTGGTTGTGCCTTTTCTGTGGGAAGTCATCCGCCCCATGCCCTTACCTATTCTCTTTAACCGCCGCACCCGCGAGGTCTACTTTGAACAGGATGGCGAGCTGTACCACACCGCCTGGGACGATATTGCCGCCGCGGCTTACAGCGTCAGTACCGTAGGCCCCTATACAGGGCGCATGGGCCATGCGGCACTGGAAGCGCTGTTACACCGCTTTGGTCACCCCAAGGAGACGGTGCTGATCAACTTGGGTTCCCCACTGGGCAAGCGGCTGGAGATGCAGCTGGGTTTCTGGGAATACCTGCGCGCTTATATGAACAACGGCCCTTTTTTTGATGAGCACGGCAACAACTCCGATTCACGCGAGTTTGCCGAGATACAACAGCAGGTGCGAAACAGCAAAGGGCAACATATACGTCTCGCCTTGAGCGAGATAAAGGAAGAATACAAAACCAATAACGGTCGCAACTACCTCAGTGGAATTGACCTTGTATTGTTATTAGGTGGGGTGATGCTCTTGCCAATGAACGCCACCCAAAACCTCACCTACGCCATCGCCAAGCGCCGCTCCCGCAGCCAGTGGCCCAAGCTGATCCGCGAACGCCTTGACCCCAACGGCCCCACCACTCGCCTGGTCGATCTGGAGCAGGCTGGGCAGGCTGGGCAGGCTGGGCAGGCTGAGTGAGGATGGCAACAAGTCACGCTGGCCACCCAGCGAAGAGCTATACCTGCCCGCCATCGACATAGATATAAGCTGACCATGACCACCCCACGCCCCCACCCCCTCGCCCAACGCTTGGCCAAAGCGCTGGACGCCCATCCGCTGCAGGCCGACCAGCCAACAGGCGCGCCCCTAATGTGCATGCCTGAGGTGGAAGAGCAAACCGAACACTATCTCTCGATTGAACATGGTGACAGCGCAGACCGAGGCATGCTGACCGGCGCACTGGGGGGGATGGGGGGAGCATTCTGCGGCGCTTTTGCACTCTTGTTTCTTTTTGAAGGGCGATCTGAAGATGCTCTGCTGACTTTTCTGTTCGCCGTCGCCTGCTTTGTGCCCGTCTTCCTCTGGGAGATCCTACATCCCATGCCCCTGCCCATTCTCTTTAACCGCCGCACCCGCGAGGTCTACTTTGAACAGGATGGCGAGCTCTACCACACCGCCTGGGACGATATTGCCGCCGCGGCTTATAGCGTCAGTACCGTAGGCCCCTATACAGGCCGCATGGGCCATGCAGCACTGGAGGCACTGCTACACCGCTTTGGTCACCCCAAAGAAACCGTGTTGATCAACCTGGGTTCGCCACTGGGCAAGCGGCTGGAAATGCAGCTGGGTTTCTGGGAATACCTGCGCGCCTATATGAACAACGGCCCCTTTTTTGATGAGCACGGCAACAACTCCGATTCACGCGAGTTTGCCGAGATACAACAACAGGTGCGAAACAGCAAAGGCGCCTGGACCCGCTTACAGTGGGACGAGATAAAAGCTCAATACAACGCCAAGAATGGGCGCAACTTCCTCAGCGGTAGTGATGTGGTACTGCTGTTAGGTGGCGTTTTCTTCTTGCCCATGAATGCCACCCAAAACTTCACCTACGCCATCGCCAAGCGCCGCTCCCGCAGACAGTGGCCCAAGCTGATCCGCGAACGCCTTGACCCCAACGGCCCCACCACCCGCCTGGTCGATCTGGAGCAGGCGGGGGCTGAATAGCAGTTTCAGCGCAACGCGCGAATATGGCAGGTCACTTCTTCACGGTCGGTGTACAGCTGCTTGCAGCCGATCTCGGCGCGCACGCCCGCTTCATCCAGCGCGTCCTGAATGTGCCCAAGGCATTGCATCACTTCCTGGTAGCGCTGTTTCATCGGCAGCTTGAAGTTGATAATCAGCTCGCGGCAGTAGCGCTGACCAATCCACTTGGCCGCCAGCGCGCTGCTGCGGGCCGGCTTATCAACGATGTCGCAGACCATCCAGTCGACGGTGCGCTTGGGGCGATACATGTAGCCATCGCCCTGCACGTGCTCCACCTGTCCGCTGTCCATCAGGCGGCGATCCATGGGGCCGTTGTCCACCGCCGTGACATTCATCAAACGGTTGACCAGTTGCCAGGTCCAGCCACCGGGGGCCGCGCCCAGGTCAACTGCGGTCATGCCCGCCTTGAGGCGGCTGTCCCAGTCATCACGCGGAATAAAGTGATGCCAGGCTTCTTCCAGTTTCAGGGTGGATCGGCTGGGCGCTTCACGCGGGACTTTCAGGCGCGGAATGCCCATCGGCCAGGGCGCGCCATTGTTAGCCCAAGACCAGCCGACAAATACCTTTTGGCCGCTCTGAAAGCACAGGTGCAGGCGCGGCAGTTCGGGTTTGTTGGGACGAACAAAGCGGGTCTTGGTGAGCGAGCGCTCCAGCGGGCCTTTCAGCTTTTTGGTCAGCGCGGCCAGTGCCTTGCCATCGTTGGTGTCGGCAGTTTCCAGCCACATCAGCGAGGCAATATGGCCCTGGGCACAGGCAGTGATGATAGGGCTGACGCGGTCTTCCGGGTCCAGCTCCAGCCAGCTGCCGACCGCCCACTGACGGGTGAAGATCAACTGCTGAAAATCGATGGCCCGCATCAGTTGCTCGGCCTCGCCCTGCTCGGGACAGACAAAACGCACCAGAGCGCTGCCATCCTGGGTCACCGGATAACCAGCAATGCCCTGCTCGCCAGCCAGCTCCTGCATCTCGGCGGCCGCCTCCCCTTCAAAGCCCAGACGGCAATGTAGCAACAATTCCTGCATGTCTCGCTCCCGCTGGATAATCGGGCGCTACTGTACAGGCAGCGACGGGCAGGTTGAAGTGCCGCCGGGCTGATCAGGCCGTATACGCCGCGCAGCCGCCGACTTGGCTACGAATTTGACTGCGCAACTGGGCCAGCGCTGCCAACGCGCTGCGGGCCAGCGCACTGGCCGCAAACTCCAGGCGGCTGTCCGCAAGCCACAGACGCGAACGCAAGCGCCCATGCAGGTTTGCCAGCATGGGCGTCAGCGCAGCGCTGTCGAGTGCCGGCCGGCCCTGCGAATCAACCACGCCCAGCGACAGCACCTTATAGGCCGGCAAACGATCAAGCAGCGGCACCAATTGGCGTTCGCCGTCGAGCAGATCAACATGCAGCCCGTCAACCGGCAGACTGCAGGCCAGCCCCAGGTTTTCATGCAGCAACCCACCGGGACAGGCCAGCAACAGCTGCAAGGGCACCCGTTGCAGACGATTGTAAGCGCCCTCAAAAGCCGCGCCCCAGGGCTGCGGCAGGTGCTGCAGCAACAGCGGCTCATCCAGCTGCACCCAATCCACCCCGGCATCGGCCAGGGCCAAGAGCAGCGCGTCGTATCGATCAAGCGTAGCGCTCAAACGCTGCAGCGCGTCGGGCACTTGCCACAGCAGCGACAGGGGCCCGGGCAGCGCCACTTTCACCTGATAGCCGAGCGCCTGGGCCTGAGTCACCTGCTCCAGCAACTCCTGACGGTCGGCCGGCAGATCAGCCAGCGCCAGGGTTACGCGCGACAAGCCTGCTGCCGACTCAGCGTGCCAGCGGTCGTAGGGAGAGCGATTGCTGTGATGGGTTAAGGTGTGTAGCCAGGGCATGGCCAGATCCTCGCAAGGTTGTCTGGCGGTAATGCTCACGCCAAAAGTCCGCTGAATCAAACTCATATTCTTCATGCTATAGTTCGATTTTTCTCATGTAGACGACGCCCCGCCATGCTCGAACTCCGCCACCTGCGTACCCTTAGCACCCTGCGTGATGCCGAAAGCCTGGTTGAGGCGGCTGAGCGCCTGCACCTGACCCAGTCTGCGCTGTCGCATCAGCTCAAGGACCTGGAAGAAAAACTCGGCATGACGCTGTTTGTGCGTAAAACCAAACCCGTACGCTTTACCAGTGCCGGCCTGCGTCTGCTGCGTCTGGCCGACAGCCTGCTGCCGCAGGTGCGTCAGGCCGAGCGCGATATCCAGCGCCTGGCCGGTGGACAGGCCGGACGGCTGCACATGGCAATCGAATGCCACAGCTGCTTTCAGTGGCTGATGCCGACTATCGACCAGTTCCGCAACGCCTGGCCAGAGGTCGAGGTGGACTTTGCCTCGGGCTTTTTCTTTGCGCCGCTGCCAGCACTGGCACGCGGTGATCTGGATCTGGTGGTCACCTCCGACCCGCTGGAAATCGAAGGCATCACCTACGTGCCGCTGTTCACCTATGAGGCACTGCTGGCGGTGAGCAACCAGCATCCATTGAGCACCGCCCATCACGTACGCCCGCCGGATCTGGAAGGCGAAGTATTGATCACCTACCCGGTCGAGCGTGATCGGCTGGACATCTTCAAGCAGTTTCTCGACCCGGCCGGTATCGAGCCCGCCAGCGTGCGTACCGCCGAGATGACCGTAATGATGATGCAACTGGTCGCGTCCGGCCGCGGCGTCTGCTGCCTGCCCAACTGGGCCATGGCCGAATACCTGCACAAGGGCTATGTCACTGCTCGCCGTCTGGGCCCGGAGGGGCTTTTCGGTACGCTGTACGCAGCGGTGCGTGACGACATGATGGAAATGCCCTACCTGCAGGACTTTCTGCTGACCGCCAAGGACACCTCCTTCGCTACGCTCGAAGGCGTCAGCGCGCGCGGTAGTGACTAGTCACACCCATGCGGGTGAGATGGCAGTAACACCTGCACCCACGCACTGAAAAGAAAATCCATTTAAATCATTAAGATGGCAATCACTTCTGAGTAGTTTTCGGAGGTGCAGCCATGTGCAACTAACCCGTACAGGCGAGTTTACGACCACGACGAGACAACTACCTTGACTGTCTTGCAGCTGAGCGCGCAGCGCCACTGCATGAATTTCGGACAACATCAGAAAAAGGATACAGTCATGAAAGCACCCCTGTTCAAGCTGGCCGCGTTCACCCTTGGCGTTTCTCTGTCCAGCGTTGCGCTGGCTACCAACCCCGGCGGTGGTGGTGCCGGTAGCAACCCCGATACCGGCACCGGTTTTCCGGGCGTCAGCAGCTTCAGCGCTGACGGCTCATTCGCTACCACCAGCGGCAGTGCCGGCCTGAGCTGCACCGTATTCCGCCCCTCCACGCTGGGTGCCAACGGTCTCAAACACCCGATCATCGTCTGGGGCAACGGCACCACTGCCTCTCCCAGCACCTACAGCGGCATTCTTGAACACTGGGCCAGCCATGGCTTTGTGGTTATCGCCGCCAACACCTCCAACGCCGGCACCGGCCAGGACATGCTCAACTGCGTTGACTACCTGACCACCCAGAACAACCGCAGCACCGGCACCTACGCCAACAAGCTGGACCTGAACCGCATCGGCGCAGCCGGTCACTCTCAGGGCGGCGGCGGCACCATCATGGCTGGCCAGGACTACCGCATCAAAGTCACCGCCCCCTTCCAGCCGTACACCATCGGCCTTGGCCACAACAGCAGCTCACAGTCCAACCAGAATGGCCCGATGTTCCTGATGACCGGCAGCGCCGACACCATCGCCAGCCCGACTCTGAACGCCCTGCCGGTGTACAACCGCGCCAACGTGCCGGTGTTCTGGGGTGAACTGTCCGGTGCCAGCCACTTTGAGCCTGTGGGTAGTGCCGGTGACTTCCGCGGACCGTCTACCGCCTGGTTCCGCTATCACCTGATGGACGACGCCAGCGCAGAAGACACCTTCTACGGCAGCAATTGCGACCTGTGCACCGACAACGACTGGGACGTACGCCGTAAAGGCATCAACTAAGCTCTGCACACGGAGCCATCCTGGCAGCCAAGCTGTCGGGATGGCGACAGCGTGCGGCGCACGCGCTGGTGTATCCTCTGGCCAGCCAAGACAACAACAGAGGACACCCCCATGTCAGACTCCCCCCAAAAGGTCGCAGTGGTCACTGGCGCCGGCACCGGTATCGGCCGCGCAACGGCCATCGCCCTGCTCAAGGCTGGCTACCACGTAGCGTTGGCCGGACGTAACGCCGACAAACTGCAAAAGGCACTCGACGGCCTGGGCGCACTGGCAGACAACACCCTGATTGTAGCGACCAACGTACGCGACCCGGCATCCGTCGAGGCGCTGTTTACCCAGGTAAAATGCCAATGGGGGCGCCTGGATCTGTTGTTCAACAACGCTGGCACCGGCGCGCCGCCGCTGCCGCTGGAAGAGCTGAGCTACGAGCAATGGCAAGCCGCCCTGGAAACCAATCTCAGCGGCGCCTTTCTGTGTACCCAGCAAGCCTTTCGCATCATGCGCGAACAAACCCCGATGGGTGGGCGCATCATCAACAATGGCTCGATCTCCGCTACCTCGCCCCGCCCCAACTCAGCCCCCTACACCGCCTCCAAGCACGGCATGACCGGCCTGACCAAAGCCACCTCACTGGACGGGCGCAAGTACAACATCGCCTGCGGCCAGATTGATATCGGCAACGCCGCCACCGAGATGGCCGCACCCATGGCACGGGGCATTCCACAGGCCAACGGCGAGATTGCCGTGGAGCCGACCATGGATGTCGAGCACGTTGCCCAGGCGGTGGTACACATGGCCGAACTGCCATTGGAGAGCAATGTACAGTTCATGACCATCATGGCGACCAAGATGCCCTTTATCGGTCGCGGCTGACTCCCGAGGCTCCGGTGCCCATGCCGGAGCCTGATCCTTCGAGGCGTATTGCCTTGAGACGGCGGGCCGATTTCTGCCAGCAGCGCGATAAGGCCGCATGCGACCAAAGTCTGATACGCCCTTCACATCTTCATCTTCTGTTACCAATGATGCAGGTACGGGACACTTTCCATCTTGGTATCACCATTGTTACCATGGCGTTCGGTGCAACAACGCACCCGCTATATCGCCATGGAAAAGACAATGACAAGCCAGCAGACTCCGCTCTCCCTCGCCCTCTCCAAACGCAAATCCGAAGAACGTGCCACGCCCATTACGGCTTTTCGCATGGCGCGCAGCTGGTGGCTCGAGGGGCGCAGGCTGAATCTGTCGCAGCTGGCTGAAGAGCTGGGTATCGGGCGTGCCACGCTGATGCGCTGGGTGGGCAACAAGGACCTGCTGATGGGCGAGATTCTCTGGTCGCTGTACAAGCGCATTTACGATGAGGCGATCGCCCGCGCCGAGCAGACGCCGGGGCTCAAAGGTATCGACTTTCTGACCCAGATCTATGAAGACATCAACATTGCGCTGATCAACGCGCGGCCCATGTACGACTTTCTGCAGGCCGAGCCGCAATGGGGCCTGCAACTGCTCACGGCGCGCAGCTCCGGCTTGCAGGAGCGCCTGATCGGCACCTGGGAAAAGATGTTTGAAGAGGCCATCGCAGCCGGCGATATCAAACCCGAGATGGACCCGCAAAGCCTCGCGCTGTACATCGTGCGCATTGGTGAGAGCGCCATATACTGCGACCTGATCTGCGGCCGCAAGCCCGAGCCTGGTCCGGCAACAACCGCCTTCCGCCTGCTGGTGAACGGCCACCAGAACTGACTCCTCCTCGGACGCGGCTTGCCGCGTCCCTCCTGCCAGCGTCTGGCCTTGCTGCTACGCCAATGCGTCTACTGACTCAGATATGCAAACGCACCGGCCAGTCAATGATAAAAGCCGCGCCGCCCAGATCACGCGAGCCCTCTACCCGGGCATAACCCCGGTGCCAGTAGGCAATACGCCGCACAATGGATAACCCCAGACCGTAGCCACCGCTGGAGCGCGTGCGGCTGTCATCCAGGCGCAAAAACGGCGTGAATATCCGCTCGCGATAGTCCTCGGGAATGCCCGGGCCATCATCTTCGACAATCAGCCGACAGCGCCCGTTAACCACCCGAGTGCTGATGCGCACCTGGCTACTGGCGTGACGCGCGGCGTTGCTGACCAGGTTGGTCAGCGCCCGGTGCAGGTAACGTGGCTCGGCGTCGATGGCGTGGGCACGGCCGTTGGAACGGTCAACATGGCTGATCTGCACGCGGGTGGTCAGCGGCTCCAGCTCGAGCATGACCTCCTCCACCGTGGCCAGCACATCAACCGGCTGCAGCGTCAGGGCTGGCGCCCCCTGCTCCAGGCGTGCGTAGGTCAGAATCTCGTCAACCAGCTTGTCCAGCTCGGTCAGGTCACCATCCATGCTGTCCATGTAACGGCGCTTGGCATCGTCGCTGTCGGCAGTCTCGACCATTTCCAGGCCAAAGCGCAGCCGCGCCACCGGCGTGCGCAGCTCGTGCGATACCGCGCGAATCATCTCCTGCTGAATCTGCATTACGCGCTGCAGGTGCTCGGCCATGTCGTTGAAGGCACTGGCAAGACTGCCCACCGAGTCGGTACTGATCACCTCGGCGCGGGCATCCAGGTTGCCTCGGGCAATGTGCGTTGCGGCCGACTCCAGGTTCATCAGCCGCTGCTCCAGCTGACGCACCAGCAGGTAGATGAGCAAACCGCTGAGCGACAACGCCAGCAGCCCGGTCATCAGCAGCATCTCAGGCGGATACTCCTCCATCTGATAGACCGGCCCCAGGCTCAGCACCCAGTTGGTGTCCGGTATCTTCATGTACATCATCATGGAGTTGCCGTCCGGCCCGAGACTCAGCACGGTGTCGAACTCATCCAGCCGCCGCCGCTGGTCAACATCCAGATCCGTCTCGTGCAAACCGGTCAGATTCAGCGGAAAGCCAAAGCCCTTGGCACGGCGCAACTGTTGCAGCCAGCTCGGCATGTCCGCCTCGGGGTGGCGCACCAGCTCATCGGCAATCAGAAACAGCGTCGCGCGGCCCAGCTGCTCGGAAATACGCTCGATATCGGCAGTCAGTACCTGCTGCCGGCTCAGATCCACCAGGCTGTAGACCCGCGCCTGCGAGGGCCCCTGGCTACGCACCAGCACACGCCCCTGAATCAGCCGCGCCCAGCTGGTGGAGTCCAGCGCCAGCGCATCCAGCGGGTGCAGCTCCAGCGGCACGCCGATCAGCCGCATCCACACCGCCATAGCCTTCTGCCGCTCGGCATCGTCCATGGGTTCAAGGTTGTCGGCCATCAGCCGGAAGGTACCGGTGGCGACGCGTTCGCGAAAATCTTCGGCGCGCACATCGTTGATCATGCGGATGCTGATCAACGCCAGGCAGGAGACGGCGATCAGCACCAGCAGCATGCCGCCGTAAATGCGCAGAAAAATCGAGTTCACGCCTGGCCCGGGCCGGGAGCAACGAACAGGTAGCCCTTGCTGCGCACGGTCTTGATCAGACGCGGCATGTCCGGGTCATCGCCAATCTTGGGGCGAATGCGCGAGATGCGCACATCAATGGAGCGGTCCTGGCCGTCGTATTCAATGCCGCGCAGGGCAATGAAGATCTCCTCACGGCTGAGAATACGCCCGGCATGGCTGGCCAGCAGCCAGAGCAGGTCAAATTCGGCGCCGGTCAGCTCGATCAGCGCACCGCGCAGCCAGGCCTCGCGGCGATCGTTGTCCACCACCAGCTCGCCAAACTCCAGGCGACTGGGGGCCGCGCTGCTGTCACTCTCGCCGCTGCGGCGCAACAAGGCGCGGATGCGCGCCAGCAATACCTGCGGGCGCACCGGTTTGTTGACATAATCATCGGCGCCCAGCTCCAGACCAGAGATATGGTCGTCGTCTTCGCTGCGCGCGGTCAGCATCAGGATCGGTCGGGAGAATCCGGCTTCACGTACCCGGCGGCAGATCGACAAACCGTCTTCACCAGGCAGCATCAAGTCCAGCACCACTAGATCAGGCTGGCTGTCCAGAATGCGCTGCACCGCCAGAGCGCCGTCCGCCTCAATAGACACCGACAGCCCCTGCACCTGCAGAAACTCGGCAATCAGGCCGGCCAGCTTCTGGTCGTCCTCTACAATCAGGATGTTACTGCTATCTGTCTCCACCCCTGCTCCCCGACTACTCAACGACTGCAAACAGCCGGCGATTGTAGCACCCGCTCAACGCCGGACTACAACGCCGGGAAGAAACACTGATTTCCGCTGTTGACATAATGCCCCGATCCGCAGAGCCAACGGCCGCAAATCACAGCAAATCCAGCGCCTTCAAGGGTTGACAAAATCCATTGCGCAGACCCCATCACAGATTCAAAAAAAGCCGCCAAACGGTCAAACATGCCCCTAGCCCGCAGCATTGCTGCCTTGCCGCCAGGCCAGTCGTTCAGCCCCAGAAAAAACCACTAAATAGTCACTTGCCTCTGAAGAAAACACACACTATCTTGTGTCGAACTCAAGGCCGATCACCACATATTGATCAAATTATCGACACCGTCACGCACAAAAATTGATCAGTTCGGCACTGCAAAAGAGCATTAACGCCCCTCACCAGGCGTAAAAACGTACAGCATCTCGTGTCCACGACCAGAAAGGAGTTTGTCATGCAGGTCAACCCGACGCCCCCCTCTACCTCCTCCAGCAATCTGCATGGCGAGGAACAACAGGACTCCGACCTGCAGCTCAGCGCTCCCGGTCAGTTGCGCGTTATCAAGCGCAACGGCACCCTGGTGCCCTACACCGACGACAAAATCCGCATCGCCATGACCAAGGCCTTCCTGGCCGTGGAAGGCAGCCAGGCTGCGTCGTCCTCGCGTATCCGTCAGACCGTTGATGAGCTGACCGATACCATCAGCGCCATTTTCAAGCGTCGCCTGCCCTCCGGCGGCACCCTGCACATCGAAGAAATCCAGGACCAGGTCGAGCTGGCCCTGATGCGTTCCGGTGAGCAGAAGATCGCCCGCAGCTACGTGCTGTACCGCGAAGAGCACGCCCGTCAGCGCCAGGAGCGTCAGGCCACTGCCCCGGCCGACGCCCACCCGAGCATCCGCGTGACCCTGCCCGACGGCAGCCGTCAGCCGCTGGACATGGGCCGCCTGCGCACCGTTATTAGCGAAGCCTGCGACGGCCTGGCCGAGGTGGATGCCAACCACATCGAACAGGAAACCCTGAAGAACCTGTACGACGGTGTGACCCAGCTGGACGTTAACACCGCCATGGTGATGACCGCCCGTACCCTGGTTGAGCGCGAGCCTAACTACAGCCAGGTGACCGCTCGCCTGCTGCTGGACAACTTGCGCGCCGAAGCCCTGAGCCACCTGCAGGTTGCCGCCAGCGCAACCCACAGCGACATGGCCACTCTGTACGCCACCGCCCTGCCGGTCTACATCAAAACCGGTATCGAGTACGAGCTGCTCGACCCCAAACTGGGCGAGTTCGACCTGGAGCAACTGGGCGCCGCACTGGATCACAACCGTGACCAGCAGTTTGGCTACCTGGGCCTGCAGACCCTGTACGACCGTTACTTCCTGCACCGCGACGGCACCCGCATCGAGCTGCCGCAGTTCTTCTTCATGCGCGTGGCCATGGGCCTGGCCATCGAAGAAGCCGACCGCAATGCCCGCGCCATCGAGTTCTACAACCTGCTGTCCAGCTTTGACTACATGGCGTCCACCCCGACCCTGTTCAACGCCGGCACCCTGCGTCCGCAGCTGTCGTCCTGCTACCTGACCACCGTGCCTGACGACCTGTCCGGCATCTACAAGGCCATCCACGACAACGCCATGCTGTCCAAGTTTGCCGGCGGCCTGGGTAACGACTGGACGCCTGTTCGCGCCATGGGCGCCTACATCAAGGGCACCAACGGCAAGAGCCAGGGTGTTGTCCCCTTCCTGAAAGTGGTCAACGACACCGCGGTTGCGGTCAACCAGGGCGGCAAGCGCAAGGGCGCGGTCTGCGGCTACCTGGAAACCTGGCACCTGGACATCGAGGAATTCCTCGAACTGCGCAAGAACACCGGTGACGACCGCCGTCGTACCCACGACATGAACACCGCCAACTGGATTCCGGACCTGTTCATGAAGCGCGTCTTCGATGACGGCAACTGGACCCTGTTCTCGCCCTCCGACGTACCGGACCTGCACGACCTGACCGGCAAGGCGTTCGAAGAGCGTTACGAGTACTACGAAGCGCTGATCGAGTACGGCAAGCTGAAGCTGCACAAAACCCTCAAGGCTCGCGACCTGTGGCGCAAGATGCTCAGCATGCTGTTCGAAACCGGCCACCCGTGGCTGACTTTCAAAGACGCCTGCAACCTGCGCAGCCCGCAGCAGCACGCCGGTGTGGTTCACAGCTCCAACCTGTGCACCGAGATCACCCTGAACACCTCGGCTGACGAAATCGCCGTGTGTAACCTGGGTTCGGTCAACCTGCCGCAGCACATCGTCGACGGCAAGCTGGACACCGCCAAGCTGGAGCGCACCGTGCGCACCGCTGTACGCATGCTCGATAACGTTATCGACATCAACTACTACAGCGTGCCGCAGGCGCAAAACTCCAACTTCAAGCACCGTCCGGTCGGTCTCGGCCTGATGGGCTTCCAGGACGCCCTGTACCTGCAGCACATCCCCTACGGTTCCGATGAAGCCGTGGCCTTTGCTGACCAGTCGATGGAAGCGATCAGCTACTACGCCATCCAGGCCTCCTGTGACCTGGCCGACGAGCGCGGCAGCTACTCCACTTTCGACGGCTCGCTGTGGTCGCAAGGCATCCTGCCCTACGACTCGCTGGACATCCTGGCCGAGCAACGTGGCGCCAAGTACATGGAAGTCGACCGCAGCACCACGCTGGACTGGGAGCCGGTACGTCAGCGCGTCAAGGGCGGTATCCGCAACTCCAACATCATGGCCATCGCACCGACCGCGACCATCGCCAACATCACCGGCGTATCGCAGTCCATCGAGCCGACGTACCAGAACCTGTACGTCAAATCGAACCTGTCGGGCGAATTCACCGTGATCAACCCCTTCCTGGTCCGCGACCTGAAAGCCCGCGGCCTGTGGGACTCGGTCATGGTCAACGACCTGAAGTACTACGATGGCTCCGTACAACAGATCGACCGTATCCCGGAAGACCTCAAGGCGCTGTACGCCACCGCCTTTGAAGTGGATACCAAGTGGATCGTTGAAGCCGCCAGCCGCCGCCAGAAGTGGATCGATCAGGCGCAGTCGCTGAACCTTTACATCGCCGGCGCCAGCGGCAAGAAGCTGGACGTGACCTACCGCATGGCCTGGTTCCGTGGTCTGAAAACCACCTACTACCTCCGTGCCCTGGCCGCCACCAGCACCGAGAAGTCCACCGTCAACACCGGCAAGCTGAACGCCGTATCCAGCGGCGCCGACAGCGCCCCGGCCGCCGCCCCCGCCGGCCCCGTCGGCCCGGCACCGGTGCCGCAGGCGTGCTCGATTGACGATCCGGACTGCGAGGCCTGCCAATAAGAGCTGGCTGAAAGCTGGAGGCTAGAAGCTGGAAGCAGTCTGCGGCATCGCTCGCAGCTGCTTCCAGATCACCCTCAGCGACAGCGCTCAGGCCGCAGAAAAACAGCGTCACTCCCGCGAAGGCGGGAACCCAAAAAGCCCAATAGCCGCGCCGAGCAGGTAGCTCACACCACTCGCCGCCGCCATACAGAACAACCTCCAGCTTCAAGCCTCCAGCTTCAAGCTGTCGACCAAAGGGAGACTCCCCATGCTCAGCTGGGACGAATTCGATAGCGAAGACACCACCGCAGCCCCTGCCGGCAAACCCGCGCAGGCCAAGCCCGCCGCACCGGTTGCCGACAGCCCGGCCATGGAAAACCAGGCCGAGAGTTCGGTAGAAGACGCGCGCCAGATCAGCGCCGATGACTCCGACGCCATCGCCCGCGCCAAAGCCGCGCTGGACGAGCTGGACATTCAGGAAGGTCTGGACGATCTGGAAGGCTCCGCAGCCCGCGTACAGGTCGGCGACAAGCAGATGATCAACGCCCGCGCCGACCTCAACCAGCTGGTGCCCTTCAAGTACGACTGGGCCTGGCAGAAGTATCTCGACGGCTGTGCCAACCACTGGATGCCGCAAGAGGTCAACATGACCGCCGACATCGCCCTCTGGAAGAGCGCCGACGGCCTGACCGAAGACGAGCGCCGCATCGTCAAGCGTAACCTGGGCTTCTTCTCCACCGCCGACAGCCTGGTTGCCAACAACCTGGTACTGGCCGTGTACCGCCTGATCACCAACCCCGAGTGCCGCCAGTACATCCTGCGCCAGGCCTTCGAGGAAGCGATCCACACCCACGCCTACCAGTACTGCATCGAGTCGCTGGGCATGGATGAAGGCGAGATCTTCAACATGTACCACGAGATCCCGAGCGTCGCGAAGAAAGCCTCCTGGGGCCTCAAGTACACCCGCTCGATCTCCGACCCGCAGTTCAACACCGGCACGCCTGAAACCGATCGCCAGTTCCTGCGCAACCTGATTGCCTACTACTGCGTTCTGGAAGGTATCTTCTTCTACTGCGGCTTCACCCAGATCCTGTCTATGGGCCGCCGCAACAAGATGACCGGCACCGCCGAGCAGTTCCAGTACATCCTGCGTGACGAGTCCATGCACCTGAACTTCGGCATCGACGTGATCAACCAGATCAAGATCGAAAACCCGCACCTGTGGGATGCCGCCATGAAGGATGAAGCGACTCAGATGATCCTGCAGGGCACCCAGCTGGAAATCGAATACGCCCGCGACACCATGCCCCGCGGCGTGCTGGGCATGAACGCCGCGATGATGGAGGACTACCTCAAGTTCATCGCCAACCGCCGCCTGACCCAGATCGGCCTGAAAGAGGAATACCCGGGCGCCACCAACCCCTTCCCCTGGATGAGCGAGATCATGGACCTGAAGAAAGAGAAAAACTTCTTCGAGACCCGCGTGATCGAGTATCAGACTGGCGGTGCGCTGACCTGGGATTGACCCTTCCCCCCAACAAAGAAGCCCGGCAGAAGCCGTTCTGCCGGGCTTTTTTGTGCTCGCTGACCATGCCTGCGGCAGGGCGGGGAGCGTGGGAACGATCAGTCTAATGATGATTTAACGCTTCACCGCCACCACCAACGCATTCCCGGATGTCCCATTCCACGGCACCAGCCGCTGGTAATCGAGCTCCAGCAGCTGCACCTCAAAATACGGCTCAAGCAATTCAAGCAGTTGACCGAAGGTAACGGCAACCATCGGGTGCTCGTCTTTCCAGAGTTGGGTGCCTTGCGCGTCGGTGCGCTCGATGCGCAGGCGCAGGCGCTGTTGTTCACCCTCCCCTGCGTAAAACCAGCCCGTGCTGAACCAGAAGGTGGCGTCCTGCTGACGCACGGAATGGGACACAAAGGAGCTGTTGTCGATCTGGCTCTTGTCTACTGCGTTAAAGCAAAACACCCCGCCGTCAGCAAGCGCCGCATGGACGCTGGCGATGCAGGCGCGTAGCCGTTCGATACTGCCGCTGTAATGGATTGAGTAGAGAAAGCAGGTGATCAGATCGAGCGACTGCGTGGCGCTGAAGGCGCACATGTCCTGCTGAGAGAAGCTTGCCTCAGGGCAGCGCTGCTGCGCCAGGTCCAGCATTGGCTGGTTGATATCCAGGCCGCTGCTTTGAAAGCCCGCATCCAGAAAATGACGCACGTGGGGGCCGGTGCCGCAGGCGAGGTCGAGGTGGCGTTTACCGCCGTTGCCGAACAGCTGATGGATACGCTGCACACACTGACTCTGGGCCGGATAATCGATGTCGGCGCACATCAGGTCATAGTAACCAGACAGGTCGGTGTAAATGGCGTTGTGGGACATGATGGCCTGGCGCTGAAATGGCGGTGGCGCATCATATATCGCGGTGACAGAAAGTCACCTGAAATCTGCAGGAAGAGCCCACGATTGCGCCAGAGCGACGCAATCGTGGGCCGATGTCATGGTAGTCGGGCTACCAGGACGTTCCTGTCACGGGGGAGTTGCACAGGCCGGCAGGCCGGCGCGCTCACCCACGGTGAAGGTACAGCCGTAGTTGTCGTTTGCCACCACAACCGGGTCAAGCACCTCGTCACCGGCCGGTTTGGCGCCGCCGTTTACCCAGGTCAGCCAGTCGTTGATCGCGGCGGTGTATTCACCGTCCGAGAAGTCGCAATGGCTCGGCGCACGAATGGCCCGCTGCACCAGCAGGTCTTCATTGCCATTGGCCTCTGCGCGCTCACGGTACAGCTGCTGATGACGGAAGGGTACGTAAAAGTCGCCAAGGGTGTGCATGGTCAGAACAGGTACGTCAAAGTCCCCGTTGACCAGCGGAATCCAGCGCACCCCGTCATCGCGCAGGGGGTTGGCGTCCGGATCGGCGCTGACGCGATCAAGCGACTCGTTAAACTCGATCTCTTCTGCGGTGGGCGTGGGGCCGGTGGTCCAGCGATACACCACATCCTCATTGCCGTACATGCTCTTGAGCAGGATGCCATTGATGCGACCATCGCTGCCGCCGGTGCCCAGCACAATGTCCTGCAGGGGCGTGGCATACCCAATGTTGAAGATCGGCCGTTTGCCGCCAGTCAGGTTTTCGGCGATGGCTACCAGTCGCTCACCTGCAACACCCTTCGGTGACGCCCAGTTCGGCCAGCCATTAGGCAGCTGATTGAACAGCGCATCAACCATCGGGCCAGGAGAGGTAATAAGAGAGGCAGACCCAAAGTCGGTAAACTCACCCGCCAGCTCAAGGAAGCGTGAGTAGTCCTCATCTCCATAGCCGGAGATTTCCATCATTACCCGGGTGTAATCGCCCAACCACTGAAACTCGTTCTGCTCTGCATGGCAAAAAGGCGCAGCCCCTGCATAAGGCACGGGGAACATGGTTTGCTCAAGGTTCTCGCGATCAACTGCGGCGGCAGCGATGTGGCCGCCCATCGAAACCCCAGAGATCAGGTACTGACCGGGAGCGGTGTACCGCTCGCCATAGTCCTGCTCGATATAGTCAACAAAGTTGAGAGCCAGCTTGTTGGTATCTTCGATACCGGCACGGGCGTCGTACCAGTTGGCAGAATAGGAGGACGCAGCCCAAGCGTACCCCGCGTTCAGTACTGCCAAGCGCCAGGCTGCCGGGGGCATGGCGAGGCTCAGGCCGAGTGTTTCACCCGCATAGCCATGGGTCCACATGACCAATCCATCACCATCCCAACCATCCGGCACTTCAACCGAATAGATGGCATCGCCCTGCAGACCCTCATAGATACCGAAGTAGATGGACGTGCCGGCCAGCGCGGCCGGCAAGGTAGCCGGCAATTCAGCACGGAATTCGCGACTATCCTGGGCGCGGGTTTCGGCAGCCGGCGGAGAATCGCTGCCACCTCCCCCACCACTCAAACAACCACTCAGCATTAATGCAGACAGCGCTACGGGCACGGCAGCCCGAGACCAAGATGCAGTTGGCAAGGTAAACCTCCAGTGTTTTTTGTAATTGTTATTGCTGCGCAAATCCTGCGCTCGTCGATCATAGTGGAGATTCAGTGACCAGATATGCTTATCACTGCGAATGATGAACAGACCTGCAGCGCAGCATATACAGAGGCGAGCCGGCATAGCCGCACCGCATCCGCGCGCACCTCGCAAACGCCCACTCCAGCGCGTTCGGGCGACAATAGTCGCGGATGCGCTGAGTGCTCGCACTGGTTACACTAGCGTCCTGCCTTAATACCCACATGACGCGCAAGGACACCCAAGCCATGACCCAAGACCTGCTCTCCACTCCGATGCCTGACGCCAACGGTTACTTCGGCCCCTACGGCGGCCAACTGGTACCGCCGGAGCTGAAGCAGGCAATGGACGATATCGACAAAGCGTATGAAGAGATCCGCCAGCGCGAAGACTTTCAGCAGGAGCTGGCCATCCTGTTTGCCGACTATGTGGGTCGCCCCAGCCCGATCTTTCACGCCAAGCGTTTGTCAGAAAAGCTCGGCGGCGCGCAGATTCACCTCAAGCGTGAAGACCTCAACCACACCGGCGCGCACAAGATCAATCACTGCCTGGGCGAGGCGCTGCTGGCCAAGTTCATGGGCAAGAAAAAGGTGATCGCCGAGACCGGCGCCGGCCAGCACGGTGTGGCACTGGCTACCGCCTGTGCGCTGGTAGGTATTCCCTGCGAGATTCACATGGGTCAGGTGGATATCGAGAAGGAACACCCGAACGTCACCAAGATGCGCATTCTCGGCTGCAAGCTGGTGCCGGTGACGCGCGGCGCGGCGACCCTGAAAGAAGCGGTCGACAGCGCCTTTGAGGAATACCTGAAAAACCCGACGGACTACATCTACGCCATTGGCTCCGTGGTTGGCCCACACCCCTTCCCGAAAATGGTGCGCGACTTCCAATCGATCATCGGCAACGAGGCACGCGAGCAGTTCCTCGCCAAGTACAACCGCCTGCCTGATCACGTTGCTGCTTGCGTGGGCGGCGGCTCTAACGCCATGGGCATGTTCACCGCGTTTCTCGGCGACGAGAGCGTGCATCTGGTCGGCGTGGAGCCGGCAGGCGAAGGCCTGGACAAGGTCGGCCGCCACGCCGCCACCATGTCGGTCGGCAAGCCCGGCGAGCTGCACGGCATGGCCTGTTACGTGCTGGAAGACGAACAAGGCAACCCGTCTGCCGTGCACTCCATCGCCTCCGGCCTTGACTACCCCGGTGTTGGCCCGCAGCACAGCTTCCTGAAGGACATCGGCCGCGTCGATTACCAATCCGCTACCGACCAGGAATGTCTGGACGCCTTTATGACCCTGTCGCGCACCGAAGGCATTATCCCCGCGCTGGAAAGCGCACACGCGGTAGCCTGGGCCATGCGCGAAGCAGCCAAGCTACCGAAGGACAGCCATATTCTGGTCAACCTGTCCGGTCGTGGCGACAAGGATGCTGACTACGTCGCCCAGAAGTTGGGGCTGTAAAGGCTCCAGAGACGGGTACGGTGGCACAGTCCACCGTACCTACAGCCCAACCGTAGGACGGCTTAAGCGCAGCGTGTCCGCCGGCTGACTCGCGGTCAAACGCGGTCAGCTTTCACAGGGTACACACCCCGCCCGGCACAGCCATCACCCAATCTCTCACCGCTTGAATGACCGGCTCACTCTTGCGGCTTTCCGGGTAGACCAGATAAAACGCCTTGACCTTGATCTCCGGTCCAAAGGGTTGCACCAGCCGGCCTGCGGCCAGCTCATCCTCAATCAACTCCCGGCTCATCAAGGCCACGCCCTGCGCACCCACCGCAGCCGATACCGCGTGCGTCTCATCGGAAAACACCAGCCCGGCGCTGATATCCAACCCCGGCACCTTGGCCAGCTTTTGCCAGCCGGCCCAATCCACCGGCCCAGTGCCTGCTGACGGGCTGTGAAAATGGATCAGCGGGTGGTTGGGCAAGTCATTGATGTCGCTCAGCCCCAACAAGGGGCTGCAGGCTGGGATAAAGGTATTGTCGAGCAGCTTCTCCGCCACCATACCGGGCCAGCGACCATCGCCGTAGCGGATGGCGATATCGGCGGTCACACCATCCAGCGCGACGGTGTCGTGCGAAGCGTGAATACGCAGATCGATGGTCGGGTGGGTTTCGCGCAGCATGCACACCCAGGACAGCAGCCAGCGTGAGGCAATCACCGGCGTCGTGGTCAGGGTGACCGCATGGCGTTGCGGCGCACTGCGCAGGCGCTCAACCGCAGCGCTGATGCTGTCGAACGCCCCCTCCAGCACCTCTTTGAGCTCCCTGCCCGATGCAGTCAGCTCCAGCTTGCGCGGCTTGCGCACAAACAGCGCGACGCCAAGCGACTCCTCCAGCGAACGAATCTGGTGACTGATCGCCGTGGCAGTAACCGATAGCTCTTCGGCTGCCCGCTTGGCGCTCTCGTGCCGGGCTGCCGCCTCAAAGGCGCGCAAGGCCGACAACGGCGGTAGCTTTCGCTGGCCCATAGATGAATTCCTTTCAGCTGAACATCAAAATATTCATCGTTTGTCGCCCACACGGCGAGAACTTAGGCTGAGTGTGTTGCCAATTTAAGATGAATTCAACTTCAGGAGACACCACATGCCTCACATTCTGCAACTGGACGCCAGCGCCCGCCCCGGCTTTGCCGGCAAAGACCTGCATGGCTCCCACAGCCGCAATCTGAGCCAGCGTTTTGTCAGCCAGTGGCTGGCGCAGCGCCCGCAGGACACTACCACCTACCGCGACATCGGCCAGCACCCGCCCGCCTGCATCAGCCATGACTGGATCGCCGCCAGCTTCACCCCTGAGGCGCAACGCGAGCCCTGGATGCATGAGACGCTGGCAGAAAGTAACCAACTGGCTGACGAATTGATTGCGGCCGACATTCTGGTCATCGGCGTGCCGCTCTACAACTTCGGCATGCCCGCCACACTGAAAGCCTGGATCGATCAGATCGTACGCCCGGGCAAAACAGTGGATATCGACACCAGCAAGCCGGAAGACCCGTACACCCCACTACTGGCTGACCGGCCGCGCCACGCGGTCATTCTCACCGCGCGCGGTGGCGTGGGCTTTGGCCCGGGTGGCGAGCTGGAAGCGCTCAACCACCTGGAGCCTGCGCTGATCACCGCACTTGGGTTTCTGGGCATTACGCAGATTCACCAGATCGCCATCGAGGGGCAGGAACACGGCGGCGAGGTACTTGCCAACTCGGTCGCCCAGGCCAATGCGGCTGTCGATGCACTGGTGCAGCAGCTGCAGCAGACTCCACAAACAGCGCGATTGGCGGAAACAGCCTAAGCGCCGCCAGGCTGTGATTGGCTGCATCGCCAGCCGCTGCCTGCGGCAAAACCAGGGCGGATTACCTCTTGTAAAAAGTGTCCGTTTTGGCCCTTTCCGGACCCGGCATACATCCTGCTAAACTCCATCAATCAAAATGAAAGAGCTGAGCAGCGAATGCAGTGGATTCCAGTCCAGATAAGCACGCGAGGCGCCCGCCGGGGCTGCTGGCTGCTTACATTCGCGTTGCTCGCGCTCTCACCCGCCAATGCGGCGGAGCCTTGCCAGAAAAGCCTGCGCTGGAACGATGACCCGCCGTACAGCATGCTGCTGGCAGACGGCAGCGTGCGGGGCATCTCCATCGACACGCACACCACCGTACTTGAACGCCTGGGCTGCAAGACGGTTCTGCGCAAACTGCCCTGGGCCCGCGCCCTGAGGGAACTGGAGACTGGCAGGCTGGATATTCTGCACGGCGCATTTCGCCGTCCTGAGCGCGAGGTCTACGCGCACTTTTCCGGCCAGATCCTCCCCCCGGCGCGCAACCTGCTGTTTGCCCACTCGGACGCCATCGCCCGCTGGCCGGCCAATCGCCTCACCGACCTCGCAAGCACGCCGTTTCGCCTGGGCGCGCAGATTGACGTGCAATACGGCCCCGACTACCAGTTGCTGATGCGCGATGCCGACTACGCCGAGCGTGTAGCCATGGTCAACCGGCGCAAGAGCCTGTGGTACATGGTTGCCAAAGGGCGTATCGACGGCGCCATTGCCGACGAGCACACCGGTGCCTGGGAGATTCAGCAACTGGGCCTGGCCGACGTCATCAAGGCCACCCACATTGTGGTATCAGACGAGGCAGCCGAGGTCGCGCTCAGCAAGGCGTCCAACGACGTTGCCTTTGTTGCCAGCTACGCCGCCACCCTGCAGGACCTGGTCAACGACGGCACCTACCAGCAGATCGTCGAGCGCTATCTCACGCCCTGAAGCCAGCGCCAGCAGGCCACAGAATCCGCCCCGACAAACCCCGAACGCATCACATCCCCGCTCTGAACTGATTGGCCGCTGAACGCCGGTGGCCCATGGTGCCGCATCGCCTTCAGAGAGCCTTCAGTCCATGCCCCGCTACCGCCGCGCACGCGCCCCGGGTGCCAGCTACTTCTTCACCGTCACCCTGCACGACCGCAAGAGCGACCTGCTGGTGCGTGAGATCAACCTGCTGCGGCGCTGCGTGCGCGCAGCGCGCGATCGCCACCCTTTTCACATTGACGCCTGGGTAGTGCTACCGGACCACATGCACTGCGTTTGGACGCTACCGCCTGATGACGCAGATTTTGCCCTGCGCTGGCAGTTGATCAAACACGGGTTTTCCAGTCGCCTGCCAAAGAATGAACCCAGAACCAGTAGCCGCCAGCGCCGACGGGAGCGCGGCATTTGGCAGCGACGTTATTGGGAGCACCTGATTCGTGATGAGCGCGATTATGCGCGGCACATCGATTACATCCATTACAACCCGATAAAACACGGGCATGTAACCCGCCTCGCGGATTGGCCCTATTCCAGCTTTCACCGCGCCGTCGCCGCCGGCATGTATCCGCCGGATTGGGGCGATGCACCAAGCGAGCAAGGCACCAAATTCGGCGAGTGAAACACCCAACCGTAGATACCGTCTTCCAACTTAGTGCGCAATGGCCAATGCTGGGTCGAAGGGCTTACCTGATTTGAGTACGCCATAGGCGATACTCAGCAACTTACGCATGGCCGCGCACACGGTCTGCTTACCCTTTTTGCCCCTGGCCCTCAGACGCTCGACTTGCGCCTTGATCGCTGGGTTGTAGGTCATCGCTACAACAGCAGGTAGGTAGAGCGCACTGCGCAATCGAGCTGACCCTGTTCGTGAGATGCGAGTACGACCGTAGTAGGCGCCTGACTCTTGCAGGCGTGGGTCCAGGCCCGCGAACGCAGTGACCGCGCGCGAATGGGTAAAGCGTTCTA
>NZ_FOUD01000031.1 GCF_900114765.1 Halopseudomonas pachastrellae
CAAGCGCATCTATGCCAGGCGCAAGGAAACCGTCGAGCGCAGCTTTGCGGACGCCAAGGAGCTGCACGGGCACCGTTATGCCCGATTCCGTGGACTGCGCAAGGTAATGAAACAGTGCCTGCTGGCAGCCGCCTGCCAAAACATGAAGAAGATTGCCCGCCTGCTGGCGATGCTTTTACGCCTGCAATCCGGGATAAGACGCGGCACTTGGCTGCGAGGCTGGAAATGGAGCTGCTCGGACGGTTTTTAGCGGTTAGCAGGCTAAATTACCCGACACCTGCAAAATCATTACAAACACCCCAGAAAAACGAAACCCCGCGAAAACGCGGGGTTCGTCAGCAGTCTGAACCCGCCGAGGCGGGTTTTTTATTGGCTGCGGGCGACTTACTTGCTGGGGTAGTCGCGCTGGGTTGAGCCGGTGTACAGCTGGCGCGGACGGCCAATCTTGTACGGACCGCTGATCATCTCGTTCCAATGTGCAATCCAGCCCGGGGTGCGGCCGGTTGCGAAGATAACGGTGAACATTTCGGTCGGAATGCCGATCGCCTTCAGGATGATGCCGGAGTAGAAGTCGACGTTCGGGTACAGGTTGCGCTCTTTGAAGTAGGGATCGTTACGTGCGATCTCTTCGAGCTTCATGGCCAGTTCCAGCTGCGGGTCGTTGATGCCCAGCTCGGCCAGCACTTCGTCGCAGGTCTCTTTCATGACCTTGGCGCGCGGGTCGAAGTTCTTGTAGACGCGGTGACCAAAGCCCATCAGTTTGAACGGATCGTCCTTGTCCTTGGCCTTGGCAACAAACTTCTCGATGTTCGAGACGTCGCCGATTTCATCCAGCATGCGCAGTACGGCTTCGTTTGCACCGCCGTGTGCCGGCCCCCACAGGGCGGCAATGCCGGCTGCGATACAGGCGAACGGGTTGGCGCCAGAGGAGCCAGCCAGGCGTACGGTGGAGGTGGAAGCGTTTTGCTCGTGGTCAGCGTGCAGGACGAAAATGCGGTCCATCGCCTTGGCTAGTACCGGGCTGATCTTCTTCTCTTCACAGGGTGTGTTGAACATCATGTGCAGGAAGTTTTCAGAGTAGCTCAGGTCGTTGCGCGGGTACATCATGGGCTGGCCCATGGAGTACTTGTAGACCATGGCGGCCAGGGTCGGCATCTTGGCGATCAGGCGAATCGCGGAAATTTCGCGATGGTGCGGATCGTTGATGTCCAGCGAGTCGTGGTAGAAGGCGGAGAGGGCGCCAACAACGCCACACATTATGGCCATCGGGTGAGCATCGCGGCGGAAGCCGTTGAAAAAGTTCTTCAGTTGCTCATGAACCATGGTGTGGTTCTTGATGGTGTTGTCGAACTTGGTTTTCTCTTCTGCGCTGGGGAGCTCGCCCTTGAGCAGCAGGAAGCAGGTTTCCAGGAAGTCGGACTTCTCTGCCAGCTGGTCAATGGGGTAGCCGCGGTGCAGGAGTACGCCTTTCTCACCATCAATGTAGGTGATCTTGGATTCGCAGGACGAGGTGGCCATGAAGCCGGGATCGAAGGTAAACACGCCTTCAGCAGTGAGGCCGCGTACATCCACGACGTCGGGGCCCATGGTCCCTGAGTAGACCGGCAGATCGATGGGGGCCGCGCCCTCGATGATCAACTGCGCTTTTTTGTCAGCCATTGATGGCCTCCTGTTTTGCTGTATCGAAAAGGTGACCCCCCACGCAGGGCCCGCATCACTATAAGGTGATAAATCGGTTTGTCAATTCTGCGCATGGTGAAGGGAAATTGCGTTAATAGAAAGTTTTAATATCACGCAGACGGCGTTGGTCAACTAGACTTTCTACCTCGGAGACAGAGCGTTTCCGGCGGGTTGCTCCGTTGTAATCAATGGGCTAAGTCACTATAATCCTTGACCGGCAAAGTGGCCTGTACAACTTCGCCAGAAGTATAAAGTACCTGCCATCTAAAGGTTGCCCTGGCGCACCTTCCTATAATCCAGCCCTGTCCACAGGGCCATGAGTGTGAATATAGCCGTGAATAGCAAAAGACCCGTCAACCTTGACCTCAGGACAATCAAGCTTCCTGTAACCGCCTACACGTCAATTTTGCATCGCATCTCTGGCGTTATCCTGTTCGTCGCAGTCGCAATCCTGCTCTGGATGCTCGACACCTCTCTCAGTTCCGAGAGCGGTTTTGAGCAAGTCAAGAGCTGCCTGCAGAACCCCCTGGCCAAGCTGGTCATCTGGGGCATTCTGTCTGCGCTTCTCTACCACCTGATCGCCGGTGTACGTCACCTGGTCATGGATGCAGGTGTGGGTGAGGGGCTGGAAAGCGGTAAGCGTGGTTCGCAGGTGGTAATCGTGGTTTCCGCCATCGTGATTGTTCTTCTGGGGGTGTGGATATGGTAACGAATGTCACCAACCTGTCTCGCAGTGGCCTGTATGACTGGATGGCGCAGCGCGTCTCCGCCGTACTGCTCGCTGTCTATGTACTGTTTCTGCTTGGTTACCTGATCTGCAACCCGGGTCTGACCTACGCCGACTGGCAAGGTCTGTTTGCCCAGAACTGGATGCGTATCTTCAGCATTCTTGCCCTGGTGGCGCTCAGTGTGCACGCCTGGGTCGGGATGTGGACCATCTCTACCGACTACCTGACTCCCATGGCGCTTGGCAAGTCTGCCACCGTTGTCCGCTTCTTGTTCCAGGCGGTCTGCGGTCTGGTCATGTTCGTGTTGTTTGTCTGGGGCGTGCAGATTCTCTGGGGTAACTAAATGTCTACTATTCGCACACTGACTTTTGACGCCATCATCATTGGTGGCGGTGGTGCCGGCATGCGCGCTGCGCTGCAGCTGGCCCAAGGTGGTCACAAGACCGCTGTTGTAACCAAGGTATTCCCGACTCGCTCGCACACCGTATCCGCCCAGGGCGGCATTACCTGTGCCATTGCTTCTGCTGATCCGAATGACGATTGGCGCTGGCATATGTACGACACCGTCAAGGGTTCCGACTACATCGGTGACCAGGACGCTATCGAGTACATGTGTTCCGTTGGCCCGGAAGCGGTCTTCGAGCTTGAGCACATGGGGCTGCCGTTCTCCCGTACCGAAACCGGTCGCATTTATCAGCGCCCGTTCGGTGGTCAGTCCAAGAACTTCGGCGAGGGCGGTCAGGCTGCCCGTACCTGTGCTGCTGCCGACCGTACCGGTCACGCGCTGCTGCACACGCTGTATCAGAACAACGTTAAGCACAACACCACCTTCCTGAACGAATGGTATGCAGTCGATCTGGTCAAAAACCAGGACGGCGCCATCGTCGGTGTGATTGCCATCTGCATCGAAACCGGCGAAACCGTCTACATTCGTGCCAAGGCTACCGTGCTGGCTACCGGCGGTGCCGGTCGCATCTATGCTTCTACTACCAATGCCCTGATCAACACCGGTGACGGCGTTGGCATGGCCCTGCGTGCCGGTGTGCCGGTGCAGGACATCGAAATGTGGCAGTTCCACCCGACCGGTATTGCCGGCGCTGGTGTACTGGTTACCGAAGGTTGCCGTGGTGAAGGTGGTTACCTGATCAACGCCCAGGGCGAGCGTTTCATGGAGCGTTATGCGCCGAACGCGAAAGACCTGGCCGGTCGCGACGTTGTTGCGCGCTCCATGGTCAAGGAAATCCTGGCTGGCAACGGCGTAGGTCCGAACAAGGATCACGTACTGCTGAAGCTGGATCACCTGGGTGAAGAAGTACTGCACAGCCGCCTGCCGGGTATCTGTGAGCTGTCCAAGACTTTCGCGCACGTTGACCCGGTCACCGCACCGGTTCCGGTTGTTCCGACCTGTCACTACATGATGGGCGGTGTGGCTACCAACATTCATGGTCAGGCCATCACCCAGGACGCCGAAGGCAACGACAAGATCGTCGAAGGCCTTTTCGCTGTTGGCGAAATCGCCTGCGTATCGGTTCACGGCGCCAACCGTCTGGGCGGCAACTCGCTGCTTGACCTGGTTGTCTTTGGCCGCGCAGCCGGTCTGCACCTGGAGTCGGCACTGAAAGAAGGCATCGAATACCGCGGTGCCTCCGAGTCCGACATCGAAGCCTCTCTGGCTCGTCTGGCGGGTATCAACGAGCGCGCCACTGGCGAAGACGTTGCACCGCTGCGTAAGGAACTGCAGGACTGCATGCAGAACTACTTCGGTGTATTCCGCACCGGTGAGTACATGCAGAAGGGCATCAAGCAGCTTGCTGATCTGCGTGAGCGCATTGCTACCGTCAAGATCGACGACAAGAGCCAGGCGTTCAACACTGCACGTATCGAAGCACTGGAACTGCAAAACCTGCTGGAAGTGGCCGAAGCTACTGCCATCGCAGCCGAGGGTCGCAAGGAAAGCCGCGGCGCCCACGCTCGCGAAGATTTCGAAGATCGCGATGACGAGAACTGGCTATGCCACAGTCTGTTCATGCCGGGTACCAAGGAACTCAGAAAGCGTGCAGTTAACTTCTCGCCCAAGACTGTTCCGACGTTCCAGCCTAAAGTGCGCACCTACTGAGGGTCATCGATATGTTGCAAGTAAGTGTTTATCGTTATAACCCGGAGAGCGACAACGCCCCGTTCATGCAGGACTTTCAGGTCGACACCAACGGCAAGGACATCATGGTTCTTGACGTGCTGGCCCTGATCAAGGAACAGGACGTAGGTTTTTCCTACCGTCGTTCCTGCCGTGAAGGCGTTTGCGGCTCTGACGGCATGAACATCAACGGCAAAAACGGCCTGGCCTGTATCACTCCGCTGTCTGCGGTCGTGAAAAACAACAAGCTGGTGCTGCGTCCTTTGCCTGGTTTGCCGGTAATTCGTGACTTGGTTGTAGATATGAGCATCTTCTACAAGCAGTACGAAAAAGTTCAGCCGTATCTGCAAAACGACACGCCGGCGCCCGCTATCGAGCGCCTGCAGTCACCTGAAGAGCGCGAGAAGCTGGATGGCCTGTACGAGTGTATTCTCTGTGCATGCTGCTCGACTTCCTGTCCTTCTTTCTGGTGGAACCCGGACAAGTTCATTGGCCCGGCCGGTCTGTTGCAGGCTTACCGCTTTTTGGCGGACAGCCGCGACGAAAAGACCTCCGAGCGTCTGGCTTCTCTGGATGACCCGTTCAGCGTATTCCGCTGCCGCGGCATCATGAACTGTGTGAATGTGTGCCCCAAAGGTCTTAACCCGACCCGCGCTATCGGCCACATTCGCAACATGTTGCTGCAGAGCGGTACCTGATCGGTTGTAAACGCATTAAGTTGGCCTGAGCCGGCTCCTGGCACAAGGAGCCGGACAGTTTTTAACGAACCGCACGCTCAAAAAGCAGCGGTTTGTATGTACCTAAACCAACAGGGGCACTCGGGTAACACCCGAACTATCTGTCGGGGCCGGCAATTTTCCGTTCAACGGAATAGGTGGCGGCAGGATCGGAGGCAGCGACACTGCTCCCGGATCAACGCCAGCATGTTTCGCGCGGATGACAAGGCTTTGCCTTGCCAATTAATGGTCTTAGCGCCAGGTGGTGTCCCCTTATAGAGGGTGACCAAGCATGCCAGACAGCGTAATGCAGCAGCTGTGGAGTACCTCTCACCTCGACGGTGGGAATGCCTCCTATGTTGAAGAGCTTTATGAGCTCTATCTGCAAGATCCGAACAGCGTTGCCGAAGAGTGGCGCAGCTATTTCCAAAAGCTGCCCCAGGTAAACGGCCATGCCGGTTCGGACGTAGCCCATTCCACCGTCCGCGATCACTTCCTTCATCTCGCCAAGAGCAACCGCCGTCCTCAGGCCGCTAGCGGTGGCGCTGTCAGCAGCGAGCATGAAAAGAAACAGATCGATGTCCTGCGCCTGATCCAGGCCTTCCGGATGCGTGGCCATCAAGCTTCCAACCTTGACCCGCTGGGGCTCTGGAAGCGCGAAGAAATCGTTGATCTGACCCTCGCCGATTACGACCTGACCGACGCTGACCTGGACACCGTGTTCCGTACCGGTGAACTGCAGATCGGCAAGGACGAAGCGACTCTGCGTGAAATCCTCGACGCACTGCAGGTGACCTACTGCTCGAACTTCGGTATCGAGTACATGCACATCGTCGATTCCACCCAGCGCCGCTGGTTCCAGCAGCGTATCGAAAGCGTGCGCGGCAAGCCCCAGCTGGGCGCCGACACCAAGCGTCACCTGCTTGAGCGCCTGACTGCTGCTGAAGGTCTGGAGAAGTATCTGGGCACCAAGTATCCAGGCACCAAGCGCTTCGGCGTTGAAGGTGGCGAGAGCTTGATCCCGATGCTGGACGAGATCATTCAGCGTTCCGGCTCCTACGGCACCCAGGAAGTTGTGCTTGGCATGGCACACCGTGGTCGCCTGAACGTACTGGTCAACACCCTCGGCAAGAACCCGCGTGACCTGTTCGACGAGTTCGAAGGCAAGAAAAAGGTCGACATGGGCTCTGGCGACGTGAAGTACCACCAAGGCTTCTCGTCCAACGTCATGACCTCCGGTGGTGAAGTTCACCTGGCACTGGCGTTTAACCCGTCTCACCTGGAAATCGTCTCTCCGGTAGTCGAAGGTTCCGTACGCGCCCGTCAGGACCGCCGTCTGGACACTACCGGTGACAAGGTTCTGCCGATCAGCATTCACGGTGACGCGGCATTTGCTGGTCAGGGTGTGGTCATGGAAACCTTCCAGATGTCCCAGACCCGTGCCTACAAGACCGGTGGCACTATTCACATCGTCATCAACAACCAGGTCGGCTTCACCACTAGCCGCCAGGACGATGCGCGCTCTACCGAGTACTGCACCGATGTTGCCAAGATGATTCAGGCGCCGATTTTCCACGTCAATGGCGACGATCCGGAAGCGGTGCTGTTCGTGACCCAGCTGGCCGTCGACTACCGTATGCAGTTCAAGCGTGACGTGGTCATCGACATGGTCTGCTACCGTCGTCGCGGCCACAACGAGGCTGACGAACCATCCGGCACCCAGCCGCTGATGTACGAGGTGATCACCAAGCATCCGACCACCCGCGACATCTACGCTGAGCGTCTGGTAGGCGAGGGCGTGCTGACCAGCGACGAGGTTCAGGAGCGTTTTGAGGAGTACCGCAACGCACTGGATAACGGCGACCACGTGGTCAAGAGTCTGGTCAAAGAGCCTGACACCGGCTCGTTCGTTGACTGGGCGCCTTACCTGAACCACAAGTGGACTGCGCGTCACGACACCAGCTTTGACCTGAAAACCCTGCAGGAACTGGCCAACAAGCTGACCGATCTGCCTGATGGTCTGGTGCTGCAGCGTCAGGTCGGCAAGATCATCGAAGACCGTCGCAAGATGGCCGCCGGTGCACTTGCACTGAACTGGGGTTTTGCCGAAACCATGGCCTACGCCACGCTCCTGCACGAAGGTCACCCCGTGCGCATCACCGGTCAGGACGTGGGTCGCGGTACCTTCTCGCACCGCCACGCCGTACTGCACAGCCAGAACGACGGCCGTGCCTACGTACCGCTGCGCAAGCTGAGCGAAAACCAGCCGCGTTTCGACATCCATGACTCGCTGCTCTCCGAGGAAGCGGTGCTGGCCTTTGAATACGGCTACGCCACCACAACCCCGAATGCGCTGGTCATCTGGGAAGCCCAGTTTGGTGACTTCTTCAACGGTGCTCAGGTGGTAGTCGATCAGTTCATTACCAGTGGCGAGCACAAGTGGGGCCGTCTGTGCGGTCTGACCATGCTGCTGCCGCACGGCTACGAAGGGCAGGGCCCGGAGCACTCCTCTGCACGTCTGGAGCGCTTCCTGCAGCTGTCTGCCGAGCACAACATTCAAGTGTGCGTGCCGTCTACCCCGGCGCAGGTTTATCACATGCTGCGTCGCCAGGTAATTCGGCCGCTGCGCAAGCCGCTGATCGCCCTGACGCCCAAGTCTCTGCTGCGCCACAAACTGGCTACCTCGACGCTGGAAGAACTGGCCGAAGGCTCCTTCCAGACCGTGATCCCCGAGGTCGATGCAATCGATCCGAAGAAAGTGGATCGCGTCGTCATGTGCAGCGGCAAGGTGTATTACGACCTGCTGGAAAAACGCCGCAACGAAGAAGCGGACAACATCGCCATTGTGCGTATCGAGCAGCTGTATCCGTTCCCTGAGGATGATCTGGCCGAGGTTCTGGCGCCCTACAAGCACCTGAAGAAGGTGGTGTGGTGTCAGGAAGAGCCGATGAACCAGGGCGCGTGGTACTGCAGCCAGCACCACATGCGCCGTGTGCTTTCCCAGCACAAGACCAAGAATCTGTATCTGGACTACGCTGGACGGGAGGCTTCCGCCGCACCGGCTTGTGGACATCCTTCCATGCACGCGGAACAGCAGGAAAAACTCCTGCAAGACGCCTTTACCGTCTGAGCGCAGCCAGACAACAGAGATTAATAAGGATCGACAATGGCTATCGAAATCAAAGCCCCTACATTTCCCGAGTCGGTTGCCGACGGTACTGTTGCCACTTGGCACAAGCAGCCGGGCGACGCGGTAAAACGCGACGAACTGCTGGTAGATATCGAAACCGACAAGGTTGTGATGGAAGTTCTTGCCGAAGCTGACGGTGTCATGGGTGACATCGCCAAAGCCGAAGGCGACACCGTACTGAGCGGTGAGGTACTGGGCGTACTGAAAGACGGTGAAGCGGCCTCTGCGCCTGCTGCCAAGAAAGAAGAGCCCAAGGCTGAAGCTGCTCCGGCTGCCGAGCAGGCCAGTGGCGAAGAGCCGCTGCTGTCTCCGGCTGCACGCAAGCTGGCCGAAGAAAACGGTCTGGCTGCCGCCGACATCGCGGGCACCGGTAAAGGTGGTCGCGTCACCAAGGAAGACGTTCTGAACGCCATCGAGGCCAAGAAGAACGCGCCTGCTGCTCCGGCTGCCAAGCCTGCCGCTGCTGCTCCGGCTGCCGCTGTTGCACTGGGCGAGGGTGATCGTATCGAGAAGCGCGTCCCCATGACCCGTCTGCGTGCCCGTATCGCCGAACGTCTGGTTGATGCGCAATCGAGCATGGCCATGCTGACCACCTTTAACGAGGTCAACATGAAGCCGGTCATGGACCTGCGCAAGAAGTACAAGGACCTGTTCGAGAAGAAGCACAACGGCGTTCGCCTGGGCTTCATGTCCTTCTTCGTCAAAGCAGCGACCGAAGCACTCAAGCGCTACCCGGCAGTCAATGCCTCGATCGACGGCAACGACGTGGTTTACCACGGTTATCAGGATATCGGCGTAGCCGTGTCCAGCGACCGCGGTCTGGTTGTGCCGATTCTGCGCAACACCGAGCACATGGGCCTGGCTGACATCGAAGGCACTATCGCCGACTACGGCCGCAAGGCGCGTGACGGCAAGCTGACCATGGAAGAGATGACGGGTGGTACTTTCACCATCTCCAACGGTGGTGTCTTCGGTTCACTGGTTTCTACCCCGATCGTCAACCCGCCCCAGGCCGCTATTCTGGGCATGCACAAGATCCAGGACCGTCCGATGGCCGTTGACGGTCAGGTTGTCATCCTGCCGATGATGTACCTGGCGCTGTCCTATGATCACCGCCTGATCGACGGTAAGGAAGCGGTGAGCTTCCTGGTTGCGATCAAGGATTTGCTGGAAGACCCGGCGCGTCTGTTGCTGGACGTCTGATCGATAACACGGGTTTTCAGCAGCAGATTAATCGCCCGGCACAGGTGCTGCCGGGCGCCTTTTTGAATACTGCTGCCAACAGAGGATTTGCTCATGAGTCAGAAATACGATGTGGTAGTCATCGGTGCGGGCCCCGGCGGCTATGTTGCCGCTATCCGCGCCGCACAACTCGGCCTGAAAACGGCCTGTATCGAAAAATACGTTGGCAAGGATGGCAAGCAGGCCCTGGGCGGCACTTGCCTGAACGTTGGCTGTATCCCGTCCAAGGCACTGCTGGACAGCAGCTGGAAGTACCACGAGGCCAAAGACGGCTTCAAGGTCCATGGTATCGACGTCAAGGGCGTCAACATGGACGTGCCGGCTATGGTTGAGCGCAAGGACAAGATCGTCAAGCAACTGACCGGCGGCGTTGCTGCGCTGTTCAAGGCTAACGGCGTTACCAGCATTGAAGGCCACGGTAAGCTGCTGGCTGGCAAGAAGGTCGAAGTGACTGCGCCGGACGGCAACGTCACCGTTATCGACGCAGAAAACGTCATCCTGGCTTCTGGCTCCGTGCCGATCAACATTCCGCCAGCGCCGCTGACCGACGACATCATCGTCGACTCCACCGGTGCTCTGGAATTCTCCTCTGTACCGAAGAAGCTGGGCGTTATCGGCGCTGGCGTTATCGGTCTGGAGCTGGGTTCTGTCTGGCGCCGTCTGGGTGCTGAGGTTGTTGTCTTCGAAGCACTCGACTCTTTCCTGAGTCTGGCTGACGAGCAAGTGGCCAAAGAAGCCCTGAAGACCTTCACCAAGCAGGGCCTGCAGGTCCGTCTGGGTGCCCGTGTAACCGGCACCGAGATCAAGCGCAAGCAGGTCACTGTTTCTTTCACTGACAGCGAAGGCGAGCAGCAGCTGACCTTTGACAAGCTGATTGTTGCCGTTGGCCGTCGTCCTTACACCGAGAACCTGCTGGCATCCGATTGCGGTGTGGATCTGGATGAGCGCGGCATGGTTTACGTTGACGACTACTGCGCTACCAGCGTGCCGGGCGTCTATGCTGTAGGTGACATGGTTCGCGGTCCGATGCTGGCCCACAAATCCTCGGAAGAGGGCGTGATGGTTGCCGAGCGCATTGCTGGCCACAAGGCCGCCATGAACTACGACCTGATTCCGTCTGTTATCTACACCCACCCGGAAATTGCGTGGGTCGGCAAGAACGAGAAGCAGCTCAAGGCCGAAGGGGTTGAGTTCAACGTGGGCGTGTTCCCGTTTGCTGCCAGTGGCCGCGCCATGGCTGCCAACGACACCGGTGGTTTCGTCAAGATGATTGCCGATGCCAAGACCGACCGCGTTCTGGGCGTACACGTCATTGGTCCGAGCGCTGCCGAACTGGTGCAGCAGGGCGCCATTGCCATGGAATTCGGTACCAGTGCCGAAGACCTGGGCATGATGGTCTTCTCGCACCCGACGCTGTCCGAGGCAATGCATGAAGCTGCGCTGGCCGTAAATGGTCACGCAATCCATGTCGCTAACCGCAAGAAGCGTTAAGATAGCGTCCCGATGACCCGGTGGTCGCAGCAGTGACTGCCGGGTCTGCTGTAGCAAGAACAACTTTGGCCGAGCAATCGGTCAGGCCACAACGAGGTGGTCAGCCAGCTGGCTGCAGCGGGTTAATCCGAACGTATTGCGCATGCAGGGTAATTACAAAATGTAACCCCGCGATAACGCGCAGTGTTTACCATGTTCGGGCTGACAGGCTTGCGGCAGGCGGCAACGGTGGCGGCAACTCGCAGAGTGGCGGCTAGAAAGTAATTCCTACACGATCAAAACGGTAGAAACGCATGAATCTTCACGAATATCAGGGGAAGCAGCTGTTCGCTGAGTACGGCCTTCCTGTCTCCAAGGGTTTTGCTGTAGACACTCCGGAAGAAGCAGCCGAGGCCTGTGAAAAGATTGGCGGCGACATGTGGGTCGTCAAGGCTCAGGTTCACGCTGGTGGCCGTGGTAAGGCTGGCGGTGTCAAGCTGGTCAAGAGCAAGGAAGATGCAAAAGCCTTCGCCGAGCAGTGGCTGGGTCAACGTCTGGTCACTTACCAGACTGACGCCAATGGTCAGCCGGTCAGCAAGATCCTGGTTGAGTCGTGCACCGACATCGCCAAGGAACTGTACCTGGGCGCTGTAGTTGATCGTTCTACCCGTCGCATCGTGTTCATGGCATCCACCGAAGGTGGTGTCGAGATCGAGAAAGTCGCGGAAGAAACTCCCGAGAAAATTCTGAAAGCCACCATCGACCCGCTGGTCGGCCCGCAGCCTTACCAAGGCCGTGAGCTGGCGTTCAAGCTGGGCCTGGAAGGCGACCAGATCAAGCAGTTCACCAACATCTTCGTAGGCCTGGGCAAACTGTTTGCCGACTACGACCTGGCGCTGCTGGAAATCAACCCGCTGGTCATCAAAGAAGACGGCAACCTGCACTGCCTGGATGCCAAGATCAACATCGACGGCAACGCCATGTACCGTCAGCCCAAACTGCGCGCCATGCACGATCCGTCTCAGGACGATCCGCGTGAAGCCCACGCTGCCAAGTTCGAACTGAACTACGTTGCTCTGGAAGGCAACATCGGCTGCATGGTCAACGGTGCCGGTCTGGCCATGGGTACCATGGACATCGTTAACCTGCACGGCGGCAAGCCGGCCAACTTCCTGGACGTAGGCGGCGGCGCGACCAAAGAGCGCGTTACCGAAGCGTTCAAGATCATTCTGTCCGACTCCAACGTACAAGCTGTTCTGGTTAACATCTTCGGCGGTATCGTACGCTGCGACATGATTGCTGAAGGCATCATCGGCGCCGTTAAAGAAGTTGGCGTTAAAGTACCGGTTGTTGTCCGTCTGGAAGGCAACAACGCCGATCTCGGCGCCAAGGTACTGGCCGAGAGTGGCCTGAACATCATCGCTGCAACCAGTCTGACCGACGCTGCCCAGCAAGTCGTCAAGGCCGCGGAGGGTAAATAATGAGCATCCTGATCAACAAAGAAACCAAGGTAATCTGTCAGGGCTTCACTGGCTCGCAGGGCACTTTCCACTCCGAGCAAGCGATTGCCTACGGCACCAAAATGGTTGGTGGCGTTACTCCGGGCAAAGGTGGCACTACTCACCTGGGCCTGCCGGTTTTCAACACTGTTGCTGAAGCTGTTGAAGCCACTGGCGCCGAAGCCAGCGTAATCTACGTTCCGGCTCCGTTCTGTAAGGATTCCATCCTGGAAGCAGCCAACGGCGGCATCAAGCTGATCGTCTGCATCACCGAAGGTATCCCGACTCTCGACATGCTGGATGCCAAGGTCAAGTGTGACGAGCTGGGCGTTCGCCTGATCGGCCCGAACTGCCCGGGTGTTATCACTCCCGGCGAGTGCAAGATCGGCATCATGCCCGGTCACATTCACCTCCCGGGTAAAGTCGGCATCGTTTCCCGCTCCGGTACTCTGACCTATGAAGCGGTCAAGCAGACCACTGATGCTGGTTTCGGTCAGTCCACATGCGTTGGTATCGGTGGTGACCCGATCCCGGGCTCCAACTTCATCGACATCCTGAAAATGTTCCAGGACGACCCGAAGACCGAAGCGATCGTTATGATCGGTGAGATCGGCGGTAGCGCTGAAGAAGAAGCTGCAGCGTTCATCAAGGCCAACGTCACCAAGCCGGTTGTTTCCTACATCGCTGGTGTTACTGCTCCGGCAGGCAAGCGTATGGGTCACGCTGGTGCGATCATCTCCGGTGGTAAGGGCACTGCAGACGAGAAGTTTGCTGCTCTGGAAGATGCCGGCGTTAAGACTGTTCGCTCGCTGGCCGAAATCGGCGCTGCGCTGGCAGAACTGACTGGTTGGGAAATGAAGTAAGCTTCACCTAACCATCGTGTTGACAAAACCCCGCCTTGGCGGGGTTTCAGACTGCTGACGAACCCCGCGTTTTCGCGGGGTTTCGTTTTTCTGGGGTGTTTGTAATGATTTTGCAGGTGTCGGGTAATTTAGCCTGCTAACCGCTAAAAACCGTCCGAGCAGCTCCATTTCCAGCCTCGCAGCCAAGTGCCGCGCCTTATCCCGGATTGCAGGCGTAAAAGCATCGCCAGCAGGCGGGCAATCTTCTTCATGTTTTGGCAGGCGGCTGCCAGCAGGCACTGTTTCATTACCTTGCGCAGTCCACGGAATCGGGCATAACGGT
>NZ_FOUD01000032.1 GCF_900114765.1 Halopseudomonas pachastrellae
CAAAGCACAGTATCCACTTGACACTTAGAAGGGCGTCCAAGGTAGCCAATTCAGCAGCGGTGACTGGCAGAGCTTCCTGAAAGCCAATAACTTGCTTGGTAGCATGAGTCGGCGTGGTAACTGCCATGACAACGCGGTAGCGGAAAGTTTTTTCCAACTGCTGAAGCGGGAACGGATTAGGCGAAAGATCTACAGCACTAGGCAGGATGCTCGCGCTGACGTGTTCGACTACATCGAGATGTTTTACAACCCAAAACGCCGACACGGTTTCAACAACCAGCTGTCACCGGTAGAGTTTGAAAGGCAACATTTACTGAGCCTGGAAAGTGTCTAGGAAATCCGGGGCGATTCATCATTTAAGCGATTCAGCGTACGTTCGCTTCCGCCTTCGGCCATTGCAAGCGAGGAAGCAACGGTCAGAATAAAAGGAACGATTACTTTGGTTATGCGGTTCATGGTTTGCACCTCTTGGTTAGTTGATGCCTGTAGATTAAAGGCTTGCTACTTACAAGAAGCTGTTGCCAAGGTTACAAAGCGGTAATCGCTTCATTCTCGTGTTGGTACGACCGCCGCGCCTGCGGCGGTCGCTTTCTGCTCTTTACTGCTTTTCGATGCGCGTAATGGTGGAATCCATACCTTCCGAGGAGAACTCGAATTCGACCTGGTCCCCTTCTTTCAGCGTTTGGAGCTGATCAGGCTTTGCTTTGAAGCCCATCGTCATCGACGGCCAGCCCAACGCTTCGACCGGGCCGTGGGCAATGGTGACGGTTCCGCTCTCGGTGTTTACTTTCTTGACCGTACCTGTGGCTGTAGCGGTCTGTCCCGCCGACTTCTGGTCCATTGGCATGTTCATGCCTTTGTGATCCATCGGCATGCCGTCCATTGGCTCCTTGTCGGCGGCATAGGCGACTGGTACTAGGAAGAGTGAGGCAAGGGTGATGTGCTTGATGTTCATAGATGTTCTCCAGGGGAGTTGGTTGCTTGCTGGGGTGTTACACGCAATTGCCGGCGGCGCATCAGCAGGTAAGCTGCCGGCAGAACGAACAAGGAGAGCAAAGGCGCGGTGATCATGCCGCCTACCATTGGCGCGGCGATGCGGCTCATGATTTCGCTGCCGGTCCCGCCGCCCCAAAGGATGGGAAGCAGACCGGCGATGATTACTGCGACAGTCATGGCCTTAGGGCGCACCCGTTGCACAGCGCCTTCGCGAATCGCGTCGAGGAGGGCGCCCTCACTTTGAGCTCCGGCATCAAGGCGCTCGATCCAGGCATTCTTTAGGTACAGCAACATGATCACACCGAACTCTGCAGAAACCCCTGCGAGCGCAATGAAGCCGATACCTGTCGCGACGGAGAGGTTGTACCCCAGCAGATACAGGAACCAGACGCCACCGGTCAGGGCGAATGGCAGCGTAGCCATGATGAGCAGCGCCTCGCCAAAGCGGGCAAACGTGAGGTAAAGCAAGACAAAAATGATCAGCAAGGTAGCCGGCACGACGAGCTTCAGCTTCGCATTAGCTCGCTCCATGAATTCGAATTGGCCGGAATAGCTGATGCTCATGCCGGACTCGAGTTGGACCCCTTCGCTGATTTTTTTCCTCAGATCGCCCACGACCGCCGCCATGTCGCGGCCACGAACATCAACGTAAACCCAACCCGATAGCCTTGCGTTTTCGCTTTTGAGCATGGGCGGCCCATCGGTCACCTGTACCTTGGCCACCGTCCCCAAGGTGATCTGACTGCCTTGCGGCGTGTAGATAGGCAGGTTGCGCAGATCGGTTATCGAGTCGCGCCATTCGCGACCATAGCGGAGGTTGATCGGATACCTGGCGAGCCCTTCCACGGTTTCACCAATGGTTTGACCACCGATGGCACCGGCCACAATCGATTGCACGTCCGCGATATTCAGGCCGTAGCGTGCGGCGGCGACACGATCGATATCCACATCGATATACCTGCCGCCGGTCAGTCTCTCAGCAAGCGCCGAACTGACCCCAGGCACCGTTTTGGCGATTTTTTCCACTGCCTGGGTGGCGTTGTCGATCTGTGCCAAGTCAGTGCCATACACTTTCACCCCGATCGGGCTCTTGATACCCGTCGCCAGCATATCGATACGGTTTCGAATCGGCGGGATCCACAGATTGGCTAATCCAGGTACCTGTACGGTGCGATCCAACTCCTCAACCAGCTTGTCAGGCGTCATCCCAGGGCGCCATTGATCCTTCGGCTTGAACTGAATGGTCGTCTCGAACATTTCCAGCGGGGCGGGATCGGTAGCGGTGTCGGCTCGACCAGCCTTGCCGAACACATGTGCGACCTCTGGAACCGTTTTGATCAGCCGGTCTGTCTGTTGCAATAGCTCGGAAGCCTTCTGAGCGGAGAGGCCTGGAAGTGCAGTGGGCATATAAAGGAGGTCGCCTTCATCCAGCGGTGGCAAGAACTCCCCACCGAGGCGAGAGGCGGGCCACAAGCCAGTCAGAAAAACCAGAACCGCCACCAGCAGGGTCATCTTGGGCCAGCGCAGCACCGCATCCAGGGCCGGCTTGTAGATCCAGATGAGGCCACGGTTGAGCGGATTGCGGTGTTCATCCGGGATTTTGCCCCGTATCCAATACCCCATGAGTACTGGAACCAGCGTGACGGACAGGCCCGCGGCGGCCGCCATTGCATAGGTTTTGGTGAACGCCAGTGGACCGAACAGTCGGCCTTCCTGCGCCTCCAGGGTGAACACTGGTATGAACGACAGCGTGATGATCAGCAGGCTGAAGAACAGTGCCGGCCCGACTTCAACGGCCGCGTCAGTGATTACCTTCCAGTGCTCTTGGCCCTTCAAAGTTGAGCCAGGATGCCGCTTGTGCCAGCCCTCGATGTGCTTGTGGGCGTTTTCGATCATGACGATTGCCGCGTCGACCATCGCTCCGATCGCGATCGCGATGCCGCCCAACGACATGATGTTTGCGTTGATGCCTTGCCGCTGCATGATGATAAAAGCAATCAGGATGCCGATCGGCAACGAAACGATGGCGACCAGAGATGAGCGCAGGTGCCACAGGAATATTGCGCAAACCAGCGCAACGACAATGAATTCCTCGATGAGCTTGTGGGTGAGGTTTTCAACGGCACTGTCGATCAGCTTGCTACGGTCGTAAGTCGTGACGATTTCAACGCCTTCGGGAAGGCTCGCTTTGAGCTCATCAAGCTTGGTTTGAACGGCAGCGATGGTTTCGCGAGCGTTCTTGCCGCTACGCAGGATAACGACTCCACCGACTACCTCACCTTCGCCATCAAGCTCGGCAATACCCCTGCGCATTTCCGGGCCGAGCTGGATATGCGCAACGTCCCCTAGCGTCACAGGCACGCCGCCGTCGAGACGCAAAGGAATGGCTCGAAAGTCCTTGAGAGTCTCCAGATACCCTGTCGCACGAACCATGAACTCGGTTTCTGCTAGCTCTAGAACGCTCCCGCCAGTTTCACGGTTGGCCTCATCGATCGCCTTTGCAATCTGCTGCTGCGTCACGCCCCTGCTGGCCATGCGTACGGGATCGAGTACGACCTGGTACTGCTTGACCATCCCGCCTATGGGCGCGACTTCCGCCACGTTGGGCAATGTTTTGAGCTCATAGCGCAGAAACCAGTCCTGCAGGGAGCGCAGCTGCGAGAGGTCATGTTTGCCCGTTCGGTCCACCAAAGCATACTGGTAGATCCAACCAACACCCGTGGCGTCGGGCCCCAAGGCAGGTTTGGCGGCAGCGGGAAGCCGACTCTGCACCTGACTCAGGTACTCAAGCACCCGCGAACGGGCCCAATAGAGGTCTGTGCCGTCCTCGAACAGGACGTACACGTAGCTATCCCCGAAGAAGGAGTAGCCGCGGACTGTCTTCGCGCCGGGGACAGACAGCATGGTCGTCGTCAGCGGGTAGGTGACCTGATTCTCGACAATCTGCGGCGCCTGCCCTGGGTATGGCGTGCGAATTATGACCTGAACGTCGGAAAGGTCTGGCAACGCATCGACAGCGGTGTTCTTGACCGACCAGATACCCCAGGCGACCGCAAACAAAGTGGCGAGCAAGATCAGTAAGCGGTTGGCCACTGACCATCGGATTATGGCTGCGATCATTGCTGGCCCCCGAGCTTCTCGATGCGCTCGATGATCAGGCCTTCGTCGCTTTCACGCACGCCAACACGGACGCGGTCGCCCGTTTGCAAGCCTGATAAGAGGGACTGATCGGCAACCGGGAAGGACATGGTCATCCCAGGCATGTTCAGCGTCTTGAACGGCCCATGTGACAGGCCAACCATGCCATCTTCCAGGCTGACGACCGTGCCTTCAGCCTCGTGCAAAGCAGGACCGGTGGAAGATGTAGGCTGCTCCAAACCCTGAGCGGTCAGTCCGCGTAGGCTAGCCTCGGAATCCAGGAGGAACTGACCGGACGCCACCACCTTCTGACCGGCTTCCAGCCCTTCAAGTACCTCTGTTTTGTCATCGAATTCTCGACCGGTGCGGACCTCAACGGGACGGTAACGGCCTTCATCCTCAGCGAGCATCACCAATGCTCGCCGGCCGGTGCGAATGACCGCCTCGGTTGGGATGACCAAGGCATCTTCAACATTGCGACTCAACGTCACCTCGGCCGTCATGCCAGGACGAAGCCGCTGTTGTGGGTTAGGTAGCTCAACCCGGACACGCACAGTGCGGCTATCCAGGTTGGCCTGCGATAGTACAGTCTGGATCGTTCCTTCCAGCGTTTCGCCCGAAAAAGCGGGCAGGCGCGCAGTTACTGATTGCCCAGGCGCTAAATGTGCGATCTGCGCCTCTGGTACTGCAACTTCTAGCCAAACCGTGTCCAGCCCATTGACACGCGCAAGAGATGCGCCGGCGGGTACGGTCATGCCCTCGCGGACATCAAGACTTTCTAATACGCCACCGATCGGGCTCGTCACGGTCCAGACGGGGCGCGCTTTACCGGTCCGTTCCAGCTGCGCAATGACCTCTGCCGGCATGCCGGCAAGGCGCAACCGCTGACGGGCTGCTGCGAGCAGCTGGGGTTCGCCGATCTTTCTCAGTGCTAGGTACTCTTCCTGTGCAGCAGCCCACTCAGGGATAAGCAGATCTGCAAGCGGCGCCCCTTTCTCAATGACGTCTTCCGGCGCTCGGTCGTAGACGCGCTCGACGAAGCCCCCGGCGCGCGCCTGCACGACAGCCACGTCTCGCTCGTCAAACATCAATGCACCTGTGGCTTCGAGCGATTGGCTAATTGACTCACGTGTTGCGGTCGCCAGGCGCATGCCAAGGTTCTGCGTCACGCTCGGATCGATGCTCATCGACGCCCCGTCGCCTCCCTCATCGGCATAGCGCGGGACTAGATCCATGTCCATGAATGGGGACTTTCCTGGCTCATCGAACTTCTGTTGCGGATACATCGGGTCGTACCAATAAAGCACCTCCTTGCCTTCATCTGCCGCTTGGGCAAAGACAGAAGTAGACAGAGCGACAAGGCTCGCCGTACTGATAATCAGCGGGAGGCTTAGGACGACGGCCAGCCGTTTGAGTTGAAATGTCATGGTCGGGTATCTCCAAAGGCGAAATGCAAGCGGGCGTTGCTCAGCGATCGGTCGCGGGCTACGTCAATACGACGCAGGCGGGTCTCGACAAGCTGGCGGCGCGCGTCGATCACGGCGGTCAGCTCGCCGTTCCCGGCGCGGTAGTCCGCCATGGCAAGGCGGACCTTCTCTTCAGCGAGGGGTAGTAAGGTTTTGTCGAGGCGGATGAGTGCGCGGTCCAGACGCTGATACTCAGCGAGGTCAGTACTCAGCTCTTGGTTGTACAGGCGCAAGGTCGCTTGGCGCTTAGCCTCGATCTGGGCAAGGCGAGCTCGTTCGGCCGCGATCTTCGGATCCTGCCGAGAGCTGGTAAACAGCGGCAGGTCGAAGCTGACGCTGAGGTTCACCATGTCGCCGTACTCACGGCCACGTCGCAGGTAGTCGATCCCCCAACTCCAATCCGGTGTTTTCTCTGCGATGGCCTGGTGAACCTTTGCCTCCGCTTCACGAGTCATCGGGTCGAAGGCGAGTAACGCCCGGTGCCGGTTCAGGTTGTGCTGATAGTTATCAATGGCGGCAAGCCATTGCGGCCAGTCACCTGTAAGCGGCTGGCCTGCTAGCTCGCCTATCCAGCGCCGGAGGCCGGCCCGCGCAACAGCCTGGTTACGCAGCAGCTCATCCTCTTGTTCAGCCAGCAATGCTGCCTCTTGCCTCGGAAGTACGCTGTCTGCGGTTAGTCCGCTGCCGCCAGCAATGCGGGCCTCAACAGCCCGCGAAAGGAGCTGATTCTCGCTGTAAAGCTGCTTGAAAAGGCTTAGCTTCTGCTCGACCGCGAAGCTAGCGATCCATGCCTCGGCGGTTGCTTGGCGCACACCGAGACGTTCAACCGTTTGCTGGGCGTTTGCGAGCGCAACACTAGCCTGCGCGGCCTCGACACGAGCGCGCCTTTTCGCTCGGTTTGGCACATCTTGCATGACCCCAACCATTTGCATGGTCATGGCCTCTTGCTCCAACTGCCAGCGAGCGTCACCTTCAATGGGCACGTTTTGCAGGCCAAGCTTCAGTTTTGGGTCAGGGAGCTCGCCTGCTGGGATGGCTGCGCTACGCGCTGCCTCTAGGTTGGCGGCTTGCGCATGCAGCGAAGGCGCGTCTTGCTCGGCCACGCTCAGAGCTTGTTCTAAGGTCAAAGCGGACGCTAACCCTGGAAACGAGAGCGCGCCCATGATCAAGGCGGCCACGTACGGCGGCGCCCAATAAATACGGGGTTTCATTTGCGAAGGATTCCTGATCTTTCATGCGAGCCAAAGGCGCGCAGTAGCCGGCCCGAATGCTCACTCGGGCGGTTCCTATAATTTGATCGGAATTAGACGCGGGGTGGACGCCAGACGGCGTCTAAAAGGCTAGAGGGGATCAGGCCGTTATAGGGAGTGGTCACGGGTTCAGCAGCAGGCATCAGCTGGGCTTTTATTGAGACAAGCTGAAGGATACTTGCAGTTTTGCATTCTTGGCCCGTCTTGCAGACGGTCGCCGTTCCATGCTCATTCGCTTCACAGCACTCGTGTTCAGCACCATCATCGGCGCCAACCATCGAAGCGTGGTCGGTCGTCATGGCGCCCACACCTTCCATATCGGACATCATGTGATGCCCGGACGATCCAACCGTCATGAGCATTTCCGCTATCCCATTGATCGGAAGCGCGAGCACTAGCAGCAGGATAAGGAAGGAGCGCATGTAGGACTTCATATTTTCAGTTTACGGGGCAATTCATGAGCAATCAATGAGGCAATCGGTCGCTTCGCAACCGAAGCCTAAGCCGACAGGCTTCAAACTACACGCGCTTTACGGAGCCGGAGGGCGTTGAACACAACCGATGCTGAGCTGAGGCTCATGGCCAGGGCAGCAATCATCGGAGACAGCAACAGTCCAAAGAACGGATAGAGCAGACCTGCAGCAATCGGGATGCTCAACCCGTTGTACATAAATGCAAACAGAAGGTTCTGACGCATATTGCGAACTGTCGCCACCGAAAGCGTACGGGCGCGAAGTATTCCCATCAGGTCACCTTTAACGAGCGTGACTTGGGCGCTATTCATCGCGACGTCGGTACCCGTACCCATCGCGATGCCTACGTCAGCCCTAGCGAGAGCCGGAGCGTCATTTATTCCGTCGCCTGCCATGGCCACTACTTTACCGAGGGCTTGTAGCTTAACCACCAGCGCCTCCTTGTCCTGCGGCTTCACTTCACCATGCACTTCATCGATCGATAGCTCACGAGCCACCGCGCGGGCAGTGGTAAGCCCGTCGCCGGTGGCCATGATGACTTGCACGCCCTCCGCTTGGAGCCGCGCTACAGCTTCCTTGGACGTCGGTTTGATCGGGTCCGATACGGCCAGCAAGCCGGCAAGTGCCCCATCAACAGCCAGGTAAACAATGCTGGTACCGCTCTCTCGCATTTTTTCTGCCTGATCTTTCAACGGCTCGACGCTCACACCCGCATCCTCCATAAGCGCGGTGTTGCCTAGCTGTAGCTGCTTGCCTTCCACCAGACCACGGACTCCGATCCCTGACCCTGACTCGAAGGTCTCTGGCTTTACCAACTGAATACCCTCGCTTCTCGCATGGTCCACGATGGCGTGGGCTAGGGGATGCTCGCTACCTTGATCCAAGCTGGCAGACAAACGGATGACTTCCTGAGCATCGAACGGCGTGACGCCTACCGCCCGATCGAAAACAGGTCGGCCCTCGGTTAACGTTCCAGTTTTATCGACAATCAGCGTGTCTACCTTACGGACATTCTCGATGGCGCCTGCGTCTCTGAAAAGCACACCGCTTCCAGCCGCTTTGCCTGTGGCAACCATGATCGACATAGGCGTTGCCAGGCCAAGTGCGCAAGGGCAAGCAATGATCAAAACCGCAACTGCATTGATCAGGCCGAATACCCAGCCCTGGTCAGGCCCGAACAGGCCCCATGCAAAGAATGTCAGCAAGGCGATACCGATGACCGTCAGCACGAAATAACCTGCAACCGTGTCTGCCATTCGCTGCATGGGTGCTTTGGAGCGTTGTGCATTCGCAACCATCTGGACGATTTGTGAAAGCATGGTCCCGGAGCCAACCTTAGTGGCTCGCATGACAAGCGAGCCGCTCGTGTTCATCGTCGCGCCGATAAGCGAATCGCCTGTCCGCTTCGTCACCGGAACCGGCTCGCCCGTTAGCATGGATTCATCGACGGCGCTCTCGCCCTCCAATACCTCTCCATCAACGGGTACCTTTTCACCAGGACGAACGCGCAGATGGTCGCCCTCATGAACATGTGTGAGCGGGATGTCCTCCTCTGAACCATCTTTGGCGATACGGCGAGCGGTTTTAGGTGATAAGCCAAGCAGGGACTTAATTGCCGAGGACGTCTGCGAGCGGGCCTTCAATTCCAGCAACTGGCCCAGCAGAGTCAATGAAATGATCACCGCGGCGGCTTCGTAATAAACGCCTATCCGGCCGCCTACTGTGAATGACTCTGGAAACATGCTCGGTAAGAGGGTTGCTACGACGCTGTAAATATAGGCAGCCCCCGTGCCAAGCCCGATCAAGGTCCACATGTTTGGGCTGCGATGTTTGACCGAGGCGAGACCGCGCGCGAAAAATGGCCAGCCTGCCCACAAGACAACCGGGGTCGTGAGGGCCAGTTCAACCCAGTTCTGGCTAGCCCCGTGAAACAGCGGTATCGCATGTCCCGCCATGGCCAACAGTGTCACTGCTACGGTCAGGGGCAGCGACCACCAGAATCGTTTCGAAAAGTCCTTGAGTTCAGGATTTTCCTCCTCGTCGAGTTCAGGAATCAGCGGTTCCAATGACATCCCGCAAATAGGGCAATCACCTGGCCCCATTTGGCGGATTTCAGGGTGCATTGGGCAGGTGTACTCTGTCGTTGCATCACCGGCGGGTGGTTTCTGTGCGGGTGGGGTAGATGCCCGAGAGGAGGTCCCATGAGCCTGCGGTGCAGCGAGATATCGAGCAGGGTCGGAACGAAACTTGGACTGGCAACCCTGGCTGCAGAAGCGGTAAGTGCTTCCCTGATAATGCTCTTGATGCTCGCTATCCTCTTCCACCTTCATCCCGCAGACGGGGTCTGTGAGTGCTGCAGTACCTTTCGTTTGGTCGGGCTGGTGATGGCACTGCTGAGAGGACATACGGGGCACCTTAAGGATTGGTTAGCGACGAACTTGGCCTATTGCAGGGACATTTGCGGTTTTTCAATGCTTGCAGCGTCTGACAGCCAGTATATGCAAAGCGTCCTGACCAAAGGCTGGAGTAACCATTACATTTCTGTCAGGTTCTCTGGTATGTCAGGTCGTATGTATGTTGAAGCGAGCTGCTGAAAAAGTAGCTCGCGCAGATACCGCCTGCTGGCCTAGCCTATGCCTCCATTGTTCGATGCTCGGCCGCTTCATTTTGATGAATACCGAACCGTGCAAAAGCCAGCGCCTCAAGATCCGTCTGTAGAGATTCGGCCTCTGCCCAGATACAGGCACTCTCGGCAGGCACCGTAAGAGCGATGCCCTCAACTATCGTCAGAACCATCGCATGCAATCTCAGCAGCTCATCGCGAATGGCGGTGGTTCCGCCCATTTCTAGCGAGCAGGCGTCCAATCGATCAACCAGCCGGAGCAGTTGAGGGGTGTCGAAGCCGTCGCGCAAGTTTTCCAACGCCACTGCATCGACTTCGCCGTACGGTGTAACGCGAAAGGATGCGGGAGGAACATTGATCATGTGGTTTTCTCGGTATCTAGCTGGCGAGGGGTGATCACCCGCAGCGAGCCGGCAGCTTGTTGGAACACCAAGTCCTTGATCCAAGGCTCCGGTGGCCGGTTGAGCTTGAGGTTGAATTCGCCGAAGCGCTTGACGTTGCTGGTCAGGTAAGGGCTGAGGAACGACACGTCCTCGTCGGTGAACTGCCAACCCTCTCGGGCCAATTTCTTCAAGATGCGCATCATATCCACGGTGTTCTGCAGGATCACCGATGAGGCCACCATGTCGTTGTAGCGCAGACGTTTTTGCTGTTCGTCCGGATCGTTTTCGGCAATCACGTCGCCACCGAACGAAAGCCACTTCGAGAAACCGTTGTAGGACTCGATCTTGTTGGTGTTCGCGGTGACTTCCTGGCGCAACTCGCGGCTGCCGATCCAGTTGAGCAGGAAGATCGTACGGATCACTCTGCCCAGCGCCTGTGCCGCATGGTAGAGCTTGTTGCGCCGGCTGTAGGAGCCGAGTTTTCGCAGCAGCATAGGCGAGGAGATTTTGCCGACTTGGATGGACAGCGCGACCTGCATCAGATCTTGCCAGTGGGTTTCGATCAAGTGCCAGTCGGCAGTGTCGGTGAACAGGCGGTTGATATGCTTGTACGACGCGCCGCGATCCGGCCGGCACATCACCAGGTCACGCCAGTTGCGGATACGCGGCATCAGGTTGATGCCCAGCAGATGGGTGAAGGCAAAAACTGTCGCCGATTGCCCCTGCGTATCTGAATACACAGTGTCTGCCTCAACACTGAGATCAGCCTTTAGCAGCCCCTCAATTACGTAAATCGCCTCCCAGATGCCAGGTGGGATGAAGTGCTGGAACACAGCGATGTAGTTGTTGGCCACGTGCCGATAGGCCACGGCACCCATCTTGCGGTAGCGGAAGTGGTAGCCGGCCAGCAGGTTGTCATCATAGAAGTCGAACTGCGTGCCGTCCGCTGCCACCGCCTTGCCATCGCCCCAGAGCTTAGGCAGATCAAGTTGCAGATAGAGTTCCACCAGCTCGCGGTTAGCCTTGTCCAGCTTCTCCAACGATAGGTGGCGGCGATTCGTATAGGACAGCATGTGTGGCGTGACATTACCGGCCAGATGCCGCGCGGCCTGGTTGGGGCCGAGATTGCAGCCCATTGCGAAGATGGTCATCAGATAGCGCTCGGCAGGCTCTTTGAGCTTCGGCTCGTTGCCGGACATCGGCCCGAAATGTCGAGTGAACTGAATCCAGTGCTCGATGTTGGCCATGATGTCGAGTACGTGCCTGGCCGGCATGCGTTGCATGAGGGCCGTCTGTAGCGAGATGGCCGATGGCGGGATGTCGCGCGCCGTCACTCGGCGCAATACCGGTTCGCCGGCTTCGTTGATCGATACGTCCCCTCGGCAAGAGGGGAATTTGTCATCCAGTTGCTGCGCGGTTTCCTCCAACTGGGTCTTGAGGGAGGTAACAAATTCCTTCGCCGTGCCAGGCAGTTCCATCTTTTCGCAGTAGGCTGGTAGTCGCTGGAGACATTCGTCCAAGGGTAGCAACTGCTTGCGATAGTCGGCGAAGGATTCCGACCCTTGTACGCACATGTCACCGGATCGCAGTTCGTTGGCCAGGTAGGAGAATACGCAAACTTCCAGATAGCGCCGGTTGGTCGGTGGCCCCTCACTGGCAGAACGACGAACGACCTTGACCCAGCGCTCCGACGCAAACGACAAGTCGACGTGCTCGTCGATCCACTCGCGGTGCAAATTCTCGCTGTCCTGTATCAGTTGAAGTGCCTGAACCAGCGACCGATCCTGAGTCGTGGGCTCCAGTTGGAGAAGGTGGCTGAGACGGAACAACAGCGAGCGATGGGACCTGAAATGCTTCCAGATCAACGGCAGGTAGTTATTACCGCCGGTAGCCTGGACTTCGGGAGGGTGTGCAGAATTCTGTGTAACCGGGGATGGGGTTACTACTGTGGCAGCCTGCCTTCGTAGCTGATCGTAAAGCGTGTCAGTGCCGCTTTCCAGTCACGGATCGGCATCGTCCATTTCTTGCTGATGTTGCGTAGCGCCAGATAGAACAGTTTCAGCAGCGCCTCGTCGCTGGGGAACGAGCCGCGGTTCTTGGTTATCTTGCGCAAACTCATGTTCACCGACTCAATGGCGTTGGTGGTATAGATCACTTTGCG
>NZ_FOUD01000034.1 GCF_900114765.1 Halopseudomonas pachastrellae
CTTCCTCCAGATCAATATTCGCTCTCATGGCGCATTGAGTCACTCCAGAGCAGGGGACGAGAGCGTCATCTCCGACCTGATGGTGCGGTCACAAACCCTGGCGGTTGATGAGGCGCACAATTTCCTGAGCCAGACGTCTAACCGCTCTCGTCAATTGGTTCATAACCTGGCAGATCAGGTCGTGCTGTTTACAGCAACCCCGTTCAATCGATCCGCCAGCGACCTGCTGCGTATGATCGACATTCTTGGTGCAGACAACTTCGATGATCAGGTGCTAGCCAGCCTGGAACGACTGACGCGTCTGAAAGGCGGGTTGAGAGACGCGGCACCAGAGGATCTCGCGACGCTTAAGAGTGCATTGGCCGGATTCATGGTGCGTCGCACCAAGAAACAGCTCAACAGCATGGTCGATCTTGAACCGGACGCATACCGCTTGCCTACCGGCCGAGTTTGCCGATATCCGGAGCATCATTCGCAGGTCTACGAGCTGAATGAAAGTGCGAACGACATTAAGCTTGCCGGAGAGATCCTGGCAATTGCCCGGTCATTGGTGGGCATAACGCATTTTGAAAAAGCTTTGTATCTGCCCGAGAGCCATGCTCGATCCGGAATGAGTGCTGAGGCGTACCTGCAAATGCGGCTAAAATCCGCCAAGGGGCTTGCCTGTCATCATGTTATGGCCAGTTTGCGTTCATCTCGACTGGCCTTGTTCCGGCATATTCTTGGTGAGCGCGAGGCATTGCAACGGTTGCATCTGCAGCATGATCTTGCAGTGGAGGGCGATGATGCCACCGGCAATATGCGGGAGCGTATTACTGCTCTGCAGGGGCGTGTTCCTGAGAATCGTCTGGGCATCGACTTGCCTACATGGCTATCAGACCCGGAGGAGCATCGCCGGGAGTGCGAAGCGGAGGTAGGTCGTTACACCTATATCCTGATGCGCTTGGAGCGCATGAGCGACGGCAGGGAGCAACGTAAATGCCAGCTTTTACTTGGCCTGGCTCGGCAGCACGAGCAAGTCATTGCCTTCGATCATTTTCCTTTGACGTTACGTTATCTTCAGTACCTTATAGCGCGGCCGCATGGCGACAACCGTGTCGAGGTTTTGCTTGGGGTAGGGGGCAAGAAACGGCAGAACCAGGCGCTGCAGGCGCGACTCGATCCTGAGCGTGGGAAGGGGCGGGTGATCGCGCTGTGCAGCGATGCCTTGTCTGAGGGCGTTAACCTGCAGCGCGCCTCGGCAATGGTGCATCTGGATATGCCCAGTGTGGTGCGTTACGCCGAGCAGCGGGTCGGTCGCATAGACCGTATGGATAGCCCCCATGACAGCATCGAATGCTGGTGGCCCAGGGACGCCGATACCTTTGCTCTCAAGGCAGATGAGCGGTTTATTGCGCGCGTAGAGGATGTTGAGTCTTCGCTTGGCGGTAACTTGCAACTGCCCGATGCCCTGCTGGCCAACTCAGGACCAGAGCGGCTGATAACACCAGAGCAACAGCAGCAGGAGCTTGAGGAGCGCGCATCTATCCCCTGGGACGGTGTTGAGGATGCATTCGCAGCGGTGCGAGGGCTGCTCGAAGGGGATCGAGCGATGCTGACGGCAGAGGACTACACCATGGTTAGAGAAGAAACTCTGGCGGTCTTGTCCCGTGTCAGTCTGGTGAAGTCCGATCAACCGTGGCTATTTGTTTGTCTGGCCGGAGAGGCCAAAAGGGCGCCTCGCTGGGTGTTGATCGTTGATCAGCAGCCTAAGCCGTTGGTGCATTTGCCGGATATTGTCGAACAGCTGCGGCAACGCTTGGGGCAGGGGCAGAAGGACCTCCCGCTCAGTCATGGTGCTGGGCGGCAACTTGAGCGCTTCCTCGTAAGGTTGTCTGAGCAGGAGCGGCTGTTGCTGCCGCAACGTAAACAGCGTGCACTGGATCAGATGCAGGATGTTATTTCGGTCTGGGCAAGCCGCAAGGGGTGGATTGAAAGCACTGGTCAGGCTGATGCTATTCAGCGTTTGTTACAGACGCTCAAGCATAACCACATAGAAGGCTGCCCCGATTGGGCGCAGCTGGCAGACGCCTGGTTGGATCTCGTGCGGCCTACATGGTTTGGCTATCTGAACAAGGTTGCTCGACGCTCACAGATTGTCCGCTTGCGTGACATTCGCAAGGCGCTACTCGCTGAGGCGTTGCCGGCTTCGACTATCATCGAGCGGATCTCGGGCATCGCCCTGCGGCAAACTTGGGAAGAAAGAATTGTTGCGTGTGTGCTGGGTTACTCCGGCACACAGACGGAATAAGGTAACTAGTGCCCTGTCTGCTTAGGCGAATTGCGTCAGACCTGCCTGAAAACTTGACCTGTATGCATGACCATTATTGGTCTGTCAGCTAACGCGACATATCATCCAACTGTGCCCGCTTGGAGTGGGCAGGGATGGAACCCCTTGGTCATGGATGACCGACTCTGTTTCAGCGTCTCCGGCAAAAACACCGCGGGAGACAACAACCGCTTTACCCCGTGACTGTCGCTGGCTAAAGTGATGGCCATCACACTTCGCCGCAGGTCATCAGGGATGGACCGCGTGATGCTGCCTGCTTCGCTCTTCCTCCCTGCTTGCCTCCGGTAATCCGCGTTGTTTCAAGGCCGCCGTAGCGTGGCTTGCAGGAGTTTCGTTATGCATGATCAGGCCCGCCTGTCGCAGTCGCTGTTGGCTTTGGTGCCGGTCGATGGTTCCAGCATTGGCAACCAGTCGTTGTTCGAGCAGTTGAGCGCTGCCTTTCCCGATCTGTCTCAGGATGCATTTGTCGAGGCGCGTGATGCGTTGATTGCGCAGGGCGTGCTGCAGAAAGGACGAGGGCGTGGTGGTTCGGTCAAGCGCAGTGAGGCCGATGGCAGCGCTGTGGCTGCGAAGCCTGCGGCAGTAAAGAAACCGGCGCACAGCGCCGAGAAAGCCGCTGTCAGCAGCATGGATGACCTGAAGAAGACCCTCTGGGCGACCGCCGACAAGCTGCGCGCTAATATGGATGCCGCCGAGTACAAGCACATCGTGCTTGGGCTGATCTTCCTCAAGTACATTTCCGACAGCTTCGCCAGCCGCCGCGCCGAGTTGGAGCGCAAGCTGACCGATGAAAGCGACGACTACTACCTGGGCGATGACGATCCGGAGTTGCTGGCCGCCGAGCTGGAAGATCGCGATTACTACCGCGAGGTCAACGTGTTCTGGGTGCCGGGAGTGGCACGCTGGGAGTCGATCCGTTCAGCTGCCAAGCAGGCGGACATCGGCAAGCGCATTGATGATGCGCTGGCGGCCATTGAGGCAGAGAACCCGCGCCTGAAGAACATCTTGGACAAGCGTTACGCTCGCGCCCAACTGCCGGACGGCAAGCTGGGCGAGCTGGTGGATCTGGTTTCGACCATCGGCTTTGGTGACGACACCGGCAAGGCGCGCGATCTGCTGGGGCAAGTGTACGAATACTTCCTCGGCCAGTTCGCCAGCGCCGAGGGAAAAAAGGGCGGCCAGTTCTATACGCCGGCCAGCATCGTGAAAACCCTGGTCGCAGTGCTTAACCCGCACCACGGCAAGGTGTACGACCCGTGCTGCGGCTCGGGCGGCATGTTCGTGCAGTCGGAGAAGTTTATTGAGGCCCACGGCGGCAAGCTGGGCGATGTGTCCATCTACGGCCAGGAGTCCAACCCCACTACCTGGCGGCTGGCGGCGATGAACTTGGCCATTCGTGGTATCGACTTCAATCTGGGCAAGGAGCCGGCGGATACCTTTATCCGCAATCAGCACGCGGACCTGCGCGCCGACTTCGTATTGGCCAACCCGCCGTTCAATATCAGCGACTGGTGGCATGGCAGCCTGGAAGGCGACCCGCGCTGGGTGTTTGGCACGCCGCCACAGGGCAATGCTAACTACGCCTGGCTGCAGCACATGCTGTATCACCTCAAGCCCAGTGGCCGCGCCGGCATCGTGCTGGCCAACGGCTCCATGAGCTCCAGCCAGAACAGCGAAGGCGAAATTCGCCGCGCCATGGTCGAGGCCGATGTGGTGGAAGTGATGGTCGCCTTGCCCGGCCAGCTGTTCTTCAACACCCAGATTCCCGCCTGCCTGTGGTTTCTCGCCAAGGACAAACGTCATAGCCAAAGCCCCGGCGGCGTCGACCGCAGCGGGCAGGTGCTGTTTATTGATGCCCGCAAACTCGGCACCAGCGTCAGCCGCGTACAGATCGAACTGACCGACGCCGATATCGAACGCATCGCGCAAACCGTCGCCAACTGGCGCGGCGAGCCGCTGGATGTGGGCGGTGAGATTGCCGAATACCAGGACATCGCCGGCTTTTGCCGCAGCGTCAAACTCGCCGAAATCGCCGAGCACGGCCATGTACTGACGCCTGGGCGCTATGTCGGTGCTGAGGAAGTGGAGGATGACGACGAGGCCTTTGCCGAGAAGATGCAACGGCTGACTAAGCAACTTGGTGAGCAGATGCAGAAGGGCGCAGAGCTCGATCAGTTGATCCGGCAGAAGCTGGGGGGGCTGGGGTATGAGTTATGAGATTGCCCCGGCTTTTGTGACAGTGCCATGTGACAAGTATTGTTTGCGTGTAGCAGACGGCACCCATGACAGTCCTAAACAGACAAGTGTTGGAAAGCTTCTTGTAACGTCAAAAAACGTTAAAAATGGTGGCCTCTTCCTTGATTCTGCCTATTTTATTTCTGAAGAGGACTACGTTGATATCAATCGTCGTAGCAAAGTGGATCAATGGGATCTACTCCTTACGATGATCGGAACTGTTGGTGAAATCTGTATTGTCGACCAAGAGGCTCCCAGTTTCGCTATCAAGAACGTGGGGCTTTTGAAGTGCGGTACAGAGCTTCGAGCCAAGTGGCTCTACTATTTTTTGAGATCCCCTCAGGGTCAGCAATTGATCGAGCAGCGTAAGAAGGGGTCAACGCAGCAATACATTTCGTTAACTGAAGTTCGGAACTTGCCTATCTCGTACCCGGCAAGCAAGGCTGACATGCACGACGCTGTATCTGTGCTTGGCGTTCTCGATGACCGCATCACCCTGCTACGCGAAACCAACGCCACCCTCGAAGCCATCGCCCAGGCGCTGTTCAAATCCTGGTTCGTCGATTTCGACCCCGTGCGCGCCAAGGCCGAAGGCCGCCAGCCGGAAGGCGCTATACAGGGAAGTATGAGTGCCGCTGAAGGCAGGATGACGAAAGCGGCCATGGACGCCACCACCGCCGCCCTGTTTCCCGATAGCTTTGAAGAGTCCGAACTGGGCTTGGTGCCGAAGGGGTGGAAGGTTGGGACGCTGGGAGATATTGCACAGACTGCAAGGCAGCAAATGCAAGTTTCCGAACTGCGCGCCGATTTGCATTACGTCGGGCTTGAGCACATTCCCCGGAAATCTCTGAGTTTGACTAGCTGGGGCAATGCTGAAGGTTTGGAGAGCGCAAAGGCGGCTTTTTCCGAAGGCGATATTCTGTTTGGCAAGCTGCGGCCTTATTTTCATAAGGTAGTGATTTCCCCGTTCGCGGGCGTTTGCTCGACTGATATTTTGGTTTGCCAGCCAAAGATTCAAAATTATTTTGGTGTGGTGGCAATGCATTTATTCAGTGAGACGCTGATCAACTATGCAGATCGTCTCTCGAATGGTGCAAAGATGCCCCGAGTTAACTGGAAGGACTTGGCTGCTTATCAGATTGTTATCCCGCCAGCAGAGCTTGCAGAGAAATTGAATGAGGCAATTCATCCGCTTATTGCTCGCATGATGGAAAACACGCATCAAGCCCAAACCCTAACACAACTCCGAGACACCCTGTTACCCCGCCTGATCTCCGGCCAGTTGCGTCTGCCGGAGACCGCAAGGAGCGAAACACCTTATGTTGACTGACGAGTATTTAGAAAAAGTCTGCTCCGCACGTGAAGGCCAGGAAGATATCAGGCGCTGGGTTCAAATGGTGATTGAGGCGATTGTTGCCCGTTATCCTGATGTGGATATTTATCCGGTCCTTCTACGAGCGAGAAAATACACTGGACTAGGCTTTGGCTGTAAATCAGGTAGCAAAGCCAGTCACGTCGCTTTTGGTTTATCCGTTTTTCCTGAAAGTATTCGGCTTGGCCCTAAACGAAAAACCCCTCTTCGCAAGGCGCTGGAGGCTGCGGGTAGAACGGACTTGATTGTTTCTGAGCCGGGCCGTCTTGCTGACAAAGTTGCTGTAGATGACTGGTTAACCGCGCTTGAAAGCGCGCTTGGTCAACCGTTTGTTGCAGCGATGAAAGGCAACTCAAAGCGGCCAGAGGACTTTCCTGTTCCTGAATTGGATGACAGCGAAGATGGTAGCGCTCAGTCAGGCGCCATTGAGGGATACCCAGACAGGCGAGTAACTGAATTGCTTCGGAAGGGGAGCGAGGAGGATAAAGCCTGGTTCTGGACGCTCATTCGTACACTGCGCCAGCGCTTTCCAACAGCAGATCACTACACAGTGAACCTTGACCCTACCGACGTGCGCGTGGGGAGCAAGGCCAGGGCGGAGAAGAATGGCAAGGTCGCGTTCCGCATCCGCTGGAGTAAAGACGGGTTTACCTGTGATGCGCGTGATTTGAAGAACCATTTGGCGTTGCTGCAAAGCCAAGGTGTAGCGGAGCAGATCAACTCAAGAGTGCAGGTGGATCAGCCCCAGATCAACGCGTGGCTGGATGCTGTGATTAACGCGGTGTCTTTGGAAGCGCTGCCATTGGAAGGAGAAGGGCGTATGCCACGCGACTATGAAAACAATGAATCGCAGAGCAATGATGCAGAGATGAGCACTGCGCACAACGGCGGTAGCACAGAACTACCGCCACTCAACCAGATCCTGTTCGGCCCGCCCGGCACCGGCAAGACCTACAACACGATCAACGAAGCGCTGAAGATTTTGGCGCCGCAGCTTTTGGAGCAGAACCGTGGTGACGACCCCGACTCGCGCAAACGCTTGAAAGAGGCGTTCGATGAGCTTGTTGACAAGGAGCGTATCCGCTTTGTGACCTTTCATCAGAGCTTCAGCTATGAGGACTTTGTGGAAGGTTTGCGCGCTCGCACGGATGAGACAACTGGCCAATTGCGTTATGACGTGGTGGATGGGGTATTTAAGTCACTCTGTGAGGCTGCTGCGTCCAAGGTAACTCAACAGGCTGATGCGCCTGCTGGAGTCGGTGCGCGGCGTGTTTGGAAAATGTCGCTGGGTAATACGCTGGGCGATGACGCCAGCATTTTCCAAGAGTGCATCGACGGTGGGTACGTTCTGCTCGGCTATGGTGGCGGAATCAACTTTGCGGGCTGCGCTAACCGGCAGCAGGTTCAGGCGCGCTTTGCGGATAACAATGTGTTGCCAGAAAACCCAGGGACCGATTACGGCATCACTAGCGTGACAGCCTTTGTGGCCAAGATGAAAGTCGGTGACCTGATCGTCGTGTCGGATGGCAATTTTAAGTTGCGGGCTATCGGCGAAGTGACAGGGGATTACCAGTTCAAGCCGCATAGCGAATTTGATGCTGATTACTCGCAAATGCGGTCGGTGAAGTGGCTGCGACATTACCAACCTTCCTTGCCTCACTCGGAACTGCTGAATGGGCAGTTCAGCCAGATGACCTTATACGAATTGCGCGCGCCAACGCTCAATAAGGAGAAGCTGGAGCAGCTGCTGGGCGCCGGCGTTCCGGAGGGTAGGGCAGAGAATGATGCTCGGGTGCTGATCATTGACGAAATCAACCGAGGTAGCGTTTCTCGCATCTTCGGTGAGCTGATCACGTTGATCGAAGAGAGCAAGCGAGCGGGGAGAGCCGAGGCGCTCTCTATTGTTTTGCCGTACTCCCAGACGCGATTCAGCGTGCCGGATAACCTCTACATCATCGGCACCATGAACACCGCGGACCGCTCCTTGGCTGGGCTGGACATTGCCTTGCGTCGTCGCTTCGTATTTAAGGAAATGGCCCCTATGCCTGACCTGCTGGCCGGCGTTCAAGTGGCGGACGTTAGCGTCTGCGAGTTGCTGACAGAAATGAACAAGCGCATCGAAGTACTGCTGGATCGCGATCATTGCCTGGGGCATGCGTACTTCATGCCGTTGAAAGAAGACGGTCTGACAGAGGAGCAGAAGCTGGCGCGGCTGGAGCTGATCTTCCGCAATCAGATACTGCCTCTGCTGCAGGAGTACTTCTTCGAAGACTGGCAGCGCATTTGTTGGGTGCTGAACGATCATCGCAAGGGTCTTGACGATCGATTTGTTCGCCAGTGTAAGAAACGGGATGCCGTAGCGTTATTTGGCGACGCCAGCGTGCCTGTTCAAGCCGGGGTATGGCGAATCAACGACAAGGCTTTTAATCGTGCTTCTGCCTATGCCGGCATCATTACTGCTAATTACAAGGGTGAGGTCTCAACGGATGAACCAGAGGAGGCGGATGCGTGAGCGCATCTGTCGTCGTGCGTGAATACGCGTGTCTGACCACTGCACCGGTAGCGCCCGATGATCTTGATTGTGCGCAGGTATCGGAAAGCGCGTTCGACTGGCTTTGTGAGCTGAGTGCTCGCTTTAACAGCAATGGCGCGAAACTGCTACAGGTGCAGGGGCGTCGCTCGCTGAAGTGGGACTCCTACGTGGGCGTGCTGGAGACCCCCTGTGGCACGCGCCTGGAAATCGTACCCAAGCACCACGAAGAGGGTGATTGCCTGCAAAAAGGACGGCAGTTGCTGCGCAAGCTTATTCAGCGAGCTCTGGATCTGAAAGCCCGTGAGGCATCGGTGGCAGGGCTAGAGCTGTTTGAGGCGCCGCTCAGCGAATGGGTAATGGCGCAGTTTTTGGCGGAGCTCGACCTGTTGGTGAAACGGGGTGTGCGGTTCGACTATCAACGTGTCGAGGAGGAACAGCGCTTTTTGCGTGGCCAGCTCAACGTGGTTGCACAGATGCGTCAGCGCCCCGGAAAGCAGCACTACTTCCAAATTCGCCATGATGTATTTCAACCGAATCGCGCTGAGAACCGTCTGCTCAAATCAGCTTTGGAGCAGGTGGCGAAGAGTACCAGGGATGCTAACAACTGGCGGCTAGCCGCTGAGCTGCGCGCGATGCTCAGCGATTTGCCCGCAAGCCGTCAGATTGACTTGGACTTCCGGGCTTGGAGCACTGATCGCCTGATGGCGCACTACCAGGCAATTAAGCCTTGGTGCGAGCTGATCCTCAATCAGCAGATGCCGCTGGCGGTGAGCGGTGAGTGGCGCGGAATGAGCATGCTGTTCCCGATGGAGAAGCTGTTTGAACGCTATGTAGAGGGCTGGCTGAGGAACTGCCTAGTGCCGGGCGCCGAGCTGATTACGCAGGGCAAAGGGATCGCTAAGTCTTTGTGCAAGCAAGGTTCAGAACCGGTGTTTGAGTTGAAGCCCGACTTCCTTGTTGATAACGATGGTAGGCGTTGGGTCTTGGATGCAAAGTGGAAACGCGCCGGGCAGGGGGCTGAGAAAAAGAAAGAAGCACTGCGTGAAGCGGATTTTTATCAGTTGTTCGCCTATGGTCACAAGTACCTGGATGGCAAGGGCGAGCTGGCGCTGATCTACCCGAGAACCCGACAATTCGACCAGCCGCTGCCACCCTTTGATTACAGCCCGGATTTGCGGCTTTGGGCTTTACCTTTTGATTTAGACGCTGATAGGTTACTGATCGATGATGAGATGCAGTTCACAGACTGCACGAAGGCGGCAATGGGTACTGCTCCGCTCGACCAGGCAGTAATACCGGGATAAAGGAATGACCGAAGATCAACTGGAGCAGGAAGCACTCGGCTGGCTGGGTGAGTTGGGCTATCAGCACCTCTATGGGCCGGATATTGCCCATGATGGCGATAACCCGGAGCGCGAGAGCTACCGTGACGTAGTGCTTGCCATGCGGCTCCGTGCAGCGGTTGCGCGGCTGAACCCCGCTGTGCCGCTCGCCGCTCGTGAGGAAGCGGTGCGTCAGGTGCTGGAGCTGGGTGTACCTGTTCAGTTGTCTGCCAACCGCCTGTTTCATCGCCTGCTGGTCAGTGGTGTGCCGGTTCAGTATCAAAAGGACGGTGAGACGCGTGGTGATTTCGTGCGCCTGATCGACTGGGCGGATGTGAAGGCCAACGAGTGGCTGGCGATCAATCAGTTCAGTATCCAGGGCCCCAAGCATACCCGCCGGCCGGACATCATTTTGTTCGTCAACGGCTTGCCTCTGGTGCTGGTCGAGCTGAAGAACCCTGCGGATGTGAATGCGGATCTGGTCAAAGCGTTCGACCAGATCCAGACGTACAAAGAGCAGATTCCGGATTTATTCCAATACAACGAGATCCTGATTATCTCCGATGGTAGCGAAGCCCGAATGGGCTCGCTGTCGGCCGATATCGAACGCTTCGCCCGTTGGCGCACCATTGATGGGGTGAACCTGGACCCGTTGGGGCAGTTCAGCGAGCTGGAAACGTTGATGCGCGGTGTGCTGGCGCCGGAGATGTTGCTCGATTACCTGCGCTACTTCGTGTTGTTCGAGGATGACGGCAGGTTGGTGAAGAAGATCGCCGGCTATCACCAGTTTCATGCGGTGCGCGCTGCCATCAATCAGGTAGTGGATGCGTCGCGCCCGGGCGGTTCGCACAAGGGCGGAGTGGTGTGGCACACCCAGGGCTCAGGCAAGAGCATCACTATGACCTG
>NZ_FOUD01000036.1 GCF_900114765.1 Halopseudomonas pachastrellae
GGCGGTTTTTTAGGATGTCTCGCTCTTCGGTCACGCGCTTGAGTTCGGCACGCAGACGACGCAGCTCAGCTTGCTGCTCGTCTTCTTGCACGCGTTGCTTTTCAGGTTTGCTGTAGCGCTTAACCCAGGCATACAGGCTGTGGGTCGACATGCCCAAACGAGACGCTACCTCAGCCACCGGCAGACCTCGTTCGGTCACCTGCCTGACTGCTTCGATTTTGAATTCTTCGGGATAACGCGGATTGCTCATGGCACCTCCTAGTGGGCCGTATTATGAGGCCAGGAGGTGTCTACGAAACTAGGGGCGATTCAGTCCAATCGATCCCAGAAGGCGCTGATGATTGAACCAGTGAACCCATTTCAGGGTGGCTATTTCTACTGCTTCGCGACTCCGCCATGATTGCCGGTGTATCAGTTCCGCCTTGTACAATCCGTTGATGGTCTCAGCCAAAGCGTTGTCGTAGCTGTCTCCTTTGCTACCAACAGAGGGCTCTACTCCGGCCTCCGCGAGACGCTCTGTGTAGCGGATGGAGACGTATTGACTGCCACGGTCACTATGGTGGATCAGATTATCTGATCGTCCTGGCTGCCTTGCATACAGCGCCTGCTCCAGCGCATCCAGCACGAACTCAGTCTTCATGTTGTTGCTGACGCGCCAGCCAACGATTCTGCGTGCAAAGACATCTATCACGAAGGCCACGTACAGCCAGCCCTGCCACGTTGAAACGTAGGTAAAGTCTGAGACCCACAGCTCGTTTGGGCGACTGGCATGGAATTGGCGATTGACCTTGTCGAGCGGGCATACAAGCTTCCCATCAGGCACCGTAGTACGGATTATCTGGCCGCGGCGAACACCCTGTAACCCAAGCCGGCGCATCAACCTTTGCACTGTGCAACGCGCGACGTTGATACGCTCTCGATGTAGCTGCTTCCACACCTTCACGACGCCATAACACTGCATGTTGTCATCCCAGACGCGTTGGATCTCACTACTCAGCAGCTCGTCTTGTCTGGCCCGCATGCTGCGTAGCGCTGGCTGGCGAGCTCGAGCTGCATGCCGGTAGTAACCGGACGGAGCAATCTGCACCACTCGGCAGATCGACTCGACTCCGTAACGGTCACGATATTCGTCGACGAAGCCGTTCAGGGTTTGTTGCGGCGGTCGAGCTCCGCCTGGGCAAAATAAGCACTGGCCAGGCGGAGGATCTCGTTCGCTTTACGCAGCTCACGATTCTCGCGCTCCAGGGCCTTGATGCGGTCCCGCTCCTCAGTCGTCTGACCGGGTCGCTGGCCGTTGTCGGTCTGGTGCTTGCGCACCCAGCCATGCAGCGTCTGTGGGACACAGCCAATTTTGGGTGCAATGGACTCGATGGCTGCCCACTCGGATGGGTAGTCCTTCAAGTTCTCCAGAACCATGCGCACAGCACGTTCACGGACTTCAGGGGAGTAGCTATTGGATTTCTTCATGCCTCATTCTCTCAAGAGTTGAGGCCTCCACGAAACCCGGTGTGATTCATGTGGTAAATCGACACACATGCCTTGGCTGATGCGTTCGCTCGAACTTCGTCAATAAAACTTCGCTCATCGCCGCGCTGTCCTGGCAGTCAACAATACAGCTCATGCTGCAGCCGATCCCATGAGCAGCAAGCAGTAAAAAATAACCATAATGTAATTTTCAGGAAAGGCTCCAGTAAGGACATTGAATCGATTATTACAACTTAGTAAGTTAACTAATTATTTATATAGGGCCATATGCTGGCGGCATGCACGGATACCCGAGAGCGAAAACCCGCCACAGGCTTACAGAAATGTAATGCTTGGGTCAGGCCAATGTCAGCCGTTCGCGGGTACTCTATATAAAATATCTCCGAGTGCCCGCAGGGTTTAACAGGAGCGGTAATGTCTCAGGCCAATCAGCCACACCCCACACTTCAGACCCCATCGGATCGTGACCCTGTTTGTGGCATGACGGTCAAAGCCGACAGCCCGCATCAGACCAGCCACGCCGGCCAACAACTGCTTTTCTGCAGCCAGCGCTGTCTGGAAAAATTCACTGCCGAGCCAAGCAGATATCTGGATGCCGGGCATGCTCATGGCGAGACGCCGACCGTCGATCACGGCGCCGAATACACCTGCCCGATGCACCCCGAAATACTGCAGATCGGCCCAGGCACGTGCCCCAAATGCGGCATGGCCCTGGAGCCGGTCATGCCCGAACTGGAAGAAGAGGACAACCCGGAGCTCAGGGACTTTTCTCGACGCTTCTGGTGGACGTTGCCGTTCACCGTGATTGTCACCGTGCTGGCCATGGGCGGGCATGCCCTCAGTCCGTTCCACGGCGCCACGCAGAACTGGGTCGAACTGGCACTGGCCACCCCTGTGGCGCTCTGGGCTGGCTGGCCCTTCTACGTGCGCTGCGTGCAATCGTTCATCAACCGTAGCCCGAACATGTGGACGCTGATCGGCCTCGGAACCTCCGCCGCCTACCTGTACAGCCTGATCGCCACCCTGGCGCCCGGCGTATTCCCCGACCACTTCATGCAGGGTGAACGCATCGGCGTGTACTTCGAGGCGGCAGCGGTGATCATCTCGCTGACCCTGCTCGGCCAAATCCTGGAACTCAAGGCGCGCTCGCAGACCTCGGCGGCGATCAGGTCGCTGCTCGGCCTGGCGCCCAAGACCGCGCGACGGATCAATTCCGATGGCAGCGAAGAGGACATTCCCCTCACCCATGTGCACAGCGGCGACAAGCTTCGGGTGCGCCCAGGCGAAAAAGTGCCGGTTGATGGCTTGGTGGTGGAAGGCGAAAGCGCGGTGGACGAGTCGATGTTGACCGGCGAGCCGGTGCCGATCATGAAACGCGCCGGTGACAGCCTAATCGGCGCTACCCTCAACAGCCACGGCAGCCTGGTGATGCAGGCACAAAAGGTCGGCAGCTCGACCATGCTTGCGCAGATCGTCCAGATGGTGGCCCAGGCGCAGCGCTCCAAGGCGCCAATGCAGCGGCTGGCCGACGTCATTGCCGGGCGTTTCGTGCTGGCGGTCATCGCCATTGCTATCCTGACCTTCGTGGTATGGGGCCTGTGGGGTCCGGAGCCGAGCTGGGTGTTCGGTCTGATCAACGCAGTCGCGGTACTGATCATAGCCTGCCCCTGCGCCCTGGGCCTGGCCACGCCGATGTCGGTGATGGTCGCCACCGGCAAGGCGGCCGGCAGCGGCGTGCTGTTCCGCGATGCTGCCGCGATAGAAAACCTGCGCAAGATCGACACGCTGATCGTCGATAAGACCGGCACGCTCACTGAGGGCCGCCCTGCTTTCCACAGCGTCGAGGCGGCGCCCGGCTTCACGCGGGACGAGGTACTGCGACTGGCCGCCAGCCTGGATCAGGGCAGCGAACATCCCCTGGCCCACGCCATCGTCGATCATGCCCGTTCCCAGGGCCTGGCGCTGAGCACGCCTGAAACCTTCGAATCGGCCTCCGGCATCGGCGTGCGTGGCAAGGTTGACGGCCGCGACTTGCAGTTGGGCAACACCGCGCTGATGAATGATGCCGGCGTGGATGCCAGCCCACTCAAGGCGCATGCCGAACAACTGCGCGGCGAAGGCGTGAGCATCATGTTCCTGGCGGTGGACAACGTGCTGGCCGGTCTGCTGGCGGTTGCCGACCCGATCAAGCCGACCTCAAAACTGGCGATCCAGCGCCTGCAGGCAGACGGCATACGGGTGATCATGGCCACCGGCGATGGCCTGACGACTGCCCGAGCAGTAGCCCGCGAACTGGGTATCGAGGAGGTGCACGGCGAGGTCAAGCCGCAGGATAAGGAACGCCTGACCGCCTCGCTACAACAGCAAGGACACCGCGTGGCCATGGCCGGCGACGGCATCAACGACGCCCCGGCCCTGGCGCGCGCCGATATCGGCATTGCTATGGGCACCGGCACCGACGTGGCGATGAACAGCGCCCAGGTCACGCTGGTCAAGGGCGACCTGCTCGGCATCCTGCGCGCGCGCAGCCTGTCGGTGGCCACCGTGCGCAACATGCACCAGAACCTGACCTTCGCCTTTCTTTACAACGCCCTGGGGGTCCCTCTGGCAGCCGGCCTGCTCTACCCGCTGACTGGCCTCCTGCTGTCACCAATAATCGCAGCGCTGGCGATGAGCATGAGTTCCGCTTCGGTGGTGTTCAACGCCTTGAGACTGCGCAAAGTATCAATCGATTGAGGTTCTTGACCTTGCCACCTTGGCAAGGTTGAGAATTGCCTCAACCCCAACAGCAACCTCGCAAGGAGATGCCATGAGCACCGTTGAATTGAACGTCAAAGGCATGAGCTGCGGCTCATGCGTCCTGCATGTCACCGAGGCGCTCAACGCAGTTGAAGGCGTCACCGAGGTTGATGTCGACCTGCAAGCGGCCCGTGTGCGGGTCAGCGGAGAGTGCGACAGCGATGTGCTTGTCGCCGCTCTGGGTGATGCTGGATACCCCGCTCAACTGAGCAGTCCGGCGGCCTCATCGAGCACTGCGAAGAAAACCGGATGCAGTGGCAGCAGCGGCTGCTGTTGCAAATGAGCAAACCATTGAAAACAGGTTTTTTATGTCCAGAAGACTGACTACCGCGGCGCTCGCCGCTCTGCTGCTAAGTGGCGCCGCCCAGGCCGCGCAACCCCTGATCATTGATGTGCACCGCGACGCCAACTGTGGATGCTGCAAGGACTGGATTACCTACCTGGAGAACAACGGCTTCGAAGTCCGCGACCACGTCGAACGCAACATGAACACAGTCAAGCAAGACCTCGGCGTGAAACCGCGTCTGGCTTCCTGCCATACAGGCGTGATCGATGGAAAGTTCGTTGAAGGTCACGTGCCCGTGGCGCAGATCCTGGAGCTTCGCAAGCGCCCTGACCTGCTGGGCATCGCCGTGCCAGGCATGCCGGCTGGCTCACCAGGCATGGAGTATGGCGACGTCAAACACCCGTACCAGGTGATCGGAATAACCCGCACTGGCCGAGAAAGGGTCATTGCCAATTATCCGCTGGAACAAGCCGCGCATTAATAGCGACTCGCCGGGCGGGCTGGTACTGGCTGGCATCCTGCGATGCACTGAATCGCAGCGGAGGCCATCCCCCCAGCCCGCACTTCAAAAATCCCGGCTCCGTTAACAAGCTGAAATAGACCTCCTTTTCGTTATTAGCCCGCGAGATGGTTATGTCCCGCCTCCTGCCGTATCTGCTGCTGCTACTGCTTGCCTTGCCAGCCAACGCCGAGATATTTGATTCTTCGCGTCCTCAGTCGGCTCTGTTCGGCACTCCGCTGAACAACAGCCAGGATTTCCTTCCGGTAGACAAAGCCTTCCGCCTCGACCTGTTGGAAACCGGTAAGGACAGCGTCCGCCTGCGCTTCATAAATGCCGAGGGTTATTACCTCTATAAACATCGCTTCGCATTCACCAGCGACCACCCGCAAGTGTCAATTGGCACCCCGCAATGGCCCGCGGCCGAACCGAAAACCGATGAATTTTTTGGCGATGTCGAGGTGTTCTACGGCGTTACCGACTTGCTGCTACCCGTTAATAACCCTCAGAACACACCGTTCACCTTACAGGTGAGCTATCAGGGCTGCGCTGATCTGGGGCTGTGCTATCCGCCAGAGATTCGCAGCTTCGAGGTAGGTGATCCCCCCCTCATTGCAGCCCTGCAACAAGGGGTCGCCATTGACTGGCGTAGTCTGGCGCTGTTCTTCCTGGCGGGCTTGGGCCTGACTTTCACACCCTGCGTGCTACCGATGCTGCCAATTCTGTCTGGCGTGGTATTACGCGGACAACTCGGCGGAACGCGTGGATTACGCCTATCGCTTGCCTACGTACTCCCCATGGCTGCCAGCTTCGCCCTGCTTGGTGCGCTAATGGGCATGTTCGGCGCTGGCCTCAACCTACAAGCGCGCCTGCAGTCACCGTGGCTGTTGGTGCCCTTTGCGATGTTCTTCACTGTTTTAGCTCTGGCCATGTTCGGCGTATTCGAGTTGCGCATGCCGCGCTTTATCACCGAACGACTAGATCTCCTAGCCGGCCAGGCCCGCGGGGGTTCAATGTTGGGCGCCGCCACGCTCGGCGTACTGTCGAGCCTGCTGGTTTCGCCCTGTGTGACTGCCCCTCTGGTCGGCGCACTGCTCTACATAAGCACCACCGGCGACGCACTGGGTGGCGGCCTTAAGCTGTTTGCCCTCGGGTTGGGCATGGGCGCGCCGTTGGTATTGTTCGCCATCGGCGGCGGAGCATTGCTACCCAAGTCTGGCACCTGGATGGTCGGTGTGCGCAAAGCTTTCGGCGTGATGCTGCTGGCTGTCTCTGTATGGCTGCTAGAACGCGTGCTACCCGCTCCAGTGACTTTGGCCTTGTGGGGCCTTTTGGCAGTTGGCAGCGCGATTTGGCTCGGTGCCTTGGAGTTCACCCTCAAGTCCGGCCGGCAAAGGCTCGCCCAACTACTCGGTGTGGCACTACTGGTCTACGGTGTCAGCGCCTGGCTCGGCGCTTTGCAAGGTCAATCCGATCCGCTGCGACCGCTGGGTCAGCTGGACGCCAAAGCCGTACTTCCGAGCGGCGCTAACGCCGGCTGGCAGACCGTGGATACACCAGCTGCTCTGGATGCCGCTCTGCTGTCAGCAAAAAATGCCGACCAACCACTGCTATTGGATTGGTACGCCGACTGGTGCATCAGTTGCAAAGTAATTGAACGAGAAGTGCTGGCAGCACCCGCCGTGCGTGAGCAACTGACCGGTTACCGACTGGTGCGCTTCGACATAACTCGTAGCGATGCCGAGCAACGCGCCCTGCTCGACCGCTACCAGCTGTTCGGCCCACCGGCACTGCAGTTATTCGCTCCCAATGGCGAAGAATGGCAAGATCTCCGTACTGTTGGCGAAACCGACGCTGAGAGTTTCGTCAAACGCCTGCACCAAGCCAACGGCCGAATCTAGATTAGCCCCTCCACTTCTGGAGGGGCGTGTTCTACCCCTGGCTGGCCAGCAGGCTAACGGAAATGCAATCGCCGCTACAGCCTACTGTCATCAGAGCAGCCGGCGGTGTGTAGTGGTCAACAATTCCCGGACAGTGATTTAAGTTTTTCTTCTACAACAGCCGGCGGCACGAGGCCGTTGTGCTGATGTGGTCTTGTCCAGTTGTAGCATTGCATTAGGTAGCGACCTATATCCTGCTCAGCCAGTGCAGCGGTCATGTAGCCTACCGTCGGAACCCACTCCGTTTTCAGGCTACGGAACAGGCGCTCCATCGGTGCATTATCCCAACAGTTTCCGCGCCGACTCATGCTCTGGGTCATCCGGTATCGCCATAG
>NZ_FOUD01000039.1 GCF_900114765.1 Halopseudomonas pachastrellae
GCGCGTTCCCGCAACTGCTGGCCGCCTACGAGCACAAGGAGCGCTTCTACGGCATCTGGGACGCCACCACACGGCTCCAGGCAGAAGCCGCCCTGGACGAGTGGATAGCCACCATCCCGAAGGGCCAAAAGGAAGTCTGGAGCGATCTGGTCAGGGCAGTGGGAAACTGGCGCGAAGAGACCATGACCTACTTCGAGACGGACATGCCCGTCACCAACGCTTACACGGAGTCCATCAACCGACTGGCCAAGGACAAGAACCGTGAAGGGCGCGGTTACTCCTTCGAGGTGATGCGGGCACGAATGCTCTACACCACGAAGCACAAGAAGAAGGCACCGACTGCGAAGGTCTCTCCTTTCTACAAGAAAACCATCGGTTACGGACTGCCGGACTTCGCAGAGGAACTCAACTACGGAGTCGATCTATCAACCATCTGAGGGTGGTATCAGATTGATGGGGTGAAGGTGCCCCATCAACCATTAAATCCGTATACCCGAAAAACGGAGGAGCCAGGATTCTGATTTTACTGCCATTTCCGGACTAGATCACTGCCAAAAGGCCAGCCATCTTGAAAATCCGGCCTTCAAAGACTCAGTTTTAGCAGTAATCAGCTGCGTCATTAATCATTCTTCGAGTTTAATTCAGAATCAACGGGGTCATTCTGGCTGTCTGTTGGCGGAAGATCGATCGAGAATAGCTGGTACCGTTTGTTCTCCCCCAGCTTCTGAGCGTCAGTGGCCCGCGGACCAAGAACCTTATCTACCGCATCGTTTGGAATTGCGGCAAAGACCCTGGCGTACCCGTCAGCGTCCAGCAGACTGTCGAATTCTGTGGAGGTGATTTCGACAGCGTCGCCCAACGAATAAAAACGTGCGGAAAATGGCATCTTGCCAATGTAAAAGATTGGACCGTCTCCCGCTTGCTGAATGCTCTCATACCGGCCTATCAATTGCTTCTCGGTTTTTAGTGGTTTTACTCCGCTCACACCTATGAACACAGAAAGGGTAAAGAGAACGGGTGCAAGTAATACAGCACCCGACCTGATTCTGGACCAGGGACGTAAATTGAGCTGCGACACCCATCCGGCAATCAGAATGGCCGAGAACGGCAGAGAAGGAAGTATGTAAGTCCAGAGCGTGTTGCCTGCCAGGGTAAAGAACAGCATTGGCGTTATCGCACAAAACAACAGATACAGCGTTGAGGCGTCTTGAACAGCACCAGTGAATATATCCTTTGTTTTGCCTCGCGCCGCCGCAAGGCCAAAGCCAACCAAGCCAATGATACCCCAGGGGAATGAAGCCCAAATCCAGAATATCCAGATCATGCCCTTGGGCCGGTCATGGGCACTACCGTACAAATCGCCGGCCCACCCGGGGTCCAGAAACCGGCTAAAGTGTTCGCCAATGATGAAATAGTTGAGGAACCCGGGCGTTTTCAATTCAGCGAGCACGTACCATGGCACGGCAATCGCCAGTGTCAGAAGTGAGCCAAGAAGCCAGGGTAATTTTTTTAACGGTTGTAACTGCTGCCTGAAAATAGCAGCCCATAGCACCAGGGGGGTAACGGTCAATACAACAGCCAACGGTCCCTTTGACAACAAGCCGATAGCCAGGCCCACGAAAAACCACCAGCGCCAATAGTCAGACCGGCCCGAAAGCACGAACCACATGCTCACCAGAGAGAGGGTCGTTCCAAAAACCAGGAATGTATCCGTCATGACTGCGCCAGCACTGATATAAGTGAGTGCCATCGTGGAAAGCACAAGAGTAGACCACCGAGCGACCGCAGCACCTCGCGCATGATTTGCGAGGCACCACGTCAGCCATACGATTCCAATCGTGGCGAACCATGCCGGTAGCCGCAATGAGAATTCAGACAGTCCAAATATCTTTAGAGAGGCCGCTTGAGCCCAGAATGACAGGGGAGGCTTCCCCCAGAACGGAACGCCGGGTTCAAACCAGGGCGTTATCCAGTCCCCGGATTCAGCCATTAACCGAGCGATTTCAGCGTATCGGGGCTCCGTTGTATCCACGAAGGGAAACAGCGTCATTCCGATAAAGCGACTGAACAATACGGCAGCCAGTACCCAGAACCAGGGCTCAAATCGCTTTAACATTCTTGACGCCTCTGAAGTTGCTGATTTGGTCTCGGCTTGATACCTCTTTGTTCTCGACCACTTCTTCGGTCAGATACAGTGGTCGCTGTTTCGATTCGATGTAGGTTTTGCCCACATACTCACCAACGATACCAACGCTCACCAGTTGTATGCCGCCCAGAAAACTGATGAGGGCGATTAACGATGGGTAGCCGTCAGTCGGATCGCCGAGCATTATTGCCTTCGCTACAATCCAGACACCGAACAATCCACCAACGGAGGCGGCCAGCAAGCCGACAAGCGTTGCCCATCTGAGAGGTGACACTGAGAAGGAAGTCAGGCCTTCAAGGGCCAGGCCGACCAGGCCCGGGTAGTCCCACTTACTCTCGCCAGCCACTCTCAATGCCCGGTCGTATTCGATGATCGTCGTTGGCATACCAACCCAGGCAAAGAGTCCCTTCATGTAGCGGTTGCGCTCTCCTAACCGGAGAAGGGCATCAACTGCCCGCCTGCTCATCAATCGGAAATCACCCGTGTCGACCGGGATTTCAGTGCGACTGGTCTTATTCAGCAAGCGATAGAAAAGGTGCGCACTCCAGCGCTTGAGAAAACTCTCGCCTACACGTGATCGACGTTGCATCAGAACGACATCAAAGCCGGACTTCCAACTCTTGACCATCTCGGGAATGTATTCAGGTGGATCCTGAAGGTCCGCATCCAGAACGATCACCGCATCCCCCTTGGCATGCTCCAGCCCTGCTGTTACCGCTGCCTCTTTGCCAAAGTTGCGGCTTAGCTTGACGAGACGGATGCTCGATTTCCTTTTAATGAAAGTCCTAACAAATTCGGCACTGCCATCCTCGCTACCATCGTCCACAACCACGATCTCCGAGCGAATATCGAGGCTCGCAAGGATCGGCAATACATGCTCAAAGAATAGGGGAAGCATCGAACGCTCATTGAACACCGGAACCACCAGGGAAAGCAGCTCTGATTCATTCGGCGCACGGGAAGTCTCAAGAGGTTTGTTCATGAAATACCAGCCTTTGGTAGACAACATAGTTAAATACAGCGACAGCCGCAGTGGTTAGAAGCTGAGCAGGCACAACAGAGATTTCAAACAGTTGATGCAGGACTAAAAAGATCAGAACGTTCAGGAGAGCTGCGAGTGAACAGGAAAAGGCATATCGCCAGATGGCCTGGATGTGTGGGCGTGCGTTTGGAAAGGCCAAAGTTCGCTGCAACCAGTAGTTGGTAACCGCTCCTACAACGCTTCCAGAAAAGGTGGCTGCTACGGGGGCCATGCCAAGCAGAACCAGGCCGGACATGGCCGCCCAATGGAAAAGGGTTGCCATTCCTCCGGCGGCAATAAATCCACTTATTCTTTTAAGGCTACTCTGATTAATTCCGACGTTCATTTATAATGGATCCAGTCCCGATAACGAGTTAAACCTCATGCGCCAAGATTCCTTTTCCGATGCCGGATTCGAGAAATACCGGAATAAGGAATCAGGGATATCCCAGTTAAGACAGACAGATTACTGGATAGTTCATATCGGGATCCAAGCATCAGCTCACGCTTTTTCAGACAGCAAGAGTATTCTATTTTCGGTTCAGCCCCGGATAAGACATTTTGGGTATACGGATTTAATGGTTGATGGGGCACCTTCACCCCATCAACCATTAAATCCGTATACCCTATAAATCAAGGGCGATTCGCTGGTAGCGATGTTGCGGGCAAGTTATGGAAACAAAAAAGCGCCCCGAAGGCGCTTAGAGTGCAACTGCTTCCAAAGGAGCTTGGAAGCTGCCGGAGGCGAATATCGTTCAGATATGAAGCGGTTAGTCAGCTTTGGTTTCTTTCTTGCTTTCCGTATTGTTCTGATCTTGGCGGGTATCCTTAATCTGTAATTCGTCTATTTTTCGTTTGGCGGATTCGGTTCCGTGAATTCGTTTTTGATCTGCTCGGAATTTTTCATAAAATTTAATTGAGCGGTCATAGCCATCTTCTGCATAAGACAATGCGGAGCCGCAGATTACCAAACCAACAACAATAGCTTTCAACAGATTCATAGGGCAGTCCTCGCTAAATTCAAAGGTGGCTTGCTGAGCTTTCTCGCTGAGCCCTGCAGGTTCGAATGAATTTTGCGTGATTGAAGCTAACAGCAGCATGAGCCAAGCATTACATTATTGAAATGTAATGCTTCCATTGCGCGGTGACATGAGCGCCTTGCTTCGTCATGTCAGCACCGAGGCGCACCAATCTGCAAGGGCCTATCCTACGAAAAGAATGATTGGAAGATTACAATCTTGTCATCCTCGGATTGACGCCGTATCATCTATCATTAGCGAGCAACGTCGTTTAACGTTTGAGAGGGATCGGCCAGTTATCGGCAAGTTTCAGACGATAATGCACGAACTCGCTTGAGAGTGGTCGCATTTCTGTCAGTGTGGTTTGGAAGGCCAGATGGTATTGGTGCTAGTATTATCTATTACTTTTTTTGGGCTCCCTATCCTTGTCTTATGTTATTTAAGGACGGTTAAAAACCAATGGCTCACGAACATAACCATAACACCGAAGCCATAGGCGATAAGCGTTTAATCGCTGCCATTGGCGTTAATACTGTGCTAACTCTGGCACAAGTTGTTGGAGGAATAGTTTCTGGCAGTTTATCACTCATAGCTGACGCGCTACATAACTTGAGCGATGCCGCATCACTGGTTATTGCGCTCATCGCACGTAAAATCGGTCGCAAACCGCCAGATGCTTTTAAAACCTTCGGCTACCGACGCAGTGAAACCATAGCGGCTTTGATTAACTTGGTCACGCTGATTATCGTTGGTCTCTACCTCATCTACGAAGCTATAGGTCGGTTTTTTGCCCCACAGCCCATTGAAGGATGGACAGTGGTCGTGGTGGCGGGAATAGCCTTGATTGTAGATGTCGTCACGGCCTTGCTCACCTACACAATGTCTAAGAATAGCATGAATATAAAGGCGGCATTCCTGCACAATGTGTCGGATGCGCTGGCCTCCGTCGGGGTTATTATTGCCGGAACATTGATTCTTCTGTATGGCTGGTACTGGACGGATACTGTCCTGACACTGATGATTGCTGGGTACGTGCTCTGGCAGGGCTTTAGCATGCTGCCTAAAACCATTCACTTGTTAATGGAGGGCGCACCAGAAGGAGTTTCCATCACTGATATAATCAATGTCATGGAGCAAGTGGACGACGTTGTGAGTGTTCACCACGTACATGTCTGGGAAATTGCCGAACATTCAACTGCATTGGAAGCTCACGTTGTCATCAAGAAGGCTAGCCTGCCCGAAATTGAACGAGTAAAGACTGATTTAAAACGAGTACTTCATGAGCAATTCAAAGTCAGCCACTCGACACTTGAAATGGAACTAGACGGCAGTGTTTGTATCGACACCAGGCAGGCCGACAGTCATCGCAGCGAAGCATAAGCCTGCTTTGCGCTCAACGCTGTTGCTAGACAGTTAGCTCGATATCAACCGGAGTGAACTTGTGACATCACTCGTTGCCGCTATGTCATCGACCAGAGACATGCTAGCGGCATGTGCCCAAATCAGTTCCTCACGAGGAGATCAGGCTAGGTCGTGGGCATCTTCGGCATGCTGATGTGACGAGTATGCCCCGGCAGTCGCTAACGCCGCCGAGGCTCAGAGCCAGCGGCGGACTTGTGCGCGGTAGCGGACGAATGATTCGCCGAACAGTGCTTCCAGCGCCCACTCTTCGGCTGCTATCTGGAAACGGTTCATGTACAGCACGAAAGCAACCACGCCCAGCAGGGTCAGAGGCGAGGCCAAGGCCAGCGCCCAAGCCGCAAGGATAATGGCGAAGCCTAAGTACATGGGGTTGCGGCTGTATTGGTAGATGCCAGCCTCCACTAATGCCGAAGCCTGCTGCGGCATTAGTGGATTGACCGTAGTGCGAGCGCGGCGAAACGACAGTACGCCGGCGAGGCACACGCCGAGCCCCAGGAGCAGTACCGGCAAAGCGAAGGTCAGGCGCTCGGTCCATGCCAGTTCGATGCTCGGCAATCTGGGTCCCGACAACCCCATCAGCAGAGCGATCAGGACCGCTACGAGCAGCGGTGGCACGCGGTTCTCCAGCGCGCTCATAGGGGGCCATGCCGAGATAAGGAGAAAATTCATTCATTTAGGCTGTAGGCTTCTGTTCTGTAAGGCTTTTCTGCAGAAGTGGCCACATCAGAGCCGTGGGCTGGTGAAGGTACTCGATGCTGTGGAGCGTGATGCGATTAAGCCAGCAGAGAAACGGTTTGGCTAAGGCTTAACGGGGGCATGCCGAGATAAGGCAAAAATTAGGACATTTGTTCTGTAACCTGCTGTGTCTAAAGGATTAATTTTGAGAGGCGCTGCTCAATTGCGGTGGCTAAATATTGATCAATTATCTCTGCCGAGATAATTGCAGATAATTCCCGCCGTCCGTACTCAGCGCGAGTTCATAAGATTGGAGAAATGCCGAGTTAGAGGGCCTGCGAACAGCTTTGGTCGAGGCTTTGCGCTTCGACGCATATGGCTGCTTAGCACTGGGGGCTCTCCCAGAAGCGACAAAGGCGGCCTCAACGAGACCGCCTCAAACCAAGTTTCATCACCGGTACACGTACCCGGGAGAGGAAGCTCTTGGGCAGGTTTCAATAATAACACCGGCGGCCGCAAAAACTGAGTGCAACACCTGACCTTTCCTGTACGGTGTCGCCATGTCTTACCACGAACTCAGTCTCGAAGAACGCTCCAACATCCAGGTCGGTCTGCTGCGCGGCATGAGCCAGCGGGCCATTGCCCGAATGCTTAACCGCAGCCCCTCGACGATCTGTCGCGAGATCCGTCGTAACCGCGGCGCCCAAGGCGAGTACATCACCCAGCATGCCCAGCGAGCGACGTGCGAGCGCCGCATGCCCTGCCGCCCACAAAAAAAGCTGATGCCTGGCACCGAGCTG
>NZ_FOUD01000019.1 GCF_900114765.1 Halopseudomonas pachastrellae
AAAAACTCGTGAATTCACGAAGTTACTTGCTAGGCTGATAATCTTTTTGATCATCGAGCACATTCAGCAAGCACCCACACGAATTACTTGATTCAAATTGTTAAAGAGCGATTCGGTCAGCGTTTCCGCCTAACCAAGGCCGAGCATTCTACGCTAACCTCATGTTCCGTCAAGCATTTTTTTGAAGTTTTTAACCGCTTCAAAACCCGCTTGAGCGACCCGAAGATGCTTTCGCTTTCCGGGTCAGGGAGGCGCATTCTACAGGATCAAACCCCGCTGTCAACACCTTCCAAACAACCTGATGAGAACGTCTCATCCCACTCAAAATGGCGTCTTTCGAACAACCCTTTCGAGGCGGCGCATTCTACGCCATCTTGCCGGACTGTCAAGCCTCAGAATTAAGCTAACTTATTGATTGATAAGCGCTTTACCTGAGGCGTCCCGCCCGACAAGGAGGCGAATTATAGAGACTTCAGCAGGCGCGTCAAACCTTTTTCAACACAATGCGTGCAAATTTCTTTTTGCCCGCCTGGCAGACGTAGGCAACGCCTGGCTGGAACACGAAATCACGATCTACCACGACGCCATCAACCTTGACCGAGCCTGCATTGAGCAGGTCGCGTGCAGCTGCCGCATTCTTTGTCATGCCTGCACGGTTGAGCACCGCGGATACCGGCAGCTCACCATCGGCCTCAATATCTACTTCAGGCAGGTCATCGGGCAGCTCGCCATCCTTCAGACGGTTACCGGCAGAGCGGTGAGCATTGGCGGCGGCTTCTTCACCGTGGAAGCGTGCGACCAGCTCCTCGGCGAGCTTGATCTTGATATCACGCGGGTTGGCGCCATCTTCGATATCACGCTTGAACTGCTCAATCTCTTCCATACTGCAGAAGCTGAGCAGCTCGAAGTAGCGCCACATCAGGCTGTCGGGCATGGAGACCAGCTTGTTGTACATCTCGCCCGGGGCGTCGTTGATACCGATATAGTTATTCAACGACTTGGACATCTTCTTCACACCGTCCAACCCTTCCAGGATCGGCATGGTCAGAATGACCTGAGGCTCCTGCCCGTACTGACGCTGCAGCTCTCGCCCCATCAGCAGGTTGAACTTCTGATCGGTACCACCCAGCTCCACATCCGCCTGCATGGCGACCGAGTCATAGCCCTGGACCAGCGGATAAAGAAACTCGTGCACAGCAATCGACTGACCACCTTTATAGCGCTTGTCAAAGTCGTCGCGCTCCAGCATACGCGCCACGGTGTACTTGCCCGCCAACTGGATCATGTCGGCTGACGTCATCTTGTCCATCCAGGTGGAGTTGAACATCACCTGCGTCTTGGTTGGATCAAGAATTTTGAACACCTGCTCTTTATAGGTCTCGGCATTGGCCAGTACCTGCTCGCGCGTCAGAGGCTGACGCGTGACGTTCTTGCCGGAGGGGTCACCGATCATGCCGGTGAAGTCCCCTATAAGGAACAACACCTGGTGACCGAGATCCTGGAATTGACGCAGCTTGTTGATCAGCACGGTGTGACCGAGGTGCAGATCAGGTGCCGTCGGATCGAAGCCAGCCTTGATGCGCAGGGGCGTGCCGCGCTCAAGCTTGGCGCGCAATTCGCTCTCAACCAGAATTTCATCCGCACCGCGCTTGATCAGCGCCAACTGCTCGTCAACCGACTTCATACGTCCAGGATTCCTGTAGATTTTAGGTGGGTGGGTAAACCGGGGAACAAACCATACAACATTGCCTATCAATTACAAGCTGGGCCAGGCGGCAGGCGCTTAACAAGAATTGACGGTGGAAATCTGACGGACGGGACGAGCAAAAACTTGCCACGCGCGCTTTTCAATTATAATTTAGGAAGTTAGTCCACTTTATCTAGAATACTTCTACACAAGAGCGCTTATGGGATCTCCAGATAAAAAGTCACCGCGATACCCCAAAAGCCACCTCGTGGCCGCCAGTGGAATCGCCGCAGCGCTGAGCATCATCCTGCTCGTTGTCCCCACTACCGATGTAGAAGCCAAGAAGACCTTCGTTCAGCTTGAGCTTCAAACCCCAGAATCTGATGCCGCTGACGCCGACGCGTCACTGGCCCAATCGCCTGAACAACTAGACGCACTGGTCAGCGACGCAGTCACACTGCCCAAGCCGCTGGACATTGCCAGACAGGCAACCAATGCCGCGAAAGGCGAACCGATTGTCGCGGTTGAACCGGCAGCGCCGACCGAACCCCAATGGCAACAACTGACCGTAGCCAGCGGAGATACGCTCTCTACCCTGTTCGACCGAGCGGACCTTGGCGCCAGCACGCTGCACGCAATCCTCAATAGCAGTGAACAGGCACGTCGCTTTACCCGACTGAATGTGGGCCAGGTCCTTGAGTACCAGACCGATGCCGACGGCCAGCTGCTGGCCATGCGCTCCAAGCTCAACGACCTGGAGAGCATTCGCGTCGAGCGAACGAGCGACGGCTTCGTTTTTAATAAGGACGTCATCGAACCCGACGTTCGTGAACGCTATGTCCATGGCACCATCAACTCCTCGCTGTTTCTCGCCGCCCAAAACGCTGGCCTCAATCACAACCTGACCATGCAGATGGCCAACATCTTTGGCTACGACGTGGACTTTGCCCGCGATATCCGCCAAGGCGACAGCTTCGAGGTACTGTTTGAAGAGCTGCACGTAGGCGACAAGAGTGTTGGCAACAACAACATTCTGGCTGCGCGCTTTACCAACCGCGGCAAGACGTTTACCGCAGTGCGCTACACCGACAGCAACGGCTACGCCAGCTACTACCGCGCCGACGGCACCAGCATGCGCAAGGCCTTCATCCGCACGCCGGTTGACTTCGCCCGCATCAGCTCCCGCTTCAATCCGGGCCGCCTGCATCCGGTACTCAACCGCATTCGCGCACACAAAGGTGTCGACTACGCAGCTGCGACCGGCACGCCGATCAAGGCAACCGGTGACGGCCGCGTCGTCTCCGCTGGCCGCAAGGGTGGATACGGCAATGCCGTGGTCATTCAGCACGGTCGCAAATACCAGACCCTGTATGGCCACATGAGCCGCTTTGCCAATGGCGTTCGCGCTGGCAGCAACGTAACCCAGGGCCAGATCATCGGCTATGTCGGCATGACCGGCCTGGCCACCGGCCCGCACTTGCACTACGAGTTCCGCGTAGACGGTCGCCATGTTGATCCGCTCAGCGTACAGCTGCCCGCGTCCGACCCGATTCCGGCCAGCGAGCGCACGGCCTTCCTGGCCAGCAGCCAGAAGCTGATGGCCGCCATGGATCAGAACCGCGCCACCCAGCTCGCAGCGCTGGAACCCTGATGCAGCAACTGCATGTCGGTATCATGTCAGGCACCAGCCTGGATGGTATCGACATCGCCCTCTCCCGCTTTACCGACGCGCACCAGGCAGACTGCCTGGGCGCGCTTTGCATCCCCTTTCCCCACGACCTGCGCCAGCAATTGCTGGACCTGTGCAGCCCTGGCAGCGATGAGCTGTACCTGGCCGGCATCGCCGGTAACGCCTGGGCCCACCTGGCCGCAAGCGGAGTCAACCAGCTACTCCAGCAGCATCAAGTCAGCCCCGAGCAGGTAAGTGCCATCGGCAGCCATGGGCAGACCGTGAGGCATCACCCAGACCAGGGTTTCAGCCTGCAGATTGGCAACCCGTCGCTGCTCGCAGAGCTGACCGGCATCAATGTGATAGCCGACTTCCGCAGCCGCGACCTGGCCGCCGGAGGCGAGGGCGCCCCTCTGGTTCCAGCCTTTCATCACTGGCTACTGAGCAGTGATGAACACACCCGCACGCTGGTCAATATCGGCGGCTTTGCCAATCTGACGGTACTGAAACCGGGCCAAAGCCCATCGGGTTTCGACTCCGGGCCGGGGAATGCACTGATGGATAACTGGGCGCTGCGCCATATCGGCACGCCCTACGATGAGAACGGCAGCTGGGCGCAAAAGGGGCAGGTGCATGATGCCTTGCTGCAGCGCATGCTGGCCGACCCCTACTTTGCCCGCACCGGACCCAAGAGCACGGGGCGGGAGTACTTCCACGAAGCCTGGCTGTCAGTGCATCTTCAACATGTACCGGGCGTGGCGGCAGCTGACGTGCAGGCCACGCTGGCTATGCTGACGGCCACCACCATTGCCGAGAGCCTGCAGCAGGCGGCAGCGGAAACACGTGAGCTTTATGTCTGTGGGGGCGGCGCGCGCAACGCGCACCTGATGGAGTTGCTGCAGCAGCAACTGCCTGCTCGGCAGGTCGCCTCGACGCAGGCGCTGGGTGTGGACCCGGATTGGATGGAAGCGATGGCCTTTGCCTGGCTGGCATGGCGCTTTGAACAACGCCTGGCCGGCAATCTGCCCAGCGTCACCGGCGCGAAGGGCGAGCGCATTCTGGGCGCGCTCTACCCAGCCTGATCAGATCGAGAAGGATGACCCGCAGCCGCAGGTGGTGCTGGCGTTGGGGTTGTTGATGACGAAGCGCGAACCTTCCAGACCTTCCTGGTAATCCACCTCAGAACCGGCCAGATACTGGAAGCTCATCGGGTCAACGATCAGCCGCACGCCATCGCGCTCGACAACGGTATCGTCTTCAGCCAGTTCATCATCGAAGGTAAAACCGTACTGAAAGCCCGAGCAGCCGCCGCCGGTGACGAACACCCGCAGACTCAACTGATCATTACCCTCTTCGTCAATCAGCGAACGCACCTTACTGACAGCGTTATCGCTGAAGATGAGCGGGGTGGGAATATAGACTTCAGGACTCGACATACAACCTCCGACGGCCAGGGCCGCAGCACAACAGGGCGGCCATTATCCGTTTCTCCGAGGTTTTTGGTCAACTATTATGACTGCCGACGCTGTCTTGGGCGGTGTCAGTGAAGGTCAAAAGCGCGGCGTTTTCTGTCATGCAGTTGAGCTGTCCACTGATCTGCGCGCCCATGACCATTTCCATGGAGCGGTAGTGCAGATCGCCGCTGATGCGTGCCTTGGCGTCCAGCTCCAGGTGTTCCAGCGCCTGCACATCACCACACACCTGGCCATTGATCACCACGTGGGGCGCCTTGATGCTACCCTCGACGCAGCCGTGCTCGCTGATACGCACCAGGCCGTCCTGCGCGTCGATGTTGCCAACAACGCGACCATCGACCTGCACCGCGCCGATAAAGCGCAAATCCCCGATCAGTTCGGCATCCTGGGCGATGATGGTGGTTTTGCCGCTAAACCGGCCGATATCCGCCTTCTTCTGCTTTTCCGATCCCCACATCAGGGCGCTGCTCCTGTGACTGTCCATTCAAAAGACTGCTCAACCAGGGTCTCCCCCCCATGGCGAGCAGTCAGTGTGATCTGCTGCGGCACGAACCCTTCCGGCAGGCTCAACCTGGCCTGCTCACTGCGTGCCGGCACCACCTGAAAATAGCGGAAGTTCAGTGCCAGAGCATCCGCCTCCACCTCGGGCCCTAGGTCGGCCAGCGTCAGGGTCTCGGCCTTGCCATCGCGCTCACCACTGACCTCCAAGTCAAGGCTGGCTTCCAGCATCTCGCTTTCATCGCCTACCCGGCTGACCATCACCTTGTAGGCAAACACCTGCGGATCGTCTGTCGCATGCAATTCAAATGCCTGCACGCGCAAACCGGGCGTCATGGCGCTAGGCGCCAGCACGCCCTGATACTGCGCCAGGCTCTGCTGCTGGCGGAACAACTGCGCCTCCAGGTCGCTGATGACCTCCTGGCCCTCGGTTACCGACTCGCGCGCTACCAGCAGATCAACCTCCATCTGGTGATAGCGCTGGCGCTGCTCTTCCAGCTCTCGCATCAACTGTTGCTGCTGCTCAACCAGCAGGTCCCGCTCCTGGCTAAGCGGCGCCAGACTGCGCAGGGCCGACTCGCGACCAAGCCACGCGCTGACCGGTATGGCTGTCAGCAGCATGATCAGTACTGCCCGCCGCCAGCGCTGACGCGCGCGACTCTCACGCGGCGTGATGCTGACGTGATGGTCCCGATACGACTGGGGTCGGGGCCGCTTCAACTCGGTCATCAGGGCATCAGTGCCGGCTGCGCCAGACCGGCGCGTTCATCCAGACCAAACAGGATGTTCATATTCTGTACCGCCTGACCCGACGCGCCCTTGGTCAGGTTATCGATGACCGACAGCACCACCACGGTATCGCCGCCCTGCGGACGATGCACCGCAATACGACAGACATTGGCACCACGCACGCTGCGCGTTTCCGGATGGCTGCCGGCCGGCATTACGTCAACAAAGGGCTCATCAGCGTAGCGCTGCTCGAACAGCGCCTGCAGATCCACACTGGTGTCGGCCACAGTCGCGTAGAGCGAGGCATGAATGCCACGAATCATCGGCGTCAGATGCGGTACAAAGGTAAGCCCGACCGGCTGACCCGCAGCGAGCTGCAAGCCCTGGCGAATTTCCGGCAGATGACGGTGACCGGCCACACCGTAGGCCTTCATGCTCTCGGTCGCCTCACAGAACAGCGAGGGCACGCTGGCGCCACGTCCGGCACCGCTGACGCCAGATTTACAATCGGCAACCAGGCGCGCCGGGTCGGCCAGACCCGCCTCGAGCAGCGGGATAAAACCGAGCTGGGTGGCGGTCGGGTAGCAGCCGGGCACGGCAATCAGGCGAGCGCCGCGAATGGCTTCACGGTTGACCTCAGGCAAACCGTATACCGCTTCACCCAACAGCTCCGGCGCGCCGTGCGGCTGGTGATACCAGCGGCTCCACTCCTCGGCATCACGCAGCCGGAAGTCCGCCGACAGATCGATAATTTTCACCCCGGTGGCCAGCAGTTCACCGGCCAGCGAATGGGCAACACCATGCGGCGTGGCAAAGAACACCACGTCGCAGGCGCCCAGGGCGGCGACATCCGGCACGCTGAAGCGCAGGTAGTCATAGTGACCACGCAGGTTGGGATACATATCGGCGACACAGAGCCCTTCCTCGGATCGCGACGTAATGACCTCGACATGCGCTTCGGGGTGCTGGGCCAGCAGCCGCAGCAACTCAACACCGGTGTAGCCGGTTCCGCCTACAATGCCTACTTTGATCATCATTACGTCCTGATTCTCTGAGTCTTGTTTGAACAATGGGTGCGACAGCAGCGTAGCTGACGCCGCTTGGTCCCCTATGATAAAAGCGCTGACAGAAATTACCAGCACTGGCCCGGCGCCAGCGCGCCAACAGGAGACTCGTGTGTACCTCTGGATAAAAGCCTTTCACATCATGGCCGTGATTACCTGGTTTGCCGGCCTGTTCTATCTACCGCGTCTGTTCGTCTACCACGCCCAGGCCGAAGACGATGTCAGCCGCGAGCGCTTCAAGATCATGGAGCGCAAACTGCTGCGCGGCATCATGAACCCGTCGATGGTGGTCGCTCTGCTGCTTGGCGGCTGGATGCTCTACCTCTCACCCGCCTGGCTCAGCCAGGGCTGGATGCACGCCAAGCTGACCCTCGTCGCCCTGCTGGTGGTGTACCACCACATGTGCGGGGGCATTCGCAAACGCTTTGCCGAAGACGCCAACACCCGCTCCCACGTCTACTACCGCTGGTTCAACGAAGCGCCGGTGCTCGCGCTGGTCGGCATCGTGATTCTGGTTGTGGTCAAACCCTTCTAGTCCGCCCGCACCGCCCGGTCCTGCGCCCACAGGCGCAGGGCCTGCAGCTTCTCGGCCATGACCACCGACAGCGGCGCCGTGCGGCTGATGGCATTGAGAATGTGCACACCGCTGAGACGACCGTCACCGGCAGCATTGGCGTACACGGCCGACACCACCGCCTGCTCGATCTCCGCCCCGGAAAAGCCCTCGCTGGCCTGCGCCAGCTGCTGCAGGTCAAACTGACTGGCATCGAGCCCGCGCTTGGCCAGATGGATACCGAAGATATCCGCGCGAACGGCCTCATCCGGCAGGTCGACAAAGAACAGCTCGTCGACACGCCCCTTGCGAATCAGCTCCGGCGGCAGCTGGCTGACGTCATTGGCGGTAGCCACCAGAAACACCCGCGACTGTCGCTCGGCCATCCAGGTCAGCAGCGTGCCGAGCATGCGCCGGGATACGCCGCTGTCGCTCTGATCCGCCGCCACGCCCTTTTCGATCTCGTCAATCCAGAGCACACAGGGCTCCAGCGCCTCGGCCATTTGCAGCGCATCGCGCAGGTTCTTTTCCGTCTCGCCGATGTACTTGTTATAGAGCCCGGCCATATCCAGGCGCAGCAAGGGCAGCCCCCACAGGCCGGCCACCGCCTTGGCCGCCAGGCTCTTGCCGGCGCCCTGCACCCCGACCAGCAGCACCCCGCGGGGGCGGTCCTGAGCCAGATCGGCCTCGGTAAAGGCGCTCTGGCGCTCAGCCAGCCAGTCTTTCAGGCGCTGCAGCCCGCCAACATCACCAAAACGCGCGGTCTGCTGCTCAAAATGCAGCACGCCGTCCATCCCCAGCAGTTCGAACTTGGCCTTGTTCAGGGCCGGCAGATCGCTCTGGTCGATGGCGCCGTCATCAATGATCAGGTTACGCGCCAGACGACGTGCTTCGTCGTGCGTGGTGCCGCGCAGGTTGCGTACTACCTGCTGCAGCGTGCGGTTGTCGGTTCGTACTCGCTCGCCCTTGTTGGCAGCGCTCCAGCGCACCGCCTCCTCACGCACGATAGCCCCCAGCTCTTCGTCACTGGGCATGTTCAGCTGCAGGCGCGCCGACAGCCGCGTGAGTTCCTGCGGCAGGGTCACGGCATGGCTGACCAGAATCAGCGTTGGTGCACTGAGATCATTGCTCATCGCCAGGCTTTTCAGCTGCCGGACAATACGCGGCGAGTCGAGGAAGGGGTGCAAGTCGCAAAAGACGTAGAGCGCGTCCTCCTTGCTGCGGCGCACGGTCTCCAGTGCGATTTCCGGGTCGCGGGTGTCCTGCTCATCGTCCACGTCGGTGCCAAAGCCAAGCCGGCTGAGCCCGTCCAGATGATTCCAGGTGTACCAGGTCTGCGCCCGCTGCACCGCCAACGAGCCGATGGTTTCCAGTACTCGCGGCTCCTGCCAGGACTCGATGATGACCAAGCGCACCCGCGAGTCCAGCACCAGCCCCAGATCATGAATATCGTTTTTCAACCCACGCCTCCTTTACCGCGCAGCCATCCTGCTGCGCCACGTCCCGATAGTGCCAATCCAATCGCCTGCGGTACACTGGCAAACACCGCGGTGTCCTGCCGCCCACCCAGCGAACCAAGGAGTGCAGCGTGGATTGTCTGTTCTGCAAGATCATCGACGGAAAGATTCCGTCCAAGAAGATATACGAAGATGACCAAGTATTCGCCTTTCACGATATCAATCCGCAGGCGCCCGTTCACTTTCTGGTGATCCCGAAAAAGCACATCGCCACCCTCAATGATGTCACCGAAGATGATCGCGCCGTGGTCGGCCACATGGTCTATGTCGCGCAGAAACTGGCCAATGAGCTGGGTTGTGAAACGGGCTTTCGCACCGTATTCAACTGCAACGAAATGGGCGGCCAGACGGTCTACCATATCCACCTGCATGTACTCGGCCAGCGCCAGCTGACCTGGCCGCCGGGCTGAGACCACGCAGCGCCCCACTCTGACGCCGGAGCAAATATGAGCACACGCCACTACAGCTTTATCGACCGCCTGCTGAATCAGGCCGATCAGTCGCTGCGCACTCTGGTGCCCGGCGCAGCCCAGGCGCAGCGTCCGTCCCCGGCGCAGCATCTGGCCAACGTCCCGCTGGATGCCGAGGAGCGCCGTCATATCGCCGGCCTGATGCGCATCAATCACACCGGTGAGGTCTGCGCCCAGGCCTTGTATCAGGGCCAGGCGCTGACGGCCAAGCTGCCGGAGGTACGCGAAAAGATGGAGCACGCCGCCGCCGAAGAGATCGACCATCTGGCCTGGTGCGAGCAGCGGCTGGGGGAGCTGGGCAGCCATACCAGTGTCTTCAACCCGCTGTTCTACGGCATGTCTTTCGGGATGGGTGCGGCGGCAGGGCTGATCAGCGATCGCATCAGCCTGGGCTTTGTTGCCGCCACCGAGCAACTGGTCGAGCGTCACCTCGATGACCACCTGAACCAGCTGCCGGAGGAAGATATCAAGTCACGCGCGATTCTGGAGCAGATGCGTGAAGACGAGATCGAGCATGGTCACGCGGCGCTGGAGGCCGGCGGTTCGGTCTTTCCGCCGCCGGTCATGCAGGCCATGGCGCTGCTCTCCAAGGTGATGACCAAGGCCACCTACAAGGCCTGATTGATTGCCCGCACGGTATCGGGGTGGCGCAGGTGCAACACCCCGAACACCATCACCTGCAACAGGTGCAGACCGGTTGAGCCAAGCTTTTTCAGCTTGCGATACATCAGCAGGCATTCCACCACGTGCACGCCCAGCACGATCAGGGCAATCAGATGCAGACGCTGCGGATTGGGCACCTCGACCAATCCCAGCAGGCTGAGGATCACCGTCAGCCAGAACGCCAGCATCATCAGCTTGGCCAGCAACATGAACACGCGCATGACAACTCCCTGTATTTTGTTATCGGAGTCTGGATAGTAGCGGTCAGTCTGCTGCTGCCAAGGGCCGGGCCAGCCAAACGGCTGACCGAGGACGCCAACGGCAGCGTCTCAATCGATTTCGACGATCTCGTAATCGTGGGTTACTTCAACACCAGCGCGGCCCATCAGAATGGAAGCCGAGCAATACTTCTCGGCAGACAGCTCAACCGCCCGCTTGACGTGCGCTTCCTTCAGGTTCTTGCCGGTCACAACAAAGTGCAGGTGGATCTTGGTGAAGACCTTGGGCTCGACATCAGCACGTTCGGCCGCCAGCTCGGTGTGCACGTCGCGAATGTCCTGGCGGGCCTTTTTCAGGATGCTGACCACATCAAAGCTGGCGCAACCACCCAGGCCAACCAGCACGGTTTCCATCGGGCGAATGCCCATGTTGCGGCCGCCGGCCTCCGGCGGGCCATCCATGACAACGGTATGGCCGCTACCGGACTCACCCAGAAACATGACCCCATCGACCCACTTGATCGTTGCTTTCATTTATTGCTCCCGCCGCAAAATCGCTCGAAGGCCGGGAGAATACCACAGGCACATGCGACAGTTACCCACACTGGTCAGGATGGTAAAAACTGGACATAATCCTGTTTGGTCTCACGCTGAGGCTTATACGGAAGCGCCGCATTACCCGCAGGCGCACTGACGGCCAGGACACGCTTTTAATGGTTTCAATCAACCTGACTCCTAAAATAAAAAACATCGATGCATTTCTTGCCCACTGCCATCGCCGCCGTTTTGCGGCGCGCAGCACGCTGATCCACGCAGGCGACAGCTCGGACAGCCTGTTCTACATCGTCAAGGGCTCGGTCACCATCCTGATCGAGGACGAGCAGGGCCGCGAAATGATCATCGCCTACCTCAATCAGGGTGACTTCTTTGGCGAAATGGGTCTGTTCGACCTGACACCGGCCCAGCATGACCGCAGCGCCTGGGTGCGCGCCAAGACTGAATGCGAAGTCGCCGAAGTCAGCTATGCCAAGTTCCGTGAACTGACCCAGCGCGACCCCGAGCTGCTCTACGCCGTCGGCCGGCAAATGGCCGAGCGCCTGCGCAAGACCACCCGCAAGGTGGGCGACCTGGCGTTTCTGGATGTCACTGGCCGCGTTGCCGGCACCCTGCTGGAACTGTGCAAGCAACCCGACGCCATGACCCACCCCGACGGCATGCAGATCAAGATCACCCGCCAGGAGATAGGCCGTATCGTTGGCTGCTCGCGGGAGATGGTGGGCCGGGTACTGAAGAGCCTGGAAGAACAGGGTCTAATTGAGGTCAAGGGCAAGACCATGGTGGTCTACGGCACCCGCTGACCGCCTCTCGCAGCCGGCAGGCACTGACGCACAGAGTACGCCCCGTCGCTGCGCGGTGCAGGCCGGCCGGTTTCTGCAGCCAGCCGGACGCTCATGTACAATCGCTCACCGGGCCACTTCTGGAGGAGCTGAAACATGGGTTTAAACAACGACTGGATGCAGCGCGACATTTCCGTGCTCTGGCATCCCTGCACCCAGATGAAAGACCACGAGCACATGCCGGTCATCCCGATCCAGCGCGGTGAGGGCATCTGGCTGCACGACTTTGAGGGCAACCGCTACATGGACGCGGTCAGCTCCTGGTGGGTCAACATTCTCGGCCACGCCAACCCCTACATCAACGAACGCGTCAAACAGCAACTCGACACCCTGGAGCACGTGATTCTGGCCGGCTTCAGCCATCCGCCGGTGGTCGAGCTGTCCGAGCGTCTGGTGCAGATGACACCAGCGCCACTGACCCGCTGCTTCTACGCTGACAACGGCTCCTCCTGTATCGAAGTGGCGCTGAAAATGAGCTTTCATTACTGGCTCAACACCGGCAAGCCGCAGAAAAAGCGCTTTATCACCCTGTCCAACAGCTACCACGGCGAAACCCTGGCAGCGCTGGCGGTGGGAGATGTCGCGCTCTACAAGGAAACCTATCAGCCGCTGCTGATGGACGTGATTACCGTCCCCTCCCCTGACTGCTACTACCGCGAAAACGGCGTCAGCTGGGAGGAACACAGCCGGCAGATGTTTGCGCACATGGAACAGGCGCTGGCCGACAACCATGAGGAAGTGGCCGCCGTGATCGTCGAGCCGCTCATCCAGTGTGCTGGCGGAATGCGCATGTATCACCCGGTGTACCTCAAGCTGCTGCGCGAAGCCTGCGACCGCTATGGCGTGCACCTGATCCACGACGAGATTGCCGTCGGCTTTGGCCGCACCGGCAGCCTGTTTGCCTGTGAGCAGGCCGACATTGCACCGGACTTTCTCTGCCTGTCCAAGGCGCTGACCGCCGGCTACCTGCCGATGGCGGTGTGCATGACCAACGACACCATTTACCAGGCCTTCTACGACGATTACGAGAGCATGCGCGCCTTCCTGCACTCGCACAGCTACACCGGCAACCCGCTGGCCTGCGCTGCTGCGCTGGCAACGCTGGACCTACTGGAGCGCGACAACGTGATCGAGGCCAACAAAGCGCTGTCGGCGCACATGGCCAAGGCCACCGCGCATTTTGTCGACCACCCGCACGTAGCCGAAGTCCGCCAGACCGGCATGGTACTGGCCATCGAGATGGTGAAAGACAAAGCGACAAAAGAGGCCTACCCCTGGCAGGAGCGCCGCGGCATCCGCGTCTATCAGCACGCCCTGAAAAACCAGGCCATGCTGCGCCCGCTCGGCAGCGTGGTGTACTTCATGCCGCCCTATGTGATTACGCCGGAGCAGATCGACCATCTGGCCAGTGTCGCCTGGGAAGGCATCCAGCTGGCCACCCGGGACTGACGCCATGCGGGTATCGCGCTTTTATCTGGATCGCCCGCTGAGCGCAGGCGAGGTCATTCTCGACGGCGACGTTGCCCACTATATCGGCCGAGTGCTGCGTCTGGCGCCCGGCGCGCCCGTGCAGATCTTCAACGGCAGCGGTCAGGAATGGCCGGGCGAAGTCAGCGCGGTGAGCAAGCGCGACGTGACCATAACCCTGCAGCAACCGGTGGCCGGTACACCCGAGTCGCCGCTGCACACCCACCTCGGGCAAGCGTTGTCCCGTGGCGAGCGCATGGACTGGGCCATTCAGAAGGCGGTCGAGCTGGGCGTCAGCGAAATCACCCCGCTGTTTACCGAGCGCTGCGAAGTCAAGCTGCAGGGCGAGCGCGCCGACAAGCGCCAGGCTCATTGGCAGCAGATCGCCGTCAGTGCCTGCGAGCAGTGCGGCCGCAGCAGCGTTCCGGTGATCCATCCGCCAATGGCATTGCATGACTGGCTGTCCGCGCTGCAGGTCGACGTCAGGCTGGTCCTGCACCACCGCACCGAGCAGGACCTGCAAAGCCTGCCGGCGCCAGAGTCAGCCGCCCTGCTGATCGGCCCGGAGGGCGGTCTCAGCGCTGGCGAGATCGCGCAGGCTGAGCAGGCGGGGTTCCACGCTGCCCGTTTCGGCCCGCGGGTGCTGCGAACCGAGACCGCGCCGGTGGTTGCGCTGACCATGCTTCAGCACCTCTGGGGAGATGTCTGAGCGGGCGCGGTGCGCCTGCCAGAACTCGCCGGCCAGCCCTTCCAGTCGCTGCACCAGCGTCATCAGCTCGGCAGCATGCTCGTCGTTTTCGGCCATTGCCTCCAGGTTGGTCACGCTGCCTAGCCGGATACGCTGCAAACTGCGGCTGATTTCGTCACTGACACTGCTTTGCTGCTCCACCGCCGCGGCAATCTGAGCGCTGGCCTGACTGATACCGCTGACCAGCCCGTCGATGCCATCCAGCGCCTCGGTGGCTTCACTGACACCCGCGGCGCACAGATCAACCTGCTGCAGACTCTCCTGCATTGCACTGACCGCGGCCTGACTACCCTGCTGCAACCCCTCAATCGACTGCCGAATGGTGGCGGTCGATTGCTGGGTACGCGCCGCCAGCGCACGCACCTCATCGGCGACCACTGCAAACCCGCGCCCCTGCTCACCGGCCCGCGCCGCCTCGATTGCCGCGTTCAGCGCCAGCAGGTTGGTTTGCTCGGCAATACCGTTGATGACCTCCAGCACGGCAGATATCTGTTCGCTCTGGCTGGCCAGCGCCTTCAGCCGATCGCCGGATTCGGTAATCGAGGCGGTCAGCATCGCCATTCGTTCACTGGTGGAGCTGGCTACCCGATGACCATCACTGGCACTGCGCTCTACCCCTCTGGCATCCTCGGCCGCCTGCTGGGCGTTACGTGCCACCTCCTGAACACTGACCGCCATCTGCTCGACCGCAGCAGCAACCTGCTCAGTCTCCGCCTGCAACTCGCTGCTGGCCTGACTGCTGCGTTTCACCGCGCCGACCATATCCCGGCTTTGCTGGGCCAGTCGCTGCGCCGCATCGCTCATGCGCCCAACCAGCGCAGAGGCCTCTGCCTCCTGCATGTCAAAGGCAAAGGCAATCTGACCCAGCTCGTCCCGGCGCCCGGTATAAAGCAGCTGACCCAGGGGGTTGTCAGCGATCGCCCGTGCCCGACGTGTCAGCGCACGCAGCGGCCCCAACTGGTGCCAGAGGCCGGTCAACAACAGCGCATAGCCGCCGGACAGGGTCAGCGCCAGTTCCGGCAGAGACGCGCCAGACGAGGCGAGGATGACACCCGCCGCACAGAGCATTGCGGCACTGCCCAACGCCAATCGGGCAAACAGTGAAAGCGCCGGACGCCGCAACGCACGCGGCACCTTGCCCTGCAGCAAAGCGGCATAACAGCGCTCGGCAGCGGCTACTCGCTCATCCGACGCACGCGTGCGAACCGATTGATACTCAACCACCCGGCCGTTCTCACGCACCGGTGTCACATAGGCACTGACCCAGTAGTAATCACCATTTTTACAGCGATTTTTTACCAGCCCCATCCAGCTTTTACCTGCCTTCAGGCAGTCCCACAGCTGTTTGAATGCCTCGGGCGGCATATGCGGATGACGGATGATGTTGTGGTTTCGCCCCACGAGCTCGGCTTGCGAATAGCCGCTAATGCGCTCGAATGTTGCGTTGGCGTAGGTGACGGCACCCTTGAGGTCTGTCGTTGTCAGCAGGTTATCGCCATCCTGCAAACAGACCTCGCTGTCGGTGATCGGTAAATTTACCTTCATATACTCCTCGCGGCGCAGTGGTGAACATCAGGGAAAAAGCAGACCTCTCAGGTCATCGGCACACATGGGAAAGCCCAGCTTGAAACCCTGCCCCAGGGTGCACCCTTCCTGCAGCATCAGATCAACCTGGCTGAGGTGCTCAATGCCCTCGGCAACCACCGCCAATCCAAGACTGCGGCTAAGCGCGATGATCGCCCTGCAGATAGTGAATTGCCGGGGGTTTTCGTGGGTCTCGTGCAGAAAGCTGCGGTCCAGCTTGATGATGTGAAGCGGAAAACGATTGAGGTAACCAAGCGAGCAGTAGCCGGTCCCGAAGTCATCCAGGGCAATACGCACGCCCATATCGGCAAGCTCGCGCAGGCTGGCCAGCACCCGTGGATCGTGATCGATCAGCAGGCTTTCGGTAATTTCCAGTACCAGACTGTCGGGCGCATAACCCGTGACCTGGAGAAACTCACGCAGGCGCTGGACGAAGTCCGCTTCCTGCAGCTGCCGACCCGACAGGTTGACCGAGCAACGCAATGGCCCGGCTCCTTCTTGCTGCCAGCGTTGAGCCTGTCTGCACGCCTGCTCCAACACCCAGTAGCCGACCGAGACAATCTCCCCCGACTCCTCGAGCACCGGAATAAAGGCGGCAGGTGAGACCGATTCACCGTCATGGGACCAGCGCAACAACACTTCGACCGCCACCGGCGGCTGGTTTGGGGCGTTCAGATCGAAAATCGGCTGGTAATGAAGCGTAAACTCGTCACGCTGCAGCGCCTGCAGCACGTTGCTTTCCAGCTTGAGGCGCTGACGTGCCCGCTGCTGCATCGACTGATCGAATCGCTCGAAGCGCGCCTTACCCGACTCCTTGGCACTGTAAAGCGCCAGGTCGGCGGCCTGCAGGGCATCCTCCAGCCCCTGCCCGGGCAGCAGCGGCGCAACACCAATACTGGCGCTGACCACCAGGCAACGCTCGCCGAAACACAGCGGTTCGCGCAACGCGGCAAGTGCCCGGGTTGCGACCGTTTCTGCATCCTCGGCGCAGGCCAGATCATCCAGCAACATGACAAACTCATCGCCGCCGAAACGGGCCAGTTGATCCCCGGGCCGCAGGCAGCTGCGCAGCCGCTCGGCAACCAGCAGCAGAACCCGATCACCGGCGGCATGCCCGAGGCTGTCATTGATCAGTTTGAAACGATCCAGATCGATGAACAGCAAGGCCGCATGGCGCGCGCCGGGCCGGCTCAGTTGTGAGGCCGTGCGCTGCAACTGGATATTGAGTTGGTGCCGATTGATCAGTCCGGTCAACGGGTCATGCCGGGCGGCATGCTCCAGTTCGCGCTGAAAGCGCTGGCGCTCGCTGATATCGGTCTGCGAACCGGCCAGCCGCCGGCGCCCGGACAAGTCGACCTCAACCACGCCCCGGGTCAGCACCCACAGGTAGCTGCCGTCACTGCGACGCAGGCGGTATTCATGACGAATCCAGGGCGAGCGCCCCTGCAGGTGCTGCTCAATAGCGGCCTGCAGATCGGCCTGATCATCCGGATGCACCCGCTCAAACCAGTGCATCGAGCGCGCTCCAACCTGATCCTGCGCCAACCCCAGCATGCTCGCCCAGCGCGCGGACACATAGAGCTGATCCTGTTGCAGATCCCAGTCCCAGATGCCGTCGTTGGCGCCACGCAAAGCATGGGCGTAGCGCGCCTCACTGGCCTCCAGTGCGCGATGCTCAGCATCAATGTACGCATCGGCAGCCAGGCTCATGTCAAAGAAAACGATCTTCAACAGGCTGTCAAAATCTGTCAGCCGGGACTGCTGCTCGACACTCAGGCCGTCAAACCAGCCCTTCAGTAACTGGCTGAGGTAGAGCCGATAGGCGCCCAGATACCACTTCAGCTCAACGCCAACCTGCTCGTGGATATGGCCGATGCGCACCCGCTCTTCCAGATAGCTCTGATCAAGGGTGCCGCTGAACAGGCGGTCGTAGTAGCCCTGCTGGCTGCGCTTGAGACGCTCGACCAGCCCGTCGCCGCGCAGAATGGCGCGGGTTTCCGGGTACTGCCCAAGCCGCTGATAGAGCGCATCAACAAAGTCGTTGCTGAGTCGCCGCCCAAAAGGCCCCACGCGCCGCAGCCGGTCACCATCGGCGGCAGTCCAGTCCAGAAAATGAAGGCGCTGCTGCAGACCCTCTGCATCCAGCCCCAGTTTATCGAATACCGGTTTCAGCACGGGATGGCATCCATGTTGGTGATAACGCGGCCCGGCGGGCCGCTGCCAATGGTTGTTGTGCGTTTTTCAGGCAACAAAAAAGGCGCCTGCCGCCCGCGTGTTTCCACCCGGGCGCCAGGCACCTTGTCTTTCAGGCCCATACGTCCTGACCGGCAAAGCCGTTGCTGTCGTTTCCTAAACGCTACCCTAGCGCGGCTCCTCTGACAAGCTGCGCAGCAGGCCCTGCAGGCGGTAGCGCAAGTCCGCCAGCTGCCGTGAGCGAAACGCATGTCGCGTGCGCTCTAGCGTGGCAATCGCCTCCTCCAGCTCGGCCCGTACGCGCCCTGCCTGATTCATACGCTCGGGCTTGAGCCAGCGGCACAAGGGCGCGTCCTGGCAGCTGTCTGGCTCACAGATCAGCTGATACTCAAGCCCGGCCCGCTCCAGCGCCTGATCAATCTCGGCGCACCGCTCGCTCGCGCCGGCAACAACTACCTTGAGGGCGTCAATCATGGCTCGCACCAATAGTGTTAAATTGATCTCACATTCTACGCGCATGGGCCTGCAGCTCTAGCTCGGAGCAGCCCAATCTCGGCTTTGACTGACCTGCATCAATGATCGCGCCGCACCTGCCCACACGCATGCCAATTGACCCATCGCGGCCCCTTGGGTAATGTTCAGCCGTTTAATTCACCCCCAGCTGAGGTAACCATGGCCCGGAAGAAAACCGCAGTGGACTTTGAACAGTCCCTTGGCTCGCTGCAGGCACTGGTGGAACGTCTCGAAAGCGGCGATCTCAGCCTGGAAGAATCACTCGCTGCCTTCGAACAGGGCGTGGCCCTGACCCGCGACTGCCAGCAGGCGCTGAGCCAGGCCGAGCAGAAAGTGCAGCAGTTGATGGAAAACAACGGTGAGCTGCGCACCGAGCCGTTCGACGGCGCCAGCGAATGAGCGAGTTTGTCGATTACCTGAGCCTTTGCCAGCAGCGCATCAACGCCTACCTTGGCACCCAGCTGAACACCCCGCAGCCCCGCCTTGAACGCCTGTACAGCGCCATGCGCTACAGCGTGGTCAACGGCGGCAAACGGGTGCGTCCACTGTTGGCCTATGCCAGTTGCGAGGCCCTGGGTGGTCAGGCAGAACAGGCTGACCCGGCCGCTGCCGCCGTTGAGCTGATTCACGCCTACTCGCTGATCCACGACGATCTGCCGGCCATGGACGATGATGACCTGCGCCGCGGCCAGCCGACCTGTCACCGTGCCTTCGACGAGGCGACCGCCATTCTGGCTGGCGATGGCCTGCAGGCGCTGGCTTTTGAGCTACTGGCTGGAGCCACACACTGGCAGAGCGCCACACGCCTGCAGATGGTGCAACTGCTCGGGCGCGCCGCCGGCCCGCAGGGCATGGTCGGTGGTCAGGCCATCGACCTGGGCGCGGTGGGGGAGCAACTGGACCTGGCAACGCTGGAGTCCATGCACCGGCACAAGACCGGCGCCCTGATCCGCGCCGCCGTGCAGCTGGGCGCGCTGGCCAGCGAACAGGTGGATGACGCCCAGCTGGCCGCGCTCGGGCAGTACGCCGAGAGCATCGGCCTGGCCTTTCAGGTGCAGGACGACATCCTCGACATCGAAAGCGACACCAGCGTGCTGGGCAAACAGCAGGGCGCCGATGTGGCGCGCGACAAGCCTACCTACCCCGCGTTGCTCGGGCTGGATGGCGCGCACCGCCTGGCCGATCAGCTGCGTGATCAGGCGATCAGCGCGGTCGACGGCTTCGGCCCTGCGGCCCAGCGCCTGCGCCAGCTGGCGGACTACATCGTCCAGCGGCGCTTCTGAAACAACCCTACGCGCAGTTGGGCTATTGCACGGCATCAGTTAAACTGCGCACTTGTTTTCCTGCCACTACGGTGGCAATCAGAGCCTTGTTTGATGCCCACCACTTTCCACGACATTCCGCCACAACGCCCCGCAACGCCTTTGCTGGACAGTCTTGAGGACACCGCGCAGCTGCGCGCCCTGGACGAGAGCCAGTTGGGCGAGCTGGCCAACGAGCTGCGGGCCTTCCTGCTGTGGAGCGTGGGCCAGACCGGCGGCCATTTTGGTGCCGGCCTGGGCGTAATCGAGCTGACCATTGCTCTGCATTACGTCTACAACACCCCGGACGATCGCCTGCTGTGGGATGTCGGCCACCAGGCCTACCCGCACAAGATTCTTACCGGGCGCCGCGAACAGATGGCCAGCCTGCGCCAGAAGGGCGGCCTGGCAGCCTTTCCGCGCCGTAGTGAAAGCCCCTACGACACCTTTGGCGTCGGCCATTCCAGCACGTCCATCAGCGCCGGCCTGGGCATGGCCATCGCCGCCGGACTGCAGGGCCTGGACCGCCGCACCGTGGCCGTTATTGGCGACGGCGCGCTGACCGCCGGCATGGCCTTCGAGGCGCTGAACCACGCCGCCGACGTAGAAGCCAACATGCTGGTAGTGCTGAACGACAACGACATGTCGATCTCGCGCAACGTGGGCGGGCTGTCCAATTATCTGGCCAAGATCCTTTCCAGCCGCACCTACTCGCACATGCGTGAGGGCAGCAAGAAGATGCTGTCGAAGATACCGCCGGCCTGGGAGCTGGCGCGCAAGACCGAAGAACATGCCAAGGGCATGCTGGTGCCCGGCACCCTGTTCGAAGAACTGGGCTGGAACTACATTGGCCCCATCGACGGCCACGATCTGCCAACGCTGGTACGTACGCTAGCCAATATGCGCGAGCTCAAGGGCCCGCAGTTTCTGCACGTGGTAACGCAAAAAGGCCATGGTTTCTCACCGGCCGAGGCCGACCCCATCGGCTACCACGCCATTACCAAGCTGGAGCCCAAGCCGGCTGCGCCCACCGGCGCCAGCAAGCCCAAGTTCTCCAACATCTTCGGCCAGTGGCTGTGCGACATGGCCGAGCAGGACGAGCGCCTGATCGGCATTACCCCGGCCATGAAAGAAGGCTCCGACTTGATCGCCTTCAGCGAGCGCTTTCCCAAGCGCTACTTTGATGTCGCGATTGCCGAGCAGCACGCCGTTACCCTGGCTGCCGGCATGGCCTGCGAAGGCGCCAAGCCGGTCGTGGCCATCTACTCGACCTTCCTGCAGCGCGGCTATGATCAGCTGATCCATGACGTCGACGTGCAGAATCTGGACGTGCTCTTTGCCATCGACCGCGCCGGCCTGGTGGGCGAAGACGGCCCAACCCACGCCGGCAGTTTTGACCTGTCGTACCTGCGCTGCCTGCCGAACATGCTGATCATGGCCCCGGCCGATGAAAACGAAACCCGGCAGATGCTGACCACCGGCTACCTGCACAAAGGCCCGGCGGCCGTGCGTTACCCGCGTGGCACCGGCCCGGGCGTACCTATCGACCCGGCGCTGGAGCCCCTGCCCATCGGCAAGGGCCTGGTCACCCGCCAGGGCGAGAAGGTCGCCATTCTCTGCTTTGGCACCCTGCACCAGCACGCCATGAAGGCCGCCGACGCGCTGAACGCCACCGTTGCCAACATGCGCTTCGTCAAACCGCTGGACCACGCGCTGATCGCCGAATTGAGCGCCAGCCACGATCTGCTGGTTACCGTCGAAGAGAACGCCGTCATGGGCGGCGCCGGCAGCGCCGTCAACGAATGGCTGCTGGCACAGGGCATCAGCTTGCCGGTGCTCAACCTCGGCCTGCCCGACATTTACGTAGAGCACGCCAAGCCGGCCCAGATGCTGGCCGAGTGCGGACTGGATGCCGCCGGCATCGAAAACGCCATCCGCGAACGCCTTGGCCGCCTCGGCTAAGGCTTGACCGCTCCCGGCGAAACGCCTAGAGTCCGCCCCCATCAAAACGCGTCAGGTGCCTGCCCTTTGAAGGGGCGGGTGAAACGGGAAGTCGGTTCAAGTCCGACACTGCCCCCGCAACGGTAAGAAGTCGCAGGCTAGCCCTGCAGCCGCAATCAACCGCCACTGTATCCACGGGAAGGCGATTGCGACCGACTTCAAGTCCGGAGACCGGCCTGCCGCCTTGCAGCACACCACCCTGTGCTGCCTGCCAACGTGACGCGGAGGGCGCCACCGGTCAGCACGGTCGCCGGTGTCATGCCTCGACCACTGCCCGCTTTTGTCCTCGGCTCAGACTGATCCAGCCCCGAGGACACACCATGAAGAACGCCCTGCTCCTGCTACCCGGCCTGCTCGCCTGCGCCGTTGCTCAAGCCAACGATGCACTGACTCTGCCTGATACCATTGTTACCGCTTCACGCATTGAACAACCACGCGAAGCCGCGCTGGCAGCCAACACCGTCTTTGACCGCGATGACATCGAGCGCCTGCAGGCACGCAGCGTGCCGGAACTGCTTCGACGCGTCCCGGGTGTTCAGCTGAACAGCAACGGCGGCGTCCTGTCCTACTTTGTGCGCGGCGGCAACACCGCTCAAACTCTGGTGCTGGTAGACGGGCAACGCATCGCCTCGGCCACCACCGGCGGTGCTCGCCTGGACTACCTGAACATCGACAACATTGAGCGCGTTGAAGTGGTACGCGGCCCACGCTCGGCCGTCTATGGTGCCGACGCCATCGGCGGCGTAATCCAGATTTTCACTCGCCAGGGCCAAGCAGGTATGCAGCCAACCATTCGGCTGGGCGTCGGCAGCAACAACACATTCGACCGCAGCGTTGATATCAGCGGTGGCAACGAAAAAAGCCGCTTTATCCTAGGCGCCACCCTGAATGAAACAGAGGGCTTTGACCTCACAGAAGATAACCTTGGCAACGACCGTGACAACGACGGCCAACGTACCAAGAGCTACTTCGCCCGCTTTGACCACACCTTCAACGAGGATTGGAGTGCCGGTCTCAGCGTCAACGACCAGAGTGGCAAAAGCGAATTTGACGATGCCTACGAGTTCAACCCGGCCAACCCGGAAAACCAGTTCCGCGTACGCGGCTATGCTGGCTACCTGCAAGGCCAGTTGAGCAGCAACTGGCGCAGTCGCCTGGAGCTGGGCAGCAGCGAAGACCGCAATAAAACGGTCGGCTCTCGCTTTAATGACGGTCAGATCACCACCGAGCGCCACTCCGCCAGTTGGTTGAACTACATCGACCTGTCTGCTGACCAGCAGCTCAACGTTGGGGCAGATTGGCAACGCGACAAGCTGGACGCCACCAATGGTTACACCAAGGACCGTCGTGAAAACATCGGGCTTTTCGCTCAGCACAGCTGGACCGGCGAGCGCATCAGCACCGAGCTGGGCGTACGCCACGACGACAACCAGCATTTTGGTGAGCACGATACCTGGAACGCAGCACTGTCTATCCCCAGCGGCGATAGCCAGCAGTGGATTGTCAGCTACGCCACGGCATTCCGCGCTCCCACGTTCAACGACCTGTACGCGCCGCCCGGCTGGGGTGGCAACCCAGATCTGGACCCCGAACGTTCCCGAACCTTCGAGCTGCAATGGCGTGCAGACCTGCTGGACAGCCAGTGGGAAGCCTCTCTTTATCGCACCGACGTCAAAGACCTGATTGTCTGGGACTCCAGCACGTTCCAGATGAACAACGTAGACGAAGCGCGCATCAACGGACTGGAGCTGGCAGTGAACACCGACCTCATGGGTTGGGCCTCGCGTACCAGCGTCAGCTTTATCGACCCACGTGACCGCCAGACCGGCAAAACCCTGCAATTGCGTGCAAAACGTACTCTGACCAGCGACCTAGATCGTCAGTTTGGTGACTTCGGCGTGGGTGCAACCTGGGCGCTGTTCAGCGAGCGCTTTGCCAATGCAGCGAACAGCAGCACCTTGGCTGGATACGGCACTCTCGACCTGCGCGCCAACTGGCAAGCGACAGCATCAACCCGCCTGGATCTGAAAGTCAGCAACGTGCTCGACCGCGACTACCATCTTGGCACCTACCAGCGCGCCACCGGCCCCTGGCCTGCACCGTCTATCGACTACAACTACAAGGAACAAGGCCGCGCTGCCCTGCTGAGCGTGACCTGGACCCCGCAGCTGTAAGCATCACCCGCAGCGCAAGCCGCACCACCAAACCCCGCCCCGTGCGGGGTTTGTTTTTGGGAGGGTCGTATACGGCCTCCTCCCTGCATGAACTCCAGCACAGCCCGTCGCTGCAACTTGCCGCCCTGCACCGGGGTTCAGGCATAATGCGTCTTTGTCCGAACCGGAATTCGACGCCAGATGTTTTTTACCAACGAGCGACTGCAGTTTTTCCGCCCGCTCACCAGCAAATACCGCGAACAGATAGTCGAGTGCCTGCGCCTGCTGCACGAACGGCTGTACAGCGCCCGCGCCGACTACGGCGAATCGCTCAAGCGCGAGCAGGTGCTGGATATCTTCAGTGAAGCGCTGGAACGCGCGCCGCTACTGGAAAGCGAAGACGAAGATGCCAGCCGCTTCAAAAGCAACCGCGAGCAGGCCAGCTGGATTCTCACCAGCCTGATCGAAAACGGCTGGCTGGAGCGCCAGGTGGATCAGGCCACCTTCCAGTCCACCTACCCGTTCAGCCGCATGGGCCGGCTTTTTGCGCAGTCACTGGCCGAGGCTGATGGCCGCAACACCCGCACCCGCCACCGCAATACGCGCAACACCCTCAACGCGCTGTCGGCTTTTGCCGAGCACGGCGAGGTGTATGACCTGCTCGACGCCCACGAATACGCCGAACGCATCATCGCCGACTTCACCGACATTATCGCCGAGCTGGAAGAGCGCAAGCGCCAGCTGGTGCGTGAGGTAGAAGCGCAGCAACTGGTGCAGCAGGCCAGCGATCAGTTCTTCGACTTTATGGAGCGCCGCTTCCAGCCAGACCTGGCCGTGCGCCTGTCGGCCGACAGCGTCGAGAAGCACCGTGAACGCATTCAGGATGTGATTGCCCGCATTCGCCGCAAGCCGCGCGAATGGAAGGCCGAGGCCGAGCGCGAGCTGCGCCGCCTGGCGCCTGACCTTCTCGTTGACGAGCGCAGCTCGATTCTCTGGCAGCTGCTGGACGGCATCGAAGGCTGCCTGCGCAACGCCGCCGACATCATGCTGCCCGCGCTGCGCCGCACGCTGCAGAGCTTCACCCAGCGCGCCGACATCATCATCCGTCAGCTCAGCTACCTGCACAGCCAGAAGCACAGCGACATCGTTGGCCTGTGTCGCGAGCTGTCGGCCCTGCCCGCCGAGGAGCAGGCCGCACGCCTGAGCGCTGCCGGTGACGAGATGGCGGTAGTCAATCTGGCGCTGGTCGATCCGGGCCAGGTGAAGCTGCGCGAGCGCCGCGAACGCCCGCCCGTACACAGCCTGATGGAAAGTCTGGACGCACCGGAAGACGACACCCTGCGCACGCTGGCGGTTAATCAGTTGCTCGACAAAGCCTTCAACGTTAACGCCAGCGGCCTGCGCAATTACCTGCGCGCCGCCTTGGGCAACGGCAGCCAACTGAATACCCGCGACCTGCCGATCAACAGCGCCACCGACCTGCTTGCCCTCAGCCACGTGATCGCGCTGGCCAGCGCCGAGCACGCCGCCAGTGGGCTGCGCGTGCGCATCGAGCCGAGCGGCGAAACCATCAGCAACGAAACCTATTTTGATCGCCGTGACGGCTTCATCATCGATCTGGAACATGACGAACATGCGTGACGCGCTGGACCACCACCTCAACGAACGCGGCCTGAGTGCCGAGGACTTTTCCGAGCTGATGATCCGCCTGCTCGACCGCGGCGTCCTCTGCCGCGACGAAAGCAACCGCGAGGCCGAGCTCTACGACCGTTACCTGCAGGCCGCCGAAGTGGTCGAGGATTATCTCTCGGTACTGCGCATCCGAGTGCTGCACGAGCCGCGCTTCAATCTGGTTCGGGTGTTCCCGCCGGGTGCGGAAGTGCCCGGTCTGGTCGATGCCGACGACAGCTTCGGCAGCGGCCTGCGCGAGCGCCTCAACCAGCAGGAAGTGGCGCTGATTCTCGTGCTGCGCGCCGAGTACGACAAGGCCCTGCGCGAAGGTCAGGTCGACGAGTTCGGGCAGGTCATGCTGTCGCTCGAAGCGCTCAACCTGAGCAGTCGCAACCTGCTTGGCCGCTCACTGCCGGAACAGCAGAGCGAGCGCCGCAACCTGCTGCGTCGCCTGCGCCAGCTCAGGCTGATCCGCAGCCCCAGCGACGCCGAACTGGACAGCGGCGAAGCCTGGCTGACCATTCGCCCAGGCATCATCAGCCTGGTGACCGACAGCGCACTGGCCCAGCTCGCCAGCCCCGAGATTGAAAACCCGGAAGACCAGCCGTCCGCCGAGGAGAGCAACTGATGTATCTGAAGCGTTCGATTACCGTCAACTGGGGCAACCTGCCGGTCGAAGAGCTGGAATACGGCCCGGTCAACCTGTTCTCCGGCGGCAACGGATCCGGCAAGACCACCGCAGCGGATGCTCTGCAAACGCTGATGACTGCCGCCCACGACAACCTGTTCAACTACAACCCCGGGCAGGACGAAACCACCCAGCGCGGCCGCGGCGGCAAGCAGGTGCGCACCCTCGCCTCCTACGTGCTTGGCTGTGACGACGGCGCCTACGCCCGCCCCTGGGATACCGACGGCTACATCGCCGGCGTGTTCCACCCGACCCGTGGCGAGACCGCCGAGCCCTTTACTGCGGTGATCGGCGTGCGCGCCCATCTGGACGCCGCCGGCAGCAGCCGGCAGGCGCGGCAGGACGAGCTGCTGCTGATGATCATCCCCGGTGAAATGCTGTCGCTGTCGCACTTTCTGCGCGAACAGGACGACGGCCGCCACGTGATCGCCGTGACCGAACTGCCGGGCCTGCTGCGCAAGCAGTTCAGCGCCCAGCAGATCGAAGTCTACGACCGCAAGAGCGCCTATCTGGCCCGTTTGTACGCCGCCCTGCGCGGCCGCCGCGATACGCTGTCGACCCGCGAAGCCAAGAACGCCGCGCGTACCTTTGCCAACTTCATGGCCTACAAACCGGTTAAATCCATCGACCAGTTTGTCGCCGAGGAAGTGCTGGAGCCGCGCGAGTTTGGCGACACCATCAAGCGTATCCGCGAGTTGCTGCGCACCGTCCACGGCATGGAGCAGGAAGCAGCGCGCGTGCGTCAGGCCGTCGAGCTGCTGTCGTTGACCACCAGCCAGACGACTCAGTATCTGGACAGCTGGCTGGAGCGCACCGGACTGGAGTACGCCGCGGCTGCGCAAGCCTGGCAGAACAACCAGCAAGGCTATCTGGCCGCCAAGCAAGAACAGCAGCAGCTCGCCAGCCAGCTCGAAGCCCTGCAGGAAGATCAGCGCCTGACCACCGAGCGTCTCGGCCAGGCCCACCACGAACTGGTGCAACTGGAAGCCCGCCGTCAGGGCATTCCGGCGCTGCAGAACAAAGATCAGTTGGAGCAGCGCCAGCGCCAGCTGAGCGAACAACTGCGCAACGCTGTGCCCGGCCTGCTGACCCAGGCCCATCAGCGCGACCGCAACCTGGTGGCGCTGCAATCGGCCGGTGCGCTGCTGGCCCAGCACAGCCTGAGTCAGGCGCTTCCGCAGCTGGCCAGCCGCGGCTGGCGCGAGGCCAGCGCGGCAGTGCTGGCCGCCGAGCGCGAACCGGTCGCCGACCTGAACCAACTGCTGGCCCGCGACTGGATCGACCTGACTCCGCTGGACGCCGGCCTGGACGCCATTCGCAGCCAGCAACGCGCCCACAACCAACTGGCCGAGCGCCTGCGCGATCAGGACAGCGAAGGCGCCAGCCTGCTGCAACGCGTCGACCGCCTGGTACAGGAGCGCACCAGCGCGCTGAACAACCTGGATCGTCAGGTCAGCCAGATTCGCCACCAGATCAGCACCCTGCAGAGCAGCCGCGTTACCTACCCCGCGTACGTCGAAGAAGCGCTGCTGGCGATCCGCAAGCAATGCCCGCAGGCCGACCCACGCGTACTCTGCGACCACGTAGAAGTGCTCGACCCGGATTGGCAGATGGCTATTGAGGGCTATATCGGCGGCAGCCGCTACGCCATTCTGGTCGAGCCAGAATACGAAGCCGACGCCATCCGCATCGTGCGCCAGATGAACAGCCGCGAGCGCAACCGTGCGCGGGTGATTCAGGGCAGCAAGGCCAAGCAGGACGCCGAACGCATCAACCTGCCGAAGGACTCGATCCTGCAGGTCATGCGCTTCAGTCACCGCGTTGCCGAGTACTACCTGCAGGCGTCCTACGCCACGGTCGCCCGGGTTGCCGACGCCGGCGCGCTGCGTCAGACCCGCCGCGGCATCACCCGCGACGGCATGGGCTCTGGCAACTACGCGCTGTTCCGCTGCGATATCGACGACAGCCAACTGGTATTCGGCGCCGCCGCCCGCGAGCGCAACCTGCGCGCGCAGGAGCAGCGCCTGCACGATCTGGATCTGCAGCAGCACCAGCTGCGCCGCGAACTGGAAGGCCTGCGTGAGCTGGCCCGCCAGTTAGGCCAAATTGCCCCGCTCGATTACGCCGCCCGCGCCAGCGAGCTGCTCGACAGCCAGCGCCAGCTGCGCGAGGTAGAGCAACAATTGGAAGCGCTCGACCTGGGCGCCCACCACGATCTGGAAGCGGAGCAGCAGCGCGTTACCCTACGCCACCGCGAGCTGGAACTGCACGGCAAAGACCTGGACGTACAGCTCGGCCGCCTGCAGGAAAAACAAGTCAGCATCGGCCAGCGCATTACCCACTTTGCCGACCAGAGCGACGCCCTGCTCGATGCCCGCGACAACGCCGAACAATACCTGTTGGATGCGGCTGCTCAGGTGCCGGGCCTCGACCCACAGGCGCGCCTGGAGCAACTCGACGCCATGCTGGAGCAGCGCGGCGGCCAGTTCGACTTTATCGCCGACGCGCAAGCACTGACCAGCAGCCTGCACCGTCAGGTCGCCGACCTGCAGCGCGCCATCGAGCACTACAACGAGCAGGCCCAGCCCGCCGATCAGGTGCTGGCTGATACCCCGGCGGAGCTGCACAGCCTGGCGTTCTTCCGCCACGTTGGCGCACTGCATCAGCAGCTCGACAACCTGCACAACCGCCTGCGCAACAACGTGCTGCTGGCCAAGCAGGAGCAGCTCGCCAGCCTGCGCGACAGCTTCAACACCACCTTTGTCAGCGACCTCTGCCACGAGATTCATCAAGCTATCAACGACGGCCGTCGCACGCTGGAACAACTGAACAAGGAGCTGGAGCACCACCGCTTCGGCGCCGACCGCGAGCGCTTCCAATTCGACTGGGACTGGCTGCCCGAGTACAAGGCCTACTGGGAGTTCTTCCGCGAACTGATCCAGATGCCGAATCTGGGCGACGGCACCAGCCTGTTCGACGATACCCTGTCCGAGCGCTCGACCGAGGTACGCGACCAACTGCTCGCCCTGCTGCTGGACGGCGACGAACAGCAAGCCCTGCGCGAGCTGGAGCGCATCAGCGACTACCGCCGCTACCGCCGCTACGACATCCTCAAGCACCCGGAGGGCAAGTCTGCCATCCGCCTGAGCGAATACGGCACCGGCTCCGGCGGCCAGCTGGAAACCCCGGCCTACATCATCCGCGCCGCCGCCGTGACCAGCGCCTTCCGCTTCAACGAGGGCGACAGCCACCTGCGCATGGTCATCGTCGACGAAGCCTTTATGCACATGGATGAAATCCGCTCGCGTCAAGTCATCGCCTATCTGACCGAGACCCTCGGCCTGCAACTGATCTTCATCATGCCGACCAGCAAGGCCGGCCCCTTCCTGGAGCTGGTCAGCAACCAGTTTGTGTTCAGCAAGGTGCCCAGCAGCCAGCAGGTCGGCGAGCTGAACACCCGCGTGCTGCTCGACCGCCAGCAGCTCAACCGCGAGCGCGTGGCCGAGCTGTGGGCCCAGCACCGCCGGGTGATCCGTCAGCAGGGCGCGCTGGAATTTATGGAAGACGTGATCTGACCCTGTGAGTGCGTTGCCGGACACCCCGGCAACGCATTGCAGCGGTAGATGCCAAACACCGCACATTCACCCGAATAGTCGATTGTCCGACCCGCCAACACCCCGCAGGATCTGCGCAGGCACACCTGCAGCCAGAGGGAATTGGCATGTCCGGCAAACCCGCCGCACGACTCGGCGACCCCACACAATGCCCACAGACCGGCCACGGCGCCCGCGCCATCGCCAGCGGCGCCCCCACTGTGCTGTTCAACGGTAAGCCCGCCGCACGCCTGGGTGACAGCACCACCTGCGGCAGCTCACTGGCCGGCCAGGTCATCCCCAACGTCCTGATCAACGGCCGCCCCGCAGCAGTGCTCGGCAGCACCGGCAGCCACGGCGACGCCGTGATCGCCGGCTCCGGCAATATCTTCATCGGCACCACCACCGGCAGCGCCAGCACAGCAGTACAGGCCGTCGGCGCCCTGGTGCGTACCCTGCAAGCGCTGTTCGGCGCGCCACTGGCCACCCGCGCCAACATCGCCAGCGCCGCCCCGCTAGAGCGCGAGGAAGAAGAGGAGGAAGAAGAAACCGAACTGCCGCAAAAACAGCGCATCACCCTGCGCGTCGGCATGTTCTTCGACGGCACCCTCAACAACCTGCCCAACGCCTCCCTCACCGCCCAATGCCGCCGCGAAGACCTGGCCCAACTCGGCCCCGACGGCCTCGAAGCCGTCACCCGCTTCTGCCAATCCCACGGCTATAACGACAGCAACGGCGATGCCTTTTTTGATCAGCGACCTGATAACAGTTATGGGAATGAGTTGAGCAATGTGGCGTTGTTGTTTCGCTTGTACCGCGACGACTCACGGGAGCAGTTACAAGCTGAAGCCAAGGAAGCCGCGGTGAAGGTTTACATTGAAGGCGCCGGTAGCAAAGCAGGCGAAGATGACGCCACCATGGGTATGGCGTTTGGGCAAGGCGAAACAGGGGTTGTTGAGCGGGTTGAGCAGAGCCCTGCTCTTCTAACGAGAGCAATCGACAACTTAAACCGTCGAAATCCAGAGCTTGTAATTGAAAAAATCGAGTTCGATATCTTCGGCTTCAGTCGCGGTGCCGCAGCCGCTCGCCACTTTGCCAATGAGGTGCTGAAGAGTAGTTGCGGAATTCTCGGCACCAGTTTGGATACCAAAAGCCCTGCGTTTGCTCCTAGTTTCTCCATTGAAGAAGGCATGAGCATCAATTTTATCGGCGTGTTCGATACCGTGGCCGCCATCGGCGATCCGGCTCAGGGCCACCTTAGCGTCGGCGATGATTATAACCCAGGCGTTAATCTGCACCTGCCACCCGACTGCGCCCGCAAGGTAGTGCATCTGACCGCCGCAGATGAACACCGACACAACTTCAGCTTGAACCAGGTAAGCGCTCCACATGAAGAACTGGAACTTCCCGGCGTGCATTCCAACCTGGGTGGCGGGTATCCAACACTGTCTTACGAACGGTTGGTGATTGGCAGGCCCGTATTCTTCCTTAGCAACCACTACCCCTTGGACGGCCCAGCTCGTCAGCAACTGGTTCGCTCCCGCGCGTGGTTGGTCAGGCAGCAGGAGGAAGAGCGCTTTCGGGCCCGCGGCCTACCGGGCGACGGGCGCTTTGAGCGGCATGAAGAAGTGGTCGGACAAAGCTCGAACGCACGGGTGTTGCTGACTCTCTCTGTCATCCGCAGCGTCCGAGGCGAGCTGTCCCGCGTGTCCCTCAAGGTCATGCATGCGAAGGCGGCGATGGCGGGCGTGCCGTTCGGCGCAATAAACGATGCCGACAAACGCTTCGCTATCCCGCCAGACCTCGCGCCCATCGCTGAAAAGGTGTTTTCCGCCTGCATGATGGGATGCAGCCCAACCCTGAGCGAACAGGAGAAACGCTTTCTACACAGCCGCTATATCCACAGCTCAGCCAACTGGGTGCCAGTACACGGCTTTATGGCCAACAAACCACGTCATGACTTTACTCGCGCCGTCTACCCAGATAAGCCACAGAACGGGTACCCCGTATGATTGCTCGCACCCTGATCCTGCTAACAGCGCTTATCCTCAGCGGCTGCCAGAACAGCACACAAATTAAACCCTTCCCGCCGAAGCCGGACCTGCCTTACGACGCATGGTACATAGGCTTGGGAACCCCCACCTATATGGAAGCCTGGGTTGAGCAAGTAGACCTGACTGACGTAAACGATCTGATGTACGAAGATGTGTTTGGCGGAATTGCCTCAACAAGCACACCGCCCAACAATAGGGGTGACGCACACGGCTGGCCTGAAAACCCCGGCCCTGGCTCTAGCTTTCCCATGACGGGGATAGACCTACCTGAAAAGATCACTGTGCTCTGGCAATCACTCGCCGAGCCGCAGGCTTACCGCGCCAGTTTCGAGGTGTCAGCAGAGACAAGAGCGGAGATGTTGCAGCCGAGACTAGCCTATTGCGCCTGGAGAGACGAGTACGAAACCCAGTACCGCGACACCATTGCCATCGGAGTAGCACCCGGCGGGGTAGTCAAAGCCTGGTTGATAGGCCCATGTCTTGACTCTATCGAAATCGCCCACGTCCAAGGCGAAATAAACCCCGTCGGCCCCTACAACGGCACATCCAACGGCGAGTTCTACCGTCCACCCAGCCCAAACGCCCAACACTACATCGACACCCACGGCATCCCGTTTGGCAGCTGGTAAGCGCGCTCAGCCTTTCTTGCCCGGACGCTGGTCCTTGACCAGCAGCAGGTTGTTTTCCCGTCGCAAGGTGAACAGGCCTATCCCTTCCACCAAGCCGCTGAACTTGCTGTAGCCATAGTTGCGCGGGTCAAACTCGGGCATTTGCTTGGCCAGCTGGCTGCCTACCGGGCCAAGGTTGGCCCAGCCTTCGTCGTCAGACGCCGCCTCAATAGCCTGACGCAGCAGGTTGCACAGCTTGGTGTCCTGGCGCAGCTCCTGTGCCGAACGACGCTGAATAACCGTCTCCGCGTTCTCGGGGTGCTGAGTAAAGATTTCGGTGTAGATAAAGCGGTCGCAGGCGGCAACAAAAGGTTTGGGCGTTTTCTTCTCGCCAAACTCGTACACCACCTTGCCCGACTCACGCAGACGCGCCGCCAGCCGGGTGAAATCGCTATCGCTGGAAACGATGCAAAAGCCGCCAAGGTCTGCCGAATACAGCAAGTCCATAGCGTCAATGATCATCGCACTGTCGGTCGCGTTCTTGCCTGAGGTGTAGGCAAATTGCTGAATCGGCTGAATCGAGTGTTCCAGCAACGAGGCTTTCCACTTGCCCAGACTCGGCGTGGTCCAGTCACCGTAGATGCGCTTCACGCTGGCGACACCCAGCTTCGCCACCTCGGCCAGCAAGCCCTCAACAATCGCCGGATTGGCGTTGTCCGCATCAATCAATACGGCCAACCGGGCCGGCTCAATCTGCGCAGCCATCGCCTCACTCCCCTGTGTATGCAGCTGCCATCTTGGCAGGGGGAGCCGCTAACGGACAAGCCCGTTAACGCCTCACCAACTCACACAACCGCCCCACCCCCTCAATAATCGCCGGCGTCGGACGAACCAGCAGGTCGCTGTCCAGCACGTACAGGCGTTGCTGTTCAACGGCGGCCAGTTGTGGGAAGCGGCGCCATTCGTCGAGCCAGCGCTCGGCGGTGATGCCGGCGTCGGCCAGGGCGATGATGGTGTCGGGGTTGGCGACCAGCACGCCTTCGCGGCCTACCTGCGGGGCCAGGCCGGTGAGATCGGCGAAAACGTTGTCGGCGCCGCAGAGGCTGAGGGCGTCGGACAGCAGTTGGTCGCCGGCTACGGTGTACAGCGGGTTATCCCAGAGCTGCAGGAACACGCGTGGCGGGTTTGCGCCCTGCTGCGCGCGCAGCTGATCAAGCTGGCTATTGAAGCTGCCGGCAAGTGCAGCGGCTTGCGCTTTACGGTCGAGCAGCTCGCCCAGCTGCAGGGTCATGTCGTCGATATCATCAAGCCGCTGGGGGTCAAACTCGGCTACCTGAATGTTCCAGCTGCGCAGGCGCGCCAGTAGTTCGGCAGGGCTGCCGCTGCTCCAGGCAAGAACCAGATCAGGTTTGGTGGCGACGATACGTTCTGCCGACAGAGTGCCGTAGCTGCCGACGCGCGCGACGTTGTCGAGTTCGCCGTGCAACTGACCGTCATCCAGCACACCCACCAGTTGGCTGCGGGCATCGAGCTGCAACACCATGTCGGTAAGAAAGGGGGCAATGCTAACCACCCGTTCGGCGGCACTCAGCGGCGCAGCCAGCCAGCACAGCAGGCCAAGGCTGGCCAGCAGGCGCATTCAGTCGACCCAGGCGGCCGGCGGACGGTACAGCAGCATGACACCGAGGCTGACGATCACCAGCAGCGCCAGCGGGATGATCTCGCCCACACAGAAGTAGTGCACCAGTGCGACCAGCGCCGGCAGGGCCGCAGCACTCAGGCCCAGACTCTGCAGCCGATGCAGGCTGCCCCAGGCGCCAGCGGCTTCATCGCTGGTGCCGAGGGCATCGACGCGAATCAGCGCGCGCTTGTACAGGCGAAAGCGCCACAGCGTCAGCAACAGCGTGGCCATGCCAAAGGCAAAAAGCGGTACGGCAGCGGCGTCGAACAGGCCGTTCCAGTCGCCCAGCACCATGACCAGCAGAATCGGCAGCAGCAACACGGCAGCGCTGAGCATGCGCCAGACGCTGCGCAGGGTACGCCAGTGGGGCTTGGGATCAAACATCGTCGGGCTCGGTTTCAGCTTGGTGCAGTTGACCCAGCATGTGGCCCAGCTTGCCGGCCTTGGTCGCCAGGTACTTGGCGTTATGCGGGTTCTTGCCAAACTGCAGCGGCAGGCGCTGGGCCACCTCTACGCCAAAGCCCTGAATCGCCTTGACCTTGCGCGGGTTGTTGGTGAGCAGTTTGAGGCTGGTGATGCCCAGATGGTCGAGCATCGGCTTGCAGATGCCGTAATCGCGCTGATCCGCGCCAAAGCCCAGCAGCTCGTTGGCTTCTACGGTATCGGCGCCGCCGTCCTGCAGGTGGTAGGCGCGGATCTTGTTCATCAAACCGATGCCGCGGCCTTCCTGGCGCAGGTACAGCAGCGCGCCACGGCCTTCGTCGGCGATGGCCTTGAGCGCGGCTTCCAGCTGAAAGCCGCAGTCACAGCGCAGGCTGAACAGGGCATCGCCGGTCAGGCATTCGGAGTGCAGGCGCCCGAGGACCGGCTGGCCATCAGACACATTACCCATCGTCAGCACCACATGCTCCTTGCCGGTCGCTTCTTCCAGGAAGCCGTGCATGGTAAATGTTCCCCACTGAGTGGGCAGCTGAGATGAAGCAACAAAGGTGACTGTCACACCGGTCTCCTGTACAGCCTTTACAAAAAAAGGGCTGCCATATTAGCAGGAGAAGGCCGCGTGGGCGATCTGTGCGTTGCCTGGATAGTTGCGGTGAATGCTCAAGACTGCGCTGAACCGAGCCGGCTCCGTGCTCAGAACTTGCGCTCAAGCAGCAGCAGGTTGTCGCGCTCGTCCATACGCACGCGGCTGAGCCAGCTCATGCCCAGCAGCACATCCAGTGGATAAGCGCCATCGAGCACCACGCCCTGCACATTGGTCAGCTCGATTTCGCCCACCTTGACCCGCGCCAGCGAGACCCGATAGCCGTCAACCGCGCCGCTGGCGGTGGTGGCGCGAATCGGCGTGCCGATCAGTTGGTAATCAATGCCCATGCGCCGCGCCTGGTTGGCGTTCATGGCAACACTGGTGGCGCCGGTGTCGACCATAAAGGCGGTATGGTGGCCGTTGATGGAGCCGGTCACCCGAAAGTGGCCGCCCTCACCGCGAGGGATGCTCACCTGCTGCCGTTCGGCCTGGGCGAAGCCTTCGGTGTATTCGCGTTGCAGCCCGAACTGACGGGTCTGACCGTCGATACGCAGGGTGGCGGTGTTACTGTCGGCGGCGACCAGCTCAACGCCCTGTACGGCCGGTTTGCCGACGCGCAGCATGTGACGGGCGCCATCGATATTGACCACCGCAGCATTGGGAAACAGGCCCACGACCCGCACATCAGACGCCGCCTGCAGCGCACTGGCGCCCAGCAGCAGCGTACCGGCCAGCAGGGTGGCCAGAGGAGAAGTTCTGCGTGGTTGAGCCATTGAGATGTCCTTTCCGCAATGCCAGATAAGGGCTACACCATAGCCAATAGCCATTCGCCCAGCAACAGCACCAGCAGCGCCATGACGCCGGCAATCACATCGTCGAGCATGATACCCAGACCACCGCCAACCCGGCGATCAACCCAGCCAATCGGCCAGGGCTTCCAGATATCGAACAGGCGGAACAGCAAAAAGCCGGCGAGCAGCCAGGCCCAGCCGGTTGGCGCCAGCCAGAGCGCAATCCACACACCGACAAACTCGTCCCAGACGATACCGCCGTGATCGTGCACTCCCAGATCCGCTGCCGTGCGATGACACAGCCAGATACCCAGCAGCGTGGAGAGCAGAATAACCGCCGCATAGCCGCCCGGCGGCAGCTGCTGCCAGAGCAGCACAAAGGGCATCGCCGCCAGCGTGCCCCAGGTGCCGGGCGCGGGGCGGATGGCACCGCTGCCAAAACCGAAGGCGAGAAAGTGAATAGGGTTGCGCCACACCGAGGCGGGTGTGGATTCGTGCGTGTCAGTCATCCTGACTCCTGAAATGTTGATAGCCACCGGGGCCGTCTACCGGCCGCATGCCGAGCCCCAGATCAAGCTGCACACCCTGCCCGACCTGTACCTGGCCTATGATGCTGACCCGCTGGCCGGCCTGGCGCCAGCGCTCGATTTGCCCGCGCGCAGCACGCGGCAAGGTGAAGAGCAGCACGTAATCATCCCCGCCGCGCAGCATCCAGTCCAGCTGCTGACGTTCCGACCAGCTGAGCAGCGCATCGGACATGGGCAACTGCGGGCCGTTGATCTGCAGGCACACGCCGCTGGCCTTGGCGATATGCGCCGCATCGGCCAGCAGCCCGTCGGAGACGTCCAGCCCGGCACTGGCGTGGCCGCGCAGCAGGACGCCCAATGCCAACTGCGGCAGCGGCCGCCAGAAGCGCTGGTGCAGGTAGTTCTGCTCGGCCATGGGCAGGCCTGCGGGCAGGGTCTGCCCCAGTACGACAGCCAAGCCGGCCGCGCCGTCCCCCAGGCAGCCGCCGACACAGAGCAGGTCACCGGGCCGCGCGCCGCTGCGGGTCAGCGCCTGGGCAGCAGGCACCTGACCAAACACCGTCACACCGATATTCAAGGGGCCACGCGTGGTATCGCCGCCGATCAGGTTGATACGACAATCACGCGCCGCATCGCCCAGGCCGGCAGAGAACGCCTGCAACCAGCCCGCTTCGGCCTGCGGCAAGGTCAGCGCCAGGGTAAAGCCCAGCGGCTCGGCCGCCATGGCAGCGAGATCGCTGACGGCCACTGCAAGAGCGCGGTACCCCAGTTCGGCGGGGGGGCAATTAACGGGAAAGTGAACACCCTCAACCAGGGTGTCGGTAGAAATGACCAGCTGCTGACCAGCAGCCGGTTGCAGCAGCGCGGCATCGTCACCGATGCCCAGGGCGACCGCCCCGCTGGCTGCGGCCCGCTGCAGTCGCTCGGTGCGAAAGTAGCGGGCAATCAGGTCAAACTCATCCAGCGCCATGGCCGGGCGATCAGCGTCCCTTGCGGGCAGCGGTGACCTCAGCCTTGCGCAGACGCGGCGCCAGCTTGTCGAGGATGCCGTTGACGTACTTGTGACCGTCAGTCGCGCCGAAAGACTTGGCCATCTCGATGGCTTCGTTGATGACTACGCGATAGGGCACGTCGATGCGCTTGAGCAGCTCATAAACGCCGATACGCAGGACCGCCAGCTCGATCGGGTCCAGCTCCTTGATGTCGCGATCCAGCACGACGCCCAGCTCGCCGTCGATGTCGCCAAGGTTGCGCGGCACGCCGGTCAGCAGCTCGTGGAAGTAAGCGCCGTCCACCTTGCTGAAGTCGTTATCGGTGCGAAACTGCGCCTCGATATCCGATACCGGCAGATCAGCCATATGCCAGGCGTACAGCGCCTGCAGAGCCAGACTGCGGGCCTTGCGGCGGGCCGATGCCTTGGGGCGACCGGCGGCGCCAGAACTCTGCTGATCGTCCATCAGGCCTCCAGCTGCTTGATCACGCTGACCATTTCATAGGCAGACATGGCCGCTTCTGCGCCCTTATTGCCGGCCTTGGTGCCGGAGCGCTCGATGGCCTGTTCGATGCTGTCGACGGTCAGCACGCCAAAGGCGACCGGGATACCGTATTCCAGCGACACCGCGCCTACGCCTTTCACGCACTCACCGGCGACGTATTCAAAGTGCGGTGTGCCGCCACGGATAACCGCGCCCAGGGTAACGATGGCATCGTATTGCTTGAGGTCGGCTACTTTCTTGACCATCAGCGGGATTTCAAAGGCGCCGGGTACGCGGATGATGGTGATGTCGGACTCTTTCACGCCGTGGCGCTTGAGTGAATCTACAGCGCCCTCGACCAGGCTCTCGACGACAAAGCTGTTGAACCGGCCAACAACCAGTGCATAGCGGCCTTGGCCAGTTACAAAATCGCCTTCGATGGTACGGATAGCAGTCATGGGCACTCTCTCTCAATTAAAGAACCGGCAGCGCGCTGGGCGCTGTCGTGAATCAATGCGTTTATTCGCAGGGCAGGTATTCTACTACTTCCAGGTCAAAGCCGGATATGGCGTTGAACTTCATCGGCGCCGACAGCAGGCGCATTTTGCGCACGCCCAGATCACGCAGAATCTGCGAACCGGCCCCTACCGTATTGTAGGTCGAAGGACGGCGTGGCGCCGATTTGCCCTCGCCCAGGTTGGCTACGTGGTCAAGCAGCGCCTGCGAATCCACCTGATTACCCAGCAGCAGCACTACGCCGCGGCCTTCAGCAGCCACACGACGCATGGCCTCCTGCAGACTCCAGCGGCCCGGCTCCGGCACCAGGAACAGATCACGCAGCGGGTCGACATTGTGTACCCGCACCAGCGTCGGTTCCTCGGGCTGGATGTCGCCCAGGGTCAGCGCCATGTGCACCACATCGTCGGTGCGGTCACGATAAGCCACCAGATTGAACTCGCCCAGCTCGCTGCTCAGCAGCTTCTCTTCGGCGCGCTCAACCGTGCGCTCGTTGAGCAGGCGGTAGTGAATCAGGTCGGCAATGGTGCCGATCTTGATGTTGTGCTGCTTGGCAAACTCTTCCAGCTCCGGGCGACGCGACATGCTGCCATCGTCGTTCATGATCTCGCAGATCACCGCAGACTCGCCAAAGCCGGCCATACGGGCCAGGTCACAGGAGGCTTCGGTGTGGCCGGCACGCGCCAGCACGCCACCGGGCTGCGCCATCAGCGGGAAGATATGACCGGGGCTTACGATGTCATCGGCGGTTGCATCCGGTGCTGCGGCAGCCTGGACGGTGCGCGCGCGATCAGCAGCGGAGATACCGGTGCTGACGCCAACTGCAGCCTCGATAGATACGGTGAACTTGGTACCAAAACCCGAGCCGTTACGCTGCACCATCAGCGGCAGCTTCAGGCGCTCGCAGCGCTCCAGGCTCATCGGCATGCAGATCAGGCCACGGCCGTAACGCGCCATGAAGTTGATGTGCTCAGCCTGACAGGCCTCACCGGCCATGATCAGATCGCCTTCGTTCTCGCGGTCTTCGTCATCCATCAGGATGACCATCTTGCCGGCGCGAATATCTTCGATCAGTTCTTCGATGCTGTTGAGTTTCATCCGGCCCTCCGGGGGCAGGTTAATCAGGATTTGAGGAAACCGTTCTCGGCCAGAAAGGCCATGCTGATGCCGCCAGCGGTCGGCTCTGCGGCCTTCTCGCCGAGCAGCAGACGCTCCAGATAGCGGGCAATCAGATCCACTTCCAGATTGACGACGGTGCCGGGCTGATAATCGCCCATGACGGTTTCCTGCAGGGTGTGCGGAACAATGTTCAGATGGAAGACAGCGCCTTCCACCGCGTTGACGGTCAGGCTGGTGCCGTCCACGGTAATCGAGCCTTTTTCGGCGATGTACTTCGCCAGTTCGGCCGGCGCTTCAACGCGGAAGTGCCAGGAGCGGGCATCCTGGTGCAGCGACAGTACCTTGCCGACGCCGTCGACATGGCCGCTGACCAGGTGGCCACCAAGCCGGGTGGTTGGCGTCAGGGCCTTTTCCAGGTTGACCCGGCTGCCCGGCTTCAGCGACGCCAGGGCAGTACGGCGAATGGTCTCCTGGCTGACATCGGCCCAGAAGCCGTCACCGGGCAATTCAATGGCCGTCAGGCAGACGCCGTTGACCGCGATGCTGTCGCCCAGTTTAACGTCGCCCAGATCCAGTTTGCCGGTGCGCACGTAAAGACGCACGTCACCGCCCTGGGGCTGCATGCTCTGAATCTGGCCAACCGCTTCGATAATACCGGTAAACATGAATTGCCTCGTTTTTGCCGTTGCCGGTCAGGAGACCAGCAGACCCAGACCATAAACAGCGACAAAGCCGAAGGCAAAGGCCATCAGCAACAGTCCAAAGCTGCGCAGGTAGGTCATGAATGTCAGGCCGGGCATCTTGCTCATGGCAACGATACCGGCAGCGGAGCCAATTATAAGCAGGGAACCACCCACACCAACAGCGTAGGTCAGCCCCATCCACTCGGCGATGGTCATCTGCAGGTCGGCCTTGAGCAGGGCGGCGGTCAGCGGCACGTTGTCGATCAGCGCCGAGAGCATGCCCATCAGGAAGTTGGCGGCCATCGGCGGCATCAGGTCGTACAGCGACGTCAGGCTCTGCAGGGTGCCGATATACTGCAACATGCCAACCAGCAGCAACACGCCCAGGAAGAACAGCAGCGTCTCAAACTCGATCACCCGGATGTATTCCAGAATCGGGTCGTTATCGATGTCTTCGTTGAAAAAGCGCGCAATCAGGAACATCAACGCCAGGCCGGTCAGGAAGGTCAGCACCGGCGGAATGGCAAAGAACAGGCTGAGCAGAATGGTCGCCAGAATAGTGACCAGAAACAGCCCGCCGATGACCTGATCGACGCCGCGCAGCTCGTGCAGCTCATTGCGCTCGATGACAACCTCGTCGCCCATGCCGATCGACAGCAGCGCCGCCAGCAGCAGCACGGCCAACAGCGCCGGCAAGCTCAGCAGCAGCAGGTTGGTGATCTCGACCTTGTCGGCCATAAAGATCATCAGCGTGGTCACGTCGCCGGTAATCATCGCCACACCGCCGGAGTTGACCGCAAACACCACCAACGTGGCGAAGCGCAGCATCTTGCGAAGCTCAAGGTTAAGGCTGAGTACCAGCGCCACCGACACCAGAGTGGCGGTGATGTTGTCGGCAATCGAGGAGAACACAAAGCAGAAGCCGCCGGTCAAGAACAGCAGTTTGCGCTCGGTGATGCGCCCGGGAAGGATGCGGTAGATGACGTTTTCGATCAGGCCCTTTTTGTTCAGGTAAGCCACAAACGTCATGGTGGCCAGCAGAAACAGCCAGAGGCTGGCGATATCGGTGATGTTTTCGTTCAGCGCCCTTTGCACTTCGCCGCGAACGGCGTCGCTCGGCGCGGCAATAAACAGCACCAGCCAGGACAGCGCGCCGAACAGCAGCACCACCTTGGCCTTGTTTACATGAATGACTTCTTCAAGCACCACGCCCAAAAAGGCGATCACTGCCATCGCCAGGAGCAGTATCTGTACGCTGCTTTGCATTTGCTAACACTCTCAGGAAGGAAAAATCGGGCGTGCAGTGATGCGCCAGTCCTGGCCTATGGCTCGCATATCAGTAACGGCGACGTCCATCGCCTCGCTCATGCTCTCGAAGGGGAGCTGCATCAGGGGCCGCGCCTGGCTTCCAAGCAGGCGCGGTGCCATATACACAATCAGTTCATCGACCAGGCCGGCACGCCAGAAGGCGCCCGACAGCCCGGCGCCGGCTTCCACCAGCACCTCGTTGCAGCCGCGCTCGGCGAGGATCTGCAACACGGCCTGCAGATCGACCTTGCCGTCTGCACCGGGGACCGCCAGCAGTTCGCTGCCAGCGGCCAGATAATCATCGGCGGCCTGCTCGGCGCTGGTGCTGATCACCAGCGAGGGGCCTGCCTCACGGAAAAAACGCTGTTCCAGCGGTACCCGGCGCAAGCTGTCGACCAGCACGCGCAGGGGCTGCCTTTCGGCGGCGGCCGCCGCTTCTTCGCTCGGCAGCCCAAGTTCGTTGGCACGCACGGTCAGCGCCGAGTCATCCAGCAGCACGCTGTCGGCACCGCTGACCACTGCGCCGCTGCGCGCCCGCAGGCGCTGCACGTCGGCACGGGCAGCTGGGCCGGTAATCCACTTGCTTTCACCGCTGGCCATGGCAGTGCGCCCGTCCAAGCTCATGGCCAGCTTGACGCGTACCCAGGGCAGGCCCTGTTGCATGCGCTTGATAAAACCCGGGTTGAGCGCGCGCGCTTGCTCTTCGAGCAGCCCGCACTCAACCGCAATACCGGCCTCGCGCAACCGCTGCAGGCCGTTGCCGGCCACTTGGGGGTTGGGGTCCTGCATGGCCGCGACCATGCGCGACACACCGGCCTTGATCAGCGCATCGGCGCAGGGCGGGGTCTTGCCAAAGTGGCTGCAGGGCTCAAGGGTGACATAGGCGGTGGCGCCACGGGCACGCTCGCCGGCCTGTGCCAGGGCGTTTACCTCTGCGTGGCCTTCACCGGCCCGCACGTGCCAGCCCTCGCCGACCACTTCGCCATCGGCGACCAGCACACAACCCACGCGCGGATTGGGTTCAGTGGTGTACAGGCCACGCTCGGCCAGCATCAGCGCCCGGCTCATCCAGCTGCGGTCGGCAGCGCTCCACTCAGGCATCACTGTCGTCCTGCTCGCGGCGCGACAGGCGCTCGATCTCTTCGCGGAACTGATTCAGGTCCTGGAAGCGGCGATACACGGAGGCAAAACGGATGTAGGCGACTTCATCAAGCTGCTTGAGCTCACGCATGACCATCTCGCCGACGGTCATGGCCTTGACCTCACGCTCGCCCGTGGCCCGCAGGCGGTGCTTGATATGGCCGATGGCGGCTTCGATCTGCTCAACGCTGACCGGGCGCTTTTCCAGCGCGCGCTGAAAGCCGGCCCGCAGCTTGTCTTCATCGAAGGGCTGGCGACGGCCGTCCTGCTTGATCACCCGGGGCAGCACCAGCTCGGCCGTTTCAAAGGTGGTGAAGCGTTCCTGGCAGGCCAGGCATTCGCGGCGCCGACGCACCTGATCACCTTCGGCTACCAGGCGCGAGTCGATCACCTTGGTGTCATGGGCACCACAGAACGGACAATGCATGCAGGATTTCCCGAGCGGATAAAAAACGGCCTACATAGTACTCCTTTGTAGGCCGGGGATAAAATGTATCAGTTTGTTACCCGCGCCACCGTTGGATGGCGACGCGGGCAGCGTCAGGCGGAGGCCTGCAACCAGCTGTCACGCAGCCGCCGCTTGGCCACCTTGCCGTTGTCATCGCGCGGCAGGCTGTCGACCACTTCAACCCGCTTGGGCACCTTGTAGCCGGCCATCTGCTCGCGGATAAACGCCTGCACCTGCTCGGCTGACACCTTGCCTCCAGGACTGGCTACCACGGCCATCAACGACTCGCCGTACTCGGCGTCCGGCACCCCGAACACCGCGCAGTCGGTTACGCCCTGCAGGGTGATGAGTACATGCTCGATCTCCGCCGGGTAGATGTTCACGCCGCCGGAAATAACCATGTCCGATTGGCGGTCACAGACATACAGGTAGCCGTCGGCGTCCAGATAGCCGATGTCACCCACCGTGGCCAGATCATCCAGCCCGGCTTTGCTGCGCGCAGCGTCGTTATTCAGGTAGGTGAAGTCCGGCACCATGGGCTGACGCACATAGATCACGCCCGGCTCGCCCACGCCGCACTCGCGACCGTCTTCGCTGACAACACGAATACGCGTATCGGCAATCGGCCGACCCACGCTCCCCGGCTTGCGGCGTGCGGACTGCGGGTCCTGCAGGGTGACCATGCCGGTCTCGCTTGAGGCGTAGGTTTCAAAGATCACATCCCCCCACCAGTCGAGCATCGCCTGTTTGACTTCCGGGGCGCAGGGCGCGCCGGTGGAGGCAACAAAGCGCACCGACGAGATATCGTACTTGGCCCTAACCTCTTCCGGGAGACGCAGCAAACGCACGTACATGATCGGCACCAGGTAGACCACCTCGATGCGATGCTCGGCGATCAGCGCCAGCGTCTGCTCGGCATCAAAGCGCGGCATCAGCACCAGCATCTCGGCCTGCTGAATCGCCTGCTGGGTGAACGAGGTTGGCGCGCTGTGGTACAGCGGCGCGGTCACCATGGCCCGAACACCGGGTGTAATACCCCAGGCGATGCGGCACAGCTCGCGCATGCCCTCTGCCATCTGCGCACGCAGCTCCGGCGGCGGCGCCAGACGCACAACGCCCTTGGGCCGCCCGGTGGTACCCGAGGTGTAGGCCATATGAGCGCGCGGCGTGCGTTCGGGGCCGTCATAGGGCGCTTGCTGCGCCAGCCAGCGCTCGTAGTCACGGGCGTCATCAGCGCCAGCATCGACTACCAGCACCTCAACCCCTGCCGGCACCGCGTCACCCAGGGTGGCCAACAGATCGCCCTCGACGATCAACACCTTGGCCGACGAGTCGTTCAGCAGGTACGCGACCTCATCGGCCTTGAAGTGCCAGTTAATCGGGCAGTAAAAGCAGCCGGCGATCTGGCAGCTCTGAATGGCATCGATAAACGCCGGGCCGTTGCGCAGCATCACTGCGATCACATCGCCATCTTCAACGCCAAAACGCGCCAGGCCACCGGCCAGCCGCAGCGCGCGGTCGGCCACCTCATCACCGCTGCGGCGCAGGTCGCCGCAGATGAGTTCAGCAGTCATCAGCGTGCTCCAAAGGGCTGGGTGATGCGCGCCATGCGCTCCTGCGCTTCATGGTATTCGCGCTCCAGCTGGGCCACGGCCTCAGCGGCAGAGGTCACCTTGCCAATGCTGCCAACGCCCTGCCCTGCGCCCCAGATGTCGCGCCAGGCCTTGCTCTTGCTGCTGCCGCCGGAGCCGAACTTCATGCTGCTCTTGTCACCCTCGGGCAGATCGTTCGGGTCCATGCCGGCGTTGACGATGCTGGGCTTGAGGTAGTTGCCGTGCACCCCGGTAAACAGGTTGCTGTAAACGATATCGTCGGCAGTGGTGTCGACCAGCATCTGCTTGTAGGCCGGGTCGGCGTTGGCTTCGTGGGTGGCGATAAAGCGCGTGCCCATATAGGCCAGGTCGGCGCCCATGGCCTGCGCGGCGAGAATCTGCTCGCCCTTGGCAATGGAGCCAGACAGGATGATCGGGCCGTCATAAAAGGCGCGGATTTCCGATACCAGCGCGAAGGGGCTGAGCTGACCGGCGTGACCACCAGCGCCAGCACAGACCAGAATCAAGCCATCAACGCCGGCCTCGATGGCCTTTTTGGCGTGTTTGACGTTGATCACGTCGTGGAACACCAGACCGCCGTAGCTGTGGATCGGGCCAACCACTTCATTGGGCGCACGCAGGCTGGTGATGACGATCGGCACCTTATACTTCACGCACAGTTCAACGTCATGTTGCAGGCGGTCATTGCTGCCGTGCACGATCTGGTTGACCGCAAAGGGCGCCACCTTGGCCTCGGGGTTGGCCGCCTGGTAGTCGGCCAGCTCGGTGGTGATGCGCTGCAGCCATTCGTCCAGCACCTCGGCCGGGCGGGCATTGAGCGCCGGAAAGGAACCGACGACCCCGGCCTTGCATTGGGCAATGACCAGATCCGGGTTGGAGATGATAAACAGCGGGGAACAGATGACCGGCAGGCTCAGATTGCCTTGCAGAACGGCGGGCAGACTCATGCGTGCGCTCCTTGGTGTTGTGATTGTTCCCGGACTATAAAAGCCGGCACGCTGCTCTACAATGTCCGCACTCAAGCCCAAACTGTTTACTGATAGGCAACAATATGGACATCAAGACCCTGCAGTACTTCAGCGCCATCGTCGAGGCCGGCAGCATGAGTGGTGCGGCGCGGCGCCTGGGTACATCACGCTCCCACGTCAGTCGGCGGCTGAAGGCACTGGAGCAGGACCTTGAGGTTCAGCTGCTACGGCGCACCACTCGCCGCATCGAGCCAACCCAGATCGGCTGGGCCATGTACGAACACGCCGCGCGCATCAGTCAGGAGCTGAGCGCGCTGCAATCCACCGTCGACAACCTGGGCCGCAACCTGCGTGGCCACTTGCGCCTGAGCGTGCCCTCGGCCCTTGGCCAGCAGGTACTGGGGCCGCTGCTGCTGGAGTTTGCCGAGGCCTACCCGGACGTCAGCCTGCAACTGACCTTCAGCAACCGCATCTTTGACCTGGTGGCCGAAGAGATCGACCTGGCTATCCGCGTCACCAATACCCCGCCCGACACGCTAGTCGCGCGCGACCTGGGGCCCATCGATTGGGTGCTGTGCGCCAGCCCTGGCTACCTGCAGCGGGTCGGCGCGCCGCAGCAGCCGGAAGACCTGCTGCGCTGCGCCATGGTCAGCGTCAAAGTAAGCGACCAGCGCCTGCCGCTGGAGTTGTCGGACGGTAAACACAAGCAGGTGCTGACCCTGCGCCCGCGCCTGCAGACCGAAGACATGCTGTTTCTGCGCCGCGCGGCCGAGCAGGGTCTGGGCTGCGCCCTGCTGCCCTACTACGCCGTACGTGAAGAGCTGGACAGCGGCAAGCTGCAGGCCGTGCTGCCGCAGTACCGCGCCCGGGTGGATGCCTGGGGCGACCACCTGTACCTGCTGACCGCACCCAACCTCTACCCCACGCTGGCGACCCGCGCGCTGATCGAGTTTCTGCGTAGCCGCCTGGCAGACATTCCGCTGACGCCCAGGCAGCCGCTTGCCGCTACAATGCACTCCTGACTAGGAGCCTTGCCATGACGCAGCAGACACTCACCGACGCCCTCCATCAGGTCCTGCCCGATGCCGAGTTGACGCCCACCCGGGTGCCCGGCCTGCCCGAGCTGGAACTCTGGCTGCTGGACCCGGCCAACCTGGACCGCGCCTTTGCCGCCGACGAAACCCGGCGCCTGCTGGAACACCCTCCCTACTGGGGCTTCTGCTGGGGCAGCGGGCTGGCCCTGGCCCGCTGGGTGCTGGATAACCCTGCCGAGGTGCGCGGCAAGCGTGTGCTGGACTTTGGCGCAGGCTCTGGCGTGGTTGCCCTGGCCTGCCGCATGGCCGGCGCCAGCGAGGTCATCGCCTGCGATCTGGACGCCCCGGCCCTGCAGGCCTGCGCGCTGAATGCGCGGCTCAACGACATGCGCATTACCCTGTCGGACGACTACTTTGCCGTCAGCGGCGAGATTGACCTGCTGATCGCCGCCGACGTGCTCTACGATGTCGACAATCGCCCGCTGCTGGATCACTTTGCCGGCCGCGCCAGCCAGGTGCTGATCGCCGATTCACGGGTGCGCGATCTGGTGCACCCACGCTATCAGCGCAGCGCCATCCTACCGGGGCAGACCTGGCCGGACCTGGGTGAGCCACTGGAGTTTCGCGACGTCAGCCTCTACAGGCTTGACCCCGGCGCCAGCGCCCCCATATAAAACAGTCCCCCACACACGCTGCGGAATCGCCTTATGTCCTCGCCTTACCTGTTTGACGCCACCACCGATACCTTCGACCGCTATGTGCTCGAGAACTCCTTCCACAAGCCGGTGCTGGTGGACTTCTGGGCCGACTGGTGCGCGCCCTGCAAGGCATTGTTCCCGGTGCTGGAAAAGATCGTCGACAGCTACCAGGGCGAACTGCTGCTGGCCAAGGTCAACTGCGATACCGAGGTGGGCCTGACCGAACGCTTTGGCATTCGCAGCCTGCCCACCGTGGTGCTGTTCAAAGACGGCCAGCCGGTGGAAGGTTTTGCCGGCGTGCAACCGGAAACCGCCATCCGCGAGCTGCTGGCCCCGCACGTTGCCGAACCGCAGCCCGAGGAAGAAGCCGAGCCGGAAGCGGATCTGGCGAGCCAGGCCCAGACCCTGATCGACGCCGGCCAGCCACAGGAGGCGATCGCCCTGTTGCAACCAGCGCTGCAGGCTGAGACCGACGACGCCCTGCTCCTGCTGCTGGCCCGCGCCCTGCTGGCCGACGGCCAACTCGATGACGCCGACAAGGTCATCAATGCCGTACAGCAGAAAGACAGCCACAAGCAGACGCTGAACGCACTCAAGGCGCAGCTCAGCTTTGCCCGTCAGACCACCGACTTTGCGCCGCGTGACAACCTGCAGGCCCGCCTGGACGCCGATGCAAACGACAGCGAAGCCCGCTATCAACTGGCCCTGCTGGACCTGACCGCCGGCGCCAGCGAGCCGGCACTGGCCGCCCTGCTGGACCTGCTGCAACGCGACCGCAGCTGGGGTGACGGCGCCGCGCAGAAAACCCTGCTGCAGGTTTTTGACGTGTTGGGCGGCGACCACCCGCTCACCGTGCAGTACCGCCGCAAGCTGTACCAGGCACTCTACTGATCAGTACTTCCTTGATGTAGCGCCCCGCACGGGGCGCCCGAGTGAATACAGGGTTGCCATAACAGCAAAATGAAATAAGATAACATTTTCTTATTTCAGCCGGAGTCTTGTCATGCGCCGCACCCTGCTCGCCCTCAGCCTTGCCCTGCCTTTCAGCCAACCCCTGCTTGCCGAAGAACACGACCACCACCAGCACGGCAGCCTGGATGCCCATGAGCATGGCGTTGCCAGCCTGAATCTGGTGGTCGACGGCAATCAGGTCAGCCTGGAGCTGGATAGCCCGGCCGCCAACCTGGTTGGCTTTGAGTACCAGCCCAGCACAGACGAAGACCGCGCGACCGTTGCCCGCGTCAAAGCAGCACTGGAGCAGGCCGATGGCCTGTTCACCCTGACGGCCGCCGCCGACTGCCAGCTGCAGCAGGTTGAGCTGGACAGCCCGCTGTTTGCCGCGCATGACCATGAAGAGCACGAGGACCATGACCATGACGAGCATGATCACCATGACGCAGATGAGCACGCGCACGACGACGAGCACGAACACGAACACGAACACGAACACGAACACGGCGAGCATGCGGACATCGAAGGCCGCTTTAATTATGTCTGTGCCGCCCCCGAGCAACTTGAAGCCCTGACCCTGCCGTTGTTCAATGACTTCCCGGCGATGCAGCGCATTCAGGTGCAGGCCATCACCGCCAGCGGCCAGCACGGCGCCGTGCTGACCGCCGACCAACCCACCTTGCCACTGGACTGAATCAAGCGATGACCACACCACTGCTGCAGGTCACCGACCTGCAGTTCGCCTGGCCGGGCCAGCCCGTACTGCTGGATATCCCCGCCTTCAGCGTTCAGGCAGGCGAGCGCCTGTTTCTCAAGGGCCCGTCCGGCAGCGGCAAGACTACTCTGCTGGGCCTGCTCGGTGGTGTACACCAGCCGCAGCAGGGTTCTATCACCCTGCTCGGTCAATCCCTGCGCCAGCTGTCTTCGCTGCGTCGAGACCGTTTTCGCGCCGACCACACAGGCTACCTGTTCCAGCAGTTCAACCTGCTGCCCTACCTCTCGGTGCTGGACAACGTCACCCTGCCCTGTCGCTTCTCCGCCCTGCGGCGTGAACGCGCCCTGCGCCAGCAGCCGACTCTGGATACCGCCGCCGAACACCTGCTGCGCGAGCTGGGCCTGAGCGACGCCACCCTGCATCAGCGCAGCGCCGGTGCCCTGTCGATAGGCCAGCAGCAGCGGGTGGCAGCCGCCCGTGCGCTGATCGGCAGCCCCGAGCTGGTGATCGCCGACGAGCCCACCTCGGCGCTGGATGCCGACAGTCGCGACGCCTTTCTCAAGCTGCTGTTCGAAGAGTGCGAGCAGATGGGCAGCAGCCTGCTGTTTGTCAGTCACGACACCAGCCTGGCAACCCGCTTTGATCGCGCTCTGTCACTGGCCGGGCTCAACCGCGCCAGCCAGCCGGAGATTCTCTGATGTACCTGATGCGTCTCGCCTTGCAAAGCCTGGCCAACCGCCGCTTTTCTGCCCTGCTGACAGTGATCGCCATCGCCCTGAGCGTCACCCTGCTGCTGTCGGTCGAGCGCGTGCGCACCGAGGCCCGCGCCAGCTTTGCCAGCACGGTCAGCGGCACCGACCTGATCGTCGGCGCCCGTTCCGGGTCGGTTCAGCTGCTGCTGTATTCGGTGTTCCGCATCGGCAATGCCACCAACAATATCCGCTGGGACAGCTTTGAGCAGATCAGCAGTCAGCCCCAGGTCAAATGGGCCATCCCGCTGTCGCTGGGCGATTCGCACCGCGGCTTTCGAGTGCTGGGGACCAATCAGGCCTACTTCGACCACTACCGCTTTGGCCGTGACCAAGCGCTGACACTGAGCCAGGGCAAGCGCTTCAGCGACCTCTACGATGCCGTACTCGGCGCCGATATTGCCCGCGAGCTGGGCTACCAGCTGGGCACCGAGCTAGTGCTGGCCCACGGCGCCGGCGCGGTCAGCTTCGTCAAACATGCGGACAAGCCCTTCCACGTGGTTGGCATCCTCGCCAAAACCGGCACGCCGGTAGACCGCACCATTCATATCAGCCTGGAAGGGATGGAGGCGCTGCATGTGGACTGGCAACAGGGCATGCCGGCCCGGGGCGCCGGTCAGGTCAGCGCCGAGCAGGCGCGCCAGCTGGACCTGACACCAACCGCCATTACCGCCTTCATGCTGGGGCTGGAGCGGCGTATCGACACCTTTACGCTGCAGCGGAAAATCAATGAATTCAGTGGCGAGCCGCTGCTGGCCATCCTGCCCGGCGTTGCCCTGCAGGAGCTGTGGAGCCTGTTAAGCGTGGCCGAAAAGGCGCTGCTGCTGGTCTCGGTCTTCGTGGTACTGACCGGACTGGTCGGCATGCTGACGGCGATTCTCAGCGGCCTGAATGAGCGCCGCCGAGAGATGGCCGTGTTGCGCTCGGTGGGTGCCCGGCCGCTGCATATTTTCAGCCTGCTGGTGCTGGAAGCAGTCAGTCTGACACTGGCCGGCATCGCCCTGGGTCTGGCCCTGCTGTACGCTGGCATAGCCGCCGCCAAGCCCTGGCTGGAGCAGCAGTATGGCTTGTTCCTGCCGCTTGCCTGGCCAACGCCGAGTGAGCTGAAGCTGCTGGGCGGCATACTCGCAGCCAGCCTGCTGATGGGCTGCATCCCGGCTTGGCGTGCCTATCGACAGGCGCTGCTGGACGGCCTGTCCATTCGCCTGTAAGTGACCGTCGAGACTATCAATGCGCCTGACTCATCTGCTACCCCTGACCCTTGGCCTGCTGCTGACCCTGCCGGCCTGGGCTGCCCGCGAACTCAGCTGGGATGATCTGGTGCCCGCGGGCACCGGCCACCTGTACGGCATGCCGCCTGCACAGCACGACGGACTGACGTCCGAAGGGCAGGCCAGCAGCAACCCGCTGGTGCAGAGCATGACCAACGCACCGACTGTCGCCGAGCTTGATGGCGAGAACGTCAAGCTGCCCGGCTACATCGTGCCGCTGAGCGTAGACCCGAACCAGCGGGTTACCGAGTTCCTGCTGGTGCCCTACTTCGGCGCCTGCATCCATGTACCGCCGCCGCCATCCAACCAGATCGTGCTGGTCAACAGCGAGATTGGCGTTGCGCTGGAAGCCACCTACGTCCCCTACTGGATCAGCGGGATCATGCATGTGGAGCAAAGCAGCAGCGAGCTGGCCAGCGCCGGCTACCGCCTGGAAGCACAGGAAATCGAAGAGTTCAGCTACTAGACGCTGAGCCTGATTCAGACCGGGCAAGCGCCGCCTCGGCGGCCTGCTTCAGGCTTTGCAATTGGCGGCGCTGGCTGGCGTTAGCCGGCTGCACCGCCTGCAAGGTGGCCAGCGCAGCCTGCCACTGACGCTGCTGGTATTGCAGCCACGCCAGCTGCAGGCGGTCAGTGCTGTTGCCGCTGCGTGCCACCCGCTCCCAGGCAGCCAGGGCAGGCTCGTAATCACGTGCGCTTTGCCACAGATAGGCAAGACGGCGCAGACGATCAGCGCTACTGCTCAGCAGCCCCTCATCCAGCAGCGCCTGCATCAGGCGCGCCGCCTGCCAGGGGGCGCCACTGTGCGCGTGCAGGGCGATCAGGTTTTCCAGATCAGTCGTTTCCAGCTCAATCCCGGCCTCGCGCGCCAGACGCAGGGTCGCCGCAGCTGCCACCTGCTCGCCGGCCAGACTCTGCATACTCGCCAGCTGACGCCAGTTATCGGCGCTCTCCGGCGCACGCTGCAACAGCGCCTGCTGCCAGCGCACCGCCTGATCGAAGCGTTCCAACTCGTAGTTCATGCCCACCAGCAGGCGGTACCAGATGTCATCGGCAGCCGGCTTCTCGCGCACCACCTGCTCGGCCAGCGGAATGGCCTTGCGGAATTGCCCCAACTGGCGGTAAGCCTGCACCAGCAGCTGACGGTTGTTATCGGAACGCGGCAAGACTTCCAGCTCCTTGACCGCCTCGGGGTAGCGCTGCTCCTGCACCAGCAGGCGAGCCAGATTTTGCCGGTCCTGCAAGGCGGCGGCATCTTCCAACTGCTGCTGAGCCAGCGCCTCGCGCAGCCAGTCGATCGCTTGGGTATTACGCTGGTTGGCGATGGCAATGTAGGCCAACCGCTGGGTAACCAGCGCGCGCTCCAGGCTCCCGTTGCCCGCCTGCGGCAGGGCCGCCTCCAGCAGTTGTCGTGCCTTGCTCAGATCGCCTGTAGCTTCTGCCTCGGTGGCGCCCTGAATGGCAACGTACACTTCAGCGTCGATCTCCTGGGCCAGCGCCGAGGCGCTCAGCAGGCACAGCAACACTAACCAGCGCAGCATCAGCGGCGGCCCTCCAGACGGAAGTTCATGGTCTTGCTTACCTCGCGCGATACCGCCACGCCATTCTCCCGGCGCGGTGCAAAGCGCCAGCGGCTGACCGCGCGACGCGCCGCACGATCGAACACGCCGGGCGGCTCGGCACTGAGCACGCGGATGTTTTCCACCCGCCCATCGGCGTTGACCGTGAACTGCAAGGTCACCTGCCCCTCTATGCCTGCTGCCAGCGCGCGGCGTGGGTATTCCGGCGGAATATCCACGAGCGGGGTGACTTCCTCGGCATCCCCCGGCGGCGGTGCGCTGGCCGGCGCCGGCGGACTGGGAGCGGGCGCTGGCGCTGGCGGAGCTGCCGCCTGCAAGGGTGGCAACGCCGGCGCCGCGCCCATATCAATGCGGGTATTGAGCTGCGGCACCTCGATATTAAGATCCAGCGCCGGAACCTGCGGGCTTACCTGGGGCTGCGGTGCAACCTCGGGCGGCTTTTCCGGCGGAGTCGGGCGCTCCGGCGGCTGCAAGGGGTCTGCCGGCTCGCTGCTGCTCTCCTGCACGCTGCGGGCGACGCCCACGCGCAGCAGCTCCGACGGCTCCGGGGGCGGGTCATTCGGCGGCATGATCAGCGCCAGCATCAACCCGAACAACAGCAGCGCAACCAGCAGCGCGCCGATGAAACTGCCCAGCAGCCGCATCAGGGCCCCGCCGTCGCAGCCAGGGCAACATCCTCTACCCCGGCCAGCCGCGCCTGATCCATCACGCGGATCACCAGACCGGTACGTGCATCGGTATCAGCCTGTACCACTACCGTGCTATCGGGCTGATCAACGCGCATGCGCTCAACCGCCGCCCGCACGGCGCGAATATCCACCGGCTTGTGGTCCATCCAGATCTCGCCGTCAGCACTGACCGCAATCAGGATGGTGCCCTTGGGCTTGTCGACGGCACTGTCGGCCGACGGCCGCTCGATATCGATCCCGGTTTCCTTGACGAAAGAGCTGGTGACAATAAAGAAGATCAGCATGATGAAGACGATATCCAGCATCGGCGTAAGGTCGATACCGGCCTCGTCATCGGCGTTGGCGTGATGCCTGCGCATGCGCATCGCAATTTCTCCTAATCGTGCTGCAGGCGGTCGGACAACCGCTGCAGCGCTCGCCGCGACTGCTGATCGAGTCGCGCCAGACAAAACAGGCCACTGATGGCGATCACCATGCCGGCCATGGTCGGCACCGTGGCACGGGACACGCCCGCCGCCATCGCGCGCGGATTGCCGTTGCCGCTCAGGGCCATCACATCAAATACCTGGATCATGCCGCTGACAGTGCCCAGCAGCCCCAGCAGCGGGCACAGGGCGATCAGCACCCGCACCATCGGCAGATAACGGTTGAGCTGTGCCTGCGCCTGCGCCAGCCACGCGGTGCGGATGGCCCGGGCGGCAGCGCTGCGTCGCTCAGCGCGCGCCTGCCAACCGTCGCAATAGCCTTCGGCGCGGCGCGGAAACACCAGCGACAGGTACCACAGCCGCTCCAGCATCAGCGTCCACAGCAGCACGGTGGCGCCAAGAATGGTCCACAGCACCCAGCCGCCGCTATCGAGAAAGTCCGGCAGCCGCCACAGGACCTCAGTCACTGCGCCGCTCCCCGCCAAGGTGCAGGGCAATCAGCCCGGCGCTCTGCTGCTCCAGCAACTGGATCAACGCCTTGCTGCGCGCCGCGACCAGGCTGTGCAGGAACAACAGCGGAATAGCCGCGACCAGCCCCAGCACCGTGGTGACCAGTGCCTGCGAGATGCCATCGGCCATCATTTTCGGGTCGCCGGTGCCGTACTGGGTAATCGCCTGGAAGGTCGCGATCATGCCGGTCACGGTACCCAGCAGGCCGAGCAGCGGCGCCACTGCGGCCAGCAGCTTGATCAGCCCCTGCCAGCGCTCCAGCGCAGGGGTTTCGCGCAGGATGGCCTCGTCCAGCTTGAGCTCCAGCGTGTCCAGCTCTTCCAGCCGCGGACGGCTGCCAATAACGCTCAGCACGCGGCCCAGCGGATTGCTGTCAGCCAACTGGTCGAGGTTGTCGATCTGCCGGTCTACGCGGCGCTGTACCAATTGCAGCCAAATCAGTCGCACCAGCGCCAGCAAGATACCCAGCGCGCCCAAGGCAACAATGACATAGCCAACGATGCCCCCCTGGGACAAACGCGTCAGCAGGTCCGGCGTGCGCTGCAGCTGCTCGATTACCTGGCCGCGTGCCGGGTCGATGGCGATTTCCGCCACCGCATCGCGTGGCGCCATAAAGTCGGCCAGCAAGCCCACGCCATCGGGCTGACGTGCCGCCACCTGCAACGCCTGGCTGTCGGCCTGATAAAGCAGATACTCATCGCCGGCAACCGCAACAAAAGGCCCAACGGCAACAACCGGCTGCGCCTGCTGGCTACCCTGACGATCAATCACTTCGGCTTGGAAGCGCGCCACCTCACCGCTGGCGTTCATGTCCTGCTGCAGCCGATACCAGAATTGCTCCAGCACCTCGACACTCGGAATACGGCTGCTTTGCGACAGGGCTTCCAATTCGCCCTGGCGTTCCGGGTAGCGGGCGTTGAGCAGGGAGTCCTGCCATTGACTGAGGGTGTCGCCGGCGCCCTGACGCACCACGCCGAACAGCTCGCCAAGGTTACCGCTGCGCTCGGTCAGCTCCTGACGCAGCTGCGCCAGTTGCTCGCTCTGCGCCTTGAAGCGCGCATCCAGCTCATCGGCACGCGCCTGCGCACTTGCCAGCTCGGCCCGCGCCTGGGAGAGGCGCGCTTGCTGCTGGTTGCGCTCGCGCAGGAAGGTTTGCTCGCGCTCACGCATGGCGGCCTGCTCGGCGCTGCGGGTTTCGCGGATCTGCTCCAGTAGCGCCTGCTTATCAAGGGACTGCGCCTGCACCAACGGCGCCAGACAACAAAGCATCAGCATCCAGGAAAGTCTTTTCATTGGGCGACCTCCGCGCTGACAGCCGGCATGGGCAAACGCAACAACTGCGGCGACTGCTCGTTGCGGGCGATGGCGATGCCGTTGCTGAGGGCTCGCCGGTAACTGGCTGGCAATACCTGCCAGCGACCAGCGGCGGTGTCCCAGTAGCCCTGCTCCTGGCCATCAAGGCTTTGATAAAAGAGCATCAGACGGCCGATGCGCAAAAACTCGACCACCCGCTCCTGCTCGCCAGCGGGCAACTGGCCGCGCCAGGCCTCCAGGGTGCGGCCATAGTCGCTTTCGATCTGGTAGGCCTCCAGTACGCGCCGATACAGTTCGGCCACACTGATCTCGGGGTCAATCAGCAAATCCTGCAGGCGGGCAATACGGTCTTCGCGCTCATCCAGCAGAAACGGCATGTCCAGCGCAACAAAGGCCTCCAGCGATTCAATCATGCGGCGAATGAGCGGCAGCATCTCGCGCTGGGTATCGGCCAGGCTGTCGATCTGCTGCTGCAGGCTGGTCAGCTCCTGTGCCTGCGCCTCCACCATCGACTGCAGCCGCTCGCTGTAGTCGTTCAGCGCCAGCGCCTGATCCTGAGCCTGGGTGTACTCCTCAAGCGCCGCGCGGGCAGCATCGTCAAGGTTGTCGATACGCTGCTGCGTGGCAACCGCCTCGGCGGTGAGTTCACGACTTTCCTGCTGCGCCTGCTGCAACGCCTGCTGCGCCTGCACGCTGAGCGGCGCGGCAAGCAGTGCGACCAGCCAAACTGCTTTCATTCGCTGTTCCCCCGGCGAAGGCTGGCCTTACCAGCCCGTCAAAAAGAGAATGATTATCATCTTTGTACTAGAGTGTCTGCAACCGCGCTCTTGAACGGGGGTGTGGCAGCCTGCCGCACCCACCCGTGCCCGGCACTTGCTCCAGATCAATAGTCCGATCCAGAGCAGGCCGTAGAGTAGCAACTGTCCAACACATTAGGAGACTGAACATGTCCGCTTTTGCATCCCGCCTCGGCCTCGCAGCGCTCTTCGCCCCCGTCCTGCTGGCCGTTTCGGTCACCGCTCAGGCCCACCAGGCAGGCGACATCATCGTCCGCGCCGGTGCCGTTACTGTTGACCCGAAAGAGGATAGCAGCCGCGTCAAGGTTGGCGGCGCACCGCAGGCCGGCACTGCCGCCACCCTCAACAGCGACACCCAACTGGGTCTGAACCTGGCGTACATGCTGTCCGACAACTGGGCTGTTGAAGTGCTGGCTGCCACTCCGTTCGAGCACGACATCGGCACCAAAGGTCTGGGCGGCCTGGAACTGGGCTCCACCAAACACCTGCCGCCGACCATCAGCGTGCTGTACTACCCGATGGCCAGCAGCTCAGCCTTCCAACCGTACGCGGGCCTGGGCATCAACTACACCTGGATGTTCGACGACAAGCTGAGCAGCGAAGCAGAGGCCGCCGGTTTCAGCGGCCTGGACCTGGATGACTCATGGGGTCTGGCAGCACAGCTGGGTATGGATTACATGCTGAGCGACAAGGTAATGCTGAACGCCCAAATCCGCTACATCGACATCGAAACCACTGGCACAACCTACGCAGGCCCGACCAAGGTCTCCGTTGATGTCGACATCGACCCGCTGGTTTACATGGTAGGTCTGGGCTACAAGTTTTAAGCCGACCCTCACTCACGGCTGCACTTCCCCCTGGGGCCTTCGTGGTCTCAGGGGATTTTTTATTCAGGGTAAGGCAAACAGCGAACAGTTCTGCAGCGGCGAATCAGTGCGAATCCAGCAAGCCCGTCAGGCTGACACGCCAGGTGCGCGGCTTGATCCCAAAGGCATAGAGCAGCCGACGGCCACTGAGCACTGCATTGCGCGGCTCCAGCGCTGCTGCCGGCTGACTGTCAAACGGAATCGGCTCGATAACCGGCTCGCGCTCGAGCTGCCCATCCATCACCAGCTCCTGCGCCAGGGTGCGGGCAAAGCTGATCCAACTGGCCACCTCGGCACTGGCGTAGTGGTAGCAGCCGTACAGTTCGCTACCGCAGTCCAGCTGTTTGAGCCCGGCCAACACCACGCGCGCCATATCCTCCAGCGGCGTGGGGGTGCCCCGCCATTCCTCCGCCAGAGAAACGCTGTCGCCAGCCAGTAACTGCGAGACCAGCCGCTGCAGCATGCCCTCGGGCGAGCTATCCAGCACCCAACTGAAGCGCAGCAGCAGATGGCGCCGACACTGCGCCTCCAGTAACTGGTCAAGCTCGGCCTGCAGCGCGCCGTGGGCGCCGATGGGCGTCAGCGGGTCCTTCTCGGTGTAGGGTTGTTCTTTCACGCCATCGAACACGCGCGTACTGGACAACCGATACAGCAGCAGATCACGCCCGGCGCACTGGGTCACCAGTTCGCGGGCAAAGACGCGCTCGGCCGCAAGCCCTTCCGAGGTCGGGTCCAGCACCTGAAACTGCTGATGGTAAAAACTCAGGTCCAGCACTGCGTCCGGCTGCAATGCATCGAGCCAGCCGGCTACCTGCGCCGGCTCCCAGCTGCCCGGCGGCTCCTCCACCAGCAGAAACTCGATATCCTCCAGCGCCGCCTGAGCAACCAACGCCTGACCCAGCAGGGACGTCTTGCCCAGCAGCAACACCCGCATTCGCATGCCTTGATGATCCTTGAATCTGAAACAGGCAAATATTGTGCAGCCTTTATGCCACCGCCGTCACCTGTCACATGCGAACTTGAGCGTTACTCAGGTGTAGGTGATCAGCTCACGGCGCTCCGGGCTGTCCAGATGGGGCACCGCATTGAAGCCGGCCAGGCGCATTGCCCGCTGATTGAACACGCAGTGAATCAGCCCGGTGTTGCGCGTTTGCAGGTTCAGCTCAACCATGGTCTTGCTCGGCGCTTCCAGCAGCTGACGCACCAGCATGGCGATGGCACCACCGGAGCTGACCGCCAGCACTCGGCTGCCCTTGAAGTTGCTCATGATGTGCTCACGCGCGGTGAGGATGCGTTGCTCAAACTCGGCCCAGGTTTCCGGCAGGTCGCCTTCGAGTTCCCCCTCGGACCAGAGCACGATGCCCTGCTTCAGTCGCTTGAAAAAGTCAGCGACGGCGGGTTTTTCCGGCAGCGCCTGCTCCGGGTGCTGCGCCAGAAAAGCGTGCAGGATGGAGTGAAAGTCGAACTCGTTGAGTTCGGCAAAAACCTGAAAACCGCTCGGCTCGATCCCCATGCCGGCGCAGATGCCCTCGGCGGTCTCACGGTGACGCACCATGTCGCCGGTCAGAATATGATCAAACTGCATCTGCTGGCTGGCAAAGTACTCACCCAACAGGCGTGCCTGTAGGTGCCCTTTCTCGGACAGCTGATCGTAGTTGTCGCTACCAAAGGACGCCTGACCATGACGCACAAAATACACTTCTGACATCTGAACCTTCCCGTACTGAAGTAACTGGGCACGCTGCCCCAGGGACGGGAGCTTTTACGAGCCATAAAAAAACCCGGCAGACCGGGGATGGCAAAATCCTAGGTCATGCCGGGTTGCGGCGACAGCTACATTTTAGAACGGAATGTCATCATCAAAGCTGTCGTAATCCGGTGCCGACTGCTGCGGTGCCTGCTGTTGCGGCTGAGCGGCCGGCTGCGACTGCGGCGCGGGGCGCTGCGGGCGGGACTGGCCCATGCCCTGCTCACCACCACCGCCCTGACGGCTGTCGAGCAGCTGCATCTGGCCGCCCATATCCACGACCACTTCAGTGGTGTAACGCTTGACGCCGTCCTTCTCCCACTCACGGGTCTGCAGGCGGCCTTCGATATACAGCTTGGAACCCTTGCGCGCGTACTCGCCAACGACCTCTGCGATACGGCCGAAAAACACCACGCGGTGCCACTCGGTGCGCTCCTGCATCTGGCCGGTCTGCTTGTCCTTCCAGCTGTCGCTGGTAGCCAGTGTCACGTTGGCCACGGCGTTGCCGTTGGGCAGATAGCGCACTTCCGGATCACCACCGACATTACCGATCAAAATTACCTTGTTTACGCCTCTGGCCATGCCATTCTCCTGCTGTACCTGGTGATCAAACGGGTGCTGCGACCCGGTTAAGTGCCTCACGATCCAATATCTTAGCGTCCACTTTCAAGTAGGCTGCTGCCTCCTCGGCAACAATCACGACGTCTGTCACACCTGCAACGGCCTGCAGGCGGGTGGCCAGCGCGGCATCGTCAAGACAGGCGGGGGACAACGCCAGGCGATAACTGGTCACATAAGGCGGTTCGCGCATGGTACCACCAATGATCAGCCACGACAGCGCCAGCAGCGCGCAACCGACGAATACCCCGCCCAGCCCGAAGTGCGCGAACAGCCAGCCGCCGAACATGCCGCCCAGCGCCGCACCGGCGAACTGGCTGGTGGAATAGACGCCCATTGCCGTGCCCTTGCCCCCGGCCGGCGCAATCTTGCTGAGCAGCGAAGGCAGCGTTGCCTCCAGCAAGTTGAACCCGACAAAGAACAGAATGATCGCCGCAACCAGCCAGGGCAGACTGTGCTGGCTCAACCAGAACAATGGCTGCACCAGCGCGAGCACCGCCACTGCGCCCAGCATGACGCGTTTCATCTGGCGCTGACGCTCGGCGTAAATAATAAAGGGCACCATGCCGAAGAACGACAGCAGCAACGCCGCCAGGTAGACCCACCAGTGGTCTTCCTTGGCCAGCCCGGCCTGCTGCTGCAGAGCCAGCGGAATCGCCAGAAAGGTCGCCATCAGAATCGCGTGCAGGCAGGCAATGCCGTAGTTGAGCCGCAGCAACTGCCCGTTGGCCAGCGAGGGCCAGAGGGCACCGCGCACGACACCGGCGTCGCGGTGAGGCTGCGTCTGCTGCGGTGTCGGCACCGCCAGCAGAACCAAGACGATACCTACCAGTGCCAGGGCAGAGGTCGACAGAAAGACGCCACCAAGGCCCGCCATCCGAGCCACAACCGGGCCGGCCACCATGGCCACGGCAAAGGCCAGACCAATGCTCATGCCGATCATCGCCATCGCCTTGGTGCGATGCTGCTCGCGGGTGGAGTCAGCCACCAGCGCCATCACTGCCGCCGCAATCGCGCCGGCGCCCTGCAGCACCCGCCCGGCGATCACCTGGGTGATACTGTCGGCGCCGGCCGCAACCAGACCGCCGGCAGCAAACAGCAACAGGCCGAATACGATCACCGGCTTGCGGCCAACCCGGTCCGAGAGCATGCCAAAGGGGATCTGCAAAAACGCCTGAGTCAGCCCGTAGGCACCAATCGCCATGCCGATCAGAAAGGGAGTCGCGCCCTGCAATTGCTGGCCCCAGGTCGCCAATACCGGCAACACCATGAACAGGCCCAGCATACGAAAGGCAAAGACCAGTGCCAGCGACACCGAGGCGCGGCGTTCCTGGGGGCTCATGGAGTCAACCTGATGCATGACAGCTCCGGGTAAAAGCGCGGATATTACCACGCCTGCCCGCGGCCCGGGACGCGCACTGCGCGCTCGCGTCACTTTGCCGCCGGGCCAGCGCAACCCGTATACTTGTACGCTTTGCCGGCGACGAGGTAAGAGTACTGTGGATACCATCCAGATACGGGGTGCACGCACGCACAACCTGAAAAATGTCGACCTCGACCTACCCCGCGACAAGCTGATCGTGATCACCGGGCTGTCCGGCTCCGGTAAGTCATCATTGGCCTTCGACACCCTCTACGCCGAGGGTCAACGCCGCTATGTCGAGTCGCTGTCGGCCTACGCGCGGCAGTTCCTGTCGATGATGGAAAAGCCCGATGTCGACCATATCGAGGGCCTCTCCCCGGCTATCTCGATCGAGCAGAAGTCGACGTCACACAACCCGCGCTCCACCGTCGGCACCATCACCGAAATTTACGACTACCTGCGCCTGCTGTTTGCCCGGGTGGGCACACCCATGTGCCCCGACCACGATCTGCCGCTGACCGCCCAGACCGTCAGCCAGATGGTCGACCAGGTACTGGCCATGCCCGAAGGCAGCAAGCTGATGTTGCTGGCCCCGGTGCTGCGCGATCGCAAGGGCGAGCACCTGGCATTGATCGACGAGCTGCGCGCCCAGGGTTTTGTGCGCGCACGCATCGATGGACGCATCTACGAACTGGACGAAGCGCCGGCGCTCGACAAGAAGCGTAAGCACAGCATTGAAGTAGTGGTTGACCGCTTCAAGGTGCGCGAGGATCTGCAGCAGCGGCTGGCCGAATCCTTCGAGACCGCCATCGGCCTTGCCGACGGCATCGCCATTATCGCCCCCATGGACGGTGAGGAAGGCGAAGAGACCACCTTCAGCGCACGCTTCGCCTGCCCCGAATGCGGACATTCGATCAGCGAGCTGGAACCGCGCCTGTTCTCCTTCAACAACCCCGCCGGCGCCTGCCCGACCTGCGACGGCCTGGGCGTGAAGCAGTTCTTTGATGCACGGCGTCTGGTCAACGGCGAGTTGACGCTGGCCGAAGGTGCCATCCGCGGCTGGGATCGCCGCAACGTGTACTACTTCCAGATGCTCAGCTCATTGGCCGAGCATTTTGGCATCGATCTGGACCTGCCCTTTGATCAGATCCAGGACGAACACCGCAAGCTGATCCTCAGTGGCACCGGCAATGACAAGGTGCCCTTCCGCTATCTCAACGACCGCGGCGATGTGGTCCAGCGCGAGCACCCATTCGAGGGCATCATGCCCAACCTGGAGCGGCGCTACCGCGAGACCGAATCCCAGAGCGTACGGGAGGAGCTGGCCAAGTACCTGAGCACCCAGCCCTGCCCGGATTGCCACGGCACTCGCCTGCGCCGCGAAGCGCGTCACGTCATGATTGATGGGCGTAACCTGCCGGGCCTGACCACCCTACCCGTAGGCAGCGCGGCCGACTACTTTGAGCAGTTGACGCTGGAGGGCAGCCGCGGCGAAATCGCAGAGAAGATCCTCAAGGAAATTCGCGCGCGCCTGATGTTCCTGGTCAACGTTGGCCTGGACTACCTGACACTGGACCGCAGCGCGGACACACTGTCTGGCGGCGAAGCCCAGCGCATTCGTCTTGCCAGCCAGATTGGTGCCGGCCTGGTCGGCGTCATGTATATCCTGGATGAACCCTCCATCGGCTTGCACCAGCGCGACAACGAACGTCTGCTGGCAACACTGGTGCACCTGCGTGATCTGGGTAACACCGTGATTGTCGTCGAGCACGATGAAGACGCCATCCGCCTGGCGGACTACGTGGTGGATATCGGCCCCGGCGCGGGCGTACACGGCGGCCGCGTGGTATCACACGGCACCGCACAGCAGGTAATGGACGACCCGGCCTCGCTGACGGGCAAGTACCTCTCCGGCAAGGTAAAGATCGCTGTGCCTGCCGAGCGTACACCGCTGCGCAAAAACGAGTGGCTGCGTCTCAAGGGTGCCTGCGGCAATAACCTGCAGAAGGTCAATCTGGAGATTCCGGTCGGCTTGCTGACCTGCGTTACCGGCGTTTCGGGCTCAGGCAAATCGACGCTGATCAACAACACCCTGTTCCCGATCACCGCTACCGCCCTGAACGGCGCCACGACGCTCGAAACCGCCCCCTACGGCAGCTTCGACGGGCTGCAGCATCTGGATAAGGTGGTCGATATCGATCAGAGCCCGATTGGCCGCACCCCGCGATCCAACCCCGCGACCTATACCGGCCTGTTTACGCCGATCCGCGAGCTGTTCGCCGGCACCCAGGAAGCCCGCTCCCGCGGTTACAAGGCCGGACGCTTCTCCTTCAACGTCAAGGGCGGGCGCTGTGAGGCCTGTCAGGGCGACGGCCTGATCAAGGTAGAGATGCACTTCCTGCCCGACATTTATGTGCCCTGCGACGTCTGCAAGAGCAAGCGCTACAACCGCGAGACGCTGGAGATCAAGTACAAGGGCAAGAACATCCATGAAGTGCTGGAGATGACCATTGAAGAGGCCCGCGCGTTCTTTGATGCGGTCCCGGCGCTCGCCCGCAAGCTGCAAACCCTGATGGACGTGGGCCTGTCCTATATCCGCCTGGGGCAATCAGCAACCACGCTGTCCGGCGGTGAGGCTCAGCGTGTCAAACTGGCTCGCGAGCTCTCCAAGCGCGACACCGGCAAGACGCTCTACATTCTCGATGAGCCGACCACGGGCCTGCACTTTGCCGACATTCAGCAGCTGCTCGACGTGCTGCATCGGCTGCGCGACCACGGCAACACCGTCGTCGTCATCGAGCACAACCTGGATGTGATCAAGACCGCTGACTGGATTGTCGATCTGGGCCCGGAAGGCGGCTCTGGTGGCGGTCAGATCATCGCCGCCGGTACGCCGGAGCAGATCGCGGCCGAGGCAGCCTCGCACACCGGGCGCTTCCTTGGCCCGCTGCTGGAGCGCGACCGCGCCTGACCCCCATAGAGGAGCCGCCCAACGGCGGCTCCGCACTTCATTCAGCACACCCAGCGCCAAATCGCAGACACAAAAAAACCGGCCTAAGCCGGTTTTCTTGTCGTGCCTGACTAACTTACTCGTCAGCTGCAGCCGCTTCAGGGCGGTCAACCAGCTCAACGTAAGCCATCGGGGCAGCATCGCCAGCGCGGAAACCGCACTTCAGGATGCGCACATAGCCACCCGGACGGGTTGCATAGCGCTTGCCCAGGTCGTTGAACAGTTTGCCGACAGCAGCTTTGCTGCGAGTACGGTCAAACGCCAGACGACGGTTGGCTACGGTGTCTTCCTTGGCCAGGGTGATCAGCGGCTCGGCAACGCGGCGCAGTTCCTTGGCTTTCGGCAGAGTAGTTTTGATCAGTTCGTTCTCGAACAGCGACACTGCCATGTTCTGGAACATGGCCTTGCGGTGTGCGCTGGTGCGACTCAGGTGACGACCACTTTTACGATGACGCATCTCTCAATTCCTCGGTGTCAAGACGATCAGGCCGAAACCTTGTCGTCCTTCTTCAAGCTTGCAGGCGGCCAGTTGTCCAGACGCATACCCAGAGACAGACCACGCGAAGCCAGAACGTCCTTGATCTCGGTCAGGGACTTCTTACCCAGGTTCGGGGTCTTCAGCAGCTCTACTTCGGTACGCTGGATCAGATCGCCAATGTAGTAAATATTTTCAGCCTTCAAGCAGTTGGCCGAACGGACAGTCAGCTCAAGGTCGTCCACCGGACGCAGCAGAATCGGATCAATCTCGTCTTCCTGCTGCTCGACAACCGGCTCCTGGTCGCCCTTCAGATCAACGAAGGCAGCCAGCTGCTGCTGCAGAATAGTTGCAGCGCGGCGAATGGCTTCTTCCGGATCCAGGGTACCGTTGGTTTCCAGGTCGATAACCAGTTTGTCCAGGTTGGTACGCTGCTCAACACGCGCACTTTCCACTACGTAGGCCACACGGCGTACGGGAGTGTATGTGGCGTCCAGCTGCAGACGGCCAATGGAGCGGGTCTCGTCCTCATCGGACTGACGCGCGTCGGCCGGCTCATAACCACGGCCACGGGCCACGGTCAGCTTCATGGTCAGCTCGCCGTTGTCGGACAGCGTGGCAATCACGTGATCCGGATTGACGATTTCGACTTCGTGGTCGAGCTGAATGTCGGCAGCGGTGACAACGCCCGGGCCTTTCTTGGAAAGGTTCAGGGTTACCTGGTCGCGACCGTGCATGTTGATCGCCAACCCTTTCAGGTTGAGCAGGATCTCGATGACATCTTCCTGGACGCCTTCGATTGCGCTGTACTCATGCAAAACGCCATCGATTTCGGCCTCTACCACGGCGCAGCCGGGCATGGACGAGAGCAGAATGCGACGCAGCGCATTGCCCAGGGTATGACCGAAACCACGCTCCAGCGGCTCAAGAGTAATCTTGGCACGCGTGGGCGAAGTTTCCTGTACGTCGATATGACGCGGAGTTAGAAACTCGGTAACCGAACTCTGCATGTGGGGCACCTTTATGCTGTCTGTCGCTTACTTGGAGTACAGCTCGACGATCAGGTTTTCGTTGATGTCGGCATACAGATCGCTGCGGGCCGGGATGCTCTTGAAAACGCCTTCTTTCTTGGCGCTGTCTACTTCAACCCACTCTGCACCGCCGCGCTGAGCAGCCTGCTCCAGAGCGCTGTTGATGCGCAGCTGGTTCTTGGCTTTCTCGCGAACAGCGACCACGTCGCCCGGGGCAACCGAGTAAGACGCGATGTTGACTGTTTTGCCGTTGACGCTGATCGACTTGTGCGACACCAGCTGACGTGCTTCAGCGCGAGTTGCGCCAAAACCCATGCGATAAACGACGTTGTCCAGGCGACGCTCGAGCAGTTGCAGCAGGTTCTCACCGGTAGCACCCTTCAGGCGGGCAGCTTCCTTGTAGTAGTTGCTGAACTGACGCTCGAGAACGCCATACATACGACGGACCTTCTGCTTTTCACGCAGCTGAGTACCGTATTCTGAAAGACGACCACGGCGTTGGCCGTGAACACCCGGAGGGGTTTCCAGTTTGCACTTGGAGTCGAGAGCGCGCACGCCGCTTTTCAGGAACAGGTCAGTACCTTCGCGACGAGACAGCTTGCACTTGGGACCAATATAACGAGCCATTTTACCGTCTCCTGATTAAACGCGACGCTTCTTGGGCGGGCGGCAGCCGTTGTGGGGAATGGGGGTGACGTCGGTGATGCTGCTGATCTTGTAACCACAAGAGTTCAGAGCACGCACAGCAGACTCACGACCCGGGCCGGGGCCTTTGACGCACACGTCCAGGTTCTTCAGGCCATACTCGAGGGCAGCCTGACCGGCACGCTCGGCCGCTACCTGAGCAGCGAACGGGGTGCTTTTGCGCGAACCACGGAAGCCGGAACCACCGGAGGTAGCCCAGCTCAGGGCATTACCCTGACGGTCTGTAATGGTGATGATGGTGTTGTTGAAAGACGCGTGGATGTGGGCAACCCCATCAACGACTGTCTTTTTTACTTTTTTACGTACACGAGCAGCTGGCTTAGCCATATCTGTAGATTCCCTCGCAATTACTTACGGATCGGCTTGCGCGGACCCTTACGGGTGCGGGCATTGGTCTTGGTGCGCTGACCGTGGACCGGAAGGCCACGACGGTGACGCAGGCCACGATAGCAGCCGAGATCCATGAGGCGCTTGACGTTCATATTGATCGCGCGGCGCAGGTCACCTTCGGTAGTGCTCTTGGCGACTTCATTGCGCAGGGTATCAATCTGCTCTTCGCTCAGATCCTTGATTTTGACACTGGGCGCAATGCCAGTGGCGGCACAGATCTGTTGTGCCCTGGTCTGACCAATACCAAAGATATAGGTCAGAGAGATAACAGTGTGCTTGTTATCCGGGATGTTGACGCCTGCAATACGGGCCATCCAATTTACTCCGTCTGACAGCTACCTGACTCAACCCAAAGAGGTTGCTCGAAAAAGGGTGCAGTAGGGTAGCGCTAACAAAAACAAAATTCAACCACCTGACCAAAAAATGGCCAGGTGGCGGTTATCCTGAGACGTAGTCGTAATTCAGAACCGGGGATTAACCCTGGCGCTGCTTATGACGGGGCTCAGCACTGCAGATTACACGTACGCTACCATTGCGACGGATAACCTTGCAGTTACGGCAAAGCTTCTTGACTGATGCTGCAACTTTCATAGCCGACTCCTATAACCCGAATACTCAGCGGAGCATGCCGCTGCCGTAACCCTTCAGGTTAGATTTCTTCAAAAGAGACTCGTACTGCTGAGAAACGAGGTGCGATTGTACTTGCGACATGAAGTCCATAACAACCACTACGACGATCAGCAGCGAAGTCCCACCCAGATAGAAGGGCACATTCGCCGATACCACCAGGAACTGCGGCAGCAAGCAGACCGCGGTCATGTACAGGGCACCGAACAGGGTGAGACGGGTCAGCACGCTATCAATGTAGCGAGCCGATTGCTCACCAGGACGAATACCCGGAATGAACGCACCGGACTTCTTGAGGTTTTCCGCAACATCCTTCGGATTGAACATCAAGGCTGTATAGAAGAAGCAGAAGAAAATGATCCCTGCACTAAACAGAATGATATTCAGCGGCTTACCCGGCCCAATTGCCTGCGCGAAGGTTTGCAGCCACTCCATGTTGTCACCCTGGGCGAACCAGGTACCCAGCGAGGCCGGGAACAACAGGATACTGCTGGCGAAGATGGCCGGGATCACACCCGCCATGTTGACCTTGAGGGGCAAATGGCTAGTTTGAGCGGCGAACACCTTGCGGCCTTGTTGACGCTTGGCATAGTTGACCGTGATTCTGCGCTGGCCACGTTCGACAAACACCACGAACGCGATCATGGCGATGGCCACAAGGCCGACACCAATCAACGCAAAAATATTGATGGTACCCAGACGGGCACCTTCGAAGGACTGACCAATGGCTGCCGGCAGACCGGCAACAATACCGGCGAAGATCAGCATCGAGATACCGTTACCGATACCACGTTCGGTGATCTGCTCACCGAGCCACATCATGAACATCGCCCCGGCAACAAAGGTTGTAACCGCTACAAAGTAGAAGCTGAACCCGGTGCTGAAGGCCACACCCTGACTAGCCAGACCAACGGACATACCGATGGCTTGAATAAACGCCAGCACCAACGTCAGGTAACGCGTGTACTGACTGATTTTCCGGCGACCGGACTCCCCTTCCTTCTTCAACTGCTCCAGCGACGGCGTAACGGCCGTCATCAGCTGCATGATGATGGATGCAGAGATGTACGGCATGATGCCCAGAGCGAAGATACTCATCCGCTCCAGGGCACCGCCGGAGAACATGTTGAACAAGCTAAGGATCGTCTCTGAATTCTGATTGAACAGATCGGCCAGACGATCAGGGTTTATCCCGGGAACCGGAATATGCGCCCCGATGCGGTAAACGATGATCGCGAGGAACAGAAAGCGCAGGCGCCCCCAGAGTTCACTCAAGCCACCTTGATTCATTCCAGAAAGAGCGCCTTGCTTAGCCATTTAGTCCTCGATCTTGCCACCAGCTGCTTCGATCGCTGCACGTGCACCTTTGGTCACGGCCAGGCCTTTGACGGTAACCGCTTTGGTTACGTCGCCAGACAGGACGATCTTCGCACGTACAAACTTGTTGCCAATGATATTGGCATCTTTCAGCGCCTGCAGGTCAACGACCTCAGCGTCAACTGCGTTCAGTTCGCTAGTGCGAATTTCAGCAGTGACCATAGCCAGTTTGGAGGTAAAACCAAACTTCGGCAGACGGCGGTGCAGTGGCTGCTGACCACCCTCGAAACCGGGGGCAACGGTGCCACCGGAACGAGAGGTCAAACCTTTGTGACCGCGGCCAGCGGTCTTACCCAGACCGCTACCGATACCACGACCGACGCGCAGCTTTTCACGGCGTGCACCCGGCGCGGAACGCAGATCATTCAGTTTCATGTCTTATTCCTCTACCCGAACCATGTAGGAGACCTTGTTGATCATCCCACGCACAGACGGAGTGTCTTCGACTTCAACGGTGTGACCGATGCGACGCAAGCCCAGGCCTTTAACACAAGCCTGGTGCTTCGGCAGACGACCAGCGACACTCTTGAACAGAGTCACCTTGATTTTTTCGTTTGCCATGTCCGCTTACCCCGTGATGTCTTCAACGGTCTTGCCGCGTTTGGCCGCTACAGACTCGGGAGACTGCATCGACTTCAGACCCTTGTAGGTAGCCTGAACGACGTTAACCGGATTGGTGGAACCGTAACATTTGGCCAGTACGTTGTGTACGCCAGCGGCTTCCAGAACGGCGCGCATTGCACCGCCTGCGATGACACCGGTACCTTCGGAGGCCGGCTGCATGAACACCTTGGACGCACCGTGAGCGGCGCGAACAGGGTACTGCAGAGTGGTTCCGTCCAGGTCAACCTGAATCATGTTACGACGTGCAGCCTCCATGGCCTTCTGGATGGCAGCAGGCACTTCACGTGCCTTGCCGCGACCGAAGCCCACACGACCTTTGCCATCACCGACAACAGTCAGTGCGGTGAAAGCGAAGATGCGGCCGCCCTTAACTACTTTGGCAACGCGGTTAACCTGGACCAGCTTCTCGATGTAACCTTCGTCGCGCTTTTGATCGAAATTAGCCATAACTCTACCCTTAGAATTCCAGCCCGCCTTCACGAGCGGCGTCGGCCAGCGCTTTTACGCGACCATGGTACTTGAAGCCGGAACGGTCGAAGGCGACCTGAGTTACACCGGCGGCCTTGGCACGCTCTGCGACCAGCTGGCCAACTTTCTTGGCTGCTTCGATGTTGCTGGTGGAACCAGCGCGCAGCTCGGAGTCCAGAGTGGAGGCGCTAGCCAGCACTTTGGCGCCATCTGCCGAGATGACTTGTGCGTACATGTGCTGCGAAGAGCGGTGCACGCACAGACGAACGGCTTCCAGATCGCGCAGCTTAAGGCGCGTACGGCGAGCTCGACGGAGACGAATAACTTTTTTATCGCTCATTTGCTATGCCCTACTTCTTCTTGGCTTCTTTACGACGCACTACCTCATCGGCGTAGCGTACACCCTTGCCCTTATAGGGCTCCGGACGACGGAAATCACGAATTTCCGCGGCTACCTGGCCGACCAGTTGCTTGTCGATGCCTTTGATGATGATGTCAGTCTGGCTGGGGGTTTCAGCAGAAACACCCTCAGGCAGCTGGTAGTCGATCGGGTGGGAGTAGCCCAGCGCCAGGTTCAGAACCTGACCTTTAGCCTGAGCCTTGTAACCTACGCCAACCAGCTGGAGCTTGCGCTCGAAGCCTTGGCTGACGCCGATGACCATGTTGTTGACCAGAGCGCGGGTAGTACCGGCCATGGCCATGTTCGGGCTGCCAGCACGGGCTGCGAAACGCAGCTCGCCTTCTTCCTGAACAATTTCAACAGTCGGATGCAGGTTCAGTTCCAGGGTACCTTTGGCGCCCTTGACCGACAGTGCCTGACCGTCCAGCTTGATTTCTACACCCTGCGGCAATTTGACAGGGTTCTTCGCGACGCGAGACATCGTTAACCCCCTATCAGAATACGGTGCAGAGAACTTCGCCGCCGATACCGGCAGCGCGAGCAGCGCGATCAGTCATCACACCTTTGTTGGTGGAGACGATGGAAACGCCTAGACCGCCTTTAACTTTCGGCAGTTGCTCAACGGACTTGTACTGGCGCAGACCGGGACGGCTCACGCGCTTCAGCTCTTCGATAACCGGCTTGCCTTCGAAGTACTTCAGTTCGATAGACAGGGTCGGCTTAACGTCACCAACCACTTCGTAACCGGCAACGTAACCTTCTTCCTTAAGTACCTTGGCGACAGCCACCTTCAGCTTTGCCGAGGGCATGCTGACGCTGGACTTTTCAGCCATCTGGGCATTACGGATACGGGTCAGCATATCTGCCAACGGGTCCTGCATACTCATGGGCTATGTGCTCCTGAAACTGAGTAATAAAAGTCTGGATTACCAGCTGGCCTTGACCAGACCAGGCACGTCACCGCGCATGGCTGCTTCACGCAGCTTGATGCGGCTCAGACCAAACTTGCGGTATACGCCGTGCGGACGACCAGTGACGCGGCAGCGGTTACGCTGACGGACCGGGCTGGAGTCGCGCGGCAGTTTTTGCAGGGCTACCTGAGCAGCCCAGCGGTCTTCTACGGAGGCGTTAACGTCACCGATGGTCGCTTTCAGAGCTGCACGCTTGGCAGCAAATTTGGCGACCAGGCGAGCACGCTTGGCCTCACGGTTTTTCATACTGACTTTTGCCATTGTCCTGACTCCTAGTTACGGAACGGGAAGTTGAACGCGCGCAGCAGCGCACGACCTTCGTCGTCGGTCCGCGCAGTAGTAGTCAAGGTGATGTCCAGACCACGCAGGGCATCGATCTTGTCGTAATCGATTTCCGGGAAGATGATCTGTTCCTTGACGCCCATGCTGTAGTTGCCACGACCGTCAAAGGACTTGGCATTCAGACCACGGAAGTCACGGACGCGCGGCAGAGAGATCGACAGCAGGCGATCCAGGAATTCGTACATCTGCTCGCGGCGCAGGGTAACCTTTACGCCGATCGGCCAGCCGTCACGAATCTTGAAGCCGGCGATCGACTTGCGAGCGTAGGTCACGATGCCTTTACGGCCAGTGATCTTCTCGAGGTCAGCCAGTGCGTTTTCGATGACTTTCTTGTCACCAACTGCTTCGCCAAGACCCATGTTCAGGGTGATCTTGGTGATTTTCGGCACTTCCATCACGTTCTTCAGGCCCAATTCTTCCTGGAGCTTGGGAACGATGTTAGTGCGATAGGTTTCTTTCAATCTCGCCATGGTAAGCACCTAGATTCTCAAGCGTCGACAGCTTTTTGGGTCGACTTGAAAATACGAACCTTCTTACCGTCTTCGACCTTGAAGCCGACGCGATCGGCTTTATTGGTCTCGGGGTTGAAGATTGCCACGTTGGAGACGTGGATCGGCGCCTCCTTCTCAACAATACCGCCCTGAGCACCAGCCATCGGATTCGGCTTGGTGTGGCGCTTGATAATGTTGACACCGGAAACCAGCACGCGGGCATCGTCACCAACTTTCAGGACTTTGCCGCGCTTGCCCTTGTCTTTACCGGCAATGACGATTACGTCGTCGTCGCGTTTGATCTTTTGCATGACCTGGCTCCTTACAGCACTTCGGGCGCGAGGGAAACGATCTTCATGAACTGCTCATTACGCAGCTCACGAGTCACCGGCCCAAAGATGCGGGTACCGATCGGCTCATTCTTGGTGTTGAGCAGAACGGCGGCGTTGCCATCGAAACGGATCAGCGAACCGTCGGTACGGCGTACGCCGTGACGGGTACGCACGATGACCGCGTTGAGCACCTGGCCTTTCTTTACTTTGCCGCGCGGAATCGCTTCCTTCACGGTCACTTTGATGATATCGCCAATGCCGGCGTAGCGACGGTGAGAACCGCCCAGAACCTTGATACACATAACGCGACGTGCACCACTGTTGTCAGCCACATCCAGCATGGATTGAGTCTGAATCATAACTTTCTCCGACCCTTAAATAATCCGCTAAGTTGCGCGGGCTTAAACTTGCGCCGCGCGCTCTTCGATCTGAACCAGTGCCCAGCTCTTGGTCTTGGCCAAGGGACGGGTTTCACGAATGGTCACCAGATCGCCGATGCGGCATTCGTTGTTCTCGTCGTGCGCCTTGAGCTTGGTAGAGCGCTTCACGTACTTACCGTACAGAGGGTGCTTTTCCTGACGCTCAACGAGCACAGTGATGGTTTTATCCATCTTGTCACTGACAACACGGCCAGTAACGCTACGAACTGTTTTGTTCTCGGCCATGATCAGTTACCACCCTTCTGATTGAGCACAGTCTTGACGCGAGCGATGTCGCGCTTTACCTGGTTCAGCAGATGCGTTTGACCGAGCTGACCGGTTGCTTTCTGCATGCGCAGGTTGAACTGATCGCGCAGCAGGGTGAGCAGCTGCTCGTTCAGCTGCTCAGCAGATTTTTCACGAAGTTCTGTCGCTTTCATTACATCACCGTCCGCTTAACAAAGGTGGTAGCGAGAGGCAGCTTGGCTGCGGCCAGTGCGAATGCTTCGCGGGCCAGCTCTTCGGAAACACCTTCAATCTCGTAAAGGACCTTGCCCGGACGAATCTGGGCTACCCAGTACTCGACGTTACCCTTACCTTTACCCATCCGCACCTCGAGAGGCTTCTTGGAGATAGGCTTATCCGGAAACACGCGGATCCAGATTTTACCGCCACGCTTAACGTGACGAGTCAGGGCGCGACGAGCCGCTTCGATCTGACGTGCAGTCAGACGACCGCGACCTACGGCTTTGAGCGCGAACTCACCGAAGCTCACCTTGCTACCACGATGCGCCAGACCACGGTTGTGGCCGGTCATCTGCTTGCGGAACTTCGTACGCTTAGGTTGTAACATGTGCGTACCCCTTACTTAGCAGCTTTTTTCTTGGCCGCGACGGCTTTGGTTTCTTCCTGGAGACCACCAATGATCTCGCCTTTGAAGATCCAAACCTTCACACCGATCACACCGTAGGTGGTGTGGGCTTCAGCTGTCGCGTAGTCGATGTCGGCACGCAGGGTGTGCAGCGGCACACGGCCTTCACGATACCATTCGGTACGGGCGATCTCGGCGCCGCCAAGACGGCCGCTAACCTGGATCTTGATACCCTTGGCACCAATGCGCATGGCGTTCTGTACGGCGCGCTTCATGGCACGACGGAACATCACACGACGCTCGAGCTGCTGAGCAACGCTTTGTGCAACCAGGGCACCGTCGAGCTCCGGCTTGCGGATCTCTTCGATGTTGATGTGCACCGGCACGCCCATCTGGCTGGTCAGATCCTGACGCAGCTTCTCAACGTCCTCACCCTTCTTGCCAATCACGATGCCCGGACGAGCAGTGTGAATGGTGATGCGGGCTGTCTGAGCCGGACGCTGAATATCAACGCGGCTGACAGAGGCGCTTTTCAGTTTGTCCTGAATGTACGCACGTACTTTCAGGTCGGTGTTCAGATAGTCAGCGTAGTTGCGACCATCTGCGTACCACACCGAAGTGTGTTCTTTAACGATACCGAGGCGAATGCCTACCGGATGTACTTTCTGACCCATTTGATCGACTCCTACTTGTCAGCAACCTTGACCGTGATGTGGCAAGACCGCTTGATGATGCGATCAGCGCGGCCTTTGGCACGCGGCATGATGCGCTTCAGGGAGCGACCTTCGTTGACAAACACGGTGGAGACCTTCAGGTCATCCACGTCTGCGCCATCGTTGTGCTCAGCGTTCGCAATAGCGGACTCGAGTACTTTCTTGATGACGGCAGCGGCCTTCTTGTTGCTGAATGCCAGCAGGTTCAGGGCCTCATCCACCTTCTTACCGCGGATCTGGTCGGCGACCAAACGCGCTTTCTGGGCAGAGAGTCGGGCGCCCTTATGAGTAGCGGCTACTTCCATCTTCTAACCCCTTAGCGCTTGGCTTTCTTGTCTGCAGCGTGACCACGGTAGGTACGCGTAGCAGAGAATTCGCCCAACTTGTGGCCGACCATGTCTTCGCTAACGATAACCGGGACATGCTGGCGACCATTGTGTACAGCGATGGTCAGACCGACCATCTGCGGCAGAATCATGGAACGGCGCGACCAGGTCTTGATCGGCTTACGGTCGTTCTTTTCAACTGCCACTTCGACCTTCTTCAACAGGTGAAGATCGATAAAAGGACCTTTCTTCAGAGAACGCGGCACTGTCGTATCCCCTCTAATTACTTGCTGCGACGACGGACAATCATCTTGTCAGTGCGCTTGTTGGACCGAGTCTTGGCACCCTTAGTCGGGAAGCCCCACGGAGAAACCGGATGACGACCACCGGAGGTACGACCTTCACCACCACCATGCGGGTGATCTACCGGGTTCATGGCAACACCACGAACAGTCGGACGAACACCGCGCCAGCGTTTGGCACCGGCCTTACCCAGCGAGCGCAGGCTGTGCTCACCGTTGGACACTTCACCCAGAGTCGCGCGGCATTCGCCAAGGACTTTGCGCATTTCGCCGGAACGCAGACGAACGGTGACGTAGGCACCTTCGCGAGCAACCAGCTGGACAGCAGCGCCAGCACTGCGAGCTACCTGAGCACCTTTACCAGGCTTCAGTTCGATCGCGTGGATAGTGCTACCTACCGGGATGTTGCGCAGCGGCAGAGAGTTACCGGCCTTGATCGGCGCATCAGCACCAGAGACCAGTTGATCGCCAGCAGCAACGCCTTTGGGGGCGATGATGTAGCGACGCTCACCGTCGGCATACTTCAGCAGAGCAATATGAGCAGTACGATTCGGATCGTACTCGACGCGCTCTACAACAGCGGGGATGCCGTCCTTGTTACGACGGAAGTCCACGATGCGGTAGTGTTGCTTATGTCCGCCCCCACGATGACGCGTGGTGATGCGGCCATTGTTGTTACGACCACCAGACTTGCCTTGCTTCTCAAGCAGCGGTGCGTGCGGAGCACCTTTGTGCAGGTCAGCGTTAACGACCTTGACGACGAAGCGGCGGCCAGCGGAAGTAGGTTTACATTTAACAATTGCCATGATGTACCCCTGTCTTATTCAGCGCTGGCGAAGTCGATGTCTTGACCGGCTTCCAGGCTAACGTAGGCCTTTTTCCAGTCATTACGCTTGCCCAGGCCGCGAACGGTGCGCTTGGTCTTGCCTTTGACATTCAAAGTCGATACTGCCTTGACCTTGACGTTGAACAGCTGCTCAACGGCCTTTTTGATCTCCAGCTTGGTCGCAGTGGTATCCACTTTGAACACGAACTGGTTCTGGCCGTCGGCCAGCACGGTTGCCTTTTCGGACACATGCGGGCCAAGCAGTACCTTGAAAATGCGCTCTTGGTTCATCCCAGCATCTCCTCGAACTTCTTAACAGCAGGCACTGTGATCAGCACCTTGTCGTAAGCGATCAGGCTAACCGGGTCAGAACCTTGAACGTCGCGCACGTCGACGTGCGGCAGGTTACGCGCTGCCAGGTACAGGTTCTCATCAACGCCTTCGGTAACGATCAGCACGTTCTGCAGATCGAGTTCCTTCAACTTGCCGGCCAGAGCCTTGGTTTTCGGTGCGTCAACGGAGAAGCTCTCGACAACGACCAGACGATCCAGGCGTACCAGCTCGGACAGAATGGAACGCAGTGCGCCGCGGTACATCTTGCGGTTCAGCTTCTGCTCGTGATTTTGCGGACGGGCAGCAAAGGTAGTACCACCGGAGCGCCAGATCGGGCTACGGATAGTACCGGCACGGGCACGGCCAGTGCCTTTCTGACGCCAGGGCTTCTTACCACCACCGGAAACGTCGGAACGGGTCTTTTGCTGCTTGGTACCCTGACGAGCACCAGCCATGTACGCGACAACGGCTTGGTGAACCAGGGTTTCGTTAAACTCGGTTGCAAAGGTCAGATCGGAAACTTCGATCGCGTTTGCACCAGCTACATTCAGATTCATGGTAACTCCCCCTTAACCCTTGGCCTTCACCGCCGGGCGAACGATAACGTCGCTACCGGTAGCACCAGGCACGGAGCCCTTGATGAGCAGCAGGTTACGCTCGGCGTCAACGCGAACGACCTCAAGAGTCTGCACGGTTACCTGCTCGGCACCCATGTGACCAGACATCTTCTTGCCCTTGAATACACGGCCCGGGGTCTGACACTGACCGATGGAACCGGGTACACGGTGGGAAATGGAGTTACCGTGGGTAGCGTCCTGGCCGCGGAAGTTCCAGCGCTTGATGGTACCGGCAAAGCCTTTACCCTTGGACTGACCAGTTACATCCACCTTTTGACCTGCTTCGAACAGGCCAACAGTCAGCTCGGAGCCAGTTTCGTACTGGGAGCTGTCTTCCAGGCGGAACTCGAGCACCTGGCGACCGGCAGCAGCGTTGGCTTTGGCAAAATGCCCAGCCATCGGCTTGGTCACGCGATTGGCACGACGCTCACCCACAGTCACCTGAATGGCTTGATAGCCATCGGCTTCCAGGGTCTTAACCTGAGTAACGCGGTTCGGTTCTACTTCTACAACCGTAACCGGAATAGATACACCATCTTCAGTGAAAACGCGGGTCATACCGCATTTCCGGCCGACTAAACCAATAGTCATTTTGTAAACCTCATGAGTGCACGGGGCTATTACCCGCTATGGCCGCCCAACACAGGGCGTTACACGACCTTTAGCCCCCGTTGTGGGGCTATCAGCCGAGGCTGATCTGAACCTCGACACCTGCAGCCAGGTCCAGCTTCATCAGCGCATCAACAGTTTTGTCGGTGGGCTGAACGATATCCAGCACCCGCTTATGGGTACGGATTTCATACTGATCGCGCGCGTCCTTGTTGACGTGCGGCGAAATCAGAACAGTAAAACGCTCTTTACGAGTCGGCAAAGGGATCGGACCACGCACCTGAGCCCCAGTACGCTTCGCGGTATCCACGATTTCCTGGGTAGATTGATCGATCAGGCGATGGTCAAAAGCTTTCAACCGAATACGGATCTGTTGGTTCTGCATTTGACCAGAAACTCCAAGCAACTGATTTCAGGCGCAGCCGATTACCGGATGCACCCGTCCAAGGGAGGCGCAATTCTACTGATGCGCCCCATCACTGTCAACCAAAAGAAAAGCCCCCGCAATGCGAGGGCTTTTCCCTTGTACAACTCAGATCATCACTCGATGATCTTGGCTACCACACCGGCGCCAACGGTACGACCGCCTTCGCGGATCGCAAAGCGCAGGCCGTCTTCCATCGCAATCGGAGCGATCAGAGTGACGTCCAGCTTGACGTTGTCGCCCGGCATAACCATTTCCACGCCTTCCGGCAGTTCGCAGGAACCGGTTACGTCGGTAGTACGGAAGTAGAACTGCGGACGATAGCCTTTGAAGAACGGAGTGTGACGGCCGCCTTCGTCCTTGCCCAGCACGTACACTTCGGCTTCGAAGCGAGTGTGCGGAGTGATGGTGCCCGGCTTGGCCAGAACCTGACCACGCTCAACGTCTTCACGCTTGGTACCACGCAGCAGAACACCAACGTTCTCACCAGCACGACCTTCGTCCAGCAGCTTGCGGAACATTTGAACGCCAGTACAGGTAGTCTTGGTGGTTGCCTTGATACCAACGATCTCGACTTCTTCACCAACCTTGACGATACCGCGCTCAACACGACCGGTTACTACAGTACCGCGACCGGAGATGGAGAATACGTCTTCGATCGGCATCAGGAACGGCTTGTCGATCGCACGCTCAGGCTCAGGGATGTAGGCATCCAGAGTCTCAACCAGCTTCTTGACAGCAGTAGTACCGATTTCGTTGTCGTCTTTACCTTCCAGCGCCATCAGCGCGGAACCGATAACGATCGGAGTGTCGTCGCCCGGGAAGTCGTAGGTGCTCAGCAGGTCGCGAACCTCCATCTCGACCAGCTCCAGCAGCTCTTCATCATCAACCATGTCGGCCTTGTTCAGGAACACGACAATGTAAGGAACGCCAACCTGACGGGACAGCAGGATGTGCTCGCGAGTCTGCGGCATCGGGCCGTCAGCAGCGGAGCAAACCAGGATAGCGCCGTCCATCTGGGCCGCACCGGTGATCATGTTTTTCACATAGTCGGCGTGACCAGGGCAGTCAACGTGCGCGTAGTGACGAGTCGGAGAATCGTACTCTACGTGCGAGGTGTTGATGGTGATACCACGAGCCTTTTCTTCCGGCGCGTTGTCGATCTGGTCGAAAGCGCGGGCAGAACCGCCATAAACCTCTGCGCATACACGGGTCAGTGCGGCGGTCAGAGTAGTTTTACCATGGTCAACGTGACCGATGGTGCCTACGTTCAGGTGCGGTTTGCTACGTTCAAATTTTTCTTTAGCCACGGTTGATAACCTCTTTAATTAGCCTAGGTTCAAGTTAGCCTTGCTTCTTGATGATTGCTTCGGCGATGTTCATGGGTGCCTCGGCGTATTTCGAAAACTCCATGGAGTAGCTCGCACGTCCCTGGGACATGGAGCGAACGTCCGTGGCGTAACCGAACATTTCACCAAGCGGAACCTCAGCGCGGATCACCTTACCGGAAGGAGAATCTTCCATACCCTGGACCAGGCCGCGACGACGGTTCAAGTCGCCCATTACGTCACCCATGTAATCTTCAGGGGTGACAACTTCGACTTTCATCATCGGCTCGAGCAAAACGGCACCGCCCTTCTGGGCCAACTGCTTGGTGGCCATAGAGGCAGCAATCTTGAACGCCATTTCGTTCGAGTCGACATCATGATAGGAACCATCATAGACGGTTGCCTTAAGGCCAAGCAGCGGATAGCCGGCGAGCACGCCGTTCTGCATCTGCTCCTCGATACCCTTCTGGATAGCCGGGATGTATTCGCGCGGAACCACACCACCGACAATTTCATTGACGAATTCAAGCTTCTCTTCGTTACCCTCGGCCGGCTCAAAGCGAACCCAGACGTGACCGTACTGACCACGACCGCCGGACTGACGTACAAACTTGCCTTCGATCTCACACTTGTTGCGGATCGCCTCACGATAGGCCACCTGCGGCTTACCGATATTGGCCTCGACGCTGAACTCGCGCTTCATGCGATCGACGATGATATCCAGGTGCAGCTCACCCATCCCGGAAATGATGGTCTGACCCGACTCTTCGTCAGTACGCACGCGGAAGGACGGATCCTCCTGCGCCAATTTGCCCAGCGCGATACCCATCTTCTCCTGGTCAGCCTTGGTTCTCGGCTCAACGGCCACCGAGATAACCGGCTCAGGAAACTCCATACGCTCAAGGATGATCGGCTTGTCGATGGCGCACAGAGTATCGCCTGTGGTCACGTCTTTCATGCCGATCAGCGCGGCGATATCACCCGCGCGCACTTCCTTGATCTCTTCACGGGAGTTGGCGTGCATCTGAACCATGCGGCCGACGCGCTCCTTCTTGCCCTTGACCGAGTTCAGCACCGCATCACCCGACGACAGGACCCCGGAATACACACGGGCGAAGGTCAGCGTACCGACAAAGGGATCGGTTGCGATCTTGAACGCAAGAGCAGCAAAGGGCTCAGCATCATCGGCATGACGCTCATCCACGCGCTCTTCGTCATTCGGGTGCACACCCTTGATCGCTACGACCTGATCCGGCGCAGGCAGGAAGTCGATAACCGCATCCAGCACCAGCGGAACGCCCTTGTTCTTGAAAGACGACCCACAGACTGCCGGCACGATTTCGCAAGCCAGGGTACGCTGACGCAGCCCCGCCTTGATGTCCTCGATGGAGAGCTCACCCTCCTCAAGGTATTTGTTCATCAGGTCTTCGTTGGCTTCTGCAGCCGCCTCGACCATCTTTTCACGATATTCGTTAGCCTGATCAAGCAGCTCGGCGGGAATCTCTTCCTCAACAAAGCTCATACCCTGATCTTCGTCATTCCAACGAATTGCCTTCATGCGCAGCAGATCAATCTGCCCCATGAAGTTTTCTTCAGCACCGATGGCCAACTGCACGGGCACGGGCGTATGACCAAGACGCTTCTTGATCTGCTCGACCACGCGCAGGAAGTTGGCGCCCTGACGATCCATCTTGTTTACATAGACGATTCGCGGGACGCCATACTTGTTGGCCTGACGCCAAACGGTCTCGGATTGCGGCTCGACACCCGACGTACCACAGAACACCACGACAGCACCGTCAAGCACCCGCAGCGACCGCTCAACTTCAATAGTGAAGTCAACGTGGCCGGGGGTATCGATGATGTTGACGCGATGCTTGTCGTACTGCTTCTCGGAACCCTGCCAGAAGGCGGTGGTAGCAGCAGAAGTAATGGTAATACCACGCTCCTGCTCCTGAGCCATCCAGTCCATGGTGGCAGCGCCATCATGGACTTCGCCCATCTTGTGGTTCACGCCTGTATAAAACAGGATCCGCTCCGTCGTCGTGGTCTTGCCCGCATCAACGTGCGCGCAGATACCAATATTACGGTACAGATTGATCGGGGTTGTACGAGCCACAATAGTCTCCTGAGCCGTTTAGAAGCGGTAGTGAGAGAACGCCTTGTTGGCTTCAGCCATACGGTGGACGTCTTCACGCTTCTTAACAGCGGCACCCTTGCCGTCAGCGGCATCAGCCAGCTCACCGGCCAGGCGCAGAGCCATGGACTTCTCGCCACGCTTACGGGCAGCATCAACCAGCCAGCGCATCGCCAGAGCGTTGCGACGGGAGGGACGCACTTCAACCGGAACCTGGTAGGTGGCACCACCTACACGGCGAGATTTAACTTCCACGAGCGGAGCGATCGCGTCCAGAGCCTTTTCGAACAGCTCAACCGGATCTTCGGCCTTGGTGCGCTCTTTCAGCTTGTCCAGCGCGCCGTAAACAATGCGCTCGGCAGTGGACTTCTTGCCGCTTTCCATTACGTGGTTCATGAATTTCGCGAGAATCAGGCTGCCGTACTTAGGTTCTGGCAGGATCTCACGTTTTGCCGCTACACGACGTCTTGGCATGATAAGCCCTCAAACGGTCTTCAGGTTAGCTCGGAACTGTAACGATCTGGTTACGCCCGACCTTACTCTTATCGACACAGGTAAATTGAATTCGGTATTACTTCGGACGCTTGGCGCCGTACTTGGAACGACCCTGCTTACGGTCTTTAACACCGGAGGTGTCCAGAGAACCGCGAACAGTGTGGTAACGCACACCCGGCAAGTCTTTTACACGGCCGCCGCGAATCAGAACGACGCTGTGCTCTTGCAGGTTGTGGCCTTCACCACCGATGTAGGAAGAAACTTCGTAGCCGTTGGTCAGACGAACACGGCAGACTTTACGCAGAGCCGAGTTCGGCTTCTTCGGCGTAGTGGTATACACGCGAGTGCACACACCACGACGCTGCGGGCAGTTCTGCAGGGCCGGCACGTCGCTCTTTTCAGCAACGCGCTTGCGCGGCTTGCGAACCAGCTGGTTGATTGTTGCCATCTAGCAAACTCCACTGATGTCAAAAATGACATACGTTAATAAAAAATGGCAGGACGAAGTGCCCCGCCAATTTTAGGGGTACGAGATCATATAGAGACCGCACCCTGTCGTCAAGGCACCCGACCCTTACGGGCCGGGCCACCTATCAGCCTTCGCTTGAGTTCAGTGCATCAGACAGAGCCTGCTCAACTTCACTCGCGCTGACTTTGACCGGCTTGTCGGCTTGACGCTGACGCTTGCGCTCGGCGTGGTAAGCCAGACCAGTACCGGCCGGGATCAGACGACCGACGACTACGTTCTCCTTCAGACCACGCAGCTGGTCGCGCTTGCCGGTAACGGCAGCCTCGGTCAGTACGCGGGTGGTCTCCTGGAAGGAGGCCGCAGAAATGAAGGACTCGGTCGACAGCGATGCCTTGGTGATACCCAGCAGGACGCGATCGTACTTGGCCGGGAACTTGTCCTGACCGACCAGCTCGGCGTTTTCTTCCAGCACCTGGGTCAGCTCTACCTGATCACCCTTGATGAAGCTGGAGTCGCCGGACTCGGTGATCTCGACCTTGCGCAGCATCTGGCGAATAGTCACCTCGATGTGCTTGTCGTTGATCTTCACGCCCTGCAGACGATAAACGTCCTGAATCTCGTTGACGATGTACTTGGCCAGCGCGCTGACACCCAGCAGACGCAGGATATCGTGCGGGTTGCTCGGACCGTCGGAGATAACCTCACCCTTGGTAACCTGCTCACCCTCGAACACGTTCAGGTGACGCCACTTCGGAATCAGCTCTTCGTACGGATCGCTACCGTCAGTCGGGGTAATGACCAGACGACGCTTGCCCTTGGTCTCCTTACCGAAGGAGATGGTGCCGCTGATTTCCGCCAGGATGGACGGCTCTTTCGGACGACGCGCTTCGAACAGATCGGCAACGCGCGGCAGACCACCGGTGATGTCGCGAGTCTTCGAGGTTTCCTGCGGGATACGTGCAACAACGTCACCCACGTTCACCTTGGCGCCATCGGACAGGTTGACCAGTGCGTTAGCCGGCAGGAAGTACTGGGCCGGTACGTCAGTACCCGGCAGCAGCAGCTCTTTGCCGTTCTCATCAACCAGTTTCACCGCCGGACGGATGTCCTTACCGGCAGCCGGACGATCTTTCGGATCCATGACCTCAATGTTGGTCAGACCGGTCAGCTCGTCAGCAGTACGCTTGATGGTGATACCTTCGTCCATACCGAAGAAGGCAACGGTACCGGAAATCTCGGTCACGATCGGGTGAGTGTGCGGATCCCACTTGGCCACGATGGCGCCGGCATCAACCTTGTCACCTTCCTTGATGGAGATGACCGCACCGTAGGGCAGCTTGTAGCGCTCACGCTCACGACCGAACTCATCAGCAACCGCCAGCTCACCGGAACGGGAAACCGCAACCAGTGCGCCATCCGCACGCTCAACGTGCTTCAGGTTGTGCAGACGAATGGTACCGCCGTTCTTGACCTGAACGCTGTCGGCCGCAGACGTCCGGCTCGCCGCACCACCGATGTGGAACGTACGCATGGTCAGCTGGGTACCCGGCTCACCAATCGACTGCGCAGCGATAACACCAACCGCTTCACCGATGTTGATCAGGTGGCCCCGCGCCAGGTCACGACCATAGCAGGTAGCACAAACGCCGTAGTGGGTGTCACAGGTAATCGGCGAGCGCACGATGACTTCATCGACGCTGTTCTTTTCCAGGAACTCGACCCACTTCTCGTCGATCAGGGTACCGGCCGGAACGATGGTTTCATCGCCACCCGGCTTCAGCACGTCGCGGGCAACAACACGGCCCAGCACGCGCTCACCCAGCGGCTCAACGATGTCACCACCTTCAATGTGCGGCGACATCAGCAGGCCGTTGTCGGTGCCGCAATCGGTTTCGGTAATAACCAGATCCTGCGCGACGTCAACCAGACGACGAGTCAGGTAACCGGAGTTGGCGGTTTTCAGTGCGGTATCGGCCAGACCCTTACGAGCACCGTGGGTGGAGATGAAGTACTGGAGTACGTTCAGACCTTCACGGAAGTTCGCGGTGATCGGCGTTTCGATGATGGAGCCATCCGGCTTGGCCATCAGACCACGCATACCGGCCAGCTGACGGATCTGGGCAGCAGAACCCCGCGCACCGGAGTCAGCCATCATGTACATGGAGTTGAAGGACTCCTGGTCCACCTCGTTGCCTTCGCGGTCGATAACACGCGTGCTCTTGAGGTTGTCCATCATGGCCTTGGAGATTTCATCGTTGGCCTTGGACCACAAGTCGATGACCTTGTTGTACTTCTCACCCTGGGTTACCAGACCGGAGGCGTACTGGTCTTCGATCTCCTTCACTTCCTCGGTGGCCTCATCAATGATGCGCGCCTTCTCATCCGGGATGACGAAGTCGTTCACACCAATGGACGCACCAGAGATGGTGGAGTAAGCAAAACCGGTGTACATCAACTGGTCAGCGAAGATCACGGTTTCCTTCAGACCCACCACGCGGTAGCACTGGTTGATCAGCTTGGAGATCGCTTTCTTCTTCAGCGGCTGGTCGACCATTTCATAGGGCAGACCTTTGGGCAGGACCTGGAACAGCAGCGCACGGCCGACAGTGGTGTCGACGATACGGGTTTCGGTGGTCCAGCTGTCGTCCTTGTGCTTGACGGTTTCGGTGATACGCACCTTAACCATCGCGTGCAGCTCAACCTGACCGCTGCGGTACGCCATCTCAACTTCGTTGACGTTGGAGAAGGCCATGCCTTCACCGCGGGCGTTGATGCGAGTACGGGTCATGTAATACAGACCCAGTACCACGTCCTGGGACGGTACGATGATCGGCTCGCCCGATGCCGGCGACAGGATATTGTTGGTGGACATCATCAGTGCACGGGCTTCCAGCTGGGCCTCAAGGGTCAGCGGAACGTGTACAGCCATTTGGTCACCGTCAAAGTCGGCGTTGTAGGCCGCACAGACCAGCGGGTGCAGCTGAATGGCCTTACCTTCGATCAGCACCGGCTCGAACGCCTGGATACCCAGACGGTGCAGTGTCGGTGCACGGTTCAGCAATACCGGGTGTTCGCGGATGACTTCAGCCAGGATGTCCCAAACCTCAGGCAGCTCGCGCTCGACCATCTTCTTGGCGGCCTTGATAGTGGTCGCCAGACCACGGTGCTCCAGCTTGCCGAAGATGAAGGGCTTGAACAGCTCCAGCGCCATCTTCTTGGGCAGACCACACTGGTGCAGACGCAGGGTCGGGCCTACCACGATCACGGAACGACCGGAGTAGTCAACGCGCTTACCGAGCAGATTCTGACGGAAACGACCCTGCTTACCCTTGATCATGTCAGCCAGGGATTTCAGCGGGCGCTTGTTGGTGCCGGTGATGGCGCGGCCACGGCGGCCGTTATCCAGCAGCGCATCAACCGACTCCTGCAGCATGCGCTTTTCGTTGCGCACAATGATGTCAGGCGCAGACAGGTCAAGCAGACGCTTCAGACGGTTGTTACGGTTGATCACGCGGCGATACAGATCGTTCAGATCGGAGGTCGCGAAGCGGCCGCCATCCAGCGGTACCAGCGGACGCAGGTCCGGCGGCAGGACCGGCAGAACGGTCATGACCATCCACTCCGGCTTGTTGCCGGAGCCGTCAAAGGCTTCCATCAGCTTCAGACGCTTGGACAGCTTCTTGATCTTGGTTTCCGAGGTGGTCTGCGGAATTTCTTCGCGCAGCTTGCCGATCTCGTGAGACAGATCCATAGCAGTCAACAGCTCAAAGACAGCCTCGGCACCCATGCGGGCGTCAAAGTCGTCGCCGAACTCTTCCAGCGCTTCAAAGTACTGCTCGTCGTTCAGCAGCTGACCCTTTTCAAGGGTGGTCATACCCGGCTCGATAACAACGTAGCTCTCGAAATAGAGTACGCGTTCGATATCACGCAGGGTCATGTCCAGCAGCAGGCCGATACGGGACGGCAGGGACTTCAGGAACCAGATGTGGGCAACCGGCGACGCCAGTTCAATGTGACCCATGCGCTCACGACGGACCTTGGCCAGCGCGACTTCAACGCCACACTTTTCACAGATCACACCGCGGTGCTTGAGGCGCTTGTACTTGCCGCACAGGCACTCGTAGTCCTTCACCGGGCCAAAGATCTTGGCACAGAACAGGCCGTCACGCTCCGGCTTGAAGGTACGGTAGTTGATGGTTTCCGGCTTTTTAACTTCGCCGTAGGACCAGGACCGGATCATCTCCGGGGATGCCAAGCCGATTCGAATGGAATCGAACTCTTCAATCTGTCCCTGGGACTTGAGCAGGTTCAATAAGTCTTTCAAGGCCTATACTCCTCGCAGTGTCTCAAGGGCGGCGCTCGCCGCCCGAGACGTGGGCAGTTGGTGATTATTCGGATTCCAGTTCGATATCGATACCGAGCGAACGGATTTCCTTGACCAGTACGTTGAAGGACTCGGGCATGCCGGCCTCCATGCGGTGGTCTCCGTCCACGATGTTCTTGTACATCTTGGTACGGCCGTTCACGTCGTCCGACTTCACTGTCAGCATTTCCTGCAGGGTGTAGGCGGCGCCGTATGCTTCCAGAGCCCAGACCTCCATCTCCCCGAAACGCTGACCACCAAACTGCGCCTTACCGCCCAGCGGCTGCTGGGTAACCAGGCTGTAGGAACCGGTGGAACGCGCGTGCATCTTGTCGTCTACCAGGTGGTTCAGCTTGAGCATGTACATGTAGCCGACGGTCACCGGACGATCAAAGGTGTTACCGGTACGGCCGTCGTACAGGCGCATCTGACCGCTGTCCGGCAGGTCCGCGAGACGCAGCATGTGCTTGATCTCGGTTTCTGCCGCGCCGTCAAATACCGCTGTTGCCATCGGTACGCCGCCACGCAGGTTCTTCGCCAGCTCGATGATTTCAGCATCGCTGAGATCGTCCAGGCTTTCCTGACGACCGCCTACCTTGTTGTAGACCTCGTCAAGGAAGCTACGCAGCTCGGCGATCTTGCGCTGCTCTTCCATCATGCGGTTGATCTTCTCGCCCAGACCTTTGGCCGCGAGGCCCAGGTGGGTTTCAAGGATCTGACCGACGTTCATACGCGACGGTACACCCAGCGGGTTCAGAACGATGTCGACCGGCGTGCCGTTCTCATCGTGCGGCATGTCTTCGATCGGCATGATCACGGAGATAACACCCTTGTTACCGTGACGACCGGCCATCTTGTCGCCCGGCTGGATGCGGCGCTTGATTGCCAGGTAAACCTTGACGATCTTCAGTACGCCCGGTGCCAGGTCATCGCCCTGCTGCAGCTTGCGTTTCTTGTCTTCAAACTTCTCGTCGAGCAGTTTGCGACGGTCAACCAGGTACGCCTGGGCGCGCTCGAGCTGCTCGTTCAGCGCGTCGTCGCTCATGCGCAGCTTGAACCACTGGCCACGCTCGATACCGGCAAGAATGTCGGCCGACAGTGCCGTGCCTTTCTTCAGGCCGGCGCCGCCTTCGACAGACTGGCCGTCCAGCGCAGAAGCCAGACGCTCGAAGGTTGCGGTTTCAACGATGCGGAACTCTTCCTGCAGATCCTTACGGATCTCGTCGAGCTGTTCTTTCTCGATGGCCAGGGCGCGCGTGTCACGCTCGACACCATCACGGGTGAAGACCTGTACGTCGATGACGGTACCCTTGGTGCCGGTGGGCACGCGCAGGGAGGTGTCTTTCACGTCAGAGGCTTTCTCACCGAAGATGGCGCGCAGCAGTTTCTCTTCCGGTGTCAGCTGGGTTTCGCCCTTGGGCGTTACCTTACCGACCAGAATGTCGCCCGGGCCCACTTCGGCACCCACGTAGACGATACCGGCTTCATCCAGCTTGCCCAGCGCCGCCTCGCCCACGTTCGGGATGTCGGAGGTGATCTCCTCCGGCCCGAGCTTGGTGTCACGAGACACACAGGTCAGTTCCTGAATATGGATGGTGGTGAAACGGTCTTCCTGAACAACACGCTCGGACACCAGGATGGAGTCCTCGAAGTTGTAGCCGTTCCAGGGCATGAACGCGACGCGCATGTTCTGACCCAGGGCCAGCTCACCCATGTCGACGGAAGAACCGTCAGCCAGGATGTCCTTACGCGAAACCACGTCACCTTTTTTCACCAGCGGACGCTGGTTGATGCAGGTGTTCTGGTTGGAACGGGTGTACTTGATCAGGGTGTAGATATCGACACCCGCTTCGCCGGCTTCCACTTCGTCGTCGTTAACACGAACAACGATACGGCTGGCGTCGACGGAGTCGATCACGCCGCCACGGCGAGCAGTCACACAAACGCCGGAGTCGCGTGCTACGTTGCGCTCCATACCAGTGCCGACCAGCGGCTTCTCGGCGCGCAGGGTCGGTACCGCCTGACGCTGCATGTTCGAGCCCATGAGTGCGCGGTTGGCGTCATCGTGCTCAAGGAACGGAATCAGCGAGGCAGCAACAGACACAACCTGACGCGGCGATACGTCCATCAGGGTGACGTCTTCCGGCGCCTTAACGGTGAATTCGTTCATGTGACGCACGGCCACCAGATCGTCCACCAGCTTGCCGTCTTCAACCTTGGCGCTAGCCTGGGCGATGACGTGGTCAGCTTCTTCAATGGCCGACAGGAATACGATCTCGTCGGTCACTTCGGCGTCTTTGACGCGGCGGTACGGGCTTTCCAGGAAGCCGTACTGGTTGGTACGCGCGTAGGTCGCCAGGGAGTTGATCAGACCAATGTTCGGACCTTCAGGGGTCTCAATCGGACATACGCGACCGTAGTGAGTCGGGTGTACGTCACGGACTTCGAAGCCGGCACGCTCACGGGTCAGACCGCCCGGGCCAAGAGCCGATACACGGCGCTTGTGGGTAATCTCGGACAGCGGGTTGTTCTGGTCCATGAACTGGGACAGCTGGCTGGAGCCGAAGAATTCCTTGACCGCAGCAGCCACCGGCTTGGCGTTGATCAGATCCTGCGGCATCAGGCCTTCGCTTTCAGCCATGGACAGACGCTCTTTGACCGCACGCTCAACACGCACCAGACCCACACGGAACTGGTTCTCGGCCATTTCACCAACGGAGCGGATACGACGGTTACCCAGGTGGTCGATGTCGTCCACCACCCCCTTGCCGTTGCGGATGTCGACCAGGGTCTTGAGTACTTCGACGATGTCTTCCTTGCTCAGTACGCCGGCGCCTTCGATCTCTTCACGACCGATGCGGCGGTTGAACTTCATGCGGCCAACGGCGGACAGGTCGTAACGCTCGCTGCTGAAGAACAGGTTGGCGAACAGCGTTTCGGCGGCATCTTTGGTCGGCGGCTCGCCGGGGCGCATCATGCGGTAGATCTCTACCAGCGCTTCGAGCTGAGTGGTGGTGTTGTCGATACGCAGGGTATCGGACACGAACGGACCGCAGTCGATCTCGTTGGTGTACAGGGTTTCCAGGCGAGTGATCTGTGCCTTGGCCAGCTTGATGACCAGGTCAGCGGTGACTTCAGTATTGCAGTCAACCAGGATCTCACCGGTAGCCGGGTGCACGATCGGCTTGGCGATGGTACGGCCAATCAGGTAGTCGAACGGCACTTCCAGGCTGTTGATGCCAGCCTTCTCGAGCTGATTGATGTGGCGCGCAGTGATACGGCGGCCTTTCTCGACAATGACCTTGCCCTTGCCATCTTTGATGTCAAAGGTAGCGATCTCACCACGCAGACGCTGGGGAACCAGCTCGAGCATGAGGCTTTCGCCCTGCACTTCGAACACGTTGGTGTCGTAGAACATGTCGAGAATTTCTTCGGTCTGGTAACCGAGGGCGCGCAGCAATACGCTCGCCGGCAGCTTACGGCGACGGTCGATACGGACGAAGACACAGTCCTTGGGATCGAACTCGAAGTCCAGCCAGGAGCCGCGGTAAGGAATCACGCGAGCGGAGTACAGCAGCTTGCCGGAGCTGTGGGTCTTACCACGGTCGTGGTCGAAGAACACACCCGGGCTGCGATGCAGCTGGGAAACGATGACACGCTCGGTACCGTTGATGACGAAGGTACCGTTCTCGGTCATCAGGGGGATTTCCCCCATGTAGACTTCCTGCTCCTTGATGTCTTTGATCGCCTTATTGGAGGACTCGCGATCAAAGATGATCAGGCGCACTTTTACGCGCAGCGGCACGGCGAACGTCACGCCCCGCAGTACGCATTCCTTGACGTCGAAAGCCGGGTCGCCAAGGCGGTAACCGACGTATTCAAGAGCCGCATTACCCGAATAGCTGATAATGGGGAAAACAGATTTGAAGGCCGCGTGCAGACCGATATCACGGACGCCACCCTGGGCAGATTCAGCCTGGAGGAACTCACGATAGGAGTCCAGCTGAATGGCCAACAGGTAAGGCACATCCATCACATGCGGCAGTTTGCCAAAGTCCTTGCGGATACGTTTTTTCTCAGTATATGAGTAAGCCATCAGCGTTCCCCAGCTTGGTCACCTGCTTGATTGGCCTTCCCGCGGCGCGGGAAAACCTGAAAATGCGTGCAAGCCCTGAGTCTTGCTCACTCCTCTGGAGTGCCTCGCTGCAAGCGCCTATCGGCGCGTCACAACGGAAAAAGGCCGGTGGCACACAGGCCACCAGCCATCAATCTGACCGGTAAAATCAGATTGTCGACGCAAGGTCGGGCGAGCTTACTTGAGCTCGACCTTGGCGCCAGCTTCTTCCAGAGTCTTCTTGGCAGCTTCGGCCTCTTCCTTGGAAGCGCCTTCCTTGATGGTGCCCGGAGCGCCGTCAACCAGTGCCTTGGCTTCTTTCAGGCCCAGGCCGGTCAGTTCGCGAACTGCCTTAATGACGTTAACTTTCTTGTCGCCAGCTTCGGTCAGAACGATGTCGAACTCGGTTTGCTCTTCAGCAGCAGCAGCGGCACCAGCAGCCGGGCCAGCAGCAACAGCAGCAGCAGCGGATACACCGAACTTCTCTTCCATAGCGGAGATCAGTTCGACAACCTGCATGACGGACATTTCGGATACGGCGTTGATGATATCTTCGTTGGTCAGAGCCATGACTCTAAATTCCTGTATTGGGGGACGGCTGAAGCCGTCAAAACATTAAAAGCGTTAAAAGCAAGCAAGGTGCCTATCAGGCAGCTTCGGCTTCCTTCTGATCGCGGACTGCAGCCAGAGTACGAACGAACTTGCTGGTAGCGCCTTGAATAACGCTCATCAGCTGTGCGATTGCTTCGTCGTAAGTCGGCAGAGAAGCCAGCTTGTCGATTTCACCTGCTGCAAGGAAGTTGCCTTCGAACGCAGCTGCTTTGATCTCGAACTTGTCCTGACCCTTGGCAAATTCCTTGAACAGACGAGCAGCAGCGCCCGGGTGTTCGTTGGAAAACGCGATCAGAGTCGGACCCACAAAGGTTTCGTTCAGGCACTCGTACTCGGTACCTTCGATCGCACGACGCAGCAGGGTGTTACGTACAACGCGTACGTAAACGCCAGCTTCACGTGCATCCTTGCGGAGACCAGTCATAGCAGCAACGGTCACACCGCGGGCATCAGCCACAACGGCAGACAGCGCACCTTTGGCAGCTTCGTTGACTTCAGCGACGATGGCTTTTTTGTCTTCGAGCTTAATTGCCACGGGTTTTACTCCTGGATTTACCATTGACCGCCCTTGCGAGCGGCATGTTTTGGTGTCTGATCCAGCCTGTACTGAATCGGGAGCACCATCTGCGTAGGCCTGGGGGATCACTCCCGGGGTTTAAGGCTTGCGCCGCCTACGGTCTTGGATAGCCCCCACAGTGCAGGGACCCCAATAAGAAAGGCGCATCGCGCGAGCGATGCGCCTGAACCATCAGATGTTCAGGGAAGCCTGATCGATCTGTACGCCCGGACCCATAGTAGTGCTCAGGGTCACGCGCTTCAGGTAAACACCTTTGGAGGTGGACGGCTTGGCCTTTTTCAGGTCAGCCAGCAGCGCCTCAACGTTCTCTTTCAGCTTGGTGGCATCAAAGCCAACTTTGCCTACGGAGCAATGGATGATGCCGTTCTTGTCGGTGCGGTAGCGAACCTGACCGGCCTTGGCATTTTTAACAGCAGTAGCAACGTCAGCAGCAACGGTGCCGACCTTCGGGTTCGGCATCAGGCCACGCGGACCCAGAACCTGACCCAGCTGGCCAACAACGCGCATGGCGTCCGGAGAAGCAATAACAACGTCGTAGTTCAGATCGCCAGCCTTCATTTCGGCGGCCAGATCGTCCATACCAACTTTGTCTGCGCCTGCTGCCAGAGCAGCTTCGGCATTCGCGCCTTGAGTGAAGACAGCAACGCGTACAGTCTTGCCAGTACCGTTGGGCAGCAGAGTAGCGCCACGAACGACCTGGTCGGATTTACGCGGGTCAACACCCAGATTGACAGCAACATCAAAGGACTCAACGAATTTGACGTTGGACACTTCAGCCAGAACGGCAGCAGCTTCTTCGAAGGTGTAAGCCTTGTTAGCCTGTACCTTTTCGGCGATTGCCTTTTGACGCTTGGTCAGCTTAGCCATTACACACCCTCCACATTCAGACCCATGCTGCGCGCGGAACCAGCAATGGTACGCACAGCGGCATCCAGATCAGCTGCAGTCAGATCAGCCTCTTTGGCTTTTACGATCTCTTCCAGCTGAGCGCGGGTAACGGTACCCACTTTCTGGCTGTTCGGACGCGGGGAGCCGCTCTTCAGGCCAGCGGCCTTCTTCAGCAGAACGGCAGCGGGCGTGCTCTTGGTTTCAAAGGTAAAGCTACGGTCGCTGTAAACCGTGATGATCACAGGAGTCGGCAGACCCGGCTCAACGCCTTGAGTCTTGGCGTTGAACGCCTTGCAGAATTCCATGATGTTGACACCGTGCTGACCCAGAGCCGGACCTACCGGCGGACTCGGGTTGGCCTGACCGGCCTTGACTTGCAGCTTGATATAAGCCTGAATCTTCTTTGCCATTGTCTTTCTCCGAAGGGTAATAGCGCCTTGCGGCTTCCCGTTTAAATACACTCCCCGACTGACAACAAAACCCCGCAATGCCTAAGCACTGCAGGGTTCAGGGAATCAGATGAGATCAGCCTTTTTCGACCTGGCCGAACTCGAGCTCCACCGGGGTGGGGCGACCAAAAATGAGAACGGCCACCTGAACTCGGCTTTTCTCATAATTAACTTCTTCGACAACACCGTTAAAGTCTGCAAACGGGCCATCGGTAACACGAACCACTTCACCCGGCTCAAACAGCGTCTTGGGCTTGGGTTTGTCGGTGCCATCGGCAACACGACGCAGAATGGCTTCTGCTTCACGATCTGTAATGGGAGCAGGCTTGTCAGCAGTGCCGCCAATAAAGCCGAGCACGCGCGCGGTGTCTTTAACCAGGTGCCATGTACCTTCGTTCATTTCCATCTGAACAAGGACATAACCCGGGAAGAACTTGCGCTCGCTCTTGCGCTTCTGACCGTTACGCATCTCCACCACTTCTTCGGTGGGGACCAGAATCTCGCCGAATTGGTCTTCCATTCCGGCCAGCTTGACACGCTCCTGCAGAGAGCGCATTACATGCTTTTCGAAGCCCGAATAGGCATGCACGACGTACCAACGCTTAGCCACGGAGCACCTTTAACCAATGAACTGAGAAACGATCCAGCCCAGCAGGCTATCCAGACCCCAGAGAACCAGAGCCATAACCAGAACCACAGCCACCACGATCATCGTGGTTTGTGCAGTTTCCTGCCGAGTAGGCCATACGACCTTGCGTATTTCGATACGCGCTTCTTTCAGCAGCGACCAGAACGCCTTGCCCTTGGACGTCTGCAGCGCGACAAAGCCGGCCACCAGACCCAGAACAACTAGCGCGATCGCGCGATACAAAACAGGCTCGGCAGAGAAGTAGGAATCTCCGAACACACCGACGGAGACAATTAAAGCCACAACAACCCACTTGATTACGTCGAAGCGGTTATCGTTAAGCTCTGCCTTAGCGCTCATGAATCTTCAAGTCCTGTTTTGGAAGCCAGATAAAATCTGGCAGGCCAGGAGGGAATCGAACCCCCAACCTGCGGTTTTGGAGACCGCCGCTCTGCCAATTGAGCTACTGGCCTGTAATCGCAGTCGAGCCGGCAATACTACCGGCCCGACCATTCAAGATCAATCGATTATTCGATGATCTTGGCTACGACACCGGCGCCAACGGTACGACCGCCTTCGCGGATCGCAAAGCGCAGACCGTCTTCCATCGCAATCGGAGCGATCAGAGTAACGTCCAGCTTGACGTTGTCGCCCGGCATAACCATTTCCACGCCTTCCGGCAGTTCGCAGGAACCGGTTACGTCGGTAGTACGGAAGTAGAACTGCGGACGATAGCCCTTGAAGAACGGAGTGTGACGGCCGCCTTCGTCTTTGCCCAGCACGTATACTTCGGCTTCGAAGCGAGTGTGCGGAGTGATGGTGCCCGGCTTGGCCAGAACCTGACCACGCTCAACGTCTTCACGCTTGGTACCACGCAGCAGAACACCAACGTTCTCACCAGCACGACCTTCGTCCAGCAGCTTGCGGAACATTTCAACGCCAGTACAGGTAGTCTTGGTGGTTGCCTTGATACCAACAATCTCGACTTCTTCACCAACCTTGACGATACCGCGCTCAACACGACCGGTTACTACAGTACCGCGACCGGAGATGGAGAACACGTCTTCGATCGGCATCAGGAACGGCTTGTCGATCGCACGCTCAGGCTCAGGGATGTAGGCATCCAGAGTCTCAACCAGCTTCTTGACAGCAGTGGTACCGATTTCGTTGTCGTCTTTACCTTCCAGCGCCATCAGCGCGGAACCGATAACGATCGGAGTGTCGTCGCCCGGGAAGTCGTAGGTGCTCAGCAGGTCGCGAACTTCCATCTCGACCAGTTCCAGCAGCTCTTCATCATCAACCATGTCGGCCTTGTTCAGAAACACGACGATGTAAGGAACGCCAACCTGACGGGACAGCAGGATGTGCTCGCGAGTCTGCGGCATCGGGCCGTCAGCAGCGGAGCAAACCAGGATAGCGCCGTCCATCTGGGCCGCACCGGTGATCATGTTTTTCACATAGTCGGCGTGACCAGGGCAGTCAACGTGCGCGTAGTGACGAGTCGGAGAATCGTACTCTACGTGCGAGGTGTTGATGGTGATACCACGAGCCTTTTCTTCCGGCGCGTTGTCGATCTGGTCGAAAGCGCGGGCAGAACCGCCATAAACCTCTGCGCACACACGGGTCAGTGCGGCGGTCAGAGTAGTTTTACCATGGTCAACGTGACCGATGGTGCCTACGTTCAGGTGCGGTTTGCTACGTTCGAACTTCTCTTTAGCCATCGAGAGATCCCCTATTCGTGAGAGCAATGCGCGTGTCACGCGACCATTAAATAAAAGGCAGATATTCGCATATCTGCCTTGATATTGGAGCTCATGAGCGGATTTGAACCGCTGACCTCACCCTTACCAAGGGTGTGCTCTACCAACTGAGCTACATGAGCTTACACACCATTGCATTGTCAGACTGGAGCGGGTAGCGGGAATCGAACCCGCACCATCAGCTTGGAAGGCTGAGGTTCTACCATTGAACTATACCCGCCAAGTAGCCTGACTACGCGAAATCTGGTGGAGGGGGAAGGATTCGAACCTTCGAAGGCTAAGCCGTCAGATTTACAGTCTGATCCCTTTGACCGCTCGGGAACCCCTCCGTAAAAGAGGCGCCATTTTCATCACTTGGCGACCCTCTGTCAACACTTTTGTTAGCAAAAACACTTACTTGAACCGTGTTTCTGTCAACGCAGGCCTAGTCACCAGGACAGGCCGTCGTGAAGCGGGCGCAATTCTAGGGCAATGAGTCCAACTTGGCAACGGGTGAACAGGCCTGATATTGATGTTGCAGGCTGGGAAAGTCATTTCGCAGCCTGCCGAGCAGCGCCTGATCGACCAGACGGCGCGCGGCCGGCTGCACCTGAACCAGATACTGAGTGCGTAATTTATCTACCGACTCGACGCGAACGTCGTTTCCGTCTGCAAGCAACTGCGCCTGCCGCGCCTCGGCATAGTCGAGCCGAGAGAACACCCCAAGGGAGATATTGCCGGCCAGCGGGCCGCGCGTGATAACAAAGCTCTCTATACCCTGCTCCTGCAGCAACGACAGCCGCGCCACGGCATCGACGCTACCACCCGACACCGGCATGACCAGCCAGTAATCGGTGCTGCCCACCACATCGTCTTCTACCAATCCGGCCTGCACATCAAGAGCCAGCAGGCGCTGCAGCAACTGCTCCGCCTCCCGGCGCTCGGCAAAGGCGCCCAGCGTGATACAGAGCGCGGCCGGCGGAGCCTCTTCCGCCACCTCGCTGCGAGCAGGCCGCTCAGGCTCGCTCGCACCCTCGCCCTCTATCGCCGCAGACACCGGTGCATGATCGCCATCACTGCGCTCCGCGACCGGCAGCACACTATCGGGCTGCACATCACCGGCCTGCAACTGCCACAGCGCGTAAAGAATGTTGAGCAGCAGCAGGAACAGGAACAGCGAACGCATCAATCAATCTCCATGGGACACGCCAGAGCCAAACCATCAAACACCAGGTCGCTGATGATGTGGCAGCTTTGGGGTAACGCCTCGGCCATGCGCTCGGCATCGCCCCCGGTCAGAATCACCACCATCTCATCACCCAGCGCCTGGCGCGCCACTCGCAACTGCTCCCGCACGAAGCCAACCAGCATGAGGTCGCAGCCAAATTCAACCGCCTCGGCGGTGCTATCGCCAGGCCGAGGCGTTGCCAGATCACCACGCAACGATTGCTCATAGCGGATCAGTCGCGTATGGCGCTTGAGGCTGCCGCGCAGCAATTTGCTGCCAGGCGCAATATAGCCACCCAGGTGCTGCCCACCGGCATTGACGAAGTCGACCGTGACGGCCGTACCGAGATCGATGACCACGCAGGCACGCCGGCACAAGTGGTAACCCGCCACCAGAGCCAACCAGCGATCCATACCCAGCTTGGTGTAATCGGCATAACCGTTGCGCACGCCCGCCAGCTCGGGGGTGCTGCGCGCCAGAACAGGGTGCAGCTTGAGCCAACTGGTCAACTGGTCGAGCACGACCTGATTCTCTTCAGCAGACCGAACGGAGACCAGGCGGCAACCGTGAATTTCTCGCTCCTGCCCGCCCAGCAGGCGCTGCAACTCGACCAGATCCGGCGCCATATCGCGATCGCGTACCCGCCCTTCCCGATCAAGCAAACGCCACTTGATCAAGGTGTTCCCACAGTCCAGCTCAAGTAGCATCGTTCAACCTCAGACTGACCTCACCACCACTGATCTCCTGCACACCCTGCTCTTGCTGCAGCAACAGGGCGCCGCGCGCACTGACGCCGGCAGCGCGACCCAGCTGCTGCTGATCACCGGAAACGACGCGCACCGGCTGCCCGGCCCAGGCATCACGCTGCTGCCAGGCGTCACGGAAAGGTGCAAAACCCTCGGCGCGAAACACCTCCATGGCCGGCGCCAGGCGCTGCAAAAATGCAGCCACCAGCAGGTTGCGGTCCAGCGTCGCCGACTGCCCAGTGCGATAAAGCGACGTCCAGGCCTGATCGACCGCCTCGGCCGAATCCATCAAGACATTGATGCCGACACCGATCACGACCAGCGCTTCGCCGGTGAGATCACCACTGATCTCCAGCAGAATACCTGCCAGCTTGGCGCCACCCAGCAGCACGTCGTTGGGCCACTTCAGTTGGCTGCCGCGATAGCCCAGATCCTCCAGGGCCTGCACCAGGCACAAGCCAACCAATAGGCTTAGCCCCTCCAGACCATGGGCGCCGCCCGAGACCGGCTCAACAATAGACAGGTAGATGTTCTGCGCGTAGGGGCTGCTCCACGGACGACCACGTCGACCGCGACCAGCCGTTTGCTGCTCGGCCAGCACGATCAGCGGCCTGGGTGCGCCCGGTACCAGGCTGCGCTGGGCCTCGGCATTGGTCGAATCAATCTGCTGATGCAGATGCCACTCCCAGCGCGCGGCGAGCGTGGCCGGTAGCTGAGCGCGAATTGCCTCAGGATCAAGCAGGCAGGCGCCCCGCGGCACACGATACCCCTTGCCTCTTACCCGCTGCAGCGGATAACCCTGCTCTTCGAGGCGCTTGAGCGCCTTCCAGATAGCTGCACGACTAACGCCCAGCGCTTCGCCCAGCGCTTCGCCGGAATGAAAGCGCCCGTCAGCCAGCCGTGTAAGTATCGCGCCGAGCATCTATGCTGTTACCTTTTGAAATGAACGGCACATGATAACGCCGGGGCGCGCGAGCGGCTATCCTCGCGTGTTGCGACGCCACCAGGGCTTCGCCAACTCCTCCATGGCATCGGCTCGAGTGATACCGACATCCTGTAACTGCGCGGCGCTCATACCAGCCAGCAGCCCGTGCTCGTAACGCCGCCTGCGCCAGTCACGCCACACCCTCATCAACCACGCCAACCCTTTCATCTGCACACCTCCACCCATCCAAAGACCATGGCGAAAGCATGGCGGGCGGATTAATATCAATCCAACGAATGTTTCTTATGCAAACCATCCGGAGAATTGATCATTGCCACACTTCCCTACGATCGACAGCGAGCTGCTGCGCACCTTTACCGTGATCGCCGACCAGGGCGGGTTCACCCGTGCAGGCGATCAGCTCAACCGGACCCAGTCCGCCGTCAGCATGCAAATGAAACGACTGGAGGAGGACGTCATACAGCGCCCGCTGTTCAGCCGCGAAGGACGGCACGTGCACTTGACTGCCGAGGGGGAGATGCTGCTGGGCTATGCACGGCGCATTCTTCGCCTGCAGGGCGAAGCTCTGAACAGCCTGCGCACGCCCGACATGGTCGGACTGGTGCGCATTGGCACGCCGGATGACTACGTTGCACGCTTTCTGCCGGGTGTTCTGGCACGCTTCGCCCGCAGCTTTCCGCTGGTGCAGGTCGAGATGCACTGCGAACCCTCGGCGCAACTACTGCAACGACATGACCTGGATTTGACTATTGTTACCCGCGAGCCGGGCAAAGAGATCGGCGAACTGCTGCGCCAGGAGCAGCTGGTATGGGCCCAGGCCTGTGGCGCAGAACTGCAGCACCTGGAGCAGCTGCCGCTGGCGATGTTCAATGGTGATTGCTTTTGTCGTCACTGGGCCTGCAATGCTCTCGAAGCCCAGCAACGTAACTACCGCGTGGCCTACACCAGCCCAAGCCTGTCCGCGATCTTTGCCGTGGTGGGCGCCGGTCTGGCCATCACCGCCCAGCCGCGCAGCCTGATCCCGGACAGCATGCAGGTGCTGGGCCCGGAGCACGGCTTGCCGGAGATGCCTCAGGCCAGCATTGTGCTGCTGCGCGATACCCGGCGCAGCTCGGCTGCCAGCGAATCACTGGCGGCGCATGTCATAGAAGGTTTCCGTCACTGAGCGCATCGCTTGCGCCAGGCCGGTATCACCCCCAATACAGGGTCTGCGGCTGCGCCTGATCGGCAATAAAGAGGTGTCCGACATCCGGCACAGCAAAGCAGCGGTCGCCGCGACGCGGTTGCCAGCTGTGGTACTCAGCGTGAGTAATGCCGATCTCCCAGAGGGTGTCGCACTGCCAGCCGCAGGGGCGCAGCTCCAGCCGCACCTCGGCGCCAATCAGATTGATGGCCTCAACCTGCAACGGCAACTGGGCATGGTCCACCGCACTCAATTGCAGACGTACCTCATGCGGGCGCAAGTACAGTTGCGCCTCACCCGACGCGGTCGCCGCCTCAGGCAAGCGAACCCAGGCGTCACCGCTGGCCAGCCGATCACCAGCCAGCTCGCCGTGCAGCACATTGACGTGGCCAAGAAAGTCGAACACAAAGCGTGAGCCCGGTTTGGCATACAGCGCCTCGGGTGTATCCACCTGCTCGATGCGCCCCGCACTCATCACCACCACCCGATCCGACAGCTCAAGCGCCTCTTCCTGATCATGGGTAACAAACACACTGGTGAAGTTAAGCTCATCGTGCAGGCTGCGCAGCCAGCGACGCAGATCCTTGCGCACGCGCGCATCCAGCGCACCGAAGGGCTCATCCAGCAACAGGACCTGGGGCTGCATGGCCAGCGCGCGGGCCAGCGCGATGCGCTGCTTCTGACCACCGGAAAGCTGAGCCGGAAAGCGGTCGGCCAAATGCGATAGCTGCACCATCTCCAGCAGATTGCCTACCCGCTTGCGAATCTCAGCAGCCGAGGGGCGCTGCTTGCGCGGCAGCACATCCAGACCGAAGGCGATGTTCTGCGCCACAGTCATATGCCGGAACAAAGCGTAGTGCTGAAACACAAAGCCCACACGACGCTCGCGCACATGACGCCGGGTCACATCCTCACCGTGGAACAAAATTCGGCCGCCGTCGGCACTTTCAAGCCCGGCGATGATCCGTAGCAAGGTCGTTTTGCCTGAACCAGAAGGGCCCAGCAGACCAATCAACTCACCGTCAGGGATATCCAGGTCGATACCATGCAACGCCTGGAAGGCGCCAAAGGACTTATCGATGTGTTCTAGGGTAATGCTCATGTCGTTCGATCCGATTGAGTGCTCGCCGCCTGCATCTGGCGAGCCTGCCGCCATTCCACTGCGCTCTTGATCAACAGGGTCAGCAGGGCGATGCCAGCCAGCAGCGACGCGCTGGCGAAAGCGCCAACCGCGTTGTAATCCTGATACAGCAGTTCAACGTGTAGCGGCAGGGTATTGGTCTGGCCACGGATGTTGCCCGAGACAACAGACACCGCACCAAACTCACCGACCGCGCGCGCGTTGGTCAGCACCACTCCGTAGAGCAGGGCCCACTGAATGTTCGGTAGCGTGATCTTGCGAAACAGCTGCCAGCCGGAGGCGCCGAGCACAACGCCGGCCTCCTCTTCCTCGCGACCCTGTTGCTGCATAAGCGGAATGAGCTCGCGGGCGACAAAGGGGCAGGTAACAAAGACCGTCACCATGACGATGCCCGGCCAGGAGAACATCAGCTGAACGTCGCGATCCATCAGCCAGCCACCCAGCCAACCATTGCTGCCATACAACAATAGATAGAGGAGACCGGCCACCACCGGAGACACCGCAAAGGGAATATCGATCAGGGTGATCAACGCCTTGCGACCGGGAAACTCGAACCGCGTCACCAGCCAGGCGAGGAAAATACCAAACACCAGGTTGATCGGCACCGTCAGTGCCGCCACAAACAGCGTCAGCCCGATCGCGTGCAGCGTGTACTCATCAGTCAGGTTATCCCAAAAGGTGCCGGCACCAGCCGACAACGCCTGGCTGAAGATCATCACTAGAGGCACCACCAGCAACACCAGCACCAGCAGCAGAGCAAAACCGATCAGCGACCACTTGATCCACGGCTGATCACCAATACGCAGACGGCCTTGAGATTTCATACAGCCTCCTCAGCGACCGTGCAGCCGACGCAGATAGCGCGCCTGCCAGAGGTTGATCGCCAGCAGCAACACCAGCGAGGCGATGAGCACGACAGAAGCGATAGCGCTCGCCGCACCGTAATCAAACTCCTGCAAACGAATAAAAATCATCAGACTGGTGATCTCGCTGACATAAGGCATGTTGCCGGCGATAAAGATCACTGCGCCGAACTCGCCCAGGCTGCGGGTAAACGACAGCGCGACGCCAGTCATAAGAGCCGGCCACAGGCTGGGGAATAAAATACGCCGGAACACCGTGAGGTCGGATGCGCCCATACTGACAGCAGCCTCTTCATCTTCTGGCGGCAGATCTTCCAGCACCGGCTGCACGGTCCGCACAACAAAGGGCAGACTGGTGAAGGACATGGCCACAACAATGCCGAGCGGCGTGAAGGCGACCTTGATGCCCAGCTCAGCCAGCAGTTGGCCATACCAGCCATTCTCGGCAAACAGCGCCGCCAGGGTAATACCAGCTACGGCGGTGGGCAGCGCGAAGGGCAAGTCGATCAGGGCATCGATCAGACGCTTGCCCGGAAACTCGTAGCGCACGAGCACCCATGCCAGCAGCAGACCAGCAAGACCGTTGAACAGCGAGGCAATACCCGCCGCCCACAGCGTCACCTTGTAGGAGGCAACCACGCGCTCATCAGTGATAACACCCCAGTATTGCTCCCAACTCATGCCCGCGGTTTGCACCAGCAGGCCGGTCACCGGCAAGAGCAGGATCAAACTGATAAATAGAAGCGATACACCCATACTCAACGCAAATCCCGGCAACACGCGTTTGCCGGGATTGCGTTGAAACGGCGACCAACGGCCGCCTGACAGCTCACTCATGCCGATCCTCTCAGCGACGCTGCAGCTGATCCAGCTTGCCGCCACTGCCAAAGTGTTCGCTCATCGCGGTTTTCCAGTCACCGGTAATGGCTTCAATCGGCAGCAGCTCCAGCTCAGGGAAACGGTCAGCGAATTCGGCTTTGACGGTATCGTTGTGCACGCGATAGTTGAATCCAGCGATCAAGCGCTGGGCGTCCTCGCTATACAGGTACTCCAGATAGGCCTTGGCCAGATCAGCTGTTTCGTTGCGCTCAACGCTACGATCAATCCAGGTCACCGGGAACTCAGCCAGGAAGCTGACCTTGGGCACCACAACCTGATACTCGCCGTCGTACTGGGCCGCAATATTGTTAACCTCGGACTCAAAGGTCAGCAGTACATCACCAATGCCACGCTCAACGAAGGTGGTGGTGGCACCACGCCCGCCGGTGTCAAACACCGCAACGTTGCCAAGGAATTCACGCAGGTAGTTGTCGATGGCTTCCTGGTCATCACCAAAGGTTTTCTGTGCATAGCCCAGTGCAGCCAGATAGGTGTAACGGCCGTTGCCCGAGGTTTTCGGGTTGGGCAGCACAGAACTCACGTCATCGCGGACCAGGTCGTCCCAGTTCTGGATATTCTTCGGGTTACCCTCTCGCACCAAAAAAGCCATGGTGGAATAGTAAGGAGAGCTGGCATTAGGCAGACGCTCACGCCAGTCGGCCGGGATCAGGTTGCCACGCTCATGCAGAATGTCTACGTCGGTCACCTGGTTGTAGGTGACCACGTCCGCCCGCAACCCCTGAATGATCGCCTGCGCCTGCTTGGAGGAACCACCGTGAGACTGGTTGATCTCGACGGTCTTGCCGGTCTCCTGCTGCCAATGCTCGGCAAAGAGTTCGTTATACGAGGCAAAGAGTTCACGGGCGATATCGTAGGAGGAATTCAAGAGCTCCTGGTCAGCGGCTTGTGCCGAAGCAACGCCAAGGCTGCCGGTGACCGTCAGGGCCACGACCAGCTGTTTGATCAGTTTACGCGGGGATTGCAACATGTCTGACTCCAACTGCACAGGGCCGCTTGGGCGAACACCTTTCTCAATGGGCGCCCAGATTACCGCCCGCCATCAGTTAGAACAACAAGCAGGTTAGACGGATTTGCTTATTACTTCTAACGCTAAAGCATAAGAGCGCAAGCAAAGACGCAAACCAGTCCACCTGATCGGACTTTTCCCGCGCGCAAAGAAAAACACCCTGACCATTTCTGATCAGGGTGTTCGGTATAGGCGCTTGACGATGACCTACTCTCACATGGGGAAGCCCCACACTACCATCGGCGATGCATCGTTTCACTTCTGAGTTCGGGATGGGATCAGGTGGTTCCAATGCTCTATAGTCGTCAAGCAATTTGTTGCTGCCCGCTAGGCGTGCAGCTTAAAAAGCTTGGATGTGTGACAGAAGCTAAGGTATTTGCAATCTCGCAAGTTCGCGAAGTTGTTTGATTCTGTTGGCTCGATAACACCAGATTGCTTGGGTGTTATATGGTCAAGCCACACGGGCAATTAGTATTGGTTAGCTCAACGCCTCACAGCGCTTACACACCCAACCTATCAACG
>NZ_FOUD01000038.1 GCF_900114765.1 Halopseudomonas pachastrellae
CCGAGCAAATTGCCGGCAAGCTCCGTGCGATGGAATTCCCTAACTTCGAAGACGCCTACGTCTGCCGCGAGACGATCTACAACGCGATTTATGCCCTGCCGGTTGGCGAGCTGCGCAAGGAACTGATCATCTGCTTGCGGCAAGGCAAGACCTCTCGCCGGCCGCGTTCTGGCGGGGTAGACCGCCGTGGCCAGATCCCCGACATGGTCAGTATCCACGTGCGCCCGCCGGAGATCGAGGATCGTGTAATGCCTGGTCATTGGGAGGGCGACCTGATCAAAGGCAAGGCCAACGCTTCGGCCGTCGGCACCCTGGTCGAGCGCTCCAGCGGCTACCTGATGCTGGTCAAGATGCTTGACGCGACGGCGACCTCGGCCGTGGAGGGCTTCAGTGCCGCGTTAAACCGGATGCCTCTGGCGGCCCGCAAGAGCATGACCTACGACCAAGGACGAGAGATGGCGCGCCATACGGAGATCACCCAGAAGACCGGCGTAGCGATCTACTTCTGTGACCCGCACAGCCCCTGGCAGCGCGGCAGCAACGAGAACATCAACGGACTGATCCGCCAGTACCTTCCCAAAGGCACGAATCTGTCGGTATACAGCCAGGAGCAGTTGGATGCTATTGCCTACGAACTGAACATTCGGCCACGTAAGCGCTTCGGCTTCAGGTGCCCCATCGAGGTCATGACCGAGCTGATGGCTACGTATCATGAGGCTCCTGCCTCAATCCAGTAACCGTGTTGCACTCAGTTCCTGCAACCGCCCGCCCTTATATAAAGTCACCGCCGTTTACCCATCAGCTATCTGGCCGGTTTAGCGCGGCTGGAGAAACGCGATCGACAATAAAGGGGGCACTGCCCGGCAGTGTTGCGTATGTACCAAAAGAAACGCTTGTATCTGCTTGCCAGCGGCCTGCTTGGGCTGGCACTGATGTCGCTTGAGGTGGGCGCGCAAGAAGGTCTGACACTGGAGCGAGCCGTGTCCCTTGCGTATGAACGCAACCCAGAATTCTCCGCCGCGCGGGCAGAGATAGGTATCGCGAGCGGGCTGCGCCGCCAGGCTGGGGCCATTCCAAATCCGGAATTAGGATTCGAGGTGGAAGACACTCAGTCCGATCGCCAGACTCGCTCAATCACAATCACTCAGCCGATCGAGTTAGGCGGCAAGCGCGGCGCTCGAATCGGTGTGGCGGACGCCAATCGCTCGATGGTGGATGCCGACCTTGACTTTCGACGCCAGGGGTTGCGTGCAGATGTGATCCAGGCTTACTTCGCCGCCTTGCGTGCCCAGGAGGGCATGCAACTGGCCGAGGCCTCTCTGTCATTGGCCGAGCGGGCTGCTAAGGTCGCCGACGCACAGGTCGATGCCGGAAAAGTTTCGCCAGTGGAGGCGACGCGCGCCGATATGCAACTGGCGACCGTACAACTGGACCTGCGGCGAGCACGCCAGGAATGGGACAACGCTCGACAGATGCTAGCGCGCCTACTCGGGACCGACGCACCGGAGTTTGGCAGTTTGCTGGGCAGTTTCGAACACCTGCCAGATGTGCCTAGCGAATCTGCATTATTGGCGCGCGTGCGTGAGAGTGCCGATATGCGTAGGGCTCTGCGCCAAGTGGCCTTGAGTGAAGCCGAGCTGGGGCTTCAGCGAAGCCAGCGCTACCCGGACATAAGCGTCAGTATCGGTAGCCAGTACGACGAAATCGAGCGTGAGCGCGTCAACCTCGTCGGCCTCTCTGTTCCGCTGCCTTTATTCGATCGTAACCAAGGCAATGTTCTGGCGGCCGCACGGCGGGCGGAGCAGGCGCGTGATCTTCGTAATGCGGCAGAGCTGCGCGTTCGTGCGGAGATCCAGCAGGCCCTTCGCGACTGGCGTACCGCACGTGCAGACGTCGAGGAAATACGCAACCGGATACTGCCGGCAGGACAGCGAACCGTGGAAGCGGCCACACGTGGTTTCAGTCTTGGCCGCTTCGCGTTCCTCGACGTGCTCGACGCACAGCGTGCGCTGATAGATGCACGCACGCGCTATCTGCAGTCATTGCAAGCCGTGGTCGACGCCTGGGCGCGTATCGAGCGGCTGTACGGACCTACCACTACCTTCGAATGACCGAAACGCCGCCATTACGTATTGGCGGTGGGGGAGCTTGCATGAAAAAACAGACGGGAATCGCTCTGGCGGTCGCTTTGGTACTGCTGACCGGCGTTGGCGTAAAACAGGGCTTCGTTCTTGAGGCGCAGGCCAGCGATAACAAGGCTGAGCACGCCGAGGATGGCCACGCGCATGAGGATGGAGAAAGCGGTCACGAGGAATCTGAGAACGACCATGGGGACGAAGACGGTCATGACGCTGAAGGCGATGGCCACGGCCATGGTGACGAAAGCGGTCATGGCGGTGAGGAGGACGAGCACGGCAACGAAACGCATGCCGAAGGTGAGATTGAGCTTTCCGAAGAGCAGATACGTGCCGCAGGCATTCAGCTAAGCAAGGCCGGACCGGCTGAAATCGGCTCGTCTGTATCTTTGCCGGGCGAGCTGCGTTTCGACGAAGACCGTACCGCACATGTCGTGCCCCGTGTGGCCGGCGTTGTCGAATCGGTTTCGGTCAACCTGGGTGACCAAGTGAAGAAGGGCCAGTTGCTGGCGGTTATCGCCAGCGAGCAGCTGTCCGAGCAGCGTAGTGAGCTGGCTGCCGCCGAGCAGCGCCTCCGGCTGGCTCGCACCTTGTTCGAGCGTGAGCGCACCCTATGGCAGGAGCGTATCTCTGCAGAACAGGACTATTTGCAGGCCCAGCAGAGCCTGCGCGTAGCAGAAATCGACTTGCGTAATGCCCAAGAAAAAACACGGGCGCTGGGCGGCGGAAGTGGCGCAGGCGTAGGCAACCGCTACGAGCTGCGCGCACCTTTCGATGCAGTGGTCGTCGAGAAGCATATTGTGCTGGGCGAGCGTGTGGATGAAACGACCAGCGTCTTCACTCTGACTGATTTGTCGCGGGTTTGGGCCACGTTCAGCGTACCTGCCCGTGATTTGATGCGCGTAACCGTCGGCCGAGAAGTCGAAGTTGTTGCCGGCGAGCTAGGCGTGCGAACAATGGGGAAGGTCGCCCATGTGGGCAGCCTGCTGGGCGAGCAGACGCGTGCCGCGACAGCCCGCGTGACCCTGGCCAACCCCGATGGGGCTTGGCGTCCCGGTCTTTTCGTGACGGTCCGAGTTAGCGCCGATGGACGCAGTGCACCGGTCACGGTTCCAGTCGAGGCGGTCCAGACCGTCGAAAACGCGCCGACGGTTTTCGTTCGCACGCCGCACGGCTTCCAGGCGCACCCGGTTTCGCTGGGCCAGCGCGACGAAAATCGCGTGGAAATTCGTGACGGATTGCAGGCCGGCCAACAGATCGCGACCGCTGGCAGCTTCATCCTGAAATCCGAACTCGGCAAAGGCTCCGCCGAGCACGTTCACTGATCCTCCGGATACCTAACTCATGTTCGAACGTATTCTTCGCTTCGCCATCGAGCAGCGCTGGCTAGTGCTGCTGGCGGTCTTGGGCATGGCGGGCGTCGGGGTTTATAGCTATCAGCGCTTACCTATCGACGCTGTGCCCGACATCACCAATGTACAGGTTCAAATTAACGCCGCAGTCCCAGGCGCGTCGCCGCTTGAAACCGAGCAACGCGTTACCTTCCCCATCGAGACGGCGATGGCCGGCTTGCCCCACCTGCGCCAGACACGTTCATTATCGCGCTCCGGGTTCGCTCAGATCACCGTAATCTTTGATGATGGCACCGATCTCTATTTCGCCCGGCAATTGGTGAGTGAACGGCTGCAGGCCGCGAGCAACGAGCTTCCGCAGGGCGTGGAGGTCACTCTCGGTCCCATCTCCACCGGCCTGGGGGAAATCTTCCTCTGGACGGTCGAGGCCGAGCCCGAGGCGCGCCGTCCTGATGGTCAGCCCTACACGCCGACCGACCTGCGTGAAATCCAGGACTGGATCATCAAGCCGCAGCTGCGAAACGTTCGAGGCGTTGCCGAGATCAACACGATCGGTGGCTTCGCCAAAGAGTATCAGGTAGCGCCCGATCCGAAGCGCATGGCCGCTTACCGAATCACTCTGGAACAGCTCGTCGTTGCGCTTGAGCGCAACAATGCCAACGTCGGCGCCGGCTTCATTGAGCGTAACGGCGAACAGTTGTCGATCCGCACACCTGGCCAGCTCGGCTCCCCCGCGGACATTGGCAATATCGTCCTGAGCAACGCAGGCGGCGCGCCCGTGCGGGTTCGCGATATTGCCGAAGTGGGGATCGGTCGTGAGCTGCGTTCAGGGGCAGCCACCGACAATGGACGCGAGGTGGTCCTTGGGACCGCGTTCATGCTGGTAGGAGAAAATAGCCGTAGCGTGTCGCAGGCCGTCGCGCAGCGCTTGGAGATTATCAACCAGAACCTGCCAAAAGGCGTAAGCGCGATAACGGTCTATGACCGGACCGACCTCGTAGACAAGGCAATCGCCACGGTTCGCAAGAACCTGATCGAAGGCGCGATCCTGGTTATCGCCGTGCTGTTTCTCTTCCTCGGCAACCTGCGTGCAGCCCTGATCACAGCAATGGTCATCCCGTTGTCCATGCTGTTCACCTTCACCGGCATGGCCACCAACAAAGTCAGTGCCAACCTCATGAGCCTAGGGGCTCTCGACTTCGGCATCATCGTCGACGGTGCGGTGGTCATCGTCGAAAACGCCATCCGCCGGCTTGCCCACGCGCAGGAAAAACATGGCAGGATTCTGACCCGTAGCGAGCGTTTCCACGAAGTATTCGCGGCGGCCAAGGAGGCACGGCGTCCGCTCATCTACGGCCAGCTGATCATCATGGTGGTCTACCTGCCCATCTTTGCGCTCACTGGTGTCGAGGGGAAGATGTTCCACCCCATGGCATTCACCGTGGTAATCGCACTGTTGGGTGCCATGATTCTATCGGTCACCTTCGTGCCCGCTGCTGTTGCGCTTTTTGTCACCGGTAAGGTGCAAGAGAAGGACAACCGCCTGATGCGCGCGGCGCGCAATGGCTATGCGCCCGTGCTCGACTGGGTCATGCGTCATCGCACATTGGTATTCAGTGGCGCCGTCGCTAGCGTGCTGCTGTCTGCCCTGCTGGTGATGCGAATGGGTAGCGAGTTCATTCCGAGCCTTAGCGAGGGTGATTTTGCGCTTCAAGCTCTGCGCGTTCCAGGGACCAGCCTCTCCCAATCCGTGGATATGCAGCAGCGGCTGGAAAAGGCAATTGCCGAGCAGGTCCCGGAGGTCAAGCGTACATTTGCCCGAACCGGCACCGCCGAGATCGCGGCTGACCCGATGCCGCCGAATATTTCGGACAGCTATGTGATGCTCAAGCCCAAGGAAGAATGGCCAGATCCGGACAAATCCCGCGAGCAGCTCATTGAGGACATCCAAAAGGCGGCCGCATCTGTGCCGGGCAGCAACTATGAGATGTCTCAGCCGATCCAGTTACGCTTTAACGAGCTAATTTCCGGAGTTCGCAGCGATGTGGCCGTTAAGGTGTTCGGGGACGATATGGATGTTCTCAACAAAACAGCTGATGACATCGCGGCGATATTGCAAGACGTACCAGGCGCTTCCGAAGTTAAAGTGGAGCAGACGACGGGCCTCCCATTGCTGAGCGTCAATGTGGATCGTGACAAGGCGGCACGCTTCGGGCTCAACATCGGCGATGTGCAGGATACCGTCGCCGCCGCGATTGGCGGACGGGAAGCCGGAACCTTTTTTGAGGGTGACCGTCGTTTCGACATCGTTGTTCGTCTTTCCGATACGCTGCGTGCCGATCCGGATGTGCTGGCTCGCCTGCCGATTCCGGTGCCAGCGGTAGCGGGTGCTGCCAACGACCGAATCGACTTTATCCCGCTGGCTGAGGTTGCCACGCTGGAATTCGTGCTGGGCCCGAATCAGATCAGCCGTGAGGATGGCAAGCGTCTGGTGGTGGTAAGCGCCAACGTTCGAGGGCGTGACATTGGCAGTTTCGTCCAAGATGCGTCTGCAGCAATCGCTGAACGAAACCCGGTACCGCCCGGTTACTGGACGACGTGGGGTGGGCAGTTCGAGCAGCTGCAGGCTGCCGCCAAGCGCCTGCAGCTGGTCGTCCCAGTCGCCTTACTGCTGGTCTTCGTGCTGCTGTTCATGATGTTCAACACACTGCGCGATGGGCTGGTCGTCTTCACTGGCATTCCGTTCGCGCTTACTGGGGGAATTCTTGCACTCTGGCTCCGGGACATTCCCCTCTCAATTTCCGCTGGCGTCGGGTTCATCGCGTTGTCGGGTGTGGCAGTACTCAACGGACTGGTGATGATTGCTTTCATTAAAGGATTGCTAGAGGAAGGCCGGCCTTTATCCGAGGCTGTGCGTGAGGGCGCACTGGTTCGATTGCGCCCAGTCCTGATGACAGCGCTGGTGGCGTCGCTCGGCTTCGTCCCAATGGCGTTGGCCACAGGGACCGGCGCGGAAGTCCAACGGCCTCTGGCGACCGTGGTCATTGGCGGCATCCTGTCCTCGACAGCACTGACGCTGCTGGTATTGCCTGCGCTCTATTACACGGCTCTGCAGCGCCGCATGAAACGCAACGAAGAGGATGAGGACGCGAGCTGATATTGGTTTTCTCCCAACGTAGGCCAGGCTTGATGCCTGGCCTTTTTATGAATATCCAATCGAAGCTTCGAAGGGTTCACTGAAAGGATTTGTGGCCCCAATGCGCTGGTAACGACTGACGGGTACGTTATCGAGAATCGGGTAGGAGGCGGGGTCGCCCCCGCCGTCCTCCCACACCACCGTACATACGGTTTGTAGTGGTCTACTAATCCCGGACACCAAGTTAGGCGGTAGAATCGCCATCAGCGAGGTGTTCAATGAGCAAACAACGTCGATCCTTTTCGGTCGAGTTCAAACATGATGCAGCGGCCTTGGTCGTCGACCAAGGCTATAGCGTGGCAGAAGCCTGCAAGTCGATGGGTGTCGGAGAAACCGCTCTCCGGCGCTGGGTCGATCAACTGCGCGAAGAGCGTGGTGGAGTGACGCCGAACAGCAAGGCGCTCACGGCTGAACAGCAGGAAATCCAAGCCCTGAAAGCCCGTATCAATCGCCTGGAGCTGGAGAAGAAGATTTTAAAGGAGGCCACTGCGCTCTTGATGGCCGAGGAGCACGGGCGCAGACGTTGAGGTCGATTCGGCAACTGGCCAAGCG
>NZ_FOUD01000041.1 GCF_900114765.1 Halopseudomonas pachastrellae
TCCGAAAAACGCGATGTCTTCACGCAAAATTTCCTTGATCCGATTAGGAGAAAATTCTACTTCTGACGAGGGCTGATTTCAGGGGGGATTACCGTAGCTATCGCCCCTTGCTGCCAACCAGGGTGAACCGCCCCGGGTTTCGCGGAGGCTCCACCCTTTGAGAGAATGGAGCCCATATGAGCAAGCACACCAAATTTTCCCCTGAAGTCCGTGACCGGGCCATCCGTATGGTTTATGAGGTCCGGGAGTCCCACACATCGCAGTGGGCCGCCATTGAGGCGGTGGCCAGCAAGATCGGCTGCACCGCCCAGACGTTGAGCAGTTGGATTCGGAAGGCAGCTGCGCCTGCGGCCCCCTCCGCCTCGGCTACTGATGCCCGCGTCAAGGAACTGGAACGTGAGGTTCGTGAGCTCAAGCGAGCTAACGAGATCCTCAAGGTCGCCAGCGCTTTTTTCGCCCAGGCGGAGCCCGACGGGCAGGCCATCCTGCGCCGTTTGAAGTGATCTGGCAGCTGATCGACAAGCACCGGCAAAGCTTTGGAGTCGAGCCACTGTGCCGCGTGTTGCAAGTGTCTCCATCGGCTTACCGGCGCCATGCTGCACGGCTACGTGACCGCTCACGACGCTCCGCCCGAGCGATCCGTGACGAGGAACTTGCTGTACAAATTCACCGTGTCTGGCAGGAAAACTACGAGGTCTACGGGGCTAGGAAAGTCTGGCGGCAGATGCATCGCGAACACCAGGTGGTTGCGCGCTGCACAGTGGAACGGTTGATGCGTGAAATGGGGCTCTGCGGCGTAACGCGGGGCAAAACGGTGAAAACCACACAAGCCGATCCTGACAATGCCAATCCCAGGGATCTGGTAAAGCGCCAGTTCACGGCCGAACGTCCCAATCAGCTCTGGGTCGCCGATTTCACATTCGTTTCAACCTGGCAGGGATTTGCTTATGTGGCGTTCATCGTCGATGTCTACTCACGGTTTATCGTAGGCTGGCGTGTCAGCCGACACATGCGCACAGAGTTTGTTCTGGATGCTCTGGAACAGGCGCTTCACACTCGTCGGCCTGAGCCCCACCGGCTGGTTCATCACAGCGATAGGGGCTCGCAATATCTGTCGATTCGCTACAGCGAGCGGCTGGGCGAAGCTGGCATCGAACCCTCGGTTGGCAATACCGGTGACAGCTACGACAACGCACTGGCAGAGACCATCAACGGCCTCTACAAGACCGAACTGATCCATAAGCGAGGGCCGTGGAAAAGCGTAGACAGTCTGGAGTGGGAAACGCTGAAGTGGGTGACCTGGTTCAACCATCAGCGTAAGCGTACAGGGAATACACCTTGCGCCGGTCAGCCCTGCACCCACCGATGGGGCAGTAGTTGCTCGACCTCGCTAGCCTTCTGCGTCGGCAACCGCGTTAGCACGTCCTTGAGGTAGGCATACGGATCATGGCCATTCATGCGAGCTGACTGGATCAGGCTCATGATTGCAGCCGCGCGTTTACCGCTGCGCAACGATCCAGCGAAGAGCCAGTTTGATCTGCCAAGCGCCCACGGCCTGATCTGGTTCTCGACCGCATTGTTATCGATGGGCACAGCACCATCATCCAGGTAGCGCGTCAGCGCTACCCAGCGTTTCAAGCTGTAGTCCAGTGCCTTGGCTGTGGCCGAGCCCTCAGGCACACGCTCGCGCTGAGCCAACATCCACTCGTGCAGCTTGCCTGCGATGGGCACTGCTACTTTTTGGCGTAATCGCCAGCGATCTTCATTACTCATGTCTTTGGCCTGCCGTTCTACTTCGTACAGCCCGCCGATTGAGTGCAGAGCCTGTTCTGCTAATTGGCTTTTGTTCGCCGCATGCAGGTCGAAGAACTTGCGCCGGGCATGCGCCATGCAGCCGATTTCGGTGATGCCCTGCTCGAAGCCGGCCTTGTAGCCTGCGAAGTCATCGCAGACCAGCTTGCCATTCCAGGTGCCCAGGAAGTTACGCGCATGCTCGCCAGCACGGCTGAGGCTGAAGTCATAGACTACCGCCTTCAGTGCCGAGAACGGCGTAGTGCAGTAGGCCCAGACGTAAGCCCGGTGTGTTTTCTTCTCGCCGGGTGCCAGCATCTGCACCGGTGTTTCATCGGCGTGTACAACGTCCTGAGCTAGCACTGCCTCGCGCAGCGCATCCACCAAGGGCTGGAGCTGCACGCCGGTTTGGCCTACCCACTGCGCCAGCGTCGAACGCGATATGATCAAGCCTGCGCGGCCAAAGATCTTTTCCTGGCGATACAGCGGCAAGTGGTCTGCGAACTTGGCCACCATCACATGGGCCAACAGGCCGGCGGTGGGAATGCCTTTGTCGATCACTTGGGCTGGCACTGGCGCTTGGATCAGTGTTTCGCACTGACGGCAGGCCCACTTGCCACGCACATGTTGCTCGACGGTAAACACGCCTGGCGTGTAATCCAGCTTCTCACTCACATCTTCGCCGATGCGCTCAAGTTGGCACCCGCAGGCACACAGTGTGCTCTCCGGCTCATGGCGGATGACCGTACGTGGGAACTGGGGTGGTAGCGGAGCGCGCTTGGGCTGTTGGCGCGATGAGGTTGCTGCAGGCTCAGGCCGGAGCGCGTTCAGTTCTGCCTCGATAGCCTCAAGGTCGGTGTTGAGCAAGTCATCCAGCAAGCTGCCTTGCGCCGGGCTGATTTGCTCACTGCGCTTGGCGAATTTGTGCCGTTTGAGAATGGCGATCTCGTGAGAGAGTTGCTCGATAACGGTCTTGTCGCGGCGGCTTTCTCTGCCCATGGTGTCGACCTTGGACAGCAACTGCGCAGCGAGGGCGCGCAGCTGTTCGGGCGTCATTTGGTCGAGATTGGGCGAGGAAGTCATGCCGTGGATTTTACCAAAGCACCGCCACGGCCACAGCTGGTAAGCGTGGTTCAGAGCACTGTAATTGCACCGCCGGAACCAATTCGCTGCCATGGCAAGCCGAGTACCAAAGCCTGTAGTTGTTCAGCGTCGAGCTCTGCCTTTAGGCCACGATGCACGCCTGGCCAGTGGAACTTGCCCTGGTTCAGTCGCCGTGCGGCGAGCCAGATGCCTACACCATCATGCACGAGCACTTTCATCCGGTTGGCGCGCTTGTTGGCAAACAGGTAGGCGCAGTGCGGCTGCGCCGCCCCAAATACTGTGACAACGCGGGCCAGCGCTGTGTCCGTGCCTGCTCGCATGTCCAAGGGCTCGGTGGCGAGCCAGATCGAGTCGATGCGAATCATTGCGAGAGACTGCGGATGAAACGTGCACAACCGTCTGGATCTGAGGCGGGCCATTTAACCGTGATGGACTTGCTTCCCAAGGGCAATACGATCACTACCACCTCATCCACTGTGCGCTTGGGTAGCGGTTGCACTGGCACGAAGGCTGGCAGGGTTGTGACGGCTTGATCGCGATAGACCGGCAGCCATTTGCGAATGACGTTGGCGTTGATGCCGTGCCGAATGGCGACGCTGGAAACGGTGGCTCCAGGTTGCAGGCACTCCTGCACGACTTGGGCTTTGAACGGTTTTGGATAAGAGCTTCGTTGGCGCATGTAACTCCTGGCGATAAGGGCAATCGCGTCCGCGAAAAAATAGACGGACACCATCGCCCTTAAAGCTGGAGTTCAAAAGGTGTGTTCACCGGACGCTTACCCATCAGCGCCTGCTGGAGCCAATTGGAAATAGGCCACCGGCCGAGTTTGAGGCACTATATGAACAGAGTCAGGCAACCATATCGGTTGCTGCCTGACTCAAACAAAACAGCCTCCGCGAAACCCGGGGCGGTTCAGGGCAGGTCAGCCGCTGCTCGCATAATCCTTCGTCAGCTCACCTTGGGTGAAAGCCATCAGGTCGAGGAGGCGTATGTAGCGCAGGTCATAGCACTTAGCGCGAGCAAGTTTCTTATTTACCGCTTAGATGCATCAGACCTGCGCCACCAAGGCTGTACTGCCCGCTGCGCCGCTAATGAACTTAGCGCTCCGATAATCAACACGCCCCGTTCTTGCTTGCTAGCAAGAACGGGGCGTTGTGTACCGCCATCCGATATCTAGCTCGTTCTGTCGGCGGCTAGCGCGATTTCTTGCTCCTCCAATTCGTCTTCGCGCCGATGAGCCATCTGGTAGAGCAACGGCAAAACTAATAGCGTTAGCACCGTTGAGGAGAGAATCCCCCCGATTACCACCGTCGCAAGGGGGCGCTGCACCTCTGCACCGGTACCCACATTCAAGGCCATTGGAACGAACCCGAGTGAAGCCACTAGGGCCGTCATCAATACCGGGCGTAGCCGGGTAAGAGCGCCCTCGCGGATCGCGGTGTCCAGAGGCAAACCTTGCTCCCGTAGGCTACGGATGAAGGAGATCATTACCAGGCCATTTAGAACTGCGACGCCTGACAGAGCAATAAAGCCAACACCTGCTGAAATGGACAATGGGATATCTCTGAGCCACAGCGCAACAATGCCTCCCGTGAGCGCAAATGGAATCCCGGTAAAGACCAACAAGCCGTCTTTGACATTGTTGAACATCATGAAAAGCAGAATGAAGACCAGGAGCAGCGCCACGGGGACGACAATCTGCAGCCGCTTCGTTGCCGATTCAAGCTGCTCAAAGGTACCGCCCCAATCGATCCAATAACCTGCCGGGATATCTACCTGAGCCTGGATTTTCTGTTCTGCCTCGGATACGAATGATCCAATGTCCCGACCACGGACGTTTGCACTGACAACAATTCGCCGTTTCCCTTCCTCTCTACTGATCTGATTCGGGTAATCCCCCCTGAAATCAGAGCTCGTCAGAAGTAGAATTTTCTCCTAATCGGATCAAGGAAATTTTGCGTGAAGACATCGCGTTTTTCGGAC
>NZ_FOUD01000043.1 GCF_900114765.1 Halopseudomonas pachastrellae
GTGATCTGAGCGTTTTTGATCGATTTGCCGCTTTTAAAATCGGCAGGGGCTGAAGTCAGCCAGAAATACACAACTACTTCAGACCATCCCTAGCTCTCCAGCCCAAGTAGTTGTACCGAACAACCTTGCACCTGTGTCAGTAGATCCAGAGCCGACGTACGAGCGCTGCGAGACCCGCGCGATGTTGAACGTAACGTCCGCATACTCCGCAACTAGAGTCTCAAGAGTCGGCCCGTATGCAACGAGGGCAGAGACGACAATGCTCTGGGCGCCAGCAGGCCGGAGCATTTCCAACAGTCTTCGTATGGAGCGACCGGTGTTTATCACGCTATCAACAACAATAACCGTCCGTCCCTGAGCTGGTATCGAACCCAGACTTTCACCGTCTTGATGGGGCACCAATGCACCGGCAGGCACACAGGACCAAATTCCTTCTGCCACAAAAAGACCTGCTCTCATCACCGCGAGTATGATCGGCTCATGCCCCGGCCTCACCCCAACTCCCTCGGACGCACCAACAACATGTTGAATCTCGACGCTCTCAAGGGGCAGTGCCTGCGCTATTGGGCCCGCCAGGCACCTACCTACAGCCCTATGCGCATCGGCCAACGCAGGTCCCGCCACCTCAACCTGGCGCGTGGTATTGACCAGTAACTGCATTAAAGGGTCGTTTGAGTGGTCAATTAGCAATGTTCATTCCTCCCTGAAAGATCAGTTGCGGCACATCGCTGGGTAGGCAACTGTCTAAATCATCAAAGCGCTGCTCGTCGACAATCAAATGACAAACAGAGGCCATTTTCATATCTGCCAATGCGGCTCGCAACGCCGGGCTGCCCTTAGAATCTGGCACAAACAGGGCAGCATCCGCTGCCGCCAACATTGGCAGATCTACGCAACTGTCACCGGCGGCTAATACTAACCAGCCCTCGTCTCGCAAAGCCCTTACCACATCACCTTTGGCCCGAGCAGAAACGACATAGTCATCCAGCGCGCTATGACTGCCTCCTAGCACCGGAACCCCCAGAAACCCATGACGCTCCAGTACCTTTCGCCAGATCTGAGGAATGCCCGCGGTGAGCACAACTACAGGAACCTCACCCAATACATCGCCTAGAATCTGCTGCCAGCAATCTCTCAAGGCAACAGACTCTGCCACGCGCTCGATCTCCGAGGAATACGCACTTACGTCGACTGCAGACCAGACAGCGGACACAGCACTGAACGCATCGTCCTCATAGCCCAAGCGCTCGAAAATCGAGCGAATTTGGTCGTTCAGCCCGAGCGCAGCCCCAACTGACCGCCCGGTGTCCTCGATACTGAGCGTACGATCCGCGTCCAAAACCAAGCACACACCGTATGCGTGCCCGTTGCGGCGCGGAAGGTGCCGCACGACTTCATGTACAAGCTCTGCCCCAGCCAGAGTCGCTAGTCCCAAACTCAAGCGACCTCCGGCTCAGTAAGACTGTGCAGAAACTGCTCTAAAGCGCGCAACCGAGCTTCAGCGCATGATTCTGCTATCTCGAGGAACGGCACATTCATTTCGCTAGCAAGTCGAAGCCCCTCACGCCGCTCATAAGCAATGTGTTCCGCGATTTGTTCGACTGATTCCAAGTCCCGTTGCCGGTCATCCGATAAACGTTGTGCCAACACGGCTTCAGGATCAGGATGAATCAACACCAGAGCATGAAAAAAATCTTTGTCTTCTTGCGTAAAGATCGACTCCAACACGCCGGTGCAGCGGTTTCTGAGCGTGAAGTGTCCATCGACGAGCAAATGCCCTTCGCAGGACTGCAATATCCGCTGCAGCTCTAAGATCGATTGCTCACGCACCTCTTGACGACGAGCCAACGGCCACTCGTCCAGCTCCTGCACCGTCGCCGGAGCGATTACAGCCTTCACTACCGATGAGCCCGTTATCTGCAAATCCCTTGCGTTACACTCGACGTGAGTGCGAAGCATTGTCGTCTTACCAGCCCCCGAGACTCCGCCAACACACACAGCTTTTCTACTAAACACATCTGATCTTTGATTCACACTATCCGTCCTTGCTGGGTACTGATTGCAGTGGTCAACCAAGCAACTGCCTTAGCTTCCAAGCGGGGAATCCTGTCATCCGGCTGAACTCCAGCAGGCACCGTGTCCAAACCCATCATCGGAGTACAGGTTGCACAAGAAGGCAGCGCCACCGGCTGACTCAGGTAACTGCGCAGATCATTGATCGTGGTTGACGAGGTAATGGCCAGGCCTTCTTCATCCCTTGCCAGCTTGGCAACTCTTGAGCAGACGAAAAGTCGACCCCGCTCAAGCGTCGTGCAATGCCGTCGGTACCAGCAGTCGTCAAACATCGCCTGCGCCCGACTCTGAGAAACCTTCACGCCTTCAGCCCATGGGTCCCACCCATCATCGCTTTCACGAAAGATCAACTCGACATGCGGCGCAACTAAACCGATCCAGGTGCGATAGAGATCCCGGATTTCAGCGCCAAGGCCATAGACACTCACGCTCAGCCTATTGATATGGTGCAGAGCTAGCCGGCTGAGCCCTCGGGGCGTCAAGCCGTTAGTCACAACCTCAATACGTTCCGCGATACCGATACGCGCAACAGTCCTTAGAACGGTCTCTAGCAACTGTCGATCGATTGTAGGTTCGCCGCCAAGAATGGCCAAACTAGCAATGCGCACACCTGCACGATGCAAGTGCGTTAGCGAATCCGATATCTCTGAAATCGGATCGTCAAGATAAGGAGTGGGTTGATGCGGAACAACAAAACCGCAGTTATCACACGCCAACGTACAACGAGAAGTGATTGAAATCTCCAGCTCTCGAATCTGGAGTACTGACTGTCCTGATACCGTCATAAAGCCCTACACATCCTGCGTATTCAACTCACCCCTGAACCTGCCAGCAATCGGGTGGTAGTTTACCCTCGAATCACACCCATTCCTCACACAGCTTCTCAGCCTGCACCAACACCAGCTGTGCAGCCTCTTCCTGCTTGTCCGGCGGATATTTGTACTTACGCAAAATGCGCTTAACCATCAAACGCAGCTTTGCCCTAACGCTGTCTCGGTTGTTCCAATCCACCGTCACGTTTTTACGTAAACCATCGGTCAGCTCGTGGGCAATCTTGGCGAGAATCTCATCGCCCAACTCGCGGACGGAAGCCTCGTTATTGGCCAACGCATCGTAGAAGGC